>NZ_JAKEUV010000002.1:0-608558 GCF_022398095.1 Vibrio sp. Isolate23
TACAATGGACAAGTAGGTGAAATATTGGCTAACGTAAAGGCGTTGAACAAACTCACTAGCCTTGGCATGCCTGTTCGTCAGAGACTGAGCTAATAGGCAGCAGCTCAGCGGGTTTCATCGCTCCCAAGGCTGAATTGATCAACAACGCCGTTTAGAGTTATAAAACATCTCGATGTAGTCGAAAATATCTGACCGCGCTTTTTCTCGTGTTGGATAGATCTTTTTACGAATACGCTCACGTTTTAATAACTGGAAGAAGCTTTCTGCCACGGCATTATCATGACAGTTACCCCTTCGACTCATGCTGGCATAGAGATTGTGTTTTTCAAGAAAACTCTGCCATTCATATCCTGTAAATTGACTACCTTGGTCTGAGTGAATCAATACAGGTTCTACTGGCTTACGACGCCAAACTGCTGCCAACAATGCCTGTGTGACCAGTTCTGACTCCATTCTTGAACTCATTGACCATCCGACTACTGCTCGGGAATAGAGATCTAATACAACGGCTAGATAGAGCCAGCCTTCGTGAGTTTTGATGTACGTGATATCGGTAACCCAGGACACATTAGGTTTGGGTGGTGAGAACGCTCTGTTCAATCTGTTAGCGGCAATGATTGCAGGTTGGCCTTTGTACATACCGCGGCGTTTTCTATAACCCACTTGCGCTTGTAACCCTTCATGGCGCATCAGACGCGCAACCTTATGGCGACTGCAGCTTTCTCCTAGGTCCCTCAAGTCTCGATGAACTTTGCGATATCCATATACACATCCGCTTTCCAGCCATGAATGTTTTATGAGCCCAAGTAGTCGGCGATCCTCAATAGTTCTTTGGGAGTCGGGATTTTTTAACCATACGTAGTAACCACTGCGCTCAATATTTAGAACTTGGCACATCAATTTCACGGAGTATTTATGGAGTCGAGACTTTATAAACGTGTATTTTTCTTTGACTCGTCCATGAAAAATACGGCCGCTTCCTTTAGTATATCCCTCTCTTGAGTGACCCGTTTCAGCTGTTTCTCTAGCTCTCTAATACGAGCATTCTGCTCACTCTCAGCAGCGAATTGTGGACTGTTATCACCAAACTGCTTAATCCAGTAGTAGATGCTGTTTGTAGATACACCAAGGCGTTCAGCCACACTAGCTACAGAGTATCCTTCTGCAGTGACTTGCTTAACGGCTTGGATCTTAAATTCATCAGTAAAACGCTTGTTCATAGCTCCTCCTTGGAACACATAATTGTAAAGCAATTAGGTGTTTAGAAAAGCTTGGTCGATTCATTAGAGGCGCCTCCTTGTACATGTACAAAAGTCGTCACAACTGTACATTTAAGGGAAAATATTGACTATACATGTACAAAATACGTACAGAAAACGTTAGTTAAGCCTCTAATTATCTGTAATTCAATGGAATTTATTCAGGTTACTATACGTGTACAAGGTCTAATTCATAGATAAGTTAAATGGTGTGTTTATCTACGCGAAATCTGACTCTGTTATTGCCATTACTCCTCTCTTTTTCGAAATCCATTCAACATAATTGTATTTACCATAAAATACCTAATATACAACTTAACCATCTATCGATGATTAAGCTGTACATTACGAATCTTCTTAAACTCATTGCTTGATGTGGTCACGCGCAAAACTGTTTAACTCGGAAATGGATCGGATGACGTGTAGAGATTTGTTTGTCGAAATAGATTCTAACCTATGCATGAACTTATCATTCCAAAACTTTGGGCTGAGTTTTAAGAATCGATAACTTTGGATTGTGCCATTCCAAACTGAGCTTCCATCTGGCCAACCTTCAGGTTTAACTATTAATCCTTTTAAAAGCCGCTTGGTGACTAGCCAATAACTCGTGATGTACGGAAGATCGATGTAAACCAAGGTGTCGGCTTCATCTAGTCTTTGGTTAAACGACTCTATTGGCCCAAGTCCGTCGATTATCCAACTTTCGGTTTCGAGGATATTGTTATGGGCTTCTTTGAACTTTTCTGCATCAATCTGCTCACCATTTTTCTTGTAGACGATCGAATCAAGTTGATGCAATTCAATGCCTGTCTCGTGTGCCAATTGTTTGCTCAGCGTTGATTTACCGCTTCCTGGCTTGCCGAAAACTGCGATTCTCTTCATGTTACCTCCTTATTGTAGGACTGAACCCACGAGGCAGATACAGAAAACCCACCTCGATTCGGTGGGTTTTAAAAATCTAATGCGTACTGCTTCCCACCATTCCTATGGAATGATGGTAATTCGGTTTGAGTGGCGCTTAAGATCTCTATTCATACTTTCATCCTCGTATACACTCTGAGCAATGTCAATTTGTTCGTTATTCAAAAATTAAGCTTTGTCTAAAGGTCCAAAACTACTTTGATACAAGCCCGAGAAGGTTTCTAATATTAGGCTTTGCTCGCTACACATTGCTTTATATGATGAAACGTAGGCTCCCTCTGCTATTTTTCTAAGTAACTTGGCGCCGTCACAAGGGGCATATAAATTATTTGAACACTCGACTAATTCTTTTCCAGAGGAATGGTAGTCCGTTTTTAGACCGCTTTCTTGAGGAAGAATGACATAGTTGACACTAAACTCTTGAGCTATTGATATCGAACCTTTTCCTTCAGCTAAAACCAAGTTAACTTTCTTTATCAGGTAGTTATTTACACTAGCCGGCAATCTACCTACTGTTACAAATAGAGCCCTATTTGAAGGCCTGTTGAGAGTTTCAATCAGATCAGGACTGTCAATAGAGATAGAGTCGTAAGAGCCCAAATCAGGGATGTGTTTGTCTCCCACAACGAGTACTACGGCTTTCTTATTCAAGTTTTCGAATGCGTAGTGTTGTGTTTCAATCAGATCTTGACGATGCTCTGCTGGTACCTGATGGTAACCATAGTTGTAAACGAGGTAGAGTTGATCGTTATTTAGTATCGAGTTAAGTCCATGCTGAACATCTTGAGGTAACTCAGACTCTTTTATCGCATTGTCGGAAATCAGTGTTCGATAAATTGCGTTGTCATCTATGCCACACGGGTAGTCTTTTTCTTTGCCATTTTCATAGATTGTACGTTTATCGGGCTTGTGATCCTTATCCCTCATGTGTACCTCAATTACCTCACCGGAATCATAGTCTGCAACCTGTGCATAAGAATCCCTTGCACCAGACAATAATAGGGTTTTACCTTGATGAGTTCTTTTATCGATAAGCCTTTCAAAGTCAAACGACTGCTGTTCCCAGTCAGGGCAAAGCTTTTTAAACTTATCTTGTGCGGTATCTTTACCTTCTTGAGTGAGAACGAAAGTAAAAGTGCCTTCAAGTGGGTATTCCGAATAGTTTTCAAACAACCCGGTCTTTTCTGGGCCGTGAGTATCATCGGACATTGTGTAAACTACCGCTTGACCTTCACTAAATGCAGTTAGCGCCTCACCTAGCTCAGACGCATTGGTTGGACAACCTTCAATGTTAGATGCGAGCTTAAGTACGGTTTGTTTTTTTGCGTTTTTCTCGACTATGGCCCCCTCACCGCCAAACTCTTGATAAAACGATTGTAGTTGACTGTCTATTTTGTAGTCGTCTTTCCATTTGGCTTTGAAGCTCACCGTCTGAGTAAAGCCTGTACTTTCCTCGTCATCGTCCGTGAGGATTATAAATCTTGGTGGCTTATTGAAGTAACTTTTGAATTCGTTAATAGCTCTAAGGTTAATTCCTTGCTCACCAAAGTTAGGGGAGTTTGGAAAAAAGAAAATAAAGTTGTCAAACTTTGTACAGTATTGGCGTATCTGTTCCTCTTTCGTGACTGGGAGGATCAATACTGGAACATTGTCAGGAATAGAATGACTCTGCATGACATTAACCATGGTTTCACTGAGCTGATGTTGTTTGAATTGACCCCATATATCGCCAAATGGGTGAACGGCTTTAAACTGCTTTAAAGGGGGCCATACTTCAGCGCCCTGCTCTGTTTCAGGTCGTTTCTCTAATGCTGACGTTCTTGCGGCAACTATGCCGTCCATTTCCAGTTTAAGTGCGTGTTCGTCGAGCCATTGAGTGGTCACTGCATTTAGCTGATCTTGGCTAAGTTTTTCCAAGCGATATAGAAAATGCTGATCAGGTACAGGGGCATCTTCTCGTTTGTATGGAAGCAAAACACTCGTTAATTGATTTTTAGATAACAGCTCATCATCCAGTTTTGATGCTTCAGACAAGGTTGGCTGAAACGTTGAACGCCCTTCTCCAGCTATACGATACTCACGGCTTAGCTTTCCACTAACAAAGTGATAAAAGTAACCCTTTGTCGGAAATGCCAATTTACTCTCGTGTGCTTTAATTGCTAACTTTACCGGTATAAATTCGGCGTTAATGTGTTTGGTACCTTTGGGTTTAGGTATAACGTCGAAGCAAGTCGTATGATGTTTGGCGAAGAGTTCATGGTGGAGCACCTTTTCTTCACTTTGAAAGCAATGAGCGGTCAGAACGCTTGTTTTCTCATGTGCCTCCTCTTTTGACCATTGTGACACTGGCGTTTCAGCCTCAGTGCGGCCCAATGACCATTGGCCAGCCTGGAGAAAATTAAGTTCCTCTTTCGTGCAATGGATTTTTACATTGATTTCATATTCTGGTTCGGGATCGGGTGTCTCTTGTACAGGTTGTTGAGGTTGGACATTGGCGCCATCTTGTTCTTCTTCAACTGGGGCGTACCCCGCTCTCACGACTTTCTTATTATTCTCGTAATACATGCTAATTAGCCTATGATGTTGTGGTTATTTATTGTTGTAATATTTCTTTTATCAGGCGGTTAACGGCCTTGCTTAATTAAACTGAGTTAAATGCCTGTACTTCTGATTTCTCGTAGTTCGTCTCTTAGTCTCAACTGATTGTTGCACTTGGCAAGTTCTTTAAGGTGGGTGATCTTCGCTTGATAAGCCGGCATGCGCTCCGCAGTGATTTTAGAACAGATTGCCCCGAGCTCAGAATTAGCCAACTTCATGAGCTCAGAACGCATAGGGCCTTTACAGAATTTCTTGATGGTGTTTTTGAGAACTACTAACTCGCCAGTCGCGATTTGTTGAGGTGAGCTTTTAGCAATAATTGCAGCTGCTTCATTTTCCATATTTGTCTCCCTGACAATAGGTTTAAAGAAGCATTATTCTCATATCAAAATGATTGAGTATAAAATGAAAAAGTCTAAAAAGAAGTAATGATGTCGCCAACCCTATATATAGCCAGAGTTTATAGCCAATTTGAAGTTTATCTAAATGGCTCACTCACGCTGGCTTTGAACCGCTTTATGTGATCTTGGTTACGGTATGTAAAGCCTTGGATTGGCCGTTCCCCAAACGGTATAAAGCTCTGGGAATATTAATTCGGCATGTTCTTCCATTTCTCCGACACTGATTTTTGCATTCGCTTGTTGGCCAAACAGTGTTACTTCTTGTCCCGTAATTACACCTTTAACATCAGTAACATCGACCATCGTCGTGTTCATCGATGTTTTCCCTACAACCGGAGCACGTTGCCCATTCACGATGACATGGGCGCGGTTACCCATTTTTCTCGGGTAACCATCAGAGTACCCTACGGGTAAATTGGCCAATACACTGTCACGTTTGGTCACGTAGCTACTGTCATAGCCGACGGTAGAATTGGCAGGAACATTGTGTAAAGACGCGACTCGAGTTTTGAAGCTGACGATTGAAGGATATTCCGGGTTAGTTGGCAGATCGCCATACAGCACCCCGCCTGGTCTTACCATATCCAGTTGTGCTTCAGGAACGTTCAATGCTGTATAGGAGTTTGATACATGGAGTAAAACATCATCCCTCTTCAAGTTAGCGTTTTCGATCAGCCATGCTGAGCTTTGATTGAAATCTGCAAGTTTGCTTCTCACTTCGTCAGCATCATAATTTGGGAAATGCGTCATGATGCCCACTATATCGATGCCTTGGTGCTTCGCAATATCAAGTGCTTCTTGCTTACCTTTTTCGGTACTCATATCAATCCCATTTCGAGACATGCCGCCATCATTCAAGGCTAAATGGACTTTGATTGTTTTGTCTGTGCTTAGATATTTGATCTGATTCGCCTGCTCCAAGCTGCCGATAAGCTCTTCAATATCAAGATCCATGGCTTGTTTAATTTCCTGAATATCAGCAGATCGAACACGAACTAGCTGGCCTTCAAACCCACTATCTCGAACAGTCCTCGCCTCAGCATTACTTGCGATTGCGATGCAAGGGACATTGAGCTCAAGAATGGTCGGCATTAAGCCGCGTATTCCATTGCCATAGGCATCGGCCTTCATCACTACACAAAGCTTTGTTTGACTGCTGAGATGAGAACGAAACTGTGCCATGTTTTGTTTGAATTGACCTAGGCTAATCTCAAGCCATGCGTTCGATTGCTGTACTTGGTTCATTGCTGGCGGCGTGTCTGGCAACGCTATAGGTGCAGCTATGGAACCCATTGGAAATAGTGCAGATGCGACTGCAAGTGAAACCAGTGTTGTGCGGAAAACCATAAAACCTCCCTATTCCAGACTGTATTCGTCTGACTCACTAATCCAATTTGAATTTATCCATCGCTTGCTGGAGCGAAGCGGATAAACGGCTTAGCTCCTGACAACCCTGCGCGGTGCTTTCAGAACCAGCGGAAACAGACTGAGCAGACATGTTAATACTCTCAATATTTGAGCTGAGTTCCTCAGCTACACTGTCCTGCTGATTACACGCGCTGGCTATTTGCGTTCCCATGTCAGCTATTTCTGAGATGAAGCCACGAATCGCGGTCATAAGTTCTTGAGACTGATTACCTTGCTCGACGCACGTTTCGATCTGCTGACGCGAACGATCGGTTGTTTCTTTTGCCTGGCTGGCAATAGCCTGAAGTTTCTCGATGATTGCGGTGATTTCACTTGTGGAGGCCTGTGTACGCCCGGCGAGTGTACGAACTTCGTCTGCTACAACAGCGAAACCTCGTCCTGACTCACCCGCTCGTGCAGCCTCAATAGCGGCGTTTAGTGCGAGAAGATTGGTTTGATCGGCAATGTCTCGGATCACGTCAACAATGGTATTAACCTGGTTCGATTGTTGTTCAAGCTCGGCAACACTCTCACCCGCTTCCCCCATGATCTGTGCGACATTTTGAATAGAACCGACCATTGCTTTGGTATTGCGTGCCCCTTCCTGAACCTTGCCATTCGCGTCATTGGCTTTTTCAGCAGAGACTTCTGTGGTTTGAGCTACATTTGCCACAGAGGATTTCATTTCCCCCATCGCCGTCGCAACATGGGTGATCTGTGATTGCTGGTCTTGCATTTCACGCGCAGACTTGTTCGATGTATGCGTCATTTCATCGACCGCGCGTCCTAGCTCGCGAACCACTGTCACGCTCTGGTTGATTAATTCTCTGAGGTTGCTTTGCATTCGGGTCGAAGCATCAGCCAATTCTCCCAGTTCATCATTGCCGATCGCTGAGCGATCCAGTGTTCTGGAGAGATCCCCCTCGGCAATCGCATTGGCTTGCTTAACCACGACAACTAGCGGACCGCATATAAGTCGGGTCAGAAACATCGTCATAATCACCATGACGGCGACAATCAAAACATTGATGATCATCGCTGAACGGCTTAAGCCATCGACTGATGATAAAATCGCTTCCCGATTGCTGTTCATTGCACCTTTGAGAATGTCGACCAAGATATTAATGTCAGCCTCGATGCTCTCAAACTCTCCGAGTGAGTTAGCCAATATGGGGTAAGCGGTTTCCTTGTCCATGTTGGACATGGCTTGATTGAATGAGTCCATCGTCGCCAGATAACCTTGCCACTTCTTATCTAGTCGCTTGAAGGTTTGTTCTTCTTCACCAGGCCAAACGGTCTTTCCGTAGGCGCTAAGCCCTTTATTAATTTCCTGACGAATGTTCTCGTTGCTTGAAATGGTGGATTGAACTTTTGCAGGATCACTCATCGCAAAGGCGGCAAACTGAGCTCTTCGCCATAACGACATCTGGTCTCGAATAGAGTCGACTTTCTCGACAGCAGGCAGTGTATCGTCGGTATAGTTGAGGAGTTCGGCTTTAATGTTCCTTAGTTCACTCAGCATTAAAAAGCCGAAGCCCAAATTCATTACGGCGATAACGACAAACGCTAAGGCAATTTTTTTGCCAATCGAAAGGTTCTTCACATGCATACGTTAGGTACCTTACATCTAAGTTAAGAGTGCCCTGTGTATGACATCCTTCTCTCTTCAAAGAATCGAGGTACACGCACTCTTTATTCAGCACGAGTACAGCCAGTCACAGCCGAATACTCATACTGTTTTAATACTCAATAAAGATAGGCAAGGATAATGTGAATAGCGAGCAGTAATAGACAATGGCTTATGAAAAGATAGTAATTACAACAAATTAAGTGACGTTGTAACTTGGTGGTTTGATAATTGAGTAATGATAAAAGTAACAGGTTTTCAGTATGTTATTGATGCTTTACTGTGTAATCTACTAGAGTCATTGCACCACTTATCTGCCACAATTCATAATTTTTAACATTCCTCAATACACTTTATAAATCTCATCTACTTTCCAATATATGTATGCAATTACTTATTGATGATAGCTATGGAAAGACGTACTTTTTTAAAGGGATTAGCGGGTGTCACACTAGTGCCTGGGCAGCTGTTCGCTTCACCGACTGTGAATCATTCACTTTTTCCAGAGTCGATAATGCAAGCCGACTTCACGCCCTCTTCGGGCAACCTAAATCTGCTTTACGGACAATTACCCGATGACATCATGGGCCATGTGTTCTTTGCTGAAGGCATTCCACTTGAGCGGGATCATCTTAGCCCGAGTGGTCGTGGTGCGCTGACCCGCTTGGATTTCTCCCTTGGGCATGTGTCGTTTATGCGCAAAATGATCGACACCCCCTCAGCTATCATGCAACAGCACATCCACTATTGGCCTGATAGATTCAAATTGCTTGGTGGTATGGCGTATTACAGTCCTTCTATGGGATTTGTGAACTACTGTAATACCGCGCCCAACTATCTCGGTGATAACCGTTTCGCTTTAAGTTATGAAGGCGGCGTTCCTTATGAATTTGATGCGACGACATTAGATCTTATTACGCCCATCGGTCATTACGATGAATGGCGTAGCAGTTTACCACCATGGATGGACGCACTGACCCCAGACAAATGGCTATTCCCGCAGGTACGGACCACTGGGCACCCATACTTTGATCTCGAATCAGACGAGTGTTTTACCATCAACTATGGCGGTAACGTTTCAAATACGGGGACCAAGAATGGATTTATCCGGCTCTTGAAGTGGGATAAGAAAAGCGCCCTTCAAGGTTGGGATATCGTCGGACGAGATGGCCGACCAGCATTTATCGCTGCGACTGCGCATTCACTGGGTGTCACCCGCCATCATGTCCTTATCTTTGAAACAGCTGCACAAGTTGAGCCGTTACGAATGATTGGCATCCGCTCAGTCAACGCTCAGCAACATCGTACGCCAGTATGGGTTATTCGCAAGAAAGACTTGCTCTCAAGTCGTGACATTGTCACAGCCGATTACATTGAGCTTAACTTTGATACCTCGGATGTGATGTGCAATTACGATGATCATGAAAACGAAATTACGCTGTATGGGCAGTATCTGGGCGCGATGGATAAATCTGAGCCGCAATATACCAGAGATAGATTGCTATTCGGTGGAAGAGTCAGTGATTCACTCGCAGGTTATCCTGCCGCACCGATGGATGTCGGTGGCCTCGTTCGAGCTCGAATTCAGGTTCAATCTGATTCCGTGCGTGAAATTACAGGTGATTTTCGTTTAATTCGTGATGACCAGCTTTTTTGGGATATGAACGATCCCGCATACCGAGGTCATTTCCAATTCCCAGATCAGTTTGACCATATCTACTGGGCCGCTGTGGGCTATCGCAAAGATCATGTTGTTGAGCGTGTCGCGGATGCATACGAGCAATACCCTAACCGTCTGTTTACTAATGACTCGTTGCCTCAAGAAGACCAACCTTCCGCGCTCGTCCATATGGATTGCCAAAAGATGGCTGTCACCGACGCTTATCAATTTCCTGCTGACTGTGTAATGCGAACGCCTCAGTTTATGTCTAGGCCCGGTAGCCACGCTCAAGATGACGGCTACATCTTTACTGCGGTAGTTCGTAAAGAGCCAACCAACACCATTGGCAACGGTAAAGAAATCTGGATTTTTGATGCGAAAAACCTCTCTCAAGGCCCGCTTGCCATTTTAGGTCATTCCCAACTCAATTTTGCGACAACGAATCATGCGCTTTGGGTTCCAGAGATAGGGCCAAGACCGATTGACGGATACCAAGCCAATGTTGGCGAGTTCTTCCGCAGTCGAGTTCCTCAACATCGACGTGCCGTTCGGGACGTTATCGAACAACAAATATTGCCTCGATTTGGCTGATACCCATTTCTATTTCGAGCTGATGAAGCTCAATGTCACAGTGTTTTTAAATAAGGAATATTTAATGAGAATAAGAACTCTCGCGCTCGGCGCTACTTTAATATCGGCTGCATTAGGAACAGCCTTTGCGCTTCAAACAAGCGAGCCCGAACGTGAAATCTCCAATTATCAAGGGACCTATACTTGTCATCCTGAAGCGGTTTATGACCCACAATCCATTGAAGGCGTTCAGGCTATCATTAAAGATGCACTGATACGCGGTAAAAAAGTGATGACGGGTAACCGTAAGTTTGCCAGCCAGATCGATGCCGCCTGCGCGGGTGATGATCAAGTTCAACTTACGCTGAAGAATATGGATAAGATCGTCCATTTCGACGCCGCGAACAAACGTGTGACGGTTGAAGCGGGTATGAGGTTTAACGATTTAAATGACTTTCTTCGTGAACAAGGTTATGCGATCAACATGGTCACTGAGTTAGCCATCTTCACAGTCGGCGGTATGCTTGGCAGTGGTACACATGGCTCAACATTGGAAAAACCTAGCAATATGCTAGCGGACTATGTGACAGAGCTTAAAGTCGTTGATGGTCAGGGAGATGTTCGTGTGTTAAACGGCGATTTGCTCAACGCTGCTCGCGTCAACTTGGGCGTGTTAGGTGTCGTCGTTGAAGTCACGTTGGCTATCGAGGAAGCGTTTAAAGTCAAAGCAGAAGTGACAGGGTATCGTGACGATTCTGGATTGGAAGATGTTGTTCTGGACATCGCTCGCAACAACTACTCAGCCAATATTGCCTGGTTCCCTGGCCTTGGCCGCTATACCACCACTTTATACAACCCTGTTCCATTGGAGACGCAAGGTGAAGCGTATAATGCTCAGGCGGATGTGTCTGATGCAGAAGAGTTCTTCTTCGGCTTGCTGTTTAATGCCGCTCACGAATTTCCGGGCACGGGATTGCAATGTCTAGCCGCCGTTGCGCGCTATAACGCCAGAGCGAAGTCTTACTTCCGCGATACTCATACTGGCAAGAAAGTGAGTGAACCTATTGGTTACTCTGATCAAATGCAGTACTTCAAATGTAAAGATCCCAACAAATGTATTTGGGACAGGCTACCTATCGCACTTCAGGAAGTGGCCATTGATATTGAGCGTTTGCCAGACTGGATCAGTGACGTACGAGAGATTGTCGCGGCTCACCCAAGAACGTGCTTCCCCCTCAATGGTATTTACTTCCGATTTGGTCAAGCGTCAGACAGCTATATTGGTATGAGTGCTGGTCGCGAAACCGCATTTGTGGGTATCGAGTACACATTACGTCAAGAAGGTAAAAAGGAACCGAAGAATTACTTTGTGAATCTGGAGATAGAACAGATGTCGCTGCGTAAGTATGATGCGCGACCTCACTGGGGAAAGAACTCGGTTGCGATCTTCGAGGATATGCCTTCTCGATTCCCGATGTGGGCTGAGTTCTTACAGGCGAAAGCAGAGCTGGATCCTTACAATATTTTTACCAACCCTTTCTGGGAGCGCGTAAGTGGAGATATCCCTATGGATGACTATTTGACGCCAGGATGTAACGTCCGTGGGGAATGCTACTGTCAGACAGATGAGCACTGTCAGTCTGGAACGCAATGTCAGGCTGGGCTGCATTTCACCGACGCTCGTATTTGTCGCTAGCTAGTGTCAATTGGCCATAGGGAGAACTCCTTGTGGCCGATTCAGCATCAATACTTATTTCCCTTTACTCATCCTCTATTGATTTAAAGGAACACCAGACGATGAATATGAAATCGATTTTGCTTGCCGTCACAGCTTCATTTTCTCTGTTGAGTCTAACTGTGTCTGCGACTACCTTAGATGATATTCGGCCACATGTACCAAGCTCAGATAAAACTTGGGCAGAACAGTGGTTCTATAATGTTGCGGTACCGGACGTGGGTTATTTCAAAATCAGCCTCCAGAGCTATATAGCGCCTGATTTTGATGAGCCAACGCCCAAAGCATACGTTCACCTTGCTTTTACTCCACTCAATGGAAAAACCATTAAGTACGATATCTTCCGTGACGAACTCATTATGAAAGGTTTTGATGATGCGACACTTTTTCACTATGAAATCCCGGGGGTTGTCGTAGCTAATCAAGACTCGGTTGAAGTGACCTACAATGACTTCCATTTCTCGATGCGTTGGGATGGCGAGCATTCTCATTATTGGCGAGGATTAAACCCAGGGCAAACCCCATTTGGTATCATTCCAGAATTGCCCGGTGTCGGAGGCAAATGGTTTCTTTATACTGTAGGAACACCAATTCAATACAGCTTCTCTGATGGTGACGTGTCTTTGTTTGGAAGCGGTTATGCTCAGGTTGATAAAGGCTGGTATGACAAAGAATCGAGTGCAGGTATGGTTTATAGTATGGGGCTCTCCGATGATCTCTACTACATGTTCACAGGTGCTAAAATTGGAAACTCCAACATAGAGTTATGGGCTGGACGCTACATTTCAGACAACTACGACCTTATTTTCTACCCCGCCATTGGAAACCTATCGGTCAAGCGTGAATATGATTCTTGCGCTGGCTACCTAAAAGTTGAAATGAACAAACTCAGATACAAAATGGTGATGGAGGCAAAATCTGATTTAGATGATTTTTATCCTCTTGAATTTCCTTCCGTTATCATTTTTGGTGGTGAACAAAAGTACATGAAGTCTATGAAAGCGGATGTAAAATTCTCTTTGTATGACTTTGGGCAATTGGAAGAATCCATCGAAATTCCGCAAGCATTGCTTGAGTTCAGTGGTCCTTTCTATTGCGATGCCTTGTCTACAGAATAAGCAGCTGGCCTATATAAAATGGTTGGAAAACCCAGCCATTTTATAGGCCTTATACTTTTAATATTTTTATTAAATAACGGTTTCCTACATTAGGAAATTTTAATTTAGAGGTATTTAAAATATAAACCTTAACTGAACATAATTGTTTTAACATTATTCCTTAAAGCCTGCCTGGTTATTATACCGAACGATAAAAATCATAAAAATACCTGAAGTTTCTTATAAGAAACATTTGTGATCTATGTTTTGATTTTAGCTTAAAATTCCATATTATAATTGAATTTTAATTAGAGCAATTACTTTAATTGACATTTTAACATTATCAATATTGAGACATATGACTGAGAGCACTTTAGCAACACCTGAATGAAGAGCTATTCACTGTTATAACGATCACTTAAAAACTAATGTACAACAAAAAATTTTCCTTTTAAACAGATAGTTATATTAAAATCCATCATCTACTCTTTTTATATTTAACTCATTTAATACTGTTTAAATTAAATAACAAAAGTGGCATTAAGATCATTAAAAGAACAAAGTCTGTATCATTTCCGAGCAAGCATATCATAGGCCAATCATGGGTTTAAACTGAATTAATGTCACACTTTGTGCTGATTGATTAGTATAAGAATTCAATTAATTCACCTAAAAAATCTCTTTTCCACAATCCATTGATCGTGGTACTAAATAAAACACGGGGATTGATTTGGAATATAGCTTGATTCCAAGAGGTATTTATTCTCGTTCAAGGATGACAACAAAATATCATGGAAAGTTAACTAACGTTTAAATTGTTATTAAGTAATAACTCTTTACGAGGATTTTTGTATGCAAAATAACAGAACTAAAGTGTTAGGGACGCTTACCCTACTCTCTTCTTTGTTTGCTGCACATGCGTTTGCTGATATTCAGATACTTGGAAGTGAAAGTGAAATTTCTCAGTCAATTACTGAGCACTATCAGCAATCAACTCAGTTTTACAACGGACACTTGGCCAAGACCGATTTACTCTACATCAATGTAGGAACCGCATCTGATGATGATATAGCCCAGGCAAAATCTCATGTTGTGAAAGGTGATACAGTGGTTATCGACCTAAAACAAGTTTCCGGTGACGATGCAAAAATTGAGTTAAGCCAATCGTTAACAGGGCTTGGTAGTGACGCACCTGTAGTAGTCACTGGAATGTATCAAGGCGACAATATCATCAACTCTATTGTGGCGGACGTGCGTGATGAAAACGGTGAGCCAGTAAATAACCCATCGGCTGAATTAGAAAGCATTAATCAATCATTGGTTCATGCACTTGATCGCCTTGGTTTTGGAGGGGAGTAACATGAAAACTTCTACTATTTTCACTCTTTCCTTGCTTGCGGCTTCTGTCAATGCGTTTGCGGATGATTACGTTCCTGTAGTTGAGAAAGTCTACTACATCACTAGTTCCAAGCTGACGTGTAATTTGTATACCAGTAAAGATTTCGATACGAAACGAGATTGGTGTAACGCGGGGGCCTCGGTTGATATTCGCGTTAACGTATCCCAGATGCGTTCGGTTCAGTCTTCAACTTCACAAGGTTTTACACCTGACGCTAAGATCGTGCGCTTTACTGTTGAAGCGGATAAACCTGGCACAGGCTTCCACCTCGTCGATGACCTTCAACAGGATCACAGTTGGTTCCAAAGCTGGGCGAATCGACGTACATATATAGGTCCATTTGCAAGCAGTTACGAGCTATGGGTAAAACCAGTTTCAGGTTACGTCCCAAAGAAAGTCAGCGACTTTCCTCATAACGAAAATAAGAATTATCAGCATCGTGATACACATGGCTACTCTATCGGTATTAATGGCTCCGCTGGTGCGGAGGTTGGCAAAGATGGCCCTAAAGTCAGCGCAGAAGTCAGTGGTTCATTCAGCTATAAGAATGAAAAAACATTGGTGTTTGATACCAAAGACTATCGTGTAAACAACCGTTCTTCACTCAGTGATTTTGAGGTTGCTTTTGAGCGTGAGTTTGATGAGTGTCAAGAGTTACGCCGTGAAGAACTAGGCTGCTACTTTACATCTGCGCACTGGGGAAGCGGATGGGTATTCGATAAATCGAAATTCAACCCAATCTCTTACGCTAACTTCAAACCTAACTACGACGTCATCTACGAAGCTCCAGTCTCTCAGACAGGAACTACGGATTTTGAAATCGGTGCGAAGTTTATTGCTAAAGCACGCTATGGCGACGTTATTCCATCGGCACTCTTCTCCGTCTATGGACCTGGCGGCTGGGCAACAACAGGTTGGTCCATTCCGCGTACAGTTCGTATAGACTGGAGTCACCCACTGTTTGAAGCTGAGGCACACGTGACCTTGCAGTCGTTAAGCAACAACGACTTGTGCCTAGACGTTTATGGTACCAACGGCGATAAAGAAGCCGAGGGTGGTCAAGTGGATGGCTGGAGCTGTCACGGAAGTTGGAATCAGACTTGGGGCCTAGATAGTAATGAGCGTTACCGCAGCCGTGTTGCACCAGATCGTTGTCTGACGGTTTCTGATGATAAGAACCTAACCGTTGAGTCATGCAGCTCTAACCTTGCTCAAAAATGGTTCTGGGAAGGTGACAAGCTGATAAGTCGCTACGTCGATGGTACCAATAAACGTTATGTGCTTAACATTCTAGACGGTCGTAACGTTGGAGTAACGCCTGAAGATCAAGCAACACACGCGAGATGGAAACCAACACTACAAAAAATCAAACTGTAATTTTGTAATGAAGCTAAAACGGAAGACACTGTCTTCCGTTTTTATTTGGAAACACTCTTTTTAGACAGAGAAGCTCGGATAGAAAACCACTCTAACTTGGCTGATTAATAGTTAGCCTGTTCCAGATGTTTGTTCAAATCGTCGCTTTGATTACACAAAAAACCGAGGACTGGGATCGTTCGTAATAGTACGTTTCTCTTATATCTATAATTAATTTCAAGCCAAATAGCGGTGCGATTCTTGTGCCACAAAATTAGGTGGCAGAAGTTAATCTTATGTTTCATTTTTAGCAGGTGCATAACTTAAACGGCCCTATTATTGTTATCAGTAGGTTTACAAACCGTTACATAGTGAGGGCCAGATGAAAGTACTAATCCAATATACTCAAACCGGTAAATATCGCGATCACGCTTGGGAAGCCTATATTCTTAGAGCTAAAGGCGATATTCATGCGGTCACTCCTTCTTACGCAGCACAGCTCATAAAGCAAAATAAAGCCAACTTGTTCACCACAGAAGATTCTGACATCGTCATTGCGCCATAATAGAAAAGTTCTCAACGATTACGCTGAGAACTTCTTTTTGTTTGATTTACAGAAAAGTGCTTATCATCAGTCAATATAGGCGGCCCTTTATTGGTAGGAGTATGAGTTCAACTATGATGAAGTTGGCGATTATCGTTATGATCTTGATAATATTTTGATATTAAAATATTTAGTTATAGTGCGTTAAATGGTGCTCATCTTAACTCAGACACTCAAGTCAATACGACCAGGATTACAATTACGAATAGCTTTTAATGCCTCTGGTGGCATCTGAACGTTGGCGAACCAAAATGGCTTATGCTTATTAACAAAAACACTACTACGATCAAGCGCATCATATATTGAATAGGCTTGAGCTTGGGCTAAAGCAACCCCGTAAGGGCTTCGCTCTAATATGGGAATGTCATCTAAATCTTCTAGTAAAGCATTCTTTAGATGTATATTTCTGGGTGACCACTCAATATGCTCTACCACTTTACGTGTTAGTAAACTTTCTAAACCAAGAATAACGTCTGGAAGCACACTCATAATGGGTTTAATCTCCGCGCAAGCGTAATATTCTTCACGACGATTCTTATCACGATAGAACTGCATTCGTTCTACTAAGGTATCTTCGAACATCATCGGAAAGTTGTTAACAATAGCAAACTGGCTAATAGTCCGTAAAATGCCGATTGCTATTCCCTGCTCAGGTGATTTTACCCCTGCTTCCTCTAGACGAATACGAGTAACATTTGCTGTCAAAATCATATGTTGCCAAAGTTTTGGAGCTATCAGCTTAGTGGTTGGTTCATCCCAACGTAGCAAAGGCTTAACCATTAAGATTGGAAACAAAACACGACTGTTATCAATACCAAGCAAGCCTATTGCCATCTTCGTGTCAGTGAAACTTCTTACCGTCTTACCCAAGCGAGCACAAAATTTGGGATTCCTGCATAGTTCGAAAAGATTATTCTTTAATTGATTGTCGTTGACGGCTAAAACATCGAGCTTGCTATAACTGACTGAGGGCGAATACGCGATGCTTAAAAAATAAGAAAAGTCGGGGAAACGCCCGAATAACTTTAACACCTCTAGCTCCGCAAGCTTTTCTATCATTCCTTCTGTCGCTAACTTAGAAATGTCCCCTATGACACTCTCATGTATCTTCTGCCTTGCTTCTGCAGCTTGGCGCCTCTCCTCGACTTTACTACTTTCACATTCCAGTAGGAGGCGCTGGTTTTTCATTACTCGCTCTTTTTCATTGAGAATCACTGTGTCGCAAAACTCGCTCTGCCGACTGAGCACTGAATCAACGTCTGACTGATCAAGCACATACTTAATACTAACAAGCCATTTGGCGTAACGTTCTCTGGTTGATGCAGCTATTGCTCCAGCCAGCTGATTTGCTTCTTCATTGTATTTTTTGTTGGTAAGTAGCAAACAGAAATACCCCATGGGAAGAATCATTATTTAACATTAGCACAAACAATTACACCTAAGAGTGCAGACTAAAAACCTAATAGCAAAAGCCCCAGTGATTGATGCCAATCACTGGGGCTTAGGTATAAATGATGTTCTGTTAATGCGCTTTTTTCTTACCTTTGGACTGAAAACCTTGATGAGGGAACACATTTCTTATCCGCTGCTGGATCTTCTTCGGAACTTGTTTAGAGAAGACAAGTTTCATTCCTGTCCGTTGCTGATAGACTTTAAATTCGCCATCGAAAGGATCGCGCTCAGCAATATCGAGAACATTATGGCGAAAAGTAGGAGGAAAGTGACCTTTTTCCTTAGTGATCTGCCCCAACTTAAATTGGACTCGCAAGACTGGTCTATCAACAGCTACCAGCCAAAAGATAACAATGGCCGCCACTAAAATTACATAAAGCATATCTACTCCTTAATCTAGTAACTTACTCAGATCCTCTTTGAGAGAGTTGACTGCTCTGCTTGCCTTTTCACTTCTAGAGGCCTCCGAAAGCAGATATTCAATGGCATCAGACAAAGTACAGCCAAGTTCATTTGCCCGCATTGACAGCTTTTCCCAAACTCGATAGTCCAAGTCAATTGACTTCTTCTTGGTGTGTATCTGTTCGGCATTAAAATGGCGCTTACGCTTTGCTCGAATGGCTTGTTTGAGTTTATTGTCTAACTCAAGAGACATGTGAAGTTCTATCCACTCCAGAACTTTTGTTGGCTCATGCTCAAGGTTACGCAACTCATTCACCGCAGCCTCAGCTTCACTAGTGTCAACGTGACGAGTGATCTCCTCACCGTTTTTCCATTTACTAATGAGATAATTCCACTTCCAACCACATTCTAAATTTTCAAGCTGTTGATATTTCATTGTAAGCAGTTCCATTGAATTTGGGTGACAGCGTAACTCAGCGTCACTATAGATACAATCTTTATTGTAGAAAAATCGACCTAGATCATCACATTAAATTGGCTATGTCATACTTAGCGGTTTTTCTATATAATTTCTGACCTTTTCAAGCACATGAATACTGTCGATGAACCAAGAAAGCTGGCATGCCGTCACACCGCAATACTCCCATTATGACGATGTTATATCGCAATTTGAAAGCCTACCCCATGTTAGCTTTCTCGATGTTCAACCTCGATTAAAGCAAGCCTTGTCAACCTTTGCTGAGATTAAAGGCTTTTCCAGAATTCTCGTAATCAATTCACCTGATAATGCTTTCTACCGCACAAGTATTAAAAACGGTTTATCTTCGTTATCTAACAGCCCCATTATTTCATCTGAAAGCATTAATATAAACGAGTTGCTTGGCACTTATTCATGTAACAAGATTGGTGAAATTGTTTCACAAAAACAAGGTCTTTTAGAAAAAGCAAACGGCGGTTATCTTGTAGTATCGGCGAATATTCTTCTGGCGAATCCAAGTAGTTGGCCAATGCTTAAATCTGTCTTTCTTGGCGAACAGGTTAGCCCAGTCAACGTCACACCAAGCAACATTGCAAACGACTGCCCTATTTCAGCTTACAACGTTAAACTCATTGTCGTAGGCAATAGAGATCAGATCGCTGATTTAGAGTACTTGGATGGTGAACTCTATAATGGCTTGGCTTCTTATACCGAGATCGAACACGAAATCACATTAAGTGAACAATCTATCAGACCGTATTTAGGGTATCTGTCTTCCTTGCTAAAGGAATACGGTTTGCCATCGCTTTCTGCAGCATCTATTCATCGCCTAATGGTCGCTGGTGCAAGGTATACCGAAGATCAACGCTATATGCCGATTGAACCACTGTGGTATCTCTCGCTCTTTCAAGAAGCATCCCTCTACTCCGATGGGCAAAAAATTAGTGAAAGCGCACTAGATAAAGCTATAGAAGCAAAATATCAGCGTGAGTCATATCTTCCGGAGCGTGCATTATCTGATATCTTAGATGGTCAAGTGATTATTGAAACTCAGGGTGAGTGTATTGGCCAAGTAAATGGTCTGACAGTCATCGATGTTTCAGGTCATCCTCTTCCTTACGGTGAGCCCGCACGAATTTCATGTGTTATTCATTTTGGTGATGGCGATATTTCCGATGTTGAACGCAAAGCTGAACTAGGTGGCAACCTTCACGCAAAAGGTATGATGATTATGCAAGCTTTCGTTTCGAGTGCGCTTCAATTGGATGAACCTCTCCCATATTCAGCTTCGGTCGTTTTTGAGCAATCTTATTGTGAAGTTGATGGCGACAGCGCAACGCTCGCTGAGTTGTGCTCTTTTGTCAGTGCACTCTCGGCATATCCAATAAATCAACAAATAGCCGTTACTGGTGCCGTAGATCAATTTGGACGAGTGCAAGCAGTCGGTGGCCTTAACGAGAAGATTGAAGGTTTCTACCATGTTTGTAAACACCAAGGCCTCACTGGCCAACAAGGGGTAATTTTACCCAAAACGAATCTAAAACATTTAGCCCTTCATAAAGATGTAGTAGAAAGCATTAAGAATGATGAGTTCCATATTTGGTCGGTGGAAACGGTTGATGAAGCTATTCCTATCATTATGGGTAAACCATTCCGTGGAGATGATGAAACTAGCGTGATTCATAAAATTGCGGAACGAATTGATAACTATGAAAAACATGAACATCCACAGGGAATTGTGGAACGCATCAAAAACTGGTTCTCTTAGAGCAAAGATTAGTCACATTTAGACTGATCGGAGTTGTTTAGCGTACACGTGTTCACTAACATGCTGCTATCAAAATTTGGAGTAATTGATAATGCAAAACAAACGTGATTCTTATAACCGCGAAGATCTATTAGCTTCTAGCCAAGGTGAGCTATTTGGCCCAGGTTACCCCCAGCTACCTGCACCTAACATGCTAATGATGGACCGCGTCACTAAGATGTCTGAAACTGAAGGTGATTTCGGTAAAGGTCTAATTCTAGCAGAACTCGATATTACTCCTGATCTCTGGTTCTTCGATTGTCACTTCCCTGGTGACCCAGTGATGCCTGGCTGTCTAGGCCTTGATGCGATGTGGCAACTTGTTGGCTTCTTCCTTGGTTGGGTTGGTGGCAAAGGTAAAGGCCGAGCTCTAGGTGTGGGTGAAGTGAAATTCACTGGTCAAATCCTACCTACTGCAAAGAAAGTTACTTATGAAATTCATATGAAACGAGTTGTTAACCGTAAGCTTGTAATGGGTCTAGCTGATGGCCGCGTTCTTGTAGATGGAAAAGAAATCTACGTAGCGAAAGACCTTAAAGTAGGCCTTTTCCAAGATACATCTGCGTTTTAAGCAAGTCTTTTGTAAGCGACTCAATCGAGTCGCTTTTTTGTTGTCAATGCATTTAGTTATAGTGCGTTATAAATGCAAACAAAAGCCCCGAATTTTCGGGGCTTTTGTGTTCCTTATGTCGTATGTGGATTGAGTCTGTTATTTGTAGAGACCAGAGTGTTTGTCTTCCCTGGCATCGCGCCAACCACCGAGCCAATAAGATCGAGCATCCATCTGTTGATATGGACATGAGTCCGTTGAGCGGCCATTTAAGCCTGCTTTGTAGCCTTGAGATTGAGCTCTTTCTAAGCGGTCACGCTTTTGTCTCTTCATAGTGTCGTCCTCATACATAAAGTTTTTCTAACGTACTACTATTAACTTTTTGTGGAGCTTTTATGACTCCACCATTAAGAATCGATCAAAATCTGGTCTTTCTCAAGGCATAAAAAAAGCACAGGCTCAAAAATGTGAACCTGTGCCCTAGATGAAAATTTAATCTATTTTCTACGGAACCCTAAGAAAGCAAGTAGAGTCAGAGCTAAGAAACCAAGCGAAGATCCTTTGCGCTCGACTGTCTCAGTGCGGAAACTTCTCGCTTGAATATCATCTTTTCCACTTCCAGTAATAGGCACTAGTTTAACCGCGACCACCTTTTCAACATTAATAGCACCACCTTGACAGTATGAATCGACTTCAGTGGTGTCGTAACCATTTGTACATTTAAGCGCAGTAGCAGCAATGACACCTGCATCATTGATATCTGCTGCATCAATAATTCGGTATTGGTTATTATTTGAGGAAACAGAACCATCGTTAGTGAGGTCATCTAGAATCCAAGCTTTGCTATTAAATATAGATGAACGACGTGTAGAATTTGTGTCAGTAGCGTTGAGGGGATTTATAAATGCTCGCTTAGCTCGCTCCACTCCATCGACTTCAGCCGAGCTACTGATATCAACGCTACCGACCACTTCATTAAAGTTGTTGATCCCGCCCATGGTTCCACCAGCTCCATCAAAGAAGATTCCACCGCTAAAGTAGGTGGCTGTAGGTGAGCTTGTCACATCAGCAATATAAAACAGCCTATTTGAAGCAGCGCGATTCTCTGGCTTATCACCCGCTCGCTTTGCACTACCAACTGCAACAAGATTCGTATTGATTGATGAAACGACTGAATTGCTATAGATATAGTCATCACCGCTTTCTGTCCCTGAAACCTGAACACCAGTGGTATTTATCAGATCTGAAACATCCCGAGAGAACACAGTTGCATCCATTCGTTGGTCTGAATATGTGTTGTAACCTACACCGTAAAAGGTTGTACCTTTCACTATAAAATCTCTGATACTTCCCTGGCCTAAAACATCAGAGTCAATGGTTGTCCCACCATTACCAAAGCCTAACTCTATCGCATTGGCACCATCCCAAATGGCAGCTTGAGAATAAAAGTGTGACCCATTAGTATTATCTTGTTTACGAGAAATACTACCAACGGTATAGGTACCATCCGTTTTCCAAGCACGTGTTTGCACTACAGTTGGGGCATCTGACGGTATAGTTAAATCCGAAGCACCAACAAATGCCACATTTCTTGTACTGTCATCACGTTTATTACCAACCGGATCCGTTCCATCTAGACTATTAATAACTGCGTTGGTTGTCGAAACTGCCGCCGTTTCCCCCTCGACAAAAGCAATCGAATTTAAATAGGTGCTCGATAGCTCTTTAACATAGCCATTCCATTCATCTGTAGACCAAGTGTCACAATCTGCATAACGAAGCTGAGCATTACAATAGCTTTCAAAATCAGCTTGATCATCCACGTAGTTAAAAGCATTATCCATCGCAAACGGAACTTCTTCTCGGTAGCTAATGCCTTCTTTCCAGTTGCGTGTTTCTGCAGCAATTTTGAAATCAGAATCTGCACAAGTGCCACCAAAACACCCTAATGTCGGATCGGGACCTGCCCCTTGCTCAACCGCTGTTCCGTAATATTCCGTGGTATATCCACCAAGACCGTATGTATCGTTAAGAGACTCATCAATCTCAACAACTTTATATATAGCGGCATTCACCCCAAAAGATGTGGCTACAGCCAATGTAACGGATGATAGTTTAAAGATTTTACTACTCATTGTTTGTTAACTTTCCTGTTGCATTGCTTCGAGTTCTTCCCAACGCTCGAAAGCAATTTCAAGTTCCTGCTCTACGGCAGAAAGCTTATCTAAAATCGGTTGTGTCTGCTCTACTGGTTGAGAGAAGAAATCAGGATCATTGACCTGCTCTTGCAGCGATTCCAACTCAGCTTCCAGTGCTTCAAGTTTTGCCGGCAGTGCTTCTAATTCACGCTGCAGTTTATAGGATAACTTCTTCGGCTTACTCTTTACAGACACTGTTTTGGGAGGTGCCTCAACCTGTTTCTCAGCCTTGTTCAGTTTTTCGACCGTACGAGCTTTCTTTGTTTGTTCACGTTGCTGCTGAGCATCATGGTAACCGCCAACAAACTCTTCTATTCTACCTTCACCTTCAAAGATCCAACTCGTCATAACTGTGTTATCTACAAATTGTCGATCGTGGCTTACAAGCAGCAACGTGCCCTGATAATTGGCAAGTAAATCTTCCAAAAGTTCCAACGTTTCGATATCTAAGTCGTTGGTTGGTTCATCTAAAACTAATAAGTTGTTTGGTTTTAGCAAGATACGAGCAAGTAATAAACGGTTTTTTTCGCCACCGGATAGCGCTTTCACTGGCGTCCGCGCTCGCTTAGGTGCAAATAAGAAGTCCTGAAGATAACTCAAGGCATGGCGCTGACGACCACCTACCATCACTTCTTGTTTCCCATCAGCAAGGTTATCGATAACAGACTTCTCAGGATCGAGCATTTCTCGGTATTGATCGAAATAAGCTACTTCCAACTTGGTCCCACAATGAAGTCGCCCCGAATCAGGTTGAAGATCACCAAGTAATAACTTAAGTAAGGTGCTCTTACCGCAGCCATTAGGTCCAATCAAGGCAATGCGGTCTCCACGCATGATATTGAAAGAAAAGTCCTTCACTATCGGCTTGCCATCAATATTGAAGTTGATACTTTCCGCTTCGAAAACGATCTTTCCAGAACGAGCCGCGTCGTCAACCTGAATATTGGCTTTGCCCTGCACTTCACGACGATCTTTACGCTCTTCACGGAGCTTCTTCAGGGCTCTAACTCGCCCTTCATTGCGGGTTCTTCGAGCTTTAATACCTTGACGTATCCACACTTCTTCCTGAGCGAGTTTTTTATCAAACTCCGCATTTTGCATCTCTTCGACACGCAGCATTTCTTCTTTATCAACGAGGTAATTGTCGTAGTTACCTGGGAATGAGGCTAATTTACCGCGATCAAGATCGACAATACGAGTCGCCATGGACTTAATAAAGGCTCGGTCGTGAGAAATAAAGATAATTGAGCCGCGAAAATCTTTCAGGAAGTTCTCTAGCCATTCGATCGTCGTCACGTCTAGATGGTTAGTCGGCTCGTCGAGCAGCAAAACATCAGGGTCTCGTACTAAAGCTCTGGCCAACGCAGCCTTACGCTGCCATCCACCAGATAGATCCGTCAGCTTTGTATGCCCGTCAAGCTTCAACGCACCAAGAACATTTTTAATCCGATCTTCGAAACGCCAAGCACCTGAATGCTCAAGTTGTTCTTGAATCCGTGCAAGTTTATTAATGTTCTGCTCTGTTGGCTGAGTGGCAATCAGATCGAGCTGATCTTGGTAGATCTTTAAATGTTCCCCGATTTCCGCTAGCCCACCAGCCACATAGTCAAAAACCGTTCCTTCTTGATTACGTGGTGGATCTTGCTCAAGGCGAGACACAACGACATCTTGAGTCACCGTCAGTTTGCCGTCATCCAAAGTTACTTCGCCGGCAAGAACTTTCATTAATGTCGATTTACCCGCTCCATTGCGACCGACTAGACAGACACGTTCATTTTCTTGAAGCGCAAAGTCTGCATTATCAAATAGCGGGTGATCACCGTATGCCAGCAATCCATTATTTATGGTAAGTAATGCCATTTTGTTCCAACCAATGTTGTAATTCTTGTAAATCAAATGGCCAGCTCAACTCTTCACCGTTGATATTAAGAACGGGAATAGTGACGCCGTAACGAGAAAATAGCTCATCATCGAATGCAATATCGACAATCTCTACGTCCTGGCTGACCTTTGCTTGTTGGCAAAGGTCATAGGCCATCTCACAGAGATGGCACCCTTCTGTACTGTAAAGTGTGATCAAATCTTGGCCTACTATTCTGTGTGAGTCACAATCCAGCAGTTGTGAATATGTTTATTGCGAGAAAAGTCTAACGGCAAAGTTTGACTCGATATATTTTTCGCATTGAGATTCAATTCACTCATCGCTTCCATGTCCATTTTGAACTGGCGTTTATTGTTCGAGAATACTATGGTGCCACCTGGACGTAGCAGTCGCTTCAGATTTTTCATCAGCTGAATATGGTCTCTTTGAACATCAAAACTTTGCTGCATCCTCTTCGAGTTAGAGAACGTCGGAGGATCAATAAAAATTAGGTCAAACTGTGAATTTGAACTTTCTAGCCACTGCAAGCAGTCTGCCTGTTCAAATTTGTGCTGCCTCCCTACCTGACCATTAAGCTTCATGTTTTCTTTAGCCCACTCAAGATAGGTATTAGACATATCCACTGTTGTTGTCGATTTCGCACCACCACAGGCCGCATGAACAGTACCTGAACCTGTGTAAGCAAACAAGTTCAAGAAGTCTTTACCTTTGGCCATTTCACCCAACTTGCGACGAGTAAGCTTATGATCAAGGAACAAGCCCGTATCGAGGTAGTCATGCAGATTGACAATCAAATTAACACCATATTCGTTAACATGCATGGTTTCAGATTCTTGGGAGAGTTTTTGATACTGTGAGCGTCCCTTTTGCTTCTCTCGGACCTTAAGCACAACCTTATTTGCTTCCGTACCAGTCACTTGAATTGCTGCACGAATGATATCCGTTAAACGGCGCTTAGCCTTCTCTTCTGGGATATTCTTTGGCGCCGCGTATTCTTGGATCACAAGGTGATCAAGGTAAACATCAATCGCAACATTGTATTCTGGCAAGTCTGCATCATAGATTCGGTAGCAATCGAGCTTTTCTTTACGCGCCCATTTACCAATTTTGGCAATGTTCTTCTTCACGCGGTTAGAAAAATCTGGGGCAATTAGTGACATTGTGACATTGTCACCTATATTCTCAACTGGGCGATCACTAATTGAGTAGTTCTTCTGGTGACACGGTAACGCGCCGTTATTCAGTTTGAACTGTTTATCTGCACGCATGCGCAAACAGCTTAAAAGCTCGTCAGAACTAGAGAATATAGATGCTTGGCAGCCACCAAATTCAGATTTTAGCTGGGCACCAAATGCGGTGTACAGAGCAATTAGGCCTGGATGCGTCCCTAAACGCTCACCATATGGCGGGTTTGAAACAATAACGCCTGCTGCAAACTCTTTAGGACGTTTAACTTGAGCGGCATCGCCAAGATTAAATTCAATCAGAGCATCAACACCTGCTCGACGGGCGTTGTCTTTTGCCGTTTTAAGTACTTTTGCATCGTTGTCAAAGCCGAAAAACTTAGTGTCAACTTTTTTGACGCCCTTTCTCGCCTGTACTGCTGCTTCCGATTTAATCTCAGCCCAAAGCTCAGGTTCAAAGTCTTCTAATGACTCAAAGCCCCATTTTTCACGATTGACGCCTGGTGCCATGTTCGCCGCCATCATGGCTGCTTCAATCAATAGCGTGCCTGAACCACACATAGGGTCTAACAGAGGCTTATCAGCACTCCAGCCACTACGTAGAATAATGGCGGCAGCTAGTGTTTCGCGAAGTGGCGCACGACCAGACTCAGGACGATAACCACGTTGGTGCAGGCCGCCCCCCACCATATCCACGCCAAGAATCGCTTTATCGCGATGCAGGCGAACATGGATACGAAGATCTGAACGATCTTTACTGATCGACGGTCTTGGCAAGTTCTTTTTCTCGAAACTATCCACTACGGCATCTTTCACTTTCATTGCGCCGTATTGGCTATTGCGGATTTCTCGGTTAGTACCATTGAAATCAACAACAAACATCTTCGAACTATGGAATTGGTTTACCCAGTTCACTGAAGAGGTTGCTAGATAGAGATCCATATCATCGTTACAAGTGAACTCGGATAACACACGGACGAAACGCGACGCTAAGCGGCTCCATAAGCAACAACGATAAATCTGCTCATTTGATGCTTTAAAGCGTACCCCTGCTTGAACAGGTTTGGCATTAGTGATCCCTAGCTTAGTTAACTCTTCAACCAACAAGTTTTCCAAACCGTTGGACGTAACCGCAAGATATTGATGCATAGTGTTTTTAAATTCTTGATAAATGACCCTTCATTATACCTGTCCCATAACAATTTCGTTAGCCCAATCCGAGTCAATCTCCCACTCAATTCACTTGATTGAGCAAAACATCATCAATGTTGATTTGATCCATAAATTCCAAAGTACTCATTAGTGTCTTTTCAATTTCCTACCTATCTTTTGGCTTAAGGTGATAGTGAATGCTTATTCACGGCAAATATGGACTATACCAATTCATGTTTAATGTGTAATAAAGTTTCATTTTTGGGCTAATTGGGGAATAAGTAACAACTCGCAGCTCTGCTATCATCAATAATAGGAATATTTTATTGATAGTTAAATCGAAAATTTATGGGTTAATTACGGCTGCACCCTCTCAATACACGAAAATGTAGAGGAGCGAGCAGGCAAAAAAAAGTCGGCACACAGGCCGACGGGGAAATGAAACAAAGGAACGAATGGTTAGCTGACCAGAGCCATGGGCTGTGTCTGACCAGCGAAAAGATGGTTAATATTAGCCATACGGTCATGCATCACTTTTATTGCCTGACCGAATGCGAGAGATTTCACGCCATTAAGAACAAAGGCGTCCAAATTAATAGATGCGCATAGACTTGCGTTATCTCCTACTTCCAGGACCAGGAAGCATCCATCACTGTAGCTATTAGATAACTGGACAAAGTCCCCTTCTTTAGGAGTATCAAGACCATTCGAGAGACAATCAAAAAACCAGCTCTTGGGCTGTACTGGTTTATGGAAACGCTTGGCAGCAACACAGTAAAGTGCAAGTTCTGCTTGGCGAGGTTCTGAAAGGTCTAAATGGGCGATTTGCTCTTTATAGGTTTGATAAGCAGATGCGTCATCAACGGAGAACTCATTCACACCTATTGCACAATCTACAATCAACTTTTTGGAAAGATTTGTCTTGAATACCATATCATCACCCAGATCCAGCATTAGGTGCTGCTCTGCGTCATCATAGTACCAAGTCCATTTGTCACTCGGTTTAAGCATCATTCCAATCTCGTGTAAAAGTTAATTCAGGTAAAACACTCAATTACCTTCCCATACATTTACCGAAATTCTATTCGCTAATAAGCAAAAAAAAAGAGGAAATGATAAATCATCCCCTCTTCAGAAACCGAGTAATTTCAAACTATTTTCTCGTGTGACAATGTCACTAATAGATTATAGGTTTTTAACAATATCTCTGACAAGTGCGGGCCCGTGATAGATGAAACCAGAGTAAACTTGTACAAGTTGCGCTCCAGCCATCATCTTTTCTTTTGCAGCCACGTACGAATCAATGCCACCTACCCCTATGACGGGAATTTGCTCTCCCAACTCTTCATGCAAACGACGTACAACTTCCGTGCTACGAGATTGAACTGGTCGGCCACTTAAACCTCCCGCTTCATTTGCGTGCTTCATACCTTCGACAATACTGCGATCCAATGTCGTATTGGTTGCAATAACACCATCGATTTTATTCTTCAGTAAAGAATCACAAATTTGGCTGATCTCATCGTTACTGAGGTCTGGTGCAATCTTTAGTGCAAGCGGAACATATTTATTGTGTTTCTCAGCTAACTCGGCCTGCTTTACTTTTAATTCGGAAAGCAACTCATCTAGAGCCTCACCATATTGAAGTGAGCGTAATCCAGGAGTATTAGGCGATGAGATATTTACCGCGATGTAACCTGCGTGCTCATACACTTTTTCCATACAGATTAGGTAATCTTCGGCACCCTTTTCAATTGGTGTATCTTTGTTCTTACCGATATTGATACCAAGCACACAATCGAAGTTTGCTTTCTTCACATTATCAACTAGATTATCGACACCTAAGTTGTTAAAACCCATTCGGTTGATAATACCTTCCGCTTCCACCAACCGGAAAAGACGCGGCTTGTCATTACCAGCTTGTGGTCTTGGTGTTACAGTTCCAACTTCAACAAAACCAAAGCCCATCGCATCAAAAGCCTCTATGCATTCACCATTTTTATCCAAGCCAGCGGCAAGGCCAACAGGATTACGAAAAGTGAGACCCATACATTCAACAGGACGATTTGGAAGTTGTTGACGATAAAGAAGATCGAGAGGTGTTCCTGTGAAACGTTTGAAGTTTTGAATTGCGAGATCATGTGCCTTTTCGGCATCAAGTTGAAAAAAGCCAGCTCTGGCTAGACGGTAAAGCATTTTGCCTCCGATAGAAAAAAGCCCCGTATAAACGGGGCTGTATTATTGACTGTTTTACCGAATAATTCAACGAAATATGTGTTGATTACTCGTTAGCCGAACAGTTTAAGTTAAGCAGCATCAATTCACGTAAAGCAACGGAGAACTTGGCAAATTCATGCACCGAGCCAACTTTAAACTCATTAAGGATATTCTCCCAACGATGAAGGGAGACTTCATTATTGGCAATCCAATCATCCAGTGCTTTCATCACATCAAGATCTTCCGGTGCACAACTGCAACTCAGAACTTGACCGGTCAACTGGCGTTGCTGCCAGTCTAGATCTTCACGGAAAGCTGCTCTTGCTAGCGCTTGCCAATGATTGTCTACTGCCTGCCCGTTGATCTGTTTCAAGAACCAATGCAGAGACAAACGATCGCCCAAGTTGTAGTACAGCTTAGCGCTCTGCTCGACTGATTTGCCTTTTTCTCTAGCCACTGTGGAAATATCCAGTACTGAGTATAAACTAGACAAGCGAGAAACATAGTTGGCAATCTCTGGACTGATACCTTGTTCAATCCATGCTTGTGCCATTTCATTATGCTCTTCCACTTCTGATGGAACCAGCATATCGTCAAGCTTGGCTTTGATCGTTTCTACATCGCCTTGATAAAGTTCGATCAATGCTTTCACACATTGACGGCCAGTGCGGTTACGTAACAGCCAGCGAGACAGTCGACGTAAAGTCCGACGAACATAAAACATCATATCGTACTGAGCTTCTGTTGAAGCTTGGTTATCTAGTTCGCGCAGTGATTTGAGTACATCACCTAAACCAAAAATTTCGCGAGAAGCTGCATAGGCATTAGCAATATCTACAACGTGAGCACCTGTCTCTTCTTGTAGACGTGTCACGTAGTTACAACCCATTTCGTTAACCATCTGGTTCGCAAGCGCTGTTGCAATAATCTCAGCACGTAGAGGATGGTTGTCCATTTGTTGAGAGTAGTTACGGCGTAACTCAGTAGGGAAATAATTAACTAGCTGCTGAGCATGATAATCATCGTTTGCGATATCATCATGGACTAACTCTTCTTTCAGAACCATCTTGCCATAAGCGACCAAGACGGAGAGTTCTGGTCGAGTTAATGCTTTGCCCAGCTTTTCTCGCTCCAGTAAGGTTTCATCATCAGGGATATACTCAAGCGCACGATCAAGGTGCCCCGCTTTTTCTAAATCGTGAATAAAGCGAATCTGCTCTTTGACTAGAGAAGTACCCTGCTGTTCAGTTACTGAAATAGACTCAGATTGGCAATATGCATCATCAAGTACGATTTCACCGACTTCATCTTCCATCGATTCGAGAATCTTATTACGCTGCTTGACTGTAAGATCACCATTAGCAACAAGACCATTTAAGAAGATCTTAATGTTAACTTCGTTATCCGAACAATCTACACCACCAACGTTATCGACAAAGTCTGTATTTACGCGACCACCGGTCAATGCATACTCGATACGACCTAACTGAGTCATACCCAAGTTACCGCCTTCACCGACCACTTTTGCGCGCAGGTCACGCCCATCGATACGTAAAACATCGTTAGCACGATCACCAACATCAGTGTGAGTTTCGCTTGATGCTTTCACATAAGTTCCGATACCACCGTTCCATAAAAGATCGACTTTCATTTTCAGTAGCATCTTAATGAGCTCATTTGGTGCCAAAGAAGCTTTCTTGGTGCCAATCATTTTTTGAATTTCTGGCGTTAGTGTAATCGACTTCGCACGACGAGAGAAAATACCACCGCCTTTAGAAATCAGCTTCGCATCGTAATCTTCCCAACTTGAGCGAGGCAATTTGAACAAGCGCTCACGCTCTTTCCAACTCTTCGCTGAATCCGGATTTGGGTCAATGAAGATGTGCATGTGGTTAAACGCTGCTTGAAGACGGATATGCTTAGATAGGAGCATACCGTTACCAAATACGTCACCAGCCATATCGCCGACACCAATCACGGTAAAGTCTGTGGTCTGACAATCAATCCCCATTTCACGGAAATGACGTTTTACAGACTCCCAACCACCTTTTGCCGTGATGCCCATGGCTTTATGGTCATAACCGTTAGAGCCGCCAGAAGCAAACGCATCTCCAAGCCAGAAGTTATATTCATCGGAGACTGAGTTTGCTAAATCAGAGAATGTTGCTGTGCCTTTATCTGCAGCAACCACTAGATATGGATCATCTTCATCATGACGAACCACGCTCTTAGGTGGAACCACTTCCCCTTCGATAATGTTGTCTGACACATCTAGAAGTGCACGAATGAAGCGTTTGTAACAACGCTGGCCTTCTGCGAAAATCTCGTCACGACCACTCAACGTATGCTGACGCTTACAAACAAAGCCACCTTTTGCACCGACTGGCACAATAACGGTATTCTTTACTTGCTGCGCTTTTACTAAGCCGAGGATTTCTGTACGAAAATCTTCCTGACGGTCTGACCAACGTAGACCACCACGAGCTACCTTGCCACCACGTAGATGAACACCTTCGATATCCGGTGCATATACAAAGATCTCAAATGCAGGTACTGGCTGCGGGATCTCCGGAATATCACTCGGCTTCATCTTCAACGATAGCCAAGGTTTATTCTGCTTATTTGCGTCTAGCTGATAATAGTTAGTACGCAACGTTGCAGTGATCATTTCTACATAGCGACGGATGATACGATCATCATCCAAGCTTTCTACATGATCAAGTTGCTCCGTGATCTTTCTCGTCAGTTCAGTCTGACCTTTCTGGCTGCCCTTAAATTTAGGATCAAAACGCTTAGCAAATAATTCAACCAAACCTTTCGCTAGTTCTGGGTAATGGCTTAGCGTTTCTTCAATATATTGTTGACTGAACGGGAAACCGACCTGGCGCATGTAACGCGCGTAGGCACGAAGAATCGAAATTTCACGCCCCGTCAATGAAGCACCAAGTACTAGGCGGTTGAAACCATCGCTCTCCAGTTCACCAGCCCAAATTGCGGCAAACGCCTGTTGGAAACGATCACGAGCTTCACGAAGATCAACTGTCTTTTCACTCTTATGAAGCATTGAGAAGTCGAGGATCCAATACACCTGACCGTTCGCTTTACGAACCTCATAAGGTGACTCACCAATAACTCGTAGACCCAAGTTTTCTAACATTGGCATCACATCGGATAGATGAATAGGCTCATCACGATGATAAAGCTTCAGACGAACTGACTTTGAATCTGAACCCAATTCTTGTGGGCGATAGAAGAGCATGCCTAGTTTATTGTCATCACTCAATGCCTCAAGGCGTTCGATATCTGCAACCGCAGAACCTGGCATAACATCTTCTTTATATGAGCGAGGGAATGCACGTAGATACTCTTTCGATAAAGGCAGACCTTTACTTTCACCTAAGTTCGCTACAATCGCGTCTGATAGGCGATCATCCCAAGTTGAAGATGCTTCCATTAAGTTTTGCTCAATCATTTTTACGTCTACATCCATGTTGTTGTTATCAACACGAACAATGTAATGAGTTCTGGCTAGTGGGCTTTCAGAGAAATAAGTTGTGAATTCTACTTCTTTATCGCAGCCAAAATATTGTTTTAATATTCGCTGAGTCTGACGACGAAGCTCTGTGTTATAACGATCTTTCGTTACGTAGACCATGCAACTGAAGAAGCGACCAAACGGGTCTTTGCGAACAAATAAACGAAGCATGTCACGATCTTGCATCTGCACTACGCCCATGCCCACTTCAAGAAGTTCTTCTTCGTTGGCTTGAAGCAGTTCATCACGCGGATAGTTTTCTAAGATGTTGTGCAGTGCTTTATAGGAGTATGAACCTACGCGGTAGCCACTTGCGGCTAGGATACGTTCTACTTTTTCGCGGATTAATGGGATGCTTTCCACACTTTGATTGTAGACAGCTGAAGTGTAAAGACCCGTAAAGCGATGCTCACCGATGACTTTGCCATCTTTATCAAATTTCTTGATACCGATGTAGTCCGTATATGCCGGACGGTGAATTCGCGAAGGCGTATTGCCTTTAGTCATGATCAACAAAAACGGCTTTTTCGCTTCTAAGCGTGCCGAATCTGGAAAGTCAGAAAGCTTAACGCTGCGGACACGATCGCGATTCGCAAACAGCCCCAGCCCTTTATCAGCCGTTGGACGAAGCTCTGTATCACCATCCACATTGACCAAGTCATATTCTTTGTAGCCCATAAAGGTGAAGTTATGATCGCCTAACCAGCGTAAGAACTTAATCGTTTCCTCATAACGATCACGTTCGACATCAACTTTGCCTTCATGCGCTTCAACTTGGTTCGTTACTTCTTCCAGTTTCTCGACCATCAACAACCAATCTTGCACCACTAGAGCGGTATCCGTCAGGATTTTCAAAAGCTCTTCTTTTAGCGAGCTCATCATCTCCTTCGCACTTAAGCGGTCAACTTCAATATGGAACAGTGACTGAAGAACACCTTCTCCTTCGTTGATACTTATGATCTCACCTTTTTTATTGCGTTCAATTTGTGTAGGGCCATGAAGCATAAGGTGGGAAGCTAAATCTAAACGGCTAAGCGCCATTTTTACCGAATCAACAAGGAATGGACTATCGGGAACGACGATTTCTACAATGGTGTGTGTGGATTGCCATCCTTGACGGCTTACGGTCGGGTTAAAAACTCGAACCGATACATCATCTGCTTTTTTCTCATTAATATGGTGCCAAAGGCTGACTACAGCGCCATACAAATCAGATTCGTTTCGTTCGACTAGATCGTCTTGAGATATGTTATTGAATAAATGCTGAGCAAGTTGAGTGACTAGGGGTTGATGAGCAAGCTCGAGTTTGTCTTGAATCAGTTTGTAGACCTTTTCAAGCAGAACCGGCATCAGAGTTTCACGCGCGGTCATAATCACACTCCACAATTAGAATTGTATATATATTTGGGGGATGTTGTAAGCATAGTGCTTAACACGGGTAATGCCGCTTTATTGTAAAAGCTTTATTGATAAATAGTTAATTCTTTTAGGTGTGGTAGGAGGTGAAATGTTCGATAATGTGACTAAGGCACTATTTAAACTCCTATAAAATCAGTTGCTCACAGAACTTCTAACTTAATAAACTTGTTATTTTGGTCAGTTGTTAAACGAAAGCGCCCTTTAAGGCCGATTTGACTAAGAAAAGGTCTGAACCTCGATGCAGGCAATTGTAAGCGTAAACCATTATCAGTTATCACTAAAACGTTGCTTGCAGCTCCACTGTAATGAGCTAGAAAAGATTGATAAGAGATGTTGAGTGAAAAGTAGTAGTGATTCATTTGTGTTGATTAAAAAAGTAACGGTTTGTTCACACTCACAAAATAACTGTATAAATAAACAGTAGCGCTGTGTGGCGCTACTGTTTCTATTAAAGCCCTAGGATTCTAGTGCTTTATTGAGCTTTTCAAACAGGTCTTTTGCTAAGTTATCCATTGACTTGAGTGCTTCAAGCTCTGCTTTAATTAGCGCTTGGCGCTCTTCATCGTATTTACGAAACTTAAGCAATGGATCAATCAGGCGCGAAGCGACTTGCGGGTTACTGCTGTTCAGCTCTTTTAGAATCTCACCCGTGAACTTGTAGCCCTCACCGGACTTAGCGTGGAACCGCACTGGGTTCATATTCAGGAAAGATCCAACGAGGCTACGAGTTCGGTTCGGGTTTTTCAAACTGAACGCTTCATGACTCATCGTGTCCTTGATGACTTCCAGCACATTTTCCGCTGGGTTTGAACCCTGTAAAGCAAACCATTTATCCATGACCAAGCCATCATGCTTCCACTTATTGCTGTAATCAGCCATTAATTTTTCACGGCATTCAAGTTGGGCACTGTTCGCCGCGCTCATCGCTGCAATCGTATCTGTCATATTGTTGGCTTCAGAATACTGTTTTTCAGTTAATCTGTTGCCTTGATCTGTATACGCAAGATACGCCAAAGCTGTATTTCGCAAAGAGCGCTTGCCGATTGCATCGTGATCAATCGTATATTCTGACTGCGTCAAGCTGTGATAAAGCGCGCCAAACTCATCTTCTAGCTCGAAAGCAAGCTTCATTTTGATGGATTTAAGCACTTTAGCAACAGCGTCTACATCAACCTGCTTGTACCAACCGGATACTTCATTGTGGTTTGGCAATGCCATCATCTCAGCAATAAATGCTGGTTCAAGCTTGTCTGATAGTAAGACACCTCGGAAGGCATCAATTAGCGCTGGAGACAGTTCAACATCTTGACCGTTTTGCACTGCTTCAACGTTACTACGAATGTATTTTGCTAACAGCATTTGACCAGCGTCCCAACGAGCAAATTCGTTACGCGCATGCACCATCAGGAAAATCAGTTCTTCATCGCTGTAATCGTACTCCAGAACAACTGGTGCAGAGAACTCACGTAGCAAGGACGGTACTGGTTGCTCAGATACGTTTTCGAACACGAAGGTTTGCTCAGCTTCGGTAACGTTAAGAACATTATCGACTTTTTCACCGTTACATTGTAACTCAATGACATCACCGTTTTCCGCATACAACTCAACATCAAATGGAATATGAAGCGGCTGCTTTTCTTGCTGCTCATGAGTCGGTTCAGTGTGCTGAGAAACAGTAAGCGAATACGTTTGTGCCGCTGAATCATATTCACTTGTGACGGATAGCGTTGGTGTACCTGATTGGCTGTACCATAAGCGGAATTGTTTCAGATCGACACCTGATGCATCTTCCATAGCCGCGACAAAATCTTCACAGGTTGCCGCAGTACCATCGTGCCGCTCAAAGTAAAGCTTCATACCTTTCTGGAAGGCTTCCTCTCCCAGCAGTGTGTGCATCATTCGGATAACTTCACTACCCTTTTCGTATACCGTTAAAGTATAGAAGTTGTTCATTTCTATAACTTTTTCAGGGCGAATTGGATGTGACATAGGGCTCGCATCTTCCGCGAATTGTGGGCCACGGATAATTCGTACGTTGTTAATACGATTCACCGCTCTAGAACCCAAATCAGAAGAAAATTCCTGATCACGGAAAACCGTTAAGCCCTCTTTTAAACTCAATTGGAACCAGTCCCGGCACGTCACTCGGTTACCCGTCCAGTTGTGAAAGTACTCGTGACCAATGACTGCTTCAATACCTAGGTAGTCAGTATCTGTTGCCGTTTGCTCATTTGCCAAAACAAATTTAGAGTTAAAGATGTTCAGGCCTTTGTTTTCCATTGCCCCCATGTTGAAGAAGTCAACGGCAACAATCATGTAGATATCTAGGTCATACTCAAGCCCAAAACGTTCTTCATCCCACTTCATTGAGTTAATAAGAGACGTCATTGCATGAGGGGCACGATCCAGATTGCCTTTATCAACAAAGATCTCCAACTCAACATTACGACCTGATTTTGTTACGTACCTATCACGAAGAACGTCAAAGTCTCCGGCTACCAATGCGAACAAATAGGCTGGCTTAGGATGAGGATCCTGCCACTGAACCCAGTGACGACCGCCTTCCAGTTCACCTTCATCAATACGGTTACCATTGCTTAACAAGAATGGGTACTCGGATTTATCCGCGATGACTTTGGTGGTGTATTTAGCCAAAACGTCAGGACGATCCATGTAGTAAGTGATACGACGGAAACCTTCCGCTTCACATTGCGTACAAAATGCACCACCAGACTTATATAATCCTTCCAGAGCGGTATTCTCTTCTGGATTAATCTCAGTAACAATTTTTAGTTCGAATTCTTCAGGTAAAGCAGAGATCTCCAATGCACCTTCAAGCTCTTCAAATCGAGCCCAAGCTTCACCATTAACGAAAATACTCACTAGCTTGAGACTTTCGCCATCAAGGCGAAGCGTGCTTTGATCTTTCATTTGTTTAACTTGAGAAACCGCCGTGACTATAGTTGCGGTATCATGAAGCTCAAAGGTTAAATCAATGTCGGAAATAGTGTGTGATGGAGAGGTATAATCTTTACGGTATTTGGCTTGAGGTGTTTGAGCCATGTCGAAATCCTTCTGACTAGATGTAATACATTGTGAACTGCTCTACAAGAGCACTTGGTGAGTATGTTGTTATTTAAAAACACTGCTACTTTCTTTTCAGCTAGCTTAACCTCAGAAAATTAAAAAAACGAGGTATTATGTCTAAATACCTCGCTTTTCAGCTGCTGTGGTTAGTATTTTCAAATTATACGTCTAAATAATCACCATCTTTTAATGCTTGTTATATCATCTGACTCGATTCAAAACAGCATAAAGTGCACCTTCTTCCATCTCTAATGTCAAAATATCACTGTTCAAGCTGTATCTCGTTTCATGCTCACCATTTTCATACAGTAAAACTAAATGCTCACCTTCTGTGTAATAAACACCTTTATGGATTGCTTCATCACCTTCTTCATTGCTGACTCTAAACATGAACACAAAATCTGGCTGCAAAATAAGATCCATACGTTGCACTTCGCTTGCAATCATTTCATGCCCACTTAGCTGAGCACTAGACCACATACCGGCAAGTGAATTAGATAAAGCTTTTGTGAAAACCACGCCATTAAGGTTAAGCATATTATGGTTACTGCTGTAATTGTATATTTGCGGCTCAGACGTGTTTAAACCAAGAATTATCGTATCTTCATTTGCCGCATAAAGCCCCTCCCAATGATCCACAGAGTAATCGCGCTTTTGAATATCAATTTGGAAACTGTAGTTGGAGTCGAGACTAAGTTTGATTGCTAAGAAATTTTCTTCTGATTGTTCTGGGGTTGGGTTCACAAGGTACCAATCCCCAAGTAAGAATGGTTGATCGAATTGAGTCAAATCGCTGTTATCTCTGGTTTCGCTTGCGAACACAGAAACACTTATACAAGTCAGTAGAATTCCAATCCATCTCATATCGCATCCCTCACTCTTTTCTATAAGCTTAGGTGCGGAAATCTGAATAAGCGAAATTTTTTGATCTATATCACGTTAATTATTTAAATAAAAAAAGCGAGCTAATTGGTAGCTCGCTTTTATTTCAAATATTTCAATTACTTAATCATATCAACCATGATAGCTATCGACTCATCCAAGTATGCATCTGGAGCTTCATAATCTTTTGGCACGTCATCAAGAGATTTAAATGGTTTCTCTCCATGAGCAGTTTGCCTTAAATTAATACGAGCCAAGCGATCGTCATCCGCTTTATCACTTTCATCCTTACGAACTTTCTCGTTAAGAGACAAAGTATTATCGTCTTTTTCCGCTTTGTATTTAGAAATATCCTCAGAAATAAACTGGAATTCTAAATCCTTAGCTATTCTTGCCTGATGCTGAGCATCTAGTTTTTTGATTAATTTAGCGTTACGCTGTAACACTTCATATTTAGCCTTATCAATACTATCCCAAGGCAGCGCATTGTCCTCAACGCTTTCACCCGTATCATTTGGTTCGATCGGGGTTGGGAACGCAATATCGGGTGCAACACCTTTGTTCTGAGTACTTCCACCATCGATGCGATAAAACTTTTGAATCGTGTACTGTACATAACCCAGCTCTTTATCAAATAGATCATAAATATGATTTAAAGAGCGATGCTGTTGAACAGTCCCTTTACCAAATGAGTTTTCACCAAGAACGATTGCTCGGCCATAGTCTTGCATTGCAGCAGCAAAAATTTCTGAAGCCGATGCACTGTATCGATTAATAAGAACTGTCATAGGGCCGTCATAACTGATTTTACCATCAGTGTCACTATTCACATTGACACGCCCGTAACTGTCGCGAACTTGCACCACTGGCCCACTGGTAATAAAAAGGCCGGATAAAGCCGTCGCTTCCGTCAGTGCTCCACCACCATTGTTACGAAGATCAACAATGATACCGTCAACACCTTTACCTTTCAGTTCTGTAATCAACTTATCTGTGTCTTTCGCAAGGCCAACATAAAAGCTTGGTACTTCTAGTATACCAATCTTCTTACCATCTTTTTCAACCACCTCAGACTTTACAGCGCGGTCTTCAAGTCGGATTTTATCTCGAATAATGGTAATGACTTCCGCGTTAGCATCTTTACCTTCAGGCAAGATTTGCAGATACACTTTAGTGCCCTTCGGCCCTTTGATTAGTTGAACAACATCATCCAACCTCCAGCCTATAACATCAACGATACCTTCGCCATCCTGACCAACACCGATGATACGATCACCTTCAGCCAATTGTTTGCTCTTGGATGCTGGGCCGCCAACAACTAATGAACGAATAACAGTGTAATCATCTGTCATTTGAAGAACCGCGCCAATACCTTCTAGAGACAAATTCATCTCTGTTTGGAACTGCTCAGCATTTCGAGGAGAAAGGTAACTGGTGTGTGGGTCCACTTCTCGAGCAAACGCATTCATATACAGTTGGAATGCATCCTCATTATGAGTTTGGCTGAGGCGCTTGAGTGCGTTGTTATAACGTTTGCCTAAAACGTCTTTAATTTCATCCCAGTTTTTACCGGTTAGCTTGAGATTCAACGCATCATATTTAACACGTTTTCTCCATAGTTCATTAAGCTCTGCTGTATCTTTCGGCCAAGCCGCTTCACTACGATCAAGCTCAATACTTTCATCTGTATCAAACTTCATTTCGTTATCAAGTAGAGACAACGCATAGACAAACCTTTCGTAGCGACGTTTCATCGACAAGTTATAGATGTCAAAAGCGATTTGGTTATTACCTGACTTTAGTTGGTCATCAATATCCAAAGCTACCTTATTGAATGAATCGATGTCAGCTTGAGTGAATACATTTCTGTTGAAATCAAGAGATTCAATATAGCGCTGAAATATCGCTTGAGAAAACTGATCGTTGAGAGTGAAGTGTTTGTAATGGGAGCGAGTGAAACGTGAGGTAACACGTTTACTTGCAGTTGCATGTTGATCTTCGGGAGTTAAGACAGGTAAGTCTTCGAGGTTAATTTTCGCTTCAAGAGCGCTTGCTGAAGAAGCTGCCAGCCAGAGGCTAGCAGCAATCAGCGACAATTTTGAACGGCATTTCATGCGTAGGAGTATCTCCTTTATGCGCGCAGGTGCTCCGCTTTAACAACCATTTGCAGGCCGTTAGACAGTTGAACACGCACATCTTCCTTATTAATTTCAACGATAGTCGCAGCCATGTTTCCTTTGCCCATATTTACGTTTACTTGATTACCGATCGTCATTTCGTCAGCGTTCAAAGCACGCGTTTCTACTGGTTTGTTGGCTTTCTGTGTTTTATTTTGCTGTGGGCGACGGCTCTGTGGCTTTTTATTCGCCGGTTTAGCTTTCGCTTTACCTTCTTCACGAGCTTTTTGAGCTTGCTCTTTACGACGAGCTTGCACTTTTGCTTTGCTTTCAGCTAGTGCTGTTTTCGCGTGTTCAACATGCTCTTCTTCTAGCTCACCCGCTGGATTGCCATCTAGATCAACACGAGTCGCCCCCGGTTTGACACCGTGTAGGTAACGCCATGATGAAGTGTACTGTCTTAACGCTGCACGAAGCTGAGTTTTACTCACCTTAGGATCGTCACTTAGACGTTCCGCAAGATCTTGAAAAATACCAATTTTAAGTGGTTTTGCTTCACCTTCTAAAGTAAAGCACTTAGGGAAACATTCAGCAATATAGGCAATAACTTCTTTGCTGTTTTTTAACTTTTCAGTGTTTTCCATGAGGAGTCCTGGTTAGTGCGGTCTGTCCGCGAGCATTAAGATAAATATTTCAGGTATTATAGTGACCTGCAAGCGAAAAACCACACTCAATCTGGAAATTATGCACTGATAGCGTGTGAATTAAGCAGCTTTTCCACTTCGCTCATCAAAAAAGTCAAACCTTCTTCATCTGTTTCACTAAATCGGCCGACTTTCGGACTATCAATATCCAGAACACCTACAATATTACCGTTAATGCTAAATGGAATGACGATCTCAGAATTACTCGCCGCATCACACGCAATATGGCCTTCAAACTCATGCACATCATGAATTCTCTGGACAGTATTCGTTGCAACAGCAGTACCGCACACCCCACGACCCACAGGAATTCTTACGCACGCAGGTTTACCTTGAAATGGCCCAAGGACCAGTTCCCCTTCTTTCATTAGATAAAAGCCCACCCAATTAAGTTCCTCAAGCTCCATGTTCAAAAGAGCACTTAAATTAGATAAGTTGGCGATAAGGTCTTTTTCCGATTCTAAAAGTGCGACAGCTTGCTTGGTTAAGCGGTGGTAATGTTCTATTTTCATACTGACTTCCATTTGAAAATGAGAGACTTCCATCATGAATCAACGTACAATCTTCCGTAAATTATAAATAGTAAGCATTCTCATTATAATGTCTGATAACCCCAACACTATTAGCCGTTCTTGGCTAATAACTCAAGTAAAACAACACAAGTCGAAGCTTGTTCTCGCTAATATTATCGCGTTGATAGCCACTCTTGTGAGTGTCCCTATCCCGCTTTTGATGCCTTTAATGGTTGATGAAGTTCTTCTAAACCAGCCTGCAACCGGCCTCGAGTTGATGAATAAAGTGTTACCTGTTTCAATGCACACTCCAACAGGTTATATCTTCTTGACACTACTTCTCGTCATTCTCATGCGCACCGTCAGCCAAGGACTGAATATTCTTCAGGGGCGACAGTTTACGTTAATTTCCAAGACCATCACTTATCAAATGCGAAGTAAAATGATTGATAAGTTGGGGCGTATTAGTATCAGACAATACGAAACTCGTGGTAGTGGTGGCATTAATGCTCACTTAATCACCGATGTGGAAACCATCGATCAATTTATTGGGACGACTCTAAGCAAGTTTCTTATCAGCTTACTTACAGTTATCGGCACCGCTGGTGTATTGCTTTGGTTGGAATGGCGCCTTGGGCTATTTATTCTTCTAGTCAACCCTATTGTTATCTACTTCTCTCGCAAACTCGGCAGTAAAGTTAAGCATCTTAAAAAAAGGGAAAACCAGTCCTTCGAGCGCTTCCAAAACCGGCTGGTCGAGACCTTAGACGGTATTTATCAACTACGAGCAGCTAATCGCGAGCGTGAGTTTCTCGGCGAGTTAAAGCAGCAGGCAAACCAAGTTCGCCTTGATGCGGATAAATACGCATGGCAATCAGAAGCAGCTGGTCGAGTTTCTTTCTTGCTATTCCTCTTGGGCTTTGAACTTTTTCGCGCAGTAGCCATGTTAATGGTCCTGTTTAGTGATTTAACCATCGGACAGATTTTTGCCGTCTTTGGCTACCTTTGGTTTATGCTTAGCCCGGTACAGGAGCTACTCGGTATTCAGTTTTCTTGGTATAGCGCAAAAGCTGCAATGGCCCGTATTAATGCTCTCCTTGATTTAGAAGAAGAGCATCGCCCTATCAGCAAAACCAACCCATTCACTGAAGATAGAGAAGTGGATGTTAGAATCGAAAACGTTGACTTTTCTTACAATGAAGAGAGCCGAGTCCTCAATAATTTGAGTCTTAGTATTCCCGCAGGGAAAAAAGTGGCATTAGTTGGTGCAAGCGGTGGTGGAAAATCGACACTAATTCAGTTGCTCATTGGTGTTTATCGCCAAGACTCAGGCATCATACGATTCAATGGTGAGACAACCGATGATATCAGTTTTGATGTAATTCGTGATCAAATTGCTGTTGTATTACAACAACCTATACTATTCAACGACAGTTTAAGGCATAATTTGACACTCGGTTCCGACTACGATGATCTACAACTATGGCGTGCTCTTGATATCGCACAGATGCAAGATGTCATTAGCCAGTTAAGTGATGGCTTAGATACTCAAGTGGGCCGAAATGGCATTCGTTTATCAGGCGGACAAAGGCAGCGCCTAGCAATCGCTCGTATGATTTTAAGCGATTCTAAGTTTGTCATTCTGGATGAAGCGACTTCTGCTTTAGACACCGCTACCGAGGCAGCACTGCACAAAGCGCTGACAGAGTTTTTGAATGGGCGCACAACCTTGATTGTGGCGCATCGACTCTCGGCAGTAAAACAGGCTGATTTGATCTACGTTTTAGAAGATGGACAAGTTACACAGGCAGGAACGCATGTTGAGTTGGTTGAACAAGAAGGATTATACCAGACGCTTTATGGAAGCGTTCAATCGCACGCCTAAAACCCTGACTGTATGCCATTTAAGGAGGGCGTTATGAGCCCTCCGCAAAAGCTTGCACCGCACTTATCTGAAACGTCTCATATTAGGTTATGCCATGGCTGCGAGTTGCCTATTGATACCGTTGCAGTCGCTCGAGGCAAAAGCGCATTCTGCCCTCGTTGTGGTAGTCAGCTATATAGGGGGGGAACACCTTCTCTATCTGGCAATTTAGCCATCGCAATAACCTGCTTGTTGTTGTTTATCCCCTCTCACTTCTTTGACTTTATTAGCATTCGCTTGTTCGGAGTAATGATTCCAGCGACGCTACCTTCAGGTGTCGTCACATTATTCAATGAAGGGTTTATTTTCCTATCGGTCTTGATTATTTTCTGTAGCTCAATCGCCCCGTTGCTTGTGAGCGGCTCCGTATTAACTGCTCATCTTGCATTAAAACGTCGTGACTTCCAATTGCTCAAACATTCCCTTTATTTGATCCAACATCTTAAAAATTGGGTCATGATCGATGTCTTTCTTGTTAGTGTCGCTATTTCATGTTTCAAACTTCAAGATTATTCCGATATTTATGTTGGTGTAGGCTTATATGGCTTAGTCCTATTGCAAGTCGCCACCGTTATGCTGGTAACTCGTGTTAGTGTTCGACATTATTGGGAAGCGTATGAATCAGAGTTTTCATACCAATTCAAAGAGAAGCAGCTGCACTGTCACCATTGTCACCTATCTCAGCCGGAAGGCTTAGAATGTGTTCGTTGCCATAAACCAATCTATCATCGAAAGCCGCATTCAATACCACTGACATGGTCCTATTTAGTTGCCGCTACCATTGCTATTTTCCCTGCCAACCTCATCCCAATTTCTATCTTAATTACGAATGGCCAACGATTGGAAGACACGATTTTTTCCGGTGTGGCATCACTTGTGAAGAATGGAATGCCAGGCATTGCTGTCATTATATTCGTAGCCAGCATTGTCGTACCTGTAGCAAAAATCATCGGTTTGGCCTATTTATTGTTAGCTATCCAATTAAAACGTAAAGTGTTTCACCGCCAACGAATGACTATTTATTTTGTTATTAAGTGGATTGGACGTTGGTCTATGATGGACCTGTTTGTGATATCCATTATGATGACATTGGTGGATCGTGGTCAGATTCTAGATTTTACCCCTGGATATGGGGCTGTCGCATTTGGAATCGTTGTTGTACTGACTATGCTAGCTGCTGAAAGTATTGATCCCAGGTTACTCTGGGACAATTACTCTGATCCGGCAAAAAATAACTCAGAGAAAAAAGAAGAGCCTTTAAATGACTAATTCATCTTCTAATCAACCTTCTTACTCACCAGATATCAAGCGTAACAAGGGGATATCGCCTTTATGGCTTTTACCTGTTTTAACCATGGTTTTAGCAGGATGGTTAGTAGTTAAGGCAATTAATGATGCGGGTCAGCGAATTCAAATCTATTTCTCTGATGCTCAAGGGCTAGTGGCGGGTAGAACAACGATTCGCTACCAAGGCCTAGAAGTGGGAATGGTGCGTGATATCAACCTCTCCGAAAATTTAGAAAGTATCTATGTCGACGCGGATATTTATCCTGAAGCCACTAAGTTGCTATCAAAAGAAACACGCTTCTGGATGGTGAAGCCCACGGCAAGTCTCTCAGGTATTTCCGGGTTAGATGCTTTGGTCTCCGGTAACTATATTGCTATCCAACCAAGTGATAACTCTTCTGAACCAGAAACCAAATTTACCGCACTGGAACGCGCGCCTTCAGATATTCTGACTCGTGAGGGGCTTAGTATTACTTTACGGGCAGAAGATCTCGGCGGTATTTCCGTCGGTTCTCAGATAGTTTATCGTAAAATCCCAATTGGTGAGGTATACAGCTATCAGCTTGATGAACACGGTAAAAATGTACTAATTCAAGCTTCTATCCGCGATGAATATCGGACAATTATCACTGATGAAAGCCGCTTTTGGAACGTCAGTGGTCTGGGTGCCAATATCGGTTTTGATGGCGTTGATGTGCGATTGGAGAGCTTGAGTGCTTTAATTGGAGGCTCTATTGCGGTTGATTCTCCAGACGGTGGCGAGCCGGTTGCAGATAATACGAGATTTAAACTTTACCCCGATCTAAAAACTGCGGGGCGAGGTATACCAATCAAAATCACACTTCCAGATGATAATCAGATCAGCCCAACTGGCGCTCCCATCATGTATAGAGGGATTGAAATTGGTCAGATTACTGATTTACAACTTAGTAATGGCCGAAAGGAAATTGTCGCCTCAGCAGCCATTCAGCCTGCTTTCTCAGACATGCTGACGAGCGGAAGTAATTTTATCCTCGAAGAAGCGAAAGTCTCTCTTTCTGGTGTAGAAAACCTAACTAACTTGGTGAAAGGCAATTTCCTCACTCTCGTGCCAGGTAAAGGCGAGCGCTCTCGTTACTTCAACGCCATTCGGAAAGAGCAGTTCAACAAGCAACAAGCTAAATCAGTCGCCATTACGTTGATTGCTGACAACTCATTTGGCTTAGGAGCCGGTGCTAATGTTCTTTATCGTGGGATCACGGTCGGTGAAGTAACTAACGTTTCCTTAATCAACGAAAAAGTGCATTTAGATGTGCTGGTGGACAAAGCTTACGCAAAGACGATTAAGTCGCAGAACCGCTTTTTTGTAACAGGCAGCGCCACCGCTGAATTGACAGAATCAGGCCTGAACATTAGCGTTCCTCCCGCCCAACAGCTTTTGACTGGTTCGATTAGCTATGTCAGTGAAGGGGATCAAGACCCTAGAGAGCAATATACTCTCTACCCAAGTAAATCGCTGGCTGAACTCGCCAAATACAACATGTCTGGTTCACAGATGATCACGCTCTTCGCTAATGAGTTGCCACCAATTAGCAAGGGAAGTCCCCTACTTTACCGCAACCTACAGGTTGGAAGTATTTCAGACTTCCACTTAGTCGACGGGGGCATCATTATTTCAGCCAGTATTGAAAACCAATACAAGCACCTTATAACAGAGCAAACGGTTTTCTGGAACCGTTCTGGCGTCGAAGTAGACGCCAGTCTTTCAGGTTTCAGTGTCAAGGCTGCACCGCTAAAATCCTTGATTCAAGGTGGCATCGCGTTTGACTCTTTACCCGGCGTCGAGAATAAACAGAATAACAAATGGCTGCTTTACCAAGATTTTAAAACGGCTAGAAAATTTGGCCATGTCATAACACTCAATGCTGAGGGCGAGAACAACATCACCAAAGGTACCGCTGTCAAATACAACGGCGTCAAAGTTGGTGAAGTGACCTTAGTCATACCTGACTTTAACCACAAACGAGTTGAGATCAAACTTCGTGTGCTTCCAGAGTATGCTGACAAATTGGCAAGAGAAAACAGCTATTTCTGGGTTGAGCAAGCTACGTTAGGCTTAGATGGCGTTAAGAACCTACAAAACCTGCTCACGCAAACGATCAATGTCACCCCAGGTTCAGGTAAGCCAGAGCACGCTTTCACTTTACACAAGGAAGAAAAAGACAGCCAAGGAGTGAGTTTCACATTACAGAGCGAATCTCGCGGCTCAGTCACCAAAGGGACTCCCGTTCTCTACAGAGAGATTGAGGTCGGTAAAGTCACCAATGTCGAACTTGGTGAGTTCGCCGATCGCGTTGTATCAACTATCTCCATCAATCCAAAATACGCTTACCTCGTCCGTCGAAACAGCGTGTTCTGGAACACTTCTGGCGTCGATGTTTCAATCGGTCTTGGTGGGGCCAACATTAAAGCGGGCACCATAGATAGCCTTGTTCGGGGCGGAATTACCTTCTCAACTCCTGAGGGTAATCAACTGCAACCCGCCGCTCAAGAAGGACAATCCTTCTTTCTTTACCCTACACCAGAAGAAAACTGGAATGCATGGCGTACAGCCATACCCAAGCCATAACGTCAGTAACCTAATAAAACGCAGCGATATCTCGCTGCGTTTTGTTTTTCTATCCGCTATAATCCCTGCCTCTTTACAAACCGAGACAGAACCTTGCATCAGAACGTCTACTTACCAGAAGAATTCTTGAAAGAGATGGAGGCTATACTTCCTGATGGCCTCTATATGGACGACTTCATCGCCGCATGCCAACGTCCACTGCGCAAAAGTATCCGCGTCAATACCCTGAAGATTTCCATTGATGATTTTACCCGACGTGCCTCTGATAAAGGTTGGCGCCTTACACCAGTCCCTTGGTGTACCGAAGGCTTTTGGATTGAGGCAGATGAATCTGACACACCTTTAGGTAACACAGCAGAGCATATGTCTGGCTTGTTCTACATTCAGGAAGCCAGCTCCATGATGCCTGCAGCTGCTCTTTTTGAAGGAAAAAACGAATTTCATCGTGTCTTGGACATGGCTGCAGCCCCAGGCTCAAAAACTACTCAAATTGCCGCAAGTATGAGAAATAATGGCGTATTAGTTGCCAATGAATTCTCGGCCAGTCGAGTCAAGGTATTACATGCAAACATTGAACGTTGCGGTGTTCGAAACACTGCATTAAGCAACTATGACGGTCGGGTCTTTGGTGGTTGGTTACCGGAACAGTTTGATGCCGTGTTGATCGATGCTCCGTGTTCTGGCGAAGGTACTGTTCGCAAAGATGCCGATGCGATGAAAAACTGGAGTAAAGAATCCGTTATTTCGATTTCTGATACACAAAAAGATTTGATAGAAAGCGCATTTCACGCTCTAAAACCAGAAGGCACGATGGTCTACTCAACATGCACCTTAAGTATTGAGGAAAACCAACATGTCTGTTTGTACTTGAAAGAAAAGTTTGGTGACCTAATTGAATTTCAGCCACTCAACTCCCTATTCCCCGGCGCCGAAAAAGCACTCACCGAGGAAGGTTTCCTGCATATTTTTCCTCAGATGTACGATTGTGAGGGATTCTTTGTAGCAAAGGTCAAAAAGCTAGGTTCAGCCGAAGCACCACAAGTCAAGAAACGCTTGGGCAAATTCCCATTTGAAAAAGCGTCTAAAAAAGTTCAGCAGGATATTAGTAAACAGCTGAACGAAAGTTTGGGGATTAAACTTCCACAAGATGCTGCAGTATGGCTACGTGATAATGATGTTTGGCTTTTCCCCAATGCATTAGAGCCCATGCTTGGAGAGTTTAGATTCTCTCGAATGGGGATAAAAATCGCCGAATCACATAAGAAAGGCTATCGCTGGCAACACCAAGTGGCAATGGCCTTAGCCTCAGGTAGTGAAGCTAACAGCATTGTATTATCCGTCGATGAGGCTCGTGAGTGGTTCATGGGCAGAGATGTCAGACCGCAAAATCAATCTGGCAAAGGCGAAGTGATCGTCAAACTTGGTAACGATGTGATTGGCTTGGGAAAATGGGTAGGAAATCGAGTGAAGAATGGCCTACCTAGAGAGTTAGTTCGAGATAAAAACCTATTCTAAATGGGTATTTTTCAGTAGAAAACTCCACATATGCCTAGCGAAACGATGATGATGTACTACACTTTAGTTAATGATAAGTCATAGAATATCAAATAGTTAGCGCAGGCTCATAAGAGCCATTCCCCTAGGCCCAAAGCAATATCTGCTTCGGGCCTTTTTTTGGACTCAATTACGAAGCGATACGAATCCCATCTTTCTCTATCGTAATTTTTCCTTGCTTATACAACCCACCAATTGTTTTCTTGAAAGTGCCTTTACTGGTACGAAATGCAGCAAAAATACTTTCCGGTGATGATTTGTCGTTCAATGGAAGAAACCCGCCTTTCTTTTCAAGGAGGTCTAGAACTTTCTGACTCAAGTCATCCATTTTAGCCACACCGACTTTCTGTAGCGATAGATCGATCTTACCGTCTTCTCTAACCGCTTTGATATAACCTTTTAGACGCTTGCCAATGAACAGCTTTCCGAACACATCAGATTTAAAGATCATTCCCCAATGTTCACCTTCCACGATCGCTTTAAAACCAAGGTCACTTCGCTCAGCAATAATGAGATCCACTTGCTGATTACGTGTATAGTTTGCTGGCGTCTTGTCCAACACTTTGTTGAACTTGGTGGTGCCAACAATTCGTCCAGAAGCTTTATCAGTATAAACGTATACAAGGACAGTTTGACCTTCGGAGAAACGCCCACGCTGCTCACTGAATGGAATCAATAGGTCTTTGCCTTTGATGCCCCAATCTGCGAAGGCACCTGTGCTATTAATTCCTTGAATATTCATCAGCCCCCACTCACCCACTTGAGCAATTGGCGTTTCTGTAGTTGCAACCAGCTGATTGTCTGAATCGAAGTATAAAAAAGCATCGATAGACTGACCGACTTCGGTACCTTCGGGAACAAATTTATTTGGTAATAAACTGGTTCCAAAATCCTCCGCATCGAGAAATACGCCAAAATCTGCTTTCTTTACTACTTCTAAGTGGTTTATCTGACCAACTTTAATCATTTCAACTGTCTCTTGCTAAATTTGCGGAGATTATACCGAAACTCTGTTATGCTTTCGCCAGATAATTATAATTTTTTCAGGAGTACTCTTTGCTCACCGTTGATAAGCAGGACGGCATCACTCTCAAGATTTCCCACGCTATGGCTTCCTCTAAGAAGTCAGATCTCGACCTCTACTTTTTCATTCCTGGCGAACTTGGCCTAACGCCCGATGTGCTTAAAGAAAGTGAGATTTACTACGAATCCATCGTACAAAAACGTGCCTACTATAGTGATAAAACACTTCTCCCGCTTGTACACAGTCGATTGGCAAAGCGTGGCCGCCTATCCTCAACTCAATATCGCGTGAGTTTGAGTTTGTTTGCTTATCAATATGTGATTGCTTTAGATAAAGCCGTGAATGAGCTTAATAAGCATAATTCCGATGTCATTACGACAGATGAAGTCGATGAAGTCATTGAGCTTGCTTTAGATATACTGAAAAAACTCAGACGAGGAATTCCTTACGAGGAAAGCCTCAAACGCTACTACGCTAACATTGATAACTACCTTTCTTGGTACACAGGTCAACGATTCATGTCGTTGATTGCGCATATGCCAAGAGACAATGATTATAAGACCATTAAAGATCGATTACTGGCGATTATTGAGAAAGAAGCCGCACACCGCAAGCTCAACAATTACAACTCTGAAAGTGTTCGTGACGATGTAACACGGCTTAGTAACAAAATGCGTTTGCTACGTCGATTGATTGAGCATCCCGTTGTATTGAAAGCAAAGACTCAATCACTCGGGAAAAACATGAAGCGTGTTGTCAAAGGCTCTGCAACCGGCTTTGTTATGGTTTTCGTCACTATTACAGCCATCCTAGCTCGTGACTACTGGGGTGAGATCACCGTTTCTTTCATCATTTTGATGTCGTTCGTTTATGCGTTACGTGAAATATTTAAAGATGATCTACGCGACGTTATGTGGCGCTGGATACGTAAAGGCAGGCCTAAATGGCGTAAATACTACTTGGACCCTACAACCAATAAAGCAGTCGGCCAAAAGCTTGAGTGGTTAGATTATAAAAATATCCTCAAGTTGCCCGATCGGATTCAATTAATCCGCAAAAAACGCGTTGTACAGCGTGAAGAACAAATCCTGCATTATCGTTCAGAAACAGAAATGTCGACGTCCAAGTTTATGAGTGGTTATGAAGAAACTCGCGAGTCCATGATGCTCAGTATGAGACCATTTATGCGTTTAATGGACAAAGGTTCAAATAAGGTTTACACACTCAATAATGGTCAAGTTAGTAAAGAGTCCGTTGAAAAGCGACATCTGATCAACCTGATCGCGAAAGAAGATAATCACAATGGCGAGCCCAACTTTTATCGATGGAAAATTGTTCTTAATCGAAACAAGATTGTGGCAATTGAACAAATGGAGGTCGATGACATCAACCACCCATTCTCTTCAATGAAAGAGTAAGTTGAAACTCTGCCATCGGCTCGTTGCCATGTAGGCTTGGGCATAGCGCAGTGATTTTGACCGGTTGGTTGATTCGTTCTCCAGTTTCTAATGCTTCATCCAACATTTGATCAATAAGCGCGCCGTCGTTGCAAACGAAATGGACATCACTTTCTGGTCGCTTCAAGAACTGTCCATCGACGGCTTTAAATGCCAGTGATACTTTATGCCCACGCTCTTGTGCTTTGCTCATTGCCATGAAACCGCCCGCCACATCAGCCCCTACAGCCAAAACACCAAAATACATACTATTTAGGTGGTTTTTTGTTTTTCGTTTGAGGGGGATTTTAATTTCAACTGACTGAGAGTCGAGTTTTAATATTGTAGGTCGGCATAGCCAGATCAATGGCACTTTGAAGAATCCGAAGAGCTTGAGATATAGATTTGCTTTGGCGATTGGAGAGAGCATTAAACTGGTCCGACATGTTATTATTTGTACGTCTAGTTCATACTGTCCAAAAGAAGATGTCAACACTTTGTTAACATCTTGCTTATGAAATTATAGCCGTATCACCTAACCGTTGGTTACAGCGTCACTACAAGTTCAATATTCGAATGCTCAACCATATAATCTTGAATTTTATGATAACTGGCTAAGCCGCTACTGATCATAACGATTGGCTTGCTACTGCTATTCGCAGCTCTAACAGACTTATCGATAAGATCGATAACCGCTTCACTTTGCGGATCAAATAGGTACTCTAATTCTTCATTAAGTCGGTCAACACCTAAGGTAAATTGAGCTAAGTTCTCTAGGTTAATGACCACACCATCAAAGTAGTGCAGTAAGCGCTCCGACATAAGAGCAGCAGAAGGGACATCAACGGTATACAGTACTTTCAAACCATTTAGCCCACGAGGTAAACCCTGCTCAGCTAATAAATCTATGATTTTTGCAGCATCTGATAGCGCTCTAACAAATGGGATGACAATATCCACTTGTACACCCTGCTGTTGCAGTGTCTTAATCACCTTACATTCGAGAGCAAAAACTGAATTGAAAGGCTCTGATGCGTAACGAGATACGCCACGAAGCCCCAAGGCAGGGTTTATCTCTGTGCTCTCTACTTTACCGCCAAGAAGAGAACCAAGTTCATAGCTATCGGCACTGCTCAATGCAACTCGGATTGACTGGTGGTTCGGTTGAATAGCTTGCAACACCTGTTCGGTTAACGTCGCTACAAAATGATCCTCAGCAGAAGCGCTGCCCAGTATCGCTTCGATAGAGTTGCGTTCCACATCATCCAAAGTCGACTTCACAGTCTTATAACATGGGTGATAGAAAATATGTTCTGAGGCTAAATCTGATAAAGAAACAAAGAGATGAGGGCTATCAGAAGTGTTTTCTGGCCCCGGCAGTGCATCGCCGATGTTCAGCTCTGAATGCAAATTGTCTGAAGTTTTAATGCTCATTACTGCTCCGTGCATTTTTACTGTGTTGTTCTACACCGAACATACCGACAGTCCTCTTCTAAAACAAGTTAAAAAGCATCTTTAGTAACAATAAGTGAATAAAATTTCACTCTAGAGTAATGAGCACTCTAAGAATGCAGATAAGAGGTTTATTCCTACTGACGTTTCCGTTATCTTTACCGCTTCGCAATAAAAGAACAGGCTGTCGTATGCCACTCAAAACCGATGAACTAAGAACTCAACCACTGGGGCCAATGCCGACTCCGGCAGAGCTTGGAAGCGCCCATCCAATTACGGAAGATGTCGCAGAACGCATAGCTGAGTCTCGCCGTCAAATTGAAAAGATTCTTGTAGGGGAAGATAACCGTCTGTTGGTGATCGTCGGCCCTTGTTCAGTCCATGACACAGAAGCAGCTCTTGATTACGCTGAGCGTCTTGCAAGTATCCAAGAACAATACAAAGACGAATTGTTTGTTGTCATGCGAACTTATTTTGAAAAGCCTCGCACCGTTGTCGGTTGGAAAGGCTTAATCACAGATCCTAATTTAGATGGGTCATACGCACTGGAAGCGGGCCTCAATAAAGCACGTAAATTGCTTTTAGATATCAACAAGCTAGGATTAGCGACTGCGACCGAGTTCCTCGACATGATCACTGGTCAATATATTGCAGATTTGATTACTTGGGGAGCCATTGGTGCACGTACTACAGAGTCACAGATTCACCGCGAAATGGCCTCTGCTTTATCCTGTCCTGTAGGCTTTAAGAACGGCACCAACGGAAACATTAAGATTGCTATCGATGCGATTCGTGCGTCCAAAGCTTCACACTACTTCTACTCACCCGATAAAAATGGCCGCATGACTGTTTATCGCACAAGTGGTAATCCATTCGGACACGTGATTCTTCGTGGTGGTGATAAAGGCCCGAATTTTGACGCTGATTCTGTTGAAGCCGCTTGTCAGCAATTAGCAGAGTTTGATCTACCTCCACGTCTGGTTGTCGATTTCAGTCATGCTAACTGCCAAAAGCAACACCGCAAGCAACTTGATGTCGCACAAAATATTTGCGAACAAATCACATCGGGTAAAAATCAGATTGCGGGTATTATGGCCGAAAGCTTTATTATCGAAGGCAATCAGCCAATGAAGGACATCAGCAACCTCAAATACGGACAGTCAATCACAGATCCGTGTTTGAGCTGGGAAGATACTGTAACTATGCTAGATATGCTGGCATCAGCAGTAAGATCACGCGGTTAAAGAAAGGAAATTGAGCAATGCCATCTTTTGATATTATATCTGAAATCGATACGGTTGAACTTCGTAACGCAGTAGATAACGCATCTCGTGAATTGTCTACTCGCTTTGACTTCCGTGGTGTTGAAGCGTCATTCGAAATACAGAAAGATGAATCGGTACGCTTAAATGCGGAAGGTGACTTCCAACTAAAGCAAATGCGCGATATTTTACGTTCACATTTAACCAAGCGTGGTGTTGACGTTAATGCAATGGAAGCAAAAGCGGAAGAAGCGTCAGGCAAAAACTGGCATCAAATTGTTGTTTTCAAACAAGGTATTGATACCCCGACAGCAAAAAAAGTGGTTAAAGCGATTAAGGATGCCAAGCTGAAAGTGCAAGCGTCAATTCAAGGTGAGAAGGTTCGAGTCACTGGCAAAAAACGTGATGATCTCCAGTCAACCATCGCCATGATTCGCGAAGCCGACCTCGGCCAACCGTTCCAGTACGACAATTTTCGTGACTAACTTTTTTATTCATAATCCTCACAGAGCCCGCTAACGGCGGGCTCAGTTTTTTCTGACTTCAGGCTGAACCCAATCGAATATGAATATCGCTGCTTTTCAGCAAATTATACTGAGAAGAACTTGGGGCAACTAAGATTACCACTCTCAAATTCTCACTTTTTGCCATTGCTAATCTCTCTGATAAGTCCACATCATCACGATACTCCTTTCTTTCTGCATCCCTTCTAATCAAATCAACAAACTCGAACGGACAAGCGTTATCAAAAAATACAAGTTCAGCTTGCTGCATGATTCGTAATGCCTTGATAGGAAGCAGTTCAACGTCATGACCATAGTCTATCCAAGTGACTGAGCCTTGGGCTTCAAGCTTATTTTCAAGCGTGTTTAAATAGACGTCCTCTAGCTGCGATCGCTTTGTTGCCATTTCAGTTTCAGGACGATTAAAGAACGACTCCCAAAACTTTCGTCGAAGATCAACCGAAGGTAATCGCTGTTTGATGTCAGTACGCTTTGATGCTCCAAAGTCAGCCAGTAATGACAAGTTCTGAGGCAAAGTGGCTTCAAATTGCTCTCTGATATTACGCACCAAAACAGGAGAAGCTCCACCACTCGAAATCGCAATCTGGATTCTTCCACGATTTATCATCGAGGGTGTAATAAAATCACAATATGGCTGATCATCGACTACATTCACTAATAAACCTAACGCTTTCGCATCATGGTAAACACGATGATTAAGCTCCGGGTTGTCTGTCGTTGCCCATACCTGTAGATATTTACGGTCTAGTAGTTCCTCTGAGTAAAAGTTCTGTACCCACAAACACTCGTCATTTTCGGCAAGTTTTTGGAGATAAGGCTCAATATTGGGCGACACTATGGTGACTTCCGCCCCCGCACGAATCAGGCTGTCTACTTTTCGACAAGCAACCTCTCCTCCCCCCACAACCAGAACGGGTTTGTCGGTGAGATTCATAAACAGAGGAAAATACTGCATTTTTATCCTTGAGCAATGTTACGACCTATACAGACGATACTACCAAAAATGGGGCACATCGATAAACCCAACAATGCGAAACGTATAATTTATCACCAAATTTAATGCTATTTATAGAATTATATTTTAATCCTAACTCAATGCGCGAAATGTAAATATTGTGTAAACACTAACTTATAGAGAGTCTCTATGTTTGCACCATTAGTGTGAAGTCTTGCACTATTTACATTCGTGTAACATTTGGTCATTCTATTCACAGGTTGGATTCGTAGATTCGTTTAATAAATCTTTTTAAATTATATATTTGAGAATTTACAGATCCTTTCCTACTCTTATAAACGGTTGATTTATATACAACTCAAATTTGAGTAATCAGCCAATAACTATTGAAACACAACAATTTTTTCATTCGTTGTATCAGGTGTTACCTGGTTTAACATGGATCATACAGGAAGGATACAAATGGCGAACAAACTAACACTTCTTGCTTCTGTAGTAGCGGCTTCTACTGCTCTAATGTCTACGAGCGCTTCTGCAGCAGATAGCACTTTGGATAAAGTGACTAAGCAGGGTTTCCTAACTTGTGGTGTAAGTACCGGTCTACCAGGATTCTCTAACCCAAACTCCAAAGGCGAATGGGAAGGTATTGACGTTGAATACTGTCAAGCTCTTGCAGCCGCTGTTCTTGGTGATAAATCTAAAGTTAAGTATGTGCCCCTCACTGCAAAAGAGCGTTTCACTGCACTACAGTCTGGTGAAATTGATGTGCTGTCTCGTAACACTACGTGGACTCTACATCGTGATACAGCATTGGGTCTGAACTTCGTAGGCGTCAATTACTACGACGGTCAAGGTTTCATGGTCAAGAAAGACTTGGGTCTGAAGAGCGCGAAAGAACTTGACGGTGCATCTGTATGTGTTCAGTCCGGTACCACCACTGAACTAAACCTTGCGGATTACTTCCGCAACAATGGTATGTCATACAAACCCGTTGTATTTGATACAGCAGCTCAAACTTCAAAAGGTTTTGATGCAGGTCGTTGTGATGTCCTAACCACAGACCAATCTGGTCTGTATGCCCTTCGCCTGAATCTTCAAGATCCAAGCTCAGCAGAAGTTCTTCCTGAAATTATCTCTAAAGAACCACTAGGCCCAGTGGTACGTCAAGGTGATGATCAATGGTTCAACATTGCCAAGTGGACGCTTTCGGCGATGGTGAATGCTGAAGAATATGGTATTTCCTCTAAAAATGCTGACGAGATGCTAAAATCTAAAGATCCGAATGTAAAACGTATTTTGGGTGTGGATGGTCCTAAGGGTAAAGGCCTTGGTATCCGCGATGACTGGGGTTACCAGGTAATCAAACAAGTTGGTAACTACGGTGAAAGCTTTGAACGTACTGTAGGTAAGGGCTCTCCACTACAAATCTCACGTGGTGTAAACGCACTATGGAATGCGGGCGGCTTTATGTACGCTCCACCAATCCGTTAAGCAATACATTACAACAAAATGGGCGGTGTAAGCCGCCCTTTTTACAAAAATGGATTTGAGGTTATAGCTGTATGAAACCTACTAATACTGTTGCGTCGAAGGCGGATAACGGACCGACTTCTAACGCTAGCCTTTTTTACAATCCCACCTTTCGATCAGTCGTATTTCAGATTATCGCAATACTTGCACTGATCTTTTTCTTTTACACTATTGTAAACAATGCACTGACAAACTTGGAGGCACGCGGTATCGCCACAGGTTTTGGATTTCTGACGCAAGAAGCTGGCTTTGGGATTGGCCTAACGCTGATTGAATATGATGAAACCTTCTCTTATGGCCACACTTTCATCGTTGGCCTACTCAACACAGCCCTAGTATCCGTGCTCGGCATTATACTTGCGACTGTTATTGGGTTTGTTATGGGTATTGCCCGCCTTTCATCCAACTGGTTGGTGAGCAGACTGGCAGCCGTATATATCGAAACGTTCCGCAACATCCCCCTACTTCTGCAAATCTTCTTCTGGTACTTTGCCGTTCTGCAGGCGTTACCTTCTGCTAGACAAAGTTTGAGCCTTGGTGAAGCTATCTTCTTAAATGTTCGAGGTTTGTACTTCCCTGCTCCAATCTTTGAAGCTGGCTCATCCGTGGTGATTGCGTCTCTGGTTATTGGTATTATTGCGACCATCTTTATTGGCATTTGGGCTCGCAACAAACAGCGTTTAACAGGCCAACAAACACCAATGGGTCGCATTGCGCTTGCCTTAGTGTTTGTGCTTCCGGTTGTTGTCTATTTTATTATGGGTTCGCCAATTTCGGCAGAATATCCAGAACTGAAAGGCTTCAACTTTAAAGGTGGTGTCAGCATCATCCCTGAACTTGCTGCTTTATTGCTTGCGTTAAGTATTTATACTGCATCTTTCATTGCAGAGATTGTTCGTTCAGGTATTAATGCCGTCAACCACGGTCAAACTGAAGCCGCGATGTCTCTTGGTCTCCCTCGTTCTAGAACGTTGAAACTGGTTATTGTTCCTCAGGCGTTGAGAATCATTATTCCACCTTTGACCAGTCAGTATCTGAACTTAACCAAGAACTCATCATTGGCGATGGCCATTGGTTACCCAGATTTGGTCTCCGTATTTGCTGGTACAACTCTTAACCAAACTGGCCAGGCGATTGAAATTATCGCAATGACCATGGCGGTATACCTATCATTGAGCTTAATTACTTCTGCTCTGATGAATATCTACAACCGTAAAGTTGCTTTGGTGGAGAGATAGCATGAAGATACATCAATTTCAGCCAGATCTACCACCACCAGCTAATACGGTGGGCGTTGTGGGCTGGCTACGTAAAAACCTGTTTAATGGCCCAGTAAATTCGATCCTGACCGTGATTTTGGCCTATCTTGCCTTATCACTGTTATGGACTGTTTTCGATTGGGGAATTTTAAAAGCCGACTGGGTCGGAACCACACGTGATGCCTGTTCGCGTGATGGCGCTTGTTGGGTATTTATCAGTGTACGCTGGGAACAGTTCATGTACGGATTCTACCCTCAAGAAGAGCTTTGGCGCCCTCGCCTTTTTTACATTACGTTAGCAATCTTTACAGTATTGTTAGCCTACGAGAAGACTCCAAAACGTTTGTGGATATGGCTGTTTTTCGTCAACATTTACCCATTCATTATCGCTGCACTGCTGTACGGTGGCGTATTTGGGCTAGAAGTGGTAGAAACACACAAATGGGGCGGACTACTAGTAACACTTATCATAGCGCTTGTCGGTATTGTTGTGTCTCTCCCTATTGGTGTAGCACTGGCGCTGGGTCGACGTTCTGAAATGCCAATCATTCGAAGCATCTGTACCGTCTACATAGAGATTTGGCGTGGCGTACCGCTCATCACGGTTCTTTTCATGGCATCAGTAATGCTGCCATTGTTCCTTGCGGAAGGGTCTGAAACCGACAAGCTCATTCGCGCTCTCATTGGTGTGGTTATGTTTAGTGCTGCGTATATGGCGGAAGTCGTTCGTGGTGGATTGCAGGCAATCCCTAAAGGACAATATGAGGCGGCTGATGCATTAGGGCTAAGTTACTGGAAGAAAATGGGCTTGATTGTTCTTCCTCAAGCATTGAAGATTACCATTCCATCCATTGTAAATACCTTTATTGGGCTGTTTAAAGACACCAGTCTAGTACTAATTATTGGTATGTTTGATGTACTAGGAATCGGCCAAGCAGCAAACACTGACCCAGAGTGGCTTGGGTTTGCAACGGAAAGTTATGTATTTGTCGCGTTAGTGTTCTGGGTATTTTGTTTCGGCATGTCGAGATATTCGATATGGCTAGAGAACAAACTTCATACCGGTCACAAACGATAATCAGAAAGCTCAAGGACGTATTATGACGCAACAACAAGAACACATGATCCAAATTAAGGATATGAACAAGTGGTACGGCGAGTTTCACGTACTGAAAAACATCAACCTCGATGTTAAAAAAGGCGAAAAGATCGTAATTTGTGGCCCTTCTGGTTCTGGTAAATCCACCATGATTCGCTGTATCAACCGTCTTGAAGAACATCAGCAAGGGCAAATTATCGTTTCTGGCAACGAGTTGACCGAAGATTTGAAGAACATTGAAGCAGTTCGACGCGAAGTGGGTATGTGTTTCCAGCACTTCAACCTCTTCCCTCATCTGACGGTTCTGGAAAACTGTACTTTGGCGCCTATATGGGTGAAAAAGATGCCAAAAGACGAAGCGAAAAAAGTCGCAATGAAGTACTTGGAGCGAGTGAAGATCCCTGATCAAGCGGAGAAATACCCTGGTCAGCTATCTGGTGGTCAACAGCAACGTGTGGCTATCGCTCGCTCACTATGCATGAGCCCACAAGTGATGCTGTTTGACGAGCCAACGTCTGCACTTGACCCTGAAATGGTACGTGAAGTACTGGATGTTATGGTCGAGCTCGCTGAAGAAGGGATGACCATGCTCTGCGTGACTCACGAGATGGGTTTTGCGAAAGAAGTGGCTGACCGAGTTATCTTTATGGATGCGGGAGAGATAATTGAAGAGAACAATCCTGTCGATTTCTTTGAAAACCCTCAGTCTGATCGAACGCAAAACTTCCTTGCTCAAATCTTAAGTCACTAAGAAAGAAGAGCAAATTTTTAAAGAGGCGATTAAGATCGCCTCTTTTTATTTGTTATATTGTGTTACATCTTTCAAAATACATCGCTTTGTAATTCAATTATTATTTACTCTACTGCATGCATTAGCAGGGCTTGATTTTTCACTGTTCGCCCTCATAAATGTAGATATAAACATAAAACCTTACGAGGAAGATTATGAACAGCCCTATGTTTACACGTTCTACAAGCGCTCCTAGCACACTTGAGATCAATAAGACACTGAAAAACACTTATTTCTTATTGTCTATGACACTAGTAACAAGTGCCATTGCAGCAATAGCTACGATGGCGATTGGTATTTCTCCAATCATGGCTATCGTTATGCAAGTCGCGGCTATTGGTATTCTATTCTTTGCACTACCTAGAAGTATCAACTCATCAATGGGTATTGTTTGGACGTTTGTTTTTACAACATTAATGGGCGGTGCTCTTGGCCCAATGCTCACTTATTACGCATCCATTGCTAATGGTCCTTCAATCATTGCACAAGCCCTTGGTCTGACGGGTATGGTGTTCCTTGGTCTTTCAGCGTACACAATCAGTAGCAAAAAAGACTTTTCTTTCATGCGTAACTTCCTGATCGCAGGGCTTATCATTGTTATCGTCGCTGCAATAATCAATATCTTTGTTGGTTCTACAATCGGTCAGCTAGCCATCAGTAGCATGTCGGCTTTAGTATTCTCAGGTTTTATTCTGTATGACACTAGCCGTATTGTGCGTGGCGAAGAAACTAACTACGTTAGTGCGACTATCTCAATGTATCTAAATATTCTGAATCTGTTTACTAGCCTACTTAGCATTCTAGGCATCATGAATGACGATTAATTCATAGACTTAAGTTGATTAAATAGAGCCCGGAAGATGAAACTTCCGGGCTTTTTCTTTTCTTACATATTGTTGTCCCAACCTAAGCTGCGCTACCCTATCCCATATCTGATTTTTGAGACCTACAACAATGTTTGAATACAACGGTAAATCAATCGAAACTGATGCACAGGGTTACCTACTCGATCATACTCAGTGGGAAGAAGGCATGATTCAAATCCTTGCAGAGCAAGAAGGTATCGAACTGACTGAAGCTCATTTGGAAGTTGTCCATTTTGTTCGAGAGTTTTATGAGGAGTTCAACACATCCCCAGCGGTGAGAATGCTAGTGAAAGCCATGGAAAAAGCGCATGGCCCAGAGAAAGGTAATAGTAAATACCTTTTTAAGCTGTTTAAGCAAGGCCCTGCGAAACAGGCAACCAAACTCGCAGGCCTACCAAAACCCGCGAAATGTTTGTAAATATCAAAGAATTTTGAATCCGCTAAACGGTTTAAAAGACATTGGCTCTGAGACTACTGAATCAACATGTGACGTCTTAGGGCCAGCTTCCAACCACTTTGCCATGTCGGCGATTTGTTCTTCATTGCCACACACCACCACTTCAACATCTCCATTATTTAAGTTCCTCGCATAGCCTGTTAAACCCAATTTCATGCCATAGTGAGAGGTGTGATAACGAAAACCAACTCCTTGCACAACACCTGACACTGTGAACTTCTCGCACTTTTGATTCATTACTCATTCCTCAAGACAAGGTCCGTGATATATTCGCTTGGCATGTTTTACGCCCCATAAGGAACTACGGGGTTTCATCGGAAGTTGCCATTATGAAAGAAATACCATTTCGCTGGATTGATAAATATCTCATTCATTTAAAGATACAGGAAAAATTCTACCTCCTATTTTTCCTTCCCGTTATCGCACTACTCGTTCTCACCTTCGTTTTCGATAATGCCGCAGATCAAATGCTAACTCACTTATATCAAGATGAACTAGTTTTGATAAAAAATCTAATAGAAGCAGGGAATCTCACTCAAAGTCAGGTCGCTAGCTTATTAGCCAGTTCTGAAACCATCGCTCTTGGTAATGGACCTAGCGCTATCAATATAAACAATGGTGCTTTTAGCCTCGTTGCTAAGCCAAGCATCAATCTATGGTCAGCTCTTTCTACAACCCATATCGTTGTTGTTCTGGTTACACTGTCTCTTATTGCATTGGGGGTCTACTACATCATGACCTTTATTGGCGGAGCTATGTTTACAATGAACAAGGCACTCAGCACTCTGGCAGATGGTGATTTGACGAGTCGAATGAACTTTTTCAAGGTTCGCGATGAATTCAGTGAAATCGCGATCACCATAGACAAAGTCGCAGAGCGTGAACAATCGCTGGTGCTCTCCATTCAAGAGTCAGTAGCGTTAATGCAACAAATAAGCTCAGAACTTAATCAATCTAACCAGCACAGTGCTGAAATTTCCGGAACTCAACAGGAACACCTAAATTCACTGGCAAGTGCCACGGAAGAAATGGCTTCCACCATTCGTGAAGTCGCAAACCTAGCTCATGACTCCAGCACACAGACTGAAAACGCGCGTTCTGTTGCTCAACAAGGGCAGCAGAAAGTTGGACACACGTTAGCCTCTATTTCCCAACTTTCCAACGAAGTTCAGTCAGCCTCACAAGCGGTTGCCGAACTTGATGCTAATGCCGCCCAAATCGACGAGGTGGTCACCGCCATTAACGGTATCTCTGAGCAAACGAACCTACTAGCACTCAACGCGGCCATCGAAGCTGCTCGAGCGGGAGAACAAGGCAGAGGTTTTGCCGTTGTTGCCGATGAAGTACGAGCATTAGCAGCAAGAACTCAGCAATCTACCGTTGAAATTCAATCTATGATCGAAGCCTTACAGCGCAACAGTCAGTCTTTGACAAAACTGATGGAAACCACCGTGGTGAACTCTAGCGAGGGCCAAACATTGATGTCAGAGGTGAATACAGAAATCGCATCCTTGGCAGACAAGAACCAAGCTATATCTGATGCCAGTGTTCAAATTGCCACCGCAGCTGAAGAGCAAGGTGTCGTTGCAGACAGCATTGCCGCTAGTGTGGAAGAAGTTCGCACTCAGTCCAATCAAGTCTGTGAAATGATCAACGCGACCAACCGCAATATTGAACAGCTTCGTAATCAGAGTGATTCAATGGAGAACTTACTCACCGGGCTTAGAGCTTAATGCATTGAGCCGCCGGACAGGCGGCTCTTTTATTTGCTTTTCACTCCTACTTCCCTGAAAATACCCAGCCTTCCAAAACCAACCTATTGAGTAAACACATGACTCCAGCTATTTACCTTGAAAAGGGCCGCGATAAATCCCTAAGACGTCGACACCCATGGATTTTTTCTCGTGGTATTCGAAAAGTGGAAGGCGAACCTTCATTAGGTGAAACCGTGGATATCTTTACTCATGATGGAAAATGGTTGGCAAAAGGCGCTTATTCTCCCCATTCTCAAATTCGTGCTCGCGTTTGGAGCTTTGTGAAAACCGATATAAATGAAGACTTCTTTGTTAAGCGTATCCAAGACGCGCTACTGCTCCGTCAAGACGTGATTGAGCGTGACGGTCTCACAGGTTATCGATTGATCGCAGCAGAATCAGATGGTCTGCCTGGTATTACCATCGATAAATATCAAGACTATCTCGTATGTCAGCTCCTAAGTGCAGGCGCAGAATTCCAGAAACAGTCACTGATAAATGCTCTCCTAAAAGTTTTCCCGCAATGCAACATTTATGAGCGCTCAGATGTAGCCGTTCGCAAGAAAGAAGGCCTAGAAGAACGCACTGGTGTTTTACACGGTGAAGTGCCACCCAAATCTGTTGTCATTGAGGAAAATGGTGTCAGGATCAGCGTCGACATCGTTGGCGGACATAAAACAGGTTTCTACTTAGATCAGCGTGACAGCCGCCAACAAGCGATGAAATACGTGAAAAACAAAGAAGTACTTAACTGCTTCTCTTACACCGGTGGATTTGGCTTATATGCGTTAAAAGGTGAAGCAAAGCGTGTGATTAACGCGGATGTTTCTCAGCCAGCACTAGACACAGCAAAACTCAATGCCGAACTAAACGAGTTTGATATCTCTAAGAAACGAGCTGTATTCCTCAATGCTGACGTGTTTAAGTTGCTACGTGAATATCGCGATCAAGGCACCCTGTTTGATGTGGTCATTATGGATCCACCAAAGTTTGCAGAAAGTAAAGCTCAGCTCAATGGTGCATGTCGCGGCTACAAAGACATCAACATGTTGGCGATGCAGATTCTAAAACCCGGTGGTACCCTGCTGACGTATTCATGCTCAGGCCTTATGGACCAAGTTCTATTCCAGAAAATCATTGCGGATGCTGCAGTCGATGCGGGTAGAAAGGTCAAGTTTGTCGAGCGCTTTGAGCAAGCGTCGGATCACCCTACTGATACCGCTTACCCGGAAGGCTTTTACCTTAAAGGTTTTGCTTGTAAAGTCATCTAAGTAGACAAACTCATTAGCAGAAAAGGGCCTTACGGCCCTTTTTTAATCGTACGATTTTATGATGCCGTTAAGTAGGTTGGTCAAATCGTTACTCGTGATACTGCTTTGGCTGGGGCTAACACCATTGAGTTTATCGACGACGTTAGCAAGCCATCATAATCCGTGGGATACATTTTGTTAACGAGTTAGTACAGCAATATAGAAAGTGATGTTAGTCATCATTCTGAGTATAGTGTTAAGTTATTCACGCCACAGATGGATAATTCTCAAAAATGAGACCGAACAATTGAGTAATATCCCTCGAACAAGATGTACCCGAGGAGCCCCCATAGTGAAATGGAACCGGATTAAACTGCTGAGCATCGCTACTGCGTTCGCTTTCCCAGTACAAAGCCAAACCTTAGAACAAGCTGTCGCCCTTACAATTGCTAATAACCCAAACGTTAAAGCCTCTTATAATGAGTACATGAGCAAACTTTACGATGCCGAAGCATCATCAGGTGCTTATTTACCATCGATCGATCTCGATGCAGGCATTGGCTATGAACAAGTCGACTTAGCATCGGGAACAGAAGATGAACTGACTCGTAAAGAAGCAACATTAAGCCTGACACAGCTTATATGGGATGGTTCTGCCACGTTGAACGACATGGATAGAACCGCAGCTGACGCTGAATCCGTTCGATTCCAACTACTCGCCGATTCTCAAGACATCGCTCTCGAAGTAACAAAAATTTACCTCGATGCGACCAAAGCTCACGAAGTGCTAGCTCTTTCAGAAAGCAATTTAGCGGTTCATAAAGAGATTTACAGTGATATCAAGAAACGGGTCGAATCAGGAATAGGTTCAACCGCAGACCTATCACAAGTGGAGGCCCGCTTAGCGAAAGCTCAAGGTAACCTACTGGCTGCGCAAAATAACCTTTATGACGTACACACTCAGTTCAAAAGAATTGTCGGCCAGGCACCACAAGGGCTTATTTTCCCTAGAGCAGACGAAAATGCCATTCCATTCTCTATCGATGAAGCCCTTGATATTGCAGTTAAGAATCACCCAGTAGTTAAGATTGCACAAGCGGACGTAGATTCAGCTCGTTTTCAATATCAACAGTCAAAAGGTGTCAACTACCCAACTCTCTCTATTGAGGCAAACCAAATATGGCGTGATGATGCTGGAGGTATACGAGGCAGTAGCAACGAATCTTCTGCCATGCTGCGTATGCGCTATAACTTGTACAATGGAGGCTCTGACTCTGATCGTACCGAAAGTGCAGCGTATCAGTTGAATAAAGCGAAAGATTTTCGTGACCGTACATTCCGTAGCCTTGAAGAAGGCCTGCGTTTGTCTTGGAGTGCTCTTGACCTAACTCTACAGCAAAAAGAATTTCTTGCTGACCACGTAGACTCGGCATCCGATACTGTTATTGCTTACGAAAAACAATACAAGCTTGGCAAGCGTACTCTTCTCGACCTCCTCAACACTGAAAACGAGCTGTTCGAAGCACGTAAAGATTACCTAGACGCCAAATACGATGAGCAGTATGCCAAGTACCGGGTTATGAATGCTACGGGTGGATTGCTAACAGCACTTCGTGTTGACACGCCTGAAGATTGGAACAAAGTGGTTGAGTACTAATATGAAAAAGTCGATTATTTCTACAGCTATCATCGCTCTGACATTTTCTGCCACTACTTACGCTGAAGATGTTTACAGTTACCGCGAGACACCAATAGCGAACCAAGTATCGGATCTCTATGATGATGACAAGGATGGAGTTATTAATGCACGAGATCTCTGCCCAGAAACGCCTCTGGGTGCAGATATCGACAATGAAGGTTGCGGTACATACGTAAAGTCTGAAGAGGAGTTAAACCTTCACATTTTATTTGCCAATGACTCAAGTGATATTCAGCCAGTGTTCTTAACTCAAATTCGTGAAATGGCAGATTTTTTGAAAGTGTACCCTTCAACGTCTATTGAATTACAAGGGTATGCCAGCAAAGTTGGTAACCATAACCACAATATGGAGCTTTCCAAAGATCGCGCTCAGGAAGTGGAGTCCGCTCTGATTAATAATGGCGTGAGCCATCAAAGAATTAAGATCGTCGGTTTTGGAGACACCAACCTAGACGACAGCGGTAATGATGAAATTACTCACGCTAAAAACCGAAAGGTGGTTGCGACTGTGATTGGGCACAAAGGTAACTTCAAAAAAGAATGGACGATTTTCACTAAGAAATCTCGCTAGTTAATTTTTCTTTTACATCGAATGGGCACTCAATGTGCCCATTTTTATTTAGCTTTCATAGCAACAGTGGTACCCTATCCGCGATTCTACTTATGAGATAAAACCTATGAGCAAATTAACTGCTGATATCCAGGCTAACCTTGAACTTTTTGTAGCTGAAACCAAAACAAATAGCTTGGTTTGGGGCTTACGCAATGAAGAAGGCTGGCTGTCTTGTGACTCAACTGAATTTGAAAACAGCGAAGTCATGCCCTTTTGGTCTTCTAAAGAGGATGCGCAAGCACACAATGTTGAAGAATGGGCAGACTTTGAAGTATTGGAAATCCCGCTAGACATTTTCGTTGAAGACTGGCTGCTAACACTTGCGGAAGATGGTGTTCTTGTGGGTACAAACTGGAATGCACAGCTTGAAGGGAAAGAAATCGAACCTTCTGATCTTGCGAAAATGTATCTAGATTAATCATTCCTGATTAGAAAAACGCCCTCATTTGAGGGCGTTGTGTTTTGGCTATCTTAGAGAAACGCTACGCTTCACTGCTTTGCTTACTGACTAATGAGGCCATAACGGCTTCTCGATTGTCGATGTAATCATTCAAGCCCGCTTTTCTTAAATCACAGGCTGGGCAATCACCGCAGCCATCACCAATAATGCCGTTGTAACAGGTCAGTGTTTTCTCTCTCACCAACTGCAGTGCATCGTATTGGTCAGCTAGGGCCCAAGTCTCCGCCTTGTTTAACCACATCAGCGGCGTAACAATGTCTAGATTACGATCCATACCTTGCACTAAGGCACTGTTCATCGCTTTAACGAAGTCATTGCGACAATCAGGGTAGCCCGAGAAGTCCGTCTCACATACGCCAGTAATCACAGCCTGAGCACCAATTTGATACGCGTAAATGCCTGCTAGGGTCAGAAAAAGAATGTTACGGCCAGGGACGAAAGAGTTAGGGAGCCCATTTTCCTGCAACTCATGTGAAACCGGAATGTCATCACGAGTCAATGAGCTAATGGCAAGTTCGTTCAGCAAGCCCACATCCATCACTTTATGCGCTTTAACGCCTAGCTCTTTTGCAAGGTCTTGAGCCACTTCGATTTCGAGTTTATGTCGCTGACCGTAATCGAAAGTGATCGCATGCACTTCATCAAAATCCTTAAGTGCCTGCACGAGACATGTAGTGGAATCTTGACCACCACTAAATACTACTACCGCTTTTTTCATTTCGTTTCCCTTACGCAATACTTAGATACTTATGTGTCTGGATAGAGAGTCTCCAGTTACGCGCAATACAAGTATCAATACATAGCTGAGTGGCGCGTGGCTTCTGGCTGATTGGTTGCAAGGCAATAGTCGTGCTTTCAGGCACGCCTGCGCGCTCAATCAAAGCATCGAGTTGCTCAATGTCTTTATCGGTTGCCACTGGATGCTTGATCTCATTTGCTCGGAGTAAAGCACTGTCCAACACTGGCAGTTTACCTTTCATAGCCACTTTTGGTGACACTGTCACCCAGGTATTCTCACTTGCTAAAACTGGTGATGTACCACTGGTTTCAATTTGGCAACGACATCCAATAGATTCGAATGCTTCTGTGAGCGGACGCAAGTCATAAATGCATGGCTCGCCGCCAGTAATAACAATATGCTTAGCCTGATAACCTTGTTGACGATACTGCTCGATAATGTCACCTCCAGAGACACTACACCATGCTGGCGAGTCTTCCGTTTTCGCGAGTATTTCCGCTAACGGGCGTTCGTCTTGAGGTGTCGCATCCCAGGTTTGTTTAGTATCGCACCAAGCACATCCTACCGGACATATCTGCAGACGAACAAACACCGAAGGAACGCCAGTAAAGACGCCTTCACCCTGAATGGTTTCGAACATTTCGTTTAATTTGTACAACTTTGTCTCAGCCTAACTCATCATCAATATTTAGCAGGAACGAGACCATAAATGACTGCAATGCGTAGGTCAACTAAATCAGAAATTGATCATTCTATTTGACTCATTTAATCTGCTTCTTTTGCTAGTGATAACTTTAAAACTATTAGGTAAGTATATGTACAAGCTGATTGCTTTGGATATGGATGGCACTTTGCTAACCAGCGGCAAGTCCATTTCAGAAAGAACAAAAACCTCTATAGAAAAAGCGCGAGCTCAGGGAGTCAAAATCGTTCTTGCTTCAGGCCGCCCTCTTGCGGGTATGCAAGAGAAACTGACAGAACTTGGCATAGACGGACACAATGAATTTGTTGTTTTTTACAACGGAAGTACCGTGAAAGAAATTGGCACTGGAAAAGTGATTCATCAAGCCTACATTGATGGTCGACGTGCGAAACAAGTGGCGAAGCTCGCTAAAGAGTTAGGATTGTACTGCCATGCATTCAGTACTGAACTCGGCTTAATTACGCCTGAAAATAACGAATTTACTACCTTGGAGTCCGATATTAACCAAGTGCCGATTACGGAAATGGCATTCGATTCATTGGAGGATGACCACCCTATCATCAAAGCCATGATCGTCGGTGAACCATCAAAACTAACAAAAGCGGCGAAAGCCATTCCAGATATACTCCATCAGGAATTCACGATAGTGCAAAGCGCACCGTTCTTTCTAGAGTTTCTCAACCTTGAGAGTAATAAGGGTGTGGGTGTTAAAGCGATTGCAGACTACCTTGGTATCCACGCTGACGAAGTTATTTGTATGGGAGACGCGGAAAACGATCACCATATGATTCGCTATGCAGGGCTTGGAGTCGCGATGGAAAATGCAATGGATCAAACCAAAGCTATTGCCGACCATATTACCGCAAGTAATGATAACGATGGCGTGGCTTTAGTGATCGAACAATATGTATTAAATTCGTAATGCGGTTAATAAAAGCTGCCATTAGGCAGCTTTTGCAAATTTCCTAACACTGACCACAAACAGAATCATGAGCACTGGGTAACGAATTGCATCTAACCCAAACGACAAGACACTACTTCTCGCAACAAACACTTCACTGAACTCAAACAACCAATAGATTGCGACCATTAAAATGGTGAGCGGGATAATAAATTCAGACGTGATATTTTTATCACTCGCATCCGATGTATAGATAATACCTAACGTCGTAACCATAATGCCAAGCCAGATACTAAACACAGGGATTGGCCATACAGAGACCATCACCACTCCCGCTGCAATCAATATAGCCCAAAGCGCCTTAGATTGTATCAATGCCATCAAATCGACTCCGGGTTTGTTATCTAGACGAATTAGGTGCCATGCGCACAACCCGCCAATGAGTAAACCGCCAAACATATCAACAATGAAATGCGTGCCTGTGTAAAAACTCGCCACAGCAAGCCACAAAATAAGAGCGATGCTTGTAACAGCAAGATGATCAGGCCGGTTTTCTCTCATTTTATTCAGTAATAAGGTTACAACGCACATCCAAACAGCGAAAGGCAGACTCGGTAAGCTATAGCCAGCAAACTGGGGTAACGCACGACTTGCCAAATATACTTGCGGCGGCGGGAGCTGGAAACCTTGCTTAGCCAGTAACACGATCAAAGATGTACTCGTTACAGCGAAGAACACCTTATAACTAAACTCTTTTCCAAATCGCCAGTACAAGTATGGAAAAAGTATCAATAGGATAATGGGGTGATTAAGCTGAAGGCTCAACTTAAACAACTCTTCGATTATCTCTTCAGCCTGCGTTGGCAACATGTCCAGAAGCAAGTGAAACTCGTTCAGCCATCCAAGCTCAATTTGATTTATTATCGGCGCAGCTTCGACTAAATTATCAACATACCGAACCATTTGCGGTGTGGCCTGTTCAAAGTAGCCTGCAATACGTTTAAGCTGTTCAGGAAAACGATACTCTTGCGCATTGATCATTTCTGGCGATATGAGCATCGCAGAGGCTATTTCAACGCCGTAATGTGGTGCAAACCAAATTGGGAGTTGGTGAGCATCCAATGAATTATCGATATGGAAAGCAACAATTTCGGAGTCCGGAATACAATCATAATAAATGGTATTGTTTCTCTGCCCCAGCACTTTGTTGATAGAAACAACAAGCCCCGTTTCTTCCCAAGTTTCCCTTTGTGCTGCCAATTCAGGCTTTTCACCATGTTTGACATTACCCGCGGGTAACCAGGATTTGCCCGTCAAAATTTCGTTGACTAGAACCAACTTATTGTCAGCCCTAATGACGCAAGCTGCGCCTTCAATTTCAGGCTGCTTTTGCTCTGCCAACACTAATGATGAAAAAAAAGCGAGAGCAAAGAATAGGAACACTCGTTCCAATTGCTTAAAAATGATCATTTACTACTTCTTGATTTAACCCACTGGTTTACGCAGCCAATGGATATGATGTTCGAATCCGACTTCTTTATAAAAATTCAATGCAACGCTATTGAAGTTCCATACTTCAACAAATATCTGTTTCACTCCGTAGTCGTCAAAACGTTGTTCTATCGACTCACAAAGCTGTTTGGCAATGCCCAACTTACGACATTCAGGCAATACATAAAGTTCATCAACACTGCCCATTTGCACGGGTTTACTGACACTAGAAATCAATTCACAAAAGTGACCGGATACAAATCCCACAACCTGTTGCTGACTAGACGCAACAAGCACAATGCATTCTGGATCATCTAGGTATCGAGCGATGCTTTTTTCCTGCTCAATTTCCTCAGCCGCCTTGAAATGCTCCGAGCATTGGTTATGGTGCTCATCATGCAATCTGAACATCAGATCATTAAGCCGCTCTATATCCCGCGCTTGAGCCACTCTGATTTCTACTTTGTGCATAATTATTTTCGCGTCACAAATAAAGGCACAGTGTGAGTCGAATGTGAAAAATTATCAACAAAAAAGCCCCTTTAAAAAGGAGCTAATTCGTGATTATGGGACGCCGTCTCAACTATGATTCGAGCACTTTTTGGATTTCTTCCAAACTTGTTGGATCGTCAATGGTTGAAGGAATTGTGTATTTCTCCCCATCGGCTATTTGTCGAATAGTCTTGCGAAGGATTTTACCAGAGCGAGTTTTTGGTAAACGCTCGACGACCAGCGCGTGCTTAAAGCAAGCAACTGCGCCTATTTCATCTCGTACCTTACCCACGAGCTCACCTTCAAGTTGCATGTCAGCGACTTTGACGCCGTCTTTTAGTACCACAAACCCTAATGGTAGCTGACCTTTTAAGTCATCATGCACACCAACAACCGCACATTCCGCGATAGCCGGATGGCCACCAACAATTTCTTCCATTTCACCGGTCGACAATCGATGTCCGGCGACATTAATCACATCATCGATACGGCCCATAATAAACAGGTAGCCGTCTTCGTCTAGGTAACCACCATCACCTGACACATAGTAGCCTGGGAACTGGCTCAGATATCCAGATTCGAATCGGTCGTGGCTGCGCCACACGGTAGGTAAACAGCTGGGTGGTAATGGGCGTTTCAACGCAACAAAACCTTGTTTATTCGGCGCGACAGGCTCACCTAGCTCATCCAATATTTCAACCTGATAACCGGGGATGGGTTTAGTCGCTGAACCTGCTTTAACAGGCATCAACTCAATCCCCATTGGGTTACCCGCAATTGCCCAACCTGTCTCCGTTTGCCACCAATGGTCTACAACCGGTTTGACGGTTTTACTTTCTACCCACTCCAAGGTTGGAGGGTCTAAACGTTCCCCCGCCATAAAGATGGTTTTTAGATTCGACAGGTGATATTGCTTGAGGTACTCACCATCTGGGTCTTCTTTCTTGATGGCACGGAAAGCAGTTGGCGCGGAGAACAATACATCGACCTTGTACTCTTCACACACCCGCCAAAAGGCGCCTGGGTTTGGCGTTCTCACGGGCTTGCCTTCAAACAAGATAGTCGTACAACCATGAATCAGCGGCGCATACACAATATAAGAATGCCCTACTACCCAACCCACATCAGAAGCCGCCCAATAAACACCGTCTTGGGGAACGTTATAAATGGCACTCATTGAGTACTTCATCGCGACAGCGTGGCCTCCGTTGTCACGCACGACTCCTTTTGGTTTTCCGGTTGTACCCGACGTATAAAGAATATAGAGCGGATCAGTGGCCAGAACCGGTACACACGCGTGAGGTAAAGCGTTGTTATACGCCTGCATCCAATCCACGTCTCTCGCCTGATTTAATTCAGCCTCACACTGTGGGCGTTGTAATACCAAAACCTTTTCTGGTTTCCAACGGCTATCCATCACTGCTTTATCAACCATAGGTTTATAAGGGATGACTTTATTGATCTCGATACCACAAGACGCTGTCATGATAACTTTTGGCTCTGCGTCTTCTATCCGTACCGCAAGCTCGTTTGGGGCAAAGCCGCCAAATACCACAGAGTGAATGGCCCCTAATCGTGCACATGCCAACATCGCCATTGCGGCTTCTGGAATCATTGGCATGTAGATAACAACCCGATCGCCTTTCTCCACCCCTTGTTCTGCTAGCATCCCTGCGATCTTAGCGACCTTATCCCTAAGTTCTATATATGTGTACTTTTGCTTGCTACCAGTGACAGGAGAATCATAGATCAGCGCTGTTGTCTCCCCTCTTCCTTGTTCACAGTGGTAATCGAGTGCCAGCCAACAAGTGTTAAGCACACCATCAGGGAACCAACGTTCAATACCGTTCTCATCATTTTGCAAAATGGTCTTTGGTTGCTCAAACCAGTCCAATTGCTCGGCTTGCGTTTTCCAAAATTGCTGTGGGTTTTCCTGTGCCCAAAGGTATTCTTTCTGATATGCAGACATAATGCTTCCTCCAGTATGTCCTGACATTACTTACATCGGGTTTGTTACCGACGAGATTTATTCTTCAAAGACATTGGAGGGAACACGCACAAAGCCCTCCATCAAAATACGAGCGCTTCGGCTCATTGCGGCTTTTTCTACTACCCAGCCTTGGTTTGACTGAGTGGCTCTAGCGCCTACTTTTAGCGTTCCGGACGGATGCCCAAAAGTCACTGAATGCTTCTCACCGCCTCCAGCGGCCAAATTGACTAATGTCCCCGGCACACAAGAAGCTGACGCAATAGCGACTGCGGCCGTTCCCATCATCGCGTGATGTAATTGGCCCATAGATAAAGCTCTCACCAGCAGATCTACGTCATTTTCATCAACCTGTTTTCCGCTTGAGGCTTGATAGCTCTTCGCTTTACTGACAAAAGCCACCTTAGGGGTGTGTTGGCGAGATTCAGCTTCTTCGACCTTATCGATAAGCCCCATTTTTAGTGCGCCGTAAGCTCGTATTTTTTCAAATCGCGCTAATGCCAACTCATCACTATTGATATCTTGTTGAAGCTCAGTGCCAGAGTAACCAAGGGCGTCGGCATCAATAAAAATCGTTGGGATACCAGCATTAATTAAGGTGGCGATAAATGTTCCAACCTCAGGTACTTCAAGATCATCGACTAAATTCCCCGTTGGAAACATACTTCCATCACCCGCAGCAGGGCGCATGAAGTCGACTTGAATTTCAGCAGAAGGAAAAGTCACCCCGTCTAGCTCAAAGTCTCCAGTTTCTTGAACAAGCCCGTTGCGGATAGGCACGTGGATGACAATCGTTTTTCCAATATTGGCCTGCCACACTCTCACAGCAACCACACCATTTTCCGGGATACGCTCTGCAGGGATTAGCCCAGCATGAATCGCGAATGGGCCAACCGCTGCCGATAGGTTTCCGCAATTTCCGCTCCAATCAACAAAAGGCTTATCAATGGAAACTTGCCCAAATAGGTAATCTACATCGTGCTCTGGCTGACTGCTCGGAGAAACAATAACGGTTTTGCTTGTACTCGAAGTTGCCCCTCCCATACCGTCGATTTGTTTGGCATAGGGATCTGGGCTACCAATGACTCTTAGCAGCAACGCATCGCGGACCTTTCCCGGTTTTTGCGCCACCTCGGGTAAATCAGAAAGATTAAAGAACACACCTTTACTCGTACCACCTCGCATATAGGTCGCGGCAATTTTTATCTGGCTCGGTCTAATGTTACTCATAATCACTCCTTATTGAGCCAGAAAGTCTTGAGCGAAGCGTTGCAATACACCACCCGCGTTGTAAACAGAGACTTCGTCGGCAGTATCGAGTCGACACGTGACCGGCACGTCCAACTTCTCACCGTTTTGGCGTGTTACAACTAAAGCAAGGTCAGTCCCCGGCTTAATCTCACCAATCACATCATAAAGTTCTGTGCCATCAAGCATTAATGACTGGCGATTAACACCTTCTTTAAACTGCAAAGGAAGTACGCCCATCCCCACAAGATTGGTTCTGTGGATACGTTCAAAACCTTCGGCAACGATAGCTTCGACGCCTGCCAAGCGAACGCCTTTTGCCGCCCAGTCACGAGATGAGCCTTGACCATAATCGGCTCCTGCAACAACAATAAGAGGTTGTTTTCGGTTCATATAGGTTTCGATAGCTTCCCACATACGCGTGACTTTTCCTTCAGGCTCAATACGAGCCAGAGAACCTTGCACAACCTCGCCTTCGTCTTTAACCATTTCGTTAAATAACTTAGGATTCGCAAAGGTCGCACGCTGCGCGGTAAGGTGGTCTCCACGGTGAGTCGCGTAGGAGTTAAAGTCTTCTTCAGGAACTCCCATTTTCGCTAGGTACTCACCTGCAGCACTGGACGCAAGAATAGCGTTAGAGGGAGACAAATGGTCGGTTGTAATATTGTCACCGAGTATTGCTAGAGGCCTCATTGAAGACAGTGTTCTTTCACCCGCCAATGCGCCTTCCCAATAAGGAGGTCTGCGAATGTATGTACTTTGCGGCCGCCAGTCATACAAAGGATTGCTGTTGCTTTGTTCATCATCAAGCTTAAACATTTGAATATAAACTTGATTAAACTGCTCAGGTCTAACGTACTTACCCACTACCGCGTCAATTTCTTCGTCAGTTGGCCAAAGGTCATTTAGGTAGATAGGCTTGCCCTCAGCGTCTGTACCCAAAGCGTCTCGCTCGATATCGAAGCGAATCGTTCCTGCCAACGCATAAGCGACAACCAAAGGCGGTGACGCTAAAAAGGCTTGTTTCGCGTAAGGATGGATACGCCCGTCGAAGTTGCGGTTACCAGAAAGTACAGCCGTCGAATACAAATCTCGGTCAATGATTTCTTGCTGAATCTCAGGGTCTAACGCCCCACTCATCCCGTTACATGTCGTACACGCATACGCGACGATACCAAAGCCGAGTTTTTCCATCTCTTCAAGTAAACCGGCTTCTTCAAGATACAACTTCGCAACTTTTGAACCCGGAGCGAAAGACGATTTCACCCATGGCTTGCGTACAAGGCCCAATTGGTTGGCTTTCTTGGCAACCAAACCTGCGGCGACAACGTTTCTTGGGTTACTGGTGTTAGTACAAGAGGTGATCGCTGCAATAATTACCGCACCATCTGGCAATTGATCTTCACTCTCTTGCCACTGGCCTGCAATACCTTGTGAAGCTAGCTCTGACGTTGGTAAGCGGCGATGTGGATTCGAAGGGCCGGCCATATTGCGTGTCACTGCAGACAAATCAAACTCAAGCACTCGTTCGTATTGCGCCGTATCTAAATCATCAGCCCAAAGGCCTGTTTGCTTGGCGTAGTTCTCAACCAGTTCAACTTGCTTTTCATCTCGCCCCGTCAATTTTAGGTAGGTAAGCGTTTGTTCATCAATATAGAACATGCCTGCTGTTGCACCGTATTCAGGCGTCATGTTGGAGATGGTTGCGCGATCACCAATTGTCAGATCACTAGCACCCTCACCGAAGAACTCAAGGTACGATGAGACAACACGCTCATTTCGCAGGAACTCAGTGATAGCTAGAACGATATCCGTTGCCGTAATACCGGGCTGGCGTTTACCGGTGAGCTTAACACCCACAATATCCGGTAGGCGCATCATTGATGGTCGGCCTAACATTACCGTTTCAGCTTCAAGCCCGCCAACACCAATGGCAATAACACCTAACGCGTCTACATGCGGGGTATGACTGTCAGTCCCGACACAGGTATCTGGGTAAGCAATACCTTGCTTGGCTTGCACTACAGGCGACATTTTTTCCAGATTAATCTGATGCATAATGCCGTTCCCTGCAGGAATAACACTGACGTTTTCGAATGCCGTTTTACACCACTCGATAAAATGAAAACGGTCTTCATTGCGACGCTCTTCAATCGCGCGGTTTTTCTCGAACGCATCGGGTTCAAAACCTGCATGCTCCACCGCTAGAGAGTGGTCGACGATCAGTTGGGTTTCCACTACAGGGTTCACTTTGGCAGGGTCACCTCCTTGGTCTGCAATTGCATCACGCAAACCAGCTAAATCAACCAAAGCGGTTTGTCCCAAAATATCGTGACAAACCACGCGTGCTGGGTACCAAGGAAAATCTAAATCGCGTTTGCGATCAATCAGTTGTTTAAGAGAGGCCGTGAGAGACTCAGGATCACATCGTCGCACTAATTGTTCTGCAAGAACTCTCGACGTGTAAGGGAGCGTCTCATAAGCTCCAGGCGTAATATCATTGACTGCTTCTCGGGCATCGAAAAAATCAAGATCAGATCCCGGAAGCGGCTTACGATATTTTGAATTCACTGTACTACTCATATCATTGCTTCCATTCAGATAATATTCGGGTATCCGAGTCTCCCTACTAGCAGGTAAGGAGACTCTTGGGTAACTGGGTGTTACCTCTTTTCGATAGGAACCCAATCCTGATGCTCAGGACCTGTGTAATCCGCACTTGGGCGAATAATGCGGTTGTTAGCACGCTGCTCATAAACGTGCGCAGCCCAGCCAGTCAGGCGGCTCATGACGAAGATAGGTGTAAACAGCTTGGTTGGAATGTCCATGAAGTGGTACGCCGAAGCGTGGAAGAAATCGGCGTTACAGAACAAGCCCTTTTCGCGCTTCATCACCGATTCGACTCGCTCAGAGACAGCATAGAGGTGTGTATCGCCCACTTTATCTGAGAGCTCTTTCGACCAACGTTTGATTAATGCATTTCGAGGGTCACTTTCACGATAGATAGCATGGCCAAAGCCCATAATTTTGTCTTTATTGGCTAGCATCTGCATGATGTTGGTTTCTGCCTCATCAGGCGTCTGCCAGTTTTCGATCATTTCCATCGCAGCTTCGTTTGCCCCACCATGGAGTGGTCCACGCAAAGTACCAATGGCAGCCGTAATACAAGAATGGATATCCGACAACGTCGAGGCACACACACGAGCCGCAAACGTTGAAGCGTTAAACTCGTGCTCCGCATAGAGAATCAGCGAGCAGTGCATGACCTGCTTATGCAGTTCACTCGGATCTTTGTCCGTGAGCATTTTAAGAAAATAGCCACCAATACAATCTTGAGACTGATCTTCGGTATCAATTCGAACGCCATCATGACTGAAGCGGTACCAGTAACAAATGATTGCTGGGAATAGCGCTAACATTCGCTCCGTCGCGTCTTGTTGCTCAGAAAAATCCATTTCCTGTTCAAGGTTGCCAAGAACCGAGCAACCTGTTCGCATCACATCCATTGGGTGAGCGCTTGCTGGAACCAGTTCCAAAGCTTGTTTTAGCTCAGCAGGTAAACCACGTAAGCCAATCAGACGTGTTTTGTATGCATCCAACTCCTGCTGTGTTGGTAAGTGACCGCGTAACAGTAGATGGGCTACTTCTTCAAACTGTGCGTTATTGGCCAAGTCAGTGATATCGTAGCCACGATACGTCAGACCTGTACCTGTTTTACCGACGGTACATAATGCAGTGCTTCCGGCGCTTTGACCTCGTAGGCCTGCGCCACCTAACTCTTCATTCTTTTTCGATGATAGAGGCATGTTGAACTCCTTTTCTGTCCGCTCTGCCCTCTGAATGGAGCATTTTCTGTTCGAACAAGTTTCACGTTATTGAATTAAAAGTTTTCCGATACTTTTCTTGGGCTTCCGTTTGTTTCCGTTGGCTATTTTCCTTCTGAAAACAGCTGATCTAATTTGTCTTCGTAATCATGGTACTTAAGGTGCGCATAGAGCTCTTTACGCGTTTGCATCGAATCAAGCAGTGCTTCTTGACTTCCCTCTTTCAACAGGTGGGCATAAACCATTTCTGCGGCCTTATTCATCGCTCTGAAAGCACTTAGTGGATACAGCACCATATCAACATTTGATTTGGCTAACTCTTCACCACCGTACAATGGCGTTTGGCCAAATTCGGTAATGTTCGCCAATATAGACACGTGTTTTCCGGTCGCTTGCTTTAGCGCTTCAGAGAACTGTGAATACTGCTCTAATTTGTTCATCGCCTCTGGGAAGATCATGTCCGCGCCAGCTTCAACACAGGCAATCGCTCGTTCAATGGCGCTATCCATTCCTTCAACTGCAAGCGCATCGGTGCGAGCCATGATGACGAAACTCTCGTCATTGCGCGCATCTACCGCTGCTTTAACGCGATCAACCATTTCCTGTTGACTGACAATGGCTTTGTTTGGTCTGTGACCACAACGCTTTTGGGCCACCTGATCTTCCATATGAACAGCGGCAGCACCGGCCTTTTCCATCGCTTTGATCGTGCGACCAATATTGAATGCGCCACCAAACCCAGTGTCGATATCCACCAATAAAGGCAGATCACACGCGTTAGTAATGCGGTCAACATCGACCAAGACGTCATTGAGGGTCGTGATTCCTAAATCAGGGAGACCGTAAGATGCATTGGCAATACCGCCGCCTGACAAATAGATCGCTTGGTGACCTATGTTTTTCGCCATCATGGCGCAGTATGGGTTAATCGTACCGACAATCTGCAAAGGATCATTTTGCTTTACGGCGGCTCTGAATTTCGCCCCTGGAGATAAACTCATGACAGTTTCCTTCTAGTCATTTTCAGCAAATAAAATTTGTTGCTCTATTAACCGTCTGCTGCCTGAGATATGTCTTCTCATCAACATTTCGGCCAACTCTTCATCGCGATTACGAATCGCCTGAAGGATAAATTTATGTTCGTTTAGCGCTTCTTTTGGTCTGGATTGAGCACGCGGCGATTGGTATCGATACATACGCAGCAAGTGATACAGCTCATCACATAAGAGCGCGATCAACTTACTATTGCGGCTCGCCTGAATAATGCGATAGTGAAAATCAAAGTCGCCTTCCTGATGAAAGTAAGAAGCGCCTGCAACTTCATCAATGTGCTTTGAGTGTTTGGCAAGCAATAGCTCCAAACTCAGCAGCTCTTCCTGCGAGATATAACGTGCCGCCAAGCGCGCAGCCATACCCTCTAAAGCCTCTCTAACCGCATAGATTTCAACCAGTTTTTCAGGGGAGAAGGCAATCACTCGTGCCCCCACATGAGGAATGCGCTCAATCAACCCCAGTCCCTCAAGTCGCATGATGGCTTCTCGCAGTGGACCTCGGCTTACCTCAAATCGTTTCGCCAACTCAGGTTCGGAGATCTTACTTCCGGGAGCTAATTGCCCCTCAACAATCGCCTCAATCAGTATCGAAGTCAGGTTTTCAGACTTAGTATGCTCTTTTTCAGCCGTTATACTTTTCATACGAGTCATTAATTCATCATTCATATGTCGCCCACTCGTGTTTTCGACTTAAATCTGTCAACAATCTCTGTGCAATGATTATAAAATAGCCGATCAAACTGTCGACAATCAAGATCATTGTCGACAATTTAGACTAAGGTATTACGAAAACGGGTAATCACATCTGAATTTGAAACAATAAACAGAAGGGTTCTCATCATAGTTTGTGAAGTCTATTAGCAAGAATAAAATGAGAACAATGACTTAGCTCACTCGCAGCATTAGTATCTTTTATGTAGAAGAAACCATGGGAATCAATGGCAAGGATGCTGAATTCACTCACGAAGATATCTATAGGTATAGTGCTAGGCCTTGGATTGACGGCCTGCTCATTCTTTTCGGCACCAGAAAGAGAGCCTTACTATCCAACTCTAAGAGATGCAGTCTATTCCGATGAAGACATTAGGGTAATAGAATCAAACAACATCCTTAAAACCGCAATTAAATCCAACCATTATGTTCAGGTCGCTGACCGCGCTGCCGTCAACAATAATGCGCACAAAATCTTCGCCGAAATACTCAATAGTTCCACTATTCTCCTTAGCGATATTCAGAACTCACGTTTCCATGACGGACTGGAATTCATCATTAAGCAGTTCACCTGTGAGCTGTATGCAAGCCAGCAGCCTTCAAATTCTGTTCAGCTTTGTCCGTTTTCCTCTCAGATTGTCGACAATAATCTTCATTATCTCCCATTTGAAGATGGCTTGAGGCTGACTCAAAGGTTGAGCACCACATTGCATGACAACGAGGATACCTTACAGCTAGAGTTGTTCCTTAAGAGCACATATGAACGCCCCCTAACCTCTCTATGGGGGGCGGTTCACGAATTAGGTCGATTTAAGTACAGCCAGCTTGCAGAAGACAACCTTGTACTCACTGTAAATATGAAGGTCTACAAGAAGTCAGAGTCAAGCTTGCGCTGGATGCACCTTCACCCAGATCCACTCATCTTCTTTGTAGTAATCCCCTCGGTTGACTCAATTCTAGCTCACCCTAATGAGTTGGAAGGTATGCACTTCTCCTATCAAAATGCAAAACTACTCGTTGTGGATAGTCGATAAAACTTGGGAATTCAGAAAGCGGCTCACACATTCAGCCATTTTAGTCGCAAACCATCTTATATAAGCAGTGGTAGGATTTATTTACGCTTAGTTTACTGCTACTTTTTATAAATCCAACAAATTATACCTTATGTATCAGTATAATTTTTAAGGTCTTTTTTCATACAGACTCATCATTTCAAGGATAATATATGGCTGATAAGTATTCAGCGTCGGCTAGCTTAATTTCAGCAAAGGACTATAAGAATCAAGAGCATACGGTAAGCGAGTTTACTGTAACTCAATCTTTGTCTACTCCTTTTGAGATTACCGCGACTCTTGTCTCTTCTAATTTCAGCGTTAAAGATCAACTAGGCCAGCTGTTGACGATTAACCGATATTCCAATGAATCTGGCAGTAATACACTGCAGCGCTCTTTTAACGGTATTGTCGCTCGTATCGAGCAAATGGGATTGGATGCCAACCTGCAATTCATGCAGTATCGAATCACTCTTCGACCATGGTTTTGGCTACTCACACACACGCACTCTTTTCGTGTTTATCAAACTCAGTCAACAAAAGACATCATTAGTGACATCTTTGATAACGCAGGATTTAAAGGCAAATATAAGCTTTCAAGCTTACCGTCGACCAAACGAGAATACTGCTTGCAATATAACGAATCTGATTTTGACTTTGTTACACGATTACTTGCCGAAGAAGGGCTGCACTACTATTTCGAGCATGAGTCAGGCGACCATACAATGGCCATTCAAGATGCTCAGTCTCCTTTCGACAAAGCCGACGTCGCCAAATTCGATATGCAGGAGACCCCTTCTGGCAGCTTACCTCTAATTAAGTCGTGGTCTCCTGTGATGTCCTTCCACGGCGCAAGTGTCGAACTCACAGCCTACGACTATTCGCAATCTAAGTTGGTCACAAGTAAAGCGAAAACCAGCAGTAACACTATCGCGAACAATACTAAACTTGCTTCTGTTCACTACCCTGAGCTAGGTATTAGTGGAGATATGACGGATCTTTCTAGTAATTTAGCAAAGCGCCGTATTGAGCAAATTGAGCAAGACTACCAATCTATCATTGCTCACGCAGAACACGATATGTTCGAAATCGCGACTTGGTTTTCTCTATCCAGTCACCTAGACAAATCTCAGCTCGGTGATTTTTCCGTCGTTAGTACATCCACACATTATTCTGATGATGTCCGTTGTGCAACGGAAGTTAAACTTATACCGAAAGCAACGCCAACCTATCCGAAACCTAGATCTAAACAAGTCGTCAATGGCTTGCAAAGTGCGACAGTAGCAGGCTCAACCGCTGGCGAGATAAATCAAGATGAACAAGGCCGAGTACGTATTCAGTTCCATTGGGACACCGAGGCTAGCGGTGACAAAACTAGTTGCTATGTACGTGTCGCACAAATGATGGCTGGAAGCGGTTATGGAACACAGTTTATCCCACGAGTTGGGCAAGAAGTTTTGGTTTCCTTCATTGATGGCGACCCAGATCAACCAATCATCACAGGAAGCGTCTATAACAGCAAAAATGCCCCCCCTTACAAAGAAGCGAATACGACCAAGACGGGGATTAAAACTAAACTAACTGGCCAAACCAACGAGCTCTACTTCGACGATAAGAAAGACAACGAGCTGGTATATATTCATGCTGCCAAAGACATTACACAAGAAGTCGAAAATAATCATACCGAAACGGTGAAAGGTGAACTTAGTCAGTCTGTAACCAAAGCTATGACAATAGCCACTGAAGACAACTACACGCTCAATGTCACTAAAGCGATGAGTGGCTCAGCGAAATCAATCACACTTGAAGCAGATGACTCTATCGAGCTCAAGGTGGGTTCTAGTAAAATTTCAATCTCCTCATCCTCAATTTCCATAGAGGCGACCAACATTGATATCAAAGCAAGTAGTGCTCTAAACTTGGAAGGGACGAATGTCACTAGCAAGGCAACCTCTGCGAATAAGATTTCCGGTACGACTACAGCACTTGAAGCGACAAGTTCAAACAGTATTAAAGGGCTTAGCATCGCTATGAAAGCCAGTACAACACTAAGTGCTGAAGGCTCGCTCAGCGCTGAATTTAAGTCGGGCCTCAAAGGTACATTCGATGGTGGCGTATTAGGCGAGTTGAAAGGCGCCATTGTAAAAGTGAACTAAATCTATGTATAAAAAAATCCCTTACCAGAACAGCGCTCAAATATTGCCAAGGTTTCAAGCCTCTAATGAAGCAAAAGAAATCATTGGAGAAGAGTTACCGATCGACCAAGTGATAAGCAAACTTCAACAGGCTCGCTTGCACTATGATTTAGTACAGTTCCTCGCGCATGCACTTCCTGTTCGAGAAAGCATCTGGTGGGCCCTATGCTGCGTATCTACAAGAAATGATGTCTGGAGCGACGCTCAAAAAATGGCTCTTGATACCGTCAAGCAATGGGCTCTCTCCCCATCAGAAGAACTGCGCAGACGAGCAGAATTGTTGGCAAACCGTTTGGAGCTCAATTGCGGCCCATCATGGCTAACTCAAGCCGTTTTTTGGAATGGTTCTGGCAGTATCGTCGCTCCAGATCTACCGGCAGTGCTACCTGACCCATTTCTTTATGCAAAAGCGGTCAGCGGTGCTATCAATCATGCGGCTTCACTGCCTGAGTGGGATAAATCTGAACAATATTATGAAAGTGCAATTGAAGTTGCACTTGATATTGCTTCTGGAGGAAACGGAGGTCTCAAATGACGCTACCAGCAGCAAGACTAACCGATATGCACGTTTGCCCAATGCAAACCCCAGCCGTTCCGCCAATCCCTCACGTTGGCGGCCCCATCACAGGCCCAGGAGCACCGACCGTTTTGATTGGTGGTATGCCGGCAGCTACCGTTGGTGATGTATGCGTCTGTGTAGGTACACCAGATTCAATAGTCAAAGGAAGTGCGACTGTTATGCTAACGAGTAAACCAGCAGCCAGAATGGGAGATACAACCTCTCACGGCGGCAGTATCGTATTAGGTATGCCCACCGTTTTGATAGGCGGATAGCTAACTGCTAAATTTGAGCTGTTGTTGCGAAACGACAGCTCAATATGCCCTTCTGACTAGAAAACATCTCCTGAAGCATTTCATTTCGTCACGCAAATAGAACATTCGACTTACAGGGCGATGAAATACAAATGCCAAACGGTTCAAAAAAACGCCACAAAAAGAACAAAAAACCGACACTTTTATTTCCTGTAAACCACATAGAAAACAAGACATTGATAAAAAATATACGTCATCCGGCCAATTTTCTAGAAGTGGATCACCTTTCAAGGTAAATAATGAATTTGGACGAGCCTTTTCAAAAAATAAGCCTAGACTATGAAAGGTGCAGTTTTATTTACTAATAATAAGCAAGAACACTTTTTATAAACTTTTTTGTGAACAACTAGCAACGGGCAATGTATGGTTGATATTGAAGCATTATTGAAACCTATATCAGAAGAGCAACCATCAGGAACTTACCTGAAGTTAGATCGTAGTGCCTACCGTACGTTAAGAAATCACTACAACACGGCTCAATCATCGTTCCGTCAACTGATTGAAACGCCCGATGCCTCGAGTGATGAAGCTTTAATCGACACCAATCAAAACAACTGGGACTTGTTGCGCACTTCAACATTCGATGCCCTCGTTTCTCAAACAAAAGATACAGAATTCTTAGGTTGGTACATTGCAAGCCAACTCTTTACTTCCGCACCTTATGAAAATCTCGCCAGCTCCACTAAGGTTTTGGTGGGTTTTGTTGAATCTTTCTGGACAACTCTTAATCCTCACCCTCCAATTGAAAAGTTAAAGAGCAGCGAGGAGGCAGATCAAACTAAAGAGCTGATCGAATTTAGGACCAAACCTTTATTACAGTTAGTTGGGGAAAGCCAAGATTCGACAGCACTGTACATGCCTCTGCAAATGATTGGCCTTATCGATGAGCTATCTTTTGGTGATTTTCTACGTGCAGAACGAGCGGGAACCATCGCCGATCTAAAAGGCCGAGCTCAATCTCTATTTTCTAAAGAAGTAGAAGACACACTCAATGCTCTTTCTGAAAGCTATCAAAATTTTGATGAGGCAGAGAAGCGAATTGCAAAAGAATGCCAATCTGCTGGTGTCGCTCCGGTTAGCTTTAAGTTTGTCAAAGCCAACCTTGCGGACTTAATCAATGCTATCCAGTATTTAGTTGGGGATAAATTCACCCGTTGGCCACTAGATAGTGAATACAAGCAAGCTGTCGATGAAGCAGCTACTGAATCTATTGCTGTGCCTCAGCCAAGCAATAGCCTTGAAGCTCCTCAATCAGAGTCAATAACATCAGACACAGTTATTGAGCAACCGGCAACACAAAGCCAAGTACAGCAAGCAATTCAAGCTACCAATGAACAACCAGTTAACATAGCAACGGGTGTAATAACGAATCGAGATCAAGCTTTTCACGAGCTGCGTAAGATTTCTGAGTTTTTCCAACAAACAGAGCCTCATAGCCCTATTCCATTCCTACTTGAAAGAGCAATTCGATGGGGTTACATGAGTTTGCCAGAACTGTTGAATGAAATGACGGGGGGTAACTCCGGCGTTATTGCCCATATCAACCAAATATCAGGTATGGACAACTTAGCTCAAACAGATCTAAGCAATAGGCCAATGAGTTCAACACAAACTTTATCCTCTGCATCTGTGCTAGCACAGGCAGGTGCTCATGTTCCGTCTCCGCAGACTTCCGCTCCTTCGGAGCCAGTCACAACGAGCGAACAAAATACTCAACCTGAAGCGAACACTACTCAGCCTGAAAGCGGTATTAGTAACTTCGAGTGGTAAATACACTACATGCTTAATTAGCGAAGGAGATCAACATGGCTTCTATTTTCATGAGAATTGATGGTACTACACCTAAAGGTGCGGCAACAGTAGAAAAGATCGGTGGTAAAGATGGCTTCTTTGCTATTGACACCGTTACTTGGAACGCAGTACGTGGGGTAGGTATCGATGTAGGTAATGCAAACAACGCAGACCAAGGTATGGTGGCACTAGGCGAAGTCAACATTACTCGTGGCTGTGATGGCGCGACGCCTCACCTAACGACTTTCCTTTACGCTCCTGGCGGTGAAGGCAAAACAGTTGAGATCGTGATGACTAAACCTAACCGTGAAGGTTCTGGTGCAGATCCATATCTAATCCTAACGTTGAAAGCTGCTCGTATGTCTAGCTACAACATGGCTGGTTCTGACGGCACTCTACCAAACGAATCTTTCTCTCTAACTTACACTGAAATCTCGAAAGCTTACTACATCGAAGGTGAAGGCGGTAAGATCGAGAAAGGTCCAGAAGTAGGCTTTGATGCAACCACTGCAAAAGTTACTTCGACTGCTGCTTAATTAGTTAAGGAGAACCATTGTGGCACTAAATTCCCAACACAAACGTGTAAGTAAAAACCGCGTAAGTATTACTTACGATGTGGAAACTAATGGCGCTGTAGAAACCAAAGAACTCCCATTTGTGGTTGGGGTAATTGGTGACTACTCTGGCCATAAACAAGACAAGGAAGACGTTGAAGATCGTACTTTCTACAACGTTGATAAAGACAACTTTGACACTGTGATGAAGCGCGTGGGTCCAGAGTTGTCTTTGAAAGTCGATAACGTACTTGCAGACGATGACAGTCAGTTTGAAGCAAACTTGAAGTTCAATTCGATGAAAGACTTTGAACCGGAAGCCATCGTCGAGCAAGTAGAACCTCTAAAGAAACTTGTTGAAACCCGCAATCAGCTTAAGGTTCTACTTTCAAAAGCAGACCGCTCTCGTGATCTAGAGAAGCTACTGAAAGAAGTTCTGCAAAGTGCCGATACAATCAATGCACTGTCTGAAGAGCTTGGTGTCAATAAGGAAGGAGGCGAATAATGAGTACAGAAGCTGAAAATCAAACGCAAACCGAAGCAGCAGAAGGTTCGTTAAGTTTTCTTGACCGAGCTATTGAGGCAACCACTCAGACACCAGCTGATACAACGAAAGAACTGTTTTCAGTCCTTACAGAACAAGCGCTTTCAGGTACTGTAACGTGGGATAAAAACGTTACTAAAACTATCGAGAATGCCATTTCTGAAATCGATAAGAAGCTTTCTAAGCAGCTTTCAGAAGTTATGCAGCAGAAAGAGCTTCAAAAACTCGAAGGTTCATGGCGAGGATTACAAAAACTGGTTAAGGAAAGCGAACTTGGACGCGATCTGAAAATCAAGATGGTCGACTTTTCACAAGAGGAGTTGCTTGACCAATTTGAGGATGCACCAGCTATCGACCGTAGCCCTCTATTTAATGCTGTTTATCAGGGTGAATTTGGTACAGCAGGCGGTGAGCCTTACGGTACATTCATCGGTGACTACGAATTCAGTGCTAAAGACGAAGATGTTGCTCTACTTCGCTATATGGGTGAAGTTGCCGCTGCGTGTCATGCACCATTTGTAGCCGCAGCAAACGCTCAAATGTTTGAGTTTAATGACTTCACTACTTTTGACGAAGGTAAACCTGTTGCTGCTGGTTTTGACTCACCTGCTTATGCCGCTTGGAATGCATTCCGTGAAAGTGACGACGCTCGATACGTAACGCTGACTCTGCCAAGAACCCTAGCCCGTTTGCCTTATGGTGCTAAAGGTCTTGGTACAGAGCTATTTGACTACGAAGAGCTTGATACAGACATGGATGGTAATCCAAACCCATCAAGTAATGATCAGCTAGTATGGTCTAACGCCGCTTATGACCTTGGTTTGAAAATGACTCAGGCATACACGGCTTCTGGCTGGTGTACTTCTATCCGTGGTCTTGATAACGGTGGTAAAGTAGAAAACCTACCAAACCTAACTTACAAAACAGAAGCTGGTGACTTAGTTCAACAGTGTCCAACAGAAGTGAACCTTACTGATGAGCGTGAAAAAGAACTCAGCGATCTAGGCTTTCTGCCTCTCGTTCATTATAAGAATTCGAACTACGGTGTATTTATTGGTGGTCAAACAACTCAGAAGCCAAAAACTTACACTGATCCAGATGCAACAGCTAACGCTGCTATTTCTGCACGTCTTCCATACATCATGGCAAGTAGCCGCATCGCGCACTACTTGAAAGTAATGGGACGTGACAAACTAGGTTCAAATTTAGAAGCGCCAGACATTCAACGTGAACTTCAACTTTGGATCGATCAATACACCAATGCTGGTGCGATTGGTAACGAGCAACGTGCGAAAACTCCGCTTTGTGAATCTAGAATCGAAGTGGTTGAGCAACCAGGTCGTCCTGGTTCATATTCCGCTGTCGCTCACCTACGCCCATGGCTACAACTGGAAGAGCTAACAACCTCAGTACGCATGGTTGCTAAAATTCCAGGTTAACCAAAACTAAGGCCGGAACCATCCGGCCTTCCTTTCTGTTATTTACCACCTAAGGAAAATATGAAACTGAATTTTGATGCGGGTTGGCAACAAAGGTTTACCGCCTTAGACAGCAAAAAAAGCGACTTTCTAAGAGACGCGCTCTTTTTGCTGTCCGAAGCTAATCCAGCTGCCTTAGAAAATAAACCGTCACTAGTTAATTTCATTTCTCGACTTGTCGCTTTTTTAGATGATGCGCTGTCAAAACAGCTCGATGAAATCCTTCATGATAGAGACTTTGAGCACCTTCATAGCAGTTGGCTAGGTTTACAAGGCCTCGCCACATTACCTGTAAACAAACAACGCACTAAACTAAAACTCCTTGATATGGACTGGAGTGAAGTGTCTGCGGACGTTAACCAAGCCTACAATATCAAGGCTTCCAATCTGTTCAACAAAATCGGTAATCAAGAATTAAATACTCTAGGCGGTCATCCATTTGGTTGTATTGTTTACACACACCCAATTGCAATCGATATGGATTTTGATGCCGACTATGATGATCTTTTCACTGTAGAGCTTCTCAGTAAACTTGGGGAGTCAACACTTTGCCCAATGATCTTTTCACCCGATGAGCAATTTTTTGTCGATTCCGGTGCCGATTGGCTTTCAGATATCAATCGAATAGATAAAATTCTCACAGGACCAGACTACCAAGCTTGGCAATCACTCCGTAGTAAGCAAAGCTCACGGTTTGTTGGCTTTGTGATGCCTTCGATACGTATGCGGCATTGCTATCGCAACGCTAAGGCAGGTTTTATCTACAACGAGGTAGGAACTGGTCTGTGGGGTAGAGCGAACTTTGCGTTTGCAGCAACCATAATGCGAGAGTACCATCGCGTAAACTGGTTTGGCTTTCTCAAGTCACGCTGGAACGATAAATCTCAGGGTGCCGTTGTAAATATTGAACAGCAGAACAGTCTGTTTCTACGAGAGCCTCAGACAAGTGTTGTGCTCTTTGGCCAAATATCTACCTTTTATGCACAACATGGGTTTATCCCTCTCACTAAGAGTCCACTTAGCAACAAATTCTTTTTCAATGGAAATAACTCCATTTGGCAAAGTGGTACTTCAGACAACGAAAAGATATTAACTCAGATTCAAACCTGCTTAATGTCTTGCCGCGTCGCCCACTATTTAAAAGTTCAAGTTCGCGAAATGCTTGGTAGCTTTAATACTGCTGCGGAATGTGAGTTATTTTTAACCCAGTGGGTTGAAAAGTTTGCCAGTAATGTCACCTACGCAAACGAAGAGACGCTGGCTAAATACCCACTCAGTTTTGCCAAAATAAGTGTTTCAGAATCGGATAATCAACCCGGCAGTTTTGTCTGTACACTGAGAATTGTCCCTCAGTATCAATATGATCACTTTACAGGCGAAGTTGTTTTAACCACTGAGCTGGATGAGGCTGCGTGATGGGCTTTTGGAAAACATTTATTGACCCTAAGAGTTCAAGCCAAAGCGAAGAGATTGATGATATCAAGTACCACCTAACTAAGCTTCTTGAGTCTGAGTCCTCTCTAATCGATATTGATGACCGATTCACAGAGCTCCAACGCTCTAATTTGCGTTTTGGAATCGAAGATGTACAACTTCTAAGTGCCAGCTTGGATCAAACTCAACTCGCATTACGGTTAGAAAGCTATATTCGACATTTCGAGCCTCGACTTACTCAGATTATGGTTGAGTTACTTGAACGCAAAGAAAATGAAAACACATTAGTTTTCAACATTATAGCCAAGGCTAAAACGTCTAAAGGGGAACAAGATCTGGTATTCGATTCTAAGATTTCACTCAATGATCTGACAACTGTAATGACGGAGGATAGCTATGACTGATCCTTTAATGCGTTACTTTGAGCAAGAACTGACTTTTGTAAGACGGGCTTTAGGTCAATTTGGTCAACAGCATTCAGAACATGCCGAGCGCCTTAATATCCATCAAGGCCAAATCGAAGACCCCAGCCTTGCTCGGTTGCTAGATGGTGTTGCTCTGCTAAATGCCACTGTAGAAAAGCAGCTTTCCGAACAGCTACCTGAAGTTGTAGAAGGTTTACTTGGCGTACTCTACCCTAGTTATACTCAAACCATCCCAAGCGTTGCTTATTTGCAATTATCCCAAGAAGAGGATGTTCCGGAGTCCGTACTGCTTCCTAAAGGAGCGCATTTTACTTCGGAAGCAAAAGGAAAACTTTGTCAGTTTACAACGGTAGATGACCTCAAGACAGCGCCATTCACCTTAACCGATACAACAGCATCCAGCGCACCATTTAAGTTTAATCGTCCTGCTGGCACCGAGCAATCAACAGCGGTTATCCAACTTTCACTCGCTACGGGCGATCCAGATAAATATTTTTCTCAACTGGATCACCAAGATTTAGATCTTTTCGTACAAGGTTTTGAAAATAATGCGGACTCACTTGTCGAGCTGCTCTTGGGTCAGACTAAAGCCATTTCTATCTCTGATAGCGACTGCGAAAAGCATGTTGTTTTATTGGCAGAAAAACTGAAAAGCCGAATCAGTGATCTCAATTTTTTATTTCTTCCTCAAAAAGGCAATCAGTTCTCTGGCTTCCAGCTCATCAGTGAATTTTTCTTTTTCAAAGAGAAGCGTCAGTTTTTCCGATTAAAGGACTTTGGGCAAGCGATCAAGCAATTTGAATGCGCGGAAATCAAATTAAATCTATTTATGAATTCGATACCAACAGAATTCATGCGTCTATTTGATAATCAAGTATTTAAGCTCGATATTGTCCCTGCTGTTAATCTATTTGAGCAAACTGGTGAGCCGACCCATTATGATCAACGATGCCTCAGCATACCTGTCAATGCAGACGCACACAGTGAAAGTGACATTGAGGTCGTTGAAGTAAAAGAAGTGTTCGAGATCACGCCTCAAGGTGAAAAACCATTGATCCCTCTATTTAGGGACAGCTACAAATCAAACCCAAATGCCGATTACTGGCAGAGCTCCCGGGATATCAACGGTCAGTTTAAGCTTGCGATCAGCCTAAAACCTAACCATGACTTAGAGTTCAACAAACTCTATGGTACCCACCTACTGTGTACCAATGGAAAACAATCGTGCGGTATTAATGGTGATATGGAGTGCTTGGAAAGCATAGATTTGCCCGGTTCTTTTAAAGCGATTTATCCACCGACAGCTCCCATTGAACGAGAACAAAACCTCAACTTGCACTGGCAATTTGTTGGCTTGTTGAATGGTAACTTTTCTTCCTTGCTGCACTCTGATAACCCAACAGAAAAGCTAAAGCAGATGCTGCAGCTTTGCAGCAGAGAGCAAATCTCAGCGGAGGAGATTCAAACCATTCACAGCGTTTCTATTCGGTCTCAGGTTTCTGCGATACGAATTATGGGTAAAAACGTCTTCTCCCCTGGCACTGAAATTGAGTTAACACTCGATACACAAAGCGGATTCCTCGTATTTAGCGATGTCCTTAACCGCTTTTTCCAACAGTTTTGTAGCTTTGACCGGTATATTCAATTATCCATTCGAATTTACGGTAGAGATGGCATTGCAAAACGCTACCCTAAAATCCATGGGAGCCAACTAGCTATGTAATCGCTAGTTGAGGAATATGTATGTCATTGATTAACGATTTAACCCAATACCCACAACAGTACGATTTCGCTCAAGCGATGAGGTTATTAACCCACTGGGTTAATCAAAATCCGAACCGGGTAAAACTCGAACTCAAAGCTGAGGCAATGCCAACAGGTGATGCCAGTGAGATACAGTATTTTTCACTAAAAAATAATCGATTAAAGCTAAGACTAGCAAAGCAAGCTTTATCTGGCGTAAAAGGCGTTATACCCAATTATATCTATGAAGAACTTCTTGCGGCACTTCACAATGACGATCATGCGCTCAAAGACTTCCTTGATGTGTTCAATCAGCGCTATTTCGAAATTGTAGGTCAGCTTGAAACAGGCTCTTGGCTTGTGGTCCAGAATGAACTTCAGCCCGAGAAAACTGCCTTGTTGAATCACATTGCCACACTCAAAAATAACCATGGTAAGTATTTTCAGTATTCGATGCTGTTGAGCCAAGGCCAGAGGAACCTCAGCACATTGAGCCAAATGCTCAATGACTACTTCCCATTCGACGTTAAAGTGTCAACCAAGACTCATGAGAGAAGACAACTTCCGTCTGACTCATTGACTCGTTTAGGCCAAAAAGAACATTTTAACAGTCGTATTGGACAAGGCTTTTTGATCGGAAAAACTTGTTTGACGCACTTTAGCCACTTGATGGTTTATATCACGCCAAAAACCGAGAGTGAGCTGATTGCTATTCAATCTGATCCCTTGCTCGCTAGCCACATGAAAGAATTGATTCAGCATTATTTAAAAGATAACACCTCAACTTCCGTTTATCTCAACGTCAAACGGGAGTATCTGAATAGACCTCGTCTGTCCAGTAACAAGTATAACGCGGCTAAACTAGGCGAAGTTGATTGCCTAGCGCCTGAAAGGAAACCTCAACAAATAGTAAGTATTCTTCTGAAGTGATGAGACTTCAGAATCAGATAAGAGCTAGGTATTAAAGACGTATTGATGCCTCTTGAGATACAAGGAAAACGGTATGACGCAAGTTACGCTAACAAATCTAGTCGCTAAGTTGTCACCAGAGCTGAAACAAGCACTTGAAGTTTCTGCTGGGGCCGCGATGAACCAAAATGTACCTTCTATTGAGACTGAGCACTGGCTATTACAGCTACTCTCACAGCAAGATAAACATTTGAATAGTCTCATTCAGTCCCAGAACCTCTCGCAGGACAATTTAGTGAATGAGTTGTCCTCAAGAATTGCACGTTTTCCTAAAGGAAATGAAGGCCAACCGACTCTCAGTCAAGCTCTTACCGAAATCGTAAAAGATGCCTGGATGATTGCCTCTGTAAACTATGGTCATGGCGAAGTGATCAGCCTTCATTTGATTCAGGCTATGTTGCAACAAAACGTGCTTGGAATGAATACACTGCAGCTAGAAAGCTTGCAAAATGTATCACTGGAATCCTTACAAGGCTTAATCAATAAAACAGCGGTAGCACGTTCTAAAACCAGCGCTGCAGCTACCGATGGTACTAGTGGAGCACCTGTCGGTAACGATGCGTTAAGTAAGTACACCACAAACCTAACTCAGCAAGCCTTGGATGGTAATATTGACCCAATTTCTGGTCGCAACTCCGAAGTACGTAAAGCGATAGACATACTGTGCAGAAAGCGTCAGAACAACCCAATTATGGTAGGTGAGCCTGGGGTTGGTAAGACCGCTGTTGTCGAAGGTTTAGCACTACGTATTGCAGAGAATGAAGTTCCAGGGGCACTGCAAGGTGTACAAATTCACTCTTTGGATCTTGGTCTGCTTCAGGCTGGGGCTAGTGTAAAAGGCGAATTCGAAAACCGACTCAAGGACGTCATCAATGAAGTCAAAAATAGCGAAAAACCTATTATTGTTTTCATTGATGAAGCTCACACCTTAATTGGGGCTGGCGGCGCTGCTGGTCAAAATGATGCTGCAAACTTATTGAAACCAGCTCTAGCGCGTGGCGAATTCAAGACCATTGCAGCAACGACTTGGGCAGAATATAAGAAGTATTTTGAAAAAGACCCTGCGTTAACTCGACGCTTCCAAGTTGTATCGATCGAAGAGCCTAACGCTGAAGATGCCAAGCAGATGCTTCGTGGAATCGCGGCTTCGCTTCAAAAACACCACGGTGCATTTATTGCAGAATCAGCCATAGATGCAGCCGTTCACTTATCCATTCGCTATCTACCAAGTCGCCAACTTCCTGACAAGGCCATTAGCTTACTCGATACAGCAAGTGCTCGTATCGCTCTGACTCAAGGAGCAAAACCCGAAGTTATTGAAGCACTTGAACAAACTATTCGTTACCAAAAAAATGAAAAAACCGCGTTAGAAAAAGAAAATGCGCTATTTGGTATTGCGGAAGATGAAATTGCCGAACTTGCTACCGAAATTGCGGATAACGAGAAAAAGCTGGAAGATTATCAAACCCGCTGGAAGCAAGAAATAGACTTGGTCGAGCAAATCAAAGAGCTTCAGCAAGAAATCGGCGATGAGCAAACCGGGGAATCCGTCGATAAAGCAAAACAAGACAAACTCAACGCACTCATTGATCAGCTTAGTGAATTACAAGGTGAAGAGCCTTTGGTCAACGCAATGGTTGATGACAACACCATTGCTCAGGTCATTGCTAACTGGACAGGAATTCCTGTTGGGAACATGATGAGTGATGAAATCGCCCGTCTTTTATCCTTAGAAGAAGAGCTAGACAATCGAGTCATCGGCCAAGATGTAGCAAAACAGGAACTTGCCAAAGCGATCCGCATTTCTCGTGCTGGCCTCACCGATAGCCGAAAACCAATTGGGGTATTTCTAATGTGCGGTCCTAGTGGTGTAGGTAAAACAGAAACCGCAATGGCACTTGCAGAGCAGCTATATGGTGGTAGCAACGACCTTACTATCATCAATATGACCGAGTTTAAAGAAGAGCATAAAATTTCTATGCTACTAGGTTCTCCCGCCGGCTATGTAGGCTTTGGTGAAGGTGGAGTATTAACAGAAGCCATTCGCCGTAACCCCTACTCGGTCTTACTGTTAGATGAAATGGAGAAAGCTCACCCTGGCGTGCATGATCTCTTCTATCAGATTTTTGATAAAGGGCATATCAAAGATAGCGAAGGTCGAACTGTCGATTTTAAAAACACCATCATTATTATGACGTCAAACGCAGCGGATCAAGCTATTTGTGATGCTTGTGCAGATAATAGTGAACGCCTAAGTAACGAAAAACTCCTTGAAGCGATACGCCCAGATCTTCAGCACTATTTTAAGCCAGCGTTTTTGGGCCGTACAACGATTGTTCCTTACTACCCACTAAACGACGAAGAGTTAGCTAAAATCACTGAGATATCTCTAAATAGGATCAAGAAGAAGCTTGCCGAACAGTATCAAGCATCGTTCACTTGGGATGAAGGCTTCGTTGAATACGTTGTAGGTAAAAATACAGATCCAACCACTGGTGGTCGAGCAGTTGAGCAAATCATTAACCGTTCTTTGATGCCTAAGCTAGCTGAAGAGTGTATCAGCAGGTTAAGCCAACAACAGCCAATCACACAAGTGTCTGTTACTGCAGCTAACAATGAGGAAGGATTCGAACTTACTATTCAGTAAGTTCGGTAGATGAACAGCAAGATGGATACTGGATACATGGTTAAAGCTCAACGATTTATCTCACTGCGAGCCAAGCTTATTTTGGCCATTGTGGCTGTCTTGCTGTTTTCTAACGGGTTAAATACAACATTAAACTACCTCAACTTCGATAAACGTCTAACCCAGACAAGTGACTCAACTTATCAGGTGGTACTGGACGAGACTGATAATGACATTCGACAGGCAATGAGTTTGGGGCTCCCCCTTTCTTCTATCTCGAATATCCAATCTCTCATCGAAAGACGCCTAGAGCTTGTTGATGGTATCAGTAAGATTCAAGTCGTAAACAGTTCTGACGACGTCCTGTTTACTACAGGAGTAGCTAAATTCGACACTGACAGGCTGCTGACTACCGATATTGTAAATACATTCAATGTAAAAGAAGGGGAGTTGCGACTTTACTACTCGCCACTTTATCTTGAGCAAATCAAACAAACTTTGCTTTATCAACAAGTCATGGACACCCTTTTATGGGTTTTAGTCGCTGCGGTCATTGGATATTTGGCACTAAACTCTTTGCTTGATTTTCTGCTGAAAAAAGTCAAATCAGCGACCAGTGTAATAAATACTGAAAGGATGACCGAAAAACAACTGCTAACCTCAGTTAAAAGCCATATTATCGCTGACCGAACTAGTTCTAAGTGGAACAAAGTCCGTGCAAAGTATTTTCCACTTCTTATCATTCTTCTCGCGATTGTTTTAACAGTAGCTTCAAACTTAGGAAGTTCCTATCAATCATTGAATAACTTCTCCGTTGTTTATGAAAATCAGCTAGAACAAAAGTCTAACCTTATCGGCGATACACTCTCCCATATGATTGGACGCATCATTAATGAAGGAGTACCTCTCGAACGATTAATGGGTCTAGAAGAAGAATTTTCATCTTATATTGAACATCACCCTGAATTGCTTTCTATTCGTTTGGAACGTAACGAAACGGCTCTCTATCAACATCCCGACTTTTTCCCAGATTATGTCGAAGCAAGCGAGTTGTCTATTCCGATAGATACTACTGGAATGATTAAGCTTCAAATGATGGCTGATACTAATATCATCCCACAGATGATCAAAGATAGTATTATGGATATGATCACAGTCCTTGTTGCCTCAGGATTGTTCGTTATTGAAATCATTTTATTTATCTGTCACTTCATGATCATCAAACCATGGAGGCAGATTAAACAGTTGATTGCGATGGGCGAACATAAACAAATCCCATATCTTGTTAAGGTTCAATCCAATGACGAGCTTGGCTCTCTCATCGGTAAGCTAAATGCCCTCATAAAGAGTACTTTTGACAGCAAAACGCTCCCTGAGAAAAACATTCAGGACTACCGTTTTGTTAGACTTCCTCTATTTATCTTAATATTCTCAGAGGCCGCCTCCCTAGCCTTTTTCCCTAACTTTGTAGCCAGCTTGCCAAGCACGCAGAATTGGATCCCAACAGACTTAGTCACCAGTTTACCTATTTCACTCTTTATGTTGTGTTGGGCCCTATCTCTTCCCTTTGCTGGCTACTGGTCTGACAAAGTCGGCCGAAGAAAGTCTCTCATCGGTGGTGGTCTTCTAACTGCTGTGGGGCTAGTGGCAACCGCCCTAAGTCCCAACCTTGAGTTGCTGCTTGTTGCTAGAGCAGTAACCGCTGTTGGTTACGGTATCGTATTCATTTCGGCTCAAGGCTATGTCACTGATACAACAAATACGCAAAACAGAACTAAAGGGATGTCGACCTTCTTATCAGCCTTTTTCTCGGGTTCACTTTGTGGGGCGGCAATTGGTGGCGTTCTAGCGGACAAACTTGGCTACTCGATGACATTTATGCTTGCCGCCGCTTTAGCGATCGTTGGGGTAATGCTAGTCATCATCTTCTTTGATCGTGGAGAAACCAATAGTGAAAGCAAGCCTGTACAGTTAACTGACTTTAAAATACTGTTGAGTAATAAGTATTTTGCACTCATTACCTTCTTTAGTGCCATTCCTGCAAAAGTGGTTTTAACAGGCTTCTTATATTACATCTGTCCGGTTTATTTGCAGTCGCTAGGAGAAAGTAGCGCTGTTTCGGGTCGTGTAATGATGACATATGGGCTTGCCATTATCATCATCTCACCTCTCGCTGCGTCGCTAGTTGACAAGTGGAATAACAAAATTGCCTTTATCTTTGCCGGTGGTATCTTGTCTGCCGCCGCATTGATCAATATTATGATGCTCCCGGGGACATTTGGCTTACTCATGATAGTTATACTCGTGGGTATCGCACACGGCCTATGTGTTTCTCCGCAAGTTCCACTCATAATAGAGCTATTGTCAGGTTCTGGGCTGGATAAAGGCAAGACGATTGGTATATTCCGACTGACCGAACGTATTGGCAATATCGCAGGCCCATTAGTCGCTGGGCTTGCTTTAAGTGTTTTAGGTTTCCAAAGCACCATTATGCTGTTTGGTATTGCATTACTAATAAGTTCTATTGTTCTGCTGAGCTTCTATAGCTTGTTTGTCCGCAGAGACAGAAACCAAGTGGAGGTGGTAAAATGAAGGCTTTGCTTTTGTGTTTGCTAATTCTTCTGCCGTTTGCTGTGCCAGCGGCAGATTCAGGAAGCGAAAAACATGTCGTAATGGTGTTATGGCGCGGCATCACCGATGCTGAGCGTGGATTTATGGATTACTTATCCGAAAAAATGAACATACGCTATACAGTGCTAGATGCAAAACGTGACAAAGCAACCTTAAGCCAGCACTTAGAAAGCATAGATAATTTAAACCCAGATTTAATCTATACATTTGGCACCACAATCACTCTTAACCTTTTAGGCACAGAACACAACCCAAGCCTTTTCCGAGAAGAAAGTGATACCCCCGTTGTGTTCAGTATCGTCACTGATCCCGTGGGTTCAAAAATAGTGAGCTCTTTAGAAGAAGATGGACGAAATTTTACTGGTGTTAGCCATATTGTTCCACATAATGTACAGTTCAACGCCATCAGTCAGCTAAACGGTATCGAAACTATCGGCATTATTTTCAACCCTTTAGAAAACAATGCAGTAGTAACAGCGCGCAGCATACAAACACTTTCAGCAAAATTCAAAAAGGATGTGTATTTGTATCCTCTCAGAACAATAAACGACAAACCTGATTCCAGCTCAGTTGGAAAGGTCGTCGATCTTATGTTGGAAGATGGTGTTCAACTCGCCTACCTTCCACCAGATTCATACATTATCAGTCAGGGCAAAGATATTGTAGACAGCTTACATCGACAAGGTATTGCGACGTTTTCTGCAACCGAATCACCAATAAGAAAACATGACGCTCTTTTTGGCATTGTGAGCCGTTATTACAATGTCGGCCAGTTTGCTGGCCACAAAGCAGAGCAAATACTGAGTGGAAGATACGAACCTAGTGATGTGCCTATTGAGCCACTGACTCAGTACTCATACATAGTCAATGTCGGCGCAGCTCGTGCCCTCGATTATTATCCACCAGTTTCAATATTAAAGATTTCCGAGCTTATTGGAGGAAATGAATGGTCAGAATGATGCCGCATTTTACTTTCTGCCTAGCAATTCTACTTGGTCTTATCACTGTGGCCAATGCATCCGCACAAACAACATTTGGCCCTGCGCGATTGCATTTAACCACTCAGGATTGGCCGCCCTATCAAGACTATAAACATGGCCAGATGCAGGGAATCGCTCTGGGTAAAGTAAAGTGCGCCCTAAGCCATATGGGTCAGCCTTACCAGATCACAATGACGATTTGGTCTGATGCACAGCTGCGAGTTCAAAGCGGTACACAGCATGGCTTTTTTGTTGCAACTCAAACGGCAGAACGAGATGAATACGCAACACTATCAGCACCGATCGCTCAACAAGAGTTACGCTGGTACTTTGGGCCCGGTGTAGAGCCCAAAATGGATGAACTTACCAAAGTAAACCTTAAGTTTTCAGCTAAATTTGGGTCCAACAAGTGGTTTTGGCTAAAGCGCAACGGATTCAACGTAGTCAAACAGCCCCGAGATGCTAAAGTATTACTAAAGCTTTTAAAACAAAGGGAAATTGATGTTGCATTGGAGGATGAAAAAGTCTTCCGGGGTGAACTAAAGGAAGCTTCACTACCTGAGGATTTCTTTCAATCACAATTGATGGACACCAAACCAATGGGCGTCTACTTTTCAAATCGATTCCTTAACAAGTACTCAGGTTTCCTATCTGCATTTAATGCAGCGATTTTAAAGTGTGAGGGGTAACAAGTGACAATTAGCATTCATTTGATTTCAGTACCCTCTGATGAGGTAGTCACTTCTCGTGTCGTGTACTTACCAAAAACAGGTGGTGAATTTGGACGGGCGACTTCTTGTGATATCTCTTTACCCGACCAAAGCAAACGCATTTCAAGAGTACATGGCAGTATTCGCCTTACCGATAATGGATACAGTGTAAAGAGTACAGGCCAAAACAGTGCCGTACTGAACGATAAATCAATGGCGAAAGGAAAAGAATACCCGCTCAGCGATGGCGATATTCTTAAGGTCGAGAATTATACCATGCTGGTCTCCACTCTCATCACCTCCGAGCAACCTCAAGATGAGAAGAAAGATGACGAGCTGTTTTCTGAACCTTTTTCGCTTCAACTAGATAATGATGATATTGACTTTTTAGAGGAAGAACCCTCTCCCGTGGAAAGTAAAAAGAACAACCATTTTTCTGAAGATAACATCTTAAGTGATGATCCATTTGCTGCGGACCCTTTTGAAGACTTAGATGAAGATCTGATTGCTCAACACGTCGAAGTTGATGATATCAACTCGAAAGTGGCCCAAAACCCAGAAGAACCTGAGTTTTTACCTGTACATTCGAAAGCAGGTGTACCCATAGAAGCATCGCTAGAAAAACTTCTTTCTATGACAGAGAAGAACAATAAATACCTGAGAAACCCGACCTTGCATCATGAAGCGCTGTTTGATGCCCTCGAAAAAACGGTTGATCAGTTCTTGAACGAATTCGCACCGACTCAGCTTGAGAGACAGTTTAGCGATTATATCTCTGGCGGAATGTTTACCAATAAAGAGAAGAAATACTGGAAAATTTATCGCAAACACTTCCAGCACAGACAAGAGAATGGAGATTTTAGACGCCAATTCAAAGCTCTTTTTATGGAGAACATGCAGAAACAAAGAGAGGAAAGTTAATGGCCAAGTGGTGTGTTGTTTTGGCCCTGTTTCTGATCGGTTGTTCGTCAGATCCTGCGCCTGTTGTAACTCAATACTCTTTAGCAATTAAGTCAGATAAATCGGCCAACCCTTCGGATTCCAATGAATCGAACCCCGTTGTGGTTAGATTATATCAATTGACTGATGCACAGATGTTTAAGCAGCAGCCTTTTATTGACCTATACAGTAATGATGTGCAACTGCTCAGCGCCAATTTAGTCTCGAAACAAATACTACCGATTGTTATTCCCGGTAGTGAACAAAAGATAGCGTTAGATATTAATAATCAAACACAATACGTTGCAGTGTTGGTCGAATTTATCGATTACCAGCAAAGTGAGCCTAAGTCAGTATCTATGTTGCCAAAAACCTCAGACGAGTATTTGCAGCTCAGTATTTCAGGTGACAAGGCCAAGCTAGAAGTTATTACGCCAGATTCTCCCTGGTGGAAGTTATTTTAATCATAAAGTAGGGAAAGTACGTGGACGCATTCAAAAAAGTAGTATGGCAAGAAGGTATGTTCATTGCCCCACAGCATTTTCAACAGCAGGATCGATATGTTCAAAACTATGTTCGCCAAAATATCGAGACATTAGCTGGATTTGCTCCCTTTTATGGTGTGACTGAATTAACCATCAATCACGATTTGCTTAAAATCGGCAAGCTCTCTGTCGCGTCTTCGGCTGGCGTATTCCCCGATGGAACCCATTTTGAGTTAAGAGAAGAAGTCGCCCGAGATATCCCACAAGGCACTATTGAGACTATCGCTTATCTCGCTTTGCCAATTTCGTTACAAGGTAATAATGACTACGGTAGTGACGAAGCAGAGCAAAGTCGCTATATAACCCAATCGATCAGTGTCTTCGATACTTCAACATCAGAAAATGCCAGCGTAGAGATTGATGTTGCGCAGCTCAACATTTCCATCAAATTAGAAGGTGAAGACACCTCTGGTTTTACACTGATCCCTATTTCCAAAATTCTGGAAAGTAGTGAATCTGGGGATGTGGTGCTTGACCGAGCATTTATTCCAGCTTGCCTCCACTATGGGGCTTCAACACTATTAGTGGAACGTATGAAAGAGATACACGCCCTATCTTCTAATCGAGCCACCAACCTACTCAAACGTATTCAAGCTGGTCAAGGGCAAAAAAGCCCTCAGTCAATGATGCAAGACTACCTCTGGCTACAGACATTGAATACTTGGCTTCCCTGGTTCGATCTCACAATTAACAACCCCAAATTCCAAACTCATGATTTGTACCTCGAACTACGCAAGTTTGAAGCTCAAATCATGGCATTAACGCCGGCAATACCGGATCCATGCAGTAACCTGCAATATCACAGGCTTTATGACAGCTTTAATCCGCTGTTTTCTAGCCTACGCAATATGCTGACTCTGGTTCAGCAGGATTCTGTGATTGAATTTAACTGGGATTCTTCCCTATTCGAACGCCGTCGACTTCTAAGAACCTTGATAAAAGATACGGCAAGTGTCTCTAATCGTCGTTTCGTATTGGCCGTCAAATCCAATATCAGTAGCGCCGAATTGAATGAGCTTTTCCCAGTCGCAGCCAAGCTAGGTAACAATGCTCGTATCGTTGAGCTGGTTAGAAACAGCTTGTCCGGAATCGCGTTGTCACCACTACCCGTTGCTCCAAGCGAGCTTAAACCAATGCAAGGTGTTTCCTATTTTGAAGTCGACACCTCAGACAGAATGTGGCTAGAGATGCTTGAAAACCGTGATGCGATAGCGCTTCACGTCGATACTCGCATTGGTGAATTAGAAGTCATGTTGTACGCGTTGAGATAATGCCTATGGACTACTTAGACGAAGAAACACTGGTTTGGGATACCAACAAATCAGACTTTACAGACAAAAACAGTGACGATACAACAACCCATTGGGCTCCTGTTCACGCGAGCAAAAGCCATCATGACTTTCTGAATTTTTTCGATAAAGCTGAAAATCAGCTGATTAATATTAGTAGTGAATTATTGGCGACAACGCTCAAAGTTTCGACTCTTCCTGAACCTGAAGATGTCACTACATTACGCCACCAGCTTGTCAGCAATATCAATGAAATCAAGTCTAAAGGGGCAGAGTTAACTTACCCTGTCGCTGTCATCGATAAGCTCTGCTTTCTGTATGCTGTCGTGCTGGATGAGCTTATTATCTACAGCGAATGGGGTGAGAAACGGGGTTGGGAAAATAAAACGCTACTCAGCGAGTTATTTGGGATGCGTAACGGCGGAGAGTTATTTTTCACTGTTGCGGAAAAGGCAATACGCCAGCCTCATAAACTTATCGATTTACTTGAAATCATCTACATTTTTCTCAACATTGGCTTCAAAGGCCAATATCGCGAAACAGGTAGCGAACAGTTAAAAAGCTTTATTCACCAATTAGAGCAAGTCATTAGTCAATACCGGCAAAGTAACAGTATCCATTGCCGTACAAGAGTAAAACTGCCCAAAGCGCGTAAACCAACTCGCAGAAAACGTTACCTACTTACCACGTTGTTTTTTAGTACGTTAGTGGCGCTAAGCATTGGGTTAACACACTTCTGGTATGAAAAGACCATGTCTCAACGAGCGCGAGATTTTAGCTTGCTGCCTGACTTTAGTGAACGCTACATCTTATCGGGAGAGGTCAACGACATCGTTTTCATTAGTAACGACGATGATTTAGTTAATCCTCCCCAAAGAGCCAGTAAGGTCGAAATGGTAGATGCAACACCTCCGCCTTCCATGCTCACAAGTAAATCAGATTGGCTGGTGCAATTGGCTACTTTCTCATCACAAAAAAATGCCAATGCGTTTATTAACACACTATCGCCTTCTGCATATACGCCTTTAGTGGAACCATTCCACTCTTACTTCCGCGTTATTGTACGTAGCAACTCTTCTCAACAAGCACGTGAAATCAAAGCTTGGTACCTAGAGAAAGACGCGATTAAAGCCATCATTGTGCAAAACAGAAAAACGACAAAAGACACAAAGAAAACTTCAGAGGCTCCTTAGGAATGGCAGAATCAACTTCATCTAAACCTGTAAGCAACAAACGAAGTACCATACTTTGGACCCTGCTCTTAGTATTCGTTATTGTTGTGGTCGGTGGCGTTCTGACATGGCAGCTCGCCTATCCCGATCATACGTCGGTCGGCGTTTTATCGACAATATTGGTGGCCATTGTTCTAGGCTATATTTGTTACTGGCTGCTCTCCAGAAGAAAGAACAAACCACAAACCTCAGATCAAGAAAAAGCGCTCATCAACAAGCGCTGTAAGCTTTTAGCACAAAACTTTAAGTTAATGCTCAATGTTCAAAAGCGTAAAAAGAGACTCACTAGTCGCTATGATCAACCGACATACTTATTCCTCAGTGAGGACCCACGTAAAGATAAGAGCATCATCACTCAGATGGGCTATGAAGCTTATAAAGTGGACGATTTCGGGAACGATATAGAATTCCCAATTCTATTTTGGTTAAGTGAACATTCCATTCTAATTTCAGTGAGTTTAGGGGAAGACCAAAACCCAGCCTATATCAAAACATTATGTCAAAGCTTGAATAAGTGGCGCCCTCGTCAGGCTCTGAATGGACTCATTCTGACTACAGATGTCAAACAGTTACTAAGCACAACGGAAGCATTGACTCAAAAAGCGGATCAGATCAAGTCTGAAATCAAAGGTTTTAATCGCGCTTTTGGCTTAAACCTTCCCATATATAACATTGTCACTCAAATGGGCCAGATCAACGATTTCTGTCAGTTTTTCTCTGCCTTTGATGAAACAAAACGCAACGAAGTCTTTGGTGCTACCTCCCCAATTCAAAAACATGGTGGCATTGATGGAGACTGGTTTAATAAAGAATATGACAGTCTAATTAGTCAATTGATTGCCAATATGAGCACGGCTCTGGCTTCGCAGCTTAACCAAGACTATCGTAATGCTATATGCGCCGCTCCCTATCAATTTGGGCTACTCAAGCAAAGCTTATGGCAGTTCCTACATCGCCTGTATCGCGGTGATCAGCTCCAAGATGGTTTAAACTTTCGCGGATTCTACTTTACGCATAGTGGCACAGTTCAAAGTCAGCACGATGTCTTGGCCAATGTTGTCAACCAGTCTTTAGGTAACGAGCAGTTCCAACAACAGCAACAGATACCGGTACAACAGACTTTGTTTGCACAGCATTTGATGACTCATACCATCATTAATGAACATGAGCTGGTGGGGGTAAACCGTCGCAAAGAGAATATGCTTCTTACTATGCAAACCGCCTACACCTTGTTTTGGCTTGGTTTGTTTGCAAGCGTTCTCTTGATCATTAAGCTGGATTTTGATTATCAAAACCAGAGGGAGGCAAGAGCTGATAATATGCTTGAGCGCTACAAAGAAGCCATTGCCGCTCAACCTTATGACATCGAAAACATGTCGGATAACATCCCGAATCTGTATTCGCTGAATAGAATTTACTCTCTCTATTTAGAGCCCAAGCCTTGGTACAGCCTGCCATTCATGCCAAGCTCTAGCATAATGAATGACGTGCAGAAAGCTTACTTTAGTGAGCTGCAACGTGTGTTAATTCCTTCAATGGAGAATACCCTAGAAAAAGACCTTTTTGTCTACGTGAATCTTGAAGATCAAGCGAAAACTTTGTCTTTACTAAATAACTACCGACTGTTATTTAATGCAGAGCGGACAAATATCGCGGAGCTTAAAAACTATTTCATCAACACATTGGAAGAACAAGGTGAGGCTGATAGTGTTAATTTAGCTCAACTGAGGGTCTTACTTGATGATGTCTTCGCTCAGGACTTAGTCCCACTCAAGCCAAACTTTGATTTAGAAAGCTTAGCGAAGAAAGTGATCAATCAAACCGGTATCGAGACATTACTTTATGAGCATATCCTAAACTCTCCAACTTATTCGAAGCGTATCGATGTACGACAAGAGCTGGGTAGCAACTTTGATCAATTGCTATCTTTTTCACCAAACTATGTCGGCTATTTAGTCCCCTATTTATTTACACCTTCTGGTTTTAACGATCTAGATTTGTCTGTTGACTCGCCAGTATTGAAAGAAGCACTCAAAGCTTATGAAGGCGTTGCAGGTACGTCTCCAAGTGCACTAGAAATGTATCGCATCAGTCGTGACCTTAAACAAATGTACCAGAACGACTACATTAATTACTGGCGTGATTTTTCCTCACATATTCAAGTCAAGAGCCTAGCAAATGCAGATCAACTTAAACAAACCTTATCTGTCCTGACCACAGCCTCGAACAACCCTTTGGCGCAGTTATATAACACGGTAAGTAAGTACACTTCTGTGGAGCTCGTTCAACCTGAAACTACCAGTGAAGGAGAGCAGCCACCCGAACAAGATGTCGATAAGAAAGAATCTGCACGACAGATCTTTATTGCCTTTTCCCAATACCACAAGCAGGTAACGGCAGATGAACAGGGCAACAAACCTATTGACTCTTTGCTGGGGCAATTTACCGAAGCTGAAACTTGGCTAGGGAAGTTCTACGAGGCAGAAGAACCACAAAAAGTGGCCTATCAAGCGCTAACCGCTGAAATAAAAACCAGTAACCCAATTACTTTGCTGGCTCAGCAAGAGTCGTCACAACCCAATATTTCAAAACAAATACTGACTCAGGTGACGCAACAAGCCAATGACTTAGTAATGGGCTTGGCGCATGCCTACCTCAACAGCACGTGGACGTCAGAAGTCTACCAACCTTATGAAACAACCATTGCAGCCTATTACCCATTTAACAAAAGTGCGAGTTTAGATGCGAGTACCGCAGACGTAGCCGCATTCTTTAAAACAAACGGGACCTTAGATCAGTTTTATCAAAGCAAGCTGAAAAGTTTCTCTACTGAAGAGCGCTCTCCCTATCTTTATGGTTTGCTGCCAAACACTGGCTTAGCTTTAGACCCTGCCGTTTGGCAAATGATTGAGAAAGCTCGTGATATTCGAAATGCTTTGTTCTTAGCTGACCCGCAAAACATGTCTTTGCAGTTCCAGCTAAAAGCCAAAGAAATGAGCTCCGATGTTACAGAGTTCGTTATTCGTGGAGAAAAGCCTCTGTTTACATACCAGCATGGGCCACGTCTATGGAGTAAGCAGAGTTGGAATGCTGCAGCGATTGAGCAAGATACGTTAGGCTTCCAGATTATGGCTCAGGCTAATTCTATCGCCAACGAGAAGTTTGAAGGTAACTGGGCTTGGTTTAAGCTTATTGAGCCAAGAGTCGCCTCATCGACATCTCAGCAAACCGAAGTTGCCATTAAATATGGTGACAGCCAAGTACAACTGAGCATTAAAACTCAAGGACAAAATAATCCATTTGTACCGAACTTCTTCTCGGCTTTTTCGCTACCTTCGAGTATATAAATTGTGGAGATGAACCATGAAGCAGAAAGCAAAATAGCGGCTTGCTTTAGAGTACTGGGTGTCACCCAGTACTCATTACTTCGCAGTGGAGCCTACCTTGCTACTCACCCTCACTTTGGTTCAACCATTATCAAATTTGCTTGGTCGCTTCATGCGAAGCAACAACTCAAGGCCGAGGCCGAGTTTCTCCACCATCACTCTTCACCATACTGGCCTAAGTATCTCGATTACGGCTCAAGCTTAGGGGTTGACTGGCTTATATTAGAGTTTGTGGAATCTTTATCGGCAGACTTTTCTTTATTGGATCAACCTTTAAAAAAAGAAATTACGCACAATGCCGAACAAGCACTTAAAGCACTTCATGCCGCAGGCTTTGTTCATGGTGATATAAAGCCATCCAATCTACTCGTCACTCCCTGCTACCGAACACTTTTGGTAGATTTTGGCAGCATTCTCCCCATAAATTCATACTATGAAATACAGACCAACCCTTCCCTATCACCTATGTTCTCTCCTTTAAATTCTCTCCTTCGTTGTGGAGAAGTCTCATCGCAAAATGACTTCTTTTCACTCGCTATCACGCTTCAGACGATGTGGGAAAAGCATCCATTTTCAGAGCTAACTTTGCTCGATTTCGCTAAAACAGAAAAGCGTCCACTACTAAACCACCTCTCTAGCAGTTACCAAATATTGGTTGCTCAACAACTTAAACGCGCTAAACAACACGTGATGCACTCAGGTGCTGAGTAATACCATTTCAGGAAAAAAGAGCCGTGAACTTTATGAACAAAATCGACAGAATAAACAGTATTGTTTTTATCAACGTATTAACGACAATTATTTAACACACCATTAACCTTGAACGTATCTATTGACGAGTCTCCCTCCCTTGTTAATGGAAAACTGATAACGATAAGTGCAATCTCAATGAAGATGCATCTGAACATAAGGAACGTGAATCATGTTTAAGGTACTCAAGCCAACACTGGCAGCTTCAATCATCGCTGCGTCTTTTTCTTTCAACACTTTTGCAGCTGATCTTGAAAAAATACATTTCTTAATCCCTGGCGGTGCTGGTGGTGGCTGGGATATGACGGCTCGTGGAACAGGTGATGTTCTCGTTAAGTCAGATATCGTCGATAACGTCTCATTCCAAAACCTATCCGGCGGTGGTGGCGGTAAAGCCATTGCTCACCTGATAGAAACCGCTCAGCGTCAGGAAGACACCTTGATGGTGAACTCTACTCCAATCGTTGTGCGCTCCCTGACAGGCATTTTCCCTCAGTCATTTCGTGATCTGACACCGGTCGCAGCCACCATTGCAGACTATGGCGCAATCGTGACTTCTGTCGATTCCAAGTACAACACTTGGGAAGACGTAGTTAAAGACTTTAAATCTAACCCTCGTAAAGTCAAAATTGCCGGCGGCTCAGCTCGTGGCAGTATGGATCATCTGGTCGTAGCGGCAGCGTTCAAAGGTGAAGGTTTCGATGCACGTAAAGTTCGCTACATCGCTTACGATGCAGGTGGCAAAGCCATGGCGGCTCTACTCTCTGGCGAAACGCAACTGCTTTCCACCGGTCTAGGTGAAGTACTGGAGATGTCAAAATCTGGGCAAGTTAAAATCCTAGCGGTCACAGCTCCTAAGCGCCTAGATGCCGCCCCAGAGATTCCAACTTTAACTGAATATGGGAATGACACTGTCTTCGCTAACTGGCGCGGTTTCTTCGCTGCTCCAGGCACCAGCCAAGAGAAACTGGATGAGTGGAACACCGCACTTCAGAAAATGTATAACACCGACGAGTGGCAGGTCGTTCGAGATCGCAATGGCTGGATTGATAACTACAAGGCAGATAAAGATTTTTACGCATTCCTTGAAGATCAAGAAAAGCAAATGGGCGACCTGATGCGCGAGCTGGGCTTCCTCAAGTAATCCTGTTGAGGGCAAACTTGCACTTGCCCTCTTTCCTTTTTTCCGTACCTGAGGTAACGACACAATCTCCTTTGTTTAGAAATAAACAGCTAAGCCTCTTTGACTAGCAACAAATGGCTTATTGGTTAGTGATACATGCTCATTAATCCCTCTTGTACGGCTTTTTTCTTCCCTCAATGTGAATGCAAATGGAGTTGGATATGTCGGACTTGCCAACGAACTCTCTCAATAAAGGTCAGCTTTTCTCTAAAGAGAATTTGTTATGCCGTGATCGCGTCGGCGCAATGATCTTTCTTGCGGTATGCCTCTGTTACGGTTACCAAACCTCACAAATTCCCCTATTTCCCGGGGATGAATACGAACCTTTCACGGCTCGAACACTGCCCACCATTCTTACCTTTGTTGGTATTGGTTTATCACTACTCCTTTTAGCAACTGGGCAACCTGACAAACAAAGCGGGGCTGTGGTCGGTTTTAACTGGAAATTACTAGCCGCATTCCTTGCTTTGATGGCGCTATATGGCTTAGGCCTAACCTACATTGGCTTTGTGCTTGCGACTGGCTTATTCCTTCTGGCCGGATTCTATCTGCTCGGTGAACGCCGTAAAAAAGTACTACTTGGTGCCTCTTTCCCTTTTGTCATCGCATTTTACCTATTGCTCACTCAAGGACTGGATATTTACCTGGAACCGGGCGTCATTTTCACCATGTGGTCGTAAACAGTAAGGAATAACAAATGTTAGATGGAATCTTACAAGGTCTTTCGACCGCAGTTATGCCGATGAACATCATGATGGTGATCGTCGGATGTTTCGTTGGTACCTTCATCGGTATGCTTCCGGGGCTTGGTCCCATATCAGCTATTGCTCTGATGATCCCGATCACCTATGGGCTAGACCCTTCTTCTGGTCTAATTCTAATGGCAGGTGTCTATTATGGTGCAGTATTCGGAGGCTCTACTTCTTCAATTCTTATCAATGCCCCAGGTTGTTCATCAACAGTTGTAACGGCATTTGATGGTTATCCAATGGCACAAAAAGGCCAAGCAGGTAAAGCTTTAGCGCTCGCGGCCTACTCGTCATTCACAGGTGGTACCCTATCTGCGATTATGCTGCTTGTAGCGGCTCCTGCCCTGGCAAGTGTGTCACTTAGCTTCCAATCATCGGATTACTTTGCACTGATGTTATTGGGCCTATCAGCCGTTGCGGCCTTTGCTGGTAAAGGTCAGGTAATCAAAGCTTGGATGATGACCATACTAGGCCTGATGCTTTCAACAGTGGGGATTGACAAAGGCGTCGGCGTTGAGCGTTTCACTTTTGGTCTCACAGATTTAATGGATGGCTTCAGTTTCTTACTATTGGCTATGGCGACATTTGCGCTAGGTGAAACTCTGATGGGCATACTCAAACCAGAGAAAGACACTCGCAATGAAGAGCAAAGTCAAATGAGCGACATTGGCAGCATGAAAGTCACCAAGGAAGAGGTCAAGGAAGTCGCGCCAGTATCGATCCGCTCTTCTATCTTAGGCTTTTTTACTGGCGTGTTGCCAGGCGCTGGTGCGACTATCGCAGCCTTCCTAAGCTATGGTATGGAACGGAATCTCGCCCCAAAGGAGAAGAAAGAAGAATTTGGTAAAGGCAGCATCCGCGGCCTGGTCGCACCGGAATCGGCTAACAACGCAGCCTCCAGCGGTTCGTTTGTCCCGCTTTTGACGCTAGGGATCCCAGGCTCAGGGACAACCGCCATCATGTTAGGTGCACTAATTGCCTATGGTATCCAACCTGGCCCTCGCTTATTTGTCGAGCATCCTGATGTATTCTGGTCGGTGATCATCTCAATGTACTTTGGCAACATCGTATTGGTTATCCTCAACCTACCGCTCATCCCTTACATTTCGAAGTTGCTGGCAGTTCCCAGAACGGTTCTTCTACCAATGATATTGTTCTTCTCGATCACTGGTGTCTATCTGGTCTCTTTCAACACAATGGACGTCTTTATCATGTTGTTGATTGCCATAGGTGCGATAGCACTGAGGCTGGCTAATTTCCCACTCGCCCCCCTTCTTCTCGGGTTCATTCTCGGAGGATTAATGGAGGAGAACCTACGCCGAGCATTAATGATAAGCGATGGAGAGCTTAGCTTCCTTTGGGAAAGGCCAATTACAATGGCATTTACAGTACTAGCAATAATGGTTTTAAGCAGCCCTATCCTTATTGGTTTATTTAAAAGGTTCAAGCCAGAACCAGTCAAAATAGAGCAATAGACATAACTAGACTAAGAAGGCAATAGTGCCTTCTTTTTCATTAGCGCAATTTGCAAACCCAACCATTTAGAGTTTAAACTCTATTTTTTAACGAATAGAGTAAATACTATGTCGCTGCGCCCTATCGCATTGATCATCGCTTGCCTTAGCTGTCAGCCAATAGCCGCTCATTCGGCTGCTATCAGCTTTGCAGAAGCTTGGCAGTTGTTGCAGAGTGAAAACAATTCTCTTGCAGCACAAAGGGCCAATGTCGACCGATATCAGCATCTCGAAAACGCAACCGACAACCTTCATCTTCCTTCTGTGACCGTCGGTGCAAATTATACCCGGCTAGATACCGACGTAACGCTATCTGGTAACCAATTGATAGAAAGTACTCATGGAACGCTTCCCAGCGTTGGTAGCCTTGCCCTACCGACTTCCTTACTATCAAGCCTGAGTCAACTCTTTAGCGATCTTGGTAATACTACATCCACCATCAGCGAACGAGATATTTTCACTTCTTCTATAAGAGCCATTTGGCCTGTTTTTACCGGAGGCCGAATTAATGCAGCACAATCGGCATCCCGAGGTAAAACCGAAGAAGCACAGAGCCAGTTGGCAATGGAGACACAAGCCCGATACGAAGACCTAAGTAAATACTATTTCAGCGTATTACTGGCAAAAGAGGTCGTTCAAACACGCCAACTTGTTGAAAGTGGACTTAAAAAGCACCGGGATAATGCCCTTAAGCTGGAGCAGCAAGGTCAGATTGCGCGTGTTGAGCGCCTCCAAGCTGAATCAGCCTTAGATCAAGCCAGGATAGAGCGAAAGAAAGCGCAGAAAAACCTCGATATTGCCCAAACTGCATTAACCCAAATACTGAGCCAAAATGCCACAGTCGAGCCAAGGGATCACTTATTCATCAATGAAACACTTCCTCCGATTGAGGCATTTATTGATCAAACATTAAACACCTACCCTGGGCTTTCCTTACTTGATGCCAAAGAGAAGCAAGCACGCAGTCTTATCAAAGCAGAGCAAGGCAAGTACTACCCTGAAGTGTATCTATACGGTGACTACAGTTTGCATGAAGACGACTCTCTTGCTAGTCAGATGAAACCAGACTGGCTGGTCGGTGTAGGTGTGAGCATTCCACTGATAGAATCAAGCGGCCGCTCTGAACAGGTCAAAGCCGCACACAGTGCCGTTTCACAAGTCCAGTACCTCAAAGCTCAGGCGAAACAAGATTTGACCGTGTTAGTGCAAAAGACCTACTTGGAAGCCCAGCAAGCACAAGAAGAAGTATTGGGTTTGAGTTCAAGCATTGAACTTGCGAAAGAAAACATAAAACTGCGAGAGAAAGGGTTCTCTCAGGGTCTCTCAACATCGACAGATGTGGTCGATGCTCAACTTTATCTGGCCAACGTACAAACCCAAAAGTCTGCTGCAAGCTTTAACTATCTGTTATCACTATCAAAACTTTTAGCACTATCGAGCGAAATGGCCACATTTCAACAATACCAGCAGGACTCGATTAACACGTCAACTCTCTAGGACACTAAGATGAAAAAAGCCAAACCGATTATCCTAACTGCCGCTGCTTTAGCCATATCATCTTGGGTTGGATACCAATTCTATACAGCTTATTTGCCTAAGCCGGTTCGACTGCAAGGTCAAATCGAGTCACAACAGTATAGTATTTCTTCTAAAGTCCCCGGACGAATTGATCAGGTATTGGTCCGCAAAGGCGACAAGGTGCAAAAAGGCGAATTAATCTTCACTCTGCATAGTCCAGAAATTGAAGCAAAACTTGAGCAAGCTATAGCAGGAGAAAAGGCAGCTGGTGCCATCGCTCAAGAAGCAGAAAAAGGGGCGCGCACCCAGCAAATTCAAGCTGCTAAAGACCAATGGCAAAAAGCCAAAGCAGCGTCTCAGCTTATGGAGAAAACCTACCTTCGAGTCAACAACCTCTATAAAGATGGCGTGGTTGCAGAGCAAAAGCGGGATGAAGCAAAAACCCAATGGGATGCTGCGAAATACACGGAAAGTGCAGCATATCAAATGTACCAAATGGCGCGTGAAGGGGCGCGTGATGAGACCAAAATCGCCGCTGCAGAAAAAGCCCGTATGGCAGCAGGCGCTGTGGCTGAAGTAGAAGCTTATGCCAAAGACACTCAAATCGAAAGCTGGTTTGATGGCGAAGTGTCACAAGTCTTACTTCAAAGTGGAGAGCTTGCCCCGCAAGGCTTTCCTGTAGTGACCGTTATTGATACAGCGGATTCTTGGGCTGTCTTGAATGTCAGAGAAGATCAACTCAAGCATTTTTCTAAAGGCCAGACATTCAATGCTTACCTGCCAGCGCTTGATAAGTCATTGGAATTTGAAGTCACTCATATCGCGGTAATGGGGGATTTCGCAACTTGGCGTTCAACCGACTCGTCACAGGGTTTTGATCTTCGAACCTTTGAAGTTGAAGCTAGACCTTTGACGCATGATGACGCCCTTCGAATGGGGATGAGCTTGGCAGTCGAGCTTTAACATGAACGATCTGTTTTCCACTCAGTGGGCCATCATCAGGCGCGATAAATGGTTGTTGTCCTGTCTTACATGGATACCTATTGCTCTCGTCATCTCAATTTGGGCAATTTTTTCACAAGGACTGGCACGAGACTTACCTATTGGCATTGTCGACTTATCTCATAGTCAACTTTCCCGCCAACTGAGCCACTATTACGATGCGACATCAACTTTAAAAGTGACTCGGAACTTTGCCGATATTGCCGAGGCCAAAAATGCACTCGTGACCAGCAAGGTTTTCGCCTATGTCGTTATTCCGACGGATTTTGATAAGAGTATTTATCAGGGTATACCTCCGCTGGTGAGTGCGTTTTATAACAGCCAGACAATATTGATTGGAAAACTTATCAGCTCAGCCTTGGTGCAAGCACAGTCAACATTCAATGCCCAAATCGACACTAAGAAAGCGTTATTAGAAGGAGGACACTCAATAGATCAAGCGCTGGGATCAGCACTGCCAGTCAAAACCCAAATTACACCTTTATTCAACAAAAACGCCAATTACGCGCAGTTTTTGGTCTCTGCAATTGTGCCTGCCTTGTGGCAAATCATCATTGTGGTTTCGACCATTTTAATACTGGCCGCAAATCATAGAAATAGAGGCTTAGTACGTTGGTTGGGAAATAACAGCACCACAGAGTGCTTAAAAACTCTGCTTCCTTACTTCCCCATATTTATAGTACAAGGCTTGGCCTTCCTATACTGGTTTTACATGGGCTTCAAATGGCCAATGAGCGGTAGTTATGCTGTGTTGATATTCGCACAAATCATCACTGTTTTCGCTTGTGTTGTTATGGGCAGCTTCTTCTTCTTTTTAACTCTCGACCCAGCTCGCGCCATGAGTTTTGCTGGCGCTTTCACTGCCCCCAGCTTCGCCTTCATGGGCATTACTTTTCCAGTGACAGACATGAACCACCTCGCACAAGCTTGGCGCAGCTTGTTACCTATTAGTCATTATATCGAGATTCAGGTAAGCCAAGTCAGTTATGGTCAAAGTGTTTATGATGCCTTACCTCACCTGCTACCCATGTTAGGCTACTTACTCCCAGCCTTAATGTGTGCTTTGCTAATTCGAAAACATTTATTCAACACAAGACAAAGCCAAGTGGAGGCGCAATGAGAATCATAGATGTACTTTCTGCCGAAGTTAAAGCTTTGTTGAGTAACCCTATCGTGACACTTACTGTGTTTGGTGGTGTACTGTTCTATTCGTTTCTGTACCCTCTTCCCTACAACCACCAAACGCCAAGAGAACAACCCATCAGTATTGTCAACCTTGATCGTAGCCAGACTAGTTACAAGCTTGAGAGAATGGTGGATGCAACGCCACAGGTCAAAGTCGTACAACGTGATTACGCTATCGAGTCTGCTCAACAAGCCTTTATCGATGGTAAAATCAGTGGCTTTCTTGTGATTCCTGAGCATTTTTATAAAGACCTATTAATGGGTGCTAGCCCGACTCTCTCTTTCGCAGGGGATGCCTCCTATTTTCTTGTCTACGGAACCGTCGTTGAAGGCCTTGCACAAGCTGGGGGAACCTTAGCCGCCCAAACAAAAGTTACTCGATTACTCCTGGATGGGACTCCAATGGCTTTAGCCAGTGAACAATATAGCGCAACCAAACTGAACCTTAAGCCGACCTTCAACCCACGTATGGGCTACATTGACTATGTTGTTCCAGCAGTGTTTGTTTTGATTTTACAGCAGACAATGGCGATGGCTTCAGGCCTAATGACTGGTAGCCAAAAAAGCGGAAAAGGCTATTGGAGTGCCACCCAGCCGAGCACACTACTCTTGGTCCGCTTTAGTGTTCTGGTAGGCATTTACTATATTCTGAGCATGTTTTATTTTGGTGCCAGTTTCTCGATGCATGGCATCAGTCAACTTGCAACTAGTGCTCAACTCCTCTCCCTGCTATTGCCGTTTTTACTCGCTTCCTGCGCAATCGGTATCTGCTTGGGAGCAATAACGCCAAGACGAGAACTTGTTACCCTAGTGGTTCTCATCAGCTCAATGCCGTTGATCTTCAGTGCAGGATTTATCTGGCCACTAAACAGTATTCCCTCCCCAGTCCTCTGGCTCTCACAACTTTTTCCAAGCACACCAGCTATTCAGGGCTTTCTTGCCTTAAATCAAATGGGAGCAAGTTGGGATCAAATATCTTCTCAATGGGGGCTGTTGTGGTTACAAAGCGGCTTATGGATCAGCTTAGCTCTCTACAGCTATCGAAAATACTGTCAATAAAGCGATTACCAGCACTTATCTTCTAACGGTAAATAACATAGATCACCTAAGGCGGCAATTGGCTGAATAGCGAGAATTGGTGTAAAAGTTAACTTAGTTATTGCGATTAATTTGCGGACAGTTCGACATTTTTATGCGGCAATACATATTAACATCAAATAGGTTAACAAAATAGAATAATTAAAATGAATCAAAGCGTATCAACTCTAACACTAGAACTTAAATCACTGCTTGCTTACATTTTAATTCCACTTTGCATTGTTTTTCCTGTTTCACAATACGTTGCGTATTATGGAATTACGGATAGCTTGAAAACCATCGCCTTAAATTTTCAAGATAGAATTGAAGATGTCATCACTGAGATCCAAGAAAAAAATGCTAAAGCAATAAAGCATCCTGAGAGTTGTGACGCTATTCGTGAAGATCTCCTGTTTGAGAGTTCCTTAAGAGAACTCATCATCATTCAAGACGGCATCGCTATTTGCTCCTCAAAGCGTGGGGAAGTTTATACCGACTTAAACTATGCCTTTAAAAATGGTACGGCTAAATCTGGCGTCTTTCTTTTCGATATTAACCAAGACCCAAAACAAAGAACGATGGTCGTGGTGAATAGAGAACCGAATATCGTTAATAGTGGTGCTTTTGCTATCGTTGACAATAACTACCTTCTTACAAGGCTAACTAACATTGAAAATGATAAGCTGAGTTTTATTACGGCTAAGTTTGGTCAAAAAGTCTACCCTGCAGACAAAGATTTTGCATCGGATACTCTTCATTACATTACTACCTCTCCAAAGTATGGTTTTTCTTTAATGACTGAAGCGAGCCCCGAATTTATTCATCGACGTGTTGTTTATTCTGCATTAAGCAGCATTCCAATTTCTTTTCTCATTTCAATGGTTTTATATACTGTTCTTTCGCGTCTCAAAAGCCGTGACAGTCTCGTCGATGACCTAAGAAAAGGCTTAAAAAGAAAAGAGTTATTCCTCGTTTATCAACCTATTATTGACGCTGACGACAGTCAGAAACTGAGTGGTTTTGAGGCACTCATTCGCTGGCAACACCCTAAACTAGGTTTGGTTCGCCCAGACTTATTTATACCACTGGCTGAACAAGAAAATATCATAGATGCTATTACTGATTATGTCTTGGAAGTGGCATTAGAGGATTTCAGTTCAGAACCTGCATTCCGTCATGTTCATCTAGGTATTAATGTTCCTCCCTCCTATCTACATCAGCCACAAAACATATCAACTCTATGTCACTATGCTATCCGCTTTAGACAGGTTGGGATTCGCCTTGTAGTTGAGGTCACCGAAAGACAGATACTTGATGACAGAGGGCGAGATGCGCTTTCAGAGCTGAGAAAGAGCGGTGTTCTCATCTCGATTGATGACTTTGGTACCGGCCACACAGCTCTCTCAGTCATCCAGAACACTCAGTTTGATTATTTGAAAATTGATAAATGCTTTGTTGATACTATTGGTTTAGAAACCGTTAATGCCACTGTACTAAATACGATTATTGAACTTGGCCATCGCCTGGGTGTAAAAATAATTGCAGAAGGTGTCGAAGAGCCCGAGCAAGTCAAATATTTAGCCGAAATGAAGGTATCTTATCTGCAAGGTTACTACTTTTCTAAACCCTTGAAGTTAGAGACACTTAAACAATCTTGGCTATAGTAACAGGAACAGCCTAAAACCCTCGTCTTTTCCAGAATTCACCTTCATCTCGGCTGTAAACATCGAAGGTCTTATCCGCAACCACTTTGCCATTTAATTCAATGGTCATACGCCATTTACCAATGTTGGAATCATAACCATTGATAGGGGCTAAAAGCTGAATGGTATCCCCAAGATAAAAATCCCAGTCATTACTCCCGACATGCATGTCCCCAGTAAACGGATCTAATATCTGGCCTTTTTTACCCAGAACCCCCGGATGGTCAATGCAATATTCAATCACCTGACCTTTGGCTTTTTTGATATTCACAATAAAACCAAACTCTATATCCTGATCGGCAGGAACTTTAGTTGTGAAGTCTTGGATTTTAGGTAAGTGCTTAGATTTTGAATCCCACTGGCTATAGACGCCGTAAGAGGTCATTTCTATTACAGCTGTTCTCTTCGCCATTCTTGCCACCGTTTTTTCATCTCTAGGATAGTGCTTGCAGGAACACCGTGAATATTGCCATAGTCTTGCTTACATTCGATGACTTCAAACACCGCGTCATACTGTTGCGCCATTTTGTAGTAAGGTATGATCTCCCATCTCATGACAAAAGTATTAGATACCACCACGCTTTGCCTCTGAAGCAAGCTTTCACGCGTCATTGTTTTGCACCAATCATGCGCCTTCGAGATATCTTCTGGTCTGAAAATGTAATCACCTTGAGCATCAATGAAGTACATATCCGCTTCATAATGATTCACACCCAGTGTCCGAGCTAGAGTACTTTTCCCGGAACCAGGCAACCCACGAATAATGGTCAGCTTTAGCGTCATTGAAATGAATAGTTCGACTAATGAGGCACAAATTTTACCGCAAATAAGCATAACAATGCTATCGACATCTCATTAGGTTTGAGTTAAGTTTGGATGTATAGACGTCCAAAAAGCTTAGGGAGAAAGCTGTGCCGATTAAGATCCCCGACCAATTACCTGCTAGTGATGTATTACGTCAGGAAAATATCTTCATAATGCCCGAATCTCGAGCGTCTACGCAGGAAATTCGCCCCCTAAAAGTATTGATCCTCAACCTAATGCCGAAGAAGATAGAAACTGAGACTCAGTTTCTTCGCTTACTTTCTAATAGCCCGCTTCAAGTAGACATTGAGCTGCTACGTATCGATGATAGACCAAGCAAGAACACACCCACGGAGCACTTGGATAACTTCTATCGTCAGTTTGAGATGGTCAAAGGGCGTAATTTCGATGGTCTGATCATTACAGGAGCCCCATTAGGACTGGTTCAATTCGAAGACGTAATCTATTGGGAGCACTTACAAGCCATCATGAGTTGGGCGAAAGAGCACGTAACCTCGACATTATACGTGTGTTGGGCTGCTCAAGCAGGTTTGAAACTGCTTTATGACCTACCCAAGCGCACTCGGAAAGAGAAACTTTCTGGTGTCTACCACCATCAGATACATCAACCGTACCATCCTGTATTGCGTGGCTTTGATGATACTTTCTTAGCTCCCCACTCACGATATGCAGACTTCTCACCCGAGTATCTCGCTGAGCATACCGATTTGGATGTGCTGGCGACTTCTGATATCGCAGGAGTGTATTTAGCCGCGACGAAAGACAAGCGAAATGTCTTCGTGACGGGTCATCCTGAATATGATGCATTTACGCTTCACAATGAGTATATCCGTGATCTCGGCGAAGGAATGGAACCCGCTATTCCTGTGAACTACTATCCGAACAACAATCCAGATAACAAACCCATCGCAAGCTGGCGCAGTCACGGTCATTTGCTATTTTCGAACTGGCTCAACTACTGCGTATACCAACAAACTCCTTACGACTTAGATCAATTTAGTGAAGCCAATTTCACAAAGGATGATTAAGGCCTAAAGCGTGGATTAGTTGTTTGATTTCGTTGATAACTTTAGGGGTATTTTGCCAAAGGATAAAATGCCCCTCACCCTTAACTTCCACCAACCTCTTATCTTTTCCAGATAGGCGCTCAATAGCAAAAGTCGAATTCTCAGGCGCTGCGATATTATCTTCATCACCGTGAATCAAAGTCACGAGCACTGAATCCAATGGACTCCAATCCTTAGCACTGAGCTTTTCAAGCTCTCCAGCAAGAGGCAACATTTCTCCATTTGACTTCCTCCAACTGTCAGTAAGAAAAAGACTAACCAGCCACGTATCTGCCAGCTTGTTGTACCATTTAGGTGCTTCAAGTGTTGGGTCAAATGCTGGCGCAATCAATACCATTCCGTGAACCAAATTCGGAAACATCAGTGCGAGATTTAGTGCAATAGGCCCACCTAGAGAATGACCAACCAGAATATTAACTTTGTCTTCAGCAAGAAAAGATTTAATGGATAGGGATTGTCCGTCTAAATTGGCAATAAGCTGGTTAGGAGACTGACCGTACCCCAAACGATCAATCGAAACCAATTCAGCATTGGCTAATAACCAAGTGTCTTTCAAGTAAGCTTCATAGCCTTCTTTATTCCCGGGGGAGCCATGAATAAAAATCAGCCTATAGTGACTAGCATGGTTACCCTGCTTAACATACGCCACACCACTGTCCGCATACTGAGTGCTCATGTCTAACTCAGATGCGATAGATGATTTAATAGACAGCCCGACTAAAAAGCTTAAGGCCACTGCACCGATGACTTGTTTTTTCACACTCTGTTCCCTTTATTTTCAGCCGTTCTTGCTAAATCGCCCGCATGATTACGCCTATTTTGATGAGACCGGACAAACAACGTAATACATTCAAAAGAAGGTCCTTCTCTTTGCCATACTATGCGCTTTCTATTTCTTTTCGCCAGCCTATTACTATCAGCTTGTGTCACCGTCAAAAATCCTTTATCGACCTCAGCGAAAAACCATCAAGCGGATGCTCGAATCGCATTGGGGATAAGTTATTTACAACGTGGGGAGCGGGTCAAAGCACGAGAGAATCTACATAAGGCTCTTGTACATTCACCGAACTATTTCCGCGCTCAACTGGCTATGGCTCATTATTTGGATCATGTGTCTGAGTACGAACGAGCGGATAATATGTACCAGAAAGCCATTCATAGCCAACCTAGTAATGGGCAGATACTGCATGACTACGGTAGTTTTCTTTGCAAACAATCCCGCTATAACTCAGCGCAGACTATGTTTGACAAGGCCATTCAACAGCCTGACTACCTCAATGTCGCAGCGAGCTACGAAAGTGCCGCTTTTTGTGCGCTTAAGGCTGAACAAACCATACAAGCAATGACATACTTCAAAAGAGCAATAGCACACGATCCCAAACGAGCACAATCAATACTAAACTTGGCCAAGCTTGAAATTGAGCATGGAAAACTGGCAATTGCCCGACAGCGTATCAACTTGTTTCACCAAGAATTTGGCGTACGAGATGTTTCGCTCCGCTTGCTCATGAAGTTAGAGCAGAGCCAAAAAACAACCAGCCTCAGACCATAGTATTGAAGCATGCTTAGCGTTTCTTTCGGTGTGATAAAGGGGTACTACGCCGGCGTTTTATCCGAGAAGCTCGCTGGATTTTGAGATACTCTCTATAAACGATAAATACAAAGCCCAAAAGCCCAGCAATAAACAGGAAGGCAAAGAGAATAAGTAAACCATCGCAAAACCATTCAGGCTCACAAGGCATATAAATTTCGACATCCATATGCCCTCCTTTGTTTACTGTTTTGAGCTGTACCAGCCTTGTCTTTCAGCTGGCGTTTGAAACGTCCATGCCATAAACCGGCTCACTTTGTGCCCTTGACTCATTTCAACTATTTGTACCTCTTTCGCACCAACTTTAGCGAGGTTCTTGCGCATCCAACGTACGTTCTCTTTTTTGGAAATCAAAGTAGAAAACCACAATACCTGTTTCGCAAAGTCACGGCTTTCAAACGCAAGGTTCTTGATAAAGGCCGCTTCACCTCCAGGGCACCAAAGTTCCGCATTTTGGCCACCAAAGTTAAGTATAGGTGATGCTTTGTATTTCTCTTTTTCCCTGTATAAGCCACGTTGCTGCTTACTGCGATTGAGGTTGTTAATTTTACGCTCCGTACCTTGCTGCGCTTCCTGTAAGGATCTGTGAAATGGCGGGTTACAAGTTGTTAACTCAAAATACTCATCGCTTTGAATGATATCTTTAAAGAAATACCGGCTTTGTGTTTGCAAACGGCACTCTATTAGTGGTTTGAGTTCAGCATTACTTTCAACAATCTGATTGGCGTTCTCAATAGACACCGGATCAATATCAGAGCCTACGTACTGCCATCGGTACTGCGTTGCTGCGATGATAGGATAAATACAATTTGCCCCTACTCCGACATCCAGTGCCCTGACTTTTTCGTGGTTTATCTGCTTGTTATCTTGCACTAGCAACTCTGCTAAGCGGTGGATATAGTCGGCACGACCAGGAATTGGCGGACACAGATAACCCTCGGGAATATCCCAAAAGGAAATGCCGTAATGATGAACCAGTAAGGCTTTGTTGAGTAATTTGACGGCAACAGGATCAGAGAAGTTAATGGACGCCTCACCTTTCGGATTTTTAACAACATGCCTTTTCAACTCTGGGGTCACTTTCACTAATTGAGAAAAATCGTAGCGACCTCGATGCAGATTATGCTGGTGTAACCCCGCTTTTCCTTTTAAAACCGTGACTTTCATTTCTCCTGACGGCTTGCCTGTGTATTTCGGGCTTGTTCGCTTGTTCTGCTCAATCATAAATTAGTTTACTTATTCGTTTTCTCTACCGTTTCGGTATATATCATAAATAATCGAGCATCGAGCTCAAGTTGGTGATAGTCAGGTTCCATATGGCAACAAAGTTGGTAAAACGCTTTGTTATGGTCTTTTTCTTTCAGGTGTGCAAGCTCGTGAACCACAAGCATTCTCAGCAAAGGTTCAGGGGCATTTCTAAACACACTGGCGATGCGGATTTCATTTTTGGATTTAATTTTACCGCCGTGCACTTTAGCGATGTAAGTATGTAGTCCTAACGCATTGTTGATAAGGTGAATCTTATTGTCGTATACCACCTTACTGATGGGCGATGTTTTTTTCATATAGCGATTTTTTATCGCCATTGTGTACTCAAACAGCGCTTTCTCGCTTTTAATCTCGTGATTTTCCGGATAACGACGCTTAAACCATTTCTGCAACCGTCCTGTTTCCAACAATTCTGTCACTGGATTAATAATATGTTCTGGATAACCTTGGATGTAACGAAGAACTGGATTCATAGCGTAAATATCAGTGCAAAGATCAAGGTGTGCCAGTCTACCCGAATCACACTTGCCATTCACTGTCTTTTCATTACACTCTGCTGCAAAGCAAGATTAGGAATTTACGATGAAAAGACTTGTCTTATATGTGAAGGATAAATGCCCGCACTGTAAAGATGCCCAGCGATACTTAGATGAAAAAGGGTACGCCTACAGGTTAACTAACGCCAAAATGCAACGCGGTCGCAAAGAGCTTGATGCGATCGGCGCTCGTTCTTTGCCCGTACTCAAAATTGGTGATCGCTATATGATTGGCTGGAACCCGAAAAATTTCGAAAAGATGTACAACTCAAAGTGATCAATCATGCTTCGCGCATCGCTTTTTCTTCCAAAGTTTTAAGCGTTGCGTGAAATACTTCATCCAGTTTGTCTGAACTAATAGGTTTGGTAATGACATCTGCACAGCCTGCAGAGATCATTCGCTCTCTTGTGTATTCAAATGCGTCAGCAGTACAACCAATAATAACTGGAGGGGACTTTAAGCCTAGTTCAACAATCGCTTTGGTTGCCTTCAACCCATCCATCACTGGCATATGGTTATCCATTAAGACACAATCGAAATGTTGATTTTGCACTCTTTCCACAGCCAATTCACCATTCTCAACCACTTCATATTCAAACCCTTTGTTTTTAAGGAATTTACCTAAAACCAAGGCGTTGACTCTCGTGTCTTCCGCAATAAGAACACTCAGGCCTGCTCCGTCGAACTCTGGGAGCTGTTCCTGCTTCTCATGAGTCTGACGAACTTGTACAGTTTTCAATTCAATAGGAACGAGCACCGTAAACTGGCTACCCTCTTCGACGGTACTGTTTAAGTCAATCGTCCCCTTCATTGCTTTGACCAAATCACGTGTAATAGACAAACCTAAGCCCGTTCCACCAAATCGACGCGTGGTATCGTTTTCCGCTTGAGCAAAAGGGTCAAAAATCACTGATTGCTTTTCCGAACTTATCCCAATCCCTGTATCAGCAACCACCATATGAAGCTCTGTTTTCTGACTTTGCTTCACCACATCTAAAGTTAGGCTAATCCCTCCTTCCGAAGTGAACTTTAAGGCATTACTGAGCAAGTTTTGTAGGATTTGCAGTATACGCGTTTCATCCGCGATTAGTGCTTTATCAGATGATTGAGGGTAGGTACATTTGAACTCAAGGTGTTTGTCAGCACACAGTGGTTCATAAAGCCGAGTCAGCCTTGTCGCCACGTCATGTAGAGAAAACTCTGTTTCTTCAAGTTCGAGTTTTCCCGCTTCAATTTTTGAGAAATCAAGAATATCATTCAGCACATTTAACATGTGTTTCCCAGAGCTCACTAAAGTGTCCACGTACTCTTGCTGCTCTTGGCTAAGGTTTGTGTTTTTAAGTAGATCCCCGACACCAAGAATACCATTCATCGGCGTTCTTAGTTCATGGCTCATCGCGGCTAAAAATTGAGATTTAGCTATGTTCGCCGCTTCCGCTTCTACAGCTTTTATTTTTAGAGACTCTTCAAGCTCAACACGCTGGGTAATATCGCGCTCAACAGCCATAAAGCCCTCAATCTGTCCATCTGTGGAATATAAAGGAGTCAGCGCAATTTCAATCCAGTATGACTCTCCGTCTTTGTTATAATTCAGCAGCTCAAAGAAACCCGGTTCTCTGCGATCGATGAAGTCATGCATTCTCCTTGTTGTTTGTCTATCTGTATCAGCTCCTTGGAGCAGCTGACTAGGCTTTTTACCCACTAACTCAGATAACGAATAACCTGTCAGCTGTTCAAAAGCTCCATTAACCCATGTCACTTTGGCATTTAGGTCGGTGAATACAACGGCATCACGCATATGCTTAACCACGCGTGCTAATCGAGCCGATTCTGCCTCTCGTATTTTCAAAGATTCTGACTGCTTATATAAACGCTGCTCTGACTCTGCCAATTTTAGGAATGGCGAGACCAGTACTCTACGCCCAAAGATAAACATAACAATCAGCGTAATCCCAGTGGCAGTGAGCATGCCAATAAATAAGCTTTCCATTAAATTGGATCTGGCGTTCACCACCAACTGTGGTGATACCGAATACATTAAGGTCAATTCAGTTCCTTCGATAGGAAAGGTATCAACCTTCCAATTATTGGGTGGACTCATCTCCCAATTCAGTCGATTTTGAGCAATACCAAACCAGTGCAAACTATCTGTGCCTAAGCTCTCGAAAAACTGGCTCTCATCCAGTGGTGTGACATAGGTACCTAGGCCTTCTGCGTAATCGTTATATAAGATTGGAGAAGTAAGCAGAAGATAGTCTCTTCCACCATATTTAAACAGTGAGTATGACTGTTTATCCATTAATGACTCATTTTCTACACCAGTTGTAATGAAGGTTAGTACCGTATCTGGAAGGGCTATTTCTTGATAAATTTCCCCTCCTGAAAAATCATATATATTAACGTAGGCAGTCGAGCCAGATGACTTAATTACATCAAGTTGATCTTTAAATGCGCTGCGATTATCCACCCCTTCTAATACTGCTCGTGTGACAACAGAGTGAGAAGTGACACGTCCAAGCCTTTGCTCATGCAGCTTCAGAAACTCGAATACATACCTCTCAATGGCAACGAATTTTCCTTTTAGACTCTCGTTAATAAGGATTTGTGCCGTCTCTCTGGCTTGATGTTGAACAAAGGCAAAACTTGCAAGCATGAATACGCAGGCCCCAACGATGAGAAACAACGAAAACAAATGCATTCCATTTTTCTTATCAAACTTCAACATAGACCTGCGTTACCTGTGCTTAAATGGATTTGGGGTTCAGTTTTACAGCGTTTTTATCATCGTAAGTCGCCATACAAAAATCATCAGCACCTAATGCTTCATGGGCATCAAAATTATCTTCAGAGAAGGGAGAGAATGGTGATTGATATTCTTTAATTAGCCCTTGCACAATGATATCGCTCGATTCCAAAGCATTTTTTAGCGCAATACGATTAGATTCCACATTATCCGTTAACTCTATTCGACTGGCTGCTTCAATGAATATTTTTGCCAGATCGTAACCATGAACAAACCCGGCTGGGGCCTCAATATTGGTGTCTTCAAAGTACGCTGGGAATAGGTTTTTGGCGTCTCTAAACACATTTTGGCTAAAAGTATTTAACTCAGAGCTATAAAAGTTGAAACACGATTGGATGAAGTGAAGATTAGCTTTCTCGCGGATAGAGAAAGGGATATTTTGTGCAAACTTCCCTCCCGTAATTCCCCAATGACTGTATATCGGCATTTCTATATCAATATCTGCCACACTTTCCACAATCAATTTGCCTTCACGGCTATTCGCTACCAGTAATACACAGTCTGCACCACTGGATTGGGCTTCACGAATCAAAATCCGCGCATCAACATTCTTAATCCCCCAATTAAACCAGCTTGTTTTAACCTGCTCGGTGAGGTCTTTAGGCAACGCAGACATCATGGCTTTGTGATTGGATTTCCCCCACCCTGTATTTTCTAACACCAAGTGAGGTTGTTTACATTGCTGCTCTAATGCATAGTTAACCAATATTTTCCCAACCTTAGAGTCATCGACAGAAAGGCGAAATACATAGTTATCTTCCGCTGAAGGGTAACGGGTTATTGGCGTACCAGCTGCCCATGGTACTAGCGTCAGCATCTTGGATTTATTGATGTATTCTCGATATTTCATTAAAGGCGGCGAATGCATTCCAGCAAAATAAACCAATCCATTATTATCTTTTAGGAAACGATCCATATTTCTCTTACTACGCAGTACGTTTCCTCGGTGATCGGTCGTTACAAACTCAACCGGAATGCCCGAAATTTGATTTCCTTGTTGAGCGAAAGCCACCTTAACCCCATGCTCAATGGCCAGTGCCGACTCTAGATGCCCAGTTCTATCGGCATCCAAATACACTCTTAGCACATCGGGTTTAGTCGCATGAACCAAACCGCTGAATAGTAGCATCACTCCAATCAAAATTTTCCTAGCCATATAGATCACCAAGTTAGTCGTTATCCTTTGTTTCTATAATTAGCCTAGGAAAGCATGACGTTTTTTCCAGTAATTTATTGACTTTAAAAAACAAAAATTGAGTGCACCCGCTGTTTAGGCCATCAACCAGAGAATATCACCTCTCTCATTACAGCGATTGGTGAATGACAGTCTTGTAGCATGCATGAGTTTGATCGAAGCAAAACTCGAGTTCGTTATGGATACTTTTTAGCTTGTCATTTTGATAGTGAGAAACATAAAGAAGCTGGCTCAAGTTTTCCTTAGCAATCAGCTCGAGCGTATTTTTAACCAGTCTCCTACCTAAGTAGTCAAGCCCCTGATAAGGTTCATCTAGGATTAGAATTGCTGGTTGTTTTATTATCGCTCTGGCAATCAATAACAGACGCTGCTGACCGTACTCAAGTTGCTTAAAAGAGGTTTTTTCGTACTCTGACATATGCAGTATTTCCAACCACTCTTGAGCGACTTGGACTTCCTTTTTGGAAGGTGATTGATAGAGACCAATAGAGTCATAAAAGCCAGAAAGGATAACTTCTAGTGTGCTACAACTGACACGATATTGCAGATGTAATGCAGACGACACCATCCCAATGTGTTTTTTAATATCCCAAATAGATTCACCTGAACCACGTTTATTCCCCAAGATATGAATATCGTTAGAATAGCACTGCGGATGATCACCAAAAATCAATCCAAGTAACGTACTTTTCCCACAACCATTAGGGCCTTTAACCTGCCAGTGCTGACCTTTGTCGATTCTCCAATTTACACCAGAGAAAATTGTTTTCTCTGTGTATTCGACCTTACCCTCCTTAAGTTCAAATATCGGATTGTTAAATTCTGTGGTGTGCTGATGACGACGAATAAGAGACATCATCTGTTCACTCTGCTGTTTGGATTGGGCTTTGATTTGATTGATGACTGGGTGTTGATGCCAAGATTCGATGTCCATGACACTCTCGAGTTTTCCCTGATTAAACAACGCAACTTGCTCAATCCAGCTAGGCACATCTTCCTCTCGGTTAAATGTGATGATCATCTGAAGTGATTTCGACAGTGCCACTAGATACTCCGCAAGCGCTGAACGGTGAGTAACATCGAGACCTGTAAATGGATTATCAAGAACAATCAAATCCGGCTTGGTTGCCAGCGCTCGTGCTAACATAACTCGCCGTGTCTCTCCTGTGGAGAGAACACGAAAACCACTATCACTGAGGTGTTTAAGATCTAACCCTTTAAGCAGTCGTTGAGTTAGCGCTTCATCTTGACACTGTTCATAGATCAGAGTCTGAACAGTACTCCCCTTATCTATTCGGTCTAGAAAGTCGGTATCGTCTTTCGCGAGCTCATCTTCTAGCAACCGCTGTTGCTCGACAAGAGAGACCTGAGCGACTCGACCTTCAGATATAGCGAAACCTCCCTCGACACCCTCCAACTCCCCACAAAGCAAACAGCCCAGAGTAGAACCAATATCGCCTTCTGTACTAAACACGGCCCATGATTGGTCTTGCTCAATATCCCATCGCTTAATTTCCAACTTACTCGCGCCAGTTTCAACCATCAGATCTTCAATCTTCAATTGCATTTCACTGCATTCCTTCCCTGAATTTTGTATCCAATCAAACTACTCTAATCGAAACAATGTTGCGACCAACTTAGGGGAAAGTGTGAGCTACATGAGCTACACATACTGCTTAACAAATTCAATGAATGTCCGATCGGCGATGGATAGATAACCATCTTTTCGCCATGCGAGAGATAAGCGTAAGTTGACGGGATCATCAAAAGGCACAGCAACCACATCTTTCTCATGCTCCGTGACCAGCTTAAGTAGAGCAGTAATAGCAAACTCATGCTTCACAATGCTTAATATCATTGGTAGCAAATTGGTTTCAAAAGAAAAATTCATCTTCTTTTCATACTGACGCGCTTTGCTTTCTACGAAGTCACGGTGGAAATATCCGGGCTTAAACATCACCAGTTCATGTTCAAAGAACTCGGTGAAACTAATACTTTTCTTTTCAGCAAGTGGGTGTTCGGGGCCAACGACTGCAACCATTTCAACATTCAACAAATGGTCCGTTTCCAGATCATCAGGTACATTTTCATCATCAATGACACCAATATCGAGCTCTCCATTCAAGAGCATCTTTCTGATTGAACGAGCGCCCGCATCAATAAGGGTTAATTTGAGATTGGGATAATGTGTCTTGAATGCCATCAGAACCTGCGGAAAGAAATAGGAGCCCATCATGCTTGGTGCTCCCAATCTGACTTCCCCTTTCTCTAAACCTCGCATTTCGTCGATTGCTAATTTGGCGTCATCTATTTGTTGCAAAACTCGCTTGGCATGTTCATACAGCACCTTGCCTTCATCAGTTAACGTTATTTGTCGTTCTTCTCTACGGAACAATTCAACACCAAGTTGCTGTTCAAATTTTTTTATTGAAATACTTAATGCGGGTTGCGCAATATGCAGTGCTTTTGCAGCCATGGTGAAGTGGCCATGCTCTGCAACAGAGACGAAATGTTTCAGGTGTCGAGAGTCCATGTTTCTTCATATATTTTATATATAGCATCCATATTTTTAATATATTTTATTAATCCTCATCTCACTGATATTTTGATCACATTAACCGATTGAATTTCTAAAGGCACACCTTCAATGATCGAATTAGGCACTCAAGATTACCGACGCGTCACTTTGAGCCTCGCATTGGGATCCTTCATTATTTTCTGTAACTTATACTTGTTCCAGCCAATGCTGCCCTATATGGCAGTGCACTTTTCAGTGTCCGAAACTCAGGTTAACTGGCTATTTGCTGCAACAACACTCGCACTTTCATTCAGCTTGGTTCCTTGGGCTGTTGCCTCTGAAGCAACTGGACGTAAACGCGTCATGCTAGCAGGACTTCTTACAATGCCAGTGATTGGTCTTTGTATGCTGCTCTTTCCATCATTGATCAGTTTGGTGGCTATGCGCACTTTAATGGGCATTGCGATCGCTGCATTTGCTTCCGTTGCCGTTGCTTACATGGTCGAAGAACTCTCGCCAAAAGCTTTTGGGCAAGCTATTGGTGGCTACATTGCCGCTAACTCACTCGGCGGGATCACCGGGCGTATTGTCGGAGGGACGCTTACCGACGCACTTGGCTGGCAACAGGCGGTTATTGTCATGGCGATATTGACTTTCATTGGTGCCCTAGCCGTTTGTGTGATGTTGCCAAAGCAGAAACATTTTGTGCCTCAAAAAGGTATGCTGAGATATCACAACCGAGCACTCATCAAGCATCTCAAGAACCAGACTATTTGGCTCGCAATGCTGATTGGCGGAGTGAATTTCGCTCTATTCGTAAACTTGTATTCGGTCATGGGGTTCCGACTCGTTGCAGCTCCCCACTCTTTACCGATAGGGTTAGCATCGTTGATTTTCCTTTGCTACTTACCCGGCACACTAAGTTCTAAGCTGACTTCTGTATGGAACCGCAACCATCAACCCATATCCGGTATGGTTTGCGGCACCATGATCAGCCTACTAGGAATGTTGGTCGCCTACATTGACCGTATTCCATTTATGATTCTAGGCTTAGCCCTAATAAGCTTTGGTGCTTTCTTCACTCATACTTTGGCTTACGCTTGGGTCAGCCAAAAAGCCACCAGTGCCAAAGCGACAGCAACCGCACTATACCTCGTGCACTATTACGTAGGTGGTAGTTTAGGAGGATTCTTCTTAATTTACTGCTGGCAGCATGGTGGCTGGGCCTATGTTATTGGTGGAGGAATGACTCTATATCTGACAATTTTTACCCTTTGCTACAAGTTAAACTCAATCAGTATTGAGCCGGTACTTAAAGACAACAAGACACAAACTGAAACGTCTCATGAGTTACAGGCTACAACACCTTCTCAATAGCCTTCTTAACTACTTACTGCCATAAACTGAATCTGCTATTCTTGCTTCCAAATAATAAACCGGAAGCAAGATGACCACTTCAAGCTCAACACAAGCCATCGCAGAGCAAGTCAATCAATGGCTCAATGATGTCGTAATCGGCCTAAACCTATGCCCATTTGCTGCCAAACCACAACGCAATAAACAGATTAAAATCTTTGTGAGTGAAGCTACGCAAGAAGAAACACTGTTAGAAGACATACTCACTCAATTAATGGAACTGGAAGCCAAGCCCGCCGAAGAATTGGAAACCACTCTAGTGGTGGTACCAAACATGCTGGAAGACTTCTTCGATTACAATCTATTTATTGACTGGGTAGAAGCCTTAATTCGCCAACAAGATTGGGAAGGTGTCTACCAATTAGCGACGTTCCATCCCGATTATTGCTTTGGGGGTGCTGAGCCTGAAGATGCAGAGAATCTGACCAACCGTTCTCCTTATCCAGTTTTTCATCTCATCCGCGAGGCGAGCATGGAAAGAGTATTGAAGCACTACCCTGATCCCGAATCTATTCCTGACAACAACATTGCGCGAGTCGAGTCTCTTACTCAGGCAGAATTGATCAAACTTTTCCCGTACTTATTTAAATAACGCACCAGTTTGAGTGGAGTCTCACCTCCACTCATTTCAACGATTCATTGACAAATGAAGATAGCGAACGTATCACAACGCAATTGCGTCCTTGGTTCTTAGCGGTATACAGCGCCTCATCAGCCACAAGAATGATTTGATCGAGAGTACTCTTCTTACAATCAGAGTTTGATTCAAGGGAGAAGTCAAACTCACAAACGCCAATGGAAACCGTTATTGGTTTATTATCCAGCACCACTTCGGTAACCGATTGATGAAGTTTATTGATGAACTGCTTTCGTTCTTCAGTATTGCGCTCTGGGAACCAGACAACAAACTCCTCTCCGCCTAAACGAGCAATAAAGTCTCTGTCAGACAAGCTGGACTGAAGTTTTTGTGCCGTTTTCTTTAGAACGTCATCACCAATTTGATGGCCATAAGTATCGTTGACTTTCTTGAAGTTATCGATGTCAATGACCGCCAAAGCTCCTTTACCACCAGCATGTTTCATACGTTCAATGTCCAAATGTATCGTTTTGAACATACAGCGACGATTTGCGACACCAGTCAAAACATCATGATAAGCCTGATATTCTAATTGGCTGTTCATCTTTTGTAGACGTTCTTCCTGATTACGACGAATTAACTCGACCTCAATCCATGAAGCCATGAGTTTAAGCGCATCAATATCGATATCTTTGAATTTTCTTGGGTAGGGAGAGGCGGAAGAAAAGTTGAGCGTCCCAAAAATCTCGTCATCAATAAAAATTGGTATGCCGATGTATGACTCTAAGCCAAAAGCCTCATAAGCTGGGTGTTTAGCGTACTTATCGTTTTCTCCCATATGCTCAATAGAAACAGGGCCAGACGAGCTGCAGGTAATTTGGCAATACGTAGACTCATAATTAAAAGTATCCCCAGAGTTTAACTCGACACCTTCGGATGTAACGCAATATAACACGGTATATTGGTCGTCATCTATACGAGATAAGATACCAATATCAAGATTAAAGCGCTCCAACCCCATTATGATCAGTTGGGTAATCTGGATATCAAACCCTTTCTGATAATCATTGGTGATCTGGTAAAGACGTCGTATTACCTTTTCACTTTCACTCGCTACAACCATATGCTTTCCTAATAAATTTCCTTTTATATAAGATAGACTTACTTTCACAACAACATCAATGGCCTTGAACGTGAAACTCTGAATATTTTGGCCTTGCCCCATTTATTTTCGTGCTGCAATGGCACGTTTCATAAGGCTTTGTTAGTATGACGCGATAATTAGCAATTGCAGGTTAAGTGAATGCACCTATCCAAACTTACTCAAGATATCTTTGACCATCTTTACCGCGACATTACCGAGTTTCGTACTACTTTCGACTTACCTGTTGCCTCTCCTGAAAGCTTAGACGAGAAAGCAGACACCCTGCATACCTCTTTAGCGGTAGAAGAGCTTACTGAGTTAGCTGAAGCTGACAATAAAACGGAACAAGCTGACGCTATCATTGACAGTGTATATGTCTTAATGGGCCGCCTAGTTCATCTAGGGGATAATAAAGTAGAGTCCAACCTAGCCATCAGTTACCTGATTGACTTGCTACTCAATGTTGCGGTTAATCGTGGCATCGACTTTATTCCTTGTTGGGATGAAGTCCACTCAAGCAACATGAGTAAAGTCTGTCGAAATGAGCAAGAATACGCGGAAACCGAAGCCCATTATGCAGAGCAAGGCATCAAGTTGAAAGCGGTACAGAAAGGTGATTACATTATCGCCAAATGTGCTGAAGACTTCGTCTCTGAGGGCAAGACAATTCGCCAAGGTAAGGTGTTAAAATCTGTTTATTACCGCCCAGCAGACCTCGCTCCCCTCACCGTATAACCCCTAGATAAAAAGCCGCCACCTTCGGAAACCTTAGGTGGCGGAAGCTGCCATAATCATAAAAATGGCTTATTTGTTGTCAGCTTTCTGGTTTCCCTTCAAATTGACTAAGCCTAACAAGAACGAGAATGTATCATTCTTATTAATGCCAAACTTATGCCACCCTACGAAACAAATCTAACCAATTGATATTTAAGGTTAATAAGATTTTTGCTTCGCTAAAATCAGATGAGTATGAACACATTCAGTGCAGACTGCACTAATTTGAGTATTAGAAATGGTAGGGCTGTCTATCAGTCAAAGACTAATACGGGCTCCCCATTGAACTCTGTCCGGTGAACTTGAGTGTTGAACACTTTCGATAACTTACTTGGCTCAAATACTTGAGAGACGGGGCCGACATGTTGCATCACTCCTTTATCAAGCAATAAAGCTTGATCGGCATGCTTCAGTGTCCGATTCAAATCATGATTGGACATCACAACGCAGATCCCCATATCCGCCACCTTTCGAATCAACCGATATAACAGCGCCTCTTGGCCAATATCCAACGACGCAGCAGGTTCATCGAGAACCAAGAGTTTCGCGTATGGATTCAATGCTGGCCAAATTTGAAGACAAATGGCACATAAACGGACACGTTGCCATTCACCACCAGATAATTGATGAATTGAGCGATGGAGCTTATCCTCGAGTTCGAGCAGTTGGACCAGTTCACTCACCACTTGCTCTACCCCTTGATTCATTTTCAGAACTGAACTCGGCAATGATAGAGAAAGGTATTGTGACACTTCAAGATTAAAAGCTGGTCGATCATTTTGGCTTAAGAAAGCTCTATACATGGCAAGGCTCTCAATAGAGCTAGAGTGGACGCTTAAACCGAAAATCGTTGCTTCCCCCTCAAACTCTAACAACCCCGAAAGAGCCGTCAATAAGGTGCTCTTCCCACTCCCATTTGGGCCGACAACGTGAAGTATCTGCCCTTTCTCGACCGAGAATGAAAGTGGCAATAAACGCGCGCCTACCGATAGGCTATTAACGTGAATCATGATGTTTTACCAGCATCCATATAAACACAGGGGCGCCTATCGTCGTCGTGACGACTCCAAGTGGCAGCTCAGCAGATTCCAACGCGATTCTGGCGATGATGTCGGCAAAGACAAGCAGCAACGCGCCTGACAATGCGGAGATGGGGAGTAAATAGCGATTCTCACTTCCCAAAGCGAGTCTAAGCAAATGCGGAACAATTAAACCAATGAACCCAATCACACCACCGAGTGCGACTGAACCACCAACAAGAATCGAAACGGCTAAGATTAACTTCCAGCGAACCGCTTCCACGTCAACGCCGAGTTGCTTGGCATGCAGTTCACCCATCATTAGCTTGTCCAGTATCTGTCCTTTTAAACACAACCACACCAAAACAGGGATCAACGTGAGTGTTAATGTGTGGTGGTACCAACTCGCCCCACCAATACTACCCATCAACCAATACATAAGCTGCCTTAGGCTTAAGTCATCACTGAAATAGAACGCCCAAGTCACAACAGCACCCGTCAAAATACCCAATGCAACACCAACCAAAAGTAGCCTTGTCGTAGTCAGCCGCATCACCTTAGCCATAGACACAAGCAGTAGAGTAAACAGCAATGCACCTATCACCGCAGCCACCATAAAACCAACTGGGGTTGCCAAAGCAGGAAGAAAAAACAGGAGGATGACCATCATTACGCTCGCCCCACCTGAAATACCAAGAACGCCTGGCTCTGCAAGAACATTGCCCAAAAGCACCTGCAAAACGGCACCCGATACAGCCAGTGACGCCCCAATAGCAATCGCGGCAAGTAGCCTCGGCAATCGAAGTTGAGTCATCAATTGTTGCTGCAAATGGGTCAATTCTGAGAAAGGCGAAATGAACATTTCACCAACCATAAGGTGCGCCATGGAGAGAAGAACAAGCGCAGCAAAGATCACCATAAGACAACGCTTCCAGCGTTGATGTCTGCGACTTAATAATTGACTCAGTTCCATACGACTTCGCTTAACTTCATACAGCAAGTGATTCTAGGTATGATAAAAATAATGGCTTAACGATACCGTTAAGCCATTAAAATAGAAAGCTTGTCTGATGAGTTTAGACTGCAAACGCTTTAATCATAGACAAGTTGATCTTCTTCATAACGCGTTTTCACTGGGCAAACCATTAACGCAGCTCTTTGCCCTATCGCAACATGCCTGTTAGGAAATACGATCGCTTCCCCCTCATTTTTTGCCATCAGCGGTTTATCACCATCATGACCAAACACTTCGCCATGCTTAAATGCCGTAAAGTTTTCTACATCATCATCAAACATGAAATCAAAGTCATCGTGCAGACGAACGATAGTACGGCTAACACGATACATAACGGGCACACGCGGTAGGTGTTCTGCTTCGCTGGATGAGAGGAGATCTCGCATCGCCAAATCAAAAGCGACCAGTTTATCGAGATCATTCTCCCCGATACGTGCAACTCGCCCTAATTCCACCGTCAATGCCTGTGCGGCAAAGTTTTCGGCACTGAACCAGCTGAATGTGCTGGAAGGCGCATTGGAAAACATCACAGCATCAATATGACCGCTCGCAACAAACTCCATGAGAGCTTTGCTTCGAACAGGATGGCGTGTCTTCGGGCTCACAACAAATGTGTAGTGTTTAGATAAGCGGATTGCACAATGCAGATCTAGATGCCAGCGCTTATCTGAAGGCGTACCTTCATAGAATTCTGCCACAATACGTTTAAGGTTTCGCGCAATGACCAGCTCTTTCGTAGGTTCATATTCTTTTTCATCAAACAAACGGTTGAGGTTCATTTCTAGAAAACGAGTATGAGCGTTCGTTGACTCAGGATGAGCAATAATAAACAACAAACGTTCCGTGACAGGCTGAAAGCCTGACTGGATATCAGAAATGATTTTATCCACCAACTCCATGGGAGCGGTTTCGTTACCATGAACACCACAGGAAAAAATGATGTGTTTACTGTCTTCATTTAACGTTGACGGGATGACTTCCAGAACTCCACGTTGGTGAAGTTTGAACACAGTACCATTTGCAACAGTGATTTCACCAGCTGGCATGTCTTGTTCTAAGTTCAGACTGTCAAAAAGAAAAGATTGGCGAAAGAGGTTTTTCGTCATGCGCTACTCCTTTATTGCACAGCGGGTATGTTAATGAATTGTTCAGGCAATTTATGTAGACACGATCTCACTTATCAAGAGAAAATCCGTGCTTCATCGTAAAAAACTCAACTGCCACGCCCGATACCATTTTCCGTTCGGGATAGAATGCTCTCGCTGTACATAAAACAACCGGGCAGACTCCCTACCCGGCTTGCTGACTATCGTATCATATTTATGGTGAATTTATTCTTGATCCAATAGAGATTCGAACTCATCAATTTTATTTTTCACCATATCGACGCTTTGTTGCCAAAACACTTCACTGTTCAATGCCATACCCAAATGCTTTTCAACCACTTCTTCTGCCATCATTGAGCCAGTATCACGTAAAAGGCTGACGTAATCCGCATAGAAGTTGTCACTTTTCGATTCTCGTTGTGCATAGACACCTTTACTAAACAGATAGCCAAATAAATACGGATAGTTGTAAAAACTGACTCCCGAAATGGAGAAATGAAGCTTGCTTGCCCAGAAATAAGGATCGGCTTCCGTCATTGACTCACCATACCATTCTTTCCAAGTCTCACTCATCAAAGCACACAATTGTTCAGCACTCAGTTCACCTGCCATTCTCTGCTGATAGAATGCCTTTTCAAATTCAAAACGCACTGGAATATTGATCATCAAGGCGTAGCAACTTGAAAGCTCTTCCCATAGCATTTCCAACTTTTCTTCACGACTTTCGCTCTGTTCCAGCAAGTAATCACGGACAATATTTTCAGCGAAGATGGAAGCCGTTTCTGCTAGCGTCATCGGATAGCGTGTTTGACACAGCGGCATATCACGCATTACCCAGTTATGAAAAGCGTGGCCAAGTTCATGAGCTAGAGTGAGAAGATTGGAACGGCTTCCTCCCCAAGTCATGAAGACTAACGGGGAACGCGTTGCGGCAAATTTTGTACAATATGCACCTAGGCGTCTGTTGGTTGAAGGCGCAGCGTCAATCCATCCATTTTCCACCATCATGGTGACAAATTCCGCCATTTCATTGTCCACTTGAGCAAAGGCATTGGTAATGATCTCGATACCCTCATCAAAGCTATACACCTTAGGTTGAGTCTCTGTTAGGCTCGGCATACCCGCTAAATGGTTCCAAGGTTTCATTTCCGTCAAACCATGCACTTTGGCCATAAGCAAACCTGCTTTCTGTCCTACATGTCGGTTGTCTTTAGCAACTTTCATCATGGTATCTAAGGTTTCCGCTTGGATACGACTGCCATGAAGACTACTATCTAGGAAGTGTACTTTTTTCACATGAGAACGTTTTTGGTTGACCGTGTGGCGCCATCCCGCTAGTGCATTTAAAATTCCAGCAAAACTTTCTTGGTGCGTGTGCATTGCTTTCTGAATACCGCGCCAAGCTCGTTCTTGTTTGTTAAAGTCCGTACCATACAAAATACTGGCAGCCTGAGAAAAGCCGATAAAATCGGGTTCGTGTTCTCCTACATTCACTTGCAGCGAGCCTGTGATGTTGTCATACATTCTCCCCCAAGCATCTCGCCCATCCACCTGCATTGCTGATAGCAATTGCTCTTCCGCAACACTTAACTTGGTGTCTGCAAGCTTGCGTGTACAATCAATCTGAAATGCCTGACCAAACACATCCCCATTTTCATGGTTCAATACCTCAATAATGAACTCTTCGGGAGCGTTTGTCAGAGTATCTTCATAAGGCGTAAACGCTTGAGAAAGCTCAGAATTCAGCTTAGCTACACGACCAATCATTGCTTTGGCTGCGCTGTTTTTGGCGTCTACTGACGCATGGCAATTTGCAAACGTATTGATTGTTGAAAGTAGCTTGCCTGCGGCTTCACTAGTCAATATTGCATTTTGCATCACGGCAACCGAGTTACGTTTATCAACGTTCAGTCCCAATACCTGAATACATTGCTGAACGAGCTCGACATCTTGTTCAATCTTATTATCGTCTAAACCTTGATAAGCAATGGTCAGATTCCAACTTGGTGTTGTCATGTTTTATTCCTTAATTTGAAGTGGTACGCCAATGGAGCACACTCGTTGGTACAGACTGTCTGCTCTGGTCAGTTGGATGTGAGTCAGGCTTTGATTGCCTATTTGAAGCACAGAATAGAGCGCAGGGTTTTTCCAGTCTAAATCCAATATTGAAGCTAATATCATACGTATCGTACCACCATGACAAATGATTAATGTGTCCTCTTCGACACTCTCTACCAGTGCAGTCCACCGTTGAGTAACACGACGGTGAAACTGCTGTAGAGTCTCTGCCTCTGGTAAAACCGTCTCTGCGGGGTCTTGCCAAAATTGCTCCAGCAATGGCCAGTGAGGCTTAATACAGTCAAATGGTTTACCGTCAAGCTCACCAAAATTCATTTCCTGCAGCTGAGGATCTGCTGATAATGAGAGAGCCGGCCGATTTGACACCAGTAGTGCGGCCAAGTCTTGGCAGCGCCGAAGTGGTGATGTCACAACGTGGGTGATGTTTAAAGACAATGATATCAAACCTCGGCAAATTGCTTGCTGAGTATCGGAGTCAACCAAAACATCAGTGGAACCATTCAAGGCAGGCTCACCTTGTGTTTTTCCATGCCTGAGTAAATAAATATTAACTGTCTTCAAGCTTCTTCCCTTACAGCTTGATTGGCAAAATAGCCGCAACCAATGTCAAATGTATAGACACTCTTTCACCTTCACAGAAAACCAAGTATCACTAGATAAATCACTATTTCCATCAACTGCTGAGCAGCACCTAGGCAGTCGCCCGTAAATCCACCAATTCGTTTCATTAGCCAGTGTTTGAAAAGCACTCGAAACATAAGAGCGGCAGTAATCAACAAAACCACTAGCGTATAATCTAACCACAACATCGGCAGCAAAGCGGTGACAGCCAGTATCACAAGTTCACTTTTAGATTGTTGATTTGCAAGCGGTTTACTCTTGCTCACCTCGGGGTCACTCACATAAGGCATGTTATAAATGAGCGAAGCAGCGATCGCTCGGCTTAAAGTATAAGAGATGAGTAAAACGACTATGAGTTCAGTTTTAGGCGCAAGCTCAGTAAGCAGAACGTACTTTCCCAGTAAAGCCATGACAAGGGCACTCGCGCCGTAGGTGCCAATTCGACTGTCTTTCATGATGGTCAAACGCCTTTCAAGCGTCATTCCACCACCAATGCCATCTGCCATGTCGGTCAGGCCATCCTCATGGAAAGCACCGGTTAACAACAAACTAAACACCATAACCACGACAACGGCGACATTGACGCCCCAGACACTTTCGGCCAACCAATAAACCATGGCACATAATGCTCCTAGGCATAAGCCGACTAAAGCAAAGTAACGGCCAGCCTGATTCATGCGCTTTTCTGAGTATGGAGTAGCTTGAGGAATGGGTAACCGCGAAAAAAAACCTAAAGCCAGCCAGAACAGTTCTATCTGATACCTCAGAGAATGCATCAAACCGTTACTCCGGCATCTTCGAAGCTTGCCATTGAATTGTAAAACTCTGCAGCCGCTCTGACTAAAGGAATCGCAAGAGCGGCGCCTGTGCCTTCTCCTAAACGCATAGACAAATCTAACAGCGGGTTAGCATCGAGTTTTTCGAGTAATATCTGATGGGCCAATTCTTCAGATTTATGCGCAAAAATCATAAACTCTCTGCATTCAGGTGCTATCAGCGTTGCTGCGTAGGCTGCTGCTGTGACAATAAACCCATCGACAATAACGGGTGTTCTTGTTTCACTGGCGGCCAAGAACGCCCCCACCATTTGCACAATCTCAAAACCGCCCACTTCAGATAACACCTGATAAACGTCACCACCTCGGCAACGCGACACGCCTTGCTCAACTAGAGCCACTTTTTTCGCTAGCTGTTCAGTGGTGATTCCTGTGCCTAGACCAACACATGATTGGGCATCCTGACCTGTCAAAGCAGCAACTATGGCGGCGGCACTTGATGTATTGCCAATACCCATTTCACCAAACATGACAAGGTTGCAACCTTCATTGACCGTTCGCTTAACTAGCTCGCGACCAAACTCAATCCCCTGTTTGACTTGGTCACTAGACATCGCTGCCTCATTGGCAAAATTGGCGGTTCTGTCACCCAGCCTTTGCACTACAAAGTTGAGCGCTGACACCTCTACAGGAATCAATATTCCCGTATCAACCACCTTAAGCTCAATCTGGTTTACCCGACAAAAACAATTGATTGCCGCTCCACCAGCAAGAAAATTTAACACCATTTGTTGAGTCACAGCGCTTGGCGCGATGCTCACACCTTCGTCCGCAATGCCATGGTCACCAGCAAAGACAATAGCGGTTGGCTTTACAATGCTCACACTAGTGACGGCGTCACTTTTTGAGTTACTCTGAATCAGTGCGAGCTGGTGGGCAATTGACTCTAACTGTCCAAGAGCACCCAGTGGTTTAGTTTTTTGATTGATTCGATGCCAAATAGCATCTGAATAAGATTGATCTAACATACAGCTTTATTTCGGTCTGGCGACAGTAAATGGTTGGTCTAGATTGGCATATTGGCTACCACCTAAACGAGAAAGAGGATTCACTTTTAGTGCGTCAACAACTAAACGTTCTTGTTTATCTCCAATCACTTCCGGCGCAATATATATGTCTTCAATTTGAGCAAAGATTAGGCTTTGAGGTGTTTCCCCAATTTCTTTAACTTCAAACAGCTTGCATCCAAAAGCAATTGGGCAATCTTTGATTCTTGGTAATTCAAAGCCCTCAAATTCAGTCAGTTCCAACTCGGCTAAGGCAACCTCAGACTGACCATGTGGTAAGGTTGCCGATGTCTGAGTTACTTGCTCAGCCATCTCAGCATTTGCGATATGCACCACCATTCTTCCAGTCTCTAGGATGTTGCGTGTCGTATCTTTGATCTCGCCTGTCGGTTTTTTACCCACAGAAAACATTAAAAGCGGAGGGTTACTTGAGATAGGTGTGAAATAAGAAAATGGTGCGAGGTTGTAATCTGCATCACCCGAATCGGTCAAAACCCACGCAATTGGCCTTGGAATCACGGTTTGAGTCATCAAATGGTACATCTGAGTAGGAGCAAGAGTGCTTGCATCAATATTCATTTTATTGTTCCTTTTGGTGTCACGAGTCCCCAGTGAAGCTCTGAGTGTAACGCGAAATCAGCTAGTTAACACCCCACCCCCACGCTTATTTCATCGCGTATAGACATATACAGGCGTCATTTTCATATTCAAATTGATGTGAAAAATGAAACTTTTCCCGCCCATCACCTATCTTATTATATGGGGCAGCCTTATTCACAACTAACTTACTGAAAAATATCACACTGAAAATTAGTCGGCATGAAGACTGCATTGCTTAACGCCGAGTACGGTTGACCCAAGCTTGATAGCGCAAGGAGGTTTGTATGTTTGCCAATCAAAAATCGAAGAAACAGAAACAACACAAGTCGAATCAAAAGACTCAAAAGCGAGTCCCTTTCTCCCTAACTTGATCTCTCCACCACCAGAATGGCCTCGTTAATCGAGGCCAAACATGACCCAAGATAACTCTCAACCTAAAGGATCGATCACAGACTTTTCAAGTGCATTATTAGATGCTCTGGTTGTTACATTGAACTAAGGACAATAATGTGTCTGAGTCGAGAGATTTAGTCGTCATGATTGCTGGCGCGACAGGCTTAATAGGAACAGAGCTGATTAAACAGATGCTAGAAGAAGCTCCCATCACACGCATCTATGCCTTGAGCCGTCGTCCACTGCCTTTCTTTCACCCCAAGCTGGAAGTACTGGAAAACAAACAACTTCAAGTTCAAGAGTGGGACTCTGATAAACCATCCCCAAAATACGGCTTCATCTGCCTAGGTACCACCATCAAGCAAGCAGGCTCAAAACAGGAACTGGAACGCATCGATTACGAGTTAGTGTGCGATGTAGCTCAAACAATGAAGGTACTTGGTGTGACTCACTTAGCCGTTGTCTCTAGTTACGGTGCTTCGGTACGTTCTGTGTCTCATTACTTGCGCTGCAAAGGCAAAATGGAAATAGCCATTGAGCGTATGGGGTTTGAACATGTTTCCTTTGTCAGGCCTGGACCTCTTGTCGGCCTTAGGGATACCCCTCGCACTGATGAAGCCGTTGTTCAATTTGTCTTGAAATCTCTTCGACCGCTTATGTTAGGCAAGCTGGCTAAGTTGATTCCCATTCAAGCTGAAGAAGTCGCAAGGGCGATGCAATACAGCTTGCTGACCAACACGGAAAGAAAAATTCAAACTCTTGATAGTATCCAGATGAGAGATTTGATTAATAAATATCAATAAGTTGCCCATTTTCACTTTTATTCGCGCACTTTCGATACAAAATCGCCAGTTTAATAACTTAAATACATATCAAATATCTTTTTTTTATTTCAATCATACTTTTCAAATCATTATTGTTTGTTACAGAATTTAATCCTGTAATGCATTTACTCAATAAATGCGACTCAAACTCTCAATAAGGACAACCTATTATGTCAGTAGCGGCTATCGCTTCTTTAGCGGTATTTGTCGGTATCCTCTTTTTCCTTTTTGGCCAACAGCGGAAGGAAAACACATTATCCCGACTCGTTCTATGCGGTTTAGTGCTCGGCAGTGCATTTGGCTTAGCGCTTCAACTTATATTCAGTGAAGGTAACCCGGTTATCGTTCAAACTCTGGAGTGGGTCAATGTCGTTGGCCGTGGTTATGTTGGCCTATTAAAGATGGTCATTATGCCTCTGGTACTGGTCTCTATGATTGCCGCCGTTGTCAAACTAGAAAAAGGCGGATCATTGGGCAAGATCTCTGGCCTGACAATTTCCGTTCTATTAGCCACCACGGCAATTTCTGCCATCATCGGTATCTTTGTGACGCAGGCGTTTGGCCTTAGTGCAGAAGGTTTAACTGAAGGTGCCCGAGAAACAGCTCGTATTGCTGTGCTCGAAGACCGCGTAGGTGTCGTCAGCGATCTCACCATTCCTCAAATGCTGGTTAGCTTTATTCCTACTAATCCTTTTGCTGATCTAACTGGTGCTCGCTCGACTTCGATTATCGCTGTTGTGATCTTCGGTGTATTAACTGGTATCGCTGCACGCAAAGTGATGGCAGAAAAGGAAGAATTGGAAGCACCGATTCGTACGTTTGTAGAAGCCACTCAGTCGGTAGTGATGCGTTTGGTAAAAATGATCATGGCTTTGACACCTTACGGTATTGCAGCGCTAATGGCGAAAGTTGTTGCCACATCCAGTGCGAGTGACATTCTCAACCTACTGGGCTTTATCGTAGCGTCATACGTTGCCATCGCATTAATGTTTGTTGTTCACGGAATTCTGGTGTCTTTTGTTGGTGTTAGTCCTAAAGAGTATTTCCAGAAGATTTGGCCGGTGCTGACATTCGCATTTACGTCACGCAGCTCAGCAGCAACGATTCCACTTAACGTAGAAGCACAGATCAACAAGCTGCGCGTGCCACCTGCGATTGCAAACCTTTCAGCATCATTTGGCGCAACCATAGGACAAAATGGCTGTGCGGGAATCTACCCTGCAATGTTGGCCGTGATGGTTGCTCCAACTGTGGGTATCGATCCAACGGATATCAACTTCATCCTATCCCTAGTTGCAATTATCGTGGTGAGCTCATTCGGTATCGCCGGCGTGGGGGGCGGTGCGACCTTCGCAGCCTTGATTGTATTACCTGCAATGGGATTACCAGTAACCATCGCAGCGCTGCTTATCTCAATTGAACCTTTGATTGATATGGCACGAACTGCTCTTAACGTCTCAGGTGCCATGACAGCARRCACCCYCACAAGCCGTATTCTTGGTGATAAACTCACCGACGAAGAGCTTGAAGCTCAACAAGCCTAACATAGCGAAGCCCTGAGTTAACCACTCGGGGCTTTTTCTAAGCCAACAAATTTCCTGCAATCCAGCGCTTCCTGTTTGCCTTGTCTCATCCTCAGTGGTCTAATACCTGAGTGAATTTCAAAGACTTGGTAAAGAGATAATGCAACAAGAGCATCAACCTACGTTTTTCTTCTTCGATTATNCTTTTTCTAAGCCAACAAATTTCCTGCAATCCAGCGCTTCCTGTTTGCCTTGTCTCATCCTCAGTGGTCTAATACCTGAGTGAATTTCAAAGACTTGGTAAAGAGATAATGCAACAAGAGCATCAACCTACGTTTTTCTTCTTCGATTACGAAAATGAAACTGTAAGAAACTGATATTTATATATTTTATTTTTAAATATAAAATTATGAGACACTAGATAGACGCAATAAAACAGCTATATTTTGGTCTTATAAGTAACTTCTAGACAGGAACGGCTTAGGGTATTCGTACGAAACAGCCTACTTCTGATAAATTCCGTTTAGACAAAGTGGCTAAAACCATTCAGCATCAGATGCAACCAAACCTAGTCTCAGCCTGCGAAATATTATCAAACTAACTACCTGAGCCTTCACAATACCAATCCTAGTGATTTGGAGCACTAGCCCTTATCATATGAGTTGACCAGCTTCTAGGCTTGCTCAATCAATATATTTTTGATTGCAACTTTATAAATATCAGTACCATAGCGAACGACAAATATATAGACTCTATTGGTATTCATTTGGAGGAGTAACTTAGTGCTGATGATCAATTATTGGACACAGATCCAGAAAGACTGCTATGAGTTAGTACATGAATGTATCTATTGGGGTAAGAGTTGCTTAGCATCTTTACGTGAGAACATTACATCTCCAACGAAGCTGTTTGACACATTCATAAAAACCGCTACATCTATCTCCGCAATAGCTCTAATCGGTACTTACTTCGTGATGATGGCAGTTAAGCCTTGGTATGATGGTGGAGGAAATTGGCTATATGTTCATGACGTTTGGTCAAACTGGCAAACACTTAATGCTGCTATGATCGCCTTCTCTGCCAGCTTGGTTGCTGTATATGCAGCCAGATATAGCGAGGAAAAAAAGCGCCAACGCCAGTTAATTGCAGCAAGGGCGATGTTACCCCAAGCATTATCAGATTTCACTGAGCACACTACGAATTTAGCCAACTTCTATATACAGACCTACGATTATTGGCGAATTGATCAGACGACCCGAGACGAAAAACCAGTTCCCCCCAAAGCAAGCATCAATGATGCAGTCACCATATTCTCAAACTGTATGCAACATACGAATATTGAAGTGGTTGAGATAATGGCCAAGGTATTAAGTATGAATCAATATATATCCGCTAGAGCACAGAGCGAATACAAGGACACCAACCTAGTACGTAGAGCGTCGTGGAGATTTAATATAGAATCTCAATTATGCGAATTAGGTGAAATGCAGGCCTTGATAAATAGGATGTTTAGTTACGGGCGTGAGCTACAAAGCGATCTTGACCTCACCAACTTAACTGAACAGGAAATAAGTCAAGGCATGAGAAATATCAATATTGTTAACTGCCCTGCTGCATATGAGTATTTAGCAGGGAAGTTTGGGAGCACTCCTTAGAACAATACTTATGCCTGATTAGTAGTTTGGCACGAAGTTGGACATTTCTGTGTCAGTGATTTTAATAATTTAGCAATTAATAAATAACTACAGGTATTGAAAAGTCGCTTGATGAAGGTCCAGTCTGTCTAGAGCAGAACACTGTCAGATGAGGTCTGATTAGTACGCTTTAGCGTCTTCTCTTTTTTATCCCATTTCGCTTTAATTTCTTTTATCTCGTCGATATGAGCGATAAAAATATCGACCAGTCGCTTTTCCAAATGCCCGATAGACATTTCACTTAATGTTTCTAGGACCTTAGGTATTGGCCATGCTTCTTTGTAAGGACGCTTCATAGTCAAAGCATCAAACACATCTGCTACAGCAACGATTCTTGCGGATTCTGGGATAGCGTCGCCAGCGAGTCCTTCTGGGTAACCACTCCCATCCCACTTTTCATGGTGGCCCAACGCAATCTCTGCCGCTAGATTAAATAATTTATTGTCACTTTTACTTAATATATCGTAACCAATTTGCGAATGTTTTTTCATCACCGCCCACTCGTTTTCGTCTAGCTTGCCCGGTTTTTTTAAAATCGTATCTGGTATACCGATTTTACCCGTATCATGCATCGGTGCTGCCATTTCTAATAATTCACTGTCTTCCCTACTCCAGCCAGACCAGAAGGCTAAGTATTTGGCGTATTCAGCCATTCGCCAGATATGAACCCCAGTATCGGTATCGTTAAAATGCCCTGCTTCCCCTAGCATGTGCAATGCCGAACGCTGACTATCTTCCAGTTCAGAGGCTTTAACCAGTGATAAATGAGTGTGAATCCTTGCTTTTAAGATCGGCTCAGAAATAGGTTTAGAGATATAATCCACACCACCGACTTCAAATCCCTTGTTCTCATCAACTTCACCCTTAGATGCGGTAACAAAAATTACTGGGATATTTTTTAGGTCATCACGTTGCTTGATTTTTCTGGTGAGCTCAAAACCATTAAGATCTGGCATATCCACATCCACCAAGATTAAATCTGGCTGATGTTTTACTGCACTCTCAAAACCAGAAATACCACCATTGGCATACTTAAGGATATAGAGTTCTTCTAGGAAGCTGCGCATCAACGCTAAGTTCACCGGTTCATCATCAATACATAGAATGGTTTTTCTAAAAGGCATGTTTGTACCCACTGTCCAAATAGTGCTTCACTACGTCTTCTGCACGACGAAATTGGAACTGTTCAACCTCAGCTGTAACTTGATCTACCACCTCTTGAGGCAACCTATTCACGGCCACACTTAGTGCCTGTTCAATTTCGCTCAAATCATCACTATCGAGCGCCGTTAGCAGCTCACCTAATGCAGCGCGTTGTCCATCATTGTCATAGCGTATATCAGCCGACGATTTAACATCGCTTATTTCTGGCTGTAGAGAGGTGATGTATGCTTGCGCTTCTTCAATTGATCTGGCTAGAGATCGATTAATCGAATCCAATGCCTTATCGCTGATACTCTCTGAAAGCTCAATTTCTAATTCGGCTTGTCCACTTACTTCCATCAACTCATTCATACAGAGAGCCCCTGCAACTCCTCTCAGCTTATGCAGTAATGAACGTGCGCTTGCCCATTGATGTTTTAAGGTATGCTCTTCCAAGCGCTGGGCCGCATCTGCATGGTTTGAAACGAAAGATTGAAGTTGCTTTAAATAGTTATCCTCTCTTTTCCACACCTTCAGCCCTTGGGTAATATTCAGCACCAATGAACTATACGAGTCGCCTTGGTTGACTGGATTATTATCCGCATGGCTTTGGTCAAGTTTCGTGTCTACCACATCAACCTTTTCACTATTTTCCTGTTTTGGCGTCCACTTGAGTACTTCTTCAATCAGTTGCTCCACATCAAACGGCTTGGACACAAACGAACTCATTCCCGCATTTTTTGCGTTTTGCTGATGAACTTTAAACGCACCAGCACTCAATGCGATGACTGGGAGATCAACCAATGTAGGGATAGAACGAATTTTTGCAGTCGCTTGATAACCATCCAAAACGGGCATTTGAATATCCATAAGGACAAGGTCGAACGCCTCAGGTGATTGCACCAACATATCCACCGCCTCTTGGCCATTTTGGGCAGTTGTTATAGAAGCACCTTCATCTTCTAAGATAGTTTGGGCGACTTCTCGGTTGATTTCGCTATCATCCACAACCAGAATGGAACGATTTTTTAACCGCTTGAAAGAAGCGAGCTGACGATCATTAGATGTTTTTTCAACGAGACGTTTATTCGCTGAAAGCACTGCGTTATACAGACTTGAGCTTGTAACAGGTTTAGCTAAAACAACATCTATTACACGATTGGACTGCTCATCAATACTATCTACAAGGTGAGGCGATATAATTAGAATCACCGTCAAATTGACTTCCTCAGACAACCCTTTAACCGCCCGTGCAACTGGTATTCCCCCAGATTCAGGAAGTTGGTAGTCAATCAAGACTGCATCATAGTGATCAACACCTTTTTCGTTGATCAGTTTAAGTGCATCTTGCCCACAACCTGCGGAATTAACTTGCCAGCCAATACTCGACGCGATATCGCACAAAAGCTCACGCGTTGTCGGATGCTGTTCTACGATGAGTAATCTCTGGTAGACCATACTTGGCAACGAGTTACCTTCCTTGTTATTGACTTCGAAAGGTAGCTCAAAATAAAACTCACTTCCCTTACCAAATTCACTAGTCAGTTGTAGTTCTCCTCCCATCAAAGAGGTCAGTTTTTTACTTATCGTTAACCCTAAACCCGTACCACCGTACGTACGTGTAGTTGAGCTATCCGCTTGAGAAAACTCGCTAAAAATATGCTTTTGTTTCTCAGGGGGAATACCAATACCTGTATCCGTGACGCTAAACCTCAATTTCGTTTTACCCTGATTAGTTAACTCACCGACAGATTCAACTTTGAGTACAACTTCCCCTTCATCGGTAAACTTAAGCGCGTTGCTAGCTAGATTAATCAGTATCTGTCTGAGCCTAAGTGGATCCCCTTTTAGAAACTCAGCTTCCGGAGGCAAGGCTGAGATAACAACTTCAACCGGTTTTGAGCCGACTGCTGTGGACATAATACTGGCAACGTTGTCGATCACTTCAGTCAACCGAAATGGAACATTTTCGATTTCAAGGCGGTTTGCTTCAATTTTAGAGAAGTCCAAAATATCGTTAATAATGCCAAGAAGTGACTTACCTGCATCATGAATACGCTTAACCATATCTAGCGACTGAGGTGACAACTCCTGTTTTTTCAACAAGTAAGCCAGACCTAAAATCGCGTTCATTGGGGTGCGAATTTCGTGACTGATATTGGCGACAAAATCCCCCTTCGCTTTGTTCGCGGCAATGGCTTTGTCTTTAGCCAAACGTAGTTCAGAAGTTCTGTCTAGCACCGTTTGTTCTAGAGATTCATTCACTTCCAACAATTTCGACGCTGTTTTCTTCTGTTCCGTCACATCGCGCATAATGCCCGCGACACCAGAGATCGCATTGTCCTTATTGACAATTGGCGACAGAGTAATAGAGACATCGAGCTTATCTCCGTTACGCTTGTTTGCGACGGCATCAAACGAATCCACCACACCTCCGGCAAAGATGTCGATGAGCTTTCTTTGCATAGGCTGCGCGGAGTCATGAGAGAAAACCAATTCAAACAGATTTTTGCCTTGCGCGTAACTGGCGGTAAAACCAAATATCGTTTCAGCCGCATGGTTCCAGCTTTTTACTATTCCGTTACGGTCAACACCGATCACGGCGTCGTAAGAATTCTTGACGATGGCTTCAAATTCAGATTGCGTATCCAATAAGGTAAATTTCTTGTTGAGAAATATATGAGCGACAAAGAGAAACCCGCTAATAAGGATGAAAAGAACCGCCAAAACTGCGTATAAAGGGAGTGACTGATTGGCGATTGATTGCTCTATAACGGATAACGGCGTGAGAAGTACTAAACGTATCCATCTATGCTCTTCTAAGCGACCGAGTTCAATATTCTTTTGCGTGAACATAATTTCATCTTGTAGAAGTTCACTTTCTGAATACAGCGCATTCGATGGATATAGGTTCGCAACACTGTCAGAAAAATAACTGTCCCATGTGTGTTGATGGCCTAAATCAGTCGCCATTTCCATATTCGAATCAGGGCCTAATAAGAACTCGCCGCGGCTATTCAATATGTACGCCTGTATATCTGAATTGAGATTTTCTGAAAACAGATCGAGTAATGCATCCGCGTAATAGTTGATGACCAACAAACCAAACAACTGTCCTTTATCATCATGTACGGGATATAAAAATCGAATCGTTTTAGTGTAAGGGAACGAAACTTTTCCGTACTCACGATTCAGGTTGATACCAGATTTGTAGATTTCATTCGGAAGGAGTTTTGTTCCGGCTTGGTAATAATCAGATTTGCTCTTGTTCTGCAGTTTGTTTGACGGCACTATCTCAGCCGACCCCCCCGCTCTGTCTACACGAACGATTTCCATTCCTTTATTTTTCACACCGATATATCGAATCTGAAAAATGTCGCTGTTGTTCTCTATGTAACCTTTAAAAATTGTATTTAGGCGATCAATCCAAAGTTGAGATGTCGTACCATCAAATGGGTCAACACCAGCATTTTCGTCAGCACGTACGATTCCCTGAATGGGCGGTGTTGAATATAGAAAGCTGATTTGTCTCTGCCAATCGTTTAGCTTACGTTGCAAAGTATTTTGTCTGCTGGAAAGCTCATTTGCTAAGTCTGAGGCGTACTGAGCTGTTGCCTGCTGAGAAATATACTCTTTAGCGCCAAAAGCAAGCGCAATACACAAGCCGATGGTGACACATAACACTAACAATAGGGATGATTTTAAAGTTTTTTGATTGCTAAGGTGCATATCAGCACGCTCCCTAGTAGTCCACTAAATTGACGATGATTGTGTAAAGTCGCGATCAGATTTTTCTAGGGCAACAGACACAAGCACCATCACACATTATGTAACCAGTAGAATAATATTAGACAGGGTTCATAATTTTGCATACGAAAAATATGCAATAAAGATCAATTTGTTTACAAAAACTGCAATCTACACAAAAGTTAGGCTATTTCTGGTTTAGATTGTAAGGTTCAGTGAGCAAACTCTAAAGCGGCTAAGGCATCTGGGGCGGGAGTACTTTCTGGTAAAGCATTTTAAAGACCGTTGCTGGCGACGCAAAAACGTGTGCTGGCAATCCAGTTTGTCTGATACCACACTCCTCCTCTTCAGCTGAACGCATTCAATATTTGTATGGCAACTTGGTGCGTGGATTCAATCAATCTTCACTGTTTCTAACAAGACCTTTGCAAATCCTGACCCTCATTTTTATGGCTACATTCGAGAAACGGTGTGTGACGCTCAAGGCGAATTTGAATTTGGCAATATCCCGGATGGCACCTATCACATCACCACACACGTCCTATGGAAAGTGTCTGCTGATGCTTATCCAATGGAAGGTGGCGCACTTATGAAACGAGTTAACGTGCCTAGTGGAAGCAATCAGAAACATACTCTAAGCCATTAATGTTACGAGATGATGCGACAAAATCACTTGGTGATCACATCTTCTATGGTGTACCTCAAACCGATTTTTGGACATTGTCAATTTAGCGGCGACGGCCAAAATCCACCCATCGAATAACTTCTAGTATCACAAAGCGCAATTGGGCACCGCTTATCGCAGTACCTGAGATGCAAGCTTTTGGACATTTTTGAGTTACGAAAAATTAAATATTAGCAACTCATGAATAACTACAAGTATGGCAAGTCTAGTCGCATGATAGCAGACTACTCATTTCTTTCAGCTTGCTGTTTTAGTATTGCTTTCAATTCCTAAACCTCTGCTCTGAGAGCATTCACCTCTTCTAAGATCTGAACCTCCACCTTGCGCTCGTTAGTGGTCAACATAAAGTTTGGCAGTCACATTTAGTAGGGCTCAGAAAGACCTGAAACGTTGGTGGACAAAAGTGAGTCAGTGACTATTTTAATTTAGCAAATCACTGATAACTCTGTGTATGGAAAGACACTTAAACCGGTGTCCAACCTTTTATGCAGATATATAAGGGATGTATGGACTTTTGAGTGAAAAGTAGCTCTAAGGAGGAACTTGAAAGTGAGGAGAGCTGTATAGTCAGTGAATCGTCTATATTATTGATCTTACGTAATCTAACTCAATATGATTACTTACCACCATGGATGACTTGAGTTTTCCTATATTCATATTCAATCTCCGTTTGCTCTGCTTTTCTAATCACTTCATCCAATTCCGCTCCTCTCGTTTTGGTTGCCGGAGCATATACTTCAAGATACACAGATTCCATAAACCCATAACTCATCATCGTTACCATAATGGCAAAAGGACATCCCATAATAACGAGTAGTGATTGAATAGCTGTCATACCTCCACTCATTAACAACAAGCTAGTGATACCTGAAATAGCAATTACCCAGCCAATGCGTTGTGAAATCGGAGCATTGTCTTCGTCCTTTGATGTCAGTGTATTGATAACAAGCGTGCCCGAATCAGAGGTCGTGATAAAGAATACGAAAATGCTGAATAGTGCTAGGTAAATAGGCAGACTCCAATCAGATACCAACTCAAAAAACTTAAACCGTGCTGATGAAGGGTTTGTCATTACAGCAGTGCTTAGTTCAACAGCGTTTGATAGTCATTCAAGGCTTTACTAAAAATTACCAACCGAACAAAGCAAAGGACCATATTCAATTACTGCTAAACGAACTAGGTCATTCACTAACCATTACCTGGGATCACTACATGTTCCTCAAACAAAATCCTTATCTCTTAGATGTTCAGCCGTTCTTCACAGGAGAGACTGTTGATATACTGAGACTGAGTTTTGATACATAAGCTCTACGCCTCCAAACGATCGGCTATCTACTATCTTTGAGAGATAGCCTTTTTCTACCAGCTGTTGATTGGTGCGTTTTGGTGATTAAAGTCTCTATTGCTACGAGGGCATACATATATCTAATCAAATCACCGTTCCATTCCACGACTCAAATCTTATTATCGTCGAACACAACGGCAAACCTTACCCCCCAATGAAACCTATTGTTGAAGGCATGGGGATGGAAGAAGGACATGTTGTTAGCACGCAAATCGTCCCTGAAGATTCCGTGGTGTTCAGATTAGAAGAAATCCCTAAACTTCTTAGAGAGCCCGGGTACTTTACCGTGGATCAACTTAAGGAAGTCGCAAATACTGCTGTAGAGAAAATTACTGAAGTGGCAAACAGCTCATTGAGTTTACTAAGATAATCAGCTTCAGCGGGTGGATACAATGCTCTCCCGTTCTCTCGCACAATCTAGGCTGGTGAAGCTTTGCTCAGCTTCACCGCTGTTACTAAGATGTCTTCCTTTCACTAGATTCAAAGTCCATAACTTCAACTACATATCTATAATTCTTGCCACGCAAGTGTCGAGATACTTAAAAGAATCATCCACGTGAACAGTAATTTCTTGTCCACTCAATCTTGCGGCAAGTACTAAAGAAAAGAGATCAGATTCAGCATTTCTAGCAATAACTAATGCGGTACCATTATTACAGGAAGCCGTCGTACGACAACTGCCAACTGTAACGTCGGATTCCAAACAAAACCAACTAGCGCCATCCCATGATGCACCAGTTAAATACTGATGTGTCCGTAGCTTTTGGACCTTACCAGTAATTGAACCTGAAGCGGCCAACACATTGAAGCTTTGTAAAGTCAAAGCGGATAAAAGGCATGTGATAAAACAAGATTTTAATAAAATTTTTCTCATGATAATCTATCTCTTCTAATTCAAATAACAGCTACTAGACAGAAACTACACATTTTTAATATGAATACTTACAAGTCTTTATATAGCCACGTTTATTTACTTGAATATTAACAGTGGTTTAAACCACTAACAATGCTAGCCAAACTTAAAGAATAGAATTTTCTATCCAGCGAGAATTTCTAATGAGCATTCGAAATCATGTATGTATACTCTATCTCCCATCTTGATTACCCAAGTATTGAGTAACTAAACTCTACTCCGCCATTTGTTGTGTCGTCACAATCTCTCCAATTTTGATCGCATCAAGCACTTTAAGCTGTGTTTTGGTTGGCTTCACTCGCACCACCTGGTGAGGACAATTGCGCGCAGCAGTTATAAGAACCTCGTTTAACACCTTTTTCTAAGCCAACAAATTTCCTGCAATCCAGCGCTTCCTGTTTGCCTTGTCTCATCCTCAGTGGTCTAATACCTGAGTGAATTTCAAAGACTTGGTAAAGAGATAATGCAACAAGAGCATCAACCTACGTTTTTCTTCTTCGATTATGAGACGTGGGGAACCAGCCCAGCAAAAGACAGACCGTCTCAGTTTGCGGGAGTACGTACCGATATGGACTTCAATATCATAGGTGAACCTCTTGTTATCTACTGCCAACCACCCTCAGATTATCTTCCTTCACCAGAAGCTGCGCTGATCACAGGTATTACACCTCAAGTTGCGGAATCGAAAGGCCTGCCAGAGCCTGAGTTTATCGCCAAAATTCATGAGCAATTATCCACCCCCAACACCATTAACTTAGGTTACAACAGCATTCGATTTGATGACGAAGTAACGCGATACACCTGTTACCGGAATTTCATCGATCCATATGCGTGGAGCTGGCAAAACGGCAACTCTCGCTGGGACTTACTTGATGTCATGCGTGCCTGTCACGCCCTTCGCCCAGAAGGCATTAATTGGCCAGAGAATGACGAAGGTTTTATCAGCTTTAAGCTAGAGCACTTGTCCGTTGCCAATGGCATTGAACACGAGAATGCACACGATGCGATGGCTGACGTTATAGCAACGATTGAAATGGCTAAAAAGGTGAAAGCCGCTCAGCCTAAGCTCTTTGATTATTTCCTTAGTATGCGCCACAAGCGAAAGCTGAACGAACTCGTCGATATCGTGAATATGACACCGCTTATGCACGTATCGGGTATGCTGGGCCATGAATGCAATTACACTAGCTGGGTGGTTCCGGTCGCTTGGCATCCAACCAACCAGAATGCGGTGATCGTGGTCGATTTAGCGAAAGATCCTCAGCCGTTGTTGGATTTAGATGTAGGACAGCTTAATGAGCGTCTCTACACCAAACATTCTGAACTTGGCCCAGACGAACTGCCTGTACCAATCAAACTTGTCCATCTCAACAAGTGCCCTATTTTGGCTCCAGCCAAAACATTAACTGCTGAGAATGCAGCTAACATAGGCATTGACAGAGAAAAATGCTTACAAAACCTTGAGAGACTTAGACAGCATCCAGAGATTAGAGAAAAACTCAATTCGCTATACAGTATCGAGAGAGAATACGAAAAGAGCGATGATGTTGATACTATGCTTTACGATGGTTTCTTCTCTCCTGCGGCAAAGCAATCAATGGATATCATACGAGAAACTGAACCAAAGAATCTTTCCGCCCTTGATATCTCATTCAGTGACGACAGAATTGCTCCGCTTCTATTCCGCTATCGCGCCAGACATTTTCCGTGGACATTGGACGAGAGTGAACAACAAAAATGGGCGGCACATTGCCGTGAGTACTTTGAAAGCCGAATTGAAGATTACATGTTGAATTTGGAAAACTTAGTTCACGAGTATGAAAGTGACGAAAAAAAGATAGCTATCTTAAAATCTGTTTACCAATACGTTCAAAAGCGAGTATCTTAAACAACTTATTGCCTGCACCCTATAACAGTTAGGCCTCATCACACTATAAAAATACCACCTTGCTGAGGCCTGTGAATACACTGAACCTACGTTTCAGTGTATTCACATATGCAAAAGTTGATTAAATTTGGACGACACCACCTATGGCGAAAACCTTGCTTAAATACGTCGTATCTATGGGGCTGATTTTTCTTTGCCTCATGGCAGGCATTAATATTCAAAACCTTCTAGATATCTCAATTCCGGGCAGCATCATTGGCATGTTAATCTTGTTTTCACTTCTTGCCAGCGGCCTAGTACCAGTGGAATGGGTACGCCCTAGCGCCACTCTGTTTATTCGATACATGGTACTGCTCTTTGTTCCAATCAGTGTTGGATTAATGGAACACTTTGATCTACTCCTCAACAACGCGCTTCCGATTCTTGCTAGTGCAGTAGGTGGCACTTTCATCGTACTGGTTTTATTAGGACTCATGTTGGATAGAATGCTCAAGCGAGGTGACCAATAATGTGGCTACTCGTAACAATTGTCGTTTTTCTGTCTGCACGCTGGCTCTGTCAAAAGATCACTAGTCCGTTTATGAATCCTCTACTGATCAGTCTGGCAGTGATGATCCCTTTACTCACCCAGCTCAAAGTACCGTTCGAAACTTATTACCAGGATAATGAGTGGATTAATTTTCTGCTACAGCCTGCCGTTGTTGCCCTCGCATATCCCCTATACGAGCAGCTTCCTCAAATACGAGCTAACTGGCGAATCATCATTCTGGCCTGTGGTGTCGGTAGTGTCATGTCGATGCTGACCGCCACGGTTATCGCATCCTACATGCAGACAGACCTCTCATTGATCGCCAGCTTATTAGGTAAATCTGTAACAACGCCAATCGCAATGGAAGTATCAAGCCATTTAGGTGGCGAACCTGCTATTGCCGCTATTTTGGTGCTATTGGTTGGGTTGTTTGGTGCGATTCTGGCCTACCCTATTTATAATGTATTGAACATTACTCATCCCATTGCCAAAGGCCTCACCATGGGCACCGTTTCTCATGCATTGGGGACCGCAACCTGTGCAGAAAAGGACGCACAAGATGCAGCCTTCAGCTCATTGGCACTCGTGGTCTGTGGCGTAATTACCTCAATTCTCGCCCCATCATTCTTCGCTCTCGCGATCTGGCTCGCTGCATAAACCTCCGCGTCGGATAGCGTATCTACGCATTCCGACGTACATCACCTAAACCTTCACTGCAATCGTTATCATGTGTGACATCACTCTAATTGTGTAACAATAAAATCCATTGCAATTTTTATTGTGACAATGATCTCAGTAAAGTTTTCTGCGTTACATAAAATGAAATACCAGTATCAGGGTAAGCCACTCTAAAAGTAACTCAGGCAGACCCAAAGATATTCATTATTGCTTAAACAAGGATTCAATATGAGAAGCCGCATAGAACAAGCGCTGTCTGAAGCGCCAGATAAAGTCGCAAAGTTCCTTTCTCCTATTTTGTTAGCGGATGATTTTGATGCAACCCTCTCTTCTGAACAGTTTGCAGAGCTACTCGCTATTTCTGATCTACAAGATGATGAGCTGAGAGTGGCACTGCTTCCCTTAGCCGCGGCTTATTCTTATGCTCCGATTTCAAATTTTTATGTAGGTGCAATTGTTCGTGGTCTGTCAGGAAGACTTTACTTCGGTGCAAACGTTGAAATTTTAGGCGCGCAACTTGGTCAGACCGTACACGCAGAGCAATCAGCGATTAGTCATGCGTGGATGAAAGGCGAACAAGGTATCTCGGACATTACAATCAACTTTAGTCCTTGTGGTCACTGTCGCCAATTTATGAATGAATTGACGACAGCTGGTGAATTGGCGATCCAACTTCCTCAACGTGATGAGAAAACCCTTCAAGAGTATTTGCCTGAATCATTTGGGCCTAGTGATCTCGGTATCGAATCAGGTTTAATGGCAGCCGTTGACCATGGAAAGCGATGTGACGAGTCTGATGAAGTCGTCCTCAAAGCATTAGATGCGTTGAATAGAAGTTATGCGCCTTACACTCACAATTTAAGTGGTGTTAGCATCAAGCTAAAAAGTGGAAAAGTGTATCAAGGTGCCTATGCAGAAAATGCAGCCTTCAACCCAAGCCTACCTCCACTACAAGTAGCATTGATCCAATTACTTCTTGATGGTGAGTCATTCGATAATATTGCCACAGCAGCACTTGTTGAGATGTCTGAAGGCACAATCAGCCACCTTGCCGATACTCAGTCAACGCTGGAAGCAATCAATCCCGATATCCCTGTATCTTATTTGGCTATCTAATAAGGTGATATTCGCAAAAGGCGCTGAGTTAGCGCCTTTATTATTTTCTCACACATCAAAAAATGGGGCGGGATCTACTTCAAGATTACTTGGCGCAATCGCCTTCGCAATTTTATATTGACTGTTCTTGATATCGACGAAACTGACATCAATAAAACGCTTATATTTTCTTGAGTAAAAGCACTTCACTTCTGGCTTTAGAGGTTCATCCGCATTCGATGTCCAAACAATGCCAACCCTACCGTCATTCAGTTCGACTAACGCCCCGACTGGATAGACGCCGATACAGTTAATAAACTTATAAACCAAGTCACGATCAAGATGAAATGGCGTTAAACTCAATATGATCTTAAACGCTTCGGCCGAGCTCATTCCTTTCTTGTAACAGCGATCTGCGGTCAATGCATCATAGATATCCACAATGCAGCTCATTCTCCCATGTAATGGTATTTCATCACCCTTGAGCCCCTTCGGGTAGCCATTGCCGTCTAATTTCTCATGATGCATCAGACAAACATCACGACTGATGCTACCTAACCCCTCGACAGTAAAAATAATCTCTTCAGCATAGACTTGATGCAATTTCATATGCTCAAACTCTTCAGGGGTGAGCTTACCAGGCTTGTGCAGAACTTTATCGTCCACCTTAATTTTACCGACATCATGAATAATACCGCCTATAGCCAGTTGCTTCAGTGTCTCTTTCGGCAAGTCAAGGTGTTTGCCAAAAGTCACCAATAAAGTAGCGACATTGACTGAATGCTCAAGCAAATACTCGTCTTTACTTCTTAGTGCAGAGACGCAGTGCAAAGCATCGGAATCAATCAATACCGCTTCTATAAGATCATTGGCCCAACCATCTAACTCATCAACATGAATCGACTTATCATCAAACGTCTGATTAAGAATTTTTTGCGCAAGACCTTTGGCTTCACGAATGATTTTTGACGCTTTCTTTTGCTTAGAAAAACGGCTCATGGGCTTGCGTTTAATCGGTGTTGGTGACGACTCTTCGTTCACCTTGGGCTTGGCTTCAACCACAGGTTTAAACACACTCCCTTTAGCAGACAGACTTTTATCTACCCACGCGAATTTGATCCCATTCTGAACGAGTTGCTGGATGGCTTTCTTAGAAGAAACTCTACCCGCATTTGCCAAATTAACGCGCTTGTTATCTTCGATTGCCGTAACAAACATCCCAACCATTAACGTATCAATCGGAACCTTTATGGAGTTGTTTGGATCGTACTTCATCTATTGACTATGACAACTATTGTGATTTCTGTAGTTTTATAAATTATAATCACAAACTTATCACTTTACTTAAGCATTCACTCTACTGATATGTCACATAATTAAGATTTTTAACGATGCACACTCAATTCACTCTCTTCCGTTCAATACACAAGTCATAACAACCTCATTCGGCAGCATAGAGCGAGTAAATCATCCACTGAACGTAAGGCTCTGCAGTACCCAGCTGTAATTCTCACAGAAAAGCAAACGTTTGCCTTTTTTGTTTATATCAGTATGATTCGTATCATTTTCAATATCCATTAATTGTGAAAGGTTATTTATGTTTGGTACTGCTACCCGCAATAACGCGACACGTGTGTTGCTGCTAGGTTCCGGGGAACTTGGAAAAGAAGTTGCGATTGAATGTCAACGTTTAGGCTTAGAAGTCATTGCATGTGACCGATATGAAAATGCTCCCGCCATGCAGGTGGCGCACCGAAGCTACACGTTAGATATGCTTGATGGCGAAGCGTTAGAAAAAATTATCACCAAAGAACAACCGGATTACGTTGTACCTGAAATTGAAGCAATTGCCACAGAGAAACTCGTTGAGCTTGAAGCCAACGGATTAAATGTTGTGCCAACAGCAAATGCAACTCGTCTAACAATGAACCGAGAAGGAATACGCCGGCTGGCAGCAGAAGAGCTCAACCTCACCACTTCACCTTACCATTTTGCTAGTACCTATGAAGAATTCACCCAAGCCGTTGAGTCTGTTGGCATCCCATGCGTATGCAAACCAATTATGAGCTCTTCAGGCAAAGGTCAAAGTATTATTAAATCAGCAGCGGATGTAGAGGCCGCTTGGCAATATGCACAAGAAGGTGGCCGCACAGGTGCAGGACGCGTTATTGTCGAAGGCTTTATTGATTTTGATTATGAGATCACTCTATTAACAGTTAAAGCTATTGATGGTATCCACTTCTGCGCTCCGATTGGACACCGCCAAGAAGACGGTGACTATCGCGAGTCATGGCAACCTCAAGCGATGTCTGATGCTGCGCTATCTGCCGCTCAAGACGCCGCTAGCAAAGTTGTAAATGCGTTAGGAGGCCGAGGTATCTTCGGCGTAGAACTGTTCGTTAAAGGTGACACCGTCATTTTCAATGAGGTCTCCCCTCGCCCGCACGATACTGGCCTGGTCACTCTTATGTCTCAAGACAGTTCTGAATTCGCACTTCATGTCCGCGCATTCACTGGCCTACCTATTTCAGGTATCACCCAGTACGGGCCTACCGCATCAGCGGTAATTTTAGGACAAGGCCAATCCGATAACCTTCAGTTTAAAGGAATGGTAGACGCTCTAGCTGCCCCACAAACTCAACTTCGTTTATTTGGAAAACCTGATATCAATGGACGCAGGCGCTTAGGAGTGAGCATCGCTCGTAGAGAGACCATTGAGCAAGCGATTGCAAGCGCTGTTACCAGTGCAGATAAAGTAAAAGTCGTTTATTAAAAACACCAGCCCCTGAGTCTGTATAGGGGCTTTCATCATTAACTTTCAATCAAATACACTTCTTCGGCGAAGCTGGATAAACCTTTCTTCGCTATCTTAGGGTGATGTTCATCTGCGTCATCACGATACAGTTTAGTGATGCGGTATTCTGAGAATAAAGAGCGTACTTCTGTTTCGGTCACAGAGAATGGAGGACCCGCCATTTCAGCTTGCGGATAATCTAACGTAACTAACAGAATTCTTCCGCCCGGTTTCAGCAGAGATTTAATACGCTGGACGTAATCTGCACGCATTTCTTCTGGCAAAGCGACCAGAGCAGCTCGGTCATACACAATCTCAACTGGCTGAACGGGCGCGGTAAAGATGTCGCCAGTGTAAACAGACAGCTCATCAAACTGATACAATTCATGCTGACCATTTACAGGGATCACCGTAGGCGTATAAAAATGTTCAGCAAAAAATGAACGTACTGCAATTTTGCTTAGTTCCACTCCCTGAACATCATCATGCTTGGTCGCTAACCAGACTAGATCTTCCGTTTTACCACACAGAGGGACAAACACTTTATCTTCTCTGCTCGGTTTGGTTTCAGACCAATACTGAACCAGCAGTGAGTTTACATCTTCTACGTGAAAACCGATTTGGTTTGATGCCCATTTACTGTGCCAAAATTCTGGATCTTTCATTTTTATTCCCTACCTAACGTGACTGCCTCATAGCCTATACGAAAGCGTTTCTCAGTGGTATCCCTCAAGCTTTATAAACCGTTCAGATTGGGTTCAGATAAAGCGTTTATACTGATTTACACATTGAGAATGAACCATAAGGACATTGGACACTCAAATAAATTGGGAGTTAGCTCATACAATTACATCACAAGGAAATTCCTACATTGTAATTATCGGACTAGCCCTCATATATAAATTAGAGATTGGTATGCCTTGGTTGTTGAATCTTTTCTTACACCATTTACCCAAGACGCTACGAATCTAAGGAGAGTGAATGAGCCTATTTTTGCGCACCACAGCCCTGATGCTTTTAATGCTCAGCCGCGCGCCAGCTTTCGCCGCTATTCCAACAGCACCCGGTAGTGAGGAAAATCGTTCGACTAACCAGAACGAAGTCTGTTCCAAAGCATTCAAACACAACCTGAGTGGCCTGTATGGCATCCAATCCACACCAACAACTCCACTTCAACCCTACTCTGACTTCGACATTCTATACAGCAAAGCACACCAAGCTCAGGCTGAGTTAGAAATGATCTGTAAGAGCACTGCAATGCTAACTTCAACAAACGCCCACTTTGCAGGTGTGAAATCTGCAGAGCGAGCAAAGCAAAAGATCTCCTATGAACTTGATGGTGATGCTGAGCGTATTACTGACCTTGCCCGTGCGACGATTGTGGCCGATGACATCGAAGGCTTGATGTCAGCTTACGAAGCGTTGAATCGTGAAACCACTGTGGTAAAAGTAAAAAACCGCTTTAAGAAACCTGGGGCTTCAGGCTATCGTGACCTAAATCTATTGGTCCAGCTTCCAAAGACCAACTTGATTGCTGAAGTCCAGCTACACCTTAAAGCCATTGCTGATGTAAAAAGTGGTCCAGAGCATGACTTGTACGAACGTATTCAGAAAATTGAACGTCAAGCGGCTTCAGAAGGCCGCCACATCAGTGAGTTTGAATTCGCTCAGATTAAGTCAATGCGAGCTCAGTCGAAAGCGCTTTACCAAGAAGCATGGCAACCTTATATTACCACCCATCTAAGTGCTGCCTAGGCCTAACTAAATGCGACAGCCCCTTATTATTGAAGGGGCTTCTTTTCAAGGACGATGATGACCCCACAGCAACAAGCGTATCTAAACGAATACCTCACCACCCTCACGCTTAAACAGCGAGAAACGATACCAGACACCATCGCTGAATATTTTTGCGCTGACGAGTTTAATGCCAACCAATGCGCCAAATTGATTAGCGAAGGTACAAAGCGGGAGTCCTGTAGCTTGAAACAAGGCTACGATATTGAACAAGAACCTCTTCCTCAGGTAGGTCGTATTACAGTGGTGCTTAACTGGCAGCAAGAGCCGGTTTGTATCATTCGCCTAACAGAAGTTTCTATCTGCCCTTTCGATCAAGTAACTGAAGAGTTTGCCCGCTCAGAAGGAGAAGGTGACCTGAGCTATGAATGGTGGCGTGACGCGCACATTAAATTCTTTACTCAATACGCTGGTGAGATTGGCGCCAAATTCGATTTACAGTCCGACTTGGTACTAGAACGATTCGAAAAAGTGTATCCACTGTAAAGCTAACCCAGACCGACTGCTAAGGGTTAGCCAGACGTCCCTCAGCACATATCCGATCATAAATTCGGCACATGATAAATTCATAAACTATCCTTTTATCAGTGACATAAGAATAAGAAATGAATCTATGATCCTTTGCAGGCAGTTTTTCCTCTCTCTCATTCCTCTGGTATTAGTTAACGCCGCGTGGGCACAAATCGACTATGGACCTGTGCAAAGCTATACGCAGTCCCCTTTCCATACCAATAGTTTGTCACCTCAGCTTCGTTCTGGGTTTTCGATGGATAGGAATGAAGTGGAAGTTTATGGCACCGGCACTATTTCAAGTATCTGGGCTGTCACGTCAGATTACGAATTAGACTACTATCAGAATCAAATTGCCGTAGGTGGGAAATGGCAGTTCACTGCCGATTGGCAATGGGAACTGAGCTATCGCTGGAATTACGCTGGTAACAACCACCTTGATCGATTAACCATCGCTTTTCACGACTGGTTTGGTATTGACCAAAATGGCCGTGAGAATGTGGACAACGATCGCTTTGTAATTAATATGCCTGACTATGGCATAGAATTGGAAGACTTCCGTGGAGAAAGCCTAAGTCACGCAATCACCAGTTATATGCAATATCAATTTATCAATAAAGAACATTACGGGCTTTCAGTCGGTGCATCTCTTTACTATAACGACACTAAGCATGGCATTTTCAGTTCTTCAGAGTTCGAGCAAGGTATTCAACTAAACTACGGCTACCGCCGCGACAAACACTCCCTAGACACCCTACTTGCTATCACTTTTCGCAATACACCAACAGTATTCAAAGATATGCCCTATCGCTCTAGCACCTGGACGGTTGGAACGAGTTATCGCTACCAGCTATTGGAAAGGCACCATCTTATTGGACAAATCGCTTTTCATGAGGGTGTATCAGGTGGGGAGGATGAATTTTCCAAGCCATCGACCGAGTTCACCTTTGGCTATCGTTACCAGATGGAAAACTCAGCCATTGAATTGACTGCAGTGGAAAACATGTTTAACGCAGATAACAGCACCGATATCGCCTTTGGAATAGGATATCGGTACCGCTTTGGAGGTTCAGATAACCAAGCTTAAACTGAAAGCACTCGGCTAACCGCAGAGCTGATTTCAGCATCGCTGGCGTTAAGACTCAGAGAGAAAGAGACGTACTGGTCACCACGCATGCTAAGCGAACGGTCAACTTCCGCTAAACAATGCATAACACTGCCATCAAGGATGAATGACAACTCTATTTCTTTCTTGTTAATAAAGCCATTGTTGCGGAACTCTATCTCCTGATAGCAACCAGATTTAGATGAGAAGTTGCTGCCTCGCAAATACCCTTTTTCCACGTCGGCCTTGACCATTGCAAAGCCAGCCTGCTCTATCGCTGAAATTACTTTAGAAGTAACCGGTAATGCTTTCACTTCAACAAAGTCACGATCTTTAGGATCGATCGCGAAATCAATATCTAATGTTGTTTCTACCCAAACATGACACTGATTCTTCATTGCATTCAGCGCCGTAATCGGTGTTTCATCATCTAACTTAAATTCGAAAGGAACCTGTTTATTTTCCTGCGGCTGAATAGTGAAAGGTTGTACTGCCTGAAGGCTGCCAATGGTGAAACTCTGATAGCTAGCACCGTTATCACTCTCAACTTTGACCTCAGTACAGAGTTTAAGATTAATAGCGTCAATTTGCTGCTCAACATCGCCCCCTTGAATATGGACAACACCTTTCAGAGTTTCTCCCTGAAAAACAGACATGCTCTCAAGAATCGTATCTACTTTCGCAGATCCAATACCCAGTGACGCTTTTAACTTACCAAACATAAGGTTTCCTTTTACTTTCTATGTCGTTATTGTGTCTGATTAACATGCCGTGTTAATCAGCCGCAAGTCCTTTCTCTGAATAATGCGTCAACCATCATTTGAACGATTAATCCGTAACCAGAGTTGCAATTTAATGGCAAATGAACCACCATTTGTATAGTCAATTAGATAATTATTAAGTAATTATGAGCCAATCGCCATTATATCTTCAAATAAAACAATATATTACTGACAAAATCGATTCCGGATATTGGCCTGTGGGTCATCGTATATCGACTGAACTAGAGCTAACAGAACAGTTCGAAGTTAGCCGGATGACAGTCAATAAAGCAATTCGTGATCTAGTCGCTGAAGGTAAGCTTCAAAGGCGGCCTAGGCTTGGCACATTTGTTTGTGCACCAGATGATAAAGCAGAGTCTCCATTATTGGATATTCAAAATATTGCCGAAGAAGTGAAGCTACGAGGTAAAACCTACTCTAGTAAGGTAATCAAACAAGCCTCGATGCTCGCCGACGAAACTGTTGCAATAAAATTAGGAGTGATGTTGAACAGCCCGATTTTCTATAGTGAAATCATTCACTTTGAAGATAATTCTCCTATTCAATATGAACTTCGCTGGGTTAATAGCACTTATGCGCCTGATTATCTTGAACAAGACTTTACCCAAATCACCCCAAACCAGTACCTATCCGAAAATTGCCCACTAAGTGCTATCGAACATACCGTTGAAGCCATCGTTGCAGATGATGAGGTGCGTAATGCCTTGAGACTCGGGGCTAACGAACCTTGCCTGCTACTGAACAGAAGAACATGGAGCCAAGATAAGCTCGTGAGTTCTGCATTGCTTTACCACCCGGGCACTCGCTACAAATTAAGCTCCAAAATATTACTCGGTTAAAGCATTTCATACTTTTTACTGATCACATTTTTGCAACAAGCCACTTGATCAATTGTTATACCTGAACAATCATTTGTATATACATTTAAACTTATGGACTCAATTACATGCTTGGAAGCGCTTCTTCATCCTTAAAAACCGACAGCCAAGAATTGCTGCTAACCAATGCACGACTGGTCTCTATGGTCGCTGGATCGCAAGGGTATTCTGTTTCAGAACCAAGTAGCCTTCTTATTAAGAGTGGAAAAATCGCGCAAATCGGTGGCTCCGAGCTTTCTTGCACCAACTCTTATGATTGTAACAACCAGTTGGTCACACCTGGATTTGTTGATTGCCACACTCACCTAGTCTATGCAGGTAATCGCGCTAATGAGTTTGAAATGCGTCTTAATGGTGTCCCATACCCAGAGATTGCCAAGCAAGGTGGCGGTATTCTATCAACCGTTCGTGCAACGCGAGAAGCAAGTGAAGAAGCTTTAATTAACCTCGCACTGCCACGATTGGACGGTTTGATTCGAACTGGTGTCACATCGGTAGAAGTAAAGTCGGGTTACGGTCTGACTGTACAAGACGAGATCAAAATGCTACGTGCAGCAAAAGCACTAGAAGAGCACCGTAAGATTCGAATCACCACAACATTACTCGCAGCACATGCCCTTCCTACAGAATATGCCGGTAAAGCGGATGACTACATTAAATTGGTGTGCGACGAAATTATTCCTCTTGTCGCAGAAGAGAAACTAGCCACCAGCGTCGATGTATTCTGTGAATCGATTGGCTTCAACTTGGAACAAACCGAAAAAGTATTCGCTGCTGCCAAACAACATGGTCTGCATGTAAAAGGTCATACTGAGCAACTGTCTAACTTAGGTGGCACAGCCCTAACCGCTCGCTATCAAGGACTGTCAGCAGATCATATTGAATATCTAGATGAAGAAGGCGTAAAAGCACTCGCCCAATCTGGAATGGTTGCCACGCTGCTGCCTGGGGCGTTTTACTTCTTACGAGAAACCCAGTTACCGCCCATTGAGCTACTTCGTCAACACAATATTCCAATGGCAATAGCAACGGATCTTAACCCGGGCACCTCGCCTTTCTCAGATTTGACTATGATGATGAATATGGGCTGTACACTTTTCGGCCTAACGCCTGAAGAAACATTGCGTGGTGTGACTTGCAATGCAGCTCAAGCGCTAGGCTTCGGTAACAGCCGAGGGCAAATTCAGCCAGGCTATGATGCTGATCTTGCTATTTGGGATGTGAGCCACCCTGCCGACTTCAGTTATCAGCAGGGTTTGTCACGCTTGTCTGCTCGCGTGGTAAACGGAGAACTGGAATATGTCTAATCTACCAACGACTAACCAGGATTTTCACTGGCAAGGGCGCCATGACGCTGAAGATGGTGCGATGGGAAAACGCGTCCATCACGTTATCAAACAGCTGCAAGTACAGGATCTTGAACCTTATCGAAACGCTGTGAGCGTCTTGGGTTTTGCCTGCGATGCTGGTGTTGCAAGAAACAAAGGTCGCGTTGGCGCCAAAAAAGCGCCTGATTTGATTAGACGCGCACTTGCCAACATGGCTTGGCACAAAGAAAGCGCGCTTATCGATTTGGGTAATGTCGTCTGTGAAGATGACTTGCTGGAACAGTACCAATCAGAATGTGCTGATGTCATCGCTGCAGCGCTTCGCTCTACTCCGGTTATCACACTCGGCGGCGGTCATGAAGTGGCGTGGGCTTCCTTTCAAGGACTTGCACGCTACTTCGAGTACTTAAACCCAGTAACGCCTCCTAAGATTGGTATCATCAATTTTGATGCTCACTTTGATTTACGTGCGTTTGAAAGCAATAACGCCGACGTAAAGCCCAGCTCTGGCACACCATTTAATCAAATTTATGATTACTGCCAAAAACATGACTGGCCGTTCCATTACGCCTGCCTAGGTGTCAGCAGAGCCAGTAACACGCAAGCCTTGTTTGAGCGAGCGAAGGAGCTCAACGTGTGGTTCGTCGAGGACAAAGATCTCGCGCATTTAAACCACATCTATCATCTGACCCAGTTGCAGCATTTCATCGATAATTGCGATTATATCTACCTCACCATCGATCTTGATGTCTTCCCTGCTGCGACAGCTCCGGGCGTCAGTGCCCCTGCCGCCAGAGGTGTCAGTATGGATACGTTGGCACTCTTTTTAGACCGAATTTTACACTACAAACAGAAGTTGGTTATTGCCGACATCGCTGAGTACAACCCTACTTATGACGTTGACAGTCAGACGGCGCGGTTAGCTGCAAGGCTTTGTTGGGATATCGCTAACGCCTTTTCCGAAAAATAGAAAAACCAGAAAGGAAAGCGACTAGATTGCGTGAGAGCTTTGCTCTTGCGCCACCCGCTTTCAACCTGAAAACGTGAAATACAAGGAGTCTTACCATGACGGAACGCCAAGTAGAAGATATGCGTCTCGATACTACCCGCACCATTCGTGCCCCACATGGCACGGATCTGAGAGCAAAATCTTGGCTGACTGAAGCCCCGCTTCGCATGTTAATGAACAATCTGGATCCTGACGTCGCTGAGCATCCTCATTCACTGGTTGTGTACGGTGGTATTGGCCGTGCAGCGCGCAACTGGGAATGTTTTGACAAGATTGTTGAAGTTTTAGAACGTCTTGAAGACGACCAAACCTTGCTGGTTCAGTCTGGTAAACCTGTCGGTGTATTCCCAACACACAAAAATGCGCCACGTGTTCTTATTGCAAACTCTAACCTAGTACCGCATTGGGCGAACTGGGAACACTTTAATGAGTTGGATAAAGAAGGGCTGATGATGTACGGTCAGATGACCGCCGGCAGCTGGATCTACATCGGTTCACAGGGCATTGTTCAAGGCACTTATGAAACGTTTGTTTCTGTTGCGAAGAAGCACTTTGATGGTAAAGCAAACGGACGTTGGATTCTAACCGGAGGCCTTGGCGGCATGGGCGGCGCTCAGCCTCTGGCTGGCACCATGGCGGGCTTCTCTATGATCGCGGTCGAGTGTGACGAATCTCGTATCGATTATCGTCTACGTACAGGCTACGTTGACAAAAAGGCCACCAGCTTAGATGAAGCACTGGCAATCATTTATGAATCTGAAGAGCCTGTTTCTGTCGGCCTACTAGCAAACGCGGCAGATGTATTCCCTGAGCTGGTTGAGCGCAACATCACGCCAGATGTAGTGACAGACCAAACGTCAGCGCACGATCCACTCAACGGTTACCTTCCAATCGGTTGGTCGATGGAACACGCAGCCGATATGCGTAAGCAAGATGAAGCCGTTGTTGTCAAAGCAGCCAAAGAATCGATGGCGATTCAAGTTAAAGCGATGCTTGAGCTTCAAAAACGCGGTGCTGCGACTCTAGATTATGGTAATAACATCCGTCAAATGGCCCTAGAAGAAGGCGTAGAGAACGCGTTTGACTTCCCGGGTTTCGTTCCAGCTTATATTCGCCCACTCTTCTGTGAAGGTATTGGTCCATTCCGCTGGGCAGCACTATCCGGTGACCCAGAAGATATCTACAAAACCGATCAGAAAGTCAAAGAGTTAATCCCAGACAACCCACACTTGCACAACTGGCTAGACATGGCTCGCGAGCGTATTCAGTTCCAAGGCCTACCTGCTCGTATTTGTTGGGTTGGATTGAAAGATCGTGAGCGTCTAGGCCAAGCATTCAATGAAATGGTCAAAAATGGCGAACTTAAGGCGCCCGTTGTTATTGGCCGTGACCACCTAGATTCAGGTTCAGTCGCTAGCCCTAACCGTGAAACAGAAGGCATGATGGACGGTTCTGATGCCGTGTCAGATTGGCCTCTGCTGAATGCTCTGCTAAATACAGCAGGCGGTGCTACTTGGGTTTCACTCCACCACGGTGGCGGTGTAGGAATGGGCTTCTCTCAGCACTCTGGTATGGTTATTTGTTGTGATGGCAGCGATGATGCGTCTGAACGAATTGCTCGCGTTCTTCACAATGACCCAGGCACAGGCGTGATGCGTCATGCAGATGCTGGCTATGACATCGCCAAGCAATGCGCAGCAGACCAAGGGCTCGACCTACCTATGCTCAATGAAGAGCTGAAGAAGCTTAAGTAAGCAAACCTGAAGAAAGGAAAGACAAAGATGTTAAATTTAACGCTAAAGCCGGGAAATATTAGCTTAAAAGAACTCCGTCAGGTGAGCCGCTCTCCTGCAAGATTGACTCTGGATCCAGAAGCCATTCCTGCTATCGATGAAAGCACTAAAGTGGTTGAACAAGTGATTGCCGAAGACCGCACTGTCTACGGCATCAACACCGGCTTTGGTCTACTTGCTAACACTCGTATTGCACCAGAAGATCTCGAGACGCTGCAAAAGAGTATCGTGTTGTCGCACGCGGCCGGCATCGGCAAGTTCATGTCAGATGAAACGGTTCGCCTGATGATGGTACTTAAGATCAACAGCCTTGCTCGTGGATTCTCAGGTATTCGCCTTAAAGTCATACAGGCGCTGATTGACCTAGTGAACTCTCAGGTATATCCATGTGTGCCACAAAAAGGCTCTGTGGGTGCTTCTGGTGACCTCGCGCCACTGGCGCACATGAGTACCGTATTACTTGGTGAAGGTCAGGCACGCCACAACGGTAAGATCATCTCAGGTCTGGAAGCGATGAAAATCGCTGGGCTTGAACCAATCACACTTGCGCCTAAAGAAGGCCTTGCGCTGCTTAACGGCACTCAGGCATCAACTGCCTTCGCACTTGAAGGCTTATTTGCGGCTGAAGATCTGTTTGCTTCTGCGACCACCTGTGGCGCAATGTCTGTAGAAGCGGCACTGGGAAGCCGTCGTCCATTCGACCCTCGTATTCACCGCGTGCGTGGTCATCGAGGCCAGATGGACGCAGCACTAGCGTATCGCCACGTTTTGGATGCCAATAGTGAAATCGGTGACTCACACACAGGTTGTGAGAAAGTTCAGGATCCATATTCTCTGCGTTGTCAGCCTCAAGTTATGGGGGCATGTTTACAACAAATCCGTAACGCTGCTGACACTCTAGAAGTGGAAGCCAACTCTGTCTCTGACAACCCACTGGTTTTTGCCGAAGACGGTGACATCATCTCTGGTGGTAACTTCCATGCTGAGCCTGTCGCCATGGCAGCGGATAACCTAGCTTTGGCCATTGCTGAGATTGGTAGCCTCTCTGAGCGTCGTATGGCACTTTTGATCGACAGCGCGCTGAGTAAGCTACCGCCTTTCCTTGTCGACAACGGCGGTGTTAACTCTGGCTTTATGATTGCTCAGGTCACTTCCGCTGCATTAGCAAGTGAAAACAAAACGCTGGCTCACCCTGCGTCTGTTGATAGCTTGCCAACATCGGCAAACCAAGAAGATCATGTATCTATGGCAACCTTTGCTGGGCGCCGTCTGCGTGAGATGGCAGAGAATACTCGCGGCATTTTAGCGGTTGAGTATCTTGCGGCCGCTCAGGGGATAGACTTCCGTGCTCCAAACAAGTCGTCTGCGAAAGTCGAAGAAGCAAAACAGATCTTGCGTGAGAAAGTACCGTTCTACGATAAAGACCGCTACTTTGCGCCGGACATTGAGCAAGCAAACAGTTTACTCAAGCTTGCCGTGCACAATCATCTGATGCCAGATTCGATTTTACCTAGTCTCTGATCACTGTTTGTAGGGCTCCAATTCGGAGCCCTTTCTTGAATTTATCGTCATAATTCAGTAATAACTCCACTGGATGGACCATTCAAAAAGAATCGTCATATATAATCCATCTCAGTTTTGGCTATTTACCGTAAATTATGTTTTTAAAACCATATTTTTCTAACAACGACAAGCAGTTTCAGTTCACTCGTCAGCAAGCAAGCCATTTTGCAAAGATGGTTGCGGGCGACTTCAACCCAATTCACGATGAAGACAACAAGCGCTTCTGCGTTCCGGGCGACCTGCTTTTCGCGGTATTGCTACAGAAAGAAGGCGTTAGCCAGAAAATGCGTTTTGATTTCTCAGGTATGGTCAGTGACGGTGTTGCTCTGCACATTGAAAACAAGTGTGACAAAGAAGCCGCCGTTGTTGACGAAAGCGGTAAAGAATACCTACACATGAACCGCGAAGGCGAAGTGAATCGTGATACCGCATTTATTGAGCATGTCGTAACAAATTACGTTCAGTTCTCAGGCATGAACTTTCCACACATCATGGTTCCATTAATGGAAGAACAGCAGATGATGATCAACTGCCAGCGCCCATTAGTCATTTACGAGAGTATGGAAGTGGAATTCGCTCGTTTAAGTCTCTCACATCCAGAAGTCGAGTTTGCAGGCGCAACGTTTGATGTTGAAGGCAAACGTGGTGTCGTCACATTGAATTTCGACTTTAAAGAAGGCGACGAGGTTGTCGGTAAAGGTGTTAAGCGCATGGTTGCGAGTGGTTTGAAGCCATACAACCAAGAAGACATCGACGGCTTAGTGGCTCGCTTTAACGAGCGCAAAGAGGCATTCTTAGCGCAGTTCAACAAAGCTGCATAACCTTAGATTTCTAAAAAGAACCCCGCACATATGAGCGGGGTTCTTTTATATCCAGCGTCTGACACGTTGCTTGTAGTCTAAATAAGCGGCCCCAAAAAGCTCTTCAAGGGCGCGCTCTTCAGGACGAATTTGAAATCGATTCATATATAGAACAAATCCGAAAGCAAACACAATACACAACAAGTTTTGTTGCCAGTAAGCGAAACCAAACAGCAACAAAAATAGCCCCAAATACATTGGGTTTCTTGAGTAAGCAAAGACACCACTATCCACGATCTTTGAAGCTTCTTTGACGTTAACTGGATTGACGGTAGTGTTCGCTTTGCGAAACTCATAGACGCCAGATAGCCCAACAAACGCTGAAATAACGAAACACACTAATAAGACTATCCAAGGTAACGGCAGGCCAATCGAAAAAGAGTGGAACTCATGGCCAATATGATTCATCAACACTCCAATAAGGATAAACAGCGCGACAGGTGGGATTTTTCTTTCTAACTTTTCCATAATCTTCAAGAGCTTTGCAGGTGTTCATAAAAAATAGCCCAGCTTTCAACGCTGGGCTAGGTCTAATCACACAATTTGCAGTAGTGCCTGTAAAGGATGCTTCACTTTGACATCCTCAAAGCGCTTCACCTGACTTCGACAGGAATAGCCAGTGATCAAGCATCGCTCCTTCGGCAACTGCTCTAATTGAGGTTTCCAACTCAGCCCGTAAATGTCTCTCGACATCTGCAACTTATCGACTTCGTGGCCAAACGTTCCAGCCATACCACAACAGCCCACAGGAACCGTATTCAGGCGAGAGCCAAAGTGTGAGAATATTGCTCCCCACTCTTTCTCTGCGTTAGGCATTTTGGTTTTTTCTGTACAGTGAGCCAGAAGATACCAAGGTTCCTCTGCACTCGTACCAGAGGCCTCGAACTCACAGAGCCTAGATTGCAGCCATTCATGAACCGTCAGCACTTCGAAATCACCACGCTTATCGCCGAGCACTTCGTTGTACTCATCGCGATAACAAAGCACCAACGCCGGATCGACGCCAACCATAGACACTTCTAGATCGGCCACTTGTTGTAAGAACATCGCTGTGCTCTTAGCACTTTTGGCAAAACGCTGTAAGAAACCTTTCACGTGCTGAGCCTTACCATTAGGTTTGAAAGGCAGCAAAACAGGCGTTTTACCAAGTTTAGTCAACAACTTAGCAAAGTCTTCCACCACTTCAGCATCGTAGTAGCTGGTAAATGGGTCCTGTACGATCACCACATGGTTCGCTTTATCTTCTTTTGACAAAGCCGCCAGATATTGCAGATCAAAAGGTTGAAGGTGCTGCAATCGTGACGTTAGCGTCGGCACTGACATGAATGGCGCATCAGTATAACCCACCGTAGAAGCCGTGAAGCTTTGGACCCATTTTTGGTTTAGAACACCATTTACTAACTTTGGTGCTTTCGCCATGACAGGTAAAACTGATTCTATATTCGCAACCAAATAGTCCTTTGCAGGACGCTGATAGCGCGAGTAATAAATATTGAGGAACCTTGAACGGAAGCTTGGTACGTCTACCTTAATCGGGCATTGGCTAGCACAAGCTTTACAGGCTAGACAGCCATTCATCGCTTCGTAGACTTCATGGGAAAAGTCATACTCATGACGCTTGTTTAACGAATTACGCACTCTGTCCAACATCGATTTGATGGATGACGTTTCTTCTAAAGCCTGCTTCTCCAAATCGAGAATATCCACACCCTGCTCTGTAAGCTGACGCAGCCACTCACGAACCAAGCCAGCACGACCTTTAGGAGAGTGGCGACGATCTGCCGTCACTTTCATCGAAGGACACATTGGCGAAGATGTATCGTAGTTAAAACAAAGACCGTTACCGTTACATTCCATCGCCTGCTTAAAGCTGTCTCGCACTTCAACATCGATCTGGCGATCAAAGTAGCCGCGCTTTGTATCTGTGACTTTGACTAGCTCTTCTTGGCTCTCTAGTGGTGTGCAGATCTTACCTGGGTTCATCTTGTTGTGAGGATCAAACGCCGCTTTAACTCTTCTCAACTCAGTAAACAGCTCGTCACCAAAGAACTCAGGACCATATTCTGAGCGGTAGCCTTTGCCGTGTTCTCCCCACATCAAACCACCATATTTGGCGACGAGCTTAACGACTTCGTCAGACACTTCATGCATCAAGGCTTCTTGCTTAGGATCGCACAAATTTAACGCAGGTCGAACATGAAGAACGCCTGCATCAACGTGACCAAACATACCGTAGCTGAGAGATTTGGAATCCAGTAGCTCTCGGAACTCAACAATAAAGTCAGCAAGGTTTTCAGGCGGGACACAAGTGTCTTCTGCAAATGCGACAGGCTTAGCTCTTCCTTTCGCTGCACCAAGCAAACCAACCGCTTTTTTACGCATGTTGTAGATACGACCAATACTGGCTACATCACTGCACACCTGATAACCGATAATGCCCGCTTGCTCGGCTTCCATCATTTGATCCAAACGTTTGGTCAGCGCATCGACCTGCTGCTCGACTTCCTCAACATCTTGGCCTGCATACTCCACCATGTTGATGCCTTGCATATCTTTGCCGGGAACATCAGTCAGCAAATCACTGACGGTATGCCAGACAATGTCTTGCTTAGCTAAATTGAGTACTTTTGAGTCGATGGTTTCTACTGAAAGCGCGTTAGCTTCAACCATAAATGGGGCGTTACGCAGTGCGGAATCAAAGCTGTTGTATTTCACGTTCACTAACGTGCGAGCGTTAGGGATTGGAGTGAGGTTAAGCTTAGCCTCTGTAATAAATGCCAAAGAGCCTTCCGCGCCACATAATACTCGAGTTAAATCGAAGCTCTGTGTCTCTTCATCCAATGCATTCTTTAAGTCATAACCCGTTAGAAAGCGATTGAGAGGGGGAAATTTCGCATTGATTTGCTCACGCTTGCTACGACACACTTGCTCTGTAACCTGCAATGCTTGGTATGCGTGCTCTCCCTCCTGAGGGCGACCTTGTGACATATCCGACTCAAGCACTGATCCATCAGCAAAGACCGCTTGTAAAGACAATACGTGATCAGACGTTTTTCCGTATTTCAGGGAACCTTGTCCGGAAGCATCAGTATTGATCATACCGCCTAGAGTCGCACGGTTACTAGTCGAAAGATCAGGCGAGAAGAAATAGCCATAAGGCCTGATAGCATCGTTTAACTGATCCTTAACCACACCAGTCTGAACGCGTACCCAACCTTCCTTCTCATTGATTTCCAGCACCTTGTTCATATGGCGTGATAAATCCACCACGATACCCTTGGTCAGCGACTGACCATTGGTGCCAGTGCCTCCACCACGTGGTGAAAACGTAATACGCTCATATTGAGATTGGGTACTGAGTCTGCCAATGAGGACAACATCTTGAGTAGACTTAGGGTGAACGACTGATTGGGGGAGTTGTTGGTAAACACTATTGTCCGTCGCGACAGCCAAGCGGCTAGAATATTGGCTTTCGATGTCTCCGGTAAAACCCGATTGTCTGAGATCTTCTAAAAAACTGAGTACGACGGGATCCACATCAGATTGAGAGTGTAATCTTGGTAACATTTGCTTCCTGCCCCTACTACGCTGATCCTATCAGCATTGGGTTCAATATAATGAGTAATATTTTTTTGATTTTCGTCACTTTACAACATTTGAAAGGGTGAATAAAACAGAAATGCAATGTCAGAATGGCACTAATTGCAATTCTTATCCACACTTAGTAATTATACCTAAAATTAGTAAGTGTCTTTCATGAGTGAATCATCAATGAAAAAAAATAAAGTCATTACCACAGAAGATATCCTTTTAAAGCTTTGCCAGTCCGTATCGAGTGTGCTGACTTCTGCAACCAGTTCTGATATCAGCTATTCCGCTATGGTACAAAAAATCACCAAAACGAGTCTCAAACCTGACTTCGGTTGTTTTGTACTGTTTGATGGTGGTTTCTCTGGGCTGGTTGTTATCAACTTTACTTCAAAAGCTGCTTTGGAGATTTATACCAATTACATGCGCAACATGGGTATGCCTGAGGAAGAATTAGCCGTCCTACATACTTCAGATGAGGTAGGTGATGTGCTTGGAGAGCTGATGAACCAGTTGGTCGGTGACTTCACCAACCAAGTAAGAAAAGCGCTGCAAACACATATTACGCAGAACCAACCTAAGATGCTGACGCTGAATAAGCAAGTCATCCTTTCCGTTGACACGAACTTAGACCGCCCTCAGGCTCGCCGTGTGACCTTCTCAACCGAAAACGGCAACATTTTCTACCTTGAGCTTGCTATGGACAAAACGGAGTTCATTCAACTAGAAGAATTTGAAACTCACGAAGATGAAACACCAGATTCGATTCTTGAACAAGCACAACAAAAGCTGAAATCTAAGAAAGAATCGCCAAAAGAACAGGCCGATAACGGCAACGATTTGTTAGATGAGCTAGGTATCTAATCTTTCTCAACTAAACCTGACTAAGCCGCTGTAATTTCAGCGGCTTTTTTATTTTTGAATATATGGTTTCAAAACAAAACTTATCCTCTGGCAAGCCAAGAGTTTCGTTTTGATGTCAGAAGCGTTAAAATGGTCGACTTTGTAAAAATCAGTGAGATTTTCTGTTGTCGATGGATAAACAAAAAGCCCTCAAAAAAATTGCTAAGTGTTTAGAACTTGGTAACTCAGCCAATGTTAATGAAGCGGCGAACGCGATAAAAATGGCGCATCGCCTCATGCTCAAATATGGCTTAGATAAAGATGACATTGAATTCATCAAAATGGGCAAAACTAAATCGACAAACTTACTGCCTTCTAACATTAGCTCTACCCTACTCCGTATTATTCGCGGGATTAATACCAAATTTGGTGTAGAAGCCGTCTTAACCAACCACAAAGGCCTCAAGCGTGCTGAATTCATTGGTGAGGCTGATCGCGCCATCTTTGCAGCTTTTGCATTCGATATCATCTATCGTGAGATGAATGAGCAAACAGGTAAGTTTCGCAACAGCTTTGCGGGTACAGGCACGTCTACTGGTGAGGTATCTCGTCGGGTCAATTCCTTCGTTTCGGGTTGGGTTGAAGGGGCGCTTGAGAAACTGCCACTCATCAGCCCTGATGATGACTCCAATAAAAAAATCGACGACTATATCGATAAAGAATTCAAAAACATTGATCGCGAAACGTTCAAAAAGCAACTTCGCGAAGCAATGAAAAACCTCACAGAAGACTATGAAGTCGGCCTAAAGAAAGGTCGTTCAGTCTCAGTCAGTCGTCCAATTGATGGGGCCCAAGCCCCTAAAATGCTACGATAAACTCTCCCCTCTCTTAAATTAGCTTGGCTGAATTCTCACCACTTACGTTCAGCCAACGTTAACATTCAGTCAATTGATATATAATTAATTGACATAACAAACACTAGAGGGTTAATTCTACTCCCCGTATAAGCCCACAGGTCAGTTTTGACTTATGCTGACAATGAAAGTGAAAGAATACATGGAGATGTTTTCGTGAAAAAAATGACTTTAGCACTTGCGGTAGCGATCGCACTCACTGGCTGCCAAGCAACACAGCGCCAGAATGCGACCACCGGTGAATCCGAAACAAATTCAGCTACCAAAGGGGCACTGCTCGGCGCTTTGACAGGCGCTGCAGTCGGGTTAGCGACAGGTGATGATGCAACAGAGCGCCGACAACATGCGCTAATAGGTGCAGCCGGAGGAGCCGCCGTCGGCGGTGGTGTAGGTTACTATTTTGATCAACAAGAAGCGGCTCTTAGAAAAGAGTTGCTCAATTCAGGTGTTCAGGTTGAGCGTGTTGGTGAAAATCAGTTATTGCTTCGTATGGAAAATGGTATCGGATTCCAAACCAACTCGTACAACCTAGACCCTAGCATCCACAATACCCTACGCGGCGTGGCTAAGATTCTGGTTGAGTATCCAGATACCAGCTTAGTCATTGAAGGACATACCGACAGCACAGGTAGCGATACGACTAACCAGGTATTATCTGAACGCAGAGCTGAGTCTGTTCGCTCTTATCTATTATCACAAGGTGTTGCGGCTGGTCGCGCGATTGCACGAGGCAACGGCGAACGCTTCCCGCTATGCTCGAACAGCACTTCAGACGGTCGAGCTTGCAATCGAAGAGTAGAAATTAAGATTCTACCTCTTAAATAAGACTCGGGATTCTATCGATGAAAATGGCTTCTCTAGAAGCCATTTTTTTATTTGTTAGATAAATACATTACACTATAGATCAGGTAAGTCATTTTTAATGGTTTGGGGAATATCTTGAAATTTATCAGCCTTTTATTGTTAATGCTCTCCCCAATCACCTTGGCCGAGTCTATCGAAGTTTTAACGAATAAAGCTCAAAGCAATGACGTAGAAGCGCAGATACAACTAGCCAACCAATACCTTAAGGGTAAAGATGTTCAACCCTCACAAGAAGACGCACTCTACTGGCTCGAACAAGCAGCCAACAACGGCAGCACTGAAGCGGCAGTACAACTCGCCTCTCTTTATCTTCAAAATGAGACTAAAGATACCCAGGAAGCCATATATTGGCTCACTAAACTCGCTGTATCCGGAAATACCCAAGCTCAATTCAATCTGGGCAAGGTTTACGAGAACATGCCTGACTCACCTGAAAATTTGGACCTGGCTGAAGTTTGGTACCGTACGGCCTCATCAGCCAATGAAGAGGCCGAACAAGCCTATGCTAGGGTACTGGAAAAGAAATTCAATGCCCAAAGAGCGAAACAAGTGTCATCGATCGGCCAGTTAGACGTCGCTTTTGATAATTCGACTATTGAGCTAAGCCCTGTCGCTAAAAGTAAGTCCCGTGCCAGTAACCGGAGTAATGACATCATTTATGCATTGATGATCATTTCAGGTGCATTATCAGTATTAGCATTCTGGCTGGGTCGCAAAGTACGTAAGTTAAAAGCATATTCAAAGCTCTCACATGATGATTTGTCTGGTGAGAAACGCAAACTAGAGTCTAAACTAAAAGACAAAGACAACCTGTTGAGACAACAAAAAAAACAGCTGGAAACCTTGTATCGCCAGTTTAAGAAGATGCAATCGTCTCAAGGTCAACACATACCTAAACACAAGTCAGATTCTCTCGCTACAGAGCAAAAACTCTCGCTCGCGTGCGCTCTATTTGGCTTCAAAGTAGAGGCCATTCCTGCTGAAAAAGACATCAAAGTCAGATATAAGCAATTATGTAAAATTTACCACCCAGATTTGAAGGGCAGTGATGAGGAAATGAAACGCCTTAACAATGCACTAAAAGTCATCCTTGCCAATGTTAATAGATAGTTACAATTTAAAACTCGTTGAATTTAAAACAGACAGGACCCTTAGTTTCACTCACTTACGCAATCGATCTCCCTCCCACTTCAAGTAACAAAAAGTTAACTTACCTTCATCATGTATGTCATACTCTTCGCCGAAAATAACACCTGGTAAAACAAGGTGAGGAGAAATCTATGTTTACTATCGAAGGTATTTGCGATTGGTGCAAAAAGCCTAGCCTAGTTACCAAACATGAGTATATTGACGGCCTTTGCCACCACTCCTGTAAAGAGTGTAACGATCTAGCCAAATTAGACGTTCGCCAATTCAATATCGCAGAAACCCAGCAACGGGAGCGCCTTGCACAATCATAGTATCCACTGTTGCCATGCTCTATGAGAAGAAATAGAACAGCCACCGTTTTCGCGGTGGCTTTGTTTTTGTAGTGAGGGTAATTATTTAGCTCGTCGCTGCATCGGGTTGATGTTCCGGCGCTGCGGAAATAAAGGCTGGATGCTCCCTTAGTGACATTGTCACTTTATGAATAAGAGGATAACGGCTCAAATCCACACTGAATCGTTCTGCATTATAAACCTGTGGAACCAAACAAACATCGACTAGACTGATATCATCACCAACACAATAAGCACCATGTGTTTGCGCCAGTTTCTTTTCCAAACTATGAAAGCCCACATCGATCCAGTGACGATACCATTGAGACTTTTGTTCCTCTACAACCGACAGCTCTTTACTTAGGTACTGCAGTACACGCAAGTTATTGATAGGATGGATATCTACAGCAATATCCTGCGCCAACGCTTTCACGATATAGCGTTTCTGCTTATCCAGTGGCGTCAGAAGGTAACTAGGGTACTGCTCATCAAGGTAATCAATAATAGCTAGTGATTGATTCAATCTAACATCACCATCAATCAGCACTGGGACCAGTTCGCTGGCATTCAGGGCTTGAAATTGGGCGGAGTGTTGCTCTCCGCCATTGTTCACCAAGTGAATAGACTTCTGTATGTACGGCAACTGCTTGAGATTCAGAGCGATTCTAACTCTATAAACTGCTGATGAACGCCAGTACCCATACAATGTCAAATCAGACATCAGTACTTCACCACTTTTTGATCTATCGAACCAAAGATGGAAGCGCCAGAGACATCCTTCATTTCCATTTTGATTCGGTCACCGAACTTCATAAAGCCAGTCGAAGGTTTACCATCCCGAATCGTCTCGATCATACGAACTTCTGCAATACACGAATAACCTACTCCTCCCTCTTCAATAGAAGTACCATATTCTGTACCTTGCTTATTGGAGACGGTTCCTGAGCCTATGATAGCCCCTGCTGATAACGGACGAGTTTTTGCAGCATGAGCTATTAGGTCAGGGAATTCAAATGTCATATCAACCCCTGCATTGGGGCAACCGAATGCTTCGTCGTTATAGAACGACAACAGAGGTAAAGTGACTTTCCCCCCATCCCATGCATCACCTAATTCATCTGGCGTTACAGCAACTGGAGAGAAGACAGAGGAAGGTTTTGACTGAAAGAAACCGAAACCTTTTGCCAACTCATTAGGGATCAGCCCACGCAATGAAACATCATTCACCAACATCAGTAAGCGGATCGACTTCGCTGCTTCTTCCGCAGTCACCCCCATAGGGACATCATCGGTGATCACAGCCACCTCACCTTCAAAATCAATCCCCCACTCTTCACTGCCTACAGGAATATCATCTCTAGGACCGATAAACGCATCAGAACCTCCTTGATACATAAGTGGGTCAGTCCAGAAACTCGGTGGCATTTCGGCACCACGAGCCTTACGCACCAGCTCAACATGATTGACATACGCACTGCCATCAGCCCACTGATAAGCACGCGGTAAAGGAGACTCGCACAGGCTCTGTTCGAAAGGCATTTCAGCAACCAGCGTGCCTTCATTCAAGGCTTGGTAAACTTCGGTAAGTTGAGGTTCTACTTTTGACCACTGATCGAGCACAGACTGCAAAGTCGCAGCAATGTCTGCAACAGCCACACATTTCGTCAGGTCTTTGCTGACAACAACCAACTGACCATCTCGAGTATCGTTTTTCAGGGTAGCTAACTTCATCATTGTTCCCTTTTATTTTTCTGGATGTGTTTTCCAGCTATAAACATATTCTGGGTTCTCTACAGCATGCGCTTCATCGCTGAACTTTAACGCATGTCGGGTATCGATCATCACAGCAACTTCGTCGGTAAATTTTTTCTTATACTCCTGTCCCGCTTTGAATGCTTTAGGATGAGGGCCATGCGTAAATCCAGCAGGGTGAAATGTCACCATGCCTGCTTCGATGTTATCCCTGCTGAAAAAGTCACCGGCATGGTAGAAAAGCACTTCATCGTAGTCATCGTTGTTGTGATAGAAAGGCACTTTAAGTGCTCCAGGGTCACTTTCAATTGGCCTTGGTACAAAAGTACAAATAACAAACCCGGCACCGACAAATGTCGTATGCGCTGACGGCGGTAAATGATAGCGGTGAGACATTAACGGACGAATATCACGCCAATTAAGCTTCACAACAGAGAGATCACCGTGCCAGCCAATAGCATCAAGCGGGTTAAACGGATAAGTGATCACGCTTACTTGCTCGTGCCTTTTCACCTGCACTTGAGTTTGCTTCTCCGAATATTGTGCTTTGAAATGATCATCAATTGAAGGAATTTCCAACACGGCAGGATCAAACACCGCATGATTACCAACCATACCTTTTTCAGGCAATGAATAAGCGGCATCGGTATTCTCGATCATCAGAATGAACATTGGTTCAGAAGGCTCTAGGCGCCAGTTGGTCGAACGGGGAATCATCACATAATCCCCTTCGCCAACTTCTAGATGACCGTAATCGCAATACAGATCAGCTTTGCCCTGATGGATAAACAGAAGTTCATCTCCATCGGCGTTGCGCACAAGAAAGTCCATCTTGTCATCCATACGCCAGATACGAATTTTACAGTCATTGTTATGCAGAAGATTCGGCACTGCCCATGGTGAAACCTGTGCCGCTTTCTCAACCAGATTAAAATTAAACGCGCGAGGCCTTAACTCCCCTTCCCACTCCGTCCAGCCTGTTGGTGCGTGCTGGTGATGGAAATGAGCTGCAGGGCCGAAGAATCCACTTCGACCTGCTTCGCGCTCATAAATTGCCTCTTCCGGAAAGTCAGCATGTGCCTGTTTGGAGCACACTCCCTCCCGGTGAGGGAATGTAATCCATTTATGCATCGCTCAGTACTCCTCGGCGGATCTGATCTTCTTCAATCGATTCAAACAACGCTTTGAAGTTACCTTCACCGAAACCTTCATTACCTTTACGCTGAATGATTTCAAAGAAAACTGGACCAATGACCGTTTGAGTAAAGATTTGCAGCAAAATACCATCTTTCATCGGCGCACCATCGATCAAGATCTGCAGATCTTTTAGTTTTTCAACATCTTCCGTGTGGCCTTCAACTCTAGAATCGATTTTTTCGTAGTAAGTGTCCGGTGTTGGCATAAAGTCCATACCACGGTCGCGCAGCGTTTGTACGGTTTGGTAGATATCATCCGTTGTCATCGCAATGTGCTGAATACCTTCGCCATTGTATTCTCGGATAAATTCTTCAATTTGTGATTTGTCGTCAGAGGACTCGTTAATTGGGATTCGGATCTTTCCACACGGAGCCGTCATCGCTCGGCTGACTAGACCAGTCAACTTACCTTCGATGTCGAAATAGCGGATTTCACGGAAATTACCGATACGCTCATAGAAGCCGGCCCATGTGTCCATGTTACCTTGCTTAACGTTATGCGTCAGATGGTCAATTTCGTACATGCCAACATCCGCTTTCTTCAAACGCGCTTCAGCATCATCATAGAAATTAAAGTCGACATCATAGATACTCTGCTTACCATAACGATCGACAAAATAAAGCAAGCTTTCACCAATACCATAAACCGCTGGTATGCTAAGCTCCATTGGACCAATTTGCGTCTTGTATTCTTCTGCACCATTCTCTAATGCATGAGCCATGGCTTTGGCAGCATCTGCCACACGGAATGCCATACCACACACAGATGGACCATGTACCTTAGCAAACGCTTCCGCTTGGCTATGGGGCTGTGCATTGACAATAAAGCTGATGTCTCCCTGGCGGTATAGCCACGCTTCTTTTGAGCGATGTTTGGCAATTTCCGCGAACCCTAGAGAAACAAACAAATCCTTCAACTGCCCGATCCCTTCATCTGTCGCAGCGGTGTACTCGACAAATTCAAATCCATCAGTTCCAAGTGGGTTATATGCTTGAGTCATTGTTTTTCCCTCAGTGATTAGTTACGTCCTTTCCTAATTAACTTGAACCAACTTGACCACTAAGGGAATAAGCTCACTCTAAATCGATTTTAAAAGTCAAACGCATGATTTTGTAAACAAAGCGTAACAAGACAGAAAAACAAAAAAAACACCATTACAAACAAACAATTAGATAAAAACAAAAGTAACATTTTATTTACAAAAGAGCGTGTGCCTGCAACTTTTCACTCACAATCTAGTGTTTGGTATAGAGCTCCTAAGGGGCAAAGCAAAACAATATTTGGCGATGACAAAGCTCTTCACTAAAAGATGTTTCATCAACGCCACTGCGGCACTATCACGTGACTTGATTACTTTGTTAACGCTCCGTGTTAAAGCCGTATGACTGGATTTTTTGAAGAGTTTTGCTCATAAACACGATAGCGATAGATCCAACCAAAACAGGCGTAATTAAAAACGACCACCCATAACCAGCCAGCATGATTAAGATAGGGTTCGCTCCAGCTGGTGGATGCGTCGTTTTAGAGACCAGCATGCATGTAATTCCCAGCCCAGTGGCGATAGCTAAGTTCATTGGATTTACATCCATATACTGAGAAAAAATCACCCCAATGATCGCAGTGATTAAGTGACCCATAATAACATTTTTCGGTTGGGCAAGCGGACTCTGCGGTAAACCAAAAACCAGAACGGCTGTAGCGCCAAATGGAGCAATTACCAACATCACATTTTCTATATTACTCTCCAGCACCAAAAGAAAGCCAATAGCAAGTGATGCTCCAACCCCCGATATCAACGCAGACAAATAATGATTCATATAAACCTCTCCATTGCAAAAGTAGACCACTCTGTCTACCTATCTAGGGTAGACAATTTGTTCTACCTGCGTCAATATAGAAAACACGATTTTTGAGGTACCTTTTATGAGCAAGAAGCGAGATTTATTGCTAAGTACAGCACTAGAATTGTTTTATCGACATGGCATTAACTCCATTGGAATAAATGAAGTCATCAACGTTTCTGGGGTAGCGAAAAAAACACTGTACAGCCACTTCAATAGTAAAGAGGACTTAATACTTAAGGCTTTAGAAAGAAGGCACCAAACTTTTATGTATTGGTTGGAATCTAAACTCGAACACGCCACAACCAATGTTGAGCTGATTGAAGCATTGTTTTCTTCTTTAGAGAATTGGTTTAATAGTAAAGAGCCTGAATTAGGCGACTTTAATGGATGCTTCTTTATTAATACCTCTGCGGAGTTTCGCAATACTGACAGTGAAATATCGAGCTATTGCCGCTTTCACAAAGAACAAGTCCGTCAATTGATTCAGTACAAACTTAGTGAAAACTCAGAGGAGTTACTAAACGCGATTTGTTTGCTAAAAGAAGGCGCTATTACAACCGCTTACATATCGGGACAAAGTTCAGAACTCATTAAAAGTAGTGTGGATACTTTACATCGCCTGAGTGATCTGCTCCAGCAAGACTCGGGGTCACATTAGGTGTATGATTATAGACATCTTTTCAACTATACTGGGTGTCTATTGGCAGAGAAATCAACCACCTATAACAAACATCCAATTACCACTTTCAACAAGAGGCTCATTCAAAAAGAAAAGACTACCAACTAAAACCAAATCGCTATTAGCAAATCATGATTGCTCCCAAGGCCTCATAACGACGTTGGATGACAGCATGTCGATTACCAATGTCTAGATCCAATTTCATAGTTTGACTCATTTCCACCTCATAAAACGATCCATGACTGAATAAAATAAACATCAGGTTGCAAATGTCCATTGGCAACCTAACGCCTCATTAAGTGGTGAACAACGCCCCCACTATGCTCTAGAAAACCGTCGAAAACACTGCACTTCAATCTGCAACTAAAAGTGCTTAGCGTTGTGAGTCCGTCTTGAACGCTTTGTTAGCTTTCTTTCGAAACAGTGAAAGTGATGCCAGAACAACTAAAACAAACCAATAGATACTACCGCCGCTATAACCACTGCCGTAGCTAACATTAGCTACCTTTTCTTCTTTGATACGGGTTTTGAACAAATCGAGCTCCGAACCAAGATTGTTCACCATGTCTGTAACAGCCAAGTCAAAACCTTTTTCAGAGTTTTCGTAGAAGGTCTCCTCAATGCCGACGGCCGTGGACACAGACCCAACATTACTCAAGCCAGGAGCTCTGAATAGCAACTTGCTGCTATTAATATCGAAGACCGCAGTATCTACAAAAGTTTGAGTTGTATTTTGGTCTCCGGGGATTAAGTACATACCAACGATGGTCCAATAAAGTAGAGCAGCGTTGTTTTGACTACTACGCGCCACTTGGTCATACGAAACTAGCGCCATAACTTGTACATCATACAACCTAGAAATTTGCTTTAAATTATCAAAACCACCGCCACTTCTTAGGTAGGTGTCGGATATAATTTCTATTCTATTTACGTAGTCGAGCCCTATAAATTCATTTTTTACTTTTGACAAAATTTCATGCTTTCGCTTACTAGACAAATCCAACTTGCCGTATTTTGAGCTAGGTACAAAGGCGATACCAACGTTAACTGGTAAAACCAAATGAGGAATTGTCGGCTGGTGTTCTTGATAATCTTTAGTATTGGGGTAGAGGAAGTCAACTAAGCTACTAGAAGCCGTTTCTTCACTTTGACCAAGCCCGCTACACCCAAATATAAAGATCGATAAAGCAAAGATAAACGCTATTTTCTTCATATTATTACCCCTTTATTAATACTAAAAAACCTTAAAAGCTACGCTAAGTTAAGTGGTGACTAGACGTGCGCGATGCTTGAGCAAACGAGTCCAGCGCGCGTTTAGACATCCACTTGAACGCCTTGTTATAAGTGCTTATTCTGCCACCGATTTTTAACCAGCGCACAGTGGTTGGGAGAGTTTTGTGAAGCATAGAACACCGCGTTCATCGCTGAGCCCTCGAGCCGAGTACGTACAGAAGTTAAGACACATTGATAGAGCGGTGATAAATATTGACCGCTACGCCACAGTGAAACTATGCCAGCAATTGTGAACCGCTAAACTTGGCAAGGTGCCCAGTAGTAACCATCGATTTCACCACACAAACCAAGACCACAACAACGAGATTTGGCTAGCTAGATAAAAGGTCAGGTGGAAAACTTTAGAATTAGAGTACAAAAGCACAAAGCCTTATAACGCCGCATTAAGGTGTGAGCAACGCAATACCGATTCTGCCGCATACCACCTTAATCACTTAAACCAACGCATAGTGAAAATGCCACGCGTTGCGAATCACTCTTAAACCCCTTGTTATGTGCATTTTTCGTTAGATGTCAGTTGACCGTACGAGAGTTCTAAACGTTCAATGAAAGACTCTTTTTGTCCGGAAGACCAGAAGCAAAGGTATCAACATACGACTTTTCAAAAACATCATATAAAAATCTATCTTCAGTTTTGGCTACATGAATAGGTGAATATGGCCTAAGAGCAATAAGAAAGTCGTCTAATTCATTGTCATCGATTAAATTGTATTAGTCTCCGTAATATCTACAGCGATACCGTTAATCTCTATCCAATAATGCGTGATAAGCCTATTTTCAGGTCGAACACCTCTAATACTTTTAATTTCAAGATCTGGATAGAGTTTGAGGAAATGATAGACAAGGATCATTGACGTCAGTTTGCAATTCATTGCAGGAAAATCAGCCGTTACTAAATCTGCCTGCTCTGGGTCACAAGACTGAATTAACTACCTGAGCTTAGCGGCCTGCCTTAGTATTTCATGCTTATTAATAGCCACAAACTCCCTCATGCACATAACACCGAATTAATAAGGTGTTCGATTAATGTAAACTTTTAGAAAGTCAATATAGCTTGTCATTAAGATATCAAATTTAATAACCCATAAATAACTTAAATAACACTAAATCGAATTCTATATGTGACGTTAATAACGTTATTGTATTTTGAATGCATCAAGATAAAAAATAGTTTTAACTTTAATTAGTTAAGCAAATATAATATTAGAATTAATCATAATAAATAATATATTAATCATGAAAATAACGTCTGTTATTTTAGCCTGCATGGCTTTGGGTAGTACAGCCAGTTTTGCCGAAGAAAATCATACAATTCGTTGTGATGCTAACCCTCCCGGTAGTGTGGTGATTATCGATGAGCGTTTATATGTGGTGGTCGATAATGCGCTATTGCGCCAACAAGATTACTGGCAAAACTTTATCAACGGCAAGATAGAGCTGTGTACAAGTCATGTCACTGATATGAGCGATTTATTTGCTCAATCACCCTATTTTAATTACGACATCAGTCAATGGGACACGCGCCGCGTGACCAATATGGATCGTATGTTTAAAGGGGCGAAGCGCTTTAAGCAAGATTTATCCAATTGGTCGGTGGAAAAGGTCACTCGCCATAAAGACTTCGCCCTGCAAAGTGGCCTACCTAATTATTACCTGCCGCTATTTTCGCACTAATTTCTCTTAATAATGTCGATTCAACCTAGGAAATAACCATGAAAAAGAATCTTCTTTCACTGCTTGTTGGGGCGGCGGCGCTCGTCAGCCAGCAGGCTTATGCCATCGATATTTCAGTCAAATGCCCAGATCAGCCCGTCAATTCCGTGATACTCGAAAACGGCAAGGTGTATGTGGTGGTCGACAACACTTTGATTAAAAACCCAATTATGCTCGATAACCTAGAGCAAGGTCATATTGGCTTTTGTACCACTCAGGTCACTAATATGTCTAATGTGTTCTTTGAAAGAACCGCCTTTAATGCCGATATCAGCGATTGGGATACGTCTAATGTGACTACTATGAGAGCGATGTTTAAGGGAGCGAAAACTTTTAATCAAGATATCGGTTATTGGGATACCTCTAATGTGACTATTATGTCTCAAATGTTTTGGAATGCTGAAGCTTTTAATCAAGATATCGGTCATTGGGACACCTCTAATGTGACTACTATGCATGGGATGTTTTTAGAGGCGGTAGCCTTTAACCAAGATATCGGGCACTGGGATACCTCGAATGTGATTCATATGAGTGCGATGTTTAGGAGTGCTGACGCTTTTAACCAAGATATCGGGCACTGGGATACCTCTAATGTGACTATTATGTATTCGATGTTTGAACTTACTGAAGCTTTTAATCAAGATATCGGGCACTGGGATACCTCTAATGTGACTCATATGAATTCTATGTTTGGTCATGCTAAAGCTTTTAACCAAGATATCGGGCATTGGGATACCTCTAATGTGACTGATATGGCTACTATGTTTAAAGATGCTTCCGCTTTTAACCAAGATATCGGTCATTGGGATACCTCTAATGTGACTGCTATGGGTGCTATGTTTGCTGAGACGAAAGCTTTTAATCAAGATATCGGGCAGTGGGATACCTCTAATGTGAGAAAAATGAGATGGATGTTTAGTGATACTTACGCTTTTAACCAAGATATCGGTGATTGGGATACCTCTAATGTGATTGACATGTCTTATATGTTTTTTAAGGCGAAAGCTTTTAACCAAGATATTGGCAATTGGAATGTTAGCCAAGTAACTAAGTATAGCGATTTTGCTAAAGACAGCTTATTGACTGAGGAGCAGCTGCCTATATTTACCCAGTAGCGGTTGATCTATAGATTTACTGCTTATCTCTATGCAGTGGCCAACTAAAATTGGCCACTGCAAGATTCCAATACCACGACACATGGAGATTGTTGAGGCAAAAATGCCTAAATTGCTGAGGCGTCAGTTCTCTATTAGAAAGCAGCTTTGAGTTTCAATAAACACCTATTTATATCGCCTTAGGGGCTAGGTCACGCCAATGATCGTGGTTCTCATCTTGTTAGCTGGTCGTTTCCACGACATCCAAAGCTACCAAATTGAAACTTGTTGCCTGAATAAACCACTCAAGCCAAGGCATCGATTCCTTAAAACCTTCAAAGTGGAATCGACTGCCATCAAACTTCGCGTTCATAATTTCATCAATCGGGCACTCTGGTGTTTCGTGGGCGACAGGTGCAATGTTATTTAACCAAGTGAGGCTTTTTTCATCAGACACGTTATATAGAGTCATCTCCCCCATTTTGAACAATTAGGTCGCTTCCATTTGTACGTGGGTGCTGTTTGCTGATGAACATACCACTGAGAACCATGGTAACCTAGGAGTCAACTCTGGAAACATCTTTGATAGACACATCATCAAAGCTCATCTTCTCAAAGTTGGTGTTAAACTCCTACCACCTAACGCCGCATTAAGTGGTGAACAACGAGAACACCTAACCTAAAAACATTGTGCTGTAAACGCTTAAGCTGATTTGAACTAAAAATGCCATGCGTTGCGAATCGCTCTGAATTGTTTGTTATACGCGGGCTTCCGACCAAACTGCGAACTCATTACCACTTGGTTCTAGAAAATGAAAACGGCAACCGCCAGGAGATTCGAATATAGGGCGAATGATTTTACCACCACTTTTAGCGATTTTCTTTAGAGTGCCTTCAATGTCGGAGCTATAGAATTCTAAAAGTGCTCCACCGGTATTAGTTTGGTTGCAGCAATCAGCTTTGAAGAAACCACCGTCTAATCCCTGATTTGAAAAAGCTGTATATTCAGGTCCATAGTCGACAAACTCCCAACCGAAAACTGAAGAGAAGAATGATTTTGTCGACTCCAAGTCTTTTGCGCCAAACTCAACATAATTAAGTTTTTCATGCTGATTCATTTCCTTACTTCTTGTTGATTGTCCTGACAAGCGTATAACGCCGCGTTAAGGTGTAAGCGGCGCTACCACCCAGCCTAAAGCATTGTACCGTAGTCACCAAAGTTGAAGTAGAAGCAAAAATGCCAAGCGTTGGGAATCCCTCTTAAATTGTTTGTTATAAGTCAAACCCTCTGGATTTGAGTAGCTCTAAAACCTCTCCATGACCTAGTAAGTAAGAAGATAAGCGAACTTTATTGCCAGATTTAATATGGAGAGCGTACCAGGACATTGATGTGTTAAACTTTGCCGAAATTAGGTCATCCCAATGCTCTTTTTTTGCGCCCGTCCAAGGAGTATGAAATTCGATACCATTATCATTAAATCTGCCTTTGACTTTAAAGTATTCAACGATGGAATGAAAAGTGCCAAGTGTTGAGAATCACTCTTAAATGCTTTGTTAAATTGCTATTCTTCCGCGATCACTGGAAGTAGAAATGAACTCTCTACCCAACCAGGTACCATTTCATTAGATAGATGATCAAAATACTCAACATTAACCCACTAGCCCAGTGTCTTTAGCTCAGAGACTTTTAATTTTGCAGGCAATACTTCGATTACATCTGAACTTATTGTAGGTTCAACACGCAAATTTAGATTTGTTTTGACTACAAAGTGATGTTCGATTGGAGCGCGCTCTATCTCGTTTACCACAGATGTGAGAGCCATTTCTAAAGTATCAATTCGAGCTAGTAATTCTTGCTCAAACTGTGACGATGAATATGTAGTATGAACAACAATAATTAGTGCAATTAAGTGTTCAATATAGAACTCTAAGCTAAGACGACCTTTCGGTAAGGTCTCTGCCCTCTCAACGCTTTGTTCAATAGCATAGTCAAGTTCTAAACTATCAACGACCTCAGTAATATCCTCGTTGTCATCAGCAAGTTCATAGCTAGTAATTGAGTATTTATTAGCAATTGAAATTGCTCGCTGTAAAGACTCGTTTTGTTCAAATAGAATTCGATTGCTATTGAATACAGGGTTACTTTCAAGCTGTTGTAGATGCTTAAAATTAAGCCCTGCTTGTCGCATGACTTTAAATACCGGCTCATTAAAGTTCTCAATTAAACCTTTGGGCAAAGAACATTCAATCTGTTCAGCCATACGGAAAGCTGGATTATCTTGTAGTTTCCTAATCGCTTTCATCGTAGGATTATTAAAAAATTTATCTAGTTCTTCTAATATCACGATACTCTCCTGCAATTTAACGCCAAATTAAGGTGTGAACAACGCTAGCACCTTAGCTAAACCATTGTGCCGTAACCACTAAAATTGAAGTAGAAGCCAAAATGCCAAGCGTTGGGAATCACTCTTAAATGCTTTGTTATACAAAAACTTCCTCGAAGTTATTGCATTTAATTTCAGTCTCGCGCTCCAACACCCGTGCGATTTCAGACGGCTCGTAAAAACGTTTAGTACTAAACCGTACCAACTTATGATGCCCTTCTAGCGCTTCATTTACGTATTGATCACGTTCTTGTCTTTTCTTCCAATTATGTGTTGAGTCGTCAAGCTCAATAACAGCCAGCACTTTTGTTGCTTTGTCAGTAATAACAAAGTCCATCCGTTTAGCCCACGTTCGTGAATTGTTTTTAAAATTAACCGATTTTACTAAGGCCATTAATGATACTTGACTATGAATTATATAGTCTGAAGGCAGAGCTTTTTGCAGAGCAAAGTACAATTTTCTCTCATTTTCTGTAGCCAAGTGACTTTGCTTTTTATGTTCTACCTTAACTTTAGGCTCGCTTGACACATCTACAGAAAGGTTATTATTACGCTTCGGTGTATTTTCGTAAGACTTGGTCTGTTACTTCGGTGCACTCGTTCCTTTGAGTTTCCATATAATGTAGCCGATAGCAACTAGGACTAATAATTCAAACATTAACGTATATATCTCCTTTTTGTATAACGCCGCATTAAGGTGTGAGCGGCGCTTGGCTATACTTGAGCGAAGCGAAACTGCCAAGCGTTGCGAATCGCTCTTAAATGCTTTGTTATGCCACTAGCGGTCACTGATTGCSACTTTACTTGCTAGACCAATAAGTAAAACACCCGAAAATCCCTCCAGTGTTCGTGAATAACGCTGAGAATTCGGGCGACTAAAGACCCAACTACCCACTGATGCATACAAAACATTACACACTGTAGCTAATACGCTGAATAGCAAACCAAGCACCAATAATTGCACTGAAGCCGAACCTGCTGAGGCATCAATAAACTGAGGAAGGAATGAAAGGAAGAATAGTGCTACCTTAGGGTTTAAAACACTAACGATAACACCTTGTAAAAATACATTTTTGTCGCTGTCAACGCTTTCACTTACCACTAATTTGCTATCCCCACGCCACATAGAGAGTAACGACTGAACCCCCAAATAGACTAGGTAAGCGGCACCTAGCCATTTTACGGCACTAAAAGCTACCGCAGAGCTGAGGATGATTGCTGATAAACCTAAAGACGCAGCTAATGTATGAACAAAGTAACCAACACCAAGCCCCATTGCAGCTTTAAACCCTGTAANCAAATAGACTAGGTAAGCGGCACCTAGCCATTTTACGGCACTAAAAGCTACCGCAGAGCTGAGGATGATTGCTGATAAACCTAAAGACGCAGCTAATGTATGAACAAAGTAACCAACACCAAGCCCCATTGCAGCTTTAAACCCTGTAAACAGCTTACCTTTCATTGTGCTTGAAACAATGTAGATAACGTCTGGCCCCGGTATCATATTGATAGCCAAACAAGCGACTACAAATAATAGTAGTGAATTAAAATCCATTTCCTTTTCTCCATATTTGATAGCTGTGGCATAACGCCGCGTTAATGGGCAGCAACGCTACCACAAACCTAAGCCATTGTGACATAAACACTAGTGCCAAACTGTGAGCTAAAACTGCCAAGCGTTGACTGTCCAATTGAACGCTTGGTTATGTGCGTACTAACGACATGGGGACAAAACGAACCCCATTAAATTCCGCTTCATCACCTATTTTAAGGAAGCCATGGCCATGGTAAAAATCCACTGCATTAACTGATGAACGCAAGCTTATTTCATTGGCATCGCTTGATGCCAACAAGTGTTCAAGCAATTTACGGCCTAACCCCGTGCCTTGAGCCTRTTTTGACACGAAAAGGTGGGTGAGATAGTTACCGTCACGTAACGCAGCAAAGCCTAGCAAATTATCATTTGAGACCACCTTAATGGCCAAAAAGTTTTTGCCGCTAAACACGGTATGTAAATCTGGGACAATTCGTTCGTTAAACTGTTGCTTACCTTCTTCACCAAACAAAGGAAGAATATCTAAAGCTGAAACTGCAGAGACAAGATTCAGCACAGCATCGATGTCATCCACTGATACGTTTTGAATTAACATATTACCTCCGAGCACCATAACNACAATTCGTTCGTTAAACTGTTGCTTACCTTCTTCACCAAACAAAGGAAGAATATCTAAAGCTGAAACTGCAGAGACAAGATTCAGCACAGCATCGATGTCATCCACTGATACGTTTTGAATTAACATATTACCTCCGAGCACCATAACATTTGTATACTGCGCGAGCTCTGTTTGAAACACCCGATTTTCGATGAACCTCTCTGATTCCTATACAGAAAACGCTAGAAAAACTGTAAAACAAAATGCGCGTGCGTATTTTGACTGCGCAGTATCTCTTTATTACTTTTTGTAACTTATTGAATTTTAAAATCACTTATCATTTGTCACAAACATAAATGAGCGTCATCGTGTGTATGATCACTTTTGTTATTACATTCTTTGTTCTTCCAGATGTCAGATACAAAACCGCCGCATAGTTTATGCGGCGATTTCACTATTTGCTTCGCTATAGGAGATGAAGCTCGTTAAGCCACTTCAGTCGTTGGACGAGAGAAATACGCTGGGTACTTCTGGCGAATATGGCGCTGCTCTTCAACCATATTCTTAAAAGATGGACCTTTTCTGAGCTTAACAATTACCTCATTTTGTTCGAATCGTAGCACATTGCCCTCAAAGGTCACTTGCTTGTTGTTATGCAAATGAATCGTCCCAGACATTGCTAACCCTTTATACCAATTGGTAAAGGTATTTTTGACCACTCGGATACCCCCCTCAGACACTTCGGTGACATGAAACAGTTCGTTAGAAATACGCACTGAAGGTCTTGCTCTTCTTGGGTACTTCAATCGATAAAATTTACGCTTTTGTTCAAAATCACTCATTAACTTTCTCCTATAACTTCGAGTGATAAAGCCCCGAAGAGTCTTATATTTCTGGTGATTCTAGGGTCATCCAGACAAATCTAATCTTAAGATAATATAATTGTCGGCTATCAAAAGGAAATCTTTAGCCGCTAGTTGTGAGCCTGTGATCTCTCAGCATACTATTCAGTCCGCAATATATAATCATAAGAAATTGATTTTAAAAGAATAAACCCTAAAAACCCATCCATAGCAAATCTCTTTACAATACGAGGTTTTGCTCATACATTGCACGCATCATAATCGCTAGGTGTATTCCATGTCACAAGAACGTACTGGTAACTGGATGGCTGCTCTTTCATTCCTTTTATGGGGATTGTTACCACTCTATTATCAATATTTTCCTAATGCGGCTTTGGACGAGTTACTCACCGTTCGACTAGTTGCCTCTGTACCCTTTGGTATACTGATCGTGCTGTTTGTCACAAAAAAGTGGCCTAATTTTACAGCTATTTTTAGTGATCACCGCTCTTTAGTCATCACACTATTGGGCAGCACTCTAATGTCAATTTCTTGGTGTGCATTCACATGGGCGATGACAAATGATCGCGTGATTGATGCCAGTTTAGGCTTTTTCATCAGTCCACTAACAATGACAGCCTTGGGGGTATTCGTGTTAGGTGAAAAACTCTCACTTGGCAAAAAGGTGGCATTAGTATTAGCGACGGCAGGATTAAGTTATCAAGTCATGCAATATGGGCAAATACCTGTTATCGCACTGACTATGGCCATTTTCTTTACACTGTATGGTTGGTGTAAAAAGAAGATTCAATACGAATGGAGCACATGCCTGTTTGTCGAAGCCTTAGTGTTGCTGCCCTTTGCACTTGGCTATCTCACTTTCAAAGAACTCACTGTCGGTACTGAATCACTTAACTCAGGCTGGTCAACCTTTGCACTCTATATTGGCTCAGCTCCCGCAACCCTCGTTCCTTTGTTGTTTTACTCTTTAGCGATTCGTTGGACCAGTATGTCAACGGTCGGATTAATGCAATACATTGAACCGTCAATTCAATTTCTATTAGCAATATATCTCTTTGGTGAAATCTTTGATGAAGTCAAACTAATCAGCTTCAGCCTGATATGGACCGGTTTGCTTTTCACCATTGCAGAAAGTGCCAAAAACCGAATGGTACTGAAACGCTCATAAAATCCCCCTCCGGGGGATTTTTTAAAATGAAAGATGAAGCGTACCTTGCCAAAGCAGTCCGACAGCCAAAACAGCAGCTACACTCAACACACTAGCACCAAGTTTCTCTTTACCTTCAAACGGGTTGATCCCCTGCTCTTTCTTGGCCTGAATGTAAAAATACAGACCCGGCACATAAAGAATCGCCGAAAGAAGTAGGTAATTGAGCCCAGATGCATACAGTAACCACAGACCATATAACGTAGCGCCAATGCCCACAGCAAGTAAGCTACCTCGGCTTTTTTGTGTTATTGCTAATTTGAGTACGTAGGCACCGACCAAAAAATATGGTACTAAGATCATTTCAGAAGCAATGATCAACAAGGTATCGTACGTGCTGCCCGCAAACATCACCAAGATCAGAGAGATCTGAACCCAAATATTGGTCAAGGTTAGCGGCTTTACCGGGCTACCAGCTTTATTCAACTTCGCATAACTGGCCGGGAACATTTTCTCTTTTGCACACAGATAAGGTGCTTCTGAAGCTAAAACCGTCCAACTCAAGAATGCACCACACACAGACACGAGCAAGCCGACACTGATTATGTATTGACCCCATGGCCCGAGAATATGAGTCAGCACCTTTGCCATTGACGGGTTTTGATAGTGCGCCAACTCTGTTGGCTTAATGACTCCCATAGAGAGCAAAGTCACCAAGACATAGATAGATAAGGCGGTCAGCAGCCCCAGTATTGTTGCACGTCCAATATCTTTGCGGTTACGAGCCCGACTGGATACTACCACCGCACCTTCAATACCAATGAACACCCAAACTGTCACTAGCATAATACTTTTTACTTGATCCCATAGCGTATGCGTATCACCAAAATGGAGACCACTGAAGTCAATCGTGAATGTGTCCCAGCTAAACGCAAACATTGCACAGAGTATAAACACCACCAGCGGTACAAGCTTCGCGTAAGTCGTTACCATATTAATCAAAGCGGCCGTTTGCACACCACGTAGGACTAATGCATGTACCATCCACAAAAGCATGGATGCACCTAAAATAGATACCCAAGTATTACCCTGGCCAAAGATCATGTTGTCAGGTGTGTCAAACAGCATGCCTAAGGTACTAAACACAATAACCAGATAAGAAACGTTGGCCAACATCGCACTTAGCCAGTAACCCCATGCAGAGCAGAAGCCGACAAAATCGCCAAAGCCTTCTTTTGCATAACCAAACACCCCGCTTTCAATCTGAGGTTTATGAGAAGCCAGCTTTTGGAATGAGAATGCAAGAAAGACCATGCCAATACCAGTAATCGCCCAGCCAATCATGACTGCCGCAGGGCTTGCAACAGAAGCCATGTTTTGTGGCAAGCTAAATACGCCTGCACCGATCATTGAACCAATGACGATCGCAGTGAGAGAGCTCAACCCAAGTTTGTTATTCATTGTTGTTCCGGATTATAAATTCAATGGTTTCGGAAATGGTCATATTACGGAGAAACTGCAATAAGAGGCAGAGTGGTTGTGACTCCTATCGCAAAGAAAAGCGAATAATCAGACACTTCATTGCTGCCGATCAAACCAAATCCACATCTTAATATTTAATTCCAGTAATTAAAATATAATTAGAATTTAAAACCACAAAAATAGCAATAAAACAGCCCACAACCTCAACAAAAGGTCCACTAAATAGCAAATTGCACTTTAAAAAGAAAAGGGCGCTTGGGGAATAAAAGAAGACAAAAGCAGGACCTAAAGAGCCCTGCTTTATACTGGGTTAGTGATGCGAGCCAGACGGGTCAAATCCGAAGTCTGACTGCTGGTAAATGTCCGACAAAGCCTTTTCTTTCTTAGACTTAGTCGAACTCCTTGAAGTCCCTGTGTGGTGTACATCCTGTGACTCCAAAGCCTTTTCATGTGCTTTTGCCGATCGAATAAATTCTGGGTTGTTAAGCGCCTCCTGACGCAGGCGATTAACACGTTCAAGGGTTTCCCACAACATAACTCACCTCCAGACTCTGTATTTATATACAGTATAGATAACCTCACTAATATCTCAAGAAAACACTGTCTATTTGAACAGTTATTTTTACTGCAAATAGGCGTTCAGCATCCACATCAGCTTTTCTTGCTCTCGAATATAGTCTCCCATTAGGGCTGCCGTACCTTCATCTTCTGCTTCTTCTGCTTGGTTTAAAATCGCGCGTTGCTGAGTCAGTAACGTGCTAAAACCATGAACAAGACCTCTCACACATTCTTTACCTGTTGTCGCATTTTGGTGTTCTTCAATGCCACTCTTTGCTAAATACTGGCTAAAACTGTGGTCTGGCGCTGAGCCAATAGTCAGAATACGCTCTGCTAGCTCATCAATTTTGGTTTGAAGATCGGTGTAGATCTCTTCAAATTTCAAATGCAGTTCAAAGAATTGCTGACCTTTGATGTTCCAGTGATAACCGCGGGTGTTCATATAAAGCACTTGATAGTGCGCTAACAACGCATTCAACTCGGTCGCCAGTACTTGTGATTTTTCGTTGTTTAGGCCAATTAAGTTAATTTGGTTTGTCATAGTGCATTCCTCATCACAATCAATGTTTTTGGCTGTTGCCTTTCAATGATTTAACTATACTCACTCCTAATAGATAGTTAAAAACGTTCATTTCTATAGATTTAATAGGCAATTCCTATAAACACTCAGTCTAATAGTGAGCAGCCTCTACTCTCTGTAGAAGTGAACTAGCGTTACTCTGAAGCTGTGGTGCAAATATGAAGATAATGGCTAAATGGGGGCTTGTGCGGGTAAAAGAGCACTTTAACCGCGAGAAAGTTGAAATAGTAGGAATGACAGAAATGATAGCTCTCATTTCTGTTCCTTAATGTACACAATGAGTTTACGTCACGCTTGTTGTACTCGGGTATTGAATGAAAGGTATATCCACTAAAGCGAAGAGAGATCCAACTCAACAGGTTTGCCCAACCAATAAGCAAATTCGGTATGATCTTTGAGGTCATTACCCGTCAATGCGTGAACCAAAACCGGTAACTCCCCACGGGATTTATCTAACCAAGGGATTAAAACATCAAAGTCATCCGCCGTAAACGTCACAGAAAAGCTCCACATGGTATGAGGGCCGACTAGTTTCTGGTTGAAGCGCCCGACAGACAAATCAAACTCGCGGCTGATTTTCTCTCTCAAATCAGATGCGAAGTCTTTGCTGTAGGCGTCAAAATAGACATGTGCATGGTAATCTTGATGGATATTTTTTGGATAAGTCATAATAATCTTCATTGAACGTGTTCGGATACACGATCCTGCCACATTATTTAGTTTGCTAATGCGGTCGCTAACCCAATAGCCCTTGTTCGACAGCATATTTGGCAAGCTCTGCAGTGCTGTGTATATCTAGCTTCTGCTTGATGTTTTGCCGATGGGTTTCCACGGTGCGGTAACTAATACTCAGCAAAGCGGCGATTTTCTTACTACTGTTTCCTTCCGCAACCAATTTAAGAACGGCTTCCTCGCGTCGACTGAGAGGGTTAGGTTTTTGCGCAGCGGGAATCACTTCTTGAGAAAACAAAGTCTGTGTCACGGATTCGCAAAAATAGGTCGAGCCTTGGTAGACCGTTTTAATCGCCTGCACCATCCGACGGGCACAAATCTCTTTCAGCATGTAACCAACAGCGCCGGCCTGCATCACCTTCATGATATATTCGCGGTTATCATGCATGGTCAGCATCAACACCTTAATCTCTGGCAGCTCTTCCTTGATAAGACGCGTGGCATCGATGCCGTTCATTAATGGCATACTCACATCCATCAGCACAACGTCTGGCGTTAGCGCCTTAACCTTTTCAATCGCCTCCAAGCCATTGCTGGCCGAGCCAATCACCTCAATTTCTGGTTCCAGTTGGAGCCGAGCGATAAATCCATCTAAGACGACCTGGTGATCGTCGACTATCACCACTGTGATCGGTTTATCCATAAACTAGTCCATCTAATTTCAACAGTACGGTAATCTCTGTACCAAACCCTGGTTCGCTTTCGAGCTCAAAATCACCACCCAAAAACTCTACTCGCTCACGCATATTGCGTAAACCAATGCCCGACTTTCTTAGCGTTGAGCCTACATCAAATCCGACACCATCATCACGTATGATCAGCTGAAGCATATCGCCCAATTGCTGCAGGATTACCGTCACCTGCTTCGCTTGAGAGTGCTTCTCTATATTAGTCAGCGACTCCTGTGCCACTCGGTAAAGTGTGGTTGCTACCTCTGATTTTAGCCTGCTCTCACTGGTTGATAATGACGCCTCAACATCGACGCCAGAATGCGCTTTAAAGTCCGTCAGCAGAGTCGTCATCGCAGCCTCAAGGCCGATATCATCCAGCGCACTAGGCCTTAACTGATGCGAAATATGTCGAACTTCATTAATCGCTGTCATAAGAGAATTCTGCGACTTAGCCAGATGCTGCTTTTGTGTTTCGTCATCAAGTTTAGTGCCAAGCAACTCCAAATGGCATTTGCTTGAGATCAGAAGCTGGTTAATACCATCGTGAAGCTCCCTCGCTAAATGCTTTTTCTCGTCTTCCTGAAACATCACGGTTTTATGCGCCAGCTCTTTTAAGCTCTTATCCGCCAGTCGATGCTCATGTAAATTAACCGCTAATGTCAGAACCAGAATCACCGCGACGGTCACCACTACAATCACAATGAGTGAAAAGAAGGTCGTCTCGATATTATCGTTGACCGCCAATTGGAGGTTTGCCACTTCTTCAGTGACATCTTCAATGTACAAGCCCGTACCGATCATCCAGTTCCACTTGCTCAACCAAGCCGCGTAACTCAGTTTAGGAACGCTTTCTCCTGTGGATGGCTTTTGCCACAAATACTGATGAAAACCGCCACCGGATTTTGCCTGCGCCAGTAAAGACTCTATTAAGTGGTTGCCGTTTTCATCCTGAATGTGCAGCAGGTTTTGCCCCACCAATTCGGGCATAATAGGGTGAACCAGATTGGTCCCATTCTTGTCGTAAACGAAGAAGTAACCATCTGTACCATATTGCAGACGACTGATGATCGCTTTGACCTGCTCCTTGGCCTGATGCTCTTCGATATTAGGATCGTTATAGATGTGCTCAATGGCATCAAAGGCCAAATCCACCAGATCCTTGAGCGCCGATTCTTTTGACTTAATGAGGCTGGAATGGAAGATGTTCACTTCTTTATCACCCAGCGTTTTGGTTTGGTAGATAGCGATCCAACTTGTCAGTGCCATCACTAACAACAGCGGCAACAAGCTCAACAAAATCAACTTAGCTTTTAGAGGCATTCCTTCTCCCATACTAAAAAGCTGCCCATACGAGCAGCTTTACTTTAGCAAGAGTTGTTACATTTCTGTAATCGGGCGATCACATTCCATAGAATCCAGGGAAGACTAACAGTGATGCCAGCACGAGGATCTGAATACCGATGAATGGCATCACGCCTCGGTATATATCTCGGGTCGTCACCCCTTTCGGTGCGACACCTTTGAGATAAAACAGGCTGAAACCAAATGGTGGGGTCAAGAAAGAGGTCTGAAGGTTCATCGCAATCAAGATCGCAAACCAAGTCATGTTGATGCCCATAATCTCGGCAACGGGTGCGATGATCGGAACGATGATAAAACAGATTTCCACAAAGTCGATGAAAAAGCCCAGAACCAGAATCACCAACATAGTGATGATCAGGAAGCCCCATTTTTCCCCCGGTATTTGTAGCATCCACTCTTCAACTAGGTAGTCACCGCCCGTGTAGGTGAATGCCATGGAGAACGCTGTGGCACCAAGCAGAATCGCAAACACCATTGCCGTCACTTTAACCGTCTCTTTCGACGCTTCATACACCATGTTCCAGCTGAATTGCTTGTAAAGCAGAGACAGAACTATCGCACCAGCCCCACCAAGTGCGGCGGATTCTGTTGGCGTCGCAACACCAGCAAAGATGGAGCCAAGTACCACTACGATAAGCGCAAGTGGCGGGATCACAGCTTTGAGCGCAGTGATGACTTCCTGCTTACGGCTTACCGATTCATCACGAGGAATTGGCTGCGCAGCTTCTGGATTGAGTTTGGCGTAAATCAGGATGTAAAGAACGTAAGCGCCAACTAAAACAAGCCCCGGCCAAACCGCTGCCTGAAACAAATCTCCTACTGGCACACCTAACACATCGCCAAGAAGAATTAAGACGATAGATGGTGGAATGATTTGGCCTAACGTACCTGAGGCACAAATCGTTCCGCACGCCAGCCCTTTATCGTAGTTGTACTTGAGCATAACTGGCAGAGAGATAAGCCCCATCGCTACAACAGAGGCACCAACAACGCCTGTCGACGCCGCCAGTAAAGCACCCACTAACACGGTAGAAATCGCGATACCACCGCGCACACCACCAAACAGCTTACCCATGGATTCAAGCAGCTGTTCCGCTAGACGTGTTTTTTGAAGAACCAAACCCATGAAAACGAACAATGGCACTGCCATCAATACCGTGTTTTCCATGATGGATTGGATGCGATATGGCATGAAAGCAAACATATCCATGCCTTCGGCCCAAACGCCGAATATCAGTGCAATACCACCAAAGGTGAACGCAACTGGGAAGCCAAGCAGCAAAGCAAACAAGGCAACAAAAAACATTACAATACCGACCATTTTTGTCTCCTTACTTTTGCTCTGTTGAGTTGGCGTAAATTAAATGCGGGTTAAAAATCTTATTGAGAGAATGAAGCAGTAATCCAACACCACTTATTGCCATAAACATAAACGACAATGGAATCATGGCTTTAATTACCCAGCGATAGGGTAAGCCACCTGGATCACCAGACGTTTCACCCAGGGCGAAACTTTCTTTAGCGAAATCAACGCCGTACCAAGCCACCAGCAGGCAAAACGGGAAAAGAAAAACGATGGTACCGATTAAATCAATGATCGCCTGAGCTCGATGAGACAAGCGCTCGTAAAAAAGGTCTACCCTGACATGGCCACCAGCTTTAATGGCATAAGGAACACCTAATAGGAATACGGCAGAGAACAAGTGCCACTCCATTTCCTGAAATGCAATGGAAACATCGTTAAACACGTAGCGCATCACCACATCGTAAACGACATTTGCGAGCAATAAGATAAACAGGATACTCGACAGCCATCCTAGGAAATCGCCGAAGCGATTAAAGATGCGCTCTATATAGATTAGATTTCTCATTCCCTACTCCATGGAACTTTGAAATAACTCCGCTTGGCCGAAGCCTGCGGAGCTTTGTTATAGACTCTTCAAATTATAAGAGAGTTTTCTTGGGCTTCTCGTTGCCAGCTCATTCAAACTGGCAACGAATTTTTATGATTATTGTTGTGCCTGACTGTTCAGGTATGCGCGGTGCGAGATGTCAGACCAAGGACGAACTTGCTCGATGTAAGCTGCCTGAGACGCTTGGATCTCTTTTGCCATTTCATCTTTGTCAGCATGTTCTTTAAGTAGACGCTCGTTAGCTTCGCGAAGTGCTGTCATAACTTCCGCTGGGAAGTTTTTCACCTGTACATTTGGATATTCAGACTTGATTGACGCCCAGTTCTTACCACTTTCGTGTTTAGACTGAGTGTACATATCGTAAGCCGCAGTTTTCATGGCAACCTGAAGAATCGCTTTCAGATCGTCAGGCAGACGGTTCCAAGTGCGCTTATTGATCAGGAATTGCAACTCTGTACCTGGCTCATGCCAACCTGTGTAGTAGTAAGGTGCAATCTTGTGGAAACCCATACGTAGGTCAAGTGATGGCCCTACCCACTCAAGTGCATCGATAGTGCGGCGCTCAAGCGAGGTATATAGCTCACCCGGTGCGATATTGGTTGGTTTTGCACCCAGCTCCGCCAAAATCTCACCGGCAAATCCAGGGATACGCATTTTCAGACCTTTTAGGTCATCGACAGAGTTGATCTCTTTCTGGAACCAACCACCCATCTGAGTATCTGTGTTACCTCCAGGGAAAGACATCAGGTTATGAGGTGAATAGACTTTCTCCATTAACTCCATACCACCACCGTAATAGAACCAAGCGTACTGCTCTGTCGGCAGCATACCAAATGGCATCGAGGTGAAATAAAGCGTATTAGGCACTTTACCTTTCCAGTAGTAAGACGCAGAGTGCCCCATGTCATACTGGCCCGATTTCACCATGTCAAACACGCCCAGTGGTGCTTTGTGCTTATTTGCAGAGTCGATTCGAATCTGAAGGCGGCCATTAGACATTTCTTCCGCCATCTTCGCCATGTTTTTGGTTGCGTCACCAAAGATTGGGAAGTTTGGCCCCCAAGTTTCCGCCAGCTTCAAGCGGTACACTTTTTCAGCAGCATTCACTGATGTCGCAGCAACAGCTAGTACTGCTGCCATAGCCGTACCTTTCAGTACTCGTTTCAAAGATTGTCTGATTAGACTCATGTTCACGTCCTTTGTTAGATTCAGCAACTTTCCAGCTACTTTTTACTCAAGCAAAGAGTGGTTCATCTAATCAGTTTTAGAAATAAGCGTGAACACGGAGAAAAATTAACAATGTCGTTTGCTATTTGACTTGTTAATTACGTATTTCTACGTAGGCCAAAGTGCAATAAAGATTTTTAATCATTAACAATCAATCTATTACATAGAGGCAAAATATGAGTTTATTTCAATAATACGTAGACAACGATACGTGATACGGATAGGTGGGGATTTTTTATAAATGTGACAAATGTTAAATATTGATAGATATAGCGATAACTGACCAGATATTATTCTCAAAATAACAGCGCCCCGACATTAAAGTCGGGGCACTTCTATTCGTTCTCAACAACAGAGTGCTCTGCTGTTCAAAAGAGCGCTATAACAGTATGAATTAAAGGGCTTTATAGATAACTTTGTTACCTGCTAGCTGCTCTTTTGCCACTAGGTTTTCTTCTAGCAGTTTTTTCAACGCGCCCGTCGCCCATGAAGCAGCTTTGGCTTCTTCTTGGCCTGCGGCAAGACCAATGCCTTTCGGGTTAATGCCTTCTGCATTGGCAACAACAATATCTAACACTTGTTGTTGTTTAGGAGTCAGTGCAACGCTAACTTCTTTAGTCGTAACAACTTTCTCCGCTGCTGATGCTACAGCTACTTTTTTCTCAACTACAGGCTTAGCTTTCTTAGTTGCTTCTACGTTTGCAACTGTCGCCTTAACGCGTTTTTGCAATTTCATCTGCACTTTACGCTTATGAGCAAGTCTCATCGAGTTTCTCTCCATTTCACTGCATCCGGAGCAGTGGTGAAAATTTGAAGCGCGATTTATACCAAAATTTTGCGGCTATTTACAGGGTATAAGGGGCTTTATCGAGCAAAAATGCGTGATATGCTGTCATCAGACTACAATTTAATCAGTGCTGATTATGATCCTTTTCATAACTACTGAATATATAAACAGAGGTTTGGGTCACTGCTAGGGAGTCGTAAATGCAGACGTTGCATCTTACCAATCAACCTATCCGGCTTTCTTCACCGTTAGCCAAAATCATTGCGACTATCGCATCTATTATAATGATTTCTCTTGTTATGTTTTCACCAGACTTTCAACAAGCCCTTTTAACGCTGGTGGTAATTTTATCGCTGGTTGGTTTTGGCTACCTGATGATTCTTAAAGGCACAGTTTCCTACACGTTGACGGCTACACATTTTCAGCAGCACTTGTTCAAAGGCGGTTGGGTAGTGAAATGGAATAACGTCAGCAAAATTGGCATCTGCCACTATGATCAAGAAGGCTGGCAACAACCTTTGCCTTGGATTGGCATTAAACTCAAACACTACTCCCCTTATCTCGATAGCATCTGCCCTCGAATCGCCACAGAAATCCTTCTCAGCCAAAGAGCGCTGCTGTATCTCGGTGCCAAGCAAAGTCAACAGGGCATTCAGTTTGAAGACATCGTTTTGGACTCTCAACCTTACAAGAACTCAACAGGAGAAGAGTATTCAGGTTTACAAGCGATGCTCGCTAATCGCATGCGATACCAGAGGAACTACTTTGATTACGATATATTCATTTCTGCTCATGACTTGGATCGATCGGCTGAAGAGTTTGTCGGGCTAGCAAGACGATATCTTGCGGCTGCAGAGCCTGAAGAAGGTTAAGAATAACAAAAGGTCGCGCGAGGCGACCTTTTCAGTGATTAATAAAGTGGCATCTCATCGGCCACAAATGGGTTGGAAGCGCGTTCTCTGCCAAATGTCGACTCTGGACCATGGCCAGGTACAAACCGAACGTCATTACCTAGAGGCCAAAGTTTGGTTTTAATCGAGTGAATCAGAGTATCGAAATCGCCTTTAGGAAAGTCTGTACGTCCGACTGAACCGTTAAATAACACATCACCAACAAAGGCCAATTTAGCTTCTTTACTGAATAACACCACATGACCCGGTGTGTGACCAGGTGTGTGGTAGACATTGAGAACTTGATTACCAAACTCTACGGTATCACCATCATTCAACCACTTTTGCGGTTCGAATGCTTCGGCCAATGGAAAACCGAACATCTGGCTCTGCCCTGCTAAGCCCTGAAGCCAGAAATTGTCATCTTTGTGTGGACCGACAATGTCTACTCCACCAAGTTCATCGGACAAAGGTTCACTACCACCAACATGATCCAAATGACCATGCGTCAAAACCAAGTTTGTCACCTTAACCCCTAACTCTTTGATCAGCGCAGCCAATTGCTTTACATCCCCACCGGGATCAACCACTATGCCTTGCATAGTTTCATCGCACCATACGATGGAGCAGTTTTGCGAAAAAGAGGTAACGGGAACGACTTGGTACTTCAGAGACATATTGAAACCTTACGAATATCTAAACTGGCGAAACTATGACATTTGGTAAGGTCTTTGACAACCTTGTCTTACGCAAACGTACTTACCAACGGCGTACAGGCCCAGTATCAATGTGCACAAAGTTACTTCTCGGATAATAACCGACTCCACCCGCTTGAAGTTCAATCGCAGCATCACGAACCCTTTTCAAATTGACGCCATCAAGTCGAAAATCAATCGCCTGCCCCAACATGTGGTAGCTCTTCTTCGCCACACCGTTTGACTTAGAGCGCAGCTCGGCGTTGGTAGCGGGAGAACGGTAGCCAGAGATGATCTGTACTTCTGCATCGACTCCAAGTTGAGATTGAATCAGCGAGATTTGATCAAAAAGATACTTATCCATCTTATGGACTTCATTGCGACGAAAGTCTCGACAGATATTATCAATTCGACTCAACTCATTCGCCACATAGACTCGGCCATCGAAATAGCAAGATTCCAGCTCTTCCCCTGTATGGAGGTTACTAAATGCCAGAGCGCGAGGTTGGTCTGGGTGGGAAGCAAAAGCAAGAGAAGGAACACAGCTGGCAACAACTAAGCCACTACCTGCTAGTTTGATAATGTCTCTACGAGAAAAATTCACAATGAGAAGCCTTCAAAATATCGTTGATGATGCGTGTCGAACGGCGACACTACCTAACTCTAAAATGAAGTGCAAATGCATAAACTGTGCTCACAGAGAGATCTTGAGCATCGAAATTTACTTAGTACTTGACCTTATTAATAAAAAAGTTCGTTGGGAGAAAATGTGATTTTTTGGTCAGGTTCACCCTTTGCCATAACTAAACCGATCCCAGCGGTAAATATCATCCCTGTAATGCACTTTGCCACCTTCTGACCATGCAGTCTGGTAAATGATGTGAACGGGTACCCACTGTTTGAGCGGAATCGCTTTATTTGCGGCAAGCTCCTCTTCTTCTAACGTCGACATATCCAGCCCTTGGGTCTCAAGTAGCCGAGTGGCAAACTGATCCGCGTGCTCAACCCTAATGCAACCTGAGCTAAATGCCCGGCTTGCTTCGTCAAACAAATTCTTACTTGGTGTATCGTGCAGGTAGATAGCACGTCGATTAGGGGTATTGAACTTGTATAACCCTAGAGCATTTTTATCTCCAGATAGTTGTGTCATCCGATAAGGAAATGCACTGGGGCGCATGTTCTGCCAATCAATATCCTCTGGGTTAATCAACTCTTTTGATCCCCACTTAGGCACAATCTTAATATTTTGCTTAACCAAATACTCAGGGTCTTCTTTTACCTTAGGAATAATATCTTCAACCATAATTTTCCAAGGCACGTTCCAAGTAGGATTAAGGATCAGTGAGTCCAGCTTAGTCGTCATCATCGGTGTTGGTCTGCCTTTACGCCCCACAACTACTTTGGACTGAAACACAGCTTGACCTGAGTACCAATATTTCATTTCAAAGCCCGGAACGTTCACCACAATGATGGTGTCACGCTCAATCGGCCACAGTCGACTGCGCTCGGCATTGAGTGCCAAAATGGATAAGCGTTCACTCGGGCTAGTATTAAGCCAGCGAATCGTATCGGGGCCGATAATGCCATCACCGATTAAACCATGAAGGCGTTGGAACTGCTTTACTGCAGCTTCTAAGGTAGCATCGTACCTGCCGACATCACGTCGAACTCCCGACAAATCGACATCGACCATCTCCATTCTGACTAACAACACTTCGCGGTTTTCAAGTTTATCACCGATTTCTCGTAATCCCCGCTGGTGATATTTAGGGAGGTTCAATTCTTCAAACTTTACAACGTGCAGGTAACTATCTATCAGCTGCTGGTAGTCATCACTATCAGGCGTATACACTTCGATCAGCTCGCTTAACTGCTGATGTTCGACCGCCACTGCGACAGCGATCAAATTGGTCTGGCTCAACCTCGGTAAGGGCTTATACAGCTTAGACTCGAAAAACCAGTCATAGCCAAGCAGCTTGGCTTGCTCAGCATAACTGATATAAAGAAGTAAGGTGTCCGTGGCGAGCAAGTCGTACTCATGCCAACGATTGCTTTTCCGATAATATTCAAGATATCTTAGCTGGCGTGCAAAAAGGGGGCTAAAACCAGCACTGGTAATGATTTCAAGCTGAAACTCAAGGCGAGAGCTCTGTTGCAGGTCAAACCAAATCAGTTGATTGTGATTGCTCTGATAAATCTGCTCAACATCTCTCGAATACTGTAAAACTCTTAGGACGTGACTGTCAGGCTCCAACCAGCCAATACGCTCAAAATAGCTACTGGCCCACGTTGGTGTAGAAAGCATTATCAGCAGTAATAGAAGGGGGTTAAGTCTAGCCATCTTACTCTCCAATCTAATCGCCCGAGATCAAAGTATGGCAGAGAAATAAGAGGCTAGGATGAAATGTTGATGAGAATATTAATTTTCCCAAGCTTTACAATGAAGTAGGCTAAGAAATCATCGACCAGTGGTTATCCCATTGAATTCCTGACTGAATTTTTTTCTTCTCTTCGGGTGAATATTGCGTGATCACGCCGCCAGCCCCCGAGCTAACTCGGAAAAAGCCGTTCTGTACGACGACACCCGAAGCGTCTGGTAATGAAGCCAATTCAACCATTTTTCTGGTTTGTTTAGACCAGATTCCATAGCAGTTTCCGCGAGGTGATGTTGCCAAGATCCACTCATCGGTTGCCGCAATACTCGCTATGTAATGATTAAATCTTGCCCACTGTTCCGGTTCCCCTTCAAGCGGGATCATTTCACCACCTTGAGTATGCATTGCCAAAAGAGACGGGTACTCATCAGGCTCACCACGGTACTGCTGACCGCACAGGACAGTTTTGTCACCATCATGTGCGAGATGACGAATACTCAAATGGTTATCTGGCAAAGCCACCTGCTCGGTCAGTTCGCCATTGGAGTTAAGGTAGCTCAAGCTAGGCTTCATGGTTGCAATGTTAAGCGGCTGTCGGCCATTGGTATGAACACCGCCAACACCAATTGCCAGAGAGCCATCTGGCATGGCAATCACTTCATGCGGCCCAAGGCCAAAGTTGGTGAACTCCGCCACCTTATCGTATCCAGCCAGCACATCGTAAACACCAATAATACCTCGACTGGTGCCACGTTCACCCTCAGTTGCGTACAGCCACTTACCGTCGTTCGAATACACGCCATGACCATAATAGTGACGATTGGAATGGGCGGCTGAGGATTTGATCACTTCACCCGTCATGTAATCAAACACAACGAAAAACGTACCTGGACGACGAGCAAACGCCACTGCATGGTTAAGTTTCGCGTTTGTTGCGACTCCATGCCCTCTTGCAGGAAGAGGAACTTGTCTTATCGGGTGACCAAACTCATCCGCGACTACCGCAGAGTACTTGTCTCGACCATATAAGGAGCAACCAATCAGTGCCGGCTGACCCAATGTCTCGGACGTGCTCGCACAACCGAAAGGCAGCATAGGCGCAGCAGCGCCAAACAGCGCTGCCTTGAGAAGATTTCTTCTTGTGTTATCAGTCACCATCAGTTGCGTTAAACCCTATTACGACACCAAGTTCAATCGCCACTTCTTCGTGGATAAGATACTTCAGCTGTTCCAGCTTATTGTATTGAGCGTAAGCTTTACGATAACCCTCTTTTGTCTGCAGCATGTCAAACAAACTTTCATCGGTCGGCCACGTTTCCAGTGCGGTATCAAACTGCTGAGCAATGCTGTCAGCAAGTTGTACTTTTCCACGCTCACGCAGCAGTTTATCCAGCCCATTTCCGCCCGCTAAGTACAACGCCTGCATCGCCTCAATATTAGCCTTCAAATTCAGCATGGAAGTTTCTGAACGCCAGGACTCAGCGAAATAAGGTCTTGGTTTACCAAAGTTCGCTAAAGGACGACTCATCTTTTTCATGCTGTATTCAAGCTGATTAGAAAGAAGAGAAATGTACTCAGACGTCCATGCTTTCTCATCCAGCTTGACCCAAGGGTTAGTCTCCCATGCCGTAGCAATGGTCTCAGCATTCGCGGCAATGTTCTCTGCGATTGCAATACCGGTTTGGCAGGTAGCTTGTGATGAACTCAAAGAAGAGGCTTGATCATACAACAGCCATTCTACCGAGCCTAACCCCTGAACCGTCACGCTCTGCTGTGAAATTTGCGCTTGCGTCCAAGTCTTGCTTTGGCCCGTCAGTGCAGTCATCTTGCGGCCCGTCAGTGCAGTCATCTTGCGACCCGTCGTATTTTTCTTGTCTGGCCAAAACTGAATATTCCAGCTCTGCTCAAGTGCCTTTTCAGGCCCCCTTTCCTGCCCTTGTAGTGCCATCCAAGCAACCATGGTTTGATGCCATTGTGACTTCAGTGACTCCAATTCCGTCGCGTCCGCACAATAAGCTGCCATTTGAGCGGCCAGCTTATCAGCTTGATTTGAGAAAGTGTGGGCGGCGGCAAACTCTACTTGATAAACACCCTGACTAGGATGAGAGGTTTTCTGAGCGACAGGCTCTGTGCTGCTGGTTGACTGACAACCAGCCAGCATCATTATCGAGGCAGCCAATGTTGATAAAGAAAAAATCTTCATCGTGATTCCTTACAATGAATTCAAGAAAGCGATCAATGCATCGCGCTCTTTTTGATTGAACTTGAGAACAGTTTGTTTCGCCGGCTCAGCTTCACCGCCATGCCACAATACCGCTTCCATCAGGTTACGTGCTCGGCCATCATGAAGGAAATAAGTATGGCCGTTGACTTCTTCGGTGTAGCCGATGCCCCATAATGGCGCAGTTCGCCATTCACGTCCATTCGCCAAATACTCAGGCCTGTTATCTGCAAGTCCTTCACCCATATCATGAAGCAGCAAATCGGTGTAAGGATGAATTTTCTGATTCGACAAGGCTGGCAGGCCTTCTCTCTTCATAGTTCTGACTTCGCTCTTATGGCAGCTATCACACCCTGCTTTAGCAAATAAGTTTTGACCGAGATTAACTTGCGGATCATCCATATTACGACGAATCGGTACGGCTAAGTGTTGAGAATAGAATTCAACGAAATCGAGAATGTTGTCACTCACTTCAGGAGCTCCACCGTTTGGCAATTCAGCACAAATAGATTGCTTTGACGTGCAGTTTTCATTCGGGAACAAGTTGCTGGTCAGGCCAACATCACCGTTAAATGCCGCAGCATTTTGTTGCATCAGTGTAGGCTGCCCAGATTTCCAGCCAAAGCGACCAATGGCGAAATCATTCTTCTGTATATCCCAGACTTTGTTCACCTTACCTGAGATACCATCGCCATTGGCATCATGTTCATCTGCCCAAGTTTGCAGCGTTTCATCAGAAATACTTTCTAATAGCCCCAAACCAATCATTGGCGGAGCAACGCGGGCGGAAAATTGGGTATCTGGGTGCATCTCGCCGTAACCTAAATCGGTAATTTTGAGGTTGGGCTTACGTAGCATTACTTTTGTACCATCGGTAAAGGTCACTGGTACATCTGTGTATATAATGTTGATCTGTCCTTCAGGAGTTTGATCCTGAAGTGAAAAGTCTTGTAGCTGACCACCATACGTTGGTTCTGGAATGACACCATCTTTGATGAAAGCTTTTTTCTGCTCTGGTGTCATCGCAGGAATACTCAAGCGCACTAGCATGGAAACGGCATGAATGTCCCCTTCTTCTGGTGGGTGGCCACGACCATCTTTAATATGGCAGTTTTGACAACCATTGGTATTAAAAAGAGGCCCTAAGCCGTCACGGGCATCGGTAGAAGCCGGTGCTTGTACCCATGGGTTACGGAAAAAACTGTTACCAACACTGAAATCCAGTCGCTTGGACATTGGCAGGTTTCCAGCCGGCAAAGAGTATGCATTGGCACCCTCTTTCTTAACCGCGGTACCACCGCCAGATTTCATTTCATAACCAGAAACAGAAGCACTCACCAGTATTAGAGAGGCTAATATGGACTTTTTATACAACTTCATACCAATAATTCTCGGGTAAAGACCAACACTTTGTTAAGAAATATTCTCATTAAAAGTGTGGTTATATAAACAGCAAAAGGGCTCACTAAGAGCCCTTAAAATTAATTAATTGTTTTTAGAATTCGTGGTCAGCTGTATCTGGGTTCAGGCTGTTGATACCAACGATTTTTGCCGCACGTTCGATAGATGAAGTCTGAGCAACTAGAGACATAATTGTCTCGTTTACTAGCGCGTTACCTTGCGCGTTGCCTGCTGCAATTAGCTGGTCAAAGTACTGACCGTTCTTTTCAGCAGAAGTTACAAGTTGACCTACTTGAGATCGTGTTACGTCGAACTGCTTCTGGATCTCTTCCGCTGCTGCCTTATCTTTCTGAGCTACAAGATCTGCGATGCTAGGACCAGATAGAAGCGTACCGTCTTCACGTTTGTACAGACCAGTGTATACGTTGTAAATACCCTGTTCGTTGTAGTAGTGAGAGTTGTGCGTGTTGTCAGAGAAACAATCGTGCTCATCTTCAGTAGAGTTTGCTTCTAGAGCGACTTTCATACGCTCACCAGCAAGCTCACCTAGAGATAGAGAACCCATGCCGAATAGCATTTTGCGAAGACCATTGTCTGCAGAGTCGTTGAGAAGTTCTTCACGGTAGTTACCTTTTACATCTGAAGACCACTGCTTCTCCATCCACTGTAGATCTTGAACCAGTAGATCAGCCGCTGCTTTTAGGTACTCACCACGACGGTCACAATTGCCATTAGTGCAACCTTTACCAACAACGAAGTCAGTGTAAGCACGCTCACCAGCACCAGCGTTAGTGCCGTTTAGATCTTGACCCCATAGCAGGAATTCAATCGCGTGGTAGCCAGACGCAACGTTCGCTTCAGAGCCACCCACTTCGTTCAGGTCAGCAATCGCTTCTGGAGTCAGCTGTGCAACGTCAAGTGTAGTTGCACCAATCGTTAGCTGCTTGTTTGCAACGATATTTGCGCTCGCGCCTTCGTTACCTAGCTCATATTGGTAATCAGTTGATACGTAGTCGATAAGGCCTTCATCAAGAGGCCATGCGTTTAGTTGGCCTTCCCAATCATCAACAACCGCGTTACCAAAACGGAATACTTCAGACTGTTGGTACGGTACGCGAGAGTCCAACCAAGCTTGTTTTACTTCAGCAAGTTTGGCTTCAGATGGAGCAGCAAGGAAAGATTCGATAGATTGGTCTAGTGTCTTAGCAGTAGTTAGTGCATCGGCAAATACTGCGTGAGCAACATCTGCGTAGTGTTCTACCACTTGCTCTTTTGTCACGTTCGCTGCAAAAACAGAACTGCTAGCAAGAACGAGAGAAGTGGCAACAGAGCGCGCTAAAAGTGATTGTACATTCATTGAAAAGCATCCTTGTTGAGCTTAATAATTATTCTGCAAAATAAGTGCTAATTATTCTCATTTGCACTCATAGTCGCAGATAATACAAACTTACATTTTTTTTGCAAGCGCTATACAAAAAAGCCTCACAAAAGTGAGGCTTTTATCAACATAGGGTATTCAACGGGTTACAGCTTTAGATCGTGCTTACCATGCGAGACTTTGGCTTGAAGGTATCCCTCGTTGCCTTCTTTGACATGCGCTGAAGTATTGACAGTGTCTTCAATTTCGACGCCGTGCTCTTTCAATTCACGGATCTTTTTCGGGTTATTAGTGATTAGACGGATCTTATCGACGCTTAATGCTTTGAGCATCTGCGCGGCTTCGGTGAAATCACGCAAGTCATCACCAAATCCTAGATGATTATTGGCTTCATAAGTGTTCATGCCTTGGCTTTGTAGCTTATATGCGTCAATCTTATTATATAAGCCAATACCACGGCCTTCTTGGCGAAGGTAAAGAATAATGCCACCAGACTCTCCCATCTTATTGATGGTTTCATCCAATTGCTCACCGCAGTCGCATCGAGAAGAATGGAACACGTCGCCTGTCAGACACTCTGAATGTAAGCGAACTAAAGGGCTGGACTGGGTCTTATCGGCTTGTTTGAAAATGACGGCTACGTGTTCCTTGTCGGTCTTCAGTCCTTTAAATGAAAGAAGCTCAGCCTCTATGTCACTATTTTTACCGACTTTAAAATCTACTCTGGCTCTAACTTCCGCCATATCCCTACTCACTTGAATCTTGCTATCTTCTATTTCTATCATTTTAGAAATCTCTTATGTGACTAACTATGGGGATTGATACCCGATAAATCAATGGTCAGATCACTTTTTGTTATAATATAACAATTTAATTTTGAGGCAATAAAAAACCTCAGCGAATTTTATTCGTGAGGTTCTTTATAAAACTGGGTGAGTAGGGTCGTTAGTGATTCTGTTTTTTCTTCCAAACAGAAAGTTCAATCCACAAAGCTTCAAGCACTTGAAGTTCTTCTTCGGTCAATAGAGAAAGGGTTGGTTTAGTCTGTGGCAAAGAATAAGCCTGCAATGAGCTTATTTGAGCATAAAAATCTTTGCGTAATTGAGAGATATTTGTATCCACTACTATTCCCTAAGTCTCTTTCTATAAACCGATATAAATTGGTGACTCAAACCATTTGTCTCAAAAATGATAGCAAATTACATAAATTGCGCAAAGGTATGAGCTAATTTTGAGTAATAAATCACATTTTATTTGCTAGCTATATCTTTATAATTCAGCATATTACTTGATCATATTTGATCTTTTAAAAGAGCTCTACGTAATCCAAATGATCATCATCATTCGGCCCTGCTCTTCCTAAGATGAGATCTTCATAACACTCAATTCGGTTACGCCCATTCTCCTTCGCACTGTACAATGCAGTATCCGCATGACCTAAAATCGTCGGCAAGTACTCATGCCGAGAGATCGCACATACACCGCAGCTGAATGTCATACTATTAACTCGTGGGAAGCGGAATGCCTCTATATGTCGACGAAAGCGATCAAGTTCATTGATCACTTGCTGTTTTTCCTGAGGAGGCAGCAATAAGACAAATTCCTCACCACCGAAGCGAAATAACTGAACTTGCTCTGAAAAGAAGTTCTGTAGTTGTTGAGAGAACATCAGCAGCACTTCATCTCCAATCATGTGCCCGTAGGTATCGTTGATGCCCTTAAACAGATCAAGATCAATTATCGCAACCCATGCCTGCTCACCCGCTTCATGGCCAGAGGCCAAATTAAAGCTATGAGATAACCTTTCTTCTAATGTTTTCCGATTGAGTAAACCAGTTAATTTATCCCGCTCACTCTCATGTAATACAATTAAGTAATTGCGATAAATCTTTGAAAAGCCATCGATAAGAAGTTCAAATTGAGATGGGTCCGACGTGGTTTCAATCTCTAACAACGCTGAGCTCTGCTCAGAGATAGGAATCGGGCACTGACAAACATACTGAGTGCTATTGAGTTGGTTAATAGTCAGCACACTATGACTGTGCTCGTGGCTATAACATTGCTCAGGTGCTTGATCATATCTCCATTGGTAGTCATTATTCTCACCATGTCGATAAACACTCGCGACCACAATAGAAGTACTCGATAAATAATGGACAAGACGAATTGATTCAATGGGCATCATTTCTAATAAGGTGGCAACGAGGCAGTGGCCAAGAGATAAAGAATTTCGTTGCTCAGTGATTTCGACAACAGAGTTCAGAATCTTATCTTCCATCAATCAAACCTAACCAGACTTCATTAATTAAATTCATTATAGACGTTAATAAAAATAAATGAGTTTTATTGCATATAATAAAGATTCAAGGAAGCAAACGCGCAATCACAAGGAGAAGACTATGTTCCTAGTCAGGTTGGTTTACACCAGTACCATCGCTAAAGGAGTGACTGAATCAGACATTCAAAACATTCTTGATGTGGCAAGGAAAAACAATTCCCTCATTGATGTGACAGGCTTACTTTTGTTCAATCGCAATTACTTTTTGCAATGTCTTGAGGGTTCAAGGGCGCAAGTTAATAAAATCTACCATCAGATCCTTAATGATCCACGACATGAGAATATTCTATTGCTGGACTACTCCGAAGTTGCTGAACGAGAATGCAGTGAATGGAGTATGGGGTATATCCCAGAAGTCAACGCAACCATGCCCATCCACCTTAAGTATTCAACCAACTCAAAGTTTGAACCATACAGTTTGTCTGGCAGCAGTGCTCATAAACTGTTGCTTGATCTACGTAATGTAGTCACGGTTGTTTAGCGAATAAAAACAAAGCAGCCTATTGGCTGCTTTGTTTAATCTCGATGCCCAAGTTTTACATTACCTTCTGAATCAAACCATAAGGCCTCTTTACGTCTACGGCCAATAAGAATAGGCCCATCATCGTAAAACAAAAAGTTTTTCCAGTGCTTCTTAAATACACTCCACTTGGTTTCAATAACGTTATATTTTTCGTAGCAAAAATAAACCGTAACATCGTCTTGCCAGTCAATGAATTCTGCAACTCCCTCGGGCAATGCTTCTTCATCCGACTCCCAAGCCGCCATCCAGTTCACATTATCTTTCCAGCTGGACTCTTTCATTGGCCAATCACCCGAGCTTAAACGCTCTGAGTCTGGGCTTTGAGCACTAATATTATCTTTCCAAAGCTGCGCAGCACGAGCCTGCGTCATGGGTTTTATTTGCTCTAGGTCCTGTACTGGCACAGGCATAGATTGATGAGTGAAAATCCATTTTCTTTGGTATTCATCCAAAGTGAGATACGACATTCATTTTCCTCGTAATGGCATTCATTTAAGCTTTGAGCCAGCCTTTTTGGGTGGCTTCTTCAATGATTTTCTGTGCTTTATCCCATAAAGCTTCTGAGCCATATTCTATTTTTCTATTCACTGTCAGCGCCTGTTCACGGTTTACTCCGTGTTCAAGCCAGCTCTGACCATTATTGTGGTAATTAAGCAGCATAGGAATGAGCCTATCCAAAGCTTTACCAAATTTGGCATCTGCCGATTCTGCTCGCTCAAACTCTAGCCAAAGATCAAGCAGTTCTTGTCCTTGCTCTTTTGGTAACATCGCAAACAATCGCTTTGCAGCGGCGAGCTCTTTCTCTTGCTGAACTTGCGATGCCGCAACGTCGTATACAAAAGTATCGCCAGCATCAATTTCCACTATGTCGTGCAATAACAGCATCTTAACGACGCGCGCAATATTCACCGGCTCATTAGCATGTTCTTCCATTAAAACTGCCATCAAAGCAACGTGCCAGCTGTGTTCCGCACTGTTTTCAAGACGCCCCTCCGCACTTTTCACTCGGGTTCTTCTCAAAACCGATTTCAGTTGATCCAGCTCCATCAATAAAGCCAGTTGTTGCTCTAATCGACTCATGCTCAGCCTTCTTTCCAATCCGGGTTAATCAAAGAGGTTAGGTTATGATCTTCCCATTTTCCATCAATCAATAGGTAATCCTGCGCAAAACCTTCTCGTTTAAAACCAAGACGGTTAAGCACTGCCTCGCTACGATGGTTGCGCGGCATGTAACCCGCCATAATCCGATGAATATTTTGGATGCGAAACATATAGCGAACCGCCATTCTCAACGCTCGTGTCATGACTCCTCGACCCTGAGCGCTCTCACCAAGTGAGTAGCCAAGATTGCAGGCATGAAAAGGAAAGCGTGAAATATTGCTAAACGACACCGTACCAAGCATTGCTCTTGACTCACTATCAATGATGATAAGGTAATAACCTAAGCCCATACGATGCAGTTCATTGAGCTTAATCAAACGCTGGGTCCAACCTGATTCCGAAAAGAAAGCCTCTTCCCTTCTTGGCTCCCATTGCTTGAGGTGCCCTCGATTGGCAATGAAGTAATCGGAAATTAGCTGACCGTCAGTGGGTTCAGCAGTACGCAGGATAATATCCTCATCCTGCTCAAATACCTGCTGGGGAGTGCTGATTCGTTCCATTTAGTTTTTTCTTATTCCGTATTCACGTAATTTGTTGGCCACTGAAGTGTGAGAAACATTGAGACGCTTCGCTAGCTTCCGACTTGATGGGAAAGACTGATAAAGGCGCTCAAGAACCTGAGATTCATAATCTTTCATTATCTCATCCAGCGATCCATCCAAATTGATTGTGGGCCCGCTGGCCGTTGGGCTTTCAAGCTGAGGAAGGTGGAATAGGTCAATAGTGAGAGTGTCGGAATCCAGCTCTGTCAACGCTCTAAGTACCATATTCTCTAACTGACGCATATTACCTGGCCACTGGTAGTTAACTAACTGATCCACCAAAGTTTCATCAATATCTGGTTTCTTGATACCCAGCTGTTTAACGTATTTCACAACGAACAAGTCCAATAAAGGGCCAATATCATTGGAACGTTCACGCAAAGCTGGGATATTGAGCGTCAAAACGTTAAGACGGTAGAAAAGATCTTCACGGAAAGACTTAGACTCGGCAAGATCCGCAAGGTTATGTCGAGTAGAAGCAATCACTCGCACATCAACATGAATTTCCTGCTCAGCACCGACACGACGGAAAGTACCATCCTGCAATAGGCGTAGTAATTTAATTTGCAGATGCGGGCTCATCTCACCGATTTCATCTAAGAAAACCGTGCCCCCATCAGCTTGCTCAAAAATCCCCTTATGGCCCTGTTCATGATTAAACGAGCCTGGCGCATGACCAAATAGTTCCGTTTCTGCCACATCGTCTGGCATAGAGGCACAGCTTAGTACCAAGAAAGGAGAAGCCGCACGATGTGATCGGTTATGACACGCTCTGGCCAGCATCTCTTTACCTGTCCCAGTCTCCCCTTGAATCAATAAAGGCTGGTCAAGCATAGAAAGTTTTTTTGCTTGGCTTATCAGAGCCTTGTGCCGATTTGACACACCTACAAAATGCTCGAACCCCAAATTATTGTGCAGAGGTAATGAGTCTTCTAGGGCGGATTTTTCTTGCGAAGAGCGAATGATCATAACGGTACTGGCGAGAATCGACTCATTCGATTCATCGGTAATATAGACCGGCATGATCTCCATGCTGTAGTCGAGGCCACTAATCACAATGTTTTCGCGTTGGCGAGTAATTTTACCTTCCGCCCATTTAGAAAAGTTAAAGCTCGGCAGTAGAGTGCTTATCTGGTGGCCAATCATTTCCTCTTCTTCACAACTAAACAAGCTCAATGCAGCATGGTTCGCCATGTCAACATTGCCCTTTAAGTCAATCGCCAAAACTGGCTCAGGAAGGTTGTTTAATAGAGAAATGAGTTCCGTGTTATGCCTTTCCATAGGCATGAACTGGATCTTGCGTACGTCTCTTACTCCCGAAATTCGACGTATCTCGGCCATGAGTTCACTGAAAGTATCAAAATCAATATCAGGACAGTTCAGGTAGATAATGCCTGTAATGTCGATTTCGATCCCTCGTAAATCAATATTTTTAGAAGCCAGAATATCGAGTAGCTCACGAGTGAGCCCTAATCTGTCTTCACATGTCACTTCTAAACGCACTGATTATATCCCTAGTCTGAGGTGTCAGGAAAAGTTGACAGTAGTTTCCCCTAAGCCTAGATCCTCGTCAAGCAAACCAACATCACTTGCTTCACATTCACACTATTTGATTGTAATGGCGGCGATTTTTTCAGCGATCTGCTTTCTTATCGCTCCGAGTTTGACTCTCCTGTCTCGGTGCCACGGAGTTGGTCTCAGCAGCGCCATCGCTTTGATGCCCAATCTTGCTGTCAGTATACCAACGCCCAGTCCCTGACCTGCTCTGGCCGATACTTTCCCTGCAAGATCCATCGACATCAAATCCATACTGGCGTCAACCGCAAGTTCACTGGCACCTGCAGCCGCCATATTGATCAGGGTCGCTTTAAACAACTTTAGTCTCGACCAATAACCCAGCTCGACGCCATACACCCCAGCCACGTTATCTATCATTTTGAAGTTACGCCATGCCACCAGCAACATGTCTGCAATAGCCAGTGGGCTTATTGCCACTAAGGCCGCTGATTCCGTTGCATGCTGAGTGACGATTTTGGTTGCTTTCTTGTCTTGTTCACTCACCACCATCGCATCATACATATCCAGTACTTCGGCATCACTGTGGGAGGCATTCACACTGTGTGTCCAACGATCATAACTTGGTGATTCTGTCTTAATGCCACTTTGCTTCGCGATAGATTCGCAAAACGCTTTACCTTGACCAACACTGTTTGCTTCTATCAAGGCTTCACTCTGCTCTTGAATAGAAAAGTGATAACGTAACGTTTTAAGCTTCCATAGCTCCTTTCCAATTGCCCCGACTCCTAACGCAGCCAACGTTGACATAAAACCAGCCCAGCCAAGCGCTAGCCAATCAGAACTTTGAACAGACGTAATAATACTGTCTATGGCTTGCCAACCAACCAAGCCAGAAAACGTCGTAAGTAACCCGCTCGCTAACCATCGGCGCCCTGTTTTAGGTCGAATCACCTGTTCCAGCTTTTCTTCAGCCTCGCTTTGCGTTTCTTCTGAGTTGATTGCCGTTGGTATAAAGGTTTCTTGTTCTTCAAACTGCATTTGGGAGGTCAAGTCCGGGTCGCTGCCCATAGGCTCTTGCTCCAATGTTTGAGTGAAGACTTGTTTTTGCTTTAGCTTTGCATCTTGAGAATCGGTCATTTCAGCTTGTCTCCAATCAGGTATTCCAGCGCTTTATCAATACGAATATGGGGCAGAGGATCATCTATCGAGCTAGGGAGTGGCCGGAAAGCGGTAAATTCGAATCCTTCGTTTTGCCAGAAACTCTTCTGAGGCAGTTTTTTTGGAACTTCGCCAGGAAAGATTGTCAGTGGCTGTTCATCAACGGTTATACCCTGGATTGCGGGAACTGATTCGGTACCACGATTGATGAAACCTGTTTTAGTTGCCTGAATAGACGCCATGGAGATACAACTCATTTCGATGTTCTCATAAGACGCCGTTTGCCAAGCGGGATGCACCATCTGCTGCAATAAAGAAACTAGGTTCGGGTGCTGCTCTGGCGTCACATGATCGGCCTTAGTCGCCGCAAACAATATCTTATCGATTCTCGGTGCAAACAATCTCTTTAACATATTGCTTCTGCCATAGCGGAAGCTGTGCATGATCTGCTCAATTGCATGGCGCATATCATGGAAAGATTCGTAACCGGCGTTCAATGGTTGTAAGCAATCAACTAATACAATTTGACGGTCAAATGTCGAAAAGTGATGCTTGTAAAACGCTTTCACAACCTTTTGCTGATACTCCTGATACCGCGCTTTTAGCATGGCTAAATTGGAGTCTTTGCTGGCTTTGTCCTCTTGTTCGAAACGACAAGGAAAAAACTGCAGCACGGGGGCTCCTTCAAGCTCACCTGGCAAGACAAATCTTCCCGGCTGTACCCAATGCAATCCCCCATTTTTGCAATCATGCAAATACTGGGTATAGCTTTGAGCGATTTGTTCAAGCTGCTTCTCATCCAACTCGCCCGATAGATTGAGTTGGTCAAGTTGGTTTAACCAACCTTGCGCTAATTCTCCGCGTAGGCCTTTAAGCGCAGCAAATTGTGTTTTAGACCATTGATGGAAGTCCATGTCGAGTAATGGAAGATCGAGTAACCACTCACCTGGATAGTCAATAATATCGATGTGCAACGTTGAAGTACTGCCAAACAGTTTTTTCGTTTTACGAGTTGGTCGGTATTTGACCGCAAGACGAATCTCACTTACATCACGTGTCGGTTCAGGCCATTTTGGCGGCTGCGTGAACACATGCTCCATCGCTTCATCGTAGGCAAAACGTGGCACCATCATATTGGCTTGGGGTTCACGCTTCGCACCCACTAGGCGCTTATCGCGTGCTGAAACCAGTAAAGGAAGATTGTCGTGAGTGGAAGTGTGCAACAACTGATTCACCAAGGAGCTGATAAACGCCGTTTTCCCCGCACGAGATAAACCAGTCACCGCGACACGCACATGAGAATCGACGCTGCGGTTAATAAAATCATTCACTTCCTGAGTAATACTCTTCATTTACTGTCTCTTTGTTTTGAACACGAGATTATCCTAACCATTGTAATCTTAATGAAAGATGAATAAAAAAGCCTCCGATATAAATCAGAGGCTTTAGACTGCTGAACTGAATTTCTCTAGGTCAATTGATACCAAGTTATTCACTAAAGTACTCAACGTAGAAGCATTGAGATATCAGGTTACATAGCTCACAACACAGTGCATTCTCATGATATCGCACAGTTTAAGCGAGCAAACCCACTTACTCATCACCAGAAAGACTGCCTTAGGAGCATGAACCACTTCACAAGTTAACAATAGGTAGTCATAAGCTTTATCACTCAAACAATAAATGTGAGTAGGGTTAGGTTTACTCCATGATAAAAGCTCTGAACTCGATTAAGGCTCTAAGCCTGCCCGAAACTCACTGTTCTTTGGGAGGAATGTGACAGTTAATTTGACTTAGTTTCATGTGTAAATGACTCAATAATAATTTAATTGAAGTAAATTCCAATAAAAGAGATTTTTAAGTTAAAGTAACGTAAATTTAAAATAAGTAATTGTTTTTAATAAGTCTTATTCATTCCTATATTTAAAACACTTAATGTCCCATATTTAAGACAGATCACCACTCAAAAATAAAACAGTAAAACTCTTCACTAATTTTGTAATTAAGGTCACAAAACTAGAGATAAATTATTTATTTTATGAAATCTATTTCTCACCATTATAAATTTCGACAATTATCATATATCGTACAAATACTATTTTTATTAAACAAAAAGTAATATGGTTATATGTATCAGTTTTTCGTCATATGTATAAATAAGACCTTCACTTAGTATTTATAAAAACAATTTAGTAAATTATTAAATAATAAAATAAAAACTTTATCAGCACGCTGACGCTGGCCCTATAAGCCTGCATGGCATTTATTTACGAAACTAACAGATATAAAGCCTCTACGCTGCCTTTCTACTGATTTAACCAAAGTAAGGCAGTCGGCACACAAAACAGTAAACTTAAAACTATCTGAATAGAAATTTAAAAACCACTTTAACTTAAGGAGAAATAATATCCCCTAAAAAGAGCTAAAAATTAATCTCTTACAGCCACGTAAGAAACATATTCAAACATTTAGAGGTAAATTATGAACAAGGCAAAGCACAACCGGTCTATATTGGCTGGTATTCTTTCAATCGCTTTAAGTCATCCAGCATTGGGAGCCTACTATGATAACGGCGAAGATGACTTTCTAAAGACGAAGCACATAGGAACATTAGGATTCGATAGCTCTTCTGGGGTAGAAACGTACAAGATATCTATCACTGACTACATATCACAAGGAAGAGTAGCTGGCAGTAGTGATTGGCATCAAGATTATGTAGATATTTTTAAATTTGATGCACATTACACTCATCACCTAAGCGATTTGGTCAGGCGTAATATCATCCCCATCAGAATCCGTTTGTCCAAAACAATGCAACAGCAGCGAGAAACTCGCGGGATAGAAAAGGTTGAACTTATAGAAAAGCATCCTAGTGGTTCATTTAAAAAGCTTGCAGAATTCTTGCCAGCTATGCCTGAAAGCGGTGACAGTGAAGACTATATTGTTGAAACTAAAACAGCACTTCACAATAAAGACCTTGGCTACGAATATTATTTGGTAGTTAAAGGAGATCGCAATAGTGGCCACTATGGTAAAGAGTATTCACTCGAAATCGAACAGTATGACATAGGAGACAAGATAACAGAAGCTGCCGACCTGGGAAATATGGGAGATAGTACTCTGTGGGATGATAGTACTGATTTCTCTAGTGAAACCATGAATGATCTCATTCAGACAGATAACTTGCATGATATTGGTTACTACCGAGACCGCGCGGACCTATATAAATTGAGACTACCAATAGGTCCTGTAATAGCAAAAGTGCGAGCTAACAAGAGTTATCAGCTGAATGATACTTTTACATTAGAACTGCTGAAAGAAGAACAAGGCAATCTAATTTCGGTGTCAGGTCCTTTTAATGCAGGTAGATATGAAGATGTTATTTTAGGAAACATTGATACTAGTGGTGATTACTATATACGGACTGGGTTCTCAGGCAATACCGCTACTGTTTACAAGTACTCACTCGAAGTGCGCAGTGAAACAACCGTCGAGCAGGATAAAACAAAGTTAGCTGTATCTAATCCTCTCGAAAGAAGTTGCGGCGTAAATTCAGACGCACATTGTTATGATTCGCCGTTGAGTAATGGACTAGTTGATGCTGGCGCTGTTTATATTTATCAACATTATCCTGCCTTAAGTAAATGGCAGGCGGAAGGCTTTATAAAGTCACCCAACCCCCAAAGTGGCGACAACTTCGGTGATGCTGCATTTTTCACTGAAAATGATCAATACCTAGCGGTGTCTGCTCCAGGAGAAGACAACTGTGGTAGCGGTGTTGGAGGCTCGGGCACCGGTAACGAATGCGGGGATAGTACACCTGGTATGAAGAATGATTATGCTACTGATTCAGGCGCTCTGTATATTTTTGAAAAACAGCAAAAAGTGAATGCTTATGGATTTAACTTAGGTGATAACGAGCAATATGTTTTCAAGCACTATATAAAAGCACCCGTTGTACATGCAGCTGATAATTTTGGAGCCTCGTTGTCAACCGGTAACCGCATTGCTTTAGTTGGAGCTCCAGGTGTAGGCTCAACCTCAGAGAAAAATCATAACTCTGAATGGCTAAATGAAGCTGATATAGCTCACCATCTCAGTAGTAACAACGGAGATAACACCGGAGCCGTTTTCTTGTATGGTATAGATGAACGCAGTAATTGGTTATTAAAAGGAGCATTTAGACCTCTGAGTTTGCAAAATAACTATGGCTCCCATGCAGGCTCAGTAGAGGACGAAAACTTCGGTGCTGGAATCACTAATAGCGGAGATGGTAAAATAGTTGCCATTAGTGCACCTGGAGACGTCCGCTGCGACCAAGGAAACAGCGATAATGGTGTATACAGCGATAATGGTGTATTCAATATAGCCAAACTGTCCAAAACTGATCTAAAACATTACCTAGAAACATCCACCTCAAATTGTATCAGTGAGAAGTCAGGTAGCGTTTGGGTATATGAGCAACAGCCTGATGGCTCCTACTCTGTGATTAGTTATCTTAAGGCGCCAGAAACAAGAGCTGGAGATTTTTTCGGTGTAGCGACTTGGATGACTAGTAATGGCGAATATCTGGCCGTTGGCTCCCCTGGTAATGATTCAGGCATCAGTGATACAGATGGTTGGGTCAGCAAGAGTGAAAATAGTTTCAACAACCATCCTTGGACTAATACTAGCAAACCAAATTCTGGCGCGGTTTACCTTTATAAGCGTGTAAACATAGACAACCAGACTGGCTATGAGCTTGTTTCTTACATAAAAGATCGAAATGGTGCAATGGAAGGCGCTGACTTTGGCGCGTCTATTTTTCTGAATGATGATAGGACTCTAATTGTTGGCGCACCAGATGCCGTTTATAGCCAAAATAGTAACACCTACGACAACGGTTATGTTTATCTTTTTAATTTTGATGCACTCGGTCAGCTTACCGACAGCCAAGTTATTTATCCAAAAAGTAATGCTAATGCGTTTAACCAAGCAAGTCGCTTTGGTTCAACTGTTCTGATGAAAAACAGCTTCATTTTTATTGGCGAACCTGGAGATGATCATTGTGGTGCCGGAGTAAATGGTGAAAGCCTCAATATTGAAACGGATTATAACCCATATAATGATAATAGTACTTGCTCTGAAGGCCAGATGGTTAGCAATTCAGGGGCAGTACAGATTTATGATGCATCATCTGGTTTGCCTCAAACGATGTTAAAAGCTGTCAATCCTGGTAACACTTATTATGATAGCGAACAGTTTGGGGGAATATTAGCCAGCAATGCTTCCGAAAGCGGGGACAGCGAAGGTGGTATGGCATCTGATCCTATGAGTGAAATACTAAATGACTTTCTCTGTGACAATCTAGATACTGGCAATCCATTTATTGACTTTGTCATCGACTCATTTGTATGTGACGATTAATAAATAGTTAAACATCTATGCCAAACTAGCGGCTATATTGAATAGCCGCTTTTATGCTAATCGTTGTTCACAAACATCTGCTGCAACGGCTTAGAGCAAAGACCCGGCTTAAAAATTAAACCTTTTCTCAACAGCCTGATGTCGCTAAAATAGAGTCAGAGGATTAGTCATTTTCGAAGTAGATAGAAAGTGCCTTTAATCGTTTTCAATCAGCTTGTAGATGACAAACAACGCAATCTCCAGCAATACAAACAAAGCACAGGTGATCATTACGTACTTTTGATCAAATATGCTGATCCCATGCAGAATAAGATCGTAGCCGACAAATACACCGATCACTGCGGCAATAACCAGCTGTAGGATTTGAATAAATCGAGGCATGAATGCTCCTGAGGTTCTCCAACATAAAAAGCAGTATATAAAAAAAGGTGCATTATCTTCTGCACCTTTTATCAAATATTTGCTATGTAATTCAGCTATTTCTCATCAGCCTTAGGCTTGAGATTCCATTTCTTGGATTTTCACTTTCCAAGTATCCGGGCCGATTTGGTGTGCATTGGCACCATTCGAGTCAACCGCAACCGTGACAGGCATATCTTCGACTTCAAACTCGTAAATCGCTTCCATACCCAGGTCTTCAAATGCCACAACGCGTGCTTTTTTGATGGCTTTTGCAACAAGGTAAGCCGCACCACCAACTGCCATCAGATAAACCGCTTTGTGCTTTTTGATCGACTCAACCGTCGCTGGGCCACGCTCAGCTTTACCTATCATGCCCATAATGCCTGTTTCTTCCAGCATCATATCAGTGAACTTATCCATACGGGTGGACGTTGTTGGGCCAGCTGGCCCCACTGCCTCATCACCCACGGCATCGACAGGACCGACGTAGTAGATAAACTTGCCTTTAAAATCGACGCCTTCTGGAAGGCCTTCACCATTTTGCAGCATAGTCTGAATACGCTTGTGCGCGGCATCACGGCCGGTCAGAATTTTTCCTGATAGTAGAACGGTTTCACCCGTTTTCCACTGCTCTACGTCTTGCTGAGTTACTTCGTCCAAGTTCACACGCCGTGTGTTTGCCCCCGCTTCCCAAGTGATATCCGGCCACTCTTCAAGTTTAGGTGGAGTGAGATCCGCAGGGCCTGAGCCATCGAGAGTAAAGTGTACGTGGCGTGTCGCCGCGCAGTTTGGAATCAAGCACACTGGCTTAGAAGCGGCGTGTGTTGGCGCTGTTTTGATCTTCACATCGACCACAGTTGTTAAACCGCCAAGGCCTTGTGCACCGATACCCAGTTTGTTGACACGATTGAAAATATCAAGACGTAACTCTTCTTCAGCATTTTCTGGACCACGTTCGATCAACTCTTGAATATCAATATGCTCCATCAGAGATTCTTTCGCCAATACCGCTGCTTTCTCGGCCGTCCCGCCAATACCTATACCCAACATTCCCGGTGGGCACCAGCCTGCCCCCATGGTTGGCAGTGTTTTCTCAACCCATTCTGCAACGTCATCAGATGGGTTAAGCATCACCATCTTGGTTTTGTTCTCAGAGCCACCACCTTTTGCAGCAATCTGAATTTCAACTGTATTACCCGGTACCATATTGATATGAACAACCGCTGGCGTATTGTCCTTGGTATTGATTCGTTTACCTGCTGGGTCAAGCAGAACAGACGCACGTAGCGGGTTGTCTGGATTAGTATAAGCCTGACGAACGCCTTCATCGACCATCTGTTGCACCGTCATATCAGTAGAATCCCACTGAACTGCCATACCGATATTCACAAAACAAGTGACGATTCCGGTGTCTTGACAGATAGGTCGATGACCTTCTGCCGACATTCGAGAGTTAATAAGAATCTGAGCAATAGCGTCTTTGGCCGCTTGGCTCTCTTCTTTGTGGTAGGCTTCTTCAAGGGCTTGAACAAAGTCTAGAGGGTGATAGTAAGAAATATACTGAAGTGCATCAGCGACACTGCTGATCACATCTTGCTTGCGAATTACCGTCATTGCATGCCTCGTTATAGTTATGCTTCCTTTAACACCGCCGTATAAACGCCAGTTTTATATTCTTGCTTGTCACCACAAGTTTAGAAGACTGACACTATCTTTTTATTATAAAACGTCACTGTAGCGGCGATAGTTGGCAATATGATACTCTTGGTTCTCCTCTCTTGCTATGCAGTGAACGATCTCTTTGTCACAAATTAAACAAATGAATAACAACACACCAAATTGCTTAGAAATCAAACCCATTAATTACCATGCTGAACTTTCAAAGCAGCTTTTCAGCCATATTGAGGACAAGCCATGGGCGATGTTGTTACGTTCTGCATCCGAAAACCACATTGACAGCCGATTCGACATTTTGGTCGCTGATCCGCTGGTGACACTTACCACCTGTAGTGACATCACAAAGATAGTGAATCCTGAAGGACAATTTGAGTCTGACCAAGACCCTTTTATGCTTTTAGAGCAACAGCAGAGTCAATGGCTACCAAGCCAAGAATACAAAGGTGAACTACCTTTCATTGGCGGTGCACTAGGGTACTTTGCCTACGATTTAGGCCGCAGAGTTGAAAAGCTACCACAAATGGCGGAGCACGACCTCTCGACACCCGATATGGCCGTCGGCGTTTATGAATGGGCTGTAGTGATAGATCATAAAGATAAACAAGCATTCGTCGTTGGCGAAAATATCGAGCGCCATTACGATTGGCTTCTATCTCAATCATCTAAACAGTCGCCGCCATTTGCCCTCATCAGTCCTTGGCAGTCAAACATGACAAAACAAGGTTATCAAGCACGCTTTGAACAAGTCCAAGAGTATTTGCGCTCAGGAGACTGCTATCAAATTAACCTCGCCCAGCGCTTTAAGGCAGAGTATTCAGGGAGCGAATGGCAAGCATATCAAAAACTGGAAGCGTATAACAAAGGACCATTTTCGGCTTTCGTGCGCACTGAACACAGTGCAATTCTTAGCGTCTCACCAGAGCGTTTTTTGCAAGTCCATGATCGCCTCATCGAAACAAAACCAATTAAAGGCACTCGGCCAAGGCATCAAGATGCTGAGTTGGATACCGCTTCAGCGCAAGAACTCGCACTAGCAGAGAAAGATCAAGCAGAAAACCTTATGATTGTCGACTTGTTGAGAAACGATGTAGGACGTGTGGCGAAACCGGGGTCTGTTCATGTACCAAAACTGTTTGATATTGAAAGCTTTCCCGCAGTGCATCATCTTGTCAGTACAATACGAGCAGAATTAGATACTCAGTATTCACCTGCGGACTTGCTTCGTGCCAGCTTTCCCGGTGGTTCAATCACTGGGGCCCCTAAAGTTCGGGCCATGGAAATTATTGAAGAGTTGGAACCTCATCGGCGCAGTGCCTACTGCGGGAGCATTGGCTACATTAGCCGACATGGAGCCATGGATACTAGTATTACCATTCGTACGCTCATTGCAGAAAACCATCAAATATACGTTTGGGCAGGCGGCGGCTTAGTCGCGGATAGTGGTTGCGATGCGGAGTATCAGGAAACGTTAGACAAACTTTGCCGTATTCTTCCGATATTGGAGAGTTAAGCCCATTTTTCTAACATAAGCTTGAGATCTTTGGCGGTATACGGTTTGGTGAGAATATCATCCATACCACATTGGATGCATTTCTCGCGCTCTTCCAACGTTGTCCCAGCCGTTAAAGCAATAATTGGCAATTTAAATTCTTGTTCGCGCAAGTAGCTGGTCGCTTCAAAGCCGTCCATTTCTGGCATACGACAATCCATAAAGATAAGGTCATAACGGCTTCCTAATGCCGCTTGAATCGCTTCCACACCATTGTTGGCAATGTCAGGCGTGATCGACCATTTCTTCAACATTTGATTGATGATGACTTGATTCATTCTGATATCATCCACTACCAAAATAGATAGGCTTTCAAGTGGCTTAGCGTTGGTATGACTTTCGGCTTTGTTGGGTATTGACTCTTGCTCTGCAACTTTGAGCGGAATAGACACCTTAAACTCGGTACCCACCCCTTTTTGACTAGTAAAGTTAATCTCACCTTCCATTAAATCAATCAGGTTTTTGCAAATAGCTAACCCTAAACCTGTCCCTTCAAAGTGGCGTTTTGCGGTTCTGTCGGCTTGAACAAATGGATCAAAAAGAATCGGCTGCGCAGCCTCAGGGATACCTATTCCGGTATCTTTGACCGATACTTTTAAGCTATTTTCAGACCACAGAACTTCGACAGTTACAGAACCTACTGAGGTAAATTTGATGGCATTACCAATAAGGTTAATCAGAATTTGGCAAATACGGTCAAAGTCACCAATCAGTAGAGCAGGCACTTCTGAGGAGGAGTGAATGGAAAATTGCACCCCTTTTTCTTTCGCCTTATTAACGAACACTCCCTGAAGCATTTCATTGAGATCGACCCAAGCAAACGTCGACGGAATAAGATCCATCATACCCGCGCTCATTTTGCTGAAATCAAGAATGTCGTTAATGATGTGCCTTAAAAAATCACCGGTATGCGAAAGGTTAGTCAACAAAGTGCGTTGCTCGTCATCCAGAGAAGTGTCGGACAGTAATTCAGCACTACCCAGTAATCCATTGAGCGGTGTTCTCAACTCATGATTGATCATCGCAACAAATTCTTTCGTTGATCTCTCTGATTCCTCAGCCCTCGCTCTGGCTTCTTGGTTACTAGTTAACATGATTTGTCGGCTGATGGCACTGCAAAGTAAGTCCGCAACCAGGCGCATCTGACTCACAATGAACTCAGCGTCTATATCGTGGTCTTTTGTCAGAACAGACAGTTCCCCAACCACTTGATGATCGACTTCTAAGGGCAGTGACACTCTTTCGTCTTCCCAATAGGCATAGGGTTTGATCGCATCGATATGCTCTCGTTGAACACAACCAAAATGACTGTCATGCACCGTTGACACGACATCTGGGACAATATACAAACCAGATTTGGTCAGCGCGGAGGAAGAGTCTAAGCGCTCAAGAAGACTCGAAAGCAAACCATCATCCAGTGTCCGGCTTAAAAAAGCACGACCAAAGTGAATTAATGTCTCATTGATTTGCTCTTCAAAAGCCAGCTTGTGTAAATCTTTATGCGTCTGCCTTTTTAACTGAGTAAGCACCAGTTTCAGGTGTTCATTGGCTTCATAAAGTTCAAGACTTTTCTGTTCCAATAACAGCTCCGCTTGCTTGCGCGCAGCAATCTCTCTGGCAAGTTTCCGCTCTAACGCAGACTGACTACTCATCTACATTTACCCTACGACCGTCACCTTGAACCTAACATCATTGCCACTTTTATTGTTGTTTTCCATGGCTATATGCAATGATTCATCAAAATGCTGGGCACATCCCTCAATTAAACCTAAGCAAACATGGGACATACATCGGGCGCTTTTGTAATCAAATACCATCTCAGTTTCCGTTTCCGAAATGAATTCAAAGCGTGGCGGGTTGGCGTCCTGATAAAGCTTTTTGACCTCAATATGAATATAATCTTCCACTAATCGGATAAATTGCAGCGAGTTTTTGCACCCCTGAAGACTACTTCGCTCGGGTAACGATTGGTAAAGATTTTCAAAAACAGACTGACCAAATACGCGCTGTAATTCCTCCGCAGAAATACCAGTTTGCTTACTCAATTGAACAATCAATGCGACCAAAGCTTTATGGTCGTAACTGCCTACAGCCGTGTAAATTCCATCATCACCAACATCTGAAAGCAGTTGATCAAGTGCATCAAGACCAAACTTCTCTTCGACTAAGTCCATAAATTCTGTGAAGATAATTCCTTTCATATATTGAGCTATCCTTGGTATATGATGGTCTTTCAAGCATGAATCATAAAGTTCAGTTTTTCAAATACACATACGGAGCTAACGTGTTGTCAGAACTCAATAAAAGCCAATTAATTCAGAAGTTCCAGCTACAACAAACTGTCGACTACCACCATGAAGCGTTAAAGCGAGTTGCGCATATCAACCATGCCTCTTTACGTAAAGCCTCGGTACTTATAGGGTTTGTTGAAAGAGACAACGGCCTGAACATTATTTTCACTAAGCGAGCCAAACACTTAAAGCACCACCCTGGGCAAGTCAGCTTTCCAGGTGGAAAATATGAACACTGGGACAATTCACTAGCTGAGACAGCATTGAGAGAGACTTATGAGGAAGTCGGCATTGCACAGCATGAAATCTCCATTTTTGGCCAAATGCCAGAGCTCATCACCATTAGTAAGTTTACAGTGACACCATTTCTTGCTTTTGTGTCCCCCGATTACCAAGCAACTATAGACACCAACGAGGTCGATGAAGTGTTCGAAGTGCCAGCGGAGATTGTCCTTGATAAACGACACTTGCACAGTGAGCGTTTCCAATTCCGGAATCATTCACATCGTGTATTTGGCTTATCCTATGACAAGCACTTTATTTGGGGTATGACTGCGCAAATTATCCACGCGATGCAGAAACATATCATGCACCAATATTAATAAATCTTAATATCGACCGACATTCACTCACATTAGTTAAACTATTCATCAATAAAGAAAACGTTTTCTTGCGACATACATAAAACATTATCGCAACAACATTAGTTTTTCTAATCTTAATAATTAGCATAAATCACCAGTAGCACATCATTTTCGTGAGCAAAAACCTGTTTTTGACATATCATATTATCACTCGTATCAATTCATGATTTAGATCTATTTTTCGTGCAAGATTTTTATGCAAAATTGCACCCGACTTATTTCCTGTTCCCAAAATGAGTATCACAAAATGAATGTTACAAATTCGGCGGTTTCAGCCGCACAATCATCTAGTAAGTTTACTTACAAGGACTTCACTTGGTGTCTATCACTTTTCGGTACTGCTGTAGGTGCTGGTGTACTATTCCTTCCAATCAAAGCAGGTGCTGGCGGCTTTTGGCCATTAGTTATCCTTGCTTTAATCGCCGCTCCAATGACTTGGTTCGCTCACAAATCTCTGGCTCGTTTCGTTCTTTCCGCGAAAAACCCTGAAGCAGATATCACTGATACAGTAGAAGAACACTTCGGTAAAGCTGGCGCAAACCTTATCACTTTTGCTTATTTCTTTGCTATTTACCCTATTGTTCTTATCTATGGTGTAGGTATTACAAACACAGTAGATTCTTTTCTCGTCAACCAAATGGGCATGGAATCCATCCCTCGCTGGTTGCTGTCTGGTGCACTGATTGCAGCAATGACTGCAGGCGTTGTATTCGGTAAAGAACTGATGTTGAAAGCGACATCTGCGATGGTATACCCACTGGTATTCATCCTTCTTGCTCTGTCTTTCTACCTGATTCCTGACTGGAACAGCTCAATGGTTGAAGTCGCGCCTGACTGGTCTGCAATGCCTTCTATCGTTTGGCTAGCCATCCCAATCATCGTTTTCTCTTTCAACCACAGCCCAATCATCTCTCAGTTCTCTAAAGAGCAACGTCGTGTGTACGGTGAAGATGCGGTGAAAAAAACAGATGCTATCACTGGCGGCGCAGCAATGATGCTGATGGGCTTTGTGATGTTCTTCGTATTCTCTGTTGTGTTGTCTCTATCTCCAGAGCAGCTAGCAATGGCTCAAGAACAAAACATCTCTGTACTGTCTTACCTAGCAAACGTTCATGAGTCACCACTGATCTCTTACATGGGCCCACTAGTAGCATTCGCAGCAATTACATCTAGCTACTTTGGTCACTTCCTAGGAGCGCATGAAGGTCTTGTTGGTCTAATCAAATCTCGCTCTGAAGCACCGAAGAGTAAGATTGAAAAAGCTTCTCTACTATTCATCGTTATCACCACTTGGATTGTGGCTATTGTTAACCCAAGTATCCTTGGCATGATCGAAACCATGGGCGCGCCAATGATTGCGGCCATCTTATTCTTAATGCCTGTATTCGCAATGCAGAAAGTCCCAGCAATGGCGAAGTACAAAACTTCTGCACCTGTACAGATTTTCACAACTATCTGTGGTCTTGCGGCAATTAGTTCTGTAATCTACGGAGCACTTTAATCACACTAGTGAATTAAGTGGTTAAACAAAAAATATAACGATAATAATAAGCCTCCCGCTCCCCCTTGGGAGGCTTTATTTTGAGGAAATCGATATGATTAGTGTTTTTGACATCTATAAAATCGGTGTTGGTCCTTCAAGTTCGCACACTGTAGGCCCAATGAAGGCGGGCAAAGAGTTTATTGATGATTTACGTTCAATGGGAAAATTGCGCGACATCACTAAAATCACCGTTGACGTTTATGGATCGCTATCACTGACAGGGAAAGGTCACCACACAGATATCGCTATCATCATGGGTCTTGCAGGCAATACTCCTGAGAAAGTCGATATCGACTCTATTCCGGGCTTTATCGCTCGTGTAGAGGAAACGGAGCGCCTACCTGTTGGCATGCACTGTCACACAGTATCGTTCCCGAAAGATGGCGGTATGAACTTCCATACTACTAACCTTGAGTTGCACGAAAATGGTATGCAAATCCACGCCTGGATCGACGACGAAAAAGTGTACTCAAAAACCTATTATTCAATCGGTGGTGGCTTCATTGTTGACGAAGAGAACTTCGGCAAAGAAGAAGAAAACCCGATCAAAGCACCTTACGAATTCACCACGGCGGAAGAACTAGTAAACCAGTGTAAAGAAAACGGTCTTTCAATCAGCACTCTTGTGATGAAAAACCAAGCAGCTCTACACTCTGAAGAAGAATCTCGAACTTACTTCGCTAATATCTGGAAAACCATGCGTGAGTGTATGGATCGCGGTATGAACACAGAAGGCATTCTGCCTGGTCCACTGCGCGTGCCTCGTCGTGCTGCGGCTCTTCGTCAGCAGTTGATGACTTCTGAGAAAACGACGAACGACCCAATGGCTGTTGTAGACTGGGTCAACATGTTTGCTTTCGCCGTCAATGAAGAAAACGCAGCAGGTGGCCGTGTGGTTACGGCTCCAACGAACGGTGCGTGTGGCATTATCCCAGCGGTATTGGCTTACTATGACAAGTTTATCCAAACCGTCACTGAGAAAGATTACATCCGCTACTTCGCCGCTTCTGGCGCGATTGGTGGCCTTTACAAGCGTAACGCGTCAATTTCAGGTGCGGAAGTTGGCTGTCAGGGTGAAGTTGGCGTTGCTTGTTCTATGGCTGCAGCAGGTCTTGCTGAGCTTATGGGTGGTAGCCCTGAGCAAGTCTGTATGGCTGCTGAAATCGCGATGGAGCACAACCTAGGCCTCACATGTGACCCTGTCGCAGGTCAGGTGCAGGTTCCATGTATCGAGCGTAACGGTATTGCCGCCGTGAAATCGATCAATTCCTCTCGTATGGCTCTACGCCGTTCATCGGCTCCGACTGTGTCTCTGGATAAGGTTATCGAAACCATGCTAGAAACCGGTAAAGACATGAACGCAAAATACCGCGAAACGTCTCAGGGTGGTTTAGCCGTTAAAGTTATTTGCTAATTTGCCTCTTTATCCAATTTCAAAGCCCGGTATTTCACCGGGCTTTTTCATTAAATAACCTGTGAGACCAGCAAGAAACTACCAAACAACAAAGAGAACATCAGCATTATAGCGCCTCCCTCAGCGGTGTATCGCGTCGTTGCGGTATTTGCCAATCTGACTTTGTACACCATCGCCAGTGGCACAAATACAGCCAGAAACACCAAAATGATACCGGCGTAACTCAGTACCGCCAAAAACTTATCAGCGGCCAATAGTGCACCGACAAGAGGCAAGATAAACGTCATCACATATGTCACTACGCGATTTTGTCCGAACATATCGCGGTTTTGGTTAAACAGAGACATCGCCACACCAAAAAATGACGTCAAAAGTGCAAGCCCAGTGAATACAGATAATATCGTACCGATCCAAGGTGAGTGATATTCAAACGCAATAATAAGTTCTGAGACATTAGAGAACTCGCCTAATTGCTCTGGTTGTAAGTTACCCACAACCGCAAACAACCAGCACAAGTAACAGATCAAAGGAATCACAGAACCAATAATCACCATGTTTCGCAATTGCTGATCTGTCGCTTCATGGTTGTAGGAAACAAGAGAAGGAATAACAACCATAAAACCAAAGCTGGTAAACAGAACCGCGCTAGTCTTGATCAACGCAACTTGATCATGATTCATCACCTGCATCAGATTCGTTAGGCGAAAATCCGGTAGCAGGAGTATTAAACTTAAACTCAAGCTGGCAATCATAATGAAAAACAGCGTGCGATTGAGCTTGTCAATGACACCTGTACCGCAAGCGATAACCGCGCCAGCAATAAGCGTGAAGAGGATCTGAGTTTGGCTTGCAGAAAGCTCAATACCAATCGCACGAGTCAGCTTACCGACAAGATCAGCAGCGCCAAGAATATAAGCCATTAATAGACAAATTAGCAGAGCGTATAGAAGCAAGTTTGTCACTAATTGCCCTACTTTTCCTAACGTTTGGCGAGCCACTGAGTTAAGACCAAGGCCACCGCCTGCCTTTAACGTCGCTTCAAGCAACAACAAAGCCGCATATGTGGTGCCGAAGCAAATAAAAACCATTAGTAAGGATCCATACCACAAACCAAATTGTGCCAGAACCATAGGAATTGCGAGCATACCAGCACCGAGCGCGGTACCAGAAATAATCAGGGAACTACCAAGAAGTTTAGTATTCATATTTTCGTATCTATTTTGAAAGTGAAAAGATTGAGATGTGCGCGTGCCTAGCGCGAGGGCTAACAATCAAAAACAATACGAATAGCGAGCTTTAAAGAAGAAAACGCGTTGAAAAGAATGACGTAGAGAGGAAACATTGTTGAACGCTTGAGAGGCAAGAGAAAAGGTAACAGCAGTGTGTGGCGAACCTTCCGTAGGTTCGATGATCGGTGTGGTAATTTTGAAGATCATTTAGGTGTCCGATATTATGAGACAATCCCTTGAAACAAAAGCAGCAATCCTTCCGCTGCCTGCCCTTCAACATGAAGGGACTCGTCATCTTAATCATTGACAGCGGGATTGCAATGTCTTCAATAAAGAAATTTCGCTATTCACCTACTGGTACATTCATAGGCGAGTATTCATAGCGGATCTCATGACGATCAAAAAAGCGAAGCTTTGAGCTTCGCTTTTCACAATTTATATCGTCGCTTAATTGCCGGTGTAAATACAACCCGCAGTACAGGTTTCTTTGATTTCGACTTTGCTTAATAGTGGCAAAGTTGGTTTAAGTTTCTGCCAAATCCATTTCGCCAGCACTTCACTGGTCGGGTTTTCTAAACCTTCAATGTCATTGAGGTAATAGTGGTCAAGTTGATCATAGATAGGTTTAAACGCAGCTTTAATTTCTGCAAAGTCAACAACCCACCCAGTATGTGGATCGACTTCACCTTCTACGTAAAGACGAACTAAGAAAGAGTGGCCATGCAATCTACCGCACTTATGGCCTTCCGGTACGTTAGGAAGGTGGTGCGCCGCTTCAAACATAAACTCTTTGTATAATTCAGTTTTCATTTTGGATCTCGGCATTACAAAAGACACGCAATACTAAGGAAATAGTATAGTAGTGACAAGGTTCACCCCGCGATTAATAGAATTATTTATAAGAGCCTAGTTCTTCGACCTTTGTAGCACGTCGAAAAAATGTCGTCGCGTCAAAGATTTGGTTACATCAGTTCCACATCACATTTACATAAACCACACATTGTGTATGGTCACAATAAATCTCTCTATCGATTGAGTGAATATGCATATAAGTCATTATATTTGACGTCTATTCCAATTCTAACAATTAAGCATTTGAAATGAGTTCAACCATTACTACCAAATTGCTGGCAACCCTCGTCACGGTTTTCTCTCTGGTACTAGCCTCCTCCACCGCGTATCAGTACTGGCAACAGAAAGAGCTAATGAATTCCGTTCTTAGCGAGCAGTTACATGATAAAGCCAGTAACTACTTTGACAGCCTCAATATGATGATGCTAACAGGCACTATGGCGCAAAAAGAAACTCTACGACAAAAAGCTCTTGCTCAAGACGGCATTGAGCAAGTCAAGGTACTCCGTGCTGAGGCTGTCAGTAAACTTTATGGCCCAGGCCAGCCAAGTCAGGCACCTGAAGACGAGATTGACCAAAGAGCTCTAAAGGGTGAACTGGTCATTGAACCGATTTCTGCCGAGTGGGGTAAAGGTTTAGTTGTCGCCTTACCGATGAAGGCAAGCGAAAACTATCGCGGAACAAACTGTGTCTCTTGTCACATGGCACCAGAAGGAGAAGTGCTCGGCGCGATTCGATTAGAATACAACTTATCTCACGTCAATAGCATGATCAGTCAGCGCACAATTATCGCCGTGACCATTATGGCAACCTTCGGCTTTATAGGCTTTTTGTTGACCCTGTTCTTGATCCGTAAATTCATTGTTCGCCCGATTCAAAAGACATCGCGCTACATGCAGAGCGTAAGTGAAAGTAAAGATTTATCCAAACGAATTAAACACGAGAACAAAGATGAGATTGGCCAGCTCTCTGTAGCAATCAATTCGTTTATGGACACGGTAAGCCATAGCTTGGAAAAAGTTCAGGAAACCTCACACCACCTAAACAGTTCCGCGGCAGGGCTTACCGACGTCGCTCAAGTGACCGATCAAGCCGCACATAATCAACAAAACGAGACATCAGACGTTCAAGCCAACATCGAACAAATGCAATCTCAGCAAGTTCAGGTAGAACAGGCTACCAATGATGCTTCCAACTTGATCAAACATACCACCAGCATTGCTGAGCAAAGCGCTGGACAAGCGCACAGCGCCAGTACTGAAATCAAGAGTCTGGTAACCGATATAGAGCAAGTAAAAGTCAATATTGTCGAGCTCAACGATCAGACCGCTGAAGTATCCACCATTTTAGAAGTGATAAAGGGTATTGCAGAGCAAACCAATCTACTGGCACTCAATGCCGCTATTGAAGCCGCTCGCGCAGGCGAACAGGGCCGTGGCTTCGCCGTGGTCGCGGATGAGGTGCGCCAACTTGCCAGCCGAACATCCGACGCGACTGGAAGCATCGAAAACATTATCTCGCAATTCCAGAAAGACAGCCAAACTTCTCTGGCTTCCGTTGATACTGTATGCGAGACCGCTCATGAACGCTCCAATGAGATTGAAGCGCTGTCTGTAGCAATGTCTGAAGTGGTAAGCGAAATGCAACAGGCACTCGCTCATGCGCAAAGCATTCAGCAGCAAACCAGCAATACCACTCACATTAGTCAGCAGGTGCAACATAAAGTCGAAATCATCACCCAGCATGCCGATGACACCTCTCAATCCGCCGCAAAAACGCGCGACATCAGCATGAATCTAGAGCAACTTTCAGAACATTTGGAGTCTTTAATCAACCAGTTTACGCTTTCGCGGAAGAATTAAGTCGATTTGGACATTTTTTGCGCCACTATTAGCGAATAAAGGTTGAAGCCTAAGATTTGAAAGGTAATATGTTCCATTGAATAGATGAATTCAGTCCAACCCAATGTTTGCTCACTTTTTATTCGGTGAGTCCACAAAAAACATTGGGTTGATTTTTTACTCAATGGAGAATATTTACAACATGACTTACGCGCCTGTATCAGACGTATTGAACGGTAAGCTAGCAGTTGACAGTGAAGTCACTGTCCGCGGCTGGATCCGTTCGCGTCGTGATTCCAAAGCTGGAATCTCTTTCCTTGCCATCTACGACGGCTCTTGTTTCGACCCGATTCAGGCCGTGGTCCCTAATAATCTAAATAATTACAACGATGAAGTCCTAAAGTTAACAACAGGCTGCTCTGTTGAAGTAACAGGTACTATCGTTGAATCTCCTGCGAAAGGTCAGGATTTTGAGCTTGCAGCAACTGACGTGAAAGTCGTTGGCTGGGTTGAAGATGCTGAGACTTACCCAATGGCGAAAACTCGCCACTCAATTGAATACCTACGTGAAGTAGCACACCTTCGTCCACGTACGAACGTTATCGGTGCAGTCGCACGTGTACGTAACTGTTTGTCTCAGGCAATTCACCGTTTCTACCACGAGCAAGGTTACTTCTGGGTATCTGCGCCACTTATTACCGCTTCTGACGCAGAAGGTGCGGGTGAAATGTTCCGCGTATCGACACTAGACATGGAAAACCTACCGCGCACAGAAGAAGGCAAAGTGGACTACAACGAAGACTTCTTCGGTAAAGAGACGTTCTTAACGGTATCTGGCCAGCTTAACGGCGAAGCTTACGCTTGTGCGCTAAGCAAAGTGTACACATTCGGCCCTACATTCCGTGCAGAAAACTCAAACACCAGCCGCCACCTAGCGGAATTCTGGATGGTTGAACCTGAAGTTGCTTTCGCTGATCTTGAAGATATCGCGAAACTGTCTGAAGACATGCTGAAGTACGTATTTAAAGCAGTACTAGAAGAGCGTCGTGATGACCTTGAGTTCTTTGCACAACGCATCGACAAAGAAGCGATTACTCGCCTAGAGAAATTTGTTGAGTCTGATTTCGCTCAGGTTGATTACACTGATGCAATCCAGATTCTTCTAGACTCTGGCCGTGACTTCGAATTCCCAGTTGAATGGGGTATCGATATGTCTTCAGAGCACGAGCGTTACCTAGCGGAAGAACACTTCAAAGCACCGGTAATCGTTAAGAACTACCCGAAAGACATCAAAGCCTTCTACATGCGCCTAAACGAAGATGGCAAAACAGTAGCAGCAATGGATGTACTTGCACCGGGCATTGGTGAAATCATCGGCGGTTCTCAGCGTGAAGAGCGTCTGGACGTTCTAGACGCCCGCATGCGCGATATCGGTATCGACCCAGAGCACATGGATTGGTACCGTGACCTTCGTCGCTACGGCACGGTTCCTCACTCAGGTTTCGGCCTAGGCTTTGAGCGTCTGGTTTCTTACGTAACAGGTATGGGTAACGTACGTGATGTTATTCCATTCCCACGTACACCACGCTCAGCCAACTTCTAAATAAGAAGTGAATGAAATATCAAAAAAGCCTCCAAGGAGGCTTTTTAAATGAATAAACCTCCAATATGGAGGTTTATTTTTTTCACCTAAGACTGTTCTGCTTTCGAGGCATATTTAATACCAAACAGGCAAAGTCCAAACATCACAAACGGAATGGCGGCTGCAGTGTATTCCGTCCACACCAAATCAGCAAAAGACTTAGCAAGAATCAGGTGACCAAAAATCAATAAAAATGCGCTGAATATCGCGATGGCAATCAATCGAAATTCATGCTTATAGCGTTGTTTTTCCATACTTTCCTCGCTAACTGTTTATATTTCTGGTGTATTTCATCACAGACCTCGTCAGTCAGCGCAGTACAGTTGAAGCGAAAAATAGCCAAACAGTAGCTAATCAGTGATCACCTTAGCAATTTCAATAATGGTCTGCTCCAACTCACTTGTCATCGGATAGGACGCGTTCAAACGCACACAGTTCTGAAACTTTTCCCTTGAGCTGAATAGTCCGCCATAAGCGATGGTAATTCCTTGCTTTTGCAACCTTTGGTACAACTGGTAAGTATCGACGTCCTCATTCAATTCTAGCCAAACAAAGTAACCACCATTGGGCCGGCTGACCTTCGTTCCTTTGGGAAAATAACGCTCCACAACATCAATAAAAGCATACTGTCTTGCTGCCAATTCCTTACGCAGTTTTCTTAGGTGATTATCTAAGCTTTCATACTGGAGATAATGCGCGATCCCCTCCTGAACAGGTACGCTACCGGATAACGTTGAAACCAGCTGTAGCTTTTGTAAACGCTCGTTGTACTGACCATTAACTACCCACCCGACCCGATAACCGGGGCATAAGGATTTGGATAAAGAGCCACAGAGCAGCACCCTATCTTCTTGGTCCCAGTATTTAAGCGGCATCGGTTTGTGAACACCAAAATAGAGTTCGGAATAGACGTCATCTTCGACGATGGCGAGCTGATGTTGGTTCGCCAATTCAATGACCTTTTGCCTGTTAGCGGACAATAAGCTCGCTCCGGTCGGATTGTGGAAGTTTGGCATCAACCAGCACGCCGTCACCTTATGTTTTTTAAGCGCTCGCTCAAACTTCTCCAAACATAACCCAGTTTCAGGATGAACAGGGACTTCAATGGCTTTCAGGTTTAATCGCTCAATTGCCTGAATGGCGCCATAGAACGCTGGTGCTTCAACGATGACAGTATCACCTGGCTGTGTTACCACCTGTAGCCCTAGATTCAGCGCTTCCATTGCGCCTGAAGTAATGACGATATCTGTATGAGAAACTGTTATTCCTTGCTTGAGGTAACGCTGCGCGATTTGGCGACGCAGTGCTTCATTACCGGGCGGCATGTTATCAAACACACTATTAAGTGGCATTTTACGACCCGCACTCGCCAGATGACGGTTAAGTGATTGAAGAGGAAATAATTGAGGGTCAGGAAAAGCCGAGCCGAGCACAATATCAGCTTTACTGTTACTTTGTAAGAACTCATACAGCTTATCGTTAAATTCAGGTGCAACGACTTTGCTTTCTAGCTCAGGAGTTGGAACCCGTTCTATGATCGAGGTAACGAAATAACCTGACTGTGGTTTGGCGAGTAACCATCCTTGAGATTCAAGAAGTTGATACGCCTGAAGGACAGTTGAAGCGCTGACTGAGCAGTTACGACTGGTCATTCTGACAGAAGGTACTTTCTCTCCGGCTCGCCAAATACCATTCTCAATTTGTAACTTAAGCTGTTCAGCTAACTGTTGATAGCGATTCATACTTCCCTCACCTTTTCATTCAGGTGACAAAAGATAACACACATTTGATTCACACTGGCTTAAGCTAATTAAAACAAATTCGTTAATTTTTAACGCATTCCGTTTGTTGATGATAATCACATTAAATATTTACTTCTCTGTTACATTTAATCACGTATTAGTGATCAAAATAACCTTAACGTAAGGATTGATGATAATGAAAAAATACGATGAGTCGCATATCGAATATAAAGGTGAAAGCAACGGCGTTCATAGCTGGATAGCTCCACATGGTCAGCCGTACTATTGGCACCCAGATTGGCTACACATTGCCGAAGACGCAACAGGTTCACACCCCAAAAAAGATATTGATATTGAGCAAGGTGAAAAACCGACCCAAAAACACGCACTAAAAGCGATTATTTCGCATGTAAATGACTGGGCAGCGAAAAAGCTTAAATAATCGAAGCTAATAGCAAGTGCACTAAACAACAGCAGAGCCACATATCCGGGCGCGGTTATGTGGCTTTCTTCTGAGTAGCGAGATGGCATTGGATATCCCTAAATTGGTATTACCACTACTACTAAAGTTGCAAAAATCTATCTAAACTCGAAATGAAACGATACTATCGCGGGTCATTTATACAGGATGGATATGAAACTTAATCCAAACAGATTTATTTCAACGCAAGAATAGGGCTAGAAGATGGTTAACTCAAACTACAACGCGCCTCTCACACTAAAGCTGTATGCTATTGCAGCGATGGTTTTCGGCACTTATGGAGGTCGAGTCTGTCCTTTTCTTGAAACACTGACAACAAAAGAGATTTTGTTTCATGTTGGAGTCACCTTTGGCTCACTATTCTTAATCCGACATTTTTTGCTCAACAACCACTCTCTCCTTGCCGAACAACGTCAAGCAAGGCTTGATGCCACTCTATTCTTCATGGGTAGTGTTCCTCTGGCCCTGTTCTATAACACTCAATACGACTTCGCTCTCGATAGCAACCTTAAAGTCTTGTTCGGTATGACTCTCTTCGGGTTCTTTACGGGTTTAATTCTCCAACTCATTTCTAAGATCAAACAGTTCGAGCACTTAAGTCAGGAAGAACAATATCAGTTCGAACTTAGTGGTGAACGTCAATCGATGGTCAAGCAAATGATCATGATGATCTGTATGTTACTCGTGACTCTTACCACTATGCTAACGATGGTTGCGGTGAAAGATATATTCTGGTTACAACACAACCCTGAACATGTCCTAGATGGCAGTGGCACTATCAGTATCATTAAAGAGTTTATTTACCTGTCATTGGTTCTTGGCGCGTACGTCGTCACAATTCTTGTGCTTTGGACCAAATTAATGCGCAAAGTTTTGCTCACTCAAGAGTATTCATTGCTTGAAGTTACGCAAGGCAATATTGCCAAGCGCTTGCCTATTTTTGAGCATAATGAATTAGGTTCGATGGCCTCACTCACCAATAAAATGCTCGATAGCCTGCAGGCGAGTCAGGATGAAGTAAAGACGACGCGTGATGTCGCAATTGTATCCCTCTCCGCTCTTGCCGAATCACGGGATAATGAGACAGGCGCCCATATTCTGCGTACGCAAGAATACATCCGTGCGCTGGCCAATTATTTAAGTCAGTTTGATAAGTACAAAGCACTTCTTACTCCAAACTATATAGAATTGTTGTACAAATCGGCACCGTTACACGATGTGGGTAAAGTGGGTATTCCAGACAATATTTTGCTCAAGCCTGGTAAACTCACAGATGAAGAGTTTACCACCATGAAACGTCACCCAGAAATTGGGGCAAAAGCACTGTCGATTGCAGAAAAGCACTTAGGCAGCAACTCTTTCTTACGTCTTGCTAAAGAAATCGCACTTACCCACCATGAAAAGTGGGACGGCGCAGGCTACCCTAAAGGCTTGAAAGGTGATCAAATCCCACTCTCAGGCCGTTTGATGGCACTTGCCGATGTTTATGATGCTCTCATCTCTGAGCGCGTTTACAAGAAAGCCTTCAGCCACGAAAAAGCCAAATCAATAATCCTAGAAGGAAAAGGCAGTCACTTCGATCCTGAGTTAGTTGATGCGTTTCTCACCATAGAGCAAGAATTTGTCGATATTGCAGATAAATACCGTAGTTTAGAAGCAGAAGAGAATGCGATGGCTTTGGAAGAACTTCAAGCCAGTGCGTCCGCTTAAATTTCTTCCAGCGACTTCACATTGATTCACAAAGTTCAACCACTTTTGACCTGCTTTTTATTGGCAAAATGCAGGTTAGGCAGCGAGCGCTAACAAAATGTGCTTATTTTATAATTTTCTTACTGGTTGATGTTGTCTCAGCGCGCGCAGATAAGGTATAAATAACCGAAATACTTATATCCTCCCTTCGATTAACATGGATGACAATTATGTTTGAAAAAGTAGTAGCTGCACCTGCCGATCCTATCCTTGGACTGACGGAAGAGTTTAAAAAAGACTCTCGCGCAGACAAAATTAACCTCGGCGTTGGTATCTACAAAAATGAACAAGGTGAAACACCTGTTCTAGCGACCGTAAAGAAAGCCGAAGCCGCCCTGATTGAAAGTGAAAAAACCAAATCATACCTGACCATCGAAGGGACTGCAGAGTATGGTCTAGCGGTACAAAAACTGCTATTTGGTGATGACTCGAACATTGTAACTAACAAGCTGGCAAAGACAGCACAGGCGCCGGGCGGTACAGGTGCTCTGCGTGTCGCAGGTGAATTCATCAAGCGTCAGCTTGGCAATGTAAAGATCTGGATCAGCAACCCTACTTGGGCCAACCACAACAGTGTATTCACTGCCGCTGGGATCGAAACTGCGCAATACAGCTACTACAATGCTGAAACAAAAGACAAAGACTTTTCGGCAATGCTCGCGGACCTTGAAAAAGCGTCTGAAGGTGACATCGTCCTTCTTCACGGCTGTTGCCATAACCCAACAGGTATTGATCCTACAGTTGAAGAGTGGGAAACATTAGCGAAACTGGTCGCGGACAAAAAACTTCTGCCTCTATTCGATTTTGCTTATCAAGGTTTTGCTAAAGGCGTTGAAGAAGATGCCGCTGGTTTACGTGTCTTCACTAAGTACAACAAGGAGATCTTAGTCGCGAGTTCGTTCTCAAAAAACTTTGGTCTTTACAATGAGCGTGTTGGTGCGTTTACCTTAGTTGCAGAATCAGAGCAGACGGCAAATACAGCATTCTCTCAGGTGAAAGCCATCATTCGCTCTATCTACTCTAACCCACCAGCACACGGTAGCGCAGTGGTGACGCACATTCTTAACAATGCTGAACTGCGCAATGAGTGGGAAGCGGAAGTAAAAGAAATGCGTGACCGCATTCAAAACATGCGCGAGCTGTTTGTTGCGACACTGAAAGAGCAAGGCGTTGACGCTGACTTTAGCTTCATTGAGCGTCAAAATGGTATGTTCTCCTTCTCTGGCCTTTCCAAAGATCAAGTGGCTCGCCTTAAAGATGAGTTCGGAATCTACATCGTGGGTTCAGGCCGTATCAGCGTAGCCGGTATGACTCGCTCAAATATGCTGCCACTGTGTAAAGCCATTGCAGCGGTTTTGTAAGCCTATTCTCTAATAGAAAGAGCCATCTGGCTCTTTCTATTACTACTGCCCTAAAGTAAATATCGTAGACTCACGCCACCTTCGTTAGTCGTTGTCGAGCCGTTATTGCGATGAGTATAAAAACCTCCAAGCATTAGCTTAGGTGAGATTTGATAATCGCCACGCATATTAAAGATATCTTCATCCAAGATATCACTTCGCCTTACTCCTCCAGTCACTGACAGTTCCCAAAGTTTGCTCAATTCATATTTAAGGGTTATATCGCCACCCCACATGAATTTACTGTCACTCGAGATTTTCTCATCTGTAACATCATTCGTTTGCGTCGACCATATAAAGCCTGCTTTAGCACCTGCGACCAAGTCCCATTTATCCTCTAGCGAATACCTGAACGCTGCACCGGGCAGTAATGTGTAACGCTCAGTAGTGGTATCTTTCGGATGGATAAACCTCGCTTCATAATCCAGTGTCGCGAGAAACTGATCATCAAGTAGCATATTGCCACCGACGGCCAAAGAGGTCACATTACTATTAACCCCTAAATTCTCATCCAACGAGCCAGCACTCAAGTCTGCGTACAGAAAGTTATAATTAAGGTCGTGGGCTGTGTTTTGTCCAAAAGCGGATAAAGATGTAACCAAGAATATAGGAGCAAGCAGATAAGGCAGTTTTACTTCCATGAATACCTCTCTTAATACAGACAAATAAAGCCAGTCTATGGGAAAGAACGCATCCTCTATAACAAGAGATGGGCATCGTTCTGGATTAGAAAGTATAGAACAAGTTAACGCAAGTTATTGAGAGATATATAGGATTCTCTGAAGAGAATAAGGCCCGATACAGGGCCTTAAAGTGTAATGAACAGTTCGTCCTGCTGATCGCTTTCGATAGAGGTATTTGAGCGAGTTTCCAGGCTTTCAATTTGTTCTTGCTCTAGCTCATAGGGCATAACCACCTTGAGCTCTTCAATACCTTCACTGCGAGCAATCTGCATCAGTATGAGAATATTGGCCTCATCACTACGACTTGCTGAGAGCGATTTCATCGCTTGATCCCACAAGCGGTCTTCGGCTGAGATTGCTTCTTTGATTGAACTTTTCCAGGCAAGGCTGAAAATAGGGGCAAACGTACTCATCGCTTCTAGGAAAGTCCATTTTTTGCTGCACGATGCGCCAAGAAAAGAAGTATAGTCAAAAACAACACTAGTCTTGCCCTGATGTTCCATATCAACCTCCTCTGGTAGGCAACACAGTGCTCTCAATATCCTCTATCCTTAGTCATATAGCAATAGGATATAAAACAATCGTCTTTTATACCCATTTTTTCGAGAAAAAAGCTATATCAAAACCAACCCGATAACAAAAGATGTACAAAATCGAGACATACACAATCTGTTGCGTAATATTTTAGAGACCAAATTTATCCCTACGGTTTGGATAATTATTCCTCTATCGAATATCTACGATTCGGCTCGCTTTCTTGTACTGAACTCGCCAACCGGGCCATCGCGGCAGTTCCCAACGTTTTGGGTCTCCCTTTCTCAATCCAGATTTATACACCACATACACCAGCTTCTTTTTCGGGTGATATTCAACACTTAGTTGTAAATCACCAATGAAAAGCTCAAATGGGTAAGTCGCTGCAAAATCTTCGTATTCCCAATAAGGTATTCCATCAAAAGGAAAATCGTCAGCGCTGAACATTTCTAGCTCCGAGGCATCTGTCAGTTCTAATGCTTCGAGTTGTTCTATAAACCAAGTATCAAAAGTGAGTGGTTCATGGCATGCCTGAGAAAGCGTCTTATCTAGCGCTTGATAGAGTTTCCAATGTTCGATCTCCTGATGACGCTGTTTCGCAAAACCGGGCAGTAATTCCTCACGTTTTACCGCTTCAAGCAGCGGCTTAATCGCAAATTCTCCCTCAGCTTGCGTTTTCTTTGAAGCCACCTTACGTCCCGCGTAAATCAAATTGAGCTCGACATGAGGGATATCATCAACATTCACTACATCGCCTTCCACCCACTCTCCGACTCCAAGTGCTTCAAACAGTGCAAGATTGACTGGCATAGCTACGGTTACGAGGTTTAAAGTCTGCTTAACGCCTCGTCCTGGTAGGCTGTGAGTATCCAACACCAGCGCTGCATCGACATTACTGGGTAGCCGACTCGCTCGTCCTAGTATGACTTCCATATATCCGTTGCCCAATGCCTCTTTGCGCTTTTCCCGTCTAACGAACAAAAGCTCAGGATGCAAAGCAGCGATGGCCTCTACCAATTCATGGTGTGCATAGCGAGATGCCACGCCAAGTTGCGGCAATTCGAACACCACTCGCATCTGTTCAGACAAAGCTTTGGCTTCTTTCAGAACATCCGATTCAACGTTCACTCCCGGTAGACGTTCACCTCGCAAAGTCCGAATCGCGACCTCAGCATCACAACCCAATGGCTCTTCTTTATCGAGTTGCTCTAACGCTTCTGTATTTGACGACAATCGATACAAAGCCGCGGGGGTAGCGAGAACCGACGTAAGATCCACCATAGCTTCCTGCAATTTTCGGGTTGGCATACGCGTCACCAGATCCGCATACAGAGCGTCTATAGGTAAAGGGTATAATCGTTGACCATGAGATGTAGCAAGGCCGGAATCGTCAATCGCCCCCATGTTTTTCAATATAGTCATCGCCAGCTCAAATGACTTGTCAGGCAGTGGTTCCAAGAAGTTAAGATCCGCCAGTGATTGACCACAACAGGCCGATGCCAGCATTGCTTCAGTCAATGTTTCACGATGAAGCTCTGGCGGTGTAACATCCGCTAAAGCGGCATGCTCACCATATAAACGAATACACACGCCATCCATAACTCGACCTGCGCGGCCACTGCGCTGCCTAGCGCTGGCTTTAGAAATATGCTTCAAGCTCAGCGTGGTCTTACCGTTTCTCTGTTCCGTACGGCGCTCTAAGCCGGAATCAATCACCGCCACGACATTAGGTATCGTCAGTGAGGTTTCCGCCACGTTAGTCGCAAGCACGACTTTCTTTAGGCTTTGTTGGTTTAAGGCAATTTCTCTTTGCTGTTCAGTAACTGAGGCATGCAGTGGAACCACAATCACATCATTTATGTGTGACAGCGCACCTTGACACTGAGCTATCTCTTTTCGTCCGGGCAAAAAAACCAGAATATCGCCATCAATATTGAGTAGAGCCTCTACCTCGGTTTTGACTTTTTGTTCCAAGTTTCGGCCATCGGGCAACTGACGAGAGTCACCCGCTCTATGGGCAACTGCAACTTCAAAATTACGTCCTTTGGCCTGCAATCTTTCAGCACCCACATAGCGGGCAAGTTTATCACCTTCGATTGTCGCTGAAGTAATAACCAAACGGTGCTGGTCGAGTTTGCTTAGCAGAGCAACCAGCAAATCGGTATCCCAACGACGCTCATGAAACTCATCAATAATAATCGTTTGATAGCCACTCAACCGATTTTCTGAATACCAACGCAGTGCAACTCCGGGGGTGACAAAGACGATCTGTGTCTCTTCATCACATCGGTTTTCAAGTTTGATTGAGTAACCAACTGATCGACCAAGTGGCTCCTTTTTTTGTTCCGCAAGAAACTGCGCTAACGAAGTACAAGCGATACGTCTCGGTTCAATCACCAGCACTCTCCCCTTCTCTGCTGACCAAAGCGGTAATCGGGTTGATTTGCCCGAGCCAGTTTCGGCTTCTACTATCATATGGTGAGTAGAAAGCAGGTTCAGAAAGTCGGGGTTGAGAATATCTATAGGTAAGCTGGACATCGTTAGCATCGAGATCGTGGAAAAGGCGGAAAGTATATAACTAATCTGTGCCAGAATGCATGAATATTCGGTTTACAATATGGTCACTAATCCCTATCATTTTCTGGTTCCCGTTCCTTAAGACCCTACGACAAGGCAAGTGATGAATAACGATAAACGCCCTTTATATATCCCTTTCGCTGGTCCAGCGCTTCTTAGCACGCCTCTTCTCAATAAAGGCAGCGCATTCTCAGCAGAAGAAAGAGCTTCTTTCAATCTCGAAGGTTTGTTACCAGAAACAACTGAAACCATTCAGGAACAAGTGGAACGTGCTTACCAACAGTATCGCAACTTTGAAAGCGATATGGATAAACACATCTACCTACGTAACATTCAGGATACCAACGAAACTTTATTCTACCGCTTAGTGCAGAACCACGTTTCAGAAATGATGCCGATCATCTATACACCAACGGTGGGTGCGGCCTGTGAGAACTTTTCAAATATCTATCGTCGTGGTCGTGGTCTATTCGTCTCTTATGCAAACCGTGACCGCATTGATGATCTTCTTAACAACGCCTCAAACCATAACGTAAAAGTGATTGTTGTTACCGATGGTGAGCGTATTCTTGGCTTAGGTGATCAGGGCATCGGTGGTATGGGTATCCCTATCGGTAAACTTGCACTGTACACCGCCTGTGGTGGTATTAGCCCAGCTTACACACTACCTATCGTACTGGATGTTGGTACGAATAACCCTCAGCGTCTTGCAGACCCGATGTACATGGGCTGGCGTCATCCACGTATCACTGGCTCTGAATACGATGCATTCGTCGAAGAGTTTATTCAAGCGGTGCAGCGTCGCTGGCCAGATGCGTTGATTCAGTTTGAAGATTTCGCACAGAAAAATGCAATGCCTTTGCTTGAACGTTACAAAGATCGCATCTGTTGTTTCAATGATGATATTCAAGGTACGGCTGCTGTCACTGTTGGCTCTCTACTGGCAGCTTGTCAGGCAGCGGGCACGCAGCTTTCTGAGCAGCGCGTGACGTTCCTTGGTGCAGGCTCTGCGGGCTGTGGTATTGCAGAAGCTATCATCGCTCAAATGGTATCGGAAGGGATTTCTGACGAGCAAGCACGTTCACAAGTTTACATGGTGGATCGTTGGGGTCTGCTACAGGAAGGCATGCCAAACCTACTTGATTTCCAACAGCGTCTGGTACAAAAGCACAGTAACACCGACGACTGGGAAGCGGAAAGCAATGGCTACTCACTACTCGACGTTATGCGCAATGCCAAGCCTACCGTTCTGATTGGGGTTTCTGGTGCTCCAGGTTTGTTCAGTGAAGAAGTGATCAAAGAGATGCACAAACACTGTTCTCGCCCAATTGTATTCCCTCTGTCAAACCCGACCAGTCGAGTTGAAGCAACGCCTCATGACATTATTCGCTGGACTAACGGTGAGGCTCTCGTTGCCACTGGCAGCCCATTTGACCCCGTCGTTCATGATGGTAAAACTTACCCAATTGCACAATGTAATAACAGCTACATCTTCCCGGGTATCGGCTTAGGCGTACTTGCTGTACAAGCAAAACGTGTTACTGACGAAATGCTCATGGAATCCAGCCGTGCTCTCGCTACGTGTTCTCCGCTGGCGATTAATGGTCAAGGCGCACTGCTGCCTCCTCTCGAAGCTATCCACTCAGTGTCGAAGAAGATTGCTTTCGCAGTAGCAAAGAAAGCGATTGCACAGGGCGTAGCGCTTGAAATTACTGACGAGGCACTAGAAGAAGCGATTGAAAATCACTTCTGGCAACCGGTTTACCGTCGTTACAAGCGTACTTCATTCTAATTACTATATTGACTCAGCCCCTACTAATAGGGGCTTTTTTGTTTATGATGATTTTTGAATTCCTTTCCCCTGCGGGAAAATATCTCTTACCTTATCTAACTGAGATTTCAACAGCGCTGATCGCTTGTTTCCTTGTGATGGCTGGTGGCGAAGTCAACACTTTGCTCAGAAGAACGCTGCGAAACCACAACTTTGTACTCAGAACCGTCGTATTTGTCTTGATTAACGCCTTTGGTTACGGCTTAATCATTGTTAAAGCCACCCCTTACCTCGCTCGGACATTACGTGATATGGACGCTGGCATTATGTTTTCTATTGTTATTGTCAGCTTTATATTAATTGGTTCATGGGCACAACGGAATCGACAAATTTAGTGCGAAGACTCTTTCACAGACCAAAACCCTCTGATCATTATTTAGCCTACGCGCTAAAGGGGCTTCGCTGTATCCCTCTCTTGCTGATCTGCGCGGCTATCTCTCTCTTTTTGATAGACCGCTGGGTCTCCTATCAGACCAAAGATCAGCTCTATACTAGTTCAGAGCAAGTCGGTAATTTTGATGTCGCCGTCGTCTTGGGGACCAGTAAGTATCTTGGAAAAATCCTTAACGATTACTATACCAATCGCATTAGTGCAGCGATCGATCTATACCAAAGTGAGAAAGTCGATAACTTCCTGTTAAGCGGCGACAATGCCCACCGGTCTTATAATGAACCTTGGACAATGAAGCGTGATTTGCTCAAAGCGGAAGTGCCTGAGAATCATATATACCTTGATTACGCAGGCTTTCGCACTCTTGACTCTGTGGTTCGAGCAAAGGAAATTTTTGATACCGATAATTTTTTGATCATCACTCAGAAGTTTCATTGCGAGCGAGCGCTATTTATTGCCAACTTCCATAATATCAATGCCAAATGTTTTGCGGTTCCCGGCCCTTCGGCACATTCTGGTTATCAAATCCGATTACGAGAAGTGTTTGCCAGAGCCAAAGCCGTATTGGATCTTTACATCACACGAGCCAAGCCCAAATTCTTGGGGCCAAAAGAACCAATTCATCCCAGCGAAGCAGAACCATTAAATATTGAAGATAGCGTAGTTGAAGGCACCGAATAGCCTATCGAAACGGGCTGACTTCACCCCCAACTACATCGTTTATCTTCATAAAGCCACATCAGCCAAGTAGCAATATGGTCGATAACGATTCTCTGCTACACTAACCGCTGAGTTAAACAGCTCAAATACAACATTTACCCATATAAGAGCTGTCAATATAAAATGAGTAATGTCATGTCTTTAATCGCAAAAGGTACGCTAAGTAAGATGCGTGCTTCGTTAGATGGTGAAGTACACTATCATCTTCCAGTCGGTGATGAACTCGTCGACCTTCAGCCTTTCATAGGCCAGAAAATAACTCTAAACCATACCGGTAACATCTTTTGTTGCTCTTGTGGTAAGAAAACCAAAAAAAGCTACTCACAGGGCCACTGTTTCGTGTGCATGAAAAAGCTCGCGAGCTGCGATATGTGCATTATGAAACCGGAAACGTGTCACTATGATCAAGGCACATGTCGCGAGCCGCAATGGGGCGAAGATAACTGCATGGTTGACCATTTCGTCTATCTTTCGAATACATCAAGCCTCAAAGTCGGAATTACTCGCCATACACAGATCCCGACACGTTGGATTGATCAAGGTGCCACACAAGGCCTTCCAATATTCAAAGTGAAAACTCGCCATATCTCAGGCCTGATTGAAATTGAGTTGGCAAAACACATTGCAGATAAAACCAACTGGCGAACTTTGCTCAAAGAAGATGGCGAGCCAATGCCACTTGAAGAGAAGTTTGCAGAGCTATTGCCGTTGGTTGAGGACAAAATCGCTGAGATAAAACATCAGTTCGGTGATGATGCGATTGAGATACTCAACGCTGATACCACGTCCATCAGCTACCCAGTTTTGCAGCACCCGATAAAAATCACATCGCATAACTTTGATAAGAACCCTGAAGTGGCAGGCACTTTACAGGGTATTAAAGGTCAATATATGATTTTTGATACTGGTGTGATTAATATCCGCAAGTTCACGTCTTACGAAGTTGAAGTCAGCGTATAACACCTGGCCCATTAACTCCTATTAAAAAAGCCCTTTCATTAAAAATGAAAGGGCTTTTTGTAACAAGGCAACTTATTGGGCTAGCGGGCTAAGTATGTATTTGTAATGCTCTGCACTTTGACCAAATGACTCTATAGCACGAACTCTCACGTCATCTAACGTAATCGTTTTTGCTACCTCTCTTGATTGAGTGAAGGCTTCTTCACCAAAATCATTCACCAAAGTTAAAGCACGGAACCAAGCAACGTCTGAGGGGTAGTTAATCGTGTCTTCAAGGTACACATCCAACTGCTCCTTCGCAATCGCTAGCTCCTCTTGGGTCACAGAAGCGATCAGATTCTGAATGACTTTATCAATGGCTTGTTCTACCTTAGGTAGATCTTCTGCTGCAACTTGAGCTTCAATAGTCCAATCCGTTGCCGGCTCATTATTGTCAGTAGAAAAGTAACTGTCGGGGGCATAATCTAAGCTCAGCTCTTCACGTACGTAAGCATCTAGACGTCTGGCTAAAATACGCTGCACAACCTTATCTACCAACGTAAGTTTTGCATCTTGAGCCCTTGCGGATTGATTAATAGCGCGCAGTCTGTAACGGCTATTTTGCTCATTATTGATCGCTAGGTTAATTTTGCTATCGGGGCGAGCATTATAACGCACTTGATAAGGCGGCATCTTCGCCGCCTCCAGAGGAATTGTCGAAATATAGTTCTTCACACCATAAGCAATCTGCGATGATTCAGCCCCAGCCACAATCACCAGCTTACTATTGCGAGCCTTTCTAAATAGCTCGTCATAAGCTTGTTGCACTTGATCGACCGTCACGCTTTCAAAATCATGGGCATAAGTAGGGAAATACACACTTTGAGCAGCAAAGGTATTCGTTTCAATCGCGTCATACCATTGACCGAGCGGAGATTTGAGATAAGACATGAGTTCATCCGCATACTCCTGCTTTAACACTTCGATCTGCTGTTCACTAAACTTAGGGTATACCATCACGTTATAAAGAAGTTTGAGTACCTCATTAACTTGGTCTTTAGGAGCACTGATTTCAAAACCATGTTCAGTGCCATTAATGTAACTCTGAACATCAATATCATTTTTGCGGATATACGCTTTGAGCTGAGTACCATTAAACTGAGCAACACCACTCTTTATGAGGGTTGCCAAGAGTAATTGAGATGCTGGTACAAGCTCTCGCTCCAGAACGGCTTTCCCACCCGAAGACATATAAACAATATGAGCAAAATCAGTGTCGTTATCGGGGTCAAATAGTACGTCAATACCATTATCCAAGGACCAAGTCACCTCTCCATTGTTTTGTTCTATGGCATCAGGTAAAGGCTTTTCTGACTCCACTTCAACCAATCCATTCATATCCGTACTTATGTGATTACTGGCCACACCAGGCATTCCATACATGCTTTTCCACTCAGGCAGACTTTGCTTCACTTGCTCAATCGATTCCACGGGGTCAGTACCGACGAACATATCATATGAATAAGATAGCATATTTCGTACATGTTGATTGATGTAGTCAATATCCGCTAAACGCAGCAGTTGATCGAGACTGCGCTTGTAATCGGCTAATGACTGAGAAGGTTCTCCCTCCGCCAATTGGGTTGTTCTGTCTTCAGCGAAGTCTTCGCTTCCACGCCGAAACCACTCATCGTCCGCGTGTTTACGACTACTTTTATATTCAGCCATAACTACCTTCAATTCTTCTTGACTAACACCATGATCCCTGAGCGACGCCAAAGTTTCAAAAAACAAAGGCTAAACGGCATTTCGATCTTGAGGGGAGAATGAGATAGACGTATCGTATACGCGCTCCTGCACACTCGTATAAATACTAGAATCCCAGCCGCGTAAAGGTAAAGCATGTTCGGTGTATACTGCATCTAATCGATGTGATATCAAGCGAGCAACAATTTTGTCTTTCCAATACTCAATAAGATCATTTCTTGTGAGAAGCAAATTTTCCCCCAGATAGAAAGTCATCCCTACCACCGATGGCTCATCAATACTAACTTGAGTAACAAAGTCACCTCTGTTGATCGCAGCTTTTGCTCGAACAGGTGGTGGTAAGTCATTCGTTGGCTGCCAGTCTGCAAACATTTTTTGGATTAACCCTTTCGCATCGTCACGCTTAATATCTCCGACAATGATTAATTCACTGGATTGTGGCTGATACCAAGTGTCATAAAACGCTTTCAGTGATTGAGAAGTTGCGCTTTGGATAGTCTCTGGTGTACCAATCGCGTCCTTTCCCTCATAAGGTGTCCCTTTCACGCTGTTTTCATACGCCTTATCGTAGAAAGACAAATGCTCAGGCACTCCCCGGCGATATTCTGCCAGAACGACTCCTTTCTCGCGCTCAACCTCCTCAGGGGCGAATGTCACACGATTTGCAACGTCTCTTAGCCAAAGTATTGCTTTGTCGAGTTCATCTTGGTTCGGTAAACAGAGTGTGTAGACTGTTTCCTCGTACGAGGTATAAGCGTTAACATCGTGACCGCTTGCTCCCGTCTTCTCCATCAGTTCGATGACTTCATTTGGCGTAAAATTTTCACTACCATTAAATGCCATATGCTCGACAAAGTGGGCATACCCGAGTTGGTCAGGTGTTTCTTCCAATGAGCCAACATGGACAAATAACCGAAGAGATATTGCTTCTGTATCAATTGGGTAAATATGGTATCTGAACCCGTTGTCTAACTGACCAGACTTCCAGTTAGTATCTTGCTGAATAGGTATATTCGTACTTTGCTGAGCACAACCGGCTAACAGCAAGACAAACATAATTAAGACTTTCTTCATAATCGATATGCTTCTGTTTTATATTCAGCCGAAATATAACTGTTAATACATCAATGTCGATAGTCTATTTAATAAGAATTAGTCCTTCACGATCAAAAAAGACCCTCAGTGAGGGCCTTATTTATAGCTTAAAAGCAGAAAAAGTCTTTCGCTATTCATTGTCCTAAGATAAGTTTCAGCTCATCAAACAATACATCGACTTCTTCTAATGTGTTGTAGTGCATGAAACCAATTCGAACCACACCACCTGATTGTTCAAGATCGAGCTGACGGGCCAAGCCAAGCGCATAAAAATGTCCGTTCCAAACACAGATATTACGCTGACCCAGCTTCTGAGCAATCTCCTCAGGGGAATGGTCATCAAAAGTCAGTGCGAAAGTTGGCGTTCTCAACTCACTGTTGGCTTCATTGCGTCCCCACAACCTCACTCCTTTTAGCTCTGCTAAACGTGTAAGGAAACGTTCACTGATCGCGGACTCGTGTTGATTAAACTGTTGGAAAGAGTCGACCAACCGGCGGCGAAGATCATCACCATCCTTACCCCATTGAGCCAGATACTTGACAGCGGCAATGACCCCCGCAAGACCTTCAAAGTTCTGAGTGCCCGTCTCAAATCGACCCGGACCTGTATTGGTAGCAGGCTCGACTTTGTATGGCTGTAAAGACTGTAACCACTTAGGCGCGATATATGCAATCCCAACATGGGGGCCAAAGAATTTATACGCAGAGCAAGCCAAGAAATCACATCCTAGCTGTTGTACGTCAACCAAGTGATGCGGAGCGTAATGTACAGCATCGACATATACCATAGCTCCCACACTGTGTGCGGCTTCAACTACACGTTTCACGTCCACAATTGAGCCTGTGGTATTAGATGCGTAAGTCAGCGCGACAAGTTTAGTCTTAGGAGTGATCAGCGATAGCAAATGCTCTAAGTCTAGTGAACAGTCTTGCTCATTCACTCGAGCCTGATAGACTTTCACTTGCTTATCATCCGCCGCTTGCTGCCAACTCGACACGTTGGAGTAGTGATCGAGAGAGGTAACGATGACTTCATCTCCTGCTCGCCAACCGCGACTAATTGCCCGGCTAAGCTGGAACGTCAAAGAGGTCATGTTGGCACCAAAGACGATGTTATCGCTCGATTCTGCATTGAGTAACGCTTGTGCAGATTCTCTCGCTTGTTTCATCAAGTCAGTGGTATGGGCACTGGAAAAATAGTGACCACCAAGATTCGAATTAAAAAAGCCCAGATACGCGGTCATCGCCTCTAGTACACTATTTGGCACCTGTGATCCACCCGGGCCATCAAGAAACATCACCGGCAGGTCATTGTGACTTTGCTGTAAGGCGCGAAACTGCGCGCGTACCAAGTTAGGAGTGAAGTTCATTCACGGCTTCCTTCGCGGTTAGTACAAATACGTCCATATACCCTTCTTCACCCTCAATCACAGAGCGAATTGGCGTTGCGTTATGCCACAATTTATTGTCGGCCAACATGGCAACTTCACCGTTTTGAAGCACTTTGCGGAAAAAAGGCGCTTCGTTGAAACTGCTGTATAGCATCACATCGCCACCTTCGATGTTATGGCGACCCATTCCGACAAGTGCAATATGGTCGAAGCCGTCTTGATGCACGCCTTCTGGTGCTACCTGCGTCTCATCAAAAATGGCAGAGATGCGCATTTGGTGAATTTCAATTTCCTGACCATCTATCAACTTATTAGCATCGACAAACAGCTGACAGATCTCGCGCATCCCTTCACTTTGAAGGGTCGTCGCTTCAATAGGCTCAAATTGACGCACGACATTACCTTGAAACCGGTTGATATCATCGGTTTGCATGAACTCATTTTTCTGAAGATCAATAACCTGACCATCTTTAAACTGGATGACTGAGTAACGACGCAAACGGTATTGACCGTCTGCATGCTCGGTATTAGGTAGTTTGGTAAAAGACGGCGCCAACTGTGCAAACGCAGAGTCACTTAACTGAGTGAGCTGCAAAGTTGTTTCGCGGTTATGTAACATCATCATCTCCTTAATGAATGTTCATATGGGAATCTTTGGTTAACATCTTGTTCACAACCATTATTTGCGCATTTATATTGCAAGATCAACAAATATCAGCAGTTAAAACCAACAAAAATTATAATTTAGAATGTAACACCAAAAATAAAATTAATTACAGTTAAATGAACCATTTTTAGAGTTTGACGAGTCAAAAATTCAGATGACTTATCTGTTAACAGCAATATAAATCTTTCAGCTCAATTAGTTAAGGTGCTCTTTTGTCGTTGCAAGCGTCATCGTTTGCGTTCTAATCTATAACCATTTATTACATTTCGACGACTTGCTAACGCTTTCAATACCCCAAACTATTCCATACAATCGAATGAAATTGATAAGCGTCACCGCTAATGGAGCACAAATGAGCGACGTAAAACACAGTAAGTTACTTATCCTTGGTTCTGGTCCTGCGGGCTACACTGCTGCAGTATACGCTGCGCGCGCAAATCTAAACCCAGTATTGGTGACTGGTATGCAACAAGGTGGTCAGTTAACGACAACAACCGAAGTTGAAAACTGGCCGGGTGATCCTGAAGGCTTGACTGGGCCTGCTCTAATGGAACGTATGAAAGAACATGCCGAGCGTTTTGAAACAGAGATCGTTTTTGATCATATCAACCAAGTCGACTTCAGCCAGCGCCCTTTCCGTCTGAAAGGCGACAGCGGTGAATATACATGTGATGCCTTGATTATCTCGACTGGTGCCTCAGCGAAGTATCTTGGCCTTGAGTCAGAAGAAGCGTTCAAAGGGCGTGGTGTGTCTGCCTGTGCAACTTGTGACGGTTTCTTCTACCGTAATCAAAAAGTCGCGGTGGTTGGCGGCGGCAACACGGCTGTTGAAGAAGCGCTTTACCTCTCTAACATTGCTTCAGAAGTACATCTGATTCACCGTCGTGACAGCTTCCGTGCTGAAAAGATTTTGGTTAAACGCTTGATGGACAAAGTCGAAACCGGCAACATCATTCTCCATACGGATCGCACTTTGGAAGAAATCACAGGCGACGACATGGGTGTGACGGGCGTTCGCATTAAAGACACCAAGTCAGACTCTATAGAAGAATTGGAAGTGATGGGTGCTTTCATCGCAATTGGCCATCAACCCAATACAGGCATTTTTGAAGGTCAGTTAGAGATGAAAGATGGCTATATTCTTGTCCAATCTGGCCTTGACGGTAATGCGACACAAACCAGCGTCCCAGGCGTCTTTGCTGCGGGTGATGTCATGGATCACAACTATCGCCAAGCAATCACTTCAGCCGGAACCGGTTGTATGGCAGCCCTTGATGCTGAACGTTTTCTGGATGCTCTAGCAGACCGTAAATAATATTTTTCATTTTTGACTCAAATCCTTAAAGCCTCGTGGTATTCCCACGAGGCTTTCTTTTGTATAATCGCGAACCTCAACTCGCATAATAATTATCATTAAGCCTTCACGATGGACAAAAAGAAACAGCGCAGCTTGAATAAATGGCTCAAGCAGCAAAGTAAGTTAGCAAAACGCTGGCTGATGATTGCTGTTGGCCTCGGCGTACTTTCAAGCGTATTTTTGTTAGCTCAAGCAGCCTTGCTCGCCACCATTCTGCATCAATTGATCATAGAACAGGTCGACAAATATCAACTTGTGCCTTATTTCATTGGTTTAGCCGCCGTCATTGGTGTTCGAGCGCTGTGTTCATGGGGCCGAGAGATCGCAGGTTATCGCTGCGGCGCGCAAATTCGTGTTTATATACGCCAGCTTATTCTCGACAAGCTAAGAGAGTTAGGCCCAGCTTATATCAAAGGTAAACCTGCTGGTTCGTGGGCAACATTATTGCTTGAACAAGTAGAAGATATGCATGATTTCTTCGCGCGTTATCTGCCTCAAATGTCTCTCTCTGTGCTTGTTCCCTTCGTGATACTTATTGTCGTCTTCCCAGTGAACTGGGCAGCCGGTCTTATCTTCCTGCTCACTGCTCCATTAGTGCCAATGTTTATGGCCCTAGTCGGTATGAAAGCCGCCGACGCCAACCGCAAGAACTTCAAAGCATTACAGCGTTTATCTGGTCACTTTTATGACCGCTTACAGTCGATGACGACGATCCGTCTTTTTGACCGAACCAAAGCAGAAACGGAAGTCATGCGTGGGGCTTCTGAAGTATTCCGAACTCGCACAATGGATGTCCTGAAAATTGCGTTTCTGTCTTCCGCCGTTCTGGAATTTTTTACCTCTATTTCCATTGCACTGACCGCCGTTTACTTCGGTTTCGCCTTTATCGGTGAACTTAACTTTGGTGACTATGGTGCAGGGGTAACCTTGATGGCAGGCCTGTTTATTCTGGTCCTGGCTCCTGAGTTTTATCAACCACTGCGTGATTTAGGTACTTTCTATCACGCTAAGCAACAAGCGGTTGGAGCTGCTGAAAGCATTGTTGAGTTCCTTGATACTGATGTCAGTGCCGTTCGTTCAGGTGACAAAACGCTCAGCGCGAATGACGCTATTTCCATCCAAGCAAAAGATTTAGAGGTGTTCTCACCTGAAGGCATTAAATTTCTTGGTCCTGTGAGTTTTGACCTCTCGACGGCTCAAACGACAGCTTTAGTTGGCCCAAGTGGCGCCGGCAAAACCAGCTTAATCAATGCGATACTCGGATTCCTCCCATATAAGGGGTCACTCATCATCAATGGCATCGAGAGAACAGAGCTGAATCTCGAAAACTGGCGAGAAAAAATCAGTTGGGTTGGCCAAAACCCGTTGCTATTGCATGGTTCTATCCGTGACAACATCACGTTGGGCAAAGACAACGTATCGGATGACGCTATTCAAACCGCATTACAAGAGTCTTTCTCCGCAGAATTCGTAGAGCAACACGGCCTCGATTACGCCGTATCCGACCGCTCTGGCGGCCTTTCTGTTGGGCAAGCTCAACGATTAGCACTCGCAAGAGCGATGGTACAGGACGGAAAATTCTGGCTTCTGGATGAACCAACCGCTAGCTTGGATGCGCGTAGTGAACGCTTAGTGATGCAGGGCTTAGCTGGTCAGATCGAAGGTAAAACGACGCTGATGGTCACCCACCAGCTCAGCCCTCTACAAAACGTTGAACAGATTCTGGTCATGGAAAACGGTGCGATTATTCAAAGTGGTCACTACAACGAACTCTCTAGCCAAGAGGGGTTATTCCAAAATATGCTTCAGGCGAATAATACTCTAAACCAAGCCAATAAGGGGAATCTCGATGCGTGATTTAGTTCCCTATCTAAAACTTTATAAAAAGCACTGGTTCGGCCTATCTCTGGGAATGCTGTTGGCCTTCCTGACTCTATTTGCCTCTATTGGCTTACTGACTTTGTCCGGTTGGTTCTTATCTGCAGCCGCAGTGGCCGGGTTAACTATCGCCCGAGAAACCTTCAACTACATGCTGCCAGGGGCTTTTGTCCGCGGCTTTGCCATGGGACGCACCGCTGGTCGATGGGGTGAGCGCGTTGTTAGCCATAACGCTACCTTCAAGCTACTGACCGATCTGCGTATTTTCTTCTTTTCCAAACTCACACCATTAATTCCGGGGCGAGTATCAAACCTACGTGATGCTGACTTACTCAACCGCCTAGTGGCTGACATTGACGCGATGGACCACGTCTATCTGCGCCTTGTTAGTCCTATGGTCGTAGGCACACTTGGCATCCTAAGTTTAACTGCACTGATTTGCTGGTTTGACATGGAACTCGGCTTAACGCTTGGCGCCATTCTTATGGCTTTACTGCTCATCTGGCCGGTACTGTTCTACAAATTAGGTAAAACCAATGGCGCAGAGCTGACACAGAACAAATCCGACCTGCGTATCGCAACATTGGATTGGTTACAAGGCTATAGCGAGCTCACTCTGTTTGGAGCGGAAGAGCGTTACCGTAATGCGATTTTAAATGTGCAAGAACGCTTACTGAAGAATCAGTATTTTAATGCTCACTTTGCAGGTTTAGCACAAGCATTACTGATGCTGGCTAACGGTTGGACAATTGTTCTGATGCTATGGCTAGCGGCAGATGGAGTGGGCGGTAATATGCCTGATCCTATGGTTGCCTTAGTGGTATTCGCTACAATGGCCAGTGTCGAGCTTCTAATGCCAATTGCTGGCGCTTTTCAACATTTGGGTCAAACACTAACTTCAGCACGGCGATTAAACGACATCATCTTGTCCGAGCCTGATGTTCAGTTCCCAGACCAAAACACTCAGCACGACGACACCTATTCAATTGAGTATGAGAATGTCACTTTCCGTTATCCTGATGGCGATTCAAATACACTTCAAGACATTAGCCTGCAAATCCCTGCCAAGCACTGCATCGCAGTGGTGGGTCAAACCGGTTCCGGTAAATCGACATTAATGCAGTTGCTGAACCGCTATTGGGACACCCAGCAAGGCGACATTAAAATTGCGGGCCAATCCATTCGTCATTGGAGTGAAAGCCAGTTACGCCAAGCCATCAGCGTGGTCAGCCAGCGAGTTGATATATTAAACGGTACTTTGCGTGATAATTTATTGATGGCTTCTCCAGATGCTAACGATGAACAGTTAGCCGAAACGTTATCTAAAGTCGGCCTAAACAAATTATTGGATGAGCAAGGTTTAGATACATGGTTAGGTGACGGTGGTCGCCAACTGTCCGGTGGGGAAAAGCGCCGTATCGGTATTGCGCGTGCTTTACTACACAATGGCCCTATCCTATTACTTGACGAGCCTACCGAAGGTTTGGATAAGCAAACAGAACGACAGATCATGAAGCTGTTCGAGCAGCACTTTGAAAATAAAACGGTTGTTTTCATTACTCACCGCTTAGTGGATCTCCACAGAATGGATGCCATTTGCCTAATTGAGCAAGGCCAGATTGTCGAGCATGGTAGCCATCAAGCGCTGCTTGAAAAACAAGGGCGATATTTCGAGCTCAACCAAACGCTATGATCCACAAGGGCGATAGACATCGCCCTTTTTACGCTGACTAGCGACAATTATCTTGATATCGAACGAGAGGGAAATGGGAGAATCAAGATTTCTGGTAGCGCGGTGATCGCTCTAAAAGGTACGCTATTTATCTGATTGGAGGTACAAAAAAGCAGCCGTATGGCTGCTTTTTGAAATAGATTGATTAGCGCTAACGCTGCTTATTACGAGCACCTTGCTCACCCGCACCTTTGCGCGGTTTACGGCGAGCTGGATTGTTACTACGTCCACCACCATTGTTCATTCGTTCTTCATGACGCTTAACTGCGCGACGAATTTTCTGGCTACGAGAACGCTCACGCTTACGTGACGTATTGGCTTTGTTTTCGTCAAGCATGGTCTCTTTTTCAGGGCGCAGCTCTACCAATTCACGTAAGTAGTTCACCTCTTTGAGGTCAAGCTCCATCCATCCGCCACGAGGCAGTTTCTTATCAAGGAAGATATCACCGTAACGAACACGCTTCAGGCGGCTAACCGTACAGTCCTGAGATTCCCACAAACGACGCACTTCGCGATTACGGCCTTCGTTGATCACAACGTAGAAAGTGTGGTTCATACCATCACCACCTGCGTAAACAACATCTTCAAAGCGCGCTAAACCATCTTCCAGCTCAACACCACTGACGAGGTTACGGACTTTCTTCTCATCCACCTCACCAAATACACGCACTAGGTACTCACGCTCGACCTGACGACTTGGATGCATAAGACGGTTAGCAAGCTCACCATCGGTAGTAAATAACAGCAAGCCTGATGTATTCGCATCTAGGCGACCAACAGAGATCCAACGCGAACCACGGATTTTTGGTAGACGGTCAAATACAGTACGACGACCTTCAGGATCATGACGAGTACACAGCTCACCTTCCGGCTTGTAGTAAGCTAGCACACGGCACACAACTTCTTCCTGCGCCTTAGCAGAAACAGTGTGACCGTCAATACGTACTACGGCATTCTCGTCTTCTAGTCGCTCACCAAGCTTAGCCACAACGCCATTTACACTTACACGACCCGCTTTAATTAAGGCTTCTAGCTCGCGTCGTGAGCCATGGCCTGCTCGCGCTAATACTTTCTGTAATTTTTCGTTCATTCATCTACCTTTGTGTCGTCTTCTCAGACGTCGATTCTATTTTGCGACCTAAATTCGCGGCCGCATATTATCGCAAATCCTTGGAAAAAACGCATGCTTTATTTTCGATTTTGACAACAATAACAATAGCCAATAATGAGAGTAATCGTAAGATTTTATAACCTTTATACACCTCATTAACCTAGCACTTTATTGACGAGAATGAACAGAGCCTATCGCCTTAGCTTTTGGTTCAATATCCCCCCAACGCTGATCTTCTAACACCTCTAGCCAAGGTGTTAACTGTTCTTCAGGCTTCGGCCGACTAATAAAATAGCCCTGCGCATAATCACAGCCATTGTTTATTAACCAATCCAGAGAGGCCTGATCTTCCACACCTTCCGCGACCGTTTTCAACCCAAACCTTTTAGCCAGTTTGATGGTCGATTGTGCAATCGTCTGATCTTGCTGGTCGTCAGCGACATTTAGGATGAAGGATTTATCAATTTTGAGCTCTGTAGCAGGTAAATGTTTGAGCTGAGATAACGATGAGTAACCTGTTCCGTAGTCATCAATCGAAATTGACAGACCTCGTCGGGACATTCTGCTCAGTAGCGATAATGCGTATTCAGGGTCCTCTGCAAGAGCGCTTTCGGTGATCTCTATCGTAACCTCAGCTTCACTGCAACCAAACTGAGAGAGGAAACGAGCGACCTTAACATCAAAGTCTTTCTGTTTAAGGTTAACCGCTGAAACATTGATCGCGACACCAAGCTCATACCCCGCCTCTCTCCAAGTTTGAAGCTGCCGCAATGCATTACCTATCACCCAGTCCGTTAGAGCATCGATTTGCCCTGTTGTTTCTGCAATTTCAATAAACTCATCAGGAGGAATCATGCCCAGCTCTGGATGTTCCCAGCGCACAAGAGCTTCGACTTTATCGATTCGTGATGTGTGTAGATTTAATTTGGGTTGAAAGTGAAGAACCAACTGCTCATTCCGAATCGCTTCTGTCAATTCATGGATTAGACGCACTCGATTAATCGCACTCTCCGCCATGCTAGAAACAAACTCTAAGCTGGGTTGCTTTATTTTCATTGCCTGTTGTAAAGCAATCCCTGCATTATGAAGCAGTTGTCGCGCCGTTTCACCATGTTTGGGATAACGACAATAACCAGAAACAGTGTGCACCGTCACTGAAATACGTCGCAAAGTAAACACTCCCGATAAACACTGCAAAACAACATCGACACTTTGTTCATCACTTTGAAGCTTGCTACAGGTCGTTAATAAAGCAAATTCAGATGAGTCAAGCTGGTAAAACTGAGCTTGTTCATCCAAAGTCAACAAACGACTCGCAGCCGCCACCTGCAATTCTTCCCCCGTATCCAGACCTAGGCTGTAATTAAGTTCTTCAAACTCCAGGACTCGAAATCGAATTAGCATAAAGCCATCGCATTGGTTCTGAATCAAATGGGCAATATCTTCAAATAACTTTTTCTTATTCGGCATTTGTGTCAAATCAGAGTGATAAGCACGGAAATTAAGCTCTGCTTCACGATCATTAACCGCCTGATTCATTAAATTGAACTCATGAGCCAATACACCTAACTCATCTTTGCGTTTAACCACCAACTCGTTACTTGCCTGACCCTTAGCGATTTGTTGTGCCTTTTTCACTAGCTCCTGCAAAGGTTTCGCAAGGCTTTTTGACAAGAAATATGCAGCAAGCACCGAACAGCCAAACGTACCCAATACGATCAGCACAACTTGGAACCAACGGCTTTGAAGTGTGGCGAATAGATCCGATCTGGAGAGGTAAAGTGCAGCGATCAGGTCTTTTTCTTCTTTAAAGCCAATCGCTACCTCAGTCGCTATAGTATTGGCATCCGTTTGCTGGGGCTTAGAAGAAACACCACTCTCTTTACCTTCAATACTACTAGCAAGCAGTGACCATTGACCATTTTCCTGATAGCCGATATCAACATTCATACCGGTTAACAGTGCTAACCTTTGGGCCAATATCTGATCGATAGCGAAGCCAAAACCTATCCATGCAACGGTTTCTGCCCCACTTTGTACTGGAACCAAAACTAATTGGAACACAGCGCCCTGATAATCATAAAGGATGGGTCGGTCTTCATCTGGGGCAGCAGTTTCAGCCATCGTCAGCATATTGTTTTCCGTATCGGCAAGTGTCCGATTACTGCTTCTGTCATAAACCAATTTGCCAATAAAATTACCATCGGCAGTAAGACCGATCGCCAAATCAGCGGATATCCGTTGGCGGTGATTGTTTAAAGCCACCAAAAAGCTGCGTTCATCCTCTCTCAGCGCCTGTTTAAGGCCAAAGTCTTTTGCCACAGTTTGTGCAAATGCGCTCAGATTCCGCGTACGTTGTTCAAACTGATTTTCAAACACTACCTTTGCTGTACTTAGGTGTATTTGGGCTCGTTCAGCTCTCTCTTCTTCATTCGATTGAACGATGGAGTAAAACAGAACACACTGTACAGTGACTAATACCGCCAGGAATGAAAGCAGAATTTGTGTCTGAATACTTTTGAATTGACTCATTTGTATGACCCGTAAGATCTGTAAAAATCAATCGTCTGAGTGTTTTTCTGTTTGGGTATTGGTGACATCTTTTTCGTCAGCGACAAGGTCAACTCTTTCTCTTGACTAAGCTTGGCATACAATTCCTCATTCATCTGAGGGTGCCATGCAATGACTTTCACATTTTCTAATTCATCCGGTAAGGTCATTCTTACCACTCCAGATTTACCTGTGATGGTAAAATACGGCGTGTCCACAACCTTGATATAGCCGCTCATCCAATCATGAATATTACACCCCATCGCTATGACTCCTTCACTGAGGAAGGACTTCTCTACCCCTGCTTCCGAGGAACGAATAACGAAAGAAAAATCCAGTGGACCAGTAATTGAGTATATATGGTGAGAAATGTTGTCTTTATTGGTAAACAACACTGGCTGGTTTACTTTAACTACTGAGATATAAGGCTTAAATGCACGCTTATCTTGCGAGATCTCAGTCACTAAAGTGTCTTTTACTGAGGAAGATTGCTTCGGTAAATTGGACGCCGTGACATAGACCACTGCATCTTTAACAGGTTTACCATTATTCTGGACAACACGAATTTCAACCGGAGCAGCGAAGCAGACAAGGCTGAAAAAGGAGAGAACAAAGATCAAGTGACGCATATTGCATATCTGATTAGTGAGACTTAACAATCAGCATAGCAGTCAGTGGGAAGTTTTGCGGGTAAAGAGAGCATAAGCATCAATGTCTTATGCTCTTGGGAGTCAGCAAAATTGGCTGTTACTTGAAAGGCTCAGGGTCTCCAGAGCCTAAACGAGCAATAACGGGTTCATCATCACTGAAGTCAACCACTGTTGTTGGTTGCTCACCAAGGTAGCCACCGTTGAGGATACAATCGACAGCATGCTCCAGTTGGTCGCGAATCTCTTCTGGATCAGACTCTGTAATGTCGTTACCCGGAAGAATAAGAGACGTCGACATCAGTGGCTCACCGAGCGCTTCGAGAAGATCGAGTGCGATGCGGTTATCGGGGACGCGGATACCTATCGTTTTACGCTTCGAGTTCATTAAGCGACGAGGAACTTCTTTGGTGCCTTTGAAAATGAAAGTGTACGGCCCAGGCGTGTTGTTCTTTAGTAAACGAAATGCCGTATTGTCAACACGGGCATACAAAGACAATTCGGACAAATCACGACAAAGTAGCGTGAAGTTGTGCTTCTCATCCAATCGGCGAATCTTACAGATTCGTTCTAATGCTTGTTTATTTTCTAATTGGCAACCCAGTGCGTAACCTGAATCTGTTGGGTAAATAACCACGCCACCATTACGAATGATTGCTACAGCCTGATTAATCAAGCGAGCCTGCGGGTTTTCTGGGTGAACGTAAAAAAACTGGCTCATTGTCATTCCTCATCATCGAGTCTCTCGACTCTATATATCTTAACGTATTGATTTAATAGCAATCTTATAAACTAATCAGTCCAATTATTGACCATCAGCTTGCGAAGGCTCAATACCCCAATCTTTCCATACAGGTTCAACACCTGCAGGTAGCCATAGATTTCTGCCTAACTCCATCCAAGGAGATGGATAATGGAAATCGCTGCCTTGAGACGCTAATAGTTTGTATTGTATAGCATAATTAGCCAAGTTGCGTCTTTCTTGTTGACCTTGTTGTGGTTGAGCCACCTCCATCGCATCACCACCCGCTTCAACAAATGCTGTAATCAGTCGTTTTATCCACTTAGCAGTTAAGTTGTAACGCCCCGGATGGGCTAGAACGGCCTGCCCACCTGCGCTATGAATAGCCGATACCGCTTCTTCCATTGAGCACCAACTGGGCGGCACGTAACCAGGGTTATTGCGAGTTAGATATTTTTTAAATACCTGCTGCATGGTTTTCGCGTAACCGTTATCAACCAACCATTTAGCAAAATGAGCACGGGTGATGGGCGCATCCCCCGCAATAGCTTGAACTTCTTCCAGTACGCCCTCTCTGGTTGCCTTAGCCAAACGATGCGCCATCATTTCTGCTCGACCTTCTCGATGCTTTTTCTGCTGCTCGATGAGCTTGCCGAGTTGCTCAGATTGCGGATCTAAATTCAACCCAACGACATGGATATCCTTGTTCTGCCATACCGTTGAGATTTCGATACCGTTAATGATCTTAATTGGCAGCTGGTTTGCTTCTACGTACTGATGCGCTTGCTCTAAACCATCGACCGTATCATGATCAGTGATCGCGAGGACATCAATGTTGAAACCGAGAGCTCTGTCTATCAATTCGTTGGCAGGTAATCGTCCGTCAGAGGCGGTTGTGTGGCTGTGTAAATCAATTCTCATAAATGTGTTTTTTTAGTTGACTTTTTACCTCTGCACTAGTTAACTAGTACACAAATACGAAGTACCTGAATAAAGGCTCACTATGTTACAAGAATTTAACCAAAACCAAAAAGCGAATCTTGCATCTGACACTCTACGTGACAGTTCTGCAAACCTTGCTTGGTGGCGCACTTGGACAAGTTCTTGGTGGGCTAACGTGTACTTTTAATTGAACAGATTAATGTTACCAAGCCCGCTACTAAAGCGGGCTTTTTGTTTTGTCGGATACAAAGCACTCAACTGATTAAACATTCATCAATTACTGCAAAATCCACATTGGGTGAATGTTTTCTTTGTGCGACTATGTACGACAGGAAGTAAGAAAGAATACAAATGAAAAGGAGGTCTTGTGAACAAGGCCATTGAAATCAAAAAGCTAGGAAATCTTGAAGTCATTCAAGCGTCTGCACCTTACGCACAGGACCCAACTCGTCTGTTTCATTCCTTGTGTGAGAAAAAAACTGACAGCCTATTATTAGAGTCTGCGGAAATTGACTCTAAGCAAAACCTCAAAAGCTTGCTGATCGTAGATTCTGCCGTTCGCATCGTTTGCAACGGTCACATCGTTACCATGCAAGCACTGACGAATAACGGCAAACACCTGCTTTCTCATTTGACTCACAACATTCATAACAATGTGACTCATTCTTTTGATGGCACGACGCTGATACTTAAGCTCGAAGCACCTTGCGACACATTAGATGAAGATTCTCGCTTACGCGAAGCTTCATCCTTTGACGCCCTGCGCCTAGTTCAACACAGCTTTGACCTCAGTGAACAGCAAAAGCATGCGCTTTTCCTTGGTGGCTTATTTGCTTACGATATGGTGGCTAATTTTGAACCTTTAGGTGATGCCGAAGCCACTAATAAATGTCCAGATTATGTGTTCTATGTCGCTGAAACACTGCTCATTGTTGACCACCAACGCGAGTCCTGTGACCTACAAGCTACTTTATTTGCAAACGAAGAAGAAAAAGCAACGTTACAAGCTCGTATCGAAAGCATTCAATCTCAATGCTCCAACCTTAAACATTTACCACTGGCAACGAAACTGCCCAACATCACCCCTCAACCAAGTGTGAGTGATGCCGATTTCTGTCAGATCGTTCGCGATCTAAAACAATATGTGGTTAAAGGCGATATCTTTCAGGTTGTTCCGTCACGTCGCTTTACTCTGCCTTGCCCCTCACCTCTTGCAGCATATAAAGAGCTCAAGCAAAGTAACCCAAGCCCTTATATGTTCTATATGCAAGATGAACTCTTCACACTATTCGGAGCTTCACCAGAAAGTGCTCTGAAATATGAGACTGAGACTAATCAGGTCGAGATCTACCCTATTGCTGGTACACGTCGTCGTGGCAAGCGTCCTGATGGTGCTATAGATTTTGACCTCGACAGCCGTATTGAGCTTGAGCTGCGTACCGACATGAAAGAAAACGCCGAACACATGATGCTAGTCGATCTCGCGCGTAACGACGTTGCTCGTATTTCTCAGGCAGGCTCTCGTCATGTGGCCGATTTACTTAAAGTCGACCGCTACAGCCATGTTATGCATCTGGTGTCTCGTGTGGTTGGTCAACTTCGCGAAGATCTCGATGCTCTTCACGCTTATCAAGCCTGTATGAATATGGGGACGCTTACCGGGGCACCTAAAATCCGTGCGATGCAACTGATTCGCGATGTCGAAGGCGCTCGCCGTGGTAGCTATGGAGGAGCGGTAGGTTACCTAACAGGTGAAGGAACACTCGATACCTGCATCGTCATTCGCTCTGCTTACGTGGAAGATGGCATTGCACAAGTTCAGGCAGGTGCTGGGGTGGTATTTGATTCAGAACCACAAGCCGAAGCCGATGAAACTCGTGGTAAGGCACAAGCCGTTATCTCTGCAATTCAGTCAGCGCATAAGGAGTCGTAAGAGATGGCTAACATTGTATTTATCGATAACTTTGATTCATTTACCTACAACTTGGTCGATCAGTTTCGTTCACTGGGTCATAAAGTCACCATCTACCGTAACCATATCAGCGCTTCGGCAATTGAAGCAGCCGTCAACAAACTTTCTAATCCAGTCGTTTTGTTGTCACCTGGGCCTGGAGCGCCTTCTGAAGCTGGGTCAATGCCAGAAGTCATTCAACGTCTCAAAGGTAAAGTGCCGATGATTGGCATCTGCCTAGGTCATCAGGCTATTGTTGAAGCTTATGGAGGCACCGTAGCCGGTGCAGGGAAAATCGTTCACGGCAAAGTGTCGATGATGGAGCATCAACACCATGCCACCTATTCAGACTTACCTTCACCACTTGCCATTGCGCGTTACCATTCATTGGTGGCGACAGAAGTGCCACCTTCTCTTACCGTCACCGCCGAAGTTGACGGGCTGGTGATGTCGGTAGTACAAGAACAAGATAAGATTTGCGGATTCCAGTTCCATCCAGAATCGATTATGACTACCTACGGTGCAACCCTATTGGCGAACGCCATCGAATGGGCTCTTGGTCATTCAGAACAAACGTCAGCACAGCTGCAATAAGGAAGAGAAAATGGAAACGATCATTAATAAACTTTATGAGCAGCAGTCACTGACTCAAGATGAAAGCCAGCAACTCTTTGATGTTATTATTCGTGGTGAACTCGACCCTATCCTTATAGCTTCTGCGCTAACTGCCCTGAAGATCAAAGGGGAAACACCGGATGAAATCGCTGGAGCGGCTAAGGCCTTACTTGCTAACGCAAACCCATTCCCACGTCCAGATTATGATTTCGCAGACATCGTTGGCACTGGGGGCGACGGGCATAACACCATCAACATTTCAACTACAGCGGCCTTTGTTGCCGCTGCCTGCGGCCTAAAAGTCGCCAAACATGGAAACCGCAGTGTTTCGAGTAAATCCGGTTCTTCCGATCTACTCGACTCATTTGGCATCAACCTAGCGATGAGTGCGGAAGACACTCGCTCTGCTGTTGATAGCCTAGGAGTGGCTTTTTTGTTTGCGCCGCAATATCACAGTGGTGTTCGCCACGCGATGCCAGTGCGTCAGACAATGAAAACGCGCACCATTTTTAACATCTTAGGCCCGCTGATTAACCCAGCGCGGCCAAACATAGAACTCATGGGTGTTTACAGTGAAGAGCTGGTTCGTCCTATTGCTGAAACCATGCTAAAGATGGGCATGAAGCGTGCTGCAGTCGTTCATGGCAGTGGTTTAGACGAAGTCGCTATTCATGGCGACACCACAGTGGCGGAGATCAAAGATGGGCAAATTACTGAATACACTTTGACTCCAGAAGACTTTGGCCTAACAGCGCATCCGCTTGAAGCAATTAAAGGCGGTGATCCTGAAGAGAACAAAGCCATTATTACCAATATCCTCACTGGTAAAGGCACCGATGCCCAGCTGGGTGCGGTAGCGGTTAACGTTGCGCTTCTCATGCGTTTATTTGGTCATGAAAATCTCAAGGCCAATACTCAGCAAGCTATTGAGGCTATGAACTCTGGTAAAGCGTTTGAGCTGGTTAATCAGCTAGCAGCTCACGCCTAAGCACCTGAAGGAAGGAACAAAAGATGACTCAGACGCAAGATAAACTTTCAGAGCACGTGTCCCTAAAAGAAGCGCAAATGGCAGAAGTATTGGCAAAAATCGTTCGTGATAAGTACATCTGGGTGGAAGAACGTAAAGCCTCTCAACCTTTGGCGCAGTTTAAAGAGGCGCTCACTCCGTCTGATCGTAGCTTCTATGACGCAGTAAGCGGTAAAAAAACTGCCTTCATCACAGAATGTAAGAAGGCGTCTCCGTCCAAGGGACTGATTCGTGACGACTTTGACCTCGATTACATTGCGTCCGTGTACAATAATCACGCTGATGCGATTTCAGTGCTCACCGATGAAAAGTACTTTCAAGGAAACTTCGATTTCCTGCCACAAGTGAGAAAGCAAACATCTCAACCGATTCTGTGTAAAGACTTTATGGTCGATACTTATCAGGTTTATCTAGCTCGCCATTATTCTGCTGATGCAATTCTGCTGATGCTATCGGTACTTGATGACGCCGAGTATAAAGCACTGGAAGAAGTAGCTCACTCACTCAACATGGGCATTCTGACCGAAGTCAGTAATGAGGAAGAGTTACACCGCGCAGTAAAACTTGGCGCTAAAGTTATTGGTATTAATAACCGCAATTTACGTGACCTAACAACAGATTTGAACCGCACCAAAGAGCTGGCACCAACAATACGTGAGCTGGCACCAGAGGCGACCATCATTTCGGAGTCAGGCATCTACACACACCAGCAAGTTAGAGATCTTGCAGATTTTGCTGATGGTTTCCTAATCGGTAGCTCATTGATGGCAGAAGACAACTTAGAGCTGGCAGTACGAAAAGTCACACTAGGTGAAAATAAAGTTTGTGGCCTGACACACCCAGATGATGCTGCGAAAGCTTACCAAGCAGGTGCGGTTTTTGGCGGGCTGATTTTTGTCTCTAAGTCGAAGCGTTGCGTGGATTTAGAAACCGCTCGCCTAACCATGTCTGGTGCTCCTTTGAAATATGTGGGCGTATTCCAAAACCATGATGTCGACACCGTGGTTGGTATTGCGCAAGAGCTTGGCCTCTGCGCTGTACAGCTGCATGGAGATGAAGACCAGAACTTTGTCACTGCGATCCATGAGCAGCTAGGTGATCAAGTTGAAATCTGGAAAGCTTACGGTGTAACAGACTGCTTACCTACCCTGTTGGGTACGCCTGTCCAACGTCATTTACTGGATACAAAAGTAGGCTCGCAAACAGGTGGCACTGGCTTGGTCTTCGACTGGTCATTACTCAGTGACACATCAAAAGTCATGCTGGCAGGTGGCATATCTCCTTTCAATGCGCAAAAAGCGGCCCAACAAGGCTGTCTAGGTCTGGATTTAAACTCAGGCGTTGAAGTTTCACCAGGCAAGAAAGATGCAGAGAAGCTGCAACAGGCATTTGATGCGATTCGCAGCTACTAAATAGATTTATTAAAGATCAATTACTCATAATTAAAGAAATTTTTTGGTGTGCTAGAGAGCAATGCCAAACTGAATTGAAGGAATAAAACCATGGCAAAACTTGATGCCTACTTCGGCGAATACGGTGGTCAGTATGTACCGCAAATTCTCGTTCCTGCACTGGAACAGCTAGAACAAGCGTTTATCGATGCGCAAGAAGACCCAGAGTTTCGCAGCGAGTTTATGACCCTGCTGCAAGAATACGCAGGTCGCCCAACGGCGCTAACACTGACTCGCAATCTAACCAAAGGTACAAAAACCAAACTGTACCTCAAGCGCGAAGATTTATTGCACGGTGGCGCACACAAGACTAACCAAGTGCTAGGTCAGGCACTGTTGGCTAAGCGTATGGGCAAAAACGAGATCATTGCGGAAACTGGTGCAGGTCAGCACGGCGTGGCAACTGCACTGGCTTGTGCATTGCTTGGTCTGAAATGTCGCGTGTACATGGGAGCAAAAGACGTAGAACGCCAAAGCCCGAACGTGTTCCGTATGAAACTTATGGGCGCGGAAGTCATTCCTGTTCACTCAGGCTCTGCAACTCTTAAAGATGCATGTAATGAAGCACTGCGTGACTGGTCTGCAAGCTACGAAGAAGCTCACTACTTGCTGGGTACCGCTGCTGGTCCTCATCCATTCCCGACCATAGTGCGTGATTTCCAACGCATGATTGGCGAAGAAACAAAAAACCAGATTCTGGCTCGTGAAGGGCGCCTTCCTGATGCAGTCATCGCTTGTGTGGGTGGTGGCTCAAATGCAATCGGTATGTTTGCTGACTTTATTGAAGAGGAAACGGTTCGCCTGATCGGTGTTGAACCTGCAGGTAAAGGTATCGATACCGACCAGCATGGCGCCCCTCTTAAGCACGGTAAAACCGGCATCTTCTTTGGTATGAAAGCGCCACTGATGCAAGACGTAAACGGGCAAGTTGAAGAATCTTACTCTGTTTCTGCGGGCCTTGATTTCCCTTCAGTTGGACCTCAGCACGCTCACTTAAATGCAATTGGCCGCGCGGAATACGACAACGTAACCGATGATGAGGCTTTGGAAGCATTCCAAGAACTTGCCCGCAGTGAAGGTATTATCCCTGCACTAGAGTCATCTCACGCACTAGCTCATGCACTACGTATGGCTCGTGAGAACCCAGACAAAGAACAACTTCTCGTCGTAAACCTATCAGGTCGTGGTGACAAAGACATCTTTACTGTTCACGCCATTCTAGAAGAAAAAGGAGTTATCTAATGAGCCGTTATGAGTCTATGTTTGAGCGCCTGAACGAGAAAAACCAAGGTGCATTTGTTCCTTTCGTAACCGTGTGCGATCCAAACCCGGAGCAGTCCCTGAAAATTATGGAGACACTGGTTGAAGCGGGTGCCGATGCACTTGAACTGGGTATTCCGTTTTCGGATCCACTTGCGGATGGCCCTACTATTCAAGGAGCGAACATTCGCGCACTGGATTCGGGAGCAACCCCAGATATCTGCTTTGATTTGATTGGAAAAATCCGCGCCAAATACCCAGAACTCCCAATCGGCCTTCTGATGTACGCAAACCTAGTTTATGCGCGCGGGATTGATAGTTTTTACCAGCGTTGTGCGAATGCCGGTATCGATTCTGTGTTGATTGCTGACGTACCAACCAATGAAAGCCAAGAGTTTGTTGAGGCGGCTAAGAAGCACGGTATTGAACCTATCTTCATTGCACCGCCAACGGCGTCAGAAGAGACACTAAAATCAGTTGCTGAACTAGGTGGCGGCTATACATACCTACTCTCGCGTGCTGGTGTAACCGGTGCAGAAACAAAGGCCAACATGCCAGTAAGTGATCTTTTAGATAAACTCAATAAATACGATGCTCCACCATCACTGTTGGGCTTTGGCATCTCTCAACCAGAACAGGTTAAGCAAGCCATTGAGTCTGGTGCTGCTGGTGCGATTTCAGGCTCTGCCATCGTAAAAATCATCGAATCGAACGTTGAATCTCCGCAAGAAATGTTAAATCAGCTCGCTAATTTTGTTTCACCGATGAAAGCTGCGACGCAAAAGTAATAGATTAGCCGTCTAAACATCTATGAGATCGGTTTCTTAAATCATTAGAGAAACCGATCTTTTTTTTAACATATCAGTGTAACTCCTCCACCCTACCTCCTAATCACACAATGTATTACAAAGCCAAAATCTATCCCACAAACCAATAGCAAACGTTTGCTATTGGTCAAAAAGTTATCATCCATCAAGGAAAATGGTTTTAATCGACCCAATTAACTTGGGCGCTTATTGCTAAATGTAAAAATAAAGTGTAAAAAGCGAAGCGAAATTACTGTCTAAATTATAAATTTGATTTAGATATTAATTCTGGAATTTTAAAATTTGTTAGCACAGAGGTTATGGAAGTGTTAAAAGAAAAGAATTTACTAAACAACATCGGCGTTCAAGTTGTGATCGCCATGATTGTGGGTACTGCCGCGGGTGCCTTCATGGGAGACAGCGCTACGGTCTTCGCTCCATTAGGTGCGATTTTTATTAACCTAATCAAAATGCTGGTTATTCCATTGGTCGCTGTCGCGCTAATTTCGGGCGCAGCGGGCTTAGGCAATAGTCAGTCAGCGGGTAAAGTTGGTTTAGTAACTTTAGGTTACTTCGGTCTGACATCTGCACTCGCTGTTGCACTTGCTCTATTTATGGGTGAAGTCTTCAAACCAGGCATGGGTATCGATGTTTCAGGCATCGAGGGCATGTTCTCTTCTGAGTACGCTTCTAAAGGTGACCTACCTTCTTTCTGGGCAACCATTACTGGTATGATCCCAACTAACGTTTTCCAGTCACTGAATGAAGCAAACATACTGCAAATCCTAGTATTCTGTATGTTCTTTGGCATTGCGATTTCTAAGCAAGATAAAGAGCGTCGTGACCCAATCATTAACGGCGTAAATTGCATTGTTGATGCAATGGTTTGGATGATCAACAAGGTTATGATCATTGCTCCGCTAGGCGTATTTGGCCTGATGGCAGAAGCAGTAGGGACCTTTGGCTTTGGCGCTTTAATGGTGGTATTCAAACTGTTTGTTGTCTACATCGCTGCAATTCTTATCTTTGGTTTCGTGGCCTACCCTCTTATGGTTCACATCTTCACTAAGACCTCTGCGAAGAAATTCCTGACAGCGATGAAGAAGCCTCAAGCCGTGGCTTTATCTACCGCTTCATCAATGGCGACTCTGCCTGTCACGATGGATACCTGTGAGCATGAGCTGGGTGTAAGAAACTCGACAGCGTCTTTCGTTCTCCCGCTAGGCGCAACGATCAACATGTCAGGTAACGCAATTTACTACGGTTTGGTCGCGATCTTCTTCGCACAACTGTTCAACATCGATCTTGGTATGGGCGCATACATTGCCATCATTATTACCTCGACACTTGGTGCAGTGGGCCAAGCAGGTGTACCTGGCCCTTCGTTCCTAGTGGTTGCTGTTCTTCTGGCAGCAGGTATTCCTATCGAAGGTCTGCCACTCTTGTTCGCTCTTGACCGTATCTTCGACATGATCCGTACTGCATTGAACATCACAGGTGACGCCGCTTGCGCTGTGATTGTTGACTCACTGATTGAAGAAGAAGCGAAAGAAGCTGAGCTTCAAAAACAGCAAGCTTAAGCGCTGATTTCAGGTAACAAAAAGCCCGGCTAGTAACATAGCCGGGCTTTTTGGTGATGTGTCTATTACAAGAAGTGGAATGTCGCGTTTAGCGAGAAGTTTTTCACATCGTCTTCTTTCATATTGAATACGCTGTAGCTCGCACCGAGAGAAATGGGGCCCATGACAAAGTACTCCGCACCAACACCGTACATTACGTCGATTTCATCCTCTTTAAAACCGCCATCGGCTTTTAGGTCGTAAGAATGAAGTCCGCCTTTTGCGTAAACATGCAACGGACCAAAATCAAGACTTGGCTTAGCTGCAAAGTAAATGGAAGAACCAGTTAGGTTAGTTTTAATACCTGAATAATCCACACGGTCATAATCACCGAGGTCTTGATAACCAGCCTCGAGACCGATAAAAGGCAAAATACCTGTACCGACATGTACGTTATATGTCGTTGTTGACTCACCCCCTAAGTCGCCTTGACCTACACTTGCACTGCCGTAGATCCATGAGTCCGCTGATGCTGTTGCTGATGCACCTAATAAAGCTAGTGCGAGTAGTGTCTTTTTCATATTTAACCTTCTTTCTTTTCCCTTTGCAGAGGCTGCCACGGCAATCCTCTGCCAGTATAAGTCAAAATATTGTTATATTTAAGTTTAATGCAATTTATATACCTAACATTGGTCAATCGCGTTCTTTACGCGTTTGTCCGATACCGGATATGGCGTGCCCAGCTGCTGAGCAAAATAGCTAACGCGCAGTTCTTCAAGCATCCAACGCACTTCTTTGACGTTATCTGGTACAGCCATTCCTTTAGGAATTTTGTTGAGCAATTCTTTGTAGTCGTTAGTAACGGCCTCAATCTTCAGCATATGCAAACGGTCCTTATTAGGATCGATTGGCAACTTCTCCATACGACGCTCAATCGCTTTCATGTAACGCAAAATATCTGGAAGGCGTATCCAACCACATTCTGTCGCAAACCCTTTAAAGATAAGCCCCTCAATTTGCGCCTTAATATCAGACAAAGCAAAAGCCATGGTGAAATCTATCTTACCCTTTAGCTTTTTATTAATACTGAACGCAGTCGTCAAAATTGTCTCAACTTGTTTTGCAATATCAACAACAGTATCACCGAGCTCAGCACGCACGTGTTCTTTGAGCTGCTCGAACTGCTCAGGCTGCCAAACTAGCCCACCCTTCTCTTCAATAAGCTTATCCACACCACAAGCGATACAGTCATCAATCAGGTCAAGGACTTTCCCATAAGGGTTAAAATATAGACCGAGTTTAGACTTATTTGGCAAGTTACTGTGCAGGTATTTGATCGGAGATGGTACGTTCAGCAATATCAATCGACGTTGGCCAGCCCGCATCGCAGAGGCCTGTTCTTGCTCCGTCTCGTAGAGTTTGATTTCAACACTGTCTTTGCTGTCAACAATCGCTGGATAAGCTTTGACGTCATAGCCGCCGCGCTTTTGCTGATAAACTTTTGGCAACTCACCAAAACTCCAAGTATGAAGCCCTTGTTGCTCAATATCGTCATCGGCGACTTTAGAGAGTGTTTCCTGAACTTTGTCTTTTAGGCTCTCTTTTAGCTCATGCAGATCGCGATTTTCTTTGAGTTTACGATTTCTATGGTCCACTGCGCGGAAGGTAACCTTCAAGTGATCTGGTACTTGCTCCATATTCCAATCTTCGCGTAACACTTCCACGCCAGTCATACGGCGAAGCTCTTTTTCTAAAGCATCAAGTAACGGCACTTCCATCGGTGTTGCACGAGCTAAAAATGCATCAGCGTAGTTGGGGGCAGGGACGAAGTTTTTACGAATCGTCTTTGGCAGTGATTTGATCAGGCTGACGACCAATTCATGGCGCAGCCCAGGAATTTGCCAGTCAAAACCCGCTTGTTCGACTTGGTTTAAAATAGGCAGAGGTAGGTGAACAGTCACACCATCGTTATCTTCTCCCGGTTCAAATTGATAGCTCAACTTGAGTTTAAGGCCATTCTGATGCCAGAAGTTAGGATAATCCAAATCCGTAACATGGCTAGCGTCACCTTTGAAGAGCATTTCTTTTTCAAAGTTCAGCAGCTCACTGTTTTCTTTAGACGCGTTCTTCCACCAAGTATCAAAATGACGCCCTGAAACAACTTCCGTCCCCACTCGTTGGTCATAAAAATCAAACAGCTCATCATCATCAACCAAAATATCACGGCGACGGGACTTGTGTTCCAGCTCTTCCACTTCTTGAAGCAACTTACGATTTTGCTTAAAGAAAGCGTGTTTGGTTTCCCATTCACCTTCTACCAAAGCACTGCGGATAAAGATCTCACGGCTCACTGTTGCATCGATAGGGCCATAATTCACTAGGCGTTTAGGCACAATTGGCACGCCATAAAGCATCACTTTTTCATGAGCCATGACAGCAGCACGCTTTTTCGACCAATGTGGCTCGCTGTAACTGCGTTTAATCAGGTGCTTTGCCAGCGGTTCAATCCACTCCGGTTGGATCTTGGCGATAATACGCCCCCACAACTTTGATGTTTCCACTAGCTCAGCAGACACAATCCACTTTGGCTGTTTCTTAAACAACCCAGACGCAGGGAAGATATGGAAGCGCGCATTCCGTGCCCCTTGGTACTCATTCTTCTCCTGATCTTTCATACCAATGTGAGAAAGTAAACCGACCAGTATCGCACTGTGAGTGGCTTGGTAGCTCGCAGGTTCATCATTGAGTTTGAAGTCCATCTCACGCATAGACTGGTGTATCTGGAAATAGACGTCCTGCCACTCTCGAACTCGGAGATAGTTTAGATAGTCCTGCTTGCACTGCTTGCGGAATTGGTTTCCAGACAGCGTTTTTTGCTGCTTCTGAATGTAATCCCACAAATTAACCAACGTCAGGAAATCAGACTCTTCGTGAAAGAAACGTCTGTGCTTATCGTCTGACGATTGCTGTTTATCGCTTGGTCTCTCTCTCGGATCCTGAATCGAAAGTGCAGAAGCGATAACCATGACTTCTTTCAGTGCCCCATACTTTGGCGCTTCCAAAACCATACGAGCCAAACGTGGATCGATTGGCAAACGAGCTAACTGGCGGCCAATTGAAGTCAGACGTTTTTTAGGATCTTTCGCGTTTTCATTGATGGCACCGAGCTCTTCTAATAATCGTACACCGTCTTGAACATTGCGTTTATCAGGCGCTTCAACAAACGGGAAAGCTTGAATGTCACCCAACCCCAGCGCCGTCATCTGAAGGATAACCGATGCTAGGTTAGTACGAAGAATTTCAGGATCGGTAAACTCTGGACGAGACTCAAAATCTTCCTCAGAGTACAAACGGATACAAATGCCCTCCTCAACACGACCACAACGACCTTTACGTTGGTTGGCACTCGCTTGAGATACAGGCTCAATCGGCAGGCGCTGTACTTTAGTACGATAACTGTAGCGGCTGATACGCGCAGTACCCGGGTCGATAACATACTTGATCCCTGGTACTGTCAGAGAGGTTTCAGCGACGTTCGTTGCTAAGACGATGCGACGTCCAGCATGTGGCTGAAAAATCTTGTTCTGTTCACCGGCTGAAAGACGCGCGTACAATGGGACAATCTCTGTGCTCTTCAGGTTACGCTTTGCCAATGCATCAGCAGTGTCACGAATTTCTCGTTCACCGTTCATGAAGATAAGAATATCCCCTAAACCTTCATCGCAAAGCTCATCGACCGCATCAAAAATACCTTCTAGCTGGTCACGCTCGACATCATCACCACGTAATGGTCGGTAACGCGTTTCGACTGGGTAAGTACGGCCAGACACCTCAATAATGGGTGCATCATTAAAATGCTTAGAAAATCGCTCAGGGTCAATCGTTGCCGAAGTGATGATCACTTTAAGATCAGGACGGCGTGGCAGCAGTTCTTTCAGGTAACCAAGGATAAAATCGATATTAAGACTGCGCTCGTGCGCTTCATCGATAATAATGGTGTCGTACTGGTTCAAGAAACGGTCATGCTGGATTTCAGCCAGCAAAATCCCGTCAGTCATCAGTTTAATTTGGGTATTGTCTGAAATTTGATCGTTGAATCGGACTTTATAACCGACAAACTCACCCAATTTGGTTTCCATCTCTTCCGCGATACGATTCGCTACCGAACGCGCAGCAAGGCGTCTTGGCTGTGTATGGCCAATCAAACCATATTGGCCACGCCCAAGCTCAGCACAAATTTTGGGGAGCTGAGTGGTTTTCCCTGAACCCGTTTCACCGGCGACAATAACCACTTGGTTTTCTTCAATCGCCTTTGCAATATCATCTTTCTTCTGACTTACTGGCAGAATTTCTGGGTATTCGATGGTGGGTTTGTAACTGGCTCTTTGCTCGACATCCATCATGGATTTAGCAATATCTAAGGCTATTTCATCGAAAACGGCATGACGAGACGCTTCTTTCTTTATTTTACTGGCGCCTGAAATGCGCTTACTCAGACGAAATCTATCTTTGAGCATGCACTGATTCAATGCCTTACGCAGAGAAGTAGCCGTGTTGGCCTGCACTTTCTCTTCAGAGGCGGTATTTTTTTCTGGCTGTGACGAAGTCAAAGCGTTACCTATTCTTTTCACTACATAAAACTGCGACAAATTGTACCACAGTCACCGTGACAAATGTCTCAGTCCATACAACAAAAAAGCCGTTAGTGACGTTCTCACTAACGGCTTTTCATCATCGGCTCAATCAAAAGTCACACTGCACATAGATGGTATTGTAGTTACTCCCACCTTTAATCCGACCATATTGGGACGCTTGTTCAAATATCGCGCTGCGATGATGCAGTGAATAACCCACCCACATGTTGTCTAAGTCACGCTTGTTGAATAAATCGCCAATGTTGACGTCAAACGAAAAATCGAGATAGTTAAGGAAATTACTCGCGTTGTAGCCCTTAGAGTCCATCTCCGTTTGTTCGATATACGTGATGCTGTCAATGAATGACATCCCTTCAGCCACACCAAATCGCCACTGAGTCGGCCAATTAAACGTGTAGTAGGCTTTAATCGCAGCAACGTATTCGGTACTGGCAGATTGCACATCTGAAGACCAGTGATGAACAATACCCGGTGTAAAGTAAATATCCAGCGGCACACCAAACAATTCGTCCGTTAAAGGATGACCATAGAAAAGCGACGTCATTTGGTTATTGTATGGGTCTTCTTCTGTATTGAGCTTCATGATGTCGCCGATATTGGATGGCGTTGCCCAACCATGCGCAATCCGAACGTAACGTTTATTCTTGAGTTCAGGCTTAGGCGCTTTCGATTTATCATTAAAGAAACCAAAGCCAACAAAAAACTCGCCTTGATACCTATCTTCAACGGTATTGGAATGGTAGGCGTTATTATCCAGTCGGGTCACGCTGGTAGAACCCAACAGATACAAGTTTGAATAAACGTGATAACGCGCGTCTATTCCTATGTTGAGATCAATGCCACCACCAATATTTTCTTTGGTGATATCGGAAAAAGAGTAATACTGACTATTGAAATCCGCATCCTTATAACGAAGACGGGCATGTGGCCTAAGTTCCCAGTCCCCATAATCAAACTCACCACTCACGCTTAGGTTACTATGGAAACGAAACTCGTCATCTGTCATCAATTCAGCATCTAGGTACCAATCATCATCAAGGAAATAGCGTAGTTGACCACCAAAGTCGACCGCATCTCCACCGTTTGCATTTTGTTCAGAAGAGGGGATGTCTACAAACCTAAGCCGCATTAATGCACTCAACTGGAAGGCTTCATCCTCTGGCTTAAAAAGATAAGCCCCGCCCTGCAAACCTTCGACAAACACGTGCTCGTTCTCAAAATACATCATCGGTACAAACGTACCAACCGTCTGGTCATTGTTACCCGTGTAAAAAGGGATGGAAGCCATACGATAGACAGCAGCAATACCCCAATCTTGTTCACTGATGCCTTTTTCTTCCTCGGCGACAGCAGAAAAACTGACGGCGTTTACTACTAGCATCGTCAGTGTCGATAGTTTCTTTACGCTAATCATTTTTTATCCAAAACTGACCGAACGACTCAAATTCTCATCAATCGATAAAGTTAATACTTATCTTTAAGCACGATTCGCCGTTAATATAAGAGTACATGTTCGCCTAAATTCTAAAATTGTGAAAGCATCAGATTTAAAGAAAGTTCTCGACTCATTACCTGAAAACCAAGATCCGCACATAGTGACTGGAGAAGAATGGCTTCCTGAAAGGTTGGTTAATACTCACCTCGACAATGACATGCTATTTTTAGAATTTGATAACGCACCCGAAGAAACCCAAGGAGAGGAAGAAGGTCGTGGATTTGTCGAGCACGAAGTTGACATGATTCGTCAGCGATTTACACAAATTCTTGACGAAAGCTCCGATACAAAAACCAAAGCAGATGCTATGCTGGCGCTCTTTCTCATGGGTCACGAAATGTCGAGTTCTGAGATCATCGAAATATTGGAAGACCCTGAAGTACCTAAAGATCCGACAGAGAACCAATGAAACCAACACCTGAATTGCCCTTTCTCTTAGCTGGCCCCATTTTAAGAAAATCTACCGCTGATGAGCTTGTCTTCTGGTTAGCAACCAGTCGTCCCTTAGAGGGAAAGTTCATACTTTCTCAAGCGTCCGATCACAACGTAGTCTTTCAAGACAATCTTTCTGAGTGCCAGCAAATTCAGGTGGGCGTACACTGCTTCGTGACCTTAGCGCATTTTAAAAGTGACTTTCCAACTGATGTGGCGCTTAGTTATGAACTCGAGACTCACCTCGGTCCACTAAGCACGCTTTACCCGCATTTACTGCATACTGACGAAGAACAGTTAACGTTTAAAATCTCGACCAAAGCGAATTATGTCCTGCATGGTTCCTGCCGCAATCCGCATTATCCTAGTAAAGATGCGCTCGCCACTATGGATAATAAGGTCGCCACTCAATCTCTGAATGAGAGACCAGACATGCTGATCTTGAGCGGCGATCAAATCTATGCTGATCATGTAGCGGGGCCAATGCTTGATGCGATCTTACAAACCATCGACATACTTGGTTTGCCATCAGAGTCGTTTCCTAATGCTCCCATTGATTGTGCCGAGTCGCTATATGCGCATCCCGACTGCTTTTATGGGCGAGATAAAATTCTACCCCACTACGTTGATGACGGGACTTTCCTGAGCAAATTATTTCCCAAGCGCCGTGTCCCTATTTTCAGCTCACGCGAAAACGAAAATCATCTGGTCACTTTCGCTGAGTTCCTTGCCATGTACATTTTGGTCTGGTCTCCCACTCTTTGGCCATGCCTCAATTTGACACGTCTGCTCGATAAAGAATTTACCCATGGCGGTCAAACGCTTTCGCCTCGCTGGCAACAGCAATGGCGTGAAGAAAAACAAGTACTCGAAGCATTCATCGGCACTTTGCCTCAAGTACAGCGCTTACTTGCTCATATACCGACTTATATGATTTTCGATGATCATGATATTACTGATGACTGGAATCTGACCGTTGGTTGGGAGAAATCCGCATACGAAAACCCATTCTCTAAGCGTATTATTGGCAATGGCTTGATTGCTTATTGGTTGTGCCAAGGGTGGGGAAATGAACCGGATAACTTCAATGACGAGTTTCTGTCTGAGGCATTGAACTACCTAAGCCAACCCACAGCACAAAACCAAGATGAGTTCATCAGTTACCTTTACAGTTTCGAGCGATGGCATTTTACCATCCACACTTCACCTAAAGTTGTCGTTCTGGACACCCGCACACGAAGGTGGCGTTCAGAATCAAGAATGAACAAACCCTCTGGTTTAATGGATTGGGAAGCACTAATAGAGTTTCAGCAAGAGCTAATGCATCAAGATAAAGTGATTGTCGTATCCGCAGCCCCCATGTTTGGCGTCAAGTTTATCGAAGCTCTGCAAAAAGGCATGACCATGCTTGGTCAACCACTAGTGATTGATGCAGAAAACTGGATGGCACACCCTGGCAGTGCAAATACGCTATTGAGCATTTTTACTCACACGAAAACACCTGCAAACTTTGTTATTTTGTCAGGTGATGTCCATTACTCATTTGCGTACGATATAAAACTCCGTTTTCGACGCTCTAGCCCCAATATTTATCAGATCACCTGTAGCGGCTTTAAAAGTCAGTTCCCTGAGCCTTTATTAGCAGTGTGTGACCATCTGGATAGGCTACTCTATTCCCCACGCTCACCACTCAACTTTCTGACTAAACGTAAACGTCTGAAAATCAAAAAGCGGGATCCCAATACCGAAGGAGCCCGTCGTTTGGTCAATGCCAGCGCCATCGGCGAAGTAAAGCTGGATGACAACGGTAAACCTAAACGGATCTCGATATTAACGGGAGATGGCAAAGAAATTGATTTTCCACCGATAGGAGAAAAGTAATCTTTTTGTAAAGAGACTTGTGCTTGCTTCGCATCATCACTATCTATAGAACTAGGAAACAAATTTGAGGCGCGTCACATGCTGAATTCCATCACAACTCTATTTAAACAACTTATCGACGGTCAAGATCTCGGAAAACACGTAGAGACAGACCCAAATCTTGCCATCGCCTGTTTGCTCTGCGAAGTCTCCGGTGCAGATCACCAAATCATTGGCGCCGAGACTGAGGCCAAATGTCAATTGCTCACTCGTCTTCTAAATATCAGTCAACCTGAAGCGTCTTCTCTCCTCGAACGTGCTGCGATAAAAAGTAAAGAGTCTGCCTCTTTGTATGACTTTACTTCACAGTTAAGAGAACTCAGTCAGAATACTCGGTTTGACCTTATTCAAGCGATGTGGGAAGTTGCGCACGCTGACGGAAACATTGATCCGCTTGAAGATGCAGTTATTCGCAAAGCCGCAGAATTGCTCTATGTCGATCACAGCGAGTTTATTCGCGCTAAATTGCAGGTGATTGAGAATAATAACGGCTAACCTAAGCCACCATGACGACAGCCTAAGGCCAACTGTCCGCCACTAAAGCATGGTTAACGCTAATTTAGCGAGATTATAGGCGTCAACGTATCCAGAGTGCTGTCGTCCTTCCCAGTCAATATTTTGTGCTTCCTGAGCGGCCTTGTGGCCAATGCGTTTATCTTTAAGGCGATGCTGGATGCGATACAGAGTAGCTAAGTTAATGAACTCTTTAAACGGCATTTCAATGCCTTTATCCTGACATTCTTGCGCTAAGATCAGATCGTCTCTACCCCATGAGGCGTAAATTTTATTCGCGCCGCCGAAGTTTTTGATCATCGACTTGAGTACTTCTTCGAGCGGGCGACCCTGTTTCTCAATTTTACGCGGCGTAATACCCGTTAGTTGAGAACAAAACAGAGACACTTCATCTTGTTCTGGTTTCACATAGTACTGAGCACGTTTGACGATCTCGCCTTTGACAAGATCAATTTCCGCCAGTCCGACTTCGATGATTTCACCAGTAGTACCGACACCGTTTTCATTCCAACAGCACATTTCCAAATCGAAACAAACTATACGGTTATGGTTCATTGCTCGCCTATGTTTTGTTTTCTGATAAAGCGCCGAATTCTACCTCAGTTGAAGCTAAAACTCGAATCACACCGAGTTGGTTGCGCAGTTCTTCCGCAATCTTGTGTCGAACTCACCACCTAATTTTGGTCAACTTATCTATAGTGTGACTCAAAATGCCTAAAAACAAATCAATCAGGCCTGTTACTGCCTCTTTTCTGAAGGCCTGTCGACTTGAATGTGATAATATTTGCCCCAATTTAACCCAATAATTACGACAATAGCACTCAGGTGTGACTGCTATTTCTTCCATCAATTAAGAGAAATGTCATGACGTTCGATTTACAAATGATCCCTCAAACGTTCGATATGCTGCACGCTGGCCTAACGGCATCAAGCGTCCTTTTACTTCTGATTGCGGTATCACGCAAATCTAAAGTCGTCGAGAAAGTGGTTGAAAAGCCCGTTGAGAAAGTCGTCGAAGTTGAAAAGCCTGTCGAGAAGATCGTTGAAGTAGAAAAAGTGGTCGAAGTTGAGAAAGTCATCGAGAAAGTGGTGGAAGTCGAATCTAAACTGGCAACCGCTTCAACAGATTCAGCGATGCAACTTTTATCTATCATGCAGCAGGAAGCCCGTCTGATTGACTTCCTAAAAGAAGACCTAACCTCATTCTCAGATGAAGAAGTCGGCGCGGCCGCTCGAGTTATCCACACGGGGGGGCAGAAAGTGCTGAGCGATTACGTTTCGCTTGAGCATATCCGTAATGAAGATGAAGACACTCGTATTACGATTGAAGACGGCTTTAACTCGCAGGAGATTCGCCTAACCGGTAATGTGACAGGAAGTGCACCTTTTAATGGCACCTTGATTCATAAAGGCTGGAAAGCACGTGAAATGAATCTACCGAAACTTGCTGAAAACTACGACGCTTCTATTATTGCACCTGCCGAGGTGGAGCTGTAATGGAACACCACAACACAGCGACTGACACGCCTAAATTCAGTGTTGGTATCGACTTAGGCACAACACACTGTGTGATGTCTTTTATCGACACGCACAATGAAGATGCACAAGTTGAAGTGATGCCGATTCCACAGCTCACTGCGCCTGGTACAGTAGAGACTCGCAGCCAATTAGGCTCTTTTCTATACCAACCACATGAGCACGAAATGAACCCGCAATCACGCGTTCTTCCGTGGTCGAGCGAGCCAAAAGCGCTGGTTGGTGCTATTGCACGTAACCTAGGTTCGAAAACACCAATTCGTCTTGTTGCCAGTGCCAAATCTTGGCTTTGTCACTCAGGTGTTAACCGTCGTGATGCATTCCTACCAGCAGGTAGCCCAGAAGAAGTGGAAAAAGTATCCCCACTTCATGCAACTGAGCTTTACCTAGAGCACTTAAAAGAGGCGTGGAATCACGCGAATCCAAACCACAATCTTACCGATCAAGACGTAACTATTACAGTTCCTGCTTCTTTTGATCCTGCTGCTCGCGATCTAACTGCAGAAGCAGCACGCAATGTTGGCTTAACTCACCTGACACTGTTGGAAGAGCCCCAGGCGGCTCTATACAACTGGATCGATAACAGCAATGACAAATGGCGTGATGAAGTCGAAGTTGGCGACATCGTGCTGGTTGTGGATATCGGTGGTGGTACCACTGACCTTTCTTTGGTGGAAGTCACTGAAGACGGCGGTAACCTAACTCTGAACCGTATCGCGGTAGGTGAACACATCCTACTTGGCGGTGACAACATGGACCTTGCACTTGCGTACCGTTTGAAGATGAAGCTAGCGCAAGAAGGTAAAGAGCTACAGCCATGGCAAGTTCAGGCAATGACGCACGCATGTCGTGACGCGAAAGAAGCGCTATTGAGCGACAGTGAACTTCAGTCAGTGCCAATTGTCGTACCAAGCAGAGGTTCTAAACTGCTTGGTGCAACGTTGAAGACAGAACTGACTCAAGAAGAAGTACAACAAACTCTGGTTGACGGCTTCTTCCCTCAAGTTGCGATTACTGATCACCCTGTTCAACGTAACCGTGGCGCTTTAACGCAAATGGGTCTGCCTTATGCACAAGATGCAGGCATTACTCGTCATATTGCAGCCTTCTTGTCTAAGCAAGCCAATGCCCTTTCCGCTTCAGGAAATGGTAGCGCAGAAGCCGCTCAAGACTTCAACCCATTCGCTAACATGCCTGGTATGCCAGGTGCGGATGCTGCGCAATCGGCTGACTTCATCAAGCCAACGGCAATCCTATTCAACGGTGGTGTTCTAAAATCCACACTTCTAGCCACTCGTCTAGAAGATACGATTAACGAATGGTTACTGGAAGCAGATGCGGAACTGGCTAAACGCCTAACAGGCGTGGATCTAGACCTTGCGGTTGCGAGTGGTGCAGCTTACTACGGTTCTGTACGTCGTAGTCAAGGCGTTCGTATCCGTGGTGGTATTGCTTCGGCGTACTACGTGGGTATCGAAAGTGCAATGCCTGCGATTCCGGGCATGGCGCCTCCAATGGAAGCACTGTGTGTCGCACCATTTGGTATGGAAGAAGGCTCAAGCGTTGACGTACCAAGCCAAGAGTTTGGTTTGATCATCGGTCAGCCAGTTAACTTCCAATTCTTTGGCTCAACCGTTCGCCGTGATGACCTAGCAGGTACTCACTTAGATTACTGGGCTCCAGAAGAGCTTGAAGAGCTACCAGAAATCCAAGTGACCTTACCTGTCTCGGAAGGTCGCCGTGAAGGTGAAGTGGTTCCAGTAACCCTAGCCTCTCGCGTCACAGAGCTTGGTACGCTTTACCTAGAAGCCATCGCCGCAGACAACGGACAAAAATGGCATGTCGAGTTTGATGTACGCGAAGACGCGAACACAAGCGAAACAGAATAACTAGACATCAACGGCATCCAATCGGGTGCCGTTTTTTAAAGACACGAAGGTATGTATGGCATCTCCTCGTTTTCTTGTCGGTATTGACCTTGGCACCACAAACACTGTGGTGGCGTATTGTGAAATCACCGACAACCTTGAACAATCCAAAGTATCCCTATTCGACATCGACCAATTGATTGGTCCGGGTGAAGTGGTTCGTAAACCATTACTGCCCTCTTTCCGTTACCATCCTGCGGTTGGTCAAATCTCCCCTGCTGACCTAACACTCCCATGGGAAAACGAACCTGTTTCTGGCGACATTAGTAATGTGATCGTAGGTGAATGGGCACGTGAATTAGGAGCGAAGGTAGAAGGGCGTCAGGTCTCCAGTGCAAAAAGCTGGCTATCGCACCAAGCAGTGGATCGTAGTTCAGACATTCTTCCTTGGGCTGGTGCGCAAGACGTGGATAAAGTCTCCCCCGTGATTGCCAGCGCAAGCTACCTCAACCACATTCGCCAAGCATGGAACTACCGTAACCCTAGCAACAAGCTAGAAGACCAAGATGTGGTTGTGACGGTTCCTGCCTCGTTCGATGAAACCGCTCGTAAGCTCACGCTTGAAGCCGCTGAGCTGGCAGGTTTAAACAAAATCGTCTTGCTCGAAGAGCCACAAGCGGTCTGTTACGATTGGTACGCTCGCCACCAGCAAACTGCAGCCGATGAGTTAAAAGAGCTACCACTGATCCTAGTTTGTGATGTGGGCGGCGGTACCACCGATTTGAGTTTAATCGAAGCAAAGTACCACAATGATGAACTGGCACTGGATCGCATTGGCGTGGGTGAACACCTGATGCTTGGTGGTGATAACCTCGACTTAGCATTAGCGCACCTTGCAGAAAGCCGCTTCAATCAAAGTAAGAAGCTCACTGCAGCGAGCCTGACTAAGTTGATTCAGCAAACTCGTAAAGCAAAAGAAAACTTGCTTTCAGCGAGTGCGCCAGAAGAAGTAAAAATCACCATGCTGGGTAGCGGGTCTAAACTTCTGGGCGGAACAAAGAGCATTGCACTAAGCAAACAAGAAGTGCACCAAATTGCTTTGGATGGCTTCTTCCCGCGTTCTGATTTCAGTGAAGTGCCAGATAAACGCCGCAGCGCAGTGGTCGAGTTTGGTCTTCCCTACGTTGCTGACCCAGCAGTAAGTAAGCACGTCGCCGAATTTTTAACTCAGCATCAACAGGTCTCTCGCGCCGCGCTTGGCGTTGAAGATGACAAACAAAATGCTATCCCCGTTGGAATACTGCTTAATGGTGGTGTATTCAACAGTGAATTGGTCACAGAGCGTGTCACAACGTTGCTTTCTGATTGGCGCGGAGCTCCTGTCACCGTGCTGGATAACCCACACCCAGATTGGTCTGTGGCTCTCGGCGCTGTTGCATTTGGTAAAGCGCGTCGCGGGGCACAACTCAAGATCGGTGGTGGTGCCGCACGTTCTTACTTTTTGCACCTGCAAGAAAAGAACAAGATGGGTAAAGCGCTTTGCTTGCTGGCGAAAGGGACAGAAGAAGGCAACGAAATTCGCCTCAGTGGACGTCGCTTTTCGTTAACGCTTGGTGAGCCAGTACGCTTTAACCTTTTGACATCGACTCACGATACATTAAGCCAAAACACCGCCATTCAAAACGGCGTAATGGTTGATGTTGACCCAGATTTGTTTGCACCTCTGCCACCTTACATCACCACCCTTGAAGGCAAAGGTGCCGAGCTGAAAGCCAACCAAAAAGAGCGTGTTGAAGTGCAACTGGCGTGTCAGTTGACTGAAGTCGGCACACTTAAGATGGAATGTGTCAGTGCGGAAGACGACAGTAAACGTTGGGAGCTGGAATTCGAAGTTCGTAATAAGCAAACCGAGGAAGGCGATCTGGTTGAACTTCATCCTCGCCTGAATGAGTGTAAAGAACTGATCGGTCGACTTTACAGTGGCAATAAGAAAAGCGCTGATGGTAAAGAGATAAAAACCCTAGCTAAAGATCTAGAAAAGAAACTTGGCAAGCGCGACGAATGGGACTTCACCACTCTACGCCAACTGTTTGATGCGTTTACTCAAGGTCGAAAGCGTCGTCGCCGCTCTGAACCACACGAGAAAAACTGGCTGCGTTTAGCTGGCTTCTCTTTAAGACCAGGGTTCGGTGACGCTACGGATTCATGGCGTATCGAGCAGATATGGGGGCTTTATCAGCAAGGTATCCAGTTTAAAAACCACCAAGGTTGGACGGATTGGTGGGTCTTTTGGCGTCGTGTTGCAGGTGGTCTTAGCCAAGAGCAGCAAGAAACCATCTTGGCGGACATTGCTAAATACCTTCATCCGAGCGCAATGAAAAACCCACAATCAGCCAAAGCGGCACAAGAAATGGGTTACGAGTCCATGGTACGCCTTGCGGCCTCCTTGGAGCAGTTAGAAGTCGAAGACAAAGTGCTACTCGCAAGCTGGTTTATGAGTAAAGCGATTAATCACAATCAGTTCGAGCAAGCACATTGGTGGGCTCTAGGGCGACTCTCTTCACGAACGCCTCTGTATGGTAGCCAACACAGTGTCATCCCGCGCGAGCAAGCTGAACAGTGGTTGCCAAAGCTATTGGAACAAAACTGGCTCAAAGAGCCGATGATTGCGTTTGCCGCGGTGATGATTTGTCGTAAGACAGGCGATCGCCTATTCGATATTTCTGACGACTACCGTGAACAAGTTCTCACTAAGCTGAAGCAAAGCAAAGTGCCTGAGTCTTGGTTATCACTGGTTGAAGAAGTCAAAGAGCTGTCTGAGAGCGAATCGAAGCGAGTCTTTGGTGATGCACTGCCGAGTGGCCTAACACTGGTCAATAGCTAAATGTCAGTGGCCTATCTGCTAGAAACATCGAGAGCCGATAGGCCATTGAAACTGTCGTATTGTATATTGGACAGATAAAGCCACACTATTTACGAAGTAAAGCCACACACTCGTCATATGACGGATTATCACTGACTCCAATGTCCCACAGTTGTTTAGCCGCGTAGTGAGCAAAATTTGGATCAGCTGGGAATAAAGCCTGCCTAGAACGCTTCTTTTTCAGATAGATAATTTTTATTTCTTTTAATTCAGAACCAATAATATGCCTAGAGTTGGCACAGATTTCTGCAAGTCCTTCATAAGCATAAGCGTTAACTTCGGCCATATTAATCGCGGCAAACGCATGAACAGGGGCCAATACAGTCAACAGAATTATCTTGTTATGCTTTCTCATATGTTACGCCCCTGCCACATTACAGGTCGTGAGCGAATGGAACATTCCGAACCTCCAGCGCAAGACTACATCCACTTGGTGAACTAATCGTCGTTCTGTATGTTTTGTAAAAAAGCGGCTTCCGATTGCATGATTTCACTGTACTCGCCGGTTTCCATCAAATGCTGTAAACCTGCGTTAAATTCTTTGACCAATACTTGACTGCGTTCACTATCAAATCGGCTGAAAATCACAAACATATCATCTTCAAGTAAAGGTTTAGAATCCAATTTAATGTGTTGCCTTAGCTCTTTAGGCACATAGTGTTTTATGAGGTACAAACCGCGTTCAACACCCGTTGGATAAGCATCAAGTCGTCCCTTAGCCATTTTCTGAAAATTAGTTTCTTCAGAGTTATTTATCTCTACTTTAACACCAAGTTTCTGCATCAAATGGGTTGCTTGATACCCTTGAGTCGCACCTATTTGATACTTATGAAGATCGGCCACTTCCTGCCAAGAAAATAGCGTATCAGAGTGGTAAAAGAACTGAACCCGTTGACTAAAGAAGGGCTCTGAAAAGATAAACTCTTTGACCCTATCCTCATTTTTCATCCAAGGGAAAGTACCATCAAATTTACCTCTTATCGCATACTGATAAGATCTCACCCATGGGTAGTATTCGAGTTCTACGGTATAGCCTCGAACTGCAAATGCCCTTCGTACCAATGTTTCCGATATTTTTAGCTCAGGATCAGACAGAGAGCTGGTATATGGCTCCCAATCTCCCACCGCAAACTTAACCACCTTATCGTCAGAAAAAGACGGGAATGAATAGAGTAAAAGAAGTAAAAAACTCACCCAAAAGCACTTCATAACAACACAACTATCAGTAACACCAATTGTAAGTGTAGCTCTAATACTCATATTCGATAAGCAGTATAGATTTTAGAAAGATCGCAGTGTTCTTAGAGCACTAGGTGCTTTGCCTGACCAGCGTTTAAAACTTCGTCTAAAATTCGCGCTATCGCTATAACCAAGACGAAAAGCGATGTCATCAACCGTCAAGTTTGTGCGCAACAAAAACTCTTTGGACAATTCAAAACGGACTTCATCAAGCTGAGACTGATAGCTGGTTCCTTCTTGGTTTAGCTGCCTTCGTAACGTCCGGGTTGAACAAGCGTGTAGTTGGGCGACGTCATCAAACGAAGGGAATACTCCAGCACTTTGGTAAAGATGTGTTTTAATCTGATTACTCAGTCGCATCGGAGACTGCAATAATGCGATGACAGACTCACAAGAATGGAGGTAAATTCCGAGCAGATCAGCATTATGGGAAGTCAATCGCCAATCCAATACATGAGCGTCAAAAGTCAATGCGAACCGTGGCTGTTCAAAGTTAACTTCACATTGAAAGCGCTGCATATACTCTTCTGCGTACACTGGTGGTGCGAACGGGAGCTCAAGCTTTCTGACCTTGAGTTGTTGCCCCGTCAGTTCAGCAAATAACGATAAGAGTGAGCTAAAAAAGTACTCTGTACAAAAAGGCAATAACTCACCAATATTTAAGTCATTTTCTATCTCAATCGAAGCTGTGTTATCACCCCGTAATACTCTGACCGAGAAGATAGGACCATTAAGATCCAAATACTTAAATCCAGCTTTTATTGCTTCAGAGACGGTTTGACTGCTCATAATGGCATAACCCAATATACCAAAATGACTGAGTGTGGCTTTTCCACCCAGTAATAAACCTAAGCCGATAGAGGGGTAGCACTGCTGAGCAGAGTGAAATAGCAGAAGTTTGTCCGAGTAACTGATATGGTTCTGGGGCTGCTGCCAATCTAAATCATCTAGGCCCGTTTGTCGTAATAAACTCTGCGAGTCTAAGCCGTATTTCTCTAAAGTGGTAAGCAACAAAGAGACATCAAGTACCCCTAACTGATAACGATGTTCAGTGGGTAAATACTCCGCGATCACTTCCATATCAGCTCCCATTTCCAGTTATTGTTTAGAGTAACCAAGTTTAGCTCTCTTAATCGTGATGTTTATTCGTTTTCTGACCGAAAATGACCTGTCAAAATAAACCAAAGCACGTAACACTAATGAAGAATGTTATCAATTTGTGAACACATTATGTTACTGAGTCAAACGGCTCCAGAGTGCCTAATTCAAGCTAATGGGAAGCCTTATTTGGGCCACTTTGATGGCGTACCCAAGCAGCTGGGGATCACCCATTTTGATTATCGAAACAATATGGACCGTAAAGTCGGTAAGATGAAAAAGTACTTTCATTACAAGCAGTTTCAATTCGCAAGTATATCAACGCCTCGCTATGTCATCGGTATCGCTATTGCCGATATCCGCTATGTGGGTTCCGCATTTTGCTACGTCTACGATATGGAAGCCGACACACTGATAGAAAAGAGCTGGCTAAGGCCGTTATGTATCGATAAACAAATGGCTGCATCTCCATACCGCGGTAAGACGACCATCGCAGCAAAGCGCCTGATATTTAATATCGAACACCCTAGATGGCACATGAAAGCCGATACTGATTTTCTACACCTTGATGTGTCACTGGAGCCATTACGTCATAGCTTACCGCTCTCGCTCTGCACACCGACAGGCTATAACGGCTGGACTTACACCCAAAAGCACAACGCGCTGACCGTGACAGGAAACATTGAAATTGGTGGTGACACTATCGACCTTTCAGGCGCGTTAGGCGGCTACGATTTTTCCGCTGGTTTCATGAGGCGAGAAACCAGTTGGCGATGGGCAAGTATTAATGGCAAGACTAAGGATGGCACATTAGGCCTCAATTTGGCCGCCGGTGTAAACGAGACCAGTTGCCATGAGAATACCCTATGGCTCAACGGTTCACGACATTTGCTAGGAGCCGTCCACTTTCGTTTTGATCGTCAATCCTCTCAGAGAAAGTGGCATATTTTCTCGGATGATGGTCGAGTTGATCTCACCTTCACACCAATCAACAGAAGAAGTGAAAAGCTTAATCTTTGGCTGCTACAAAGTAATTTTCGTCAGTTTATTGGCCGCTTTTCTGGTTTTATTGAAGATGAAAATGGTATCCGTCACACGCTAGATCAACAACTTGGGTTAACCGAAGATCATTTCGCTCGTTGGTAACCCTCTCGGAGCTTCACTTATGGACTTCAGAACTCTTATCGAGCACCCAGAATGGCTGCTGATACTGTTAGCCCCCTTATTTATTGGTTTAATGTTGGCCGAATACTTCATCGGACAAAAACGCGGTAAGCTACCTAGAAGCTCCTCCTATATACTCCCTGAAGTTCTGTGTAACTTTACCCTCGCAGGCATGCACCAACTCGCAGATCTATTAGCTGGGCTTTTGATCATTCAACTATATCAGTGGTTATTTGGCTGGCGTCTATTAGAGATTGATATGGGAGTGACCAGCTTTATGATACTGCTCGTTCTGCAAGATTTCTTTTACTACTGGTTCCATCGAGCCAGTCATCGTACTCGCTGGATGTGGGCAGCGCATGTCGCTCATCACAGCTCTGAACGTATGAACTTCAGTACCGCCTTTCGCCAGAGCTTGATGTACCCTTTCGCTGGGATGTGGTTATTTTGGGTGCCTCTGGTGATCATCGGATTCGAGCCTAAATGGGTTATTTTCGCCGTACTACTGAACTTAGGTTTGCAGTTCTTCGTCCATACGCAATGGATACGCTCGCTTGGCCCCTTAGAGTCTATTTTTAACACTCCTTCCCATCACAGAGTTCATCACGGAAGAAACCCTCAGTACATAGATAAAAACTATGCGGGCGTATTGATTATCTGGGACAAATTGTTTGGCACCTTCGAACCCGAAATAGAGGCCGTCCGCTACGGTGTCACAAAGCCAGTAAACAGCTTCAATCCTTTGACCGTGACCTTTCAAGAGTGGGGAAACCTATACCAAGATGTCTTCAAGAGTAAGACATCGATAGCCCACAAACTAAAGGCTTTATTTTCCCCACCCAAAGATCAATGAGCCCCCTAAACCTTACAGGTAGGCTTCCCAAACACTACCGGCAAAATTTATTTCTTGTCTTGCCTAACAACCAAGAAATCCAACGTTTTCTGGAATTGAGGACAAATTCTTCCTCTGGACCGATACCATCAACAATCCAACCATCAACATCCTTGCTTTGGCCAAGTGCTGAAAATTGCCAGTCTTGACTGCTGACTCGCTCACCCTGAATCAAAGCCTTATTCAACGCTTGGCTTCTCACCACGATTTTTATTCCCTCAGCCGAACCAATTCCTAGGCCTGATTCTCCTTTTTGCCCTACTGCAACTGGTATTTTCATCGTGCAGTGATGACCATGTCGATTCACCCAAGTGTAATTGCCTTCTCCCACACGACCTCGAAGCCAAAGCAATTCACCAGATGCCATATCATCGACCTCAAGAATACCCAGTACCTTTTCAGGGTAAATATGAGGGTCAAACCCCGCCATGGCTTCAGAAACAAAAACAAGTAGTAGCCATACTATCCACTTCATGAGCATTGTCCTCCATGGCTTTCAGGCACAATGCCCTGCTGAACAAGTAGGTACGTCAACCAGAATGGGCCTAGGGCGGGGATAAAAAACACTAGCCCCCAATAGCCCGACTTGCCAATATCATGCATCCGCCTTGATACCAAAGCGATGATAGGAATAAAACTGGCGATGCTATACAACACGTCAAACGAAGATAAAGACAAGCTAACGTCCACAGCAATAAATACCAAACTCACCACTACATGAACCAACATAAACACCCAAAACTCTTGCCTTGATGAGTGACCCGAAAAGTCCAATCCTCGTTTCCAAGCTAACCAATAGAAGTGCATCTTTGTTCTCTCTAGATTGTAAAATGAGTGTGTATTTTGCTCATGAAAAGAGAAATGATGCGTCCTAAAACGGGTTTTAGGACGTTCTGATACCCGTTTTAGTCTAGTCTGAGCTTCTAATTCAGTTTCATATCGTTATGCTATGACGAGTTTATCTATCACTTTTTCAATCCAGGACAAACTATGCTCGCGATTCCTGTCCCTTTTGTTGTCTCATTGCTTTTAGGGCTACTGGCTGTCAGCCTCTATTCAAATAATCGTGATCAATCAAAGTTTGCTTGCGGTTTCTTACTTCTCTGTGCCTTGACGACTGCTGTTGTAGGGCTTAGATGGACATATCAGGCACCTCTTCTTTTGTTCGCTCAACCTATTTTAGCGTCTATCATTCCAATCGCAGCATGGTATGCATTCACACGTACTCGTAACACAGCTCTAAGCTCGATATACAAGCATGCTGTGCTCCCATTGATTGTCGTACTATTTCTCCTTACCCAAACGTTTTGGCAACCTCCGCTCGATGAATTACTGACGGTTATTTACTTGTTTTATGGCATCGCTTTGATGAGAACCTCTTCTGATCAAGAACTGCTAGTGAATGTCTCGCTGGGCAGTTGGGAAAGAGTAAAGCACGCAAGAGTGATAGCGGGTTGGATGCTCATGTTTTCCGCTTCCATCGACGCTTTTATATCGCTCGATTTTGCCTATAACCATGGTAACCTGACACTGTATATATTAACGATCGGACACCTCGTCCTCTTACCCATTTTATCTTTGGCAGTTGTGATTACAGGTATTCACACATCACCCAGCAGAGCAGAACCGGCATTTGAACACAAAGAACCGATAGCTCAACCTGCTATGTCAACATCTAAAGCCAAGGAAATCGCATCACAGCTGGATGAAACCATCAAAGAAAAGTGCTTATACCTAGATCCAGAACTGACGCTTTCTCGTTTATCGCGCAAGCTTGGTATTCCCGCTAAGCAAATATCGATGGCCGTCAATTTGGTTCACGGCAAAAATATATCAAAGCTCGTCAACGAGTATCGAATACGTCATGCACAGAACGCTCTAATTCAAACCGATGAGCCTGTTACGCAAATTATGATGAACTCAGGTTTTCAGACTAAATCTAACTTCAATCGAGAATTTAATCGCATTGCAGGAATGAGCCCCAGCGAGTACAGGAAGCAATCAAGATGAAGGATGAATAATTTAGGCGTTGTTTTGCTTGATACGACGACTGAGTTTGCCCGGCGTGATCCGCGCAAAGCTCTTAAACTCTCTGGTCATATGCGCTTGGTCAGAAAAGCCTTGATAAGCGGCTAAGTCGGCAAGCGATAACTCGGGGTTATTTCGCAGCGCTTGAATTGATGTATGCACACGACGCAGGCGTTGAAAGTGCTTAGGGGACATACCAATCCAGTGCTGGAATTTGCGTTCCACCTGTCTTTGACTCTCACCGAAGCACTCTCCTATCTTGCCATCCTGAGCTCGTTGAATCAGTTTCGCTCTCTCATCAGTGGTATTGCTTTGAGCCACAAAGCCCAAACACCAACGCATCAAAAGCACGATACGAACACTGTGGCTTGGCGCCTCTTTGAGTTGGGTAAGAAACTCACTTGATACCTTAAAGGGAAACGTGTCTTGAAAGCACACTTGATTTGTCTTAACCAAACGATCCAAAAACGAAAAGCTCATCCCAGGGTGAAAACGAATACCACAAAGCTGGCTTTTTGGTGCAAGAGTAATGGTTTTGGTAATTTTGCTGTATGGCTGATACATCGCACTCTCAGTGTAGGTTTTACCTTCAAGGCCTACCATCCCTTGTAAAACAAACATCACACCAGAGCCGCCATCACAGTAGAGAGGTTTACAGACCTCACCTTCGTGAGGCACGTTGACCGACCATATTGCTTGAATATGGTCGGCGAGTGGCCCAATTGGGTTAACTATTTGAAAATCCATATTCTGAGAAATAGCTGTATTCACTCTTTTGAAAAGCTGCCCACTTCTGGCTTGAATGCTTTAACAATACGATTCCAGCTGTTTATCGCATTGATTGCCAACGTCAGGACAACAAGCCCTTTTTCACCAAACGTATCGAGTGTCACTTGATAGTCAGCATCCGCTACCTGACCACCCTTCGTTAGACTCTCTGCCCAATGTAGCGCAACTTTTTCTTGTTCGCTATACAAAGGCATATCTCGCCATGCACTCAACCCTATCAAGCGGTGCAGAGACTCACCTTGCTTCAGAGCATCTTTACTGTGCATATCGATACAAAAGGCACATTGATTGATCTGGGATATGCGAAGTTTAACCAGCTCCCACAGCGTGATCGACAATGTACTTTGCTGCTCAAATTGAGCTTTAAGATACTCTTCTTGCCCCATTAAAATTTGGATACCTTCTGGCGCTGCATTAAAGTAATTTAATCTTGGTGTCATAAGTCTATCTCCTTGTTTGATATTAGTAGCCTACCCCCAGCAAAAAACAAAAGATTGAATATTTTCGCCATCCCTCCCCACCAATCTTGTCTATGCTGTTAAAACACTCTCCACAACAAGGAATTAGCTAATGCGCAACCTGACATTGATGTTTTTTAGCCTGATTTTGCTAACATCGCCAGTACGTGGCGATGTTCTTACTCTTACATCTCTTGAGTGGCCTCCCTATGCAGGGCGAAACTTAGACGCTCAAGGAGCCTCCGTTGCTGTTGTGAAAGCCGCTGTAGAAGCGATGGGGCACGAGCTAAACGTCGAATTCTACCCTTGGGAAAGAGCGGTCCATCTCGCGAAGAATCAAGCAAAATATGCTGGCTACTTCCCAGAATACTACTTCGACGCCTCTGACCTAATATTTTCGAACCCCATAGGGACCGGTCCCTTAGGCTTTGTTGAGAATAAAGCCAATCCCATCTCATGGAGCAGTTTACAAGACTTAAAATCCGTTAAAATCGGGGTGGTGCGTGGGTACGTGAACACCGAGGAACTCGACAGCATGATTGCGAGCGGTGCTCTTCAATCTGAAGCGGTCACCAGTGATAACCAAAACCTGAAAAAAGTCTCAGGGCAGCGCATCCCTCTCGCCGTTATAGATAGCAATGTTCTTAACTACTTACTGACGAGTGACAAGAGCCTCCAAGCAGCACAAGACAAGTTGCAAATGAACTCAAAGTTACTTGAAGAGAAGGAACTGTTCATTGCATTTGGTAATGATGAAACAGGTCAAAAGTGGAAATCAATCGTTGATGAGGGGCTGAAAAAAATCGACAGCAAGCAAATTATGTCGGACTACTTTAAAAAATAGTCCTTGTCTTACGGATGCAAATGGGAGAAAAACTCCCATTTGCAGTTATATACCGACCAGATTCATAGATAACGATAACTGATCTCATGCCATCGCTTATCGCCTATTTTTTCAGCCACGGCCTTAACAAATTCTGCAGATAAACTTCCATCAGTTTCAAATTTCAATTGAGTCATCAAGTTATCTAGACTTGAGCCTGCCCCATTCAAAGCTGAATCCAATTCATACCAAAACGCAGAGCCTTTAAAGTAAAACAACGGATAATATTGCCCTGCTCCTTGTTCATTGTAGAGGCGGTTTGCTTTAATCAGCCCTGTTGTAGAAAAAGGAAATTTTTTAGCAAAACTACCCCAGAAACGAGTCGGTTCTTCAGCAGCATAATCCGTAGCTTGCAGCGATTTTATCGCGTAGTACTCAGCCAAACTTTCCGCTGCCCAAGTTGGTCTGCTAGCTGAGTCTAAAACATGCACTGACTCATGCGCTGCAATCTTGAGTAACATCTTTAGTGAAGCTGGGGTGAGTTTTCCTTTCTCTAGCCAGGCATTAATCAAGATCATATTTTCACCAGCAGCTCCACTTATACTCCCTGACGAGCTGTCCTTTTTGAAAAACGCCATTTGCCAGTCTTGTCGCTGTGAGTTCGAGAATACGCTATTCAAGTAATTGAGTGACGATTTTAATACTGGCTTCCATTGCTCTACCTGCTGCATTACTTGAGGAGCATCGCTGAAAACGGTGACTTGTTTGTCGTTGATGTTTAATTCTGTACTTTCCATTCCCCAAACAACAAACAAGGGTGGCTCAGATAAGTCAGGCATCGACTGACAGCTATGAACAGGAGTACAAACGCGAATGTCGTTACTCCCTTTGAAACGCGGCAGGGAATTCCACTCACTAACGAAATACCAACCATCATTGATGCTCCTGCTATCAATTTGTTGCGAGGTATCCATACCTTGCTCAGATGTGTGCTCCATTCGCAACGACCATTGAACCTGTTGGCATTCCTTAGGGTTCAACTGCTCTAAAGCTGTGACCCGCCCCAAACCAGATTGGCATGATACCGACGGCTGAGCCATGGTAGTTAAAGTGCGAGCAGGTATCATCTCTACTTGCTCTAAATTACTCGTGTCTACAGTGACGATGACAATATCAGCATCATCAGGATCGACAGATAACTGATAAGTCAAAGACGGGTTAGCAAACACCTCAGTTGACAAAAACACAGTTATAACGAGAAAAGCATGTTTCAAATTGAACATAAACGTATGGAGTTGAAAAGTTTGCTAGATAGGACATCGACTACATAAATAAAGTTCGACCAACGAAGTGAAAACTGAGTATTTACATAGCTGATTTTCTCTCATTGAACCCCAACATTAACGTCGAAATGGAGCTCAGTAACGAGCTCGTTGACCCACACCTTACTGACGCAGACATGATGGTACGGATCGGCAATCTTGAAAACTCTACTCTGGTCGCACGTTACCTCGGAGATTATCAACTCATCTTCTGTGCTGCACCTAGCTACCTTAGTGCTCACGGCCCCATCCATTCAATCTCTCAACTTAACCAGCATCAATGCCTTGGCTTCAGTTACAGTGAAGGCAGCGCCAACCTAACCACACAACTGTCTAGGAGCGCGTTCTTACGCGGACAGACTCGACTAGCCTCGAACAATGGCGAAGTATTGCGCAGTGCTGCGCTATCCGGTGTAGGTGTTATGCTGCAACCTGCGATATTAGTCGCTGATGATCTAGCGAGTGGCAGACTGGTAGAAATACTCAAGCAGGATGCACCAGGGCCAAAATCCATACACTTGCTTTACAAGAATAAACACCTGTCGCTAAAGAACCGAACATTTGCTGATTTCATCCTCAAAAACTGCCGGCATAGTCAATTGAGATAAAGCCTAACAGGCTGTTATGATGTGGAAAATTTAAAAAGGGCAACGTGTATGACTGTTGAGAAATTTGAACATATCTATCAGAGAGCGGCACAACGAAAAGGTGGTGAAGAGCAACTGGAAGCCCTACTCTCTACTCCGCTGAGTAAAGACGAGATCGCTGCTATAGCCAACGATCGCTGGCTATCGGCATTCAGTATGAAGGTATTCCAAAGCGGGATCTCATGGAGCGTGGTTCGTAATAAATGGCCTAACTTTGAAGAAGTTTTCTTCGGTTTTAAAATTGAGCCGCTACTGATGTTGTCTGAAGAGCAATGGGATAACAAAGCAGCAGATAAACGTATCATTCGACACCATGCCAAAGTGAAATCCATTTATGCTAATGCGCAAATGATTCATGAAGCGTCACTTGAGCATGGTTCTTTCGGGCAAATGGTCGCAGAGTGGCCCACCGAGACTATCACGGAATTATGGCTTTTTTTGAAGAACAAAGGTCATCGACTTGGAGGAAATACTGGTCCTTATAGTCTTCGCCAAATGGGCGTCGATACCTTTATTTTGTCCGGTGACGTTGAAGCTTATCTAAGAAACTGCAAAATCATCGAAGGTGGTAAAGACACTAAACGTTCTTTAGAGGCAGCAAATAAAGCCTTCGCTGAATGGCAACAACAAAGTGGACGCAGCCTGACTCAGATTAGCCAGACGATTGCGTTGAGCACCGGAGACAATCGTGTTTAGCCTAAACTAGGTTCTTCAGCACTTTTTCACATAACTGTTTCAACGTAATCAGTTCATCGAGTTCAAGGTCGATTTTACAGCGCATAGCGTTAGGGACTGACTTGGCGGTTTCTTTCAGTGCTTGACCTGATTTGGTTAGGTTAAGCACTCTCACTCTCTCATCGTCCTGACTTCTTCCCCTTATAACAAACCCTTTTGCTTCTAACCTTTTCAGTAATGGTGTCAACGTGCCTGAATCAAGGTACAGCCTTGTACCTAAGTCTTTTACGCTAGCCCCGTCTTTCTCCCATAGCAGCATCATCACTAAATACTGTGAGTAGGTGAGCTCCAACTTATCAAGAATGGGACGATACGCGCGGATTACGGCATTAGCAGCACTGTAAAGTGGGAAGCAAAGCTGATTATCGAGAAGCAACTTCTCTTCATCTGTTATTTTGTCTACGTTTTGGCATTCTCTCATTCGACGCTCACAGAAATATTTAAATTGCGCACAATATAGTTGCATTCCAGACAACTTTCGATCTAATATTGCAAGCAATTAAATTGTGCGCAATACAAATAAAAGGAAAGATAACATGACAACTCTATACAAAACTTCCGCTAAAGCACTGGCAGGTCGTAACGGCCAAGTTAAAACAGACGATGGTTTACTTGATCTAGAACTGACTTATCCGAAAGAAATGGGCGGTAGTGGTGCAGCGACTAACCCAGAACAACTTTTTGCCGCGGGTTATTCTGCCTGTTTCTCTAATGCCATTTTGCATGTTGCTCGTGAAGCGAAAGTGGCCCTTAGCCAAGCACCTGTCACGGCAGAGGTAGGAATTGGTCCAAATGACAATGGTGGATTTGCACTTACTGTAAGCCTAGCTGCAGAAGTGGACTTACCACAAGAACAAGCTTTGGAGCTCACACGCGTTGCCCATCAGGTATGTCCGTACTCAAACGCGGTCCGTGGAAATGTGGATGTTCAGGTCAGTGTAAATGGTGAGTCAATCTAACCTCAAGATCAAAGATGAAACGCCGACATAAAAGCCGGCATTTCATCTTTGGTATATTAAGCAAACGCCACTCGTAGCTTTTTCGCCGCCGAAACCATGTTAGCCAGTGACGCTTCGGTTTCTGCCCAGTTTCGTGTCTTCAAACCGCAATCTGGATTCACCCACAAACGGTTTGCCGGTATCTTATCAGCGGCCTTGTACAACAGGCCTTCAATCCACTCTTCAGTTGGGATATTTGGAGAGTGAATGTCGTAAACACCAGGGCCAATTTCATTAGGATAGTCAAACTCCTCAAACGCTTTTAGTAACTCCATATTTGAGCGAGAAGTTTCTATCGTAATCACATCCGCATCTAATGCAGCCACGGAATCAATAATCTCATTAAACTCTGAATAGCACATATGTGTATGGATTTGTATCTCGGGCTTGGCACTGGCTGCAGCGATCTTGAATGCCGCTACCGCCCACTCTAAATATTCGGCATGATCACGTTTTTTAAGTGGCAAGCCTTCTCGAATAGCCGGCTCATCAATCTGGATAATATTGATACCTGCCTTTTGCAGATCAGACACTTCATCACGCAATGCTAGCGCCAATTGATTGGTTATTTCTTTGCGACTGATATCCTCACGAGGGAACGTCCAACAAAGAATTGTCACTGGTCCTGTCAACATCCCTTTCATTTGCTTAGAAGTGAGTGACTGGGCATATGTCGACCATTCAACAGTAATGGGGTTTTCGCGCTCGATATCCGCAACGACTATCGCTGGTTTAACGCATCGTGAGCCGTAGCTCTGTACCCAGCCAAATTTGGTGGTTTGAAACCCTGCTAAGTTCTCGGCAAAATATTCCACCATGTCGTTACGTTCGGCCTCACCATGCACCAGTACATCAAGGTCCAGTGCTTCCTGGCGTTTTACAGCATCTTCGATGTGACCTTTCAAGGCTGTCAAATAGTCTGATTCCGATAACTGGCCGCTACGGTAAGCACTACGCTGAACTCGTATTTCATTCGTTTGTGGAAAAGAACCAATCGTCGTTGTGGGGAACAATGGCAAACCTAATACCGCATTTTGATACAGAGCGCGCTCCTCGTAAGGTACACTGCGATCAGACCAAGCTTTTGTTATCTGATTAAGCCGCTGCTGAACTTGAGGCTTGTTGACGTGGGCGGCATTCTTACGAGCCTGAATTGAAGCACTGTATGTATCGCACGCTAAAATAGCCTTATGATCACCATCCAAGGCTCTGCCTAATAAAGCCACTTCGGCCACTTTTTGCTTTGCAAAAGCAAACCAACTGCGTACTTCTTCGGTCAACTCAGGTTCAAGATCCAGATCCACAGGGCTATGAAGCAATGAACACGAGCTCGCAACCCATAACCTATCGCCCAGCCGCTTTTTCACAGGCTGAAGTCGTGCAAGCTGCGCGCTTAGATCCGCCCGCCAAACATTGCGCCCATTAATAACGCCTGCCGAAAACACCCACTCTTTCGGTAATCGAGAAATGACTTCACTTAACTGTTCTGGGGCTTCTGACAGGTCAACATGCAAACCATCGATCTCTAATTCGATAATCTTGTCCAATGTGTCTTCCACTGAATCAAAGTAGGTCGTTAGCAGTATTTTTACCTCGCCACGAATGACCTGATAAGCAAGCTTGAATGCATCAAGCCAAGGTGCCTCCAATTCTAGTGATAGAATAGGTTCGTCGATCTGCACCCACTCAACCCCTTGGCCTGCTAATTTGGCTAGAATGTTTTGATAAACGGTAAGAAGACGTGGTAACAGCGTCAAGCGATCAAACCCTTGTTCCACTTCTTTACCAAGGTAGAGGTAGCTCAACGGACCTAACAGAACGGGTTTCACATTTTGTCCCGCTTTGATAGCCTCATTAACTTCCTCGAACAGTTGAGGCCAGCTAACTTCAAAGCTATCATCCCGACTAAACTCAGGTACGATGTAATGATAATTGGTGTTAAACCATTTGGTCATATCCGACGCCGCAGATCCGCTACAGCTACAATTTGCCTGAGACTGACCACGTCCAACTTTGAACAAGGTATCCAAATCAGGCTCCCCTTCTCGGTGACGTTTAGGCACATGTCCTAGTAATAAGGTCGTGGTCAGAACATGGTCATACCATGCAAAATCACCTGCGGTAACAAAGCTCAGTTCGGCCTCAGATTGTACTTGCCAATTTTTCTTTCGAAGCTGGGCCCCCACTGCTTTGAGCTCAGCTTGGTTAATTTCTCCTCGCCAATATTTCTCCAGTGCAAATTTCAATTCACGCTTTTCGCCGATTCTTGGGTAACCTAGGATATGAGTCGTCGTCGCCATATTTCTAATCCTTCTTGATTATTAAAGCAATTAGGCCTGTACTGCCTAAACAACAGTAAGGCGTCTAGATGGCTAAACTATCTCGATTAAGACATGAATGAACAACCTCCAATTATTCAAGCTGTTTATTAGAAAACTTCATGTCCGCGACAGCGAATTAGCTCAACTAACGAATTCAATCATTAACATCTTTTTAGACGTCTAGATGTTTACACACCTATAAAACACAGGTAAGTTAGTTATATTCATCATCAGCGAGCAAGATTGAAGGGATTTCATGATTGAGATTAAGCATCTGAAAACATTAGCCACATTGCGGGACACTGGCTCTTTGACTGCCACTGCAACAACGCTACACCTGACTCAGTCAGCCCTGTCTCATCAAATAAAAGATCTGGAAGCTCGTATTGGTGGTCAGCTTTTTCTGCGTAAGACTCGTCCTGTGAGATTTACCTCTGAAGGCGAAATCCTTCTTAGCTTGGCAGATGAAGTGCTACCACGCATTGCCAGAGCGGAAAATGAATTAGCCAGTTTGAAAGAGGACGTTAACGGACGTTTGCATATGGCTATCGAATGCCACTCCTGTTTTCAGTGGCTAATGCCTGCGCTAAGAGAATATCAAGTGGCTTGGCCAAGTGTGACTCTGGATTTCTCATCTGGATTTGGTTTTGAGCCTCTACCAGCGCTGATGAATGGCGAGTTGGACTTGGTGATCACCTCTGATATTCAACCAAGATCAGAAGTCCATTATGAGCCTCTCTTTGATTTTGAAATGCGCTTAGTTACTGCAACCACCCACCCACTGGCATCAAAAACCTCTATTGAACCGGAAGATTTAGCCAATGAGACCATGTTGTCCTACCCAGTTCAAAAGAACCGACTTGACGTGGTAAAACACTTTCTACAGCCCGCAGGCATTGAGCCCGCCAAATGGAAACAAGCAGACAACACGCTGATGCTAGTACAAATGGTGTCTGCCGGTTTAGGAGTAGCCGCTTTACCTAACTGGGCAATAAGCGAGTTCTCCCGTCAAGGCTTGATTACCAGTCTCTCTTTTGGCGGTGGGTTGTGGCGACGTCTGTTCGCTGCAACACGAAATTCAGACAAAGACAAACGCTACCTTCAAGCCTTTTTTAATACTGCCAGACAACAATCAAAAAGCCATTTAGAAGGGATAAAAACGGTATAAAAAAGGAGGCATCAGCCTCCTGTTTCATTCTATCTATCGTAAGATTTAAACTGATTGGTGAGCGGATCATATTGATAACCCAATATATCCAATTTCCCCACCACTGTTTCGACATCCATTTCATACATGGTCACGAGTTCTTCAAAGCTATCACACTCGAGTCTCAGCTTTTCATTAACAATGCCAAGTAAAATCGCACTGTCTAACCGACCTACATGAGTCATATCCATAACCACGCTCCTGTGTTGACCATCTATATCAAGCGTAGCGTCAAATCTTCAAATTAACAGTGAGCGATTTCTCTTCTAAAGAACAAACAAGCCTTGATTGAACGTTATTGTCGAGATTAGAGTTAATAATGCAATCGCCAACTGAGCCTTATGTACCGTCTTTGACATAATGATATGCCAACACCAGATAAGAACTGAAGTAATGAGCAGTGCAAACCCAATCAATAGTGGCTGAGTAGCTTGAGCAAGAACAGCTTCATCTAGGCCAAAGGCTTTAAGCAAAATCGCTAAACTCATCAGCATTGCTGAGAGCACACCAGTCACCGGCAGAATACGGTGAAAAGCTTGTAAACGCGTTCTCGCTACGGTGAGGAGCAAGTGAGCAAACAGCGCACCTAAAAGTATGATTTGAATAAATACACTCAGACTAGCCGCAAGATCAGATTGCTCTCCAATACCAATGGCAACATAGGCAAGTGCCAAACCATTAGCAAGGTACATAACCCACATTGGCCCTTGTACTCGCGTTTTTTTGGTTTGAACTTGAGAGTAGAAGTATGCAATGGCAAACACAATCATCATGGCTTCAATTTTCAATGAAGCAACAGCCAGCCACATAATTGCGAGTACAGGAAGGACCTTATGAATACGGCCTCGCTGACCCGGGCAGATATCACCCTTGACCAAAATGAGCGTCAAAATGAATTGAGCACCTAAAAGCATAGGAGCAAACACTGCTAACAATTGCTGAACCATGATGTCTGATATCGCTATAATTTCTGATGGGTGCGGATAATAACAGACTTGCTAAGGCCAATTCCACCAGCGATTCTTACTTGCTCGTTAGCAAAATGGTTGAGCAGATCCTGATTCGTGACCACACCTAAATACTGGCCGGTTTCATTGATAACCAGCCAAGGCGGCTTGATACCACTTTTAATCAGTTCAGGCATTTCAGACATTTTTATCAGGTATGAAGCCCGGTGGATGTCACGCCTCATCACTTGGTTAAGCTTTCTTTTCAAAGCAACCACATCTTTAGGTGTTTCTAGCTTTGTCCCAAGAGTATTCGAAAGATGATGGTTCAATTCTTCTCGACCAATGACACCGACACAAATAGTGCCATCAACAATGGGGATGACCTCAAGATTGTATTGCTGAGAAGTAAATAAGCGCCTCGCATCCTCTAAAGTATCTTTAGGTTCTAAGGTTGGTATATGAGTTTGTGTGATACTAAGAATGCCAACCTGCCTCATACTGGAAGCCCGAGTGAGGAAGTCTTCCAGTTTCTCACAATAGTTCCAAGCACTTTCAAGCTGCTCAAGAGGTAGCGGTTTAGAGAAGAAGTAACCTTGAATATAATCCACTCCAACACCACAAATGACTTCCAGTTCTTGTCGGGTTTCGACCCCTTCTGCCACAACTTTGACATTCAACGTGTGCGCCAATTCAGTAATCATCTTGACGATATGATACTTGTGAGTCCCGACTCTTAAACCCGAGACAAAGTCCCTATCAATCTTTAATAGATCAAAATTACAATCGCTAAGATAACTAAAAGAGCTATAACCCGTCCCAAAGTCATCAATGGCGACGCTGACTCCTCTTCTCCGTATATTTCTAATTAGAGAGGATTGCTCTGACTCGCTATCAAAGTAAGCACTTTCCGTTAACTCAATCGTCACTAGTTCAGGGGTTTTAGCGTACTGGTGCACCAAAGCATCAGCGCTCTGAAGCACTTCATCGACCTCCAACTTGGTATTAAGTGAGCGGTTGATGGTCATCCCTAATTTTTCGCCGTACCGTTCTTGAATCACGGACAAGTCTTCAAGCGCTTTCCTTCCCACACACCAATCCAAATCCGATACCAGATCTAAGTCTTCCGCAACCGTCACCATTTCTTGCGTATTGAGCATTGTCCCATTGGGTGCTTTAAAGCGGCTTAACGCTTCAAACTTGACAATATCCCATGTTTTAACATCAACGATGGGTTGATAGTAAACTTCAACAGCATTCGATTTAATCAGCTTAACCGCCCACTCTTCTAGTTCCTTACGACGCAGGACCTCACGATGAATCGCACCATGGTAAAAAGTGATAAGGCCTCGAGCATCACTTTGTTGCTCAAGCATGGCTTGCACGGCATGCGGCACCAACAGTTTGGGGTTATGCGCATCATGACCAAGTACTGAGACCCCAACTTTGCCGTGAACTATAGCTAAGTGTACCTCTTTGCCTGCCTTTTGGTTAAGTGACGCAAAGAAGCGTCGAATGGTTTGATGAATAATCCGAACTTGAGAAGGGCCTGGTCGTTTTTCACATTCTAAGCAGGCGACGAAATGATTATTCCCGATATAGCCGACTTGCTGCGCGTTGCGATTTCTCGCTAAGTGCTCGGACAAAACAGATTTAAGCTCAAAGTCATCCTCACGGTTGAACTTAGGCACAAACGCGACAACCATGCTGATGTGCTCCGCCGCTTCGTCCATCCATCGGCTCGCCACTGCTTGCGTAAACTGCTGCTCAGTGGGCAGCTGAGTCAATAGTTCAATACCTCCATGCTCAACATCCGCAACTCGGTAAAGATTCTTCGATAGGTCCAAGTACCAACCCACATAAAACATACTCTCGCCGAGAGCTAACTTCTGAACGGTTAGGTCTTGCGGAATCGTATTACCTGATTTGGTTTTAATAAGAATGACACCAGACCAAAAGCCTTTCCGCTTCACCTCTTCCCATAAATTTTGATAATAGTCTTTGCTGTGCTTACCTGAGTCCAGTGTATCTAGGCTCCTCCCCGCCAGATCATGATGCAAATAGCCCGTGTGTTCTTGAAAGTAGCGATTACAGGCAATCACGCTTTTTTCCGAATTGGCGAGCACAACACCATGATGAGGGTTATCAAAAAGCTGCTCAAATAATTGGCTAACCAAATCACTGGTTTTATCAAAACTGATTAGAGGCGTAAGGTGCCCGAGTACTCGACCTTGTTTATCACCGCTAAATGAAAACTCTACGTAGCTGACTTTACCTTGTGCCAGATTCAGGCAACAACAGAATCGCCTTTTCTGAGTGGACTTATGTGCCTCTTCAAAATGATGAACTAACGTAGATTGGTCTTGGTAACTCAAACAAGAAAGTAGAAAGTTGTTGGTTAGACGAGGCAAATCAGACTGAAACAGTTGTACACATTTATCACGATCTATTGAAAAATGGTGTGACTCTGCTTCCCACTGCCATTCAATAGAATTTAGCTCGCTCTTACTTTTGATGTTCGACGCAATCGAACCATGAGAACGGAGATCTCCTAACATCAAGACTCACCCAAAAGAATTATATTATTCGGTATCACTTATAAACTTAGGTGAACTCGGCGGTATTGATAGAATTATTTTTTAATTATCTTACCCAATAAATACTGCATAACTCTTTCATGTTCGATGATACCTTTGAATCGTGATTCATCATCAACCAGCACCCAGGGCAGCGGTGCTCTTGCCATTAAGTCTTCCAATTCCACTAATGATGTATGCCAAGACAGTAGTGATTCCGGTGCAGACATTATACGGTGAGCAGACTTATGCCACATCGTGTGCTCTTTACTGGTCTCATGATCTGTTCCCATATTCGGCGTCAAATGCAAATTCATTGCAGCTCTGCTAATAATGCCCACGCAATGATGGGATTCAATAACAGGCAAAACATTGATCGTTTCCGTTTTAAAATAAGTGTAAATAAGGGACAGAGGTTCGCCCGGGTCAAGATGTGGTAACTGAGGTGTTATCAACTCTAATAACGTACCGGTTTTAGCATTTGACATACTTTGAGTTGACGGTAAAACACAGTAATGACTCACCGATCGTAGATCTTTTATTGGCAATGGCTTCGAGAAGAAATAACCCTGAATGCAATCGACGCCTAAATTACGTAATGTTGTATACTCACTTTCGGTTTCAACACCTTCAGCCACCACTTTTAGCCTGAGTTTTTGGGCTAACTGAATGATGGTATTCACGACATGATATTGCCGACTGCCAAAGCAAATATCTTGAACAAAGCTTCGATCAATTTTCAATACATCAAAATAGTTTCGATTAAGATAATCGAAAGACGCGCACCCAGTACCAAAATCGTCAACCGCGATGGAGACGCCTGCTTTTCGAATCGCTGCCAGTAACTGCTCTTGATAACTGTCGCCACCAAAATACGCACTTTCGGTGAACTCAATCGTCAGCATGTTTGGTTTAATGCCGCTTTCATCGATGAGCTGGGCACAGTGACGAAGGATTTCGACAATGTCTTGTTTAGAATTGAATGAACGATTAACAGACAGCCCAATGTCCTCGCCAAACAATTGCTGCAGTTCCGGCAATGCCGACATAGCTTTTCGATTGACAACATCATCCAATCGGACAATTAGATCAAGATCTTCAACGACATTGATCAACTCCTGCGTTGAGGCGCTGGCAGTGTCACTTTCAGGAAAGCGACACAAGGCCTCAAATTTATCAATTCTTCCTTTTTTGATGTCCACAATCGGTTGGTAAAAAACATCTATTGTCTCTTCCAATATGGCTTGTTCAACCCAGCTCTCCAGCTGTTTCTTACGCTCCACTTGTTCGTGAAGTTCACGGTCATAAAACCTCACTCTTTTATTTTCGCCTGAGTGCAACTCCAGCAAAGCTTGCAATGCGTGCGAGAGTAATCGCTTGGGTGATTTCGCATCAGAATGCAACACAGAGACGCCGGTGAGGCCAAATCTAAGTGCTTGTGCAACGGGCGCTTGAACATGCTTAAAACTGTGGAAAAAAGCTTTAATTAACTTTCGGATAGAGCGGATACTCTCACTCCCCTGCTTCATACTCGCTTTTAGCGTAACGGCAAACCGGCTATCACCAACATAACTAGCAGACGAGACTAGAGAATTTTCAGCAATATAACTGGCAAATTGACGCTTGACTTCCTGCTCATTCTCCAAGGGAAATTGTGGTTGTAATGCCAACATGATCAACAAATCTTCACATTGGCTGTCAGCGTAGTCTTGCTCGAGTTGCTCTAAAAAGCGTTCACGCGATGGCAGTTGCGTCAGTAAATCTACACCGCCAGTTTCTCTGCCATCAATCCGCTGAAGCTGATTCGATAAGTCTGCACACAACCCCAGTAAATACGACTCGCCGTTCCCAGGTTCAATCTTGTGAATTGTCAGTTCTTGAGGCAGTACAGAATCATCAGCCTTTCTTGTCAGCATAGGACCACTCCAATGCCCATGTTGTTCTATGCTTTGCCAAAGCTCACGGTAATAATCATCACTGAGTTTCCCTGCATTCAAAATATTCGTTTTTAGACCAAGGATATCCTCAAGCCTATGGCCCGTTATACGCTCGAAATGACGATTGCAAGCTAGAATTCGAGTCTCTGAGTCCGTTACGACCACACCATGATGCCTATTCTCAAACACAGAATAGAAAATATCGGCTGCCACCATCCGTGATGAAATGACCAAACAAGGTGCAACAACCCCTTTCAGTAAAAACTCACTTTCAGCTTTGATAATGAACTCTACATAAGTAAAGAGGCTATTGGGCGTCAGTAGACAACAGGGAAAGGAATGGGCTTTGTTGGAGGTTAATGCGGTTTTAAACATGGTGCGAGCCATACGGCGTTGAGCGGTAGGCAATAGCTTAAGTAGTTCCTTAGCCGAAATGGTGAGCTTGTCACAACCGAATAATTGCTTCATCGCTTCTGGCTCACAGCTAAATTCCTGAGTCACAAGGTCCAACTGCCAAGCGTACGTTTTGTACTTTCGCTGGCGAGTAGGCGCGACCATCTCCTTCACAGCGGTACCAGAATCAACCTCATACATAAGCGCCCACCTCAAGTTTAGTGCTCATCACTACTCTATAATACTAGTCCCATATGGCACCGTAATCTGTTATATAGCCAACACATCTAATAACAATATGATGCATAACTAACCGAGAGAACTTAAACATGCAAAACCTAGGGATATGTTGAGGTAGATACTCCGCTCGCAAGCCGCTATAATTCGCGCTCCCTGGAACAGAGAACAAAATATGTACAGCAATATCACCCCTATTCACGAGCACAAAAAATACTGGGCAGAATGCTTCGGTAATGCCCCTTTCCTACCGACAAGTCGTAAGGAAATGGATGCCCTAGGATGGGACAGCTGTGACATTATTATCGTAACTGGCGATGCTTACGTTGATCACCCCAGCTTTGGCATGGCGATCATTGGCCGCTTGCTTGAAGCCCAGGGATTTCGAGTCGGCATTATTGCGCAGCCTGAATGGCAAAACAAAGATGCCTTTACTCAGCTGGGTAGGCCAAACCTGTTCTTTGGTATTACTGCAGGTAACATGGACTCAATGATCAACCGATACACCGCTGATCGTAAACTACGCCATGACGATGCTTATACCCCTAATAATGAAGGGGGGAAACGTCCAGACCGTGCAACGCTGGTTTATTCTCAGCGTTGTAGAGAAGCCTACAAAGGGGTGCCGATTGTTCTCGGAGGAATCGAAGCCAGTTTGCGCCGTTTGGCCCACTACGATTATTGGTCAGACAAAGTTCGCCGCTCCATTCTGTTTGATGCAAAAGCGGATATATTGCTGTTTGGTAATGCTGAACGTGCACTAGTTGAAGTTGCTCACCGACTGGCTGATGGCAAAGAGATTGGTAATATGACCAACATTCGCGGCACGGTAGTGAGCCTCCCAGCAGCGCCGGAAGGCTATAAGATCATTGACTCTTCACGTATTGAAAAACCGCGTAAAGAAGCCTTCATCCCACCAAACCCATATGCGGTAGAAGAACAGTGTGACACCAAAGCAAAAACTGAAGAGCCTGAAGCGAAGCCTATCGCTATTCGCCCTTCTCGTCACGATGCAGCAACCACGGCAGTGCGCATTCCACACTTTGAAAAGCTGAATAATGACCGAATTCTCTATGCTCACGCCAGCCGTATTATGCACCTTGAAACCAACCCTTACTCGGGGCGTGCATTGATTCAGCGTCATGGTGATCGTGAACTTTGGGTTAACCAAGCTCCGATTCCTCTTTCAACGGAAGAAATGGATTACGTTTTCGGCCTGCCTTACGCCCGTGTACCGCACCCGAAATATGGTAAAGCAAAGATCCCTGCCTACGACATGATCAAAACCTCCGTGAACATCATGCGTGGCTGTTTTGGTGGCTGTTCTTTCTGTTCTATTACTGAGCACGAAGGTCGTATCATCCAAAACCGTTCTCAAGAGTCGATCATAAACGAGCTTGAAGAGATTCGAGATAAGGTTCCGGGGTTTACTGGCACCATTTCCGATCTTGGTGGTCCAACTGCAAACATGTATCGACTCGGCTGTAGCGATCCGAAAGCTGAAGCAAACTGTCGCCGTCCATCGTGTGTTTTCCCGGGGATCTGTAACAAGCTGAATACCGACCACAAGCACACTATCGATCTGTATCGCGCAGCACGTAAAGTGGAAGGTGTAAAAAAAGTAATGATAGCTTCTGGCGTTCGTTACGATTTGGCAATCGAATCACCAGAATACGTTAAAGAACTGGTTACACACCATGTTGGTGGTTACTTGAAGATAGCGCCTGAGCACACAGAAAAAGGTCCGCTTGATCTAATGATGAAGCCGGGCATGGGCACTTACGATCGTTTCAAAGAAATGTTCGAAAAGTACAGTGCTGAAGCAGGTAAGAAGCAGTACCTGATCCCTTACTTTATCTCTGCACATCCGGGTACCGAAGATGAAGACATGCTGAACTTAGCTCTGTGGCTGAAGAAAAACGACTTCGAGTGCGATCAAGTACAAAATTTCTACCCATCACCTATGTGTAATGCCACCTCTATGTATTACTCAGAAACGAACCCGCTTAAGCGAGTGAAATACAAACAGCGTGAGGAAGTCCCGGTTGCGAAAGGTGAGCGTCAACGCCGATTACATAAAGCACTACTGCGCTACCATGATCCCGCCAACTGGCCTTTAATCCGCGAGGCATTGATCAGCATGGGCAAAAAACACCTGATAGGCGACAAACCAAGCTGTCTAGTCCCAGCAGAAGATAATGATTCATTAACGCCCGCGCAGCGAAGAAAATCAGGTCGACATGGCTCGAATCGATTCGCAACAAAACACACCAAGAGCCAGCCAGGTTTTGAAAAGATGAACGGTTCTGGTCAGAAGAAGCCAAACAATAGCCGCAACTCAGGCAACGGTGGTAAACCAACAGGCGGTCGAAATGGTAAGCCGGGCAGTCAAGTTAACAGTAAGCCGCCAGCGGGCGGAAAACCTTCGGCAGCTCGCAAACCTAAGCGTCGATAAGCAAACCTAAGCGTCGATAAGCAAACCTAAGCGTCGATAAGCAAACCTAAACGTCGATAAGCAAACCACTTTAACACATTTTAAAATCGCAGCTTAGGCTGCGATTTTTTATGACACCCAATCAGCATCATGCCGATAATTATCACCGAATTTGTCAATTATTTTTGCACCTTAAGTCATAAGCTCCATACTTAGTTCATTGGAATCTAACTCCCGATGGAGAGATATAGATGAATGTTCGTCTGTCCCATGCCCTCTACATGGGCTTTTCAATTATCATCATTACGACCCTAATATTAGCTTTCGTCGTCTGGTCTCTAGTCAATAAATCCGCCACTATTTCAGAAGATATAGAATCAGATGATGTTCCCGGTGTACTTGCGTATTTCAACGTCTTGGATGAAATAGGTGATCTTCAAACCAACGCTCTGGAATATCTTAATGGAGATGCTGGTCAGCGTAACGCATTTGAAGTGAATGCCAGCGAGTTTCAGCAGCACTACTCTCGACTCCGCTCTTTAGAATCAGCGAAAGCATCTGACGTCAAAAAAATGGACCGTATCATAGGACTGGCTAACCAATACATAGATCAAGTGAAGCAAGGTGTTTTCACCAAATACAACCCCGCCGACGAGCAACAAGCCATTCAAAAAATAAACCAATTAACCAAAAATGTAGGGGCTCCACTGGAAGATTTACTCAATCAATTGGCTGAAAAACGCTTTACCGAAGCCTACAGTAGTACCGACCTTCACCGCTCTCTCAATCAAGATTTGCCGAGTATTCGCTATTACCTTGAGCTCGTTGACGAAGCAGGCGATATGATTGCAACTCTCAATGTTTATATCATGGGTGATCCGACTGCTCGTGAGACATTTAATGATGATGCTGGCTCCTTTGCTGGCTATCTTGATAAGCTCCGTCCTTTGGAACCAGACCCACAAGCTTCAAGCCAAATCGACGATGTCGAACAATATTACTACGACATTATTCGTACCGCTCAGGAAGTATTTGAAGGCTATGATCCATCAGGAAAAATGTCTGCAAATCAATTGGTAAGGGAACTAAAACAATCCATTATCCTACCACTCGAAAAAGTACTTAACACCTCAGCCACTGAAGAAACCAGTGACTCTATACAAGCTCTCGCAGAATTGAATGACAACATGTCGACAATTATCTTCTGGCTAACCGTCAATGTCATTGTGGTATTAGTCGCCGGCATTGTTGTCGCTTGGGGGCTTTCGAATATCATACGTCAGAGACTGGATGTGATTGCCGCCAAAGCGAAATCTATTGCCGATGGCGATTTGTCAGAACCACCCATCAACGAAACCAACAAGGATGAACTGGGCGAACTCGCTCGTGCTATTGATGCTATGCAGCAATCTCTCAGACGTGTGCTTTCCAACATCACCAATGTCGCCTCCGAAGTGGCCAGTAACACTCAGATGGTAGATGACACAAGCAAACTGGTTGCTTCAGGTATTAAAGAGCAAGCAGACAAAGCGACATTAATCGCCAGTGCCGTTGAAGAAATGACGGTGACAGTTAATCAAGTTGCCGATCAAAGTAGCGATGCGGCTGAAAGTTCTAGGCAAGCGGGAGAAGAAGCCACCAGTGGCGGAAAACTAATGCAAGAAACCGTTCATGGTATGAACCGTATTTCGGAAGTCGTGAATGAAACTGCGGAGACGGTCGATAGTCTAGGCAAGCGTGGAGAAGAGATTGGCAATGTGATCCAAGTGATCAACGATATTGCTGAACAAACCAATTTGCTGGCACTAAACGCTGCGATAGAGGCAGCTCGTGCCGGTGAGTTAGGCCGGGGGTTCGCCGTCGTCGCTGATGAGGTCCGAGGGCTCGCGGAAAGAACCTCGAAAGCAACCGAAGAAGTAGGTGGTTTGATTTCTTCCATTCAGAATGAGACCCGCCAGGCAGTCTCTAGAATGAGTGAAGGCACTCAACTGGTCGCAGAGGGAGTCACTTTATCGAACTCTGCGGGTGATGCTCTGACACAAATTGTTTCGAGAGCCCAAGATGTCAATCAAATGATCGATATGATTGCCACAGCAGGTAATGAACAAGCCACCGCTGCGCAAGAGATATCACGTGATATCAACGCCATTAGCCAAATTGCAGGTAATTCCGTTCGGACGACTCAAGATGGTGAGCAGGCCGTTAGTCAGCTGTATAGAAAAGTCGAAGAATTAGAGCAAGTCGTGGCGAGATTCCGGCTTTAAGCCATAAAAAAGGCTTAGCCATTGTGGCTAAGCCTTTGTCAATTTATGAGTTAAGCGTTCTCTGCTTCAAACTCTTTCATAAACTCAACCAGCGCTTTAACCCCTTCAACGGGCATCGCGTTATAAATCGAAGCACGCATACCTCCCACTGCACGGTGGCCTTTCAACGAAACAAGTCCTTTTTCCGCGGCCAGCTCTAAGAACACGCTGTCTAACTCTGGTTTTGCTAACTGAAAAGGTACATTCATTCGGGAGCGGTTCTGAGCATGGACATCGTTTTTATAAAAATCCGAACTATCAATGTAATTATACAAGATCGCAGCTTTCTCACGGTTAACCTGCTCCATCGCTGCGACACCACCCTGTTCTTTCAGCCATTTGAACACCAAGCCTGACAGATACCATGCGAAAGTTGGGGGCGTATTAAACATTGAATCTTTTTCAGCTAAAATTTTATAACTGATAAAACTCGGTAAAAGATCGTGGGCAAGATCGAGTAAGTCATCGCGAACTATGGCAATACAAATCCCTGCCGAACCAATGTTCTTTTGCGCACCGGCATAAATAACACCATATTGAGAAACATCGATTTCTCGTGACAATATGTTAGATGACATATCCGCAACGATAGGTTTGTCGGTCTTTGGCAAATCTGAGATTTCAATACCATCGATCGTCTCGTTTGGACAAAAGTGCACATAAGCTGATTGAGGGTCAATTTGCCATTCAATAGGGTCTGTAACCGTTAGTTTGCCATCTTTTGTCGTTTTGGCATTAAAAACATCAACTTCGCAGTATTTTTCTGCTTCTTTGATCGCACTTTCCGCCCAGTAACCTGCATTGATATACGTCGCTTTCTTAGCGCTCCCTAAAAGGTTCAGAGGAACCGCTGCAAACTGAGCACGAGCCCCACCTTGACAGAATAAGACTTTATAGTTGTCTGGGACATTCAGTAGGTCGCGTAGATCTTGCTCTGCTTCTTCTGCTACCTTAATGAATTCTTTACTTCTATGACTAATTTCCATCACAGAGGTGCCAAGTCCATTCCATTCAACGAATTCAGCTTGTGCTTTTTCCATTACAGCTCTAGGTAGACCAGCAGGCCCAGCACTAAAGTTATAAACATTGTCCATTTCGAGGTTCCTTGCTCATACTTCAATAAGAAATTAACAGGATTAATAGCATGTTTTTCCACGTATAAAAAGCAAGAAAAGGAGCCTTTCAGGCCTTTGTTTAAGTAGAAGTGCAGAAAATTGAGTATCCCACCATGATGAAAGTCGATGTTATCACTCATTGAGGAGGGTGATCGCAGCCCACTTAGGCTTTGATGTAGTCCAATAATTCATCTTTCAATTCACGCAGTACACCTGGCTTGGGCTGTGTATGAGACAGAGTACGGATCCCATAAATACCCATAACTAAAAATTGAGCCAATTGGGTCGCTGACTTATGCAGGCTAGCTTCTCCTGCTTGCTGTGCTAAAGCAATTTTATCTTCAATCGACTGATGCCAATCTTGTAGCATCATACTGATTAAACGCTCTACTTCATCATCTTGCTGTGCCATTTCGCTGAGTGATTTCTGCAGTAAACAGTCTTTGATCTCCTCTGTTTCACACTCTTCAAGCACCCAATTTAAGTACATCTCAAAACCAGCCATAACACTGGCCTGAGATTCAAAAAGAGTTTGAAAGTCTCGTTTTTTATCATCACGGTATTGCTCTAGAGCTGCGATTAGCAAGCCTCGTTTATTTTCAAAAGCACAATAGATCGACCCCGGGTGCAACCCGGTTACGGCTTTTAGATCTTGCATACTGGTTTTAGCGTAACCCTTGGTCACAAATGCATCCATAGCAGAACGTAGGACGTCTTTTCGATCAAATTCAGCGCTGCGCATCGGCTCTCTTATCTCAATCATCAATATGTGATGATTCTACTTTATTTTGAACAATCATTCAAAAATCAGTTGAACGAAGATTCAAATTAGAATAACTTGAATGGGCATTCAAGAAATCATACAAGGGAACATCATGAACAACCTATTTGAGCCAATAGCACTGAACGACACTATTACGCTAAACAATCGAATTGTGATGGCTCCACTGACCCGCTGCATGGCAGACAATCACTTAGTACCAACTCAACAAATGGTAGATTATTATGCCCGTCGTGCAGACACTGGACTTATTATCAGCGAAGCAACCATCATTCGCCCAGATGGGCAAGGCTACCCTAACACCCCGGGTATCTACAGTCAGAAACAAATAGCAGGATGGCGAAAAGTGACAGATGCTGTTCATGCCAAAGGAGGGAAAATATTTGTTCAGCTGTGGCACACCGGTCGCGTTGCTCACCCACACTTTTTCAACGGTGAATTCGTTTTAGCGCCCTCTGCCATAGGCGTTGAAGGAAGTGTACCGCGCATGCGTGAGCTGACATACACCATTCCTAAACCAGCCTCTCGCGAAGAAATTGAAGAGTTGGTTGAAGATTACCGCCAAGCGGCCATCAATGCATTAGAGGCGGGCTTTGATGGCGTTGAAATCCATGGTGCAAATGGCTATCTAATCGATCAATTTCTTCATTATTCAAGCAACACTCGTGACGATGAGTTTGGCGGTTCAGCAGAAAATATGGCACGTTTCCCCCTACAAGTCGTAGACGCTGTCGTTGATGCCATTGGTAAAAATAGAACCGCACTGCGGCTCTCTCCTGGCGCTTACTTCAACATGGAAGCCGACAATCGTGATCGATTGGTGTTTGATTACTTACTTCAAGCACTAGAAAGTCGAGACTTGAGCTACCTTCACGTTGGCATTTTTGATGACAGCATGACATTTGATTATTTAGGCGGCACAGTGTCTGAGTATATGCGCTCTCATTATAGTAAGACGTTAATGGGGGTTGGTGGCTTTACACCAGAGACAGGTAGTGCTGCCCTTGAAGCTGGGAAATTCGATTTACTGGCAATCGGTCGGCCATTGATCGCAAACCCAGATTATGTAGAGAAAGTAAAATCGGGCTCTGATCTAACTGACTACTCTGAAGAAATGTTGGCGCAACTAGTTTGAGCCCATGACTAGAAATCGGCAGCTTTCGCTGCTGATTTTTATTATGTACGCCATAATCAAAAAAGCCCTGACCTTACGGTCAGGGCTTTCTTAACTTGGAGCGACACACGAGGTTCGAACTCGTGACCTCAACCTTGGCAAGGTTGCGCTCTACCAACTGAGCTAGTGTCGCATAAATGCGTTAGATGGTGCCCCGGGCCGGACTTGAACCGGCACAGCGCGAACGCCGAGGGATTTTAAATCCCTTGTGTCTACCAATTCCACCACCAGGGCACACAAATCTAATTTGTGATGGAGACACCATCTTGGATATCGCTACATTCTCAGCGCTATCCTGAAATTTGGAGCGACACACGAGGTTCGAACTCGTGACCTCAACCTTGGCAAGGTTGCGCTCTACCAACTGAGCTAGTGTCGCAAATGGAGGCGCGTCCCGGAGTCGAACCGAGGTCCACGGATTTGCAATCCGCTGCATAGCCACTCTGCCAACGCGCCTTTGTAACTCCAATTGGTCGCTTTTCTGCGTTCCTCTTGGGTACGGGATGCATTCTACGGATTCGAACTAATGAGTCAACACTATTTTTAATTTTTTGAATCGTTTGTCTAATTAACATGCAAAAGCAGCCAATTTGATTAATTTACTGCCAAAATTCTTTTGATTTTGACTAAGTTAGCTTAAACAAAGTAAATTGCAGGCATAAAAAAACGGGCAACCGCCCGCTTGTTTAGTGATGTTCTTCATTAAGTAGATCGTCTTTCGCAGCCATAAGATACTGCGCCATCGACCAATAGGTAAGTACTGTTGCTATATACAAAGCCACATACCCCAGCCAAACCATCCAATCATCATAACGCCAGATAAGTACCCACAAAGCAAACATCTGGCTAAGCGTCTTCACTTTACCGACCCAAGATACAGCCACACTCGCGCGTTTACCGATCTCTGCCATCCATTCTCGTAACGCGGAAATAATGATCTCGCGAGCTATCATAGTTACAGCAGGGATCGTAACCCAAATAGAGTGATAATGTTCAGTGATAAGAATAAGAGCCGTCGCCACGAGAACTTTATCCGCAACAGGGTCGATAAAAGCGCCGAAACGGGAAGTTTGACCCAACTTTCGAGCTAACATTCCGTCTAGCCAGTCTGTAAAGCCCGCCACCCAGAACACCATCGCAGCAGCAAACGGAGCCCAGCCATAAGGTAGATAGAAAACTACGACAAATACAGGGATAAGGAAAAGTCGTAGTAAAGATAAAATGTTAGGGATATTTAAACGCATATTTATTGAGGCTCTTATCGTTTGCGTATTGCTCTGTTTACTGCTGAAAAACAGGGCTCTTATGGTGCGGGATTTTTCCTATTGTTTCAATGCTTGATAAATGTTTTCTGCCAAAGAAACACTAATCCCAGGAACTTTGGCGATTTCTTCAACGCTCGCACGCTGCAGTTCCTGTAAACCTCCCATGTATTTGAGCAAGGCTTGACGACGCTTAGGCCCTATCCCTTCAATACCTTCGAGTGCACTGGTTCGCCGAGTTTTACCGCGCTTAGCCCTGTGCCCAGCAATCGCATGGTTGTGGCTTTCATCACGGATATGTTGCATTAAGTGCAAAGCAGGCGCATCACTGGGTAGATTGAATTCTTCACCATCTGAGCTAATTAAAGTTTCCAGCCCCGGCTTGCGGGTCACACCTTTTGCAATGCCAATCAAGCGTGGTCGCTTAGGCCAATCTCCCCAATATTGAGAGATAATTTCAAGCGCTCGGTTAAGCTGCCCTTTGCCACCATCAATAAACACAATGTCAGGGATTTTCTCGACATCCAACTGCTTCGAGTAGCGCCGCTCTAAAGCTTGCCCCATCGCAGCATAATCGTCACCACCTGTGATTCCAGTGATATTGTAGCGGCGGTATTCTTGTTTGACAGGGCCTTCATGATTGAACACTACACATGAAGCGATAGTGCTTTCCCCCATCGTATGCGAAATATCAAAACATTCCATCCGTGAGATGTTATCCATCCCCAACACTTCTCGTAGCTCCTTAAAGCGTTGCGAGATGGTCATTTTGTGATTGATCTTAGTTGTAATTGCTGTCAGCGCGTTGGTATTCGACAATTTAAGATAGCGACCTCGAGTGCCCGTCGGGTTTACGTGGAAGTGAACTTTTCTCCCTGCAATGTCCCCTAATGCATCTTGCAGTGATTGTAACTCCGTCATCAACCCAGAGTTAAGGATAATTCGTGTAGGAATGGTTCGAGCTTCGTTGTGACTCAGGTAATACTGACTCAAAAAACTATAGAAGACCTCTTCCTGAGTAGTGTCATTAGGAATTTTAGGAAAGTGACTTCGACTGCCTAAGATCTTACCTTGACGGATCATAAGGATATGAATACAGGCGATACCATTTTCTTGAGCAAAACCCAGTACATCCATATCGTCTTGAGAGTCTTCAGATACAAATTGCTGTTCCTGAATGCGACGTATGGCTTGGATTTGGTCTCTAAATTTCGCCGCCTCTTCAAACTTAAGGCTACGACTGGCAAGCTCCATTTTCTCAACCAGGGTCGTCAATACTTGCTGATCTTTGCCTTGCAGGAATAAACGCACAAACCCAACTAACTCAGCGTAGTCTTGATCAGAAATAATGCTGCTAACACAAGGGCCTGCACATCGGCCAATCTGGTACATCAAACATGGGCGCGTTCGATTACTGTACACCGTATCTTCACACTGTCTAACAGGAAAGATTTTCTGAATAAGATGTAGCGTTTCTCTTACTGCTCCAGAATCAGGGTAAGGCCCAAAATACTCACCTTTCCGCTTTTTAGCCCCACGGTGCATCGATAATCTAGGGTGCTTATGCCCGCTGACAAAGATGTAAGGATATGATTTATCATCACGCAGTAACACGTTGTACTTGGGCAAGTACTGCTTAATGTAATTATGTTCTAGGATCAGCGCTTCTGTTTCACTGTGCGTGACCGTGACATCAATCTTGTTAATATTACTGACTAATGCACGTGTTTTTTCACTATCTACCTTCTTGCGAAAGTAGCTAGAAAGACGCTTTTTGAGATCTTTGGCTTTACCGACATAGATCACTACAGCCTCAGCGTTATACATTCTGTAAACGCCGGGCTGATTGGTCACTGTTTTAAGAAAGGAAGCCGAGTCAAATGTGGCATTCACTACAATGTCTCGGTATCTAACATCCCATGACGGATAGCAAGGTGGGTCAGCTCGACATCACCGCTTATGTCCAGCTTGTTGAACAGGCGATAACGGTAGCTGTTGACGGTTTTCGGACTCAGGTTTAGCTGCTCTGAAATATCCGTCACTTTCTGCCCTTTGGTGATCATCATCATGATCTGTAACTCACGCTCAGACAGATCGGCGAAAGGGTTTTCCGATGCTGGAGAGAATTGGCTAAGCGCCATCTGCTGAGCAATTTCAGGTGAGATATAACGTTGGCCGCTATTAACGACACGAATGGCGTTGACCATTTCATCTGGTCCCGCCCCTTTAGTCAGGTAGCCAGCGGCACCTGCTTGCATCACTTTAGTTGGAAACGGATTTTCCGTATGAACAGTTAAAACAATGATTTTCACATCAGGATTGAAACGCAGTATTTTTTTGGTTGCCTCTAAGCCACCAATACCCGGCATATTCATATCCATCAAAATGACATCGGCATGGTTGCCTCGACACCATTTTGCTGCATCTTCACCGCTTTCAGCTTCCCCTGCTACGTTCATTCCACGGACGTCTTCAATAATACGTCGTATCCCTGTGCGAACCAGCTCGTGATCATCTACAAGGAAAACACTTATCAAACTTGTATCTCCACACTTCTTGATTGGCTCTGTATCTACTCTGAAGCAGATGACAGCATAGCAGCCTATTTTAACTCAAATTTCGTTTTTTGCTTACTCTGAATATGTGCCCAAACGCAAACTTTAGCAAGTACTTATTTTCACATCTGCCGCTTAGTACACTAATGACATTACAATTAATAATTTAAGCCATACACTGCGGTTATGATTCAGAAATCTGCATATAGCCACACAACGCAAGGCTTACCATTGAAAATGAATCTAATTTCACTTATTAATACATAGTGCATACATACAATTGCACAAAATAAATACACTTTAAATGATATCTTATAAGGATATATTATGAAAAAGCTTCTAGCAGTGGCAGCCCTAGCAACAACTCTTCCAATGTCTAACTTTGCACTGGCTGATAACGATGTAGGTTGTGGTTTGGGTACTATGGTATTTGACGGTCAATCAGGTAAGGTTTCTAAAATTCTAGCGGCGACAACGAACGGCACTTCTGGTAACCAAACTTTTGGTATCACTTTCGGTACTTTAGGTTGTGACGGTACTGGCACTATTTCTTCATCTGAAAAACTAGCCATGTTTATTGATGGAAATATGGATAACCTAGCACGTGACATCGCTAAAGGCGAAGGCGAAACTCTTGCAACTCTTTCTGAAGTTTGGGGTATCAATGAAGCGGACAAAGCAACATTCAATACTCTAGCTCAAGAAAACTTTGCCCAAGTTTTCAAATCTGAAAATGTCACTTCTCAAGAAGTATTTGTAAACCTAAACAATGTTGTTGCCGATAACGCACAACTAGCAGGTTACGCTATTTAAGTTATACCCCCTAAAAGGTGCCTTCCTAGGCACCTTTTTAACATCACTCTCAAGCCTTCCTATTATTCGTTGTGTCTTGACGCAGAAAGTAAGAAACTCAACCAAACCGTAAGACTGTGTATTAGATGAAGTCACCTGTGCTGAAAACCTTTTTGTTGTGCGGCTTAAGCTTAAGCCTTTTATTACCTTCGACGTTAATGGCTAGTGAGTTCGATGTCGATCAACTTTCAAAGCACTCCTATTGGCTCAAACTCGGCCACTATTTGCCGACGTTTCTATCTGGCTACGAAAGTACTGTTGATAAAAGTGAGTTTTTTCTTGCGAAAGAGGGAAAATACTCCCCTAAAGCAGAACTGGAAGCAACTATCAGTCGGCTGTACTCCGAAGACAAACAACTCGCTGTAGAGACTCAATGCCAATACCCTGCGCGTTATCACTGGTTGGAGCAACAACAAGGCCGCCAGGCAAAACTCAATTGTCCAGAGCTAGAAACTTGGAGCCAAGTGATTGACCCTGCAGGCCTTACGCTGGTTTTTCCCACAGCGTTTATGAATAACCCTTCTTCTATGTTTGGACACACTCTGCTGCGTGTCGATTCCAAAGACCAAACGAGACACAAAGAATTAGTCGCGTTTGCCATTAATTTTGCTGCGGAACCAGAAACCGACGACAACCCCGCCTTATTTGCGCTCAAAGGGTTGTTCGGTAGCTACCCCGGTCGTTATACCGTGATGCCATACTATCGAAAAGTTCGAGAATATAATGACATCGAATCTAGAGATATCTGGGAATACAAACTCAACCTCACTGAAGAGGAAGTCAATCGCGTTTTGCTCCACTTATGGGAAATGCAGCGGGCAGAGTTTGATTACTATTTCCTAGATGAAAACTGCTCTTACCAGCTTCTTTCACTATTGGATGTCGCCCGAGACGACTTACGATTAATTGAAGGCTTTCCAATCCAAGCAATCCCATCAGACACTGTGTATGCCTTGGCTGAAAATGGATTGTTGGCAGAACCTCATTACCGAGAAGCGTTTGGAACCCGATTATTACACCAAGCTAATGAAGCCAACGAGGAGATCTTCGAGGCGGCGCAAAGAGCCATACACGGTGAATACCCAAGTGAAAGCGAGTTCTCAGATCAAGAGCGAGCAGCAATCCTAGAACTCGCTTACGAATGGCTTAACTTCCAACTATACGATTCTGGTTTAGAGCGCGATCCGACAGCCAAAAGGCTAACCAAGCTACTTTATCTGCGTAGTAGAATAAAAGTAGAGTCTCCATTTACTCCTGTTCCGCAACCTAAAGTCCCACCGGAAAAAGGACATGCATCCGCTCGGATCGGATTGAGCTACCAATACTGGGATGAACACAATAATCAAGCCACTATTGAATGGAGAGCAGCGTATCACGATTTGCTTGATTCTCAGGACGGCTTTATACCCGGAGCCCAAATCAACTTCCTAGATACGCAAGTGAGTGTCGACCAGCAAGGCACTTCTCGACTCGATAGATTTTATTTTATCGACACAATGGCGCTCGCACCCAGCAATAGGGTGTTCAATAGTTGGGCTTGGAATATTCGTACGGGCTTTGATAGGCAGCCTATGTCCGATGAATTGGCTGGAAGATGGTTTGGTCAAGGTGGATTTGGTAAAGCTTGGGGCTCTTCGGATAAACTCCACGTATACTCGCTCTTATCAGGTGCGGTAAGTGGCGGCACTCTGACTCAATATGATGCGATCCCGGGGCTAGGTTTAGAGATGGGCGCCATTTACCAAGCAGGCCGTCACCACAGAATCGGTTTACAAACTCAATACATGGCTCTAATCGACTCTCAGGATGACAGTCATGTTGAGATTGATGCCAGCTGGAACTGGAGCTTTAACCGTAATTTCGCCGTGCGGACACAATTGAGTTACCAAAATTGGCAATCTGAGAATATTGGTGCCAAAGTAACAGGCTTTATCTATTATTAAGAGTACGCCTGCTTATGCTAAGCTAGTGAAACCAAGCTTCATCCGTTGCTTGGTTTTCTTTTAGAGCAGTTTCATGTCAGTCCAACACGGTTTCCTCCTTACTCGACAAGCCAGAGATATTTCTGGTAAAACGCAAATTGATTTGTGGCTCTCGACTGATAGCGGCCCGACCAGGCTTGTGGTCATTGGTGAAAAGCCTGTTTTCTTTATTCCTCAAGCGGATATAGCAACAAGTCTCTCCTTGATGAAGCAACTGTCCGTTGATGCCGAAGTAAAACCTCTCTCTCTTGAAAGCTTCGATGGCACCAAGCTGGCTGCTTGTTACTGTTCAACGATTAAAGACTCACAACTACTGAGTCAAAAGCTCAAGCACCAAGAAATACTCGTCCTAGAGGATGATATACGCCTGGCGGATCGCTATCTCATGGAACGCTTTGTTCAAGGCGGCGTTGAGTTTACTGGTCAGCCACAAAAGAGAAACGGTTATACTCAAGTTGCCAATGTGAAATGCCGCCAAGGTAGTTATACCCCTCAGTTAAAGGTCGTTTCACTTGACATCGAATGCTCAGAAAAGGGGCTTCTCTACTCTATCGGTTTAGATAGCCCAATGGACAGCCGTGTCATCATGATTGGAGAACCACAAGAGGCAGAAACGGAGATCGAGTGGGTCAAAGATGAAAAGCAATTACTCCTCTCATTGATCTCGTGGTTTAGGCAATTTGACCCCGATGTCATCGTAGGTTGGAATGTCATAGATTTTGACTTTCGACTCCTACATAAAAGAGCTGAATGGAACAAAGTTCGATTAACCATTGGGCGAGCCAACCAAGCGAGCTTTTTCCGTACCTCAAATAGCACACAGCAAGCCTTTATTTCTATCCCTGGTCGTGTGGTGATGGACGGCATTGATACTCTGAAAACCGCAACCTACCATTTTCGCAGTTGGTCATTGGAGTCAGTGTCACAGGAGCTGCTCGGCGAAGGGAAGCAAATTCACAACGTCCATGACCGAATGGCAGAAATCAACCATATGTTCAAAAAGGACAAACCGTCACTGGCCAAGTACAACCTGCAAGATTGTGTTTTAGTTAACAAGATTTTTGCCCACACTCACCTACTCGAATTTGCCATTGAACGTTCCAAGCTCACTGGTGTTGAGTTAGATCGCGTCGGTGGCTCAGTCGCTGCATTCACCAATCTCTATTTGCCACAAATTCACCGTGCCGGCTATGTTGCCCCTAATCTCCAACCTGAGAACTGGTTGGCAAGCCCTGGGGGATACGTAATGGATTCAATCCCCAATCTTTATGACTCGGTACTTATGCTGGATTTTAAGAGCCTTTATCCATCGATTATCCGTTCATTTCTCATCGATCCCATGGGCTTAATAGAAGGCCTTAAATTGGAAGTAGGTAAAGGTGAAAATCAGGCTGTAGCAGGATTTCGCGGGGGTCAGTTCCATCGTCACAAACATTTTCTGCCTGAGATGATCGAACACTTATGGGCTGCCCGTGATGTTGCTAAGAAAAACAATGAAAAAGCCTTCTCACAAGCGATTAAAATCATCATGAACTCCTTCTATGGCGTATTGGGCTCTTCCGGTTGCCGCTTCTTTGATACTCGCCTAGCATCCAGCATCACCATGCGTGGGCATGAAATCATGAAGCAAACCAAGAAACTGATTGAGGAGAAAGGCTATCAGGTGATCTATGGGGATACTGACTCAACCTTTGTATCACTAAACGGGAAATTCTCGCAAAGAGAAGCCGATGAGGTTGGGCACCAGCTTGTTGAACACATTAACGCTTGGTGGACTGCTCACCTAAAAAACGAATACAACCTCACTTCTATCTTAGAGCTAGAATATGAGACTCATTATAAAAAATTTTTGATGCCAACCATTCGCGGCCAAGAGACTGGATCTAAAAAGCGTTATGCAGGCCTAATAGGTGAAGGTAGAGAAGAGAAAATTGTCTTTAAGGGTCTGGAAAGTGCACGTACCGATTGGACACCGCTCGCTCAACGCTTCCAACAAGACTTGTACAGTCTAGTTTTTCACGGTGAAGACCCTTCCAGTTACATTCGAGGTTTTGTTGAGAAGACCATGGCAGGTCAGTTTGATGAAGAATTAGTTTATCAAAAGCGCTTACGTCGAAAACTATACGAATACCAGAAAAATGTGCCTCCACAAGTACGTGCCGCTCGATTAGCCGACGAAATTAATGCTCAGTTAGGCCGCTCTTTGCAATACCAAAATAAAGGGCGAATAGAATACTTGATCACGATATCTGGTCCAGAACCCAAAGAGTACCTTAAGAGTACTATCGATTATCAACATTACATTGATAAACAACTCAAACCCGTAGCCGAAGCTATCCTACCTTTTATTGGCATCGACTTTGCGACACTCAGCGAACCGCAGCTAGGTTTATTCTGAACCAGCCGAGCTCTTACCCTATCTTAAATTCGGTTTTTTTGTACTGCTTCGCCAACCACTCACCGAAGCCATCCAGAATACCTATGACAGAGCGTTTTGCGATCACGCGGCCAGTGAGCAAAATCCCCAAGCGCTCTATCTCGACCTTTTTTTCTGGATAATAGCGCAGAAAGTTCTGACCACACTCGACAGGATCGTCAAACCAATTCTTGTCTTTGTACATAACCAATGAATAACTCGCACGTAGCAGCTTCTTAGCAATAATCATCTGAGCTTTGGACTGCTCTTCTGGCGTTGCAGAGCGCGCAATACGATTGCGATAAACGGCAACCCAATCTTCCACATCCATGTTCCAATGTTTAGCAATTTCCCAGCTCGGCTCATAGTCGCCAAAACATTCAGATAAGTCTTCACCATAAATACAAACAGAACAGTGGCGTAGCTGGAAACCCCAAGAAAAAATACTCTCTAAACTTGCTACTTCTTTCGCGAGTGTATTTTTTAAAGAGACCTCAGTGATGAAAGGGTAAGACTTCTGAAATCGCCACTTTATCGAGTTGAAGAGCGTTGTTCTGATATCACTAAAGCTCTTATGCGTAACGACTAGGACATCAAGATTCGAACGATGTAGCTTCGCTCGTTTGCGAGCCACGCTTCCATAGATATATACGCTGTGTAAATTATCGCCTAATCCTCCTCTTAGAAAAGCAATAAGATCATTGATGGCAGGTTGGTACCTTTCTTGAAAAGGTTGCTTAGGATCGATAACGGAAAGAAGCATTAAATTGATAGCAATAATTGTTAGACTTTCGATATCTTAATGTTCGCCTACACGCTGACACGAATCAAGATATTCCTTACCCTAAACTCTATGTATATAATACGACAATTCCATTCCACACTAAGGAAACACTTTTATGCCAAGGGCAAGTGAGCTTAAAAAAGGTTTTGCGATTGAATCTAATGGTAAAACTCTCCTGATCAAAGATATCGAAGTTACCACACCAGGTGGACGTGGCGGCGCAAAAATCTACAAACTGCGTTGTACTGACCTTTCCACTGGCGCACGAGTTGACGAACGTTTTAAATCGGACGACGTGGTTGAGACCGTGGACATGTTTAAACGTGCTGTGGCTTTCTCGTACGTCGATGGCGACGAATACATCTTCATGGATAACGAAGACTACACGCAGTACACTTTCAAGAAAGAAGAGATCGAAGAAGAGCTCATGTTCGTTACTGAAGAAATTCAGGGGCTACACGTTATTGTGGTCGATGGCAACGCTGTTGGTCTAGAGCTTCCTGCTTCCGTAGAGCTTGTTATTGAGGAAACCGATCCATCAATCAAAGGCGCATCAGCCTCTGCCCGCACAAAACCTGCACGTTTTGCAACAGGCCTTACGGTTCAAGTACCGGAGTACATAGCAACAGGTGATCGCATTGTGATCAACACAACTGAACGCAAATACATGAGTCGAGCCTAATTATGTCTGAACTTATCTCTTATGACGACGCCATTGAGACGGCTTACGACATCTTCCTAGAGATGGCTGCGGATAATCTAGAAGCGGCAGATGTGATCATATTCACCGCTCAGTTTGATGACCGTGGTGCAGCTGAACTGGTTGAAACTGGCGACGATTGGGCGGGCCACGTAGGTTTTGAAGTCAACAAAGAAACCTACGCTGAAGTACGTATAGGCCTAGTCAATGAAGAGAATGATGTGTTAGATGAAGTGTTTGCTCGTTTGTTAGTGAGCCGAGATCCAGAACACAAATTCTGCCACATTCTATGGAAAAGAGATTAAGAACAAAAATACCCAAGCTGTATAGCTTGGGTATTTTTTAGAAATAGCTAGAGGACGAATTATCGATTAATCCGTCTTCTAGAATTCTGTAGGTTTCAACTGACAAGCATCATGCGTGTTAGTCTTCTACCTTGGCATTTTCTACACGGGCTTTTAGTTTTTGCCCCGGGCGGAAGGTGACAACGCGACGAGCACTGATTGGAATGTCTTCACCCGTCTTTGGGTTTCGACCTGGACGTTCATTTTTTTCTCGGAGATCAAAGTTACCAAATCCAGACAGTTTTACCTGTTCGCCACTCTCTAGTGCCTTACGAATTTCTTCGAAAAACGCCTCAACCGTTTCCTTGGCATCCCGTTTACTGTATCCGAGCTTCTCAAACAGGTTTTCTGCCAAATCGGCCTTTGTGAGCGCCATAAAACTTTCCTCAAAGCTGTGTTAAACATTGCTACCGAATGGGTAGCGCCAAAGCATTTTGCCCAGCCAATCAACAACATATCGGCTTTACTTGGGAAAGTGTATGCCAACCTTCTGATTTTCGCCAACTTTTTTGTTAATTGAGTGCTATTTAATCATAAAAAACAAATAGATATATGAAAAAAACAGCCAACCCAACTCCGAAAAAATTTAATAACTCCTTATTTTTCAAATAATTAGACTGAAAAATGAAAAGAATCAATATTAAAGACTGAAATAATTGGAAATTTCCCACACTCAACTCGAGATAGAGATGAACGCATTCAATATGCAAACATTTTTACTTTGCACCTCGATTGCTATGAAAGAGGCAGGTAGATGTTTGAAAATACAGCACTCTTATCTTCCGCCTCTCTAAGCAACAAAACACAAAGTAAAAATTTTGTATGGTAGCACTTAACTTGATAATTATTTTTACAGTCTGGTTTACGGCTATTTGTGTATGAAGAATAAGACTCATTCAATTGACCAATATTTATATTAATAACGTGAGCCATGCATTTATTTTTATCAGCAATAAATGTTTAGAATATGAAAGTTAGTACTTATGTATTGACAAATAAATAACTACTGTTGGCTAACTCTGTATGAAAATTATCAAAATGCTATCTTCATTTTTGGAAGAAGATAGGTTATCTCAAACTCAATCTAACGAGCTTTTAAAAAAAATTGCTGATATACCGCAACATACAAAAATACTTGAAGCATTAATTAGCAAAAGAAAACAACAAGTACTGAAAGTGCGTACGGATTTGAACCTAAAAGATCTAAATACACTTTTAGGGACCAAAGAGTACGTTTCTCTTACAAAGCAAAAACCAGCTACCGGAGAATTAGCCGAGGAATTGGACTATTTTCTGGAACAAGTAGCATTAAAACACTTTGAATCATTACCATTACTTTGGGCACTAGTCGAACGCTACAAGTTACACAGTAAGCGCTTGGGAACAGCCCCAAAAACTCCCACTCTAAGTTACAATGACAGCGACTACTACAGCGACCTTATTGCAGAAATATCAAAGGCTCCGCTTATTGTTTCCGTTCCATTTGATGACGGCCTCTATCGAATAAATGATGCGGTCTTACTTTCAAATATTGAGTTATTTATCATCAAACAAAAATGGTATGAGCTGCTTTTTCTTATGGAACACTCCTCTTCCGGTCAACATTTCGTTATGTTCCACAGTTCAACCGAAAGCAAGTATCCGTGTCTGTGCTCATCAGCCATGGTTACAGATTGGCAGCATAAACATCGCTGGCTGAGCTTTAGTCCGTTTTTTCAACATGAAGCCTGGCTACTGCTCGCTTCGAAAGGAACCATAAAAGAGATAAATAGGACAGGAGCGTTTAATCAACTTAATGAAAATCTATCAACTTTAGAACAATTTGATTCAGATTGTATGGCTAAAGCTAACTATTCTTCCAAACTATGTGAGATACTTAGGCTCACAGTATCCGGAAACCAGATTCAACAACTGTATCTTCTTTACTTAGCTCAGAAGGAAATGGCTAAGCAGTTGGCTGAAGCTGGTTATGGATGCGCATATACAATTATTAATAACCCTTGGCTGTTAAATTTCTACGCCCGATTAGAACGTGACGCATATGTTCACTGCGGTTGCTTCGATCTGGGTGAATGTCCAACCTACAGAGGTATGTGGCTTGTACAAGAATTTAACCGCCAATATACAAATATCGACTTTAAACGATATAAGTCTATGGCTAGGCAAAAAATTATGATTTTGGAAGAAAGTGATGCTTGAGTTGCTTACTAACATCCAGATACATCCTGCATTCCTACTGCTTTTCATGGTAGCTGCAATTGTTCTCACTTGGAGTTTTTACTTTGCAAAAACGGCTAACCGCAGCAGTAGTATTCAACTCGGGAAGATCAAGTTACCTTACTTATTCTACTCCCTGTCGATTTTAGGTTGGACACTAAGCAACGCCTTTTTCTATTCTCCGTACTTAGTTAGTTGGGGTGATAACGTTGCGATAGGGATAGCTTTATTTGCAAATGTCACCTCTTACCTTGCATTTGCAAATGCATACATAGTGTGCTTGATGCTTGCAAAGAAGGAAGGTGAGAGATCATGGATTGAAATAACATTTTTAGGTTTAGTCTCTGTGATCGTGCTCATTGCTAATATCGGTAATTACTCCATGATAGATGGAATTACAATCGATGATGTGGGTGTGTTTAACATTCATTTCGGAGAAGGAACTAATTACTTCTTTCTAACCGTTATGATGCTAATATTACTATCTTTCAAAAGCGTAGTTAAATACTCACGTAACGCAAAACCACTTCAGCAGCTTAAATCTCTCTACATGCTGTTTGGTATTGGCGTCTTCATGATTTCCACTCTTGCGATTCATGTTGTCGTACCAATGTTATTTGAAGACTTCTCCTTTGCCTGGCTGCCACCAGCGCTTTCTATAACGGAGATGTTGTTAATGGGATACGCATTAATAACATCTCGCTTCTATAGTAGCCACCATATTATCTATAAACTCACTGCAATGGGCCTAACCATTAGTTTGCTACTATTCCCTACTCTGTTTTTAATTCATGTATTTGAAACAGAAAACATTGTTTTGATTGGAATCCTATTCATCACTATAACAGGGTTGAGCTGGAAATCATTAATGGAGCTGTGTAGCCGCTCAGCGAGTAGAGTGGTGTTTAATGACGAGTTCTCGCCACAAGAAAAACTCTATCAGTTAGAAGATGAGTTTCAAGTTTCAACGGGTCAAGCACTACGTAAAGTTGCCACCATTTTGGGAATAAATGAAAACTCATTACAGCTACTTTCAAATATACAAGATGAAACACTTTATACCTCACACTTAAAAGGGACTGGTAGTGTTCTAATCTATGAAGAAATTGAAGAATCTTTGCCTATTAGCAGCAAACACGTTGCGCATTCGCTTTCAAAACTATACAAGAAAATGAGTGCAGACAACGTTGCGATGGTTCTCCCAATATATGACCACACAAACAATATGTCACATCTATTAGTCGCCCATAAAAAGAGTGATGGTCGCTTATTCTTTAGTGAAGAAATCCAAGCCTTACAGTCTGTACTTAAAAAAGTTCAGGGGTATATCAACGCGGACAGAAAGGTAAGACAATCCCAAGCATTAGCGAATTCTATTGCGCATGAGATGAGAAACCCTCTTGCTCAAGTTCAGTTTCAGTTTGAAAACCTTGCGCTCAAGCTAAATAACGGCACCTCACGAGACGAACTTAATAAGCATGTTTTAGATGGGAAGAATGCAATTGAGCGTGGCAAGCAACTTATAGATATTATATTGAGAGAAGTTAGTGACTCATCTTTGGAACAGGAACCAGCAATATCAACGTCAATACAATCTGTTATACGCACAGCTGTAGACAGGTATGGCTTTGAAGATGATGATGTAAAGAACCGCGTTATTCTCAATATCGATCAAGATTTTGTGGTGAAGATAAACGACACGCTATTTAACTTTGTTTTGTTTAATCTAATGCGCAATGCTATTTACTATTTCGATTCTTATCCACAAAGCACAATAGAAATACAAACCATTGCCGGTAAATATGAAAATTACGTTATTATCAGGGATACAGGTCCCGGTATTCCTGAACATTTAACCAAGCGTATATTCGATGATTTCTTTAGCCACAACAAGAGTGGAGGAAGCGGTCTAGGGTTAGGTTATTGTCAGCGTGTGATGAGAGCTTTTGGCGGTGTAATACGCTGCTACTCTCAGGAAGGGAGTTATACAGAGTTCCATCTTTCGTTCCCATCAATATCGTTTGCACCTCCTGTGGCGCAAGTTCGAGACCATTCCCCTCATTCTCATAAAAATACAACCGAAGAAACAAATAGCTTCATCAGTAACTTAGCCCATAACATTGAAAAGCCCGATAAGCATATGATTTTGGTCGTTGATGATAAAGAAGTTCAACGCTCGCTTGTTAAACTATATCTTGAGCAACTAGGTTATGATGTTGTATTGGCAAACAACGGTAAAGTGGCAATAGAGATCATTCAAAGTAATCCTATTGATCTTGTTTTTATGGATATACAGATGCCAGTAATGAACGGTTTCGAAGCTGCGAGTATAATAAAACGCTCCTATCCCACAATTCCTATCATTGCTCTATCTGGCGAATCCGGTGAGCGTGAATTAAACCTGATAAGTGAGTTGATGGATGGACGGCTTTCTAAACCAACAACCAAGGAAGCTTTAAACCATATGCTTACGTCTGCACTACCTATAAGTACACACTAAACACGTAACCAGCCCCACTAGCTACATACCATAGATAAAAAGATAAGAGTATTTAGTGGGGTATGAAATTTTTAGAACTTATTGAGTCCCAACAACTTGGTATGAGCTATGTTAGTAACTTCAATAACAACGACAATTTTGTTTATAGGATACGTAATAATCTGCCTCTTAATTGCCAAAAAAAATCAATAATTAAAGTGATAATAATCATGATTCATTAAATAGTAATTCTAAACATACAGTTCCCCAAAGAAATATTGCAAATAATCATAATCCACCAAACTATACTTGGCTTAAATGAATTACAGTTTGGATGAGACATTATAAATAGCGCATTAGGGAATAGTTAAATCACTATACTTCATTAAAATCGACGTCATAAATTGGTAAAATAAGAACATTATGTTCAGTTATTTATTGGATCAGGTTTTATATCCTAAAGCTTTATTCCTAATTTTTGCAGCACTATCCTTGTTGGTTTGGGCGATATACTTCTGTTTAACACTCATCAGGCGGCATGGAAAATCTAGCATACGACTATATTACTACTACCTATGCTATATGGCTGGGCTGTTTTTCTGGATTCTAAGCAATAGTTACTTTCATACGGGGTTTCTCAACAAGTTTGGTAGCAATGTTGCTGTAAGTATGGCAGTGATTGCAAACTTGTCCACTCTCGTTGCATTTACCTCGGCTTATCTGTTTTCAGCAAAGCTGTATTGTTTCTACACCCAACGTTCTATTGCTCGTTGGCAAAGTATTATCGTTGCCATCACAGCGATTTTTGCCATCTCATGCAACTTGATACCAGACTTAACTGTTCGTGGAATAAGTATTATTGGTCCAAGTAACTTTGAGCTGAATTTTGGCCCTTGTACCAAGCCATTTTTTTCAGGGCTTGCTATTTTAGTCCTGCTCACGCTAGTTAATTTAATACGTCTAAAAAACACCCCAAACCTAATTCGCAGAACTCGCATCAATTACATGATTCTGGGAATGACCATATTTATGTTTTCAACAGCGATTATACAGCTTGGATTGACTCTGTTCTTTGACGATTTTTCTTTAACTTGGCTACCTCCGGCTTTATCTGTCCGGGAGGTTCTATTTATGGGCTATGCCATATTGACTTCTAGATTCTATAGCCCTAGATATATTAGCTACATCCTTTTAAACGTAACAATAACCGCATTTGTATATGCGTGCTCTATTTCCTTATTCTATTCGCTTGAGGATACTAGTGTTTCAGAGCTTGCAATTGTCGCCATGTTGATCGGTCTATCCTGGCCCAAACTCTATGGAAAGATTCGAACAATAAGTAGTCGATTATTCTACGGAGAACCGCTATCTCCGGTCGATAAAATAGCTCTTCTACAAAAAGATTTTCATCAATCGCCTACCCAAGTCATGGCAAAGCTCGCTGAGTACCTAGGAGTTTCTCAAGGAAAACTTCGTCTACTAGACCGCTATCAAGGCGCAGACGTTTACCAGCAGTACTTTGAAAAAGAGACTGCTCCATTGGTGATTGACGAAGTTGAGGAAAGACTCTCACAGACCGAAGATATGATGCTCAGTGTCGTACACCGCAATATGAAAGAGACCCAATCTGGCCTTGTCCTTCCCATCTACAGCGACAACAAAGAGCTCTCCCATGTTTTGGTCTCAAACTCAAAATCAGAAGGGGTCTATTTTTCCTATGAAGAGATCTCTGCATTAGAGAGTGTCCTTCGGAAAGTTCAACTTCATATCACATATGAACAGCAAGTACGCCAATCCCAAGCCTTAGCAAACTCTATCGCTCATGAAATGCGTAACCCTCTTGCTCAAGTTCAGCTTGAATTCGAGAACCTTGCACAAAAAATAAATGGAAGACAGCCATATGAAACCCTTGCGACTCATGTCAATCTTGGGAAACAAGCCATCAATCGAGGACGGCAACTCATCGACATCATTTTAAGAGAAATTGATAACGCTTCTCTTGATCAAGAACCAGCGATTTCTTCGTCCATCGCTTCAATAATCATTTCAGCAGTCAATCAATATGGATTTGACAATGACTCACTACGAAGCAAAGTGATTCTGGACGTAAAGGAAGATTTCATTGTCGAGATTAACGAGACTCTATTCAACTTCGTCCTCTTCAATCTACTTCGAAACGCTGTGTATTATTTTGACTATTACCCAGAGAGTACTATCACGATACGAACCGAGAAGGGACAAAGTAAAAATACCGTCATGTTTACAGACACTGGACCGGGTATTCCTCATGCATATCAAGAACGTATATTTGATGACTTCTTCAGCCACAATAAAAGTGGAGGAAGCGGCTTAGGGCTGGGCTACTGCACACGAGTCATGAAAGCCTTTGGAGGTTCTATTCATTGCGATTCAAAAATTGGTAAATTCACTACATTTTATCTGACTTTTCCTACTGTTTTGGATAAAGCTAAAAATCGCCACCTTACTGAAAATAATGTGAATATTGACAGTTGTAGACCATTGCTTGAGTTAAGTTCTGATTCAACAATAAAACCGACAAAAGCCAGCACGGATAGACCTCTAATACTGGTCGTTGATGATAAGCAGGCTCAGCTCTCCCTAGCCCAACTGTATATCAAGCAACTAGGCTATAACGTCCTACTAGCCAATAACGGGAAGGTCGCAGTTCAGACGATTCAGAATAACCCTATTGATCTCGTCTTTATGGACATTCAAATGCCGATAATGGATGGGTTTGAAGCGGCTAGCATCATCAAACGCTCACACCCATCTTTGCCCATCATTGCTCTGTCCGGAGAGTCGGGTGATAAAGAGTTAAAAAAAATCAATGAACTGATGGATGGTCATTTATCCAAGCCGACATCAAAGCAAGCATTAGATGAGGTGTTGACCACTGCATTAGCACCTGCTCCTGTCTAATACATCGCTGTTTCAAAACGACTCGCAATTTGCATGTCACCTATCATGCGATAACTCAAGGACTCATTTTCATTATCAACGCCTCATATGTGTTTGGATGTTGACGTGACTTTAACCCACATTAACTGGTTAATATCGTTAATAAAAAATCTATGAAATGGCATTTTCAATAGTTGTGGCACTTATTATGCTTTTAGACAGCTATGAATGAAAAAGTGGCAATATTTTGTCTTTGCCACTTTCTCAGTCTGAGAGAGACATCAGGCTGACATAGCTAAGAGAGGCAGCTTATGGAAATTCATCGTCATACATACTATCGCCTTATTCATCATGGCATTAAAAGCTTGTTGGTTGATCGTCTTGGTCACTTTACTGAGCATGAATATCACGACTACCTCAACTATATGACAGGCAAATCGAGCTGTTTCGCAATGTCCAATGAAGAGCTTCAAGTTGCCGTTTCTAACTTGAAAGACGAGGGCTACCTCGAAGATATTAAGCCCCTAATTAGGCGATTAGAAATGCATTCATAAGTCATCAGTACTAGGCTGGTCAAATATGGCCAGCCACTGAACACTTGAAAGGTTTTAAATCCGCTGCTTTTAATACCTTTGTGATTTCATCAGACTTGGTTAGACTGAATCCCCCCAAAACTCTATAGAACCGCCAATAATGAAACAACTGATCGATTTTATTCCGCTCATTATCTTTTTCGTTTTATACAAAATGCACGATATCTATGTGGCGACAGGTGCTCTAATCATAGCAACGGCTATCCAATTGGTTATCACCTATGCCTTATATAAGAAAATCGAGAAAATGCAGTTGATCACCTTTGTTATGGTTGCGCTGTTTGGCGGAATGACCATCTTCCTGCACGACGATGATTTCATCAAATGGAAAGTCACTATTGTTTATATCGTTTTCGCTATCGGCCTTGCAGTAAGCCATGTAATAGGCAAATCCGCGATAAAGGGTATGTTAGGTAAAGAAATCAGCCTACCAGACCACGTGTGGTCAAAAGTGACTTGGGCATGGGTTGCCTTCTTTTCTTTCTGTGCTGGGGTGAACGTCTATATTGCCTTTAAACTTCCGCTCGATGTTTGGGTTAATTTCAAAGTCTTCGGCTTACTCGCAGCAACATTTGGCTTCACCTTAATCACAGGTATCTACATCTATAAACATCTGCCAAAAGATAAATCCGAAGCCAATTCTGGTGACTAACCACACGCTTTTGATATAATTCATACTAATTTTTCCCCTTTGAGATATTGCAGCGGCCACTTCGGCCGCTGTTTAGTTTTACGGATGTCAAAATGAGTAAAGAAATCACTTCCCCTCGTGGACAAATGCTTTTGCGCACCCTTGCAATGCCTGCAGATACTAATGCGAACGGTGATATATTCGGAGGCTGGATCATGTCTCAGCTCGACTTAGCTGGTGGGATTTTGGCTAAAGAAATATCGGGTGGGCGTATTGTGACGGTTTCCGTCTCAAGTATTACCTTTAAAAAGCCAGTAAAGGTGGGTGATGTGGTTTGCTGCTACGGTGAATGTACCAAGATTGGTCGCACATCAATGAGTATTGATCTCGAAGTATGGGTAAAGCCGGTTAAAGAACATGGTGTAGAAGATCGCTTTATGGTGTGTGACGCGACATTCAACTACGTCGCTATTGATACTGAGGGTAAACCTCGTCCAATCAAACAAAACTAATCTCACACTTTGCTGTCAGAAAGTCTTTAAAAAGCTGTTACATTCTGTAGAGTTAGGTAAATCACACAATAACCGGCTGCTTAGTCGCTTATTCATTATAAGGACATCAATACATGTGGTATGTTATTTTCTCTCAAGACGTTGAAAACTCATTGGAAAAACGTCTAAGTGTACGCCCAACACACTTAGAACGACTTCAAAAGCTTCAAGATGAAGGACGTTTACTGACAGCGGGGCCTATGCCTGCCATCGATTCAGATAACCCAGGTAAAGCTGGCTTTACAGGTTCAACAGTTATCGCAGAGTTCGATTCACTTGCGCAAGCGCAAAGCTGGGCAGATGCTGATCCGTATATTGAGGCGGGTGTGTACGAGAAAGTCATCGTTAAACCATTCAAGAAAGTATTTTAAGATGAAACTGAAGATTACCTTAGCCGTGCTTTCTGCTGCCATATTGGCAGGCTGTGCCTCACCAGAGGGCGATAAACAGCGCGAGCTCGAATTGCTTGCCGCCAATCGAGCGAATTTGTTGGCTTCGGAATTACCTATGGAAGCTGGCCCACTTTCTATCATGAGAGCAAACTCCAAAGGCACAATGATCGAGATCATGATGGTGTATAACCAAGATGCTCAGGGCGCTAAGCCATTGAAGCAAGTGCTTCGTCACAGCGTTAATAGTTACTGCACGAACCCTGATACAAAAAATAATTTGGAGGTTGGCTTAAGCTATCGACTTAAGATGCGTAACAGCCGCGGGCAACTGATGGTCGACGAAATCGTCACAAAACAAACCTGCCAAGCCGCGACCCCTTAAAATTCTCTAAAGACTCTGGAATGTAAAAAGACTTCCACAAGCGAAGTCTTTTTCTTTAAGCCTTCCAATAAATAGGTACCATTTCACATCAATCCACACCGCATATCGAGCTAACATAAATTAATGAAATTTTTATGACATTGCTTATATGGGCAAAATGAGACAATCTCACCTAAGGTCATATTGTTTAACAAAATAATCCTCCTCCCACTGCATACATAAAAATCAAAGCAAAGACAATTATTCTTTAAAAGTGTGATCTCATATTGACGATAGCTCAATCGGCTCCTAACTTTTCATATTAGTGTCATAACCAAGGAGGATCACCTAAATGAAACGCGCAAGCAATTCCTATCGTCTGCAATTAATAAAAGAAGTCGCGACTCGGCAAGAACGGCTAAATTGCGGTGATCCTATGGCAAATTACATTCAGCAACTGCTTGATTCAAAACCTGAATCTGAGCAACACCCTGAACAAAACTATCGCTTTAGCGGCAATCACTTTGACGACCATGTCGGTGGTTGGATAAGTGATAAGTGGGGAATTAAATAGACCCTCCTCGCTTTCAAAAAAGAAGGCGAATCTAGATTGGTATTAAAATAGATCTTGCTGTGGGCTTTGAAGCTCTAAGCCCACTTCTGGCTCGGTCTTCGCACCTTGCATTTTTCGGCGATAGCGTAAGCGGCACAGTTTGATAATGTGGCGCTGTTCGTCTGGGGTAAAATTCAACCAATTAAAACGCTCGTCACGCTTGCGCATACAACCTTTACAGTAGCCTTTTTCATCTACTGTGCAAACGCCTACACATGGGCTTGGGACGGCAAAAAATTCTAGTTGTTCCATATGTGCCTCATCATAGTTTTCTTAGCTACGCTTTAAGCACTTACTCCTACTGTATTAAATTTATAATTAAATGAAATTCAATAACTTTCATTATGTGACTGTAAACAAACTATGACCTTAACCTGACAAAAATAGAGCTTTCTGACCTATACTTTGTGCCATTAAAGTCGACAAAATGTCGAATAACGTTTCTATATTTCGGAGTTCATTACTATGAAGTTTAGTCCAAAAACATTACTTGCTGCTGCCTCACTCCCTTTTGTCATGACAGCTTGTGCAAGCAATGGAGGCGATGTGAAACAAATTACGGCTCAAGATCTTCAACATCACAACTGGGAACTGGTTAGCATTGATGGCGAAGCAGTTAAGGTAGAAAACCATCAGAAAAAACCTCGCCTTGAAGTGGGAGAAAATTTGATGGCTAATGGTAATGCAGGCTGTAACAATTTTTTCGGTCAAGCTGAGCTCAAGGATAACCAACTTCGCATTGAAAAAATGGGCATGACGATGAAAATGTGTATTGGAGACGTGATGGACTTAGAACGCGCATTTTCTCAATCCTTGGCGGAATGGAGTGACGTAACATTGACCGATGAAGGTATGGTATTAAAGAACGACATTCATACTTTGACTTTCAAGCTTAGCGACTGGAAAGGCTAGTTATTAACCTACATATTACAAAGCAGCCATCAATGGCTGCTTTTTGTTATTAAGCTAAGAACATGTTCAATTCTCATACAGTCCGCTTACAATTCCTTCAAATACATAAGAAAATTAAATTTTTTCAGTCATAATGAATGAAAACCATAGATAGTACGGTCTATCACCACATCAATGAACTCATTCAAAGGGTAAGGACAACCATGAAAAGGCTGATCACTTTCATCTCTACCTTGTTGCTGTCTTTTGGGGCAACGGCGCAAGATAATTGGCAACAGATTACAGAGAAAGCCAAAGGACAAACCGTATACTTCCATGCATGGGGTGGCAGTCAAGAAATCAATAACTATCTACGCTGGGCAAATAGCCAACTGCAAGCGCGCTATGATGTGACATTACAGCATGTAAAAGTAACCGACATCGCCGAAACAACAACACGCTTAATAGCAGAAAAAGCCGCTGGGAAAAACACAGGTGGCAGCGTTGATATGGTTTGGATTAATGGCGAAAACTTCAAATCTATGAAGAACAATCAATTACTTTTTGGCCCTTTTGTTCAGCACTTACCAAGCTGGCAGAAAGTAGATAAATCCTTACCGGTTGATCGTGATTTTTCAGAGCCAACAGAAGGTTTAGAAGCCCCATGGGGTGTCGGGCAGTTAGTTTTTATTCACGATAAACTAACGCTCAACAACCCTCCTGCCTCCTATACGGAGATGTTAAGTTACGCCAAGGCATTTCCAAACAAGCTGAGCTACCCTCGCCCGCCAGAGTTTCATGGTACCAGCTTTCTTAAAGCCGTATTGATTGAACTGACTGCCAATGATCCTGCTTTGGCTAAGCCGGTTGAACAGGTCAACTTTGATGCTGTCACTGCGCCTTTATGGAAATACTTAGATGAATTCCATAAAGTCGCTTGGCGACAAGGTAAGCAATTTCCGGCAAGCTCTGCAGAAACAGTACAGCTCTTAGATGACGGACAGCTTGATCTTGCCATCACATTTAACCCAAATTCCGTTTACTCTGCTCAGGCAAACGGTAACTTAGCCGAGAGTACAACGGTTTATGCAATGGATGGAGGTGCTCTCTCTAATATTCACTTCCTTGCTATCCCATGGAATGCCAACGCCAAAGAGGGTGCATTAGTGGCAGTTAACTTTCTATTAAGCCCTGAAGCTCAATCTCGCAAAGGTGACTTGTCTATTTGGGGCGATCCATCCGTGCTTGAGAATCAATACTTAACAGGCAGCGCAAAGAAAACAACGCTATTCAAATCTGTTGCTGAACCACACCCTAGCTGGCAGGCTGCTCTGGAAACAGAGTGGCAGAAGCGCTACGGTAATTAAGAGCAACCATAACCATTAAGTGACGAAAGCCAGATGTTAAGAGCTGCGTACACAGTATTCATTTTGATTTGCATTACCCCAACAATCCCCGGATTAGTTGGTGTATTGCTCTCATCATTTGGCTACGTTCCTCCTGTCGGCCTGTTCGATTTCTCACTCAGCAGCTATCAGCAGTTTTTCGAATGGCCGGGGATTGAGCACTCCATTGGGCTCACTTTATTCAGCTCCATAGCCAGTACTTATCTTTCTTGTTTAATCTGCTTTGCGATTCTTCAAAGCCTTTGGTTAGACCGCCATTGGCGAAAAGTTGAAGCACTGCTTTCACCCTTGCTAGCAATGCCTCACGTCGCTTTCGCGATTGGATTTGCTTTTCTGTTCGCTCCTACAGGTATGGTTGCACGTATGTTGGCTCAAACCTTAGGTATTGACGTAGACACACATGAAGCAACTTGGTTAGTGCATGACCCTTATGCGCTGGGTTTAGCCATGGCACTTTCATTTAAAGAAGTGCCATTTTTGCTGCTCATGAGCATTCCCGTTTTGCAGCAGATTAAAATCGATAAGCTGTATCAAGTCAGCACCTCTTTGGGGTATTCACCTGCACAAATGTGGTGGAAGGCGGTCTTCCCTCTTTGGTTAGTAAGAATGCGCTTCGCCTTGTTTGCCGTGATGGCTTATGGCGTTTCCGTGGTCGATTTAAGCTTGATCTTGGGTCCAACCAATCCACCTACATTGGCCGTCTTAGTATGGCAGTGGTTTAATGACCCCGACTTATCACTTATCCCTCGTGCGGCATCTGGCGCGGTTATGCTGTTTGTGTTAGCCAGTTTACTTTTAGTCCTAATCGTACTGGTCGAAAAGCTTCTCGTCGGCCATTTTGGTCAGTGGCAATACTCAGGTCGAAGAGGGTTTAGTCTGCCCGGGAAAACGCTGTTTACCGTTTCGGCCATTTTAGCCGGCATTATGTTTCCACTGATGTTGATCTGGAGCTTCGCTCATCGATGGCGCTTTCCGGACCTTCTCCCGACCCGATATAACGACCGCTTTTGGAGCAATGAGTGGCTCAATATATTACCGACGGTTAACCAAAGTTTGATCATTGCCGCCGTTACCGCTTGTTTTGCTTTGATATTGGGTGTGGTGGCTCAGGAAAGTCGTATCCGTTTTCGCTTACACTTGCCAGGTTATATCATTGTTTTACCTATGCTTATCCCGCAGCTTTCTATCTTATTTGGTATCCAGGTAACCACTCTCTACTTGTCTGGTGATGCCTATTACATCTGGGTCATCTGGTCACACGTATTCTTTGCTTTCCCATTTGTGTACTTAGCACTCGATGGCCCATGGCGAAGCTATGACAACAACTATACTCGAGCGGCATTAAGCCTTGGCAAAACGCCTCTCTTTGTCTTTTTTCATATTAAGGTTAAGTTGCTGCTACCAGCCATCTTGTACGCTTGGGCTGTCGGAGCCAGTGTGAGCTTGGCGCAATATCTACCGACTCTGATGCTCGGTGGGGGCAGGATTGCAACCGTGACCACGGAAGCCGTCGCTCTTTCGAGTGGCTTCGATCGACGCGTTACTGCCATCTACGCGATTTGGCAAGCCATCTTGCCATTTGTTTTCTTTGTCTCTGCCATCCTTATTGGCAGATTCGCATTGCGACAACCTGATTATCAAAAACAAACGAACAAGGATGCCCTTACGCATGACGCTGTCTCTAGAAAGCCTCGCCATCCATAAAACCAGCGGCGAAGCCCTATTTTCTGATTTGAATATATCCGTTTCAGCGCAGGAAGTCGTTTGCCTAATGGGCCCCAGTGGATGCGGAAAATCAACCTTGTTGAGTTTGATCGCAGGGCATATGACTAGCGAGTTTGTCCATTCCGGGCGCGTGCTACTAAATGGCATTAACTTAGCTGAACTTGAACCCCATCAGCGACAAGTTGGAATTCTGTTTCAGGATGACTTGCTATTTCCACATCTAAACGTGTGGCAGAACCTCGCTTTTGCCCTTCCTAACTCAATCAAAGGCGATGAAAGACGCCACCAAGCTATGGTTGCATTGAACAAGGTTGAGCTCTCACAACTCGCAGATTCATTTCCTGATCAGATTTCCGGCGGCCAACGTGCTCGTGTCAGCTTGCTAAGAATGCTACTGGCCAAACCTAAACTAGCGCTGTTAGATGAACCGTTTAGCAAACTGGATAAAGAACTTAGAACACAGTTTCGTGACTGGGTCATCGCTCAACTGGCAGAAGCAAATATTCCTACTCTGATGGTCACACATGACAAGGATGATGTTCCTGAGAACGGACGAGTATTAAGTTGGCCATGGGATACTCATCATGCTTGATCGATTCAGTATCAAAGTCATTCGCTCCCCTTTGGCCATTGCCGCCGCCGTATTAGATAAACTCGGTGTGACTGCAAACCAAACCACGCTAAGTGGTTTTCTTCTTGGGTGTCTGGCGTTTCCTGCTCTGTACTTTGAGCAATACGAGCTGGCACTTGTGTTCATCGTTATTAACCGAGTATTTGATGGTTTGGATGGCGCGTTAGCTCGGCGTCAGGGCATCACAGATGCAGGTGGATTTCTCGATATCAGCCTCGACTTCCTGTTTTACTCTCTGATCCCATTTGGCTTTGTGGTCGCTAATCCAGAGCCAAACGCGGTGGCGGGCGCTTTTCTCATTTTCTCATTCATTGGTACCGGCTGCAGCTTCCTTGCTTTTGCCGTCATGGCAGGGAAACGGGGAATTGAGAATCCTGTTTATAAAAACAAATCCCTTTACTATATGAGTGGTCTGACTGAGGGCACTGAAACCATAACGTGTTTCATTGCGTTTTGTCTTTTCCCGCAGCACTTTGCCATCATTGCATACCTGTTTGGCACAGCCTGCTGGTTCACGACCTTTACTCGCATCTACTCAGGTTTCCACACTCTGAAATAGACATAAAAAAGGTCGCTCAATGCGACCTTTTTTAGAGGACAAAATTGACTATCACTGCGACCAACAATCCGGAGAAGAAACTCGGAACATGAAACTGACGTTTCGGCATAGATTGGAATTCTAGTGCTGTCTCTTCCTGAAATGTTTTCTTTGATAATTCCTTGATGTAGTCATTTTGCATATCCGTTCTCCCAACTGAAGTAATTCTGACTTCAGCATAGAAGCTCAAGTTAAGTTGAGGTCAATATAGAGTTACAAAGATCTCAGTAAATTTAGCGGAACAGCATCACTTTAAGCGCCGCTTCACTATCAACATCAGCAAATTCTGGCGGATTATCTAACCGTTGAACAAAGCTCAGCTGTGGCGCTTCTTCCTTCATGCTTTCAATTAGGAAATCGCTACTGACCTGAGGAGAGTTCACACACGCAAGCACTTCGCCCTTATCGGTGAGCAATTCAGGCAAACGACGTAGAATTCTCTTGTAGTCTTTGGTTAGCGCAAAGCTACCTTTTTGAAATGAAGGTGGATCGATGATGACTAGATCATACGGCCCTGATCTTTTGATTTTTCCCCAAGATCTAAAAATGTCATAAGCCAGAAACTTCACTTGATTAAGGTTGTGCTCATTCAATCTATGATTATCTCGCCCTTTCGACAGAGACGCTCTTGCCATATCGACATTCACAACCTGATCAGCCCCACCATCGATAGCCGCAACTGAAAATCCACAGGTATAAGCAAATAAGTTAAGAACATTTTTATGTTTAGCATGCTGCTGAACCCACTCTCGGCCTAAGCGCATATCGAGAAACAAACCAAAGTTTTGGTTACGACCAATGTCGAGTTGGTACTTCAACCCTGACTCAACCACAATAGGTTTAGTGTTCAGTTCACCGATAAGCACTTCCGATGGCGAACCTTCGCTGTATCTATGTTGGATAACCACACACTTGACACCTTTCTCCTGCCATAGCGCAGTCTCAGATAGCTCATGCAATCCCTGTTTGAGCTGTTCAAGAAACTCATCATCAACACTCTTGAATATATTGATCAGCAATTGGCAATCGACCCAATCACAAGTGATCTGCTCTAAACCTTGGTAAACACGGCCTCGACCGTGAAATACACGCCTGACTTCGTTGGAAGTACTCGATAACTGCTCCGAAATGTGAGCGAAGAATGTAGGAAGTTGTTCAACCTGCATACTGGTTCCTGTTATTTTTTGATTTTCGGCCATGAGAGCTCCCAAGGTTTTAACCAAGCATTAATGCCTTGGCTGACATTTTCCTGCCGCCATTTCTCACCAAGCAGAGCATTTTCTCTCGGGTCACAGACAAACTGGAATGCTTTTCCATGAAACTCAAATTCAAGCGCAAATGCATGGAGGTAACCTCGGTCTGATTTACTGGTGGGGGCATAAATCGCATCTCCGACGATAGGTGAACCGGCCGACTTTAGTGCTACCCTGATTTGATGAGTTTTACCTGTATGGGGCTTGCACAAGAACAAACGCTCACCCGGTTCCGCGCTAGCTGAAAGAAACTGCGTGATCGCAGGGTTTGAGTGAGAGTTGGTCAATTTCCATGCAGAGCGGCGCGAGCGCTCCATATCACCACTGACAAGCCCTTGTTTCTTCTTCGGCTTCTTACTACCAATCGCCAAATAGAATTTTTCCACACGACGTTGAGCAAATTGTGCCGATAACTCACTCGCAGCCGCAGCGTTGCGCGCAAGCAAAAGAAGCCCAGAAGTCATCTTATCCAATCGATGCACAAGGTAGAGTTGCTCATCACCAGTAACTAATGCCACTTCATGTAGCAACATGGTTTCGCCATCATCCTTATGAACTGAAACATTGGGATATTTGTCAATGACGACAAAGTCTGAGTGAGAAAAAACGATATCAAACATAGAGGGCTCCACTTTGGACGCATGAGTATACCTGTTATGCGTTCTAATTCCACAAGTAGATAAGCAAATCAAAACGGGGAGCCATGTAGGCTCCCCGTTTACGTTGTTAACTGGATTCAGCGCTACAGTTTCTTAGAAAGAACACCTGCAAACGCAATGATTCCGATACCTAGTAGCATGATCTCACCTTTGCCACTATCGAAGCCGGACTTAATGCCCATGAAAGCAACGATTGCGATAGCAACAGGGATAACGTATTTCACTAGGTTGTACCATAAGCCAAACATTGGGAAAGAAACTTCACCGTCGTTCGTGATTTCTTTCTCAAGGTCAGCACGGCTTAGACGCCAGCCCGCAAAGATACATACCAACATACCGCCAACCGCTAGGAAAATCTTATCAGTCAGTAGGTCGAAGATATCAAATGCACCGGTACCAAACAGAGTTGGACCAACGCCACCCAGAGATAGAGAAGCAAACACACATAGTGCCGCCATTACTGAGCTTGCTGCGATTACCGCTGTTGGGCGCTTCATACCTTTCTCATCGATTAGGTAAGAAACTACAACTTCAAGCAATGATACCGAAGATGTCAGTGCCGCCACGGTTAGACCAATAAAGAACAGTAGTGCGAACAGAAGACCAATAACGCCGCCCATTTCAGCAAATAGCTGAGGTACAACAACAAAAACCAGACCAGGGCCTGCTGCCGGCTCCATACCGAATGCGAACATAGCTGGGAACATGGCAACACCTGCTAGGATAGCAACACCCGTATCCATCGCCGTTACCATACCGGTTGTCTGAACTAGGTTCTCTTTCTTCTTCAGGTAAGAACCGTACGTCATCATACAGCCCATACCAAGACTTAGAGAGAAGAACGCCTGACCTAGCGCTGCTAGAACTACGTTGCTATCCACTTTGGAGAAGTCCGGCATGAACAGGAACTCTAGACCTGCCATTGCACCTGGAAGCATCAGACCTTTCACTGATACAACGATCAGGATAAGGAATAATAGTGGCATCAGAATCTTACCTGCTTTTTCGATACCGCCAGAAATACCTTTCATTACGATAACGATGTTAAACATCAGGTAAATACCCATCCATATCAGTGGCTGTACTGGGTCAGAGATAAAGCCACCAAAACTATCACCAATAGCTTCTGGCGTGCTAAGCAGACCACCACCTACTTTAAAGATGTATGCCAGTGCCCAACCGCCTACTACCGGGTAGAAGCCCATGATAAGCAAGCCACTGACAACACCGATAACGCCGGTAAATGTCCAACGACGATCAGTAGACTTAAATGCGCCTACTGCAGATAGACCTGTCTTACGGCCAATAGCGAATTCTGTCAGCATAACGCTAAAGCCAATGAAAATTACAAAAATCAGGTAGATAGCAACGAACGCACCGCCACCACTCTCACCTGCCGTGTAAGGAAACTTCCATATGTTGCCCAAACCAACAGCGGAACCTGCTGCGGCCATAACGAAGCCTAATTTAGACCCCCATGTATCACGGGGCTGTGCACTTATACTGTTAGCCACGATTACTCCATTAAAAATTTATAAGTTGTGTTTGCTTACGTTAGGCGTCGAAAAGTTGAGTGTATAAAAAAATTTACACTTATTAGAATTCTAGGTGACCCTAACAATGTGGCAAGTAAAACAGTTTGAGATTAAAATTGGAACCCCAAAAAGTGTAAATTCCCACCACCGCACGGTATATCGCGCTTAAACGCTGCTTTTTTGAACTAAAACCTCCCCTTTTATCTACATTTTACACTTTTGTAACATGATAATTCTATTTAGGATATTTATCTAACCCACTACGTCACATTACTCATAACAACATTTGAAAACGAAATGTTTGTTGTCGCCGCACCTAACTGGATTTAATATTTAGGTTAATCCTTTATCATACTCAAGCGATTGATTTATTCAGGAAATTGAATGGAAAAGTTCTATCACTTCCTCACATTGGCTGGCATTGTCTTCTACTGGATTCTGGTTGCTGGGGTAACATTACGAGTTGTTCTCAAACGAAGAGCGGTGAGCGTGTCTCTCTCTTGGCTGATGATCATCTACATCATTCCTATCGTCGGCGTGGCTTGTTACTTCCTCTTTGGGGAACTAAACCTCGGCCGAAGAAGAGCAGAAAGAGCAAAAGAAATGTTCGTTCCGTTCGCCAAATGGTTTTCCAGCCTTAATGAATGCCATGCACACGATACTGAGAGCTTCGGTCGTCACATCTATCGCATTGATGAACTGTGTAACAATCGACTTGGATTACCTGCCCTGAGTGGCAACACCTTATCATTACAAAGTTCTCCGAATGACATTCTACATTCGATCATTGAAGATATTGAGAATGCGCAAACCAGTGTACGAATGGTTTTTTATATCTGGCATCCGGGTGGATTGGCTGATGCCGTGGCTTCTGCTCTGATCAGAGCTGCGAAGCGCGGTGTAGAAGTCAAACTGCTTCTTGACTCTGCTGGCAGCCTACGTTTCTTCCGCAGTCAGTGGCTCAAGATGATGCAAACAGCTGGGGTTGAAGTCGTACAAGCTTTAGAGGTCAGCCCTTGGCGTATTTTTCTCCGCCGCCTCGACCTACGTCAGCATCGTAAAATCATCGTTATAGATGACAAGATTGGCTATACAGGTTCAATGAACTTAGTTGATCCTGCCTTCTTCAAACAGGAATCAGGGGTTGGTCAATGGATAGACATCATGGTGCGGGTGACAGGGCCAACCGTTAACGTACTCTCTGCCATCCACTGCTGGGACTGGGAAGTTGAAACTGGGTCGCGCTCTCTTCCCCAATTACCAGAATGCCAATTAGACCCTAACGAGCCTCAGCACCCAGTTCAAGTCGTCCCTTCAGGACCAGGGATGCCAGAGCACCTAATTTCTCAGGTATTGACACTTGCCATCAATCAGGCAAACCAATCAGTGAGAATCACAACACCATATTTTGTACCCAGCGCGGATCTGCTCGAAACGCTTAAAATGACAGCGCAGCGTGGCATTACTGTTGAGCTGATCATTCCGCAAAAAAATAATTCACTCATGGTGCAATGGGCTTCACGTGCTTTTTACGCAGAACTTATGGAAGCAGGTGTAAAAATTTATGAGTTTTATGGCGGCCTACTGCATACCAAATCCGTGGTCATAGATCAGCAATTCTGTTTAGTTGGCACCGTAAATATTGACATGCGCAGCTTATGGCTCAATTTTGAATTGACGCTAGCCATTGATGACGAAGCTTTCACCAAAGAAATGTACTGGCTGCAACAAAGTTATATAGAAACCTCTCATGAAGTAAAACTAGAGGAGTGGAAAAAGCGCTCTCTATATTCACGTTTCTTAGAGCGAACCTACTACTTATTCAATCCTCTTCTATGATAAGTAATTTCTGACTTCTGACTCTCTTGCTATTAATGCGTTGCCATGTTTTAAATAAGGCAACGCATTTTCAGATAAGGATTTTCAATGTCAGAAGATAAGCAAACCAAGCTGGTCACCGCAGGTCGAGACAAAAAATGGACCAATGGGGTCGTGAATCCACCAGTTCAACGCGCTTCTACTGTCGTATTTGATACCGTTGCAGAAAAACATCACGCAACGGTTAACCGAGCAAATAAAACCCTCTTTTATGGCCGTCGTGGCACCCATACTCACTTTGCTTTCCAAGATGCAATGGTTGAAGTTGAGGGTGGGGCCGGCTGCGCTTTGTACCCTTGTGGTACAGCAGCTATTTCCAACGCGATTCTTTCTTTTGTTGAGTCAGGCGATCATATTCTGATGGTGGATACCTGCTATGAACCAACTCGAGACTTCTGTGACAAGATCATGAAGAAGATGGGAGTGGAAACAACCTATTACGACCCAGTGATAGGCGAAGGTATCCGTGATTTAATTCAGCCAAACACCAAAGTGCTGTTCCTAGAGTCACCCGGTTCGATTACCATGGAAGTACAAGACGTTCCAACCTTAGCCAAAATTGCCCATGAACATGACATCGTTGTCATGCTCGACAACACTTGGGCCGCTGGCGTGAATTTCTCACCTTTTGAGCATGGTGTTGATATTTCCATTCAAGCCGCGACTAAGTACATTGTTGGCCACTCTGATGTCATGCTGGGCACCGCTGTCGCAAATGAAAAACACTGGGATCAGTTGCGAGAACAAAGCTATTTAATGGGCCAGTGTGTGTCACCTGATGATGCCTATCTTGGACTACGTGGCATTCGTACTCTCGACGTTCGTCTTCGCCAACATGCAGAGAACAGCCTGAAAATTGCTAAGTGGTTACAAAATCGTCCGGAAGTCGATCATGTTCGCCACCCTGTACTAGAGACTTGCCCTGGCCATGAGTTTTTTCAACGTGATTTCACTGGTGGTAATGGCTTATTCTCATTTGTGTTAAAAGCTAGCTATCCACGCGCCACCACGGCACTGCTTGATGGTATGAAGCATTTCAGTATGGGGTACTCTTGGGGCGGGTTTGAAAGTCTGATTTTAGCGAACGAGCCAAAAAGCTTTAATAGCCTACGAACCGTTGCGAACCCCAACTTCGAAGGCACACTCATTCGGCTACATATAGGGCTGGAAAATATCGACGATCTGCTCACTGATCTTGAACGTGGCTTGGAGCGCTATAATTCGCTCATTCTAGAGCAACATACTACCGTTTGATCTAACAAACTCCTATAAGCCCCCCCTCTGGGGGCTTGATTTTAAAATATTGATATTATTGAACATTTTATCAATACATAATAACACGTTAAACAATTGTGTTGTTTTCCTTTCTCAATTCACAGTTCTATCGCTTAGCTTATATTCATATTTCGTATAGCTCATTTTCTAATCTACTGTTTATTTACTCATCAGAGGTCAAACCAGAAGGAGCAAAACTTTGAAACACAAACTGATACTTGCTGCGCTCTGTATCTTCAGCTTAGGGCTATCAGCAACCACTAGTGCGTCCAGTGCTAGCGGTTACACACAAACTCAACACCCTATTGTTCTTGTCCATGGGTTATTCGGTTTTGATACATTAGCTGGCGTGGACTATTTCTACGGCATTCCTCACGCTTTAACCAAAGACGGAGCAAGTGTTTACGTTGCTCAGGTCTCTGCGACGAATAGCTCAGAAGTTAGAGGCGAGCAGTTGCTAGAACAAGTTGAAACTTTACTTGCAGCAACAGGCGCATCAAAAGTCAATTTAATCGGTCATAGTCATGGCGGTCCAACAGCGCGCTATGTGGCTTCTGTCAGACCAGATCTTATCGCCTCTGTGACCAGCATCGGTGGTGTCAATAAAGGTTCTAAAGTAGCTGACCTCGTTCGCGGTACGGTGCCTGAAGGATCTGGGTTAGAAGCTTTAGCGGTAAAACTGGCTGAAGGGCTAACGACACTGATTAATCTATTGTCTGGTGGCAATGACCTTGATCAAGATCCTCTTGCCTCTTTGGATGCCTTAACGACCGAAGGCTCACTTGCGTTCAATCAACACTACCCGGAGGGCATTCCCGACACTGAATGTGGCAATGGCGATTTATTAGCCGATAACGGTGTGTACTACTATTCTTGGACGGGTTCATCCACTTTTTCTAACATCTTTGACCCGACTGACGCTGCAATGATGATTCTTGGTCTGGCATTTGACGAGCCAAATGATGGTCTTGTTGGGGCGTGTAGCACTCACTTAGGGCAAGTTATTCGCGACGATTACAAGATGAACCATCTGGATGAAATAAATGGATTGCTCGGTATTCACCATTTATTTGAAACAGACCCAGTCACCCTTTATCGTCAACATGCAAATCGCCTGAAACTGCAAGGCTTATAGGAAATAAAAGATGAAAAAGACCGCTCTAATAACGACAATGATGATCGCCTCGATGAGCCTCGGAGCGGTCTATTTCATCAACCGTAGCGAAACAGTAAATACAGCCGCTCAACCCGTATCTCAGCTCGACACTCAGATAGATACTTCATCAAGCCGTGATTTATTTGATTACACCTTGAGCAGTCTGGGTGAACAGGAGATGGATCAGATCAAAACGCGTATACAAAATGTTTCTCAGCGTGAGAAAGAATTAAGCCTTGATGAGACACTTTTCGAAACCTTTTTGCAATATAAATCCGAATTGGGAACTCTGGAGTCAGTCACTTTTCGAACCATTACATTGTCTGATTTAGAACAGCTCCACCTACAAATTCTAGCTCTGCAAAACCAGTACTTTACTGACCCACAAATTGAACTCTTATTTAGTGAAGAAAACCGACTGCGCCAATTGGCTATTGATAAGCTCGCCATCGCAAAACAAGGCTTAGATCCCGAATCACAAGCACAATGGCTAGAAGCGACATTGTCTGGTCAGCCCGACTATATCCTACGAGCAGAGCGTAATAACCAGCTCATTATAGGGCTCAACCACAGTGAGCAGATGGAAGCACAAGATAAACACCTCACCCGTGTCGAGTTGGTTGGGGAAGAGGCTGCGGGCAGGCTAAGTAAACTCGACGAGAAACGCGAGCAGTTTAATTCTCAACTGGATAGCTATTTGGCGCAGCGAAATGACATACTGGCTGACAACACTTTATCGGATGCCGCAAAGCAAACCCAGATAGCTTACCTAAGAGAGCAAAGCTTTGACACCGTACAGTGGCGCAGAGTCGAAGCACTGGAACGCATCCATGATCAAAACTTATCGCCATAGCATGCCCCTACGTCACTAGTATCTGGGTTTCTTGGGGCAATTCACCATATGATCGTCAGCCATGCCTACCGCCTGCATAAACGCATAGCAAATGGTCTCACCTACAAACTTAAAGCCTTTCTTTTTCAAAAACTTGCTCATGGCTTTTGACTGCTCAGTAGAAGCAGGCACATCACCCATTTTTTGCCAATGGTTGACTACAGGCTGACCATCGACAAATTGCCACAAGGCTTTTGATAAGCTGCCATATTCTTCAATCAATGCTTTCGCGGCTCGCGCATTACTGAACACGGATTTAATTTTTCCTCTGTGCTTAACCACATCATAATTTTCAACAATATGCTCAGCGTGCTCGTCCTCATACGCTGCTAATTTATCCAGATCATAGTTTTCAAAGGCTTGTCGGTAGCCTTCGCGTTTTTTCAGGATGGTGATCCAACTCAATCCTGCTTGGGCACCCTCTAACGTAATAAACTCGAACAATACCTTATCGTCATAAACCGGAACGCCCCACTCTTTATCGTGGTATTCACGCTCAAGCTCATGGTTCATCGCCCATGCGCAAGTGGTATCCATTGCTTTCTCCTTTAAATAAAACACCCTGACAAAGCCAGGGGTGTTTGCACTCTTATGTCAATCAGTTTGGCACTGTCACTTTGTGGAAGATACGATACAACACTGGCACGACAATAAGTGTCAGTACGGTCGCAAATCCCAAACCAAACATGATGGTAACCGCCATGGGTTTGAAGAAGATATCCGGTAACAGTGGGATCATGCCCAAAATAGTCGTGATTGCTGCCATGCAAACAGGTCTCACACGGCTTAGAGACGCCTCGACAACGGCTAAATATGGGTCTTTGCCTGACTTCATTTCAATTTCAATCTGATCGAGCAATACGATGCCATTTTTCAGCAGCATGCCTGACAAGCTAAGAAAACCGAGTAATGCCATGAAACCAAATGGGGTATCCAAAACCAACAGCCCTGTTGTGACACCGATAATTGCCAGTGGCACTGTCAACCAGACGATGAGCGGCTCTTTAACAGTGTTGAACAAGAACACTGTGACTAAGAACATAAATAAATAGCCCATTGGCATGGTAGTGAACAGTGAGGCCTGCGCATCGCCAGAGGATTCATACTCCCCCCCCCACTCCAACGCATAACCAGATGGCAGTTCGATGGCTTCAATCAAAGGCTGTAAACGCTTTTGCAATGTCGAAGCCGTTTCCTCTCCCAACAAGTCAGGATCAGCCATAACCGTCAATATACGCTTGCGATTCTTACGTACTATAATCGGGTCTTCCCAGCGCATGTCGTAGCCTAATGTCACTTGCTGCAAAGGGATATATTCACTTAACGCTGGGCTCCAAATTTTCATGCCCTCAATATTGCGAATATCGACACGCTCTTCTTCTGGCAATCGAGCAACAATTGGCATTAACGTTGTACCGTCACGATATACCCCGACCGATTTACCTGAGAAAGACATTGCAAGGAACTCGTCAACATCTGATTTAGTGATGCCGTAACGGCGAGCTTGTCCTTCGTTAAACTGCGGCTCTAACACTTTAGTACGTTCACGCCAATCATGGTGGATGTTCGTCGCTCCAGGGTCCGCATGCATGATGTCTTCAACTTGTCTGGCAATCCCTCTAAGGATAGTTGGGTCAGACCCAATGATACGTGCCTCAATTTTAGCTCCACCGCCAGGGCCGAGTTCAATTTGCTTGAGCTTGTAATTGATCTCTGGGAAGTTGGCTTCAACATGCGCTCGAAAATTAGACATCAAATCCGCAAGTTGCTCATAATTCTCGACTCGAGTGGTGATTTCACCATAGGCAGCGTAGCTTTTCTCTGGCGCATAAGTCAGCATGAAACGTTGCAAACCTTTACCTGCTGTCGTAGTTATATGCTCAACTCCGTCTTGATCTGACAGCCAAGATTCCAAAGCTTTAAGCTTGGTGTTGGTTGCACGAATATCGGTCCCTTCCGGTAACCAGATATCGGCTTGGAACATGGGCGTTGTTGACGATGGGAAAAACGACTGCTTAACGAAAGTAAAGCCATAGATACTTGCCGCAAGACCAACAATCATAACCACAACCGTTAGCCAAGCCCGCTTCATACAAAACTCTAGAAACCCCTTGTATAGCACAAAGATCATACCGTTGTAGGGGTCACTGCCTTCGCCACCCCCTTTGATTTTTTGCCCTTTAAAGAAGATATCAGCAAAAAAAGGCGTCAACGAAATCGCAGTAAACCAACTGAGCATGAGTGAGATTAATAGTACCGTGAACAAAGTGCCACAATACTCACCTGTCGCATCCTCTGACAATCCAATAGGGGCAAAGGCAGTCACGGCGATAACGGTAGCACCAAGCAATGGCCATTTAGTCTGAGTCACGATATCAGTCGCCGCCTGCATTCTTGTTCGGCCTTTCTGGGTCCCGATGAGTATTCCTTCAACCACTACAATCGCATTGTCCACCAGCATACCGAGCGCAATCACCAATGCTCCCAACGAGATGCGTTGCAGGTCGATTGCAAAGTACTTCATAAAGATAAATGTGCCCAACACGGTAAGGAGCAGAATCAAGCCAATGAGTAAGCCGGAGCGTAGCCCCATAAAGAACAGTAAAACGATAATAACGATCGCTATCGCTTGCCCCAAACTAACGACAAAGCCACTCACTGATTTGTCGACTTCTTTTGGCTGACTGTAGATTTCAGAGATCCCAACTCCCACAGGTTGTTGGTACTTTAGTTCGGCAAGGCGACGGGCAAAGCGCTTACCGACCTCAACCACGTTAACGCCTTGCGCAAAAGAAACACCGATATTGAGCGCTAACTTGCCATTAAAAGTAATAATATTGTCCGGTACGTCGATGTAACCGCGTTTGATTTCCGCAACGTCACGCAGATAAATTAATCCTTGTGCCCCACTTTCAGTAATGATCAAGTCTCCTAGCTGGTCAACATTCTGGAACTCACCCGTTGGTTGGATACGGATGTACTCATCACCGATCCGAATTGCACCAGCATCCGAGACCACATTTTGAGTTGAGAGCAAATTAAACACGGTATTAGGTGCCAAACCTAAACTACTCAAACGCTTCATCGAAATCTCAATGAAGACTTGCTCTTGTTGCTGGCCAGAAACAGAGACTTTACTGACCCCCTCTACCAACTCTAATTCACGCCTCAAATAGTCAACATAATCGAGTAACTCCTTGTAACTGTAACCTTCTCCTGTGACGGCAAGTAAAATACCGTAAACATCACCAAAATCGTCAATGACCTTTGGATCATTCACTCCGGGAGGAAACTGACCTTTAAGGTCATTGACCTTACGGCGTAATTCATCCCAAATCTGCGGTAAATCATCAGGACCATAGTTGTTTTTCATGGTCACGGTAATTTGAGATAAACCTCGGCTGGAGATCGAATTAACTTCATCAACATAAGTCAGTTGCTGAATGGCCTTTTCGATTGGGTAAGTCACTTCTTCCTCGACTTGCTGAGGTGTCGCCCCAGAATAGGATGTCACCACCATGGCATCTTTGATCGTGAAAGCAGGGTCTTCGAGGCGGCCTAAACCAAAGAAAGCGGCCACACCACCAATCAAGAAAATTAATGAAATCATCCAACTGATGACACGGTTGCGAATGAAATATGCAGCGATACCAGTCACATCTTGGTCTTTCTGAGACAGTGGGTTATTTTGATCACTCATTGCCTGCCTCCTGCTTTACGATTTCCACTTTCATCCCTTCTCTTAATCGGGAAATTCCCGCCACAACAACTTTTTGTTTGCTCTCGAGCCCCTCTAGGATTTGCAACGCTTCTTTCGTCATTTTGCCAATCGTCACAGCTTGTTTGGCAACGGTATTATCATCGTTTAGCACCCAAACAAACCTGTTAAGTCGGTCAATCTCATCACCATCTGCATTGAATACCGCTTCTATAGGAACCAAAACACCAGTATTCAAATTCAGACCAATATCATTACTTTTGGACGTAACTTCAACGGCCATACCGTCAAGGATGAACTCTTCTTCAGGCATAGGAAGTGACAAAGTTACGGTAAACGTCCTTGTGGCTGGGTCAGGTTCAGTCGTAAATTCTTTAATTGAGGCCGAGTATTCGTTACCACTTGGTACTTTAACCAGAGCCTCAATACGCGATAGGGTTTCTTGATCCGGCTGGTTGACGTATAGACGATCTGGCAACTGTATGAGCACTTCAACACTATCGAGACTATGAATATTCACGATTTGCTGACCGACTTGAATGTTTTCAAATTGCTCGACATTCACTCGGGAAATGATGCCATCGACAGGCGCCAGCAACTTAGTGAATGATAGCCTCAACTGCGCTAACTTCAGCTCTGAGTAGGCTATCTGACGATTGGCGGCAATCTCATCAAATTGCGACTTGGCCAGCAGGCCTTTATCGACAAGAGGTTTAGAACGTCTATATTGGCTATCGATAACACTAAACTTTGCCGATGCGTTATCAACATCAAGCTCGTAATCTGTCGGATCCAGCTTCGCAAGCACATCGCCTTTTTTTACCTGATCGCCTTCTTTAACGCTGAGCTCACTGATTTCACCCGCTACCCGAAAACTTAAATGAGAGCGCTCAGCGGCATTGGCGACTGCAGGGAAATATAAGTGCTCCTTTGAGATACCACTGTCTATTTCTATGATTTTGACTTTAGGGGGACCAAAGTCAACGTATTCACTATCACCACCGCAGCCTACAAGAATGGCAGCTGTTGAGAGCACGATGAGGCTAATCCATTGCTTCATATTACAATCCTCGCTCCTTGATCCACTCCCTCACTTTGGTCCCGGGTTCAATGCCACTGACACCAGAGATGATGATCTGATCACCATCATTTAAACCACTCTTAACTTCACGCTTGTTGTTCAACACAATGGAAGCTTTTTCCACTACGCCATTGTGTGCTACACGCCAAACACAAGTTTTTCCATTTTCGTTAAATATTGCTGCATTAGGAATCCGTGTCGCTCCTTCTGAATCAATTTTGACATGCACCTCCCCTGCCATACCTGGCAAAATTCCGGTATCTGTTGGGCGTGCCATGACCATGGTGACCTTGTAAGAGCCCGTTTTAGGATCGGCCTCCGTATCTACTTCCTGAAAAGTCAGCTCATAGCGGCTCTCAGGAAATGCATCAAATCTCATAGTTGCAGTCAGGTTTATGCCGCTTGCAAAGCGATTCAACAGGTGGTCAGGGAGCTGGAATTGTACTTTCATTAACTGATTCGTCTGAATATTCATTACACCTTGCTTAGCAGCAATGTATTCGTAGTTATCAGTCGTAATCAGTGAAATCGTGCCATCATAAGGTGCGACCAACTTGGTATAACGAAGATTGGCACGGGCTTGTTCTAATGTGGCTTTGGCAGAGTTAAGGTTCGCCTTAGCTTGATCAAAATCTTGCTCTGAAACTACCTTATCAACACGCAGTTTTTTATAACGTTCAAACTGAACATCCGCGAGGCGGTACTGCGCTTCTGCCTGCTTAGCCAATAAGGAATATTCATCTGGGTTTAGGGAGGCAAGGACTTCACCTTTGCTCACAGGTTGGCCCGAAAGGACATCGATAGACTGAAGTTGTCCGGGTACTCGGAAAGCTAAAATCGCTTTATCACCAGCTTCGGATGTGGCGGGAAAATGTCTTTCAAACTGTGCGTTTCCAACCGAAACGGTAAAGAGTTTTGCTGGCCTGGATTCGGGTTCAGGAACAGGAGGGAGCTCCTTACCACAGCCACCTAATGTTGCAGCTATGGCGAGAAGCACAAAATTCTTGTGCATAGTCAAACATCCATTTGTCACTTTTAGTTACAAAGATAGATGAATGATTACGCGACTGCCAGACACATACCAGTAAATTATTATTAAAATTAATAATTTGCTAACAAAACATAGTGGCGGTTCTCATTATCGAACTATAAACTTTTAAACTCTCGATCAACTTTAAACGTATCGGAGGTGACATACGCCTCTAGGCCACGAATTTGATTTTCAAGGCCATCAAAATCTTTCTCAAGCGTTTCTAGCAATGCCCCAGGAGCCTGACCTTGTTGCCATGGTTTACTTTTCAACTTGTGTTCCTGCTCCATTTTAAGAGATTCAACATAATTAGCAGGTTGTTTTTCAAGCATGAAAGTCATCGCGATATAGGCCAACAACACCAAGAAGCTGCCACCAAGAAGTGCAGCAGAGATCACTAAGATTCGAATCAACCAAACTTCAGTACCAAAGTAATTAGCTAAGCCTGCACAAACACCTGAAATCTTACCATTAACGGTATCGCGGTACAGCTCTCGCTTATTCATATCGGCGTCTCCAGTTAGGGGTTTCAGCATCAAGAATACGCTCTAACGTGTCCACACGCTTTTGCATCTGTTCTGCTTTTTCTGACAAGGTTTGTAATCTCTGGAAATCATCTTCTGATAGACCACTTGCCGTTTTCTTCTTGCTACGATAATGAAGTATTAACCATAGTGGAGCGACGAAAATCAGAAAGACAATCAGTGGTCCTGCAATAAGAAATGACGACATAAATGACTCCTAATAAATAGACAACAGTTTCACACGAGTACACCTCTACTCTGCCGCAAGCTGTTATAAAATCAATTAAATAAAACTAAGAACTTCGAAAATATTGGAAAAACCATAAATTGGTTTTGATGAGGCCAGGTGCGACCCACCTGACCTGTGCACCTTCAGATCTCGACTTTTATGATTTTTTTTCGTTCATCTGTTTTTTCAAATTTTCAAGCTCTTGTTCAATCTCGTCTTGCGCTTGCAGCTCAGCAAATTCCTGATCTAAGGATTTCGAATTACCGGATTTAGCATATACATCTGCTTCTGCTTCCAGTTCATCTATCTTACGAGTGTATTGCTCGAACTTTGCCATTGCTTCAGATGTACGCGCCGTATGTAAATGCTTTTGCACATCACGTCGATTCGAAGCCGCTTGAGAACGAATAGCAAGTGCTTGCTGCTTAGCACGTGTTTCGGTGATTTTACTTTCAAGCTTACTGATTTCGCCGGTGAGCTTTTCAATCGTTTCTTCCACTAATGTTTGCTCAGTATGCAAACCTTTCAACATATCTTGTAGTTTTTGCTTTTCAATTAAAGCTGCACGAGCCAAATCCTCACGCTGCTTGGTCAGAGCTAGTGTAGCTTTCTCTTGCCAATCGCTAATTTGGCCTTCAAGAGATTCAACTTTACGTGCCAACTCTTTTTTATCAGCAATCGCCTTGGCCGAATTCGTACGAACTTCGACTAACGTATCTTCCATTTCCTGAATAATAAGACGAATCATTTTTTCAGGATCTTCCGCTTTATCTAATAAGGCACTAATGTTTGAGTTTACGATGTCGGCAAAACGAGAAAAAATACCCATATTTAACTCCTTATCCTGTAATCAATCACATTATCGCGACTTGGTTACATCTGATGTTCATTGTAGGTTTCACTTACTTATTCAATAACCAAGATACGTGCCAACTTATAAACATATACAAAACAACAGATTACGAAAACTACCATTGTAATTCGAACTTATCTATGATGAATTTAGCTAACAATAGGTAAATTTCACCATTGGAGTGTTTTCATGCAACAAAATCTCATTGGCGAGTCACCAGCTTTCCTGACGATACTAGACAAGGTCTCCAAACTCGCAGCCATAGAACGTCCTATTCTGATCATTGGTGAACGAGGGACAGGTAAAGAACTGATTGCTCAACGCCTCCATTACCTATCAAAACGCTGGGATCAGCCACTAATTTCCCTCAATTGCTCTACCTTGAGCGAAGGCCTGATCGACTCAGAGTTATTCGGCCATGAGCAAGGCGCTTTTACTGGTTCAAAAGGACGTCACAAGGGGCGCTTTGAACGAGCTGAAAATGGCACCCTCTTTCTCGATGAGCTCGCCACCGCTCCACTGCTGGTGCAGGAAAAGCTATTACGAGTGATTGAATACGGCCAATATGAACGCGTTGGTGGGCACCAATTGCTTAACGCTAATGTGCGGCTGATCTGCGCGACTAACGCCGATCTGCCGAAAATGGCTGAGAACGGTGAGTTTCGAGCAGATCTGCTTGACAGGCTTGCTTTCGACGTCATTCATTTACCTCCACTTCGAGAACGCCAAGAAGACATTCTGCTGTTAGCGGAATACTACGCCATCAAGATGTGTCGAGAGTTGAACTTTGACTACTTCGTTGGTTTCTCTCCTGATGCTCAGCAAGCACTGCTTGACTATCAATGGCCCGGAAACGTCCGTGAACTTAAAAATGTGATAGAAAGGGCGGTTTATCAGCACGGGCAGCAAGATGAGCCAATCAACCAATTGATATTCGACCCGTTTGCAACGCAGTGGCAAACAGAACCTGAGCCAGTTTCTCTTCAATCACAACCATTACCAGACCAACCAACCTTTCATTTTCCAATGGACTACAAAGCGTGGCAGGAAAGCCAAGATATTCGCCTGCTGAAAGCGGCCCTTGAAGAGAGCAAATTTAACCAACGGAAGGCAGCCGATATGCTTGGCCTGAGCTATCATCAGCTAAGAGGGATGATCAGAAAGTACGACCTCTCGAATCTTTCCTGAGTGCGTATAGGTTATTTTAAAAACCATAAACTAATAATGGTAAACTACTGAGATATTAAGGCATAATGGGGAGTTCTATTATGCTTTGTCTCTGGCAATTGTTCTTTCTATGAAAGCATTCATTCAACTGACATTAAGTATCTTCAGCATTACCTTGCTTACAGGCTGTGGTGAAGAGCTTGATCACAATAAAATTCGCCAAAGTGGTTTCGTCTACTGTGGTCAAGGCGGTCCAACCAGCTTTAACCCTCAATTGGTTGATAGCGGCATTACGTCTGAAACTCTTAGCCCTCAGCTATTTGATACTTTGCTGACGCTAGACTCGAACAATTTCAAACCTATTGCCAACCTTGCGACCAGCTGGTCCGTTAACAAAGCTGGCACAGAATATACGTTTAACCTGCGCAAAGACGCCCAATTCCAAAATACCGCTTGGTTTACGCCTAGCCGAGCCATGAATGCTGAAGATGTAGTGTTCAGCTTCCGTCGAATCATCGACAATTCCCATCCTTATCATTATGTTGGAAGTGGCCTCTACCCTTGGTTTAGCGGGATCGATTTTCAAAACCTACTCGTTGATGTTCGGGCTATCTCACCATATCAAGTCCGTTTCACCCTAAGCCGACCAGACAATACGTTTCTGTCCAATATCGCCACTAGCCATGCAGTTATCCACTCTGCAGAGTACGCTAGCCAACTTACGCTGAGCGATAACAAAGCCATGCTCGACAGCCACCCTGTTGGAACCGGTCCATTTTATCTTGATGATTATCAGATCAATGACCTCGTCAGGCTCAAACGTCACAATGGGTACTGGAAAGGCAAACCTAAGATGGCTCAAGTGGTATTTGATATTTCTCACCGAGGTACAGGCACTTTAGCCAAGCTACTTCGTAATGAGTGTGATGTACTCAACTCACCATTATCGAGTCAAATCCCCATTATTAAACAACAAAGCGATATTAAACTAATGGCTAAACCCGCGATGAATATTTCATTCATTGCCGTCAATACCACTCACCCAGCACTTAATGACCCTAGAGTTCGTAAAGCTCTTAACTACGCCATTAATCGCCAAAACATTCTCGAATCCGTTTACTACGGCACCGGTAGTCAGGCCTACTCGGTGCTCCCTCCCAGCTCTTGGGCATATCTCAAAGACAGTGTGCAAATTCGTTACGACCGTAATTACGCGATTGCGTTAATTAAAGAAGCAGGATTCGATAAAGGGCTGGAGTTAACCATGTCAGTTCCTCTTGAGCCACGTGCTTACAACCCAAGCCCTCGTAAAACGGCTGAGCTCATCCAAGCAAACTTAGCAGATATCGGCATTACACTTAACCTACTGACAGATGATCGCTATGATCGCACTGACGTCGCCAGCAACACCAACATCGATCTGTACCTTACAGGCTGGATTGCCAATACAGGTGACCCAGATAATTTCCTCCGACCATTACTATCGTGTGATTCAAAACGAGTGGGCTTGAATGTCTCCAGCTGGTGTAATGCTGATTTCGATTTCCTACTCGACCTTGCACTTGAAGTCGATAAGCCACGTTACCGTCTTAACTTGTATAAACAGGCACAAAACATTCTCAACGAAGAATTTCCGGTGATTCCACTTAGCCATGGTATGCAGTTCCAAGCTTATGATGCTTCATTACAAGGGTTTAAAGTGAGTCCATTTAACGCACAACCTTTTGATGCGGTAGAGAGGGTCAAATAATGTTTCTCTATACTGTTCGACGTATCAACCTTTTCATCATCACATTACTTATCCTAACCATGGTAGGCTTTAGCCTGCTTAGGCTTGACCCAAATTCTCCTTGGACCGTTCAAGATTTCTGGCCGGGTTGGATGACTTATATTGGCGAGCTAATGCACCTCAACTTTGGGATGACAAAAAGCGGTGTTCCAATCGCAGATGAACTCGCTGTTGTTTTCCCTGCAACGTTGGAATTATGTTTGATTGCTTTTGCCCTTTCTCTCCTGATCGGGATCCCAGTTGGCACGCTCGCCGGCATGAAGCAAGGCAAGTGGATTGACACAGCCATTTCCTTTACCTCAATGTCCGGTTACTCCGCACCGATTTTTTGGGTCGCACTCCTCATGATCATGGCATTCTCACTGCATTTCGAGCTATTCCCAGTCGCTGGCCGTTATGACCTACTCTATGAAATTGATCATGTCACGGGTTTTGCCATCGTGGATGCATTCTTTGCGCGTGGCGAGTATCGCGCTCATGCACTACAAAGTGTTTTAGAGCACTTGATACTACCTTGTTTAGTGTTGGCGCTTGCTCCAACCACTCAAGTTATTGGCTTAATGCGTACTTCGGTTGCCGAAGTCATGGGGCAAAACTATATTCGAGCCGCTCGCATCAAAGGTCTATCGACGCACAAAATCGTCACTCAACACGTGCTGAGAAATGCTATACCGCCGATTATCCCTAAGATAGGCGTTCAGCTATCCAGTATGTTGACTCTAGCTATCATTACAGAATCGATCTTTAACTGGCCGGGTATTGGTCGCTGGTTACTCGACGCACTTTCCAATCAGGATTATGTTTCTATTCAGGCTGGTGTTATTGTTGTCGCCACCTTAGTGTTGACGGCGAATATTCTTTCAGATTTGGTTGGCGCTATGGTCAATCCGTTAGTGAGGAAAGAGTGGTATGCTAACCGATAACATCTATCAGGAAGAACAAATCCCGACGCAATTCGAGCGTTTCTGGCGCAGCTATCGTGCAAACGGCTTAGCCATGTTCGGTTTATGGTGCCTTGTTTTTATTGTTGTCGTCACTTTAGCTTCTCCTTGGCTAACTCCTCATGACCCTCAAGCCCAGACGGGGGAACTGCTTGTCCCTCCCTCTTGGAACCCAGCAGGCACGGTCGAATATTTTCTAGGTACTGATGACCTAGGTCGAGATATCCTATCTCGGCTCATTGAGGGGTCACAGTTAACGTTCGGCGCTGCTGTTATCATCACACTCATTGCAACAATTGTGGGTTGTTTGATTGGTATTTTAGCTGGCATGACCAAAGGATTGTTATCAAGTACACTCAACCATTTACTTGACACCGTCATGTCGATTCCATCGCTTCTCCTCGCGATTATTTTTGTCGCTTTCTTGGGGTTTGGCGAGTTTAATATTCTACTTGCGATATGCCTCGCTTTGATCCCAAGGTTCGTCCGCTCAGTCTATATCGCTGTGCATACTGAAGTTGAAAAAGACTACATTATGGCTGCCCGCCTTGATGGTGCGAACGATTTTTATCTGCTCTGGAACTCCATCCTTCCCAATATTTTGGTTGTGATTGCTTCTGAGGTAACCCTCGCTCTGTCAATCGCGATTTTGGATATTACCGCACTGGGCTTCCTTGGTTTAGGCGCACAAGCCCCAAGCACTGAGTGGGGTGCGATTCTTGGTGACTCTGTTGAATTAATCTATTTAGCACCTTGGACAGTGACGCTTCCTGGCCTTGCCATCATGTTCATCGTGATTGTCATTAACTTGGTGGGTGAAGGCGTTCGTCAGGCACTTAACGCGGGGATCGAATAATGCCATTACTAGATATTCGCCACCTAACGATTGAGATTGAAACACCGCAAGGCCTGATGAAGGCAGTGGATCGCATGAGTCTAACCATGAACGAAGGAGAAATTCGTGGATTGGTAGGAGAATCTGGCTCAGGTAAGAGTTTGGTAGCCAAAGCCATCGTTGGAGTCTGTAAGGAAAACTGGAAGATAACAGCAGACCGAATGCGCCTTGGCAATGTGGATTTACTGCAGTTAACCCCTAAAGAGCGTCGCAGAGTCATCGCTCGTGATATTGCGATGATCTTTCAAGAGCCTTCAACGTGTCTGGATCCTTCGGAAGAAGTCGGACGCCAGTTGATAGAGTCCATCCCCGCTCATTCTTTTACCGGAAAGTGGTGGGAGCGCTTTAAATGGCGTAAGAAACAAGCGGTTGCTCTACTTCATAAAGTAGGGATCAGAAACCACGAACAAATCATGTCAAGCTATCCGTATGAGCTGACGGATGGTGAATGTCAAAAGATCATGATTGCGATGGCCATCGCCGCTAAGCCTAAGCTTCTGATTGCCGATGAACCGACCAATGATCTCGACCCAATCACTCAATCTCAAATCCTACGACTTCTTAGTCGTATGAATCAGATCAACAACACGTCGATCATGCTCATCGGCCATGACTTGACAACCATTACCCAGTGGGCAACGCGGATTACCGTCATGTACTGTGGCCAGTCTGTTGAGTCAGCGGACACTAAAAAGATTCTTGCCAAGCCAAAGCACCCTTATACCGTTGCTTTACTTAAAGCTATGCCCGATTTCGGTGAATGGATTCCTCATAAAGAGAAACTCCAGTCTCTCCCAGGTAGTATTCCGCCACTGCAGCATCTGCCCATTGGTTGCCGGCTTGGCCCCCGTTGTCCTTATGCTCAAAGGCAGTGCGTAGAAATGCCAATCACCAGACGAGTCAAAAATCACAAATTTGCCTGCCACTTCCCTCTGAATATGGAGAAGAAGAAAGCATGAGTGCGCTACTAGAAGTTAATGGCCTAAGTAAAGAGTTTGTCACTCGCTCAGGCTTGTTTCGCAAAAAAATCCACCATGCCGTTAAACCTGTCAGCTTTACATTAGAAGCCGGGCAAACCATTGGTTTTATTGGTCAAAACGGCTCAGGAAAGTCGACATTAGCTCGCATGCTTGCGGGAATGATCGAGCCAACCAGTGGTGAAATACGGGTCAATGGCGAACTTTTGGAACACAAAGATTACTCGACTCGTTGTAAATTGATCAGGATGATATTTCAAGACCCGAATACGTCACTCAATCCACGTATTCAGATTGGCCGCATTCTTGAAAGTCCTTTGAAACGAAATACCAGTATGACACCTGAAGCACGTATGAAGCGCGTTAAAGATGTTTTGCTTAGGGTCGGACTCCTTCCAGAGCACGCTTATTTTTACCCTCAGATGCTAGCTGCAGGCCAAAAGCAGCGCATATGCTTGGCTCGTGCGTTGATTCTACAACCTTCGATTATTATCGCTGATGAAGCACTAAATGGTTTAGACATGGCCATGCGTTCTCAGATTATTAATTTATTCTTAGAATTGCAGGAAGAGATGGGCGTATCGTTTATCTATGTTTCCCAACACTTAGGGGTTGTCAAACACATTACCGACAAGGTGATGGTTATGCATGATGGAGAGGTAGTGGAAGCAGGTGAAACACAGCAAGTGTTAACCTGCCCAGACAACATCATTACTCAACGCATGGTGGAAAGTCACTTCAACAAAGCAACCTGTTTCAAATAATAATCCCATCTACCAAGGCTGCAATGGGATCATACACTGTTTGACTTAGCCAATACGGTAGTGACATCTCTTGGGAAAAGATGCCCTTAGGTTTAGCGTTTCTTTTGGTGCTTTTTCAGTTCAAATTCGAACTCATCAGGGTACAGAACTAGCCCTTCTTCGCTTTGATTGGGAAACACGACAATAGATAACTCATCGTCTTCAAGTCCGTAGGTCCAACGACTAAACCATTTTGCGGTCGATATAGCCTCCGCTTTGCAGTGCTCCCAATCACCTGTAGCCCATTGATTGGCAAATTCTTCATGGGGCCAAACCGGTATACAATCTTCATCTTCTGTATTAAGCATCACGCAGCCATGCTCATCAGTCAAAATCCAGACTTGTCTGTTTTTGGCGATTTCTTTCACCGTGTAACTAAATCGCTCGTCTTCACGCATTTTTAGTACAGAGTCTATCTGTTGTTGTGAAAGTGGCTCTGACATTTCCTTACTCCTTAAAGCAAAACGCCCACGATGACCGTGGGCGTTACATTTAATCATTGAACGGTGTTATGCTAACTCAGCCTGAAGCCAAGGCCAACCTTGCTTCTTACGACTTAGCGTATTTTCCATCATCAGCACACCATCTTGCTCATGCTTAGTCAGCTTTTCCGCCCACTCACCTTTGTATAGTAGACGAGTTTGAGCAGTAGTGATGTCTGTTAACATGACCGCAGCAAAGGCTAGGCTTTCTTCAGCACAGCGGCGTTCTAGATCAGACTCCAGCGCTTCAATCATACCGTCAACTTGCTCTAGAGTAGCCAGCTCAACCTGACCGACAACAACATCACGACCATTAAATGGGTAGCCTTTCAGATCTTTTTCTACAAGCTCAGCCGCAGAAAGACCTTCGATGTTTGTTTTTGCGATAAGAAGATCTTTAATGAAAGCGTCAACATCACATACGTCTGCAATTTTCGCTAGCTCTTCAACGGCATCTTTATCTTTCTGTGTGCAAGTTGGAGAAGCAAAGCCGACGGTGTCAGACAGGATAGCCGACATCATTAGCTTAGCGATTTGCGGTGATATTTCATGACCTTCAATTTTGAACATGTTGAATAGAACAGTGTTGGTACAACCCACTGGCCAAATCCATGCTTCCATAGGGTTTACGGTCATGACATCACCAAGACGGTGGTGATCAACAATACCTAAAATTTCAGCTTCAGCCACGTCATCCGGTGCTTGTGCTAGATCTGAGTAGTCAACCAACCAAATTTTTTCACCCGCAACAGAAGTACGAAGTTCAGGTACTTCTGCGCCCGCGACTTCAAGAATGTGCTGTGTTTCACGGTTAATTTCACCTTGGCGAATTGGCATTGCTTCAAAGCCACGAGCCTTGAGCAGCTCAGTTGCTACCAATGCACTACAGATGCTATCACTATCAGGGTTCTTGTGACCTACAACTAGAATCATCTTTTTTCCTATTACGACTTACATAGGCCCATATTGGGCAATTACTCACAAAGGCCGATACTTTACCTGAATTTTGAAATTTGTCATGAGTTAGCAAAAAGAAAAGTGTAAATCACAACTTTTAGTTGCAAATAATTCCCATTAAAATATATTGATAATTATTCTCATTTGTATTTTGGTATTATGAATTCGATTAGGCTTTTAGCGGCTTTACCCCATTGGCTGTCTTTCTCTCAGTTCCAACCAGCTTACAAACGCCTTTTATTACCCGTCGTTTTGCTGGCTTTAGTGCTTAACGAAGCAACCCGAGAGGTCACAGTTGCAACACTGTCTGATGCCTTTTGGGCGGTGTCAGCCTACGTTGCTTTTACTTTGGTCATCTACCACTATGTGTCCCTATGGATGAACAAAGAGAGCAAGCTGGTTAACTTATACCAGAGCTCACGTAGCTATCAGGTTTTCTTTGCTTCTTTACTGGGTGCACTTCCCGGATGCGGTGGTGCCATCATAGTCACGACACAATTCGTTAGTGGACGAGTCGGGTTTGGTGCTATTGTCGCGGTGTTAACCTCTACGATGGGGGATGCTGCGTTTCTTTTGTTAGCCAGTAAACCTGACATAGGTTTGGCCGTTGTTACACTGGGCATTGTGGTAGGCTCAGTCTCTGGATGGGTTGTCAACGCTATCCATCAAGACGACTTCTTAAGACCAACCGTTAAATCAGCATTAGCTGAAAAGTTCTGCTGCCGCTCTGATCATAGTCAGCAGTCCCACTTTGAAAAGAAGGCCATCAATCTCCAAGGTGCCTTTTGGAAATGGCTAATCGTACCAGCAACATTTGTTGCCATACTAGGCTCGTTTCAAGTGGATATCAATGCGCTCCTTTCTCTTCCTGCAGCGAGTATTGAATGGCTAGGGACAGGGCTTATCATTCTTAGCATGTTACTTTGGTCCTTAACCAAAGAAATCAAAGATTATGAGTCAACAGTATCGGAAGATAAAAAAACCGTTTCTTCACATCCCCTGCAGAAAGCGGCGCAAGATACTAACTTCGTAACTGCATGGGTTGTTCTCGCTTTTATGACCTTTGAACTCATAGCCTACTTTGGTCACATTAACTTAGCAGAGACTTTTTCCGGTTGGGGTGCGTGGATGCCTTTGATCGGGGTCGCTGTCGGTATGCTACCAGGATGTGGGCCTCAAATCTTAGTCACCAGTCTCTACATTTCAGGTGCGGTGCCTTTATCTGCACAATTAGCGAATGCGATATCCAATGATGGCGATGCGCTATTTCCTGCTATCGCATTGGCCCCTAAAGCGGCACTAGTTGCGACTGTTTACTCTGCGATTCCAGCCCTAGTGGTGGGTTACAGTTACTACCTAGTATTCGAGTGACAACGTTAAGTCAACGCACAAATGAGTTTGCATAAAATTGATGGCTTCTATCGTTTAATAACTGGCTCAGGTGGCCTATTTTAACGCATTCGCGATTTTCGCAAGAAGGATATCAGCTTTCGTCGGTTTCACAACATAATCGACAGCACCAAGGCTGATGCTGGATTTAATGATATCTTTATCAGAGTGACTGGTTAGCATGATAATTGGTATGTGCTTAATAGTCTCGACCTTTTTCACTGCGTCTAACGTTGCTAAACCATCCATAATCGGCATATCTATATCGAGTAGTATGAGCTCTGGTTTCATGACTTTTGCTTTCATGAGAGCTTCGACACCATTACTTGCGCTTTCGACTTTATAGCCCTTTGGCTCTAAAATTGAGGATATGATTTTTAGCATCACAGGCTGATCATCAGCAACAACGATCAACGGCCCTTTAGATAAAGCCTGGGGCTTTGAGGCGTCCAGAGAGCTGGAAATCTTATTCAGCATTTCTGCACTGTTATTGCGATATTTTTCTAGATCATCACGAAATTCCTTAATAGAGAATTGGCTGAGTGTCGTTCTTTGTACAGATTCCGGCATTGAGCGCACAATATTAGTAAATGCTTTTTCCCACTCAATGGCTGGCACTCGAGCCAATAGCTCATTAAGCGACTTAGTCACCTGTTCAAACTCACTATCTTGCTGAGTTGATGTCTCCTGTACCTGCGTTTGCAAAGCGTCTATCGACTCAATACTGCTATTAATGCTCTCTTCCATCTTAAGATTATCTTGTTCAACTTGTTGGAGCTCTACTTTGGTCGCCAAGTGCTGCGCTAGTCGACGCAATGTCAGGATAACCTTGTTGGTGTCATAAATTGGCTTGATCGTTTCATAGCTATAGAACAGTTCCTTAACGCATAAGTCATATGCTTCCTGACGATAAGATTTATTGCACATTAATAGATCGTATTTAGGAATGTGTGCTTGATGTTGAAGAGCACCATGCTCATTGAGCAACTTGGAAAGGGTGGCCGCTTCTCTAGGGCTTTCAAAAGCATAGATAGAAATAATGCTTAAGTGTGGCTGCTTAAGCGACTGCACAAACTTGGCTTGTTCTTTCTCAATATTAATGGGTGACACATTATCGAACAATATTGACGCAACAGGCTTTACCATATCTAGTATTTCTTTCGAATTATAGAATATGTAAATACTGGTTTGCGAAACATCCATGTCACCCCCTAACTCTTTCTTTTAACTCGATCGTGCACTTTTTATTGCACTCATTACCGTCGCATCTAGCTTATCTGTATAGTTGTGTTTCTCAGAGCCAATTTGAGCGGCAACACTCGCCTCGGTTAATTCCCTTTCTAGTGTATCCAGACAAAGTTGAAACTGCTTATTTGAGCTATTCGCTAACAAAATCGTAAATATGTTATCACTAAGCCGGGCGATAACCCCCTCATCAGTGACTGATGAATTAATGATAGATACAACAATAGTCAGCAACTGTTGATACTCATCTCCCTTTTCTTTGCTAGGCAAGGTCACATCCAGAGCCACAATATACAGAGGAGTCCCCACTGAACGAACATTACTCTCTTCCTTCTCCAAGTATATTGACCACCCTAATCGGTTTAAAAAACCCGTTTGGTTATCTTTTAATGGTTCAGGTAAAAAACTAACTTGCTTACGAGATAAAGCTATATTTTGCAGTTCTAACTGCAACAGGCTTGAGAGTAGTTTAGAGACTAATTCAACGGTTTCTTTACCATCCGCAGGGACTCTTCCAGATGGTACTGTATCAATCGCACATAAGGTGCCAAACAGATCGCCATTAGCAAAACAGACTGGGATCCCAACATAAGACTTAATTTTTTCCGCTCTATAAATAGGCGCTTCAACATAGGATGGAATGTCATCGACATCAGGAGCCCACCTAGGCCCTTCACCTTTTACCATGCGACTGCACATAGAGTCATTCCAATTAATGACCGTTAATTCGTCGATTTGATACCCATCTCCTTCAACCTGTAATATAACCCACTCATCTCCATTTTTACGCGTCATCATCCAAGCCCCATACCCATACTTATTTCTAAGATATTTCAGCGTACTACGACTCGCCTCAGAAAATGTCGCAAAAGGCGTTTGATCCATCACGTGTAGGTTTAACAAAGTACCTCCTTGCCATCGGCTAGATGATTTTATCGCGCTCTAACTGCTGCTGTATTTTCTCCATCATATCGACCACTTCTTTTATCGCTTGCTCGACGTGTTCAATATCATGGCTGTTTTTTTCTATCGAACGAAAGATCTCACTCAGTAATAAAGCCCCACTGGAAGCTGCGGCCCCCTTCGCACCATGAGACAAGCTCTTAACTTGTGATAAGTCGTTCTCTTGGCAGGCTACTTGTATTTTTACGATATCCTGAGACACACTTTCCCAAAACATCGATAAAACGGCTCGAGTCATTTCTTCATCTCGGCTACCGATCACTTCACTGAGGTGATTTAAGTCAATCAATGGCTTCGAGTCATTTTCAGGTAAATCAAGAGTTTTGACTGGTTCAGCAAGTTGGTTCTCATTGTCACCTTTCGGTTTGCGTAGTGATTTCCCACGTAAACGAAGTGCTAATACTTTCCTTAGGGTAGAAAGCTCTACAGGCTTGGGAATATAGTCATCCATTCCCGCTTCTAAACAATGTTCCGCTTCACCGACCAACGCATTGGCAGTAATAGCAATGATCAGAGTCCTTTCACTGGCCATGTCCGACTCAATACGGCGAATTTCTGAAGTCAGTTCAAAGCCATCCATTTCCGGCATATGGCAATCTGTTAACACTAGCGCGTAGTCATTTGATTGCCATTTTTCAAGCGCCTCACGCCCGTTATCCACCATATCAAAGCGATAACCTAACTTAGTAAGCTGCTGAGCCAATACCATCTGATTGGTTGGTTGATCCTCTGCGCATAAGATTGTGATATCTTGATTATTCACCCAATCAATTTCGCTGTTATCGGTGCTCTCAGCTGTAATCGCTTCGCTCCAATCAAAATCTGGGCTTTCTTGACCGGTCAAGATGGCTAGACCGATCACTAGCTCACTGGGCTTGAGTGGGTGTGTACCAACACCATACTTATCCGGCGCTATGTATCCTCCTTTTGCTGCCGGATTATCACTGAGTATCAGCGAACGCCCTTGAGCCACATTGGCGATATCATCGTCGGTCAAATAGACCGCTTTATGCTCTTCCCAAGTAAACGATGACTGAACATCAACAATAATATCTCGTGTCTCGACGCTGCTTAGAATTTCAGCACATATATGCTTGAGGTTGGCATTTTCAATGTCTAAAACCAACGTTATCGTAGAGAAATCAAAACGACCAAATACTGATTGGGTACGGCATGGCGCAGCAGGAATCGTAAACGAAAATTTGCTGCCTTCACCAATACGGCTTTCGACATCAATATTACCCCCCATTAAATCAATGAAGGATTTTGTAATGCTAAGACCAAGCCCTGTACCACCAAACTTTCTTGTGGTTGAGCTGTCAGCTTGTGTAAATGGCTTAAACAGCTTCAATTGCTGTTCTTCTGTCATACCCACGCCATTATCTTCTACCATGATCGAGAGAAGCTGCCGTGCATTGTCATAACTCGTCGCCACTTTGACTAAGCCCGATTTATCTTTACACTGACTAAACTTGACGGCATTGCCAAGCAGATTAAGGATAACTTGGCGAGTTCTAACTGGATCAATTAATATGAATTCTGGAACTTGGCTCTCGTATGTCATAAACACATCAACGCCTTTCTGATTCGCGCTTAACCACAAAGCCTCCAGCGTTTTTTCTATCAGATAAAGAGGGTTAGTTTCCGTCGGATCTAACTCCATCTGCCCCGATTCGATTTTTGAGAAGTCGAGAATGTCGTTAATGATTTCCAGTAAGGAGAAGGATGAATCACGAATGGTGCTCACCATTCTTCCTTGATCGTAGTCGAGAGAAGTTTCTTTCAGCAGATCTACCATGCCTATAACACCATTCATCGGGGTACGTATTTCATGGCTCATCGTGGCTAGGAAGCGAGATTTGGCTTCATTCGCTTGTTTTGCGGCAAGACTCTCTTTCTCAAGAGCGGCCTGAACTTCTCTCTCTTCTGTAATATCGAGGTTAATACCAAAGACATGACGTAAATTAGAGTCTTTATCGACAACTACATCCCCAGCAGCCTTCACCCAATGCATTGCGCCTGTAGCTTGGTTAATAATTCGAAACTCTGCATTATAGACATCACCGCCTTCAACCGCACGATTAAAGCTTGTTATTGCACTTTCACGATCATCAGGGTGTATGCTTTGTTCCCAATCGGGATAGGACACTGGCTTATTGGGTTCAATACCATATAGGCGATACATGCCCTCATCCCAGCGCAGTGCCTGTGACTGAATATCTAGCGACCAGTTACAGATTCCGCCAGCGTCAGAGGCTAAACGCATTCCTCGTAATAACTCGTCTCGCACAGATTTTGCAGAGCGAAGCTCTTTTTCAATCCGTTTTCGGTTAGAGATATCTTCAACAACAGCCACAAAATATTTGGGTATTGTGTCATCTTCGCAAACGATGGACACTGAAATAGTTGCCCAGAACTCTGACCCCGATTTACTTAAATAGAGTTTATCAATAGTGAACGATCGCTTGTCGTTTCCGATTAGTTGCCCTACCAAACGTTGGCTCTCTTCGCGGTATTCAGGATGAGTCACATCGAGATAGCTCAGCTCTAATAGCTCAGGTTCACTGTAACCGAAGATCTCACACATCTTATCGTTTACTTCGATAAAATTGCCATCGAGATCCACTCGACAAATACCCACAGCTGCCTGATTGAATGCCGCGCGGTAGACCAGTTCACGCTCGCGCAATTCCGACTGTAGTCTCTTCTCTCGCTGTTTGGTTTCTTCTTGTAATGTAATGTCTTTTACCACACCAACAAATACTTGAGCATCTCCCAACCAAGTTTCCCCAACAGAAACCTCAATAGGAAATACACGCCCAGATTTATGTAATCCTTCTACTTGGCGAGGTGTCCCAATGAGTTTTTTATTTCCGGTTAACAAGTAGTTAGAAATAAATCCGTCATGAGCATTGGCATAGTGGGAAGGCATAAGAACACGGACATTTTCCCCAACCAGCTCCTCTCTGATTCGACCAAAAATCATTTCAAGTGAGCGGTTAACATCAACAATAATACCCTTATTATCAATCACTACCGTGCCATCAAGCGCAGTATCAAAAACCGTACGTAGGCGACTTTCAGAATCACGAGCTTGTTGGGTTCTTCGGGCAACTTCATCCTCAAGCTTAATTTTCGCTTGATCCTCAATTCTCTTAATTTCAGTAATATCCGTCTGAACACCAATATAATGAGTGAGTTCACCATCATCATTAAATACAGGGTCGATACGCAAATTGTTATAGAACAAGGAGCCGTCTTTTTTGTAGTTCTTAAGTATTACCGAACAAGAGACTTTATTGGCTATTGCATACCTGAGTTTCTCAATATCTGGTTGCTCGGTATCATTACCTTGAAGAAATCGGCAATTGCGACCGATGACTTCATCTCGTGTATACCCAGTAAGCTCTTCAAACGCTTTATTGGTAAATATGATTGGTGAGTCAGGCAACCGTACATCTGCAACCGTAATGCCCGTTGCCGTCGAATCGATTGCGCGGCTTTGGATTTCTAATTGAAAACGCTGTTCATCCGTTTCTTTGGTTAACTTTGCACGCTCCACAACGATTTCTTTGAGGTTTTTCAGCTCAGACACCATTTTAGCAATTTCATCTTTGCCGGATATTTCCGGTAAAATTACATCCTTCTCTCCATGTGCTAGGCTGTTGATCGCTTTAGATAATTCATTCAGCGGTCTGGCGATTCTTTTCCCAAGATAAAAAGCCACTAAGATGATGAACATCAATAATAAAGCCGCCAGTGCAAAAGAGCTTTTGTATAGACTTTCCGAATCCGCTAATGCTTCGCTGACTTCAACACGTATTAACGCGGACCAACCTAAACCTGGATAGTCATAAGCGCCATTGGTGTAGGCGTATCCTGTCACCTGTTCGACTTGCTTCCGAAAATGGGTAGACACATTTGAGCCACTCAACCCTGACACCGCCAGTCTTGCCCCCTCAACACCATTGGTCGCTAAGTTTAACTGGCCAAGAACTTCAAAGTCCCGTTCATAAACAGCTTCGCTTTGTCCAATCGGATCGTAGTCAACAATTATCCGGCCCTTGTTATCAAGTATCGTTAGCTCAGAACTTAAGAAACCACGCTTCGATAACAAATCGTATGTGTCAGAGACAATGGTCTCTACAGCTTTAAAATCAACCACATTTACCCAAAGCCCCGCAGGCTCTCCTGCTCGGTCTAAAATTAGCGTGGCAAAAACCATATCGTAGGAATTAGGGTTGTCATCGATCAAATATCGTTCAGGCCCAAAAACATAACTACTTCTCGGGCTGTCAGAATCTAATGTGTCTCCGGCAATGGCTTCCGAAAACCACTTGGTCTCTCTTACCTCTCGTGCGGTACGTGCGAGATTAGGTAGCGTTTTTCCAAATTCATTCTCCGTATTACTAGCAAGAATATTTCCTTTGTTATCGAAAATAAGTATCCGCCGATAAACTTTATAATTTTGTACAAAACTATTAAGGTTTTCAGCCATCAAAGAACTGGTTGCCACGTAATCTAACTGCTCTTTATCTACCACACCTAATGACATAGGAAACGCTTGAGCATCGTGGTAGCGCTCAAATAAGTTACTATCAATAAGGCGGATAAGCAGCGCGGCTTCCCTTTCAATAGTCGTGAACGTCGTCTCTTGTAGGATGTCTTTGCCTTTCCAAGATGTCAAAGTCACCGCCCCCAACATCAACACTCCAAAAACAAAAAACAGTAACGGTAGTTTGGTAGAAAACTTCATGAGCGATCCTCATAAATGCGATTTGAGCGCTTCATATAAGCAAGGATGTAGCTCAGTTCGTCCGGCTTAGAATACAAGTAGCCCTGGGCAATGTTGCAACCGATAGACACTAAAAACTCTTCAACTTCACGATTTTCGACCCCTTCGGCTACAACACTCATACCCATAGCCTTACCCATCCGAACACTTTGCTCGAGAATTGCTTGAGACTTGGTGTTTGTTAAACAGTCGAGCACAAAGCGCTTGTCTACTTTAAGTTCATTGAAAGGGATAGAGTGAAGCTGAGCAATAGAAGAATAGCCTGTACCAAAGTCATCGATTGAAAGATTAAACTTAAGTAGCCTGAGCCGAAGCAATTGCGTGTTAATAGCCGCCTGATCATGAGTCAGCGCTGTTTCAGTTAACTCACATAAAATGCTTTCTTGCGGAATTTGATATTCATTTGCAACCTGGTCCAGCCAGCTAGTAAAACCTTGGTCTTCCAAAACTTTTGCCGATATATTGAGGGAAAATGTAATGTCTTGAAGAGATTGGAAATGTTTGGCTATATCAGAGAAGGCAGCTCGAATAATGGTTTTAGTGAGTGATAAAATGAGGTCTAAATTCTTTTCTGCTACGGGAATGAAACTGTCAGGAGGGATAATATTGTCATCTTCATCCACAACACGAGCCAAAACTTCTAAGCCACATACCCGACCCGTTTCCAACTCTATCTGGGGTTGAAAGAATGCCCTTACACAACCCGTATCAATAAAGTGTTGAACTGATGCCGCACTCAAAACCGAAGGAGGACGATTGTTGATTCTTGATATTGTTGACTTTTCAACCTGTGACATCAAATCTTTCACCGTAGTAAAAGAGATGGGTTTCTTCAAACTACCTAAAATGTCGAGCTTGTAAAGGCGGGCTAGGTTCGAAGATGAAGATAACACTTCTTCTTCCTCGCCACTGATTAAAATCACACTGCCACTGAAATGGATTTCGCCTAAGTATCGCAACACCTCAAAGCCATCTTCAACTGGCATATTTAAGTCACAAAAGATGATATCAATATCGTGCTCGACTGCGAGTTGTTTGGCTTCTTTTCCATCACATGCTTCTAGCACATCCTGATAATCGAGATTTTGTAAGCAGAGCTTCAGGGTGTGCCTCACTACTTTTTGATCATCTGCGATAAGCGTTATTTTTTTGCCGTGAGCCACCTTCACTCCGACCTCCTTATAACTCAACATCCTCATTTCGTCTTACGCTACAACTTCTTACCAACAAAAGTAGCAACATAAAAGCCCTTTTAAGAAGAGTAGTTTATATACGCGATAACGAAAGAAACGATCGATAAAGATGATATTTACAACAAAAAAACCGTAAGACGTACTTACGGTTTAGTCAGGGGAGATGTTGAGATGAGTATACTTAGAAGATTAGGTTTTACTCGAAAGTCAAAAAACTATTTATGACGCTCTTTCAGCTTATTAACCACGTCGTTCATTGATAAACCTTGATCCTGAAGTAGAACCAGTAAGTGATAAATCAAATCCGCTGACTCACACACTAACTCCGCCTTGTCACCCGACGTCGCCGCAAGCGCGACTTCAACGCCTTCTTCGCCCACTTTCTGCGAAATACGCTTGGTGCCACGGGAATAAAGGTTGGCAGTATAAGAGGAATCAGGGTCGGCACTCTTGCGGGCAGCCAATAACTGCTCAAGTTGATGAAGCCACACCATTTGCGACTCCTCTTGCGGATCCACATCCCAGCAAGTGGTATTGCCCAAGTGACACGTAGGGCCAATGGGATTCACTTTCACCAACAGCGTATCGTTATCGCAATCTAACTGCATGTTCACCAATTGCAACACGTTGCCTGAGGTCTCACCTTTGGTCCAAAGACGCTGTTTGGTACGAGAGAAAAACGTCACTTGACCCATTTCACCCGTTTTTGCCAACGCATCTTGGTTCATGTAACCCATCATCAGCACTTGGCTTGATTGGAAATCTTGTACGATGGCAGGTACCAGACCATCCACCTTTTCCCAGTTGATTCGCTCAGCTAGCGAACTGACTTCGGCGGCTTTCACACTCATAGTCGTACCTCAATGCCTTGTTGTTTCAAATACTGCTTTAGTTCACCAATGTTGATGACTTGTTTGTGGAATACCGATGCGGCAAGCGCACCATCGACATTCGCTTTTTGGTAAGCTTCTGCGAAGTGCTCCATGGCACCCGCACCACCTGATGCAATCAACGGTACGTTACACACTTCATGCACCATGTTTAGCTGATCGATATCGTAACCGTTACGCACGCCGTCTTGGTTCATCATGTTCAATACGATTTCACCAGCGCCACGCTTTTGCACTTCTTGCACCCAATCACGCGTTTCCCACTGGGTCGCTTTGGTGCGTTCTTCATCGCCAGTAAACTGGTAAACCTGATACTTGCCAGTATCTTTGTCGTAGTAAGAGTCGATGCCAACCACGATACATTGAACACCAAACTTATCCGCAAGGTCAGTAATCAACTGCGGGTTCGCCAATGCAGGTGAGTTGATAGACACCTTGTCCGCGCCAAACTCAAGAATGCGCGCTGCGTCTTCGGCTGATTTAATACCACCAGCGACGCAGAAAGGGATATCAATTACTTCTGCAACACGAGCAACCCAGCTTTTATCGACGACACGGCCATCACTTGAAGCGGTAATATCGTAGAACACAAGCTCGTCAGCGCCTTCTTCCGCATAACGTTGTGCCAAAGGAACGATGTCGCCGATGATTTCGTGGTTACGGAACTGGACGCCCTTCACCACTTGTCCATCACGAACATCAAGACATGGAATTATTCGCTTTGCCAGCATGCAAATGCCTCCTCTGCTGTGAACTTACCATCTAACAGTGCTCGACCGACAATCACGCCTGCCACACCACTACCTTTTAGTGCTTCGATATCTGCTAGCGAGCCGATGCCGCCTGAAGATTGGAACTGCACTTGTGGGTACTGTTTACATAGGTCAACATAAAGCTCTACGTTTGAGCCTTCTAACGTACCGTCACGCGAAATGTCGGTACAAAGTACGTGCTGCAAACCTACTGTTAGGTAATCATTGATCAGAGCTTCAATCGTCACGCCTGAATCTTCTTGCCAACCGGAGATTGCCACTTTGCGTGTACCGTCTTGATCGATGTTGATGTCTAGCGCGAGAACGATTTTCTCTGCGCCGTATTTTTCCATCCAACCTTTTACAAGCTCTGGTTGTTTTACTGCTGTAGAACCAACCACAACACGCTGAGCACCTGCTTCTAGCAGATCAACCACGTCTTGCTCAATACGCACACCACCACCGATTTGGATATTCGCAGGCGTACTTGCTAATAGCTTTGCAATCAAATCAAGCTGACGTGCTGTCGTATCTTTTGCGCCCGTTAGATCGACTAAGTGCAGCCAGTTAGCACCGGCTTGGTGGTACAAGTTAAACTGATCTGCTGGGTCGACTTTGTACTCGGTTACTTGGCCGTAATCACCTTGATAAAGGCGAACCACCTGTCCTTCAATTAAATCAAGAGCTGGAATAATCACACTAAATCCCTTTTATAATTCTAAGAAGTTTTGAATAAGCTTCGCGCCCGCTTTTGAAGAACGCTCAGGGTGGAATTGCACGCCGTAGTAGTTACCGCTTTGTACTGCTGCTGTGAACGGGTTGCCATACTCACACTCCGCAATAGTGTAATCCCCAACAGGCATTGCAAAACTGTGTACAAAGTAGAAGTACTCACCTTCTTCAATGCCTTTGAACAATGGGTTACCTGCTTTTGCAGAGACTGTGTTCCAGCCCATATGAGGCAGCGGCAAGTCGCCAGTTTGTAGTAGCTTCACTTCGCCATCACAAAGTCCAAGACACTCAACCAACTCATCAGCTTTCTGCCCTTTCTCTTGAGACATTTTACCCAACAGTTGCATGCCTAAACAGATACCTAACAGCGGCTTTTCTACCTGCTTTACCAAGCTGATAAGGTCACGCTCTTCAAGGTTTTTCATCGCTTCACTGGCGGTTCCTACACCCGGTAGGAATAGCTTATCTGCCGACAATACAACTTGTGGGTCTTTTGAAATCGTTACGTCATAGCCTAGGCGTTCAATGGCAAACTTCACCGAAGAAACGTTGGCACAGCCAGTATCGATGATGACAACTTTCTGTTCTGTCACTGTTTTTCTCCTTGCTAGCGCTAGCCTTAAAGCACGCCTTTACTACTTGGCAGCTCAGTACCTTCTACTTTGATTGCTTGGCGCAGAGTACGACCAAACGCTTTAAATAGGCTCTCAATGATGTGGTGATCATTATCGCCAGCAGAAGAAAGGTGCAGCGTACACGCTAGGGTGTCAGTTAGAGAGCGGAAGAAGTGAACCACCATCTCGGTTGAAAGGTCACCGACTTGCTCACGGCTGAACTGCGCGTCGAACTTAAGGTAAGGACGCCCTGATAGGTCTAGAGCACATTGCGCCAAACACTCATCCATTGGCAGGCTAAAGCCAAATCGGCCAATACCACGCTTATCACCTAGCGCTTCTTTCAGCGCTTGGCCTAACGCAAGTGCGGTGTCTTCTACTGAGTGGTGATCGTCAATGTGCAGGTCACCTTCCACTTTGCACACCATTTGGAATCCACCGTGCGTCGCAATTTGATCCAACATGTGGTCAAAAAAGCCTAGGCCAGTAGAAATATCATTACCGCCTTGGTCATCAAGATTTACCGCGACTTTAATATCAGTTTCTTTCGTAGTACGGACCACTTCAGCGACGCGAGCCTTCACCGTCAGATCTTTCAGGATCTGTTTCCAACCCATGGTTTCCGGGTTGTATTGAATGCCACGAATTGCCATATTTTCTGCAAGTTGAAGATCGGTTTGACGATCGCCAATCACAACAGAGTTTTGGAAGTCCACTTTGCCACCTTGAAGGTACTCTTTCACCATGCCTAATTTAGGCTTTCGGCATGAGCAGTTATCTTCTTCAAAGTGAGGGCAGATCAATACGTCATCGAACTTCACACCTTGAGATTCGAAGATTTCCATCATCATATCGTGCGGTGCATCAAAATCTGCTTGTGGGTAGCTGTCGGTGCCCAAACCGTCTTGGTTAGTGACCATCACTAGACGGTATCCTGCATCCTGCAACGACAGCAGGCTTGGGATAACAAATGGCTCTAGTTTTAGCTTATCTAAACGGTCTACTTGAAAATCAACCGGCGGCTCAACAATTAAGGTGCCATCACGGTCAATAAAAAGGATTTTTTGTTGTTTGCTCACTCGAACTTCCTTATTTCAAATTTAGTGGCTCTCGCAAAGGCCAGAGCCAATGATATTTAGCTGTAATAGTTTCTAATAAATCCGAGTGTTTTTTCGCACTCGTCGCGGTTACCGACACTGATACGTACGCAGTTCTCAATTGGCGAGTTACGCAAGATAATGCCTGTTTCCCAAGCAGCTTTGAAAAGATCATCACCATCTGGGAATTTAACCAATAGGTAGTTACCCCATCCTTCAAAGACTTCCAAGCCCGGAATCATCGACAAGCCCACCTGCAAATAAGCACGGTTCGCGTTCAAATCGAGAACTTGGAATTTTGCTCTCGCTAGGCCGGCTTCAGAAAGCGCTTGGGTAGCAATTTCAGCAACAGGAACTGGTACTGGGTATGGTGCGATAACTTTAAGAAGTACATTAATCAGCTCTTCGCTCGCAAGCGTAAATCCACAACGCAAACCCGCAAGGGCAAAAGCTTTCGACAGAGTACGCAGAATTGCAAGATTCGGGTATTGAGCCAGTAAATCTACTGTTGACGCTTCTGGGCAGAAATCAATGTAAGCTTCGTCCATCACCACGATTGCGCGGTCTTTTGTCATTTCAAGCAGAGAGACAATATCTTCACGCTTAACCAAGTTACCCGTTGGGTTATTTGGTGAACATACGAAAACCAGTTTAACGTTATCCAGATTGGCTTCGATACCTGTAAGGTCTAGTTGCCAATCTGATGTTAGCGGCACGGTTTTGCGCTCTACACCAATGGTTTCAGCGCTGATAGAGTACATACCGTAAGTTGGTGGGCAGTAAAGAATCGCATCTTCGTCTGGCTCACAGAATGCACGAATCAGTAGTTCAATGCCTTCATCTGCACCGCGAGAAGTCAGCGTTTGTTCTGATTTTACCCCTGCATACGCAGCGTAAGCAGAAATCAGTTCTTTAGGCTGGCATTCGCTGTAACGATTAAGCCTAGCAAAGTCAGTTTTGTATTCATTGTTGAATGGCGATTCGTTGGCATTTAGCCATACATCGCCTGTACCACCGATACGACGAGCCGATAAATAAGGAGTCAGTTTTTGGACCTGTTTACGCGCTAGCTTTTCCATCTCATTGCCCTCTTACTTAGCTGCCAGTTTTTCTACACGAATGGTCACGGCACGTTTGTGTGCATCCAAACCTTCTGCTTCAGCCATGGTCACCACTGTTGGAGCAAGGTTTTTTAGACCATCAGCAGACAGCTCTTGAACTGTCATACGCTTAGAGAAATCCGCTAAACCTAAGCTCGAATACGTACGCGTGTAACCGTAAGTAGGGAGAACGTGGTTAGTGCCCGATGCGTAATCACCCGCCGATTCAGGTGACCAATCCCCTAGGAAGATGGAACCTGCATTATCGAGTAAAGGTAGAAGCTCACGAGGGTTCTTTGTCTGAACAATCAAGTGCTCAGGGCCGTAGTAATTTGAGATTGAAACCGCTTGAGTCAACGACTCCGCGATGATAACCAAACTTGAAGCGAGTGCCTTCTCAGCAATGTCTGCACGAGATAGCTCTTTGAGTTGGCGCTGAACTGCATCAGTGACTTGGTCAGCAATCACAGGTGAAGGCGTCACAAGCACTACTTGAGAGTCAGGGCCGTGCTCTGCTTGGCTTAGAAGGTCTGCAGCGATGAAGTCTGGGTCTGCAGTTTCATCGGCAATCACTAGCACTTCCGAAGGGCCAGCTGGCATATCGATCGCTGCACCGCGAAAATCATTGCTCACCTGACGTTTTGCTTCTGTCACGTAAGCGTTACCCGGGCCAAAGATCTTATCGACTTTGGATACTGTCTCTGTACCGTAAGCCATCGCAGCGACGGCTTGACCACCGCCAACGTTGTACACTTCATCAATACCACACAGTTTTGCTACATAAAGGATCTCGTCAGTAATTGGCGGTGGAGAACAAAGCACCACTTTACGACAGCCTGCAATTTTTGCAGGAACCCCAAGCATCAAAACCGTCGATGGTAATGGCGCGCTGCCACCTGGAATGTACAAACCCACTTTTTGGATTGGACGCGTGACCTGTTCACAAAGCACACCCGGTTGAGTTTCTACTTTGATAGGTTGTGGCTTCTGCGCTTTGTGAAACTTAGAGATGTTGGCATAAGCTTGCTCCAGTGCGTTCTTCATTTTTTCAGAAAGACACGCTGACGCTTCCTCAATCTCTTGAGCCGATACACGAATGGATTCCGGCTTCACGCGATCAAACTTCTCAGTTAATTCAAGCAGGGCTGAATCGCCCTCACTACGAACTTTCGCGATAACGTCAGAAACCGCAGCAGTAATGTTTGCACCCTCTGCAATTGCAGGACGTTCTAGAATCGAGTCTTGCTGAGATTCACTTAGCGATTGCCATACGACGGTTCTCATTGCGGTTACTCCATCATTTTGTCAATTGGTAGCACTAGGATTGAGCTTGCGCCCAGCTCTTTCAGCTGTTCCATAGTTTCCCAGAACAGGTTTTCAGTACTGACCAAATGAACCGCAACTTTTTGCTTGTCGGCAGACAGAGGTAATACAGTAGGGTCTTCAGCGCCCGGAAGTAGTGCCTTGATTTGGCCTAGCTTCTCAGCTGGTGCATGTAGCATGATGTATTTAGATTCTTTCGCTTGCTGTACGCCTTGCATACGAGTCAGGAGTTTCTCGATTAACGCGACTTTGTCTGCATCGAATTCACCTGTACGTTGAATCAGCGTTGCTTTTGATTTGAAGATGATTTCCGCTTCTTTTAGACCGTTAGCTTCCAATGTTGCCCCCGTAGACACTAAATCAGCGATCGCATCTGCAAGACCAGCGCGAGGGGCAACTTCTACTGAGCCTGTCAGCATACATGTTGAGAATGGGACACCCGCTTCATCCATGTAAGCTTTTAGCAACTGTGGGTATGTAGTTGCGATGCGCTTACCAGCAAGGTCTTTAGGGCCGTTGTACTCTTCGTCTTTGTCAATTGCGATAGACAAACGACAGCCACCGAAATCAAGTCGACGAAGTTGGATAAATTCCGATGGTTCGCCCAATGCTTTACGGTCGAGGCGAACTTCTTCTAATTCATTTTCACCAATAAAGCCTAGGTCAACGACACCATCCATAATCAGACCCGGAATATCGTCGTCACGAACCAAAAGTAAATCAATTGGCATATTTTCAGAGTGAACGACAAGGCGCTCCCCCATAACGTTGAATTTAACGCCACACTTTTTAAGTAGAGCTTGGCTCTCTTTACTAAGGCGACCTTTCTTTTGGATTGCGATTCTTAGGCGTTGTGTTTGCATTGCTTTTATCCCTGTGCAAATTAATTCTTAAATCGTTAAAACTAAAAAACCCTCGGAAGAGTAGTCTCCCGAGGGTTCTAAATCTTGTAGTTTGCGATTTCTGCCTCCGGGAGTTTCCTGTCCCCCGGGTATGCGTACATCTCCCGAAAGACTAGACTGGGTGATGATGGTGATGAATGTTCATTACAAAATTACGCATACTTATAAGCTCTTCAGTTCGCTTGCTTGATAACCACACTAACCAAGGAAAAACTATTTTTCAACTAAAAATTAAAGATTTTTAAAATTTGTATTAGACAAATAAAAAGGAGCTTTCGCTCCCTTTTAAGTTCTTTATTGAGTTCAATTCATTAAGCGTTGTGACAGCTTGCTATCTTGGCTCTTGAAAGAATTGACAACAATACACAAACGCCAAAAAAGGCAACGGCTGAAGCGGCAAAAGAGATTCCTACGGAAGCCGTCATCCCCAATGTGATAAAACCAATACAAGATACAGCAGCTACTGACAGCGCATAAGGTAACTGGGTCGCTACATGATCAATATGGTTACAACGAGCCCCTGTTGAAGACAGAATCGTCGTATCAGAAATTGGCGAGCAGTGGTCACCAAATACTGAACCAGCTAATACAGCACTTAGCATAGGCAGCATCAAAGCGAGATCCGTTGCGCCAGCCATATCACCGGCAATTGGAAGCATGATGCCAAATGTCCCCCATGACGTACCAGTAGAAAATGCCATAAGGCCAGAGAGTAGGAATAGAATAACTGGCAGCCAATGTGGATTTATATTACCTTGCGCCAATGTGGACAGGTATTTACCCGTATTCATATCACCAATCACTGACCCAATAGTCCAAGCAAAAACTAAGATCAAAATGGCACCAAACATTGATTTTGCACCAATCCATAGTGTGCGTGTGATCTCGCTTACCGCGATACCTTGCTTAAATACCGTAAACAATGCGATAGCTAAACCGACAAGACCACCGTAAATTAGCGAGGTGCCTACATCGGTGTTTTCAAAGGCACCTAGAATATTAAATGCCTTGCCATCAGCAGCCAAAGCTTGACCGCCGGTATATAACATAGAAGCAATGGTTGCAACAATCAGGAATACGATCGGCAAAACCAAGTCTGAAACTTTACCGCCTTCGCTCTCTTGAATATCTAACTCTTCATTGATTTCATGAGCTTCCTGTGAATCATTCGCTTGCTCTTTCTCAAAACCATGGCCTTGTGAGGCCGCAATTTCGTGATTACGCATTTTACCAATATCAAGGCCAAACCAAGCAACGGCAAACACCATCAGCAATGCAAATACCGCATAGAAGTTCATTGGAATAAGACGCACATACGCGCCAAGAGCGGAATACTCAGTAATGCCATGTGAAACGAGAATGCCACCAATAATAGTCATGATATACGCGCCCCAACTTGATGCAGGCATAATCACACACATTGGTGCTGCGGTTGAATCTAAGATGTAAGCCAATTTAGCTCGAGAAACATAGAAGCGGTCTGTGACAGGACGAGAAATCGCACCAACGGCTAGGCTGTTAAAATAGTCATCAACAAAAATAAATACGCCTAGAAAAGCCGCGAGTAATTTGGAACCACGTTTGCTTTTAACGCGCGATTGCGCCCATTCGGCGAAAGCACGGGTACCACCCGATAACGTCAGTAGCGCCGTCATCATACCAAGTAAAAGTAGGAAACCAACGATACTCATATTCCATGTATTAATACCGCCGTCTTCAATGAAGACACTCGATACCGTTGAGCCTACATAACTGAGTGTATTACCCAGAGAGTAATCGTTAAGAAGGACAGCGCCCAAAGTGATACCCACACCTAAAGACACCAGTACACGACGAGTAATAATCGCCAAACTCAGTGCGACCAATGGAGGTAGCAAAGAAATCGGAGATGTAGCAAAATCAATTAAATTCATGATCTTCAAAAACCAGTAATAAATGGTTAGAGATCTACTGCAGATAAATTGAAAGAAATGAGTATCAAACAATTTATGTTGAACTAAGCGAAAGGGAAGCGAAAACTCCACCCTGCCCTACAGTAGCGCTCCATAGTTTTACAAAATTATAGACTATGGCAGTGTTACCCCTTTCGAGTGTAACCCCAGCAAGCACCGTTGATATGAATACTCACTTCGGCAAAACAACCTTTCATATCTGTTCATTGGCATCACCCCAACAAATACTACTGATTTATTTCGCACCTCTACCGCGACAGTTGATATTTTAAACTACTGAAAAACAGTTTTAACAACAATTTAACCAACACATCGCATTAGGTGGCGCCCATTGTACTGATCGAAAGCCCCATTGCAATACATCTTATCCAATTAAGCATTAATGATTTTTCTTCTTCTGTGCATAAAGTTTCTGCTCATACCATTTAAGCTCAACTAATATCATAACGGACGAGCGATGACCCTTCCTATTTATTCATCAACTCGGTCTTTTCGATGTACATCTTCGATTACGATCGTAAAGTGAAGAAAAAGTCAGCATTTAGTGATAAAAAATATGAATTAAAGAAGATTTGTTACTATCTTGATAATGTCATGACAAAAGGATAATCCAACTTATTTTTATGATATAAAATAAATATCATTAGTGTATGAAACTTATCCTCTCTCAGTATTGTCAAAATCACAAAACCAACGATATTCTATGCAACAAGAATTCATCAGTTAATAAGAAAGGTCTCATTACTCTAATTCTTCGGCGATTAATTAATAGTTTTTATAACAATTTAACTGGAAAATATTGTATTGCGAATAATACGGGTTTAATATTTATTTCATCGGCTCCTTAATTAAGTGGGAAATTACATGTCGGAACTAACAAAAACTCTATTAAACATTCGTAGCCTACGAGCATTTGCACGTGAGCTTACCTTGGAACAACTAGAGGAAGCTCTAGACAAATTATCAACTGTTGTAGCTGAACGAAAAGAAGCGGAAGAAGCAGAGCGTGAAGCCAAAGCAGCACAAGAAGCAAAATTGGCAGATATTGCTGAGCAAATTAAGCAACTAGGTCTAGATAAAGACATGGTTATTTCAGCTCTAGCAGGTGAAGCTACTGGTAAACAGAAATCAAAACGCGCCCCACGCCCAGCAAAATACAAATATGTAGATGCTAACGGCGAAGAAAAAACATGGACAGGTCAAGGTCGTACACCTTCAGCAATCCAAGAACAGCTAGATGCAGGTAAATCACTTGATGACTTCCTGATCTAATTGAAATTTATAGAAGTGTTTTTAATAAACACTTTTGTATTGTAAAAAAACCTCGCTATGCGAGGTTTTTTTGTAATTAATTATTACTGAATTAACGTTCCCAATATGCTTCTTCTAAACTATCTTCACGCTCTGGCAAGCCTCGTGATAGGCGTGGAGAATGCTGAACTAAAACCTCATAACTAGCACGGTTTGAATATTTGCAAACCTGAGAGAACGACGAATATGTCAAGAACGTATGTGCATGCTTACTTGAATTAGGCACATTTTCTTTATGGTATTTATTCGCAGCCATATCATGCAATAACGCGGACAATGCTGCATCACCTGCCCCATTAGTATTTTTAATTTTTTCTGGCCCCCCCATGTAAGGTGAAATATGCGAATACACCTTAATTGGGTTCTCACAGGCCGCTTTCGCTGCTGGACGACTAAATTCAAAACGATTAAATTCAGCAATACTACCTGGAAGTAGTGGTAGAGAAGTCTGACGCTTGGCCGCTTCCTCAGTATAACCTGCCATAAATAGCCCCACAGGACCGGAGGTACAGAGAACCAAATCTACCCACTCCAATGTCTTATCTGACGCCGCTAACGGATCGGACTCACCCGTTAACGCCTCAGCTTCATCCTCATTCATTGCTACGACGCTAACGTGGTCACGCAAAAAGTCTTGCCAGAATACAGGATCATCTTGAATCACGAATTTCGTTCCGAGAGTAAGAACGACTGGCACATTGTATTTCTTCGCATATTCAATGGCTTTCATCGTCGCTTCCGGCATTGGGTCGCCTTCTTTGCAACGCACTAAATAAGCGGTTAATACTAAAGCAGAGGCATTCTCGAAAATCGTTTCAGGAATGCTACTTGGATGTAATTGATTCATCTGCCCTTCGCTAATAGCAAACGTCCGTTCACCATCATCAGAAATGAGAGCAAAACACCGACCAATTGCACCATCAACACCCTGAAGGTAATTCAAATCCATCCGGCTTGAAGTGTTGCACAAATAGCGAAAGCCGTAACTTCCGATCTTAATATCTTGGCTCATGACACCCAAAAGTGTTGAACGATCATCGGCCAGAACAGAATAGTTATGAAGTGTATTACCAATCGTCCCACCAGCATATTCATTGGTGATGAGGGCATTATCTTTCAACTCATTATAAAGCGCTTCTGCAGTAGCATCATCTATGACTAATGAGTGACCTTTACTCAGCTTGTATTTCTCAATAAGCTCCGAGCTTACTTTCGCTTCAATATCGACCAAAGTTTGGTCAATACCAATAATGTGCGTGCTGGACATTTTCTTGCTTTCTTGAGATTGACTCACTAAAGGGTCACGCGCATGCACAGGAAAATAGTGCTTAGATTTTCGTTGGCCAGGAAACTTCATAACAAATATTCTGAGTAAGGGATGAAAGGATGCCGGATTCTACCTCGCACTACCTAACGCGGCAATAACTGGAATTATAGCAAACGTTTGCCACTAAAATTTAATCTTGATGTAATAAATAAGAGGGACTCATAGAACCCTTCAAGGGTCTGTATGAAAAATATGCCAGCTCTATTTGAGTGGCACATTGGGTACCTAAATGGAGGCTTATTCGCCTTCCATAAACCCTATATCGGGGAGCCTGTCTAAGTGCTCAGAGTAGCGCTTTAAGTTGAATTTACCCTCGTTTTTCATGACATCAAATATTTCAATCGATACAGCACAAGCCATCATCGCTATGGCTTCGTCTTTTGGTGTTCCCGTCATCATCAATCGCATTAGCGTTTCTTTAACCTTCAGCGGCTCACCATCTTCAAGCTGATTTTCAACAATCTCAATCAGCTCTGCTTCCGACATGAATTGGTTATCATCACTCATGTTTACACCTTGTTTAACTTGAATTTCGTCAACTATGCCATATATAGGCTGTCTATAGTCATAAAATCGTAGATTTCAGTTACGTGCGAGTAAAATTGCAGCAAAATCGAAGTGTGAGTTCGATCTCGGAACTGTCACCTCGAAACGCTTTCTGTTAAGATCTGCCTCCAGTTAAATTGTGTGGTGTTTAGTAATGTCTAAGAACTGTACTGACAACAGTAAAAAGAAAGTTATCGTCGGCATGTCTGGCGGTGTTGACTCATCCGTTTCCGCGTATCTTCTGATACAACAGGGCTATCAGGTCGAAGGACTGTTCATGAAGAACTGGGAGGAAGACGATAACGAAGAATACTGTACTGCAGCAGAAGATTTGGCTGACGCTCAAGCCGTTTGTGACAAGCTAGGTATTCATCTGCACACCATCAACTTTGCTGCAGAGTACTGGGACAACGTTTTTGAGTACTTTTTGGCAGAATACAAAGCAGGCCGCACCCCTAACCCAGATATCCTTTGTAACAAAGAAATCAAGTTCAAAGCTTTTCTTGAATTCGCCGATGAAGTGCTCGATGCCGACTACATCGCAATGGGTCACTACGTACGCCGTACTTTCCCTGAAAACGGCGAAAAACCTCAAATGCTTCGTGGCCTTGATGGTAATAAAGATCAAAGCTATTTCTTATACACACTCAGCAGTGAGCAAATCGCTCGCAGTCTTTTCCCTGTCGGTGAACTAGAAAAGCCTGAAGTACGTCGTATTGCAGAAGAGCAAGATTTGATTACCGCTAAGAAAAAAGACTCAACCGGAATCTGCTTCATCGGTGAGCGTAAATTCACCGACTTCTTGTCACGCTATTTACCGGCACAACCAGGTAAGATCGAAACACCAGAAGGTAAAGTGATCGGTGAGCACCAAGGTCTGATGTATCACACTTTGGGACAACGTAAAGGCCTGCATATTGGTGGCCAGAAAGGTGGTGGCGGCAATGAAGATCCTTGGTACGTTGCTGATAAAGATTTAAAACGTAACGTACTTATCGCGGTTCAAGGCGCTGATCATCCATTACTAAAGTCTCAAGGGCTAATTGCCTCTCAACTACACTGGGTAGACCGTGAAGTCATCAAAGCGCCTGTTCAGTGCAGCGTGAAAACGCGTTACCGTCAAACAGATATTCCATGTACTCTCATCCCTATTGATGATGAAACGATCAAAGTAATCTTCGACGATCCCCAGGTCGCCGTGACTCCTGGTCAGTCAGCGGTATTTTATAAAGACGATGTCTGCTTAGGTGGTGGCATCATTGAAGAACGAATTTAATTCAACGCATTTAGGAGTATTACTACGTGGCTAACGCACTTTACGATCGCACCATCGCATTTGCAGGAATTTGCCAAGCTGTCGCTCTGGTTCAACAGGTCGCGAAAAATGGTCACTGTGACTCTGATGCGTTTGAAACGTCACTAAAAGCGATTCTCAACATTAACCCAAGTAACACCGTTAGTGTTTATGGTCGTGAGTCGGATTTAAAGCTAGGACTTGAGTGCCTAGTGAAAGGCATTGATAGTACCCCTACTGGTAGTGAAATTACTCGCTACATTATTAGCCTGATGGCGTTAGAACGTAAGCTGAGTGGCCGTAACGATGCAATGTCTCAACTTGGTGATCGTATCCAGATGATCGAAAGACAGCTTGATCACTTTGAGTTGCTTGACGACCAAATGATCAGCAACTTGGCCAGTATCTATCTCGATGTCATTAGCCCAATTGGTCCTAGAATCCAAGTCACGGGTACCCCTTCTGTCCTACAGCAGACAGGTAACCAGCACAAGGTTAGAGCATTGCTGCTATCGGGTATTCGAAGCGCAGTGCTTTGGCGTCAAGTCGGAGGCAAACGCCGTCACCTTATCTTTGGGCGTAAGAAGATGGTTGAACAGGCTCAAATCCTACTCGCCAGAATGTAAGGCTTAATCATACCGCTCGCGTCACGACGCGAGCGTATTTTTTCTACCAGAACAAACCCAAGGCAAACGTTTGCGCAATATGCGTGACAATTGCGTAAGTTATTGGTATAAAGCTCACGAAATTTAGACACTCAATTCAGGAGAACATCATGGAACTGTCAGCATTGACTGCTGTTTCGCCAGTAGACGGCCGTTACGGAAGTAAGACCATTGCACTTCGCAGCATTTTTAGCGAGTTCGGCCTTCTAAAGTACCGCTCTATCGTTGAAATTCGTTGGTTGCAAAAGCTAGCAGCCACTGATGCAATCAAAGAAGTACCAGCTTTCAGTGCAGAAGCAAACCAGTTCCTTGATGAGTTAGCAGCAAACTTCTCGGAAGAAGACGCAGCGCGCATCAAAGAAATCGAACGTACCACTAACCACGACGTTAAAGCGGTTGAGTATTTTCTAAAAGAGAAAGTAGCGGGTGTTCCTGAGCTTCACGCGATAAACGAGTTCATTCACTTTGCTTGTACTTCAGAAGACATTAACAACACGTCTCACGCGCTAATGCTGAAAGAAGCTCGTGACGAAGTGATTCTTCCTGAAATCAAAAACATCATAGATGCTATTAAAGCACTTGCTGTTGAATACCGTGACATCCCTCTTCTATCACGTACACACGGCCAGCCTGCTTCTCCATCTACTATGGGTAAAGAGATGGCGAACGTGGCGTACCGTATGGAGCGTCAATACAAGCAGATCGCTAACGTTGAAATCCTAGGTAAGATCAACGGTGCTGTAGGTAACTACAACGCTCACCTTTCTGCTTACCCAGAAGTAGATTGGCACCAATTCTCTGAAGAGTTTATCACTGAGTCTCTAGGCGTGACTTGGAACCCGTACACAACCCAAATCGAGCCGCACGATTACATCGCTGAACTATTCGATGCTGTTGCACGCTTCAACACTATCCTAATCGACTTCGACCGTGACATTTGGGGCTACATTGCACTGGGTCACTTCAAACAGAAAACGATCGCCGGTGAGATCGGCTCATCCACAATGCCTCACAAAGTTAACCCAATCGACTTTGAAAACTCAGAAGGCAACCTTGGTCTTGCAAACGCGGTATTCGGCCACCTAGCGCAGAAACTACCAATTTCTCGCTGGCAGCGTGATCTAACTGATTCGACAGTGCTTCGTAACTTAGGTGTGGGTGTGGGCTACGCAATCATCGCATACACTTCTACTCTGAAAGGTATCAGCAAGCTAGAAGTTAACCGTGAAGCGCTACTTGCAGAGCTAGACCAAAACTGGGAAGTGCTAGCAGAACCTGTACAAACAGTAATGCGCCGCTACGGTATCGAGAAGCCATACGAGAAGCTAAAAGAGCTAACTCGTGGCAAGCGTGTAGATGGCGAAGCAATGCGTCACTTTATCGATGGTCTTGAGCTTCCTGAGCACGAGAAAGCACGTCTGAAAGAGATGACGCCAGCTAACTACATCGGTCAAGCGATTGAATTGACAGATAAGCTGTAATAGAACACGGTATAAAAACAACAGGGTTGACGTAACAACGTCAACCCTTTCTTTTTGACTCCCAATGAACTGAAAGCTATTGAGTTAATTCGGTGTCCGTTTTTGAAAGAACAAAGTGATTTGACCGACTTCAACACCCAACTTACGAATACTGGTGATATTAAATACATGTCGATCGTCCTGTCTGAATAACCAATCATCAAAAGTGACCTTCACCTTTGAATCATCAAGGGTCAGCTCAAAGTCGTATACCCAGTGGAGCGCATTACCTACTTCTTTACCTTGCGCAATACCCAATATATCCCCCGCTTCCCCCTCATAAGTGCTGTCACTTAATCGCTTAATTTTCCAAATTCTCTGGTCAGGCTCGCCATCATCAAACACAAAGTCTTCAACGAGAGTTATGGTATCTCCATTAATAGTGCCAGCGATGTCAACCTTAAAACGACGCTGCTGTTTATTGGTATAATCTTGAACCATTCCCCAAGCGGTCACTTCACCATCAAAGTACTCAAATAGATTAAAAGCTGGCGTACTTCCTTTATATTCAGAAACTTCTGTCGAACAACCGATAAGTATCGTTAAAAGTACACCGATGATGGCCGTTTTCATTTTTCGCATGCTACTTAGCTCCAATTAAGTCTTGTCTAAGCTTTGGGTATTGCGTTTGAGGAGATAGCCAGATCGCAAGAAACGCGTCATTGAGCTTCGGATCCGTAATCGATCCAATCCACTGATTTTTTTCTTGATGAGAAGAAAAATAGAAACGTCCTTTATCACCATCGGATACGTAGGTCAGTTGCTGTCCATCTTTGATATCTGGGAAGATTTTTTCTAACTGAGTAACCCATGGGCCAGTGTCAGAATAACCAAGTTTCTCCCACTGCTCTCTGGTGGCATTAACCAGCTGCTTTTGGCTAATGTCTCTCTGATACTCAATGGATAAAGCGAGAGGATGTGGGGAAATATCTCTGCTTTGGGTATAATTGCCAGTAGGTGTGAGAAGCTGAGAACGGTAGATATCGAAAAAAAAATAAGTAAGTTGAGCACTCCCAACTTGGCGCCACTCCTGCCAATTTTTATCACTGACAGCATCAGCTTTTATGCTTGTACTGATGGTTAAAGAGCTAGCGATTAACCCTGCCAGCGTAACCCATTTTATTTGACGTATTTCCATAAACCTTCATCACAGCAGCAATTATGAGTAACCACTCGACCATTAATATAAGAATCGTTGTGGTTGTCGGTAAAGGAAAATAAACAGCGCCCAGTTTTTCTCCTGCTAAATAACTGAGTGCTCCTCCAACTCCTCCTAATATAGATACGAGAAAAATTGGAAATCGGCTCACTAGTGGTGCAAGAAAATACGCATACCAAGCAAAAATAAACCAGAGGGCCATCAACCAAATCGGGAATTCACTGAATTGGAAACGAAAGATCCCCAGCGTCATATTGGCGTAATCAACAACGACGCCCAATACCGCCATTAAAAACACTCGTTCAAGCTTTATCGGTGCGACTAACTGACTGTATACGTAACTAACAACAACAAGGCCAACTGCCACCCACTGAAAGTCCTCCCGGCCTAATACCGCGACAAGCCAGACAACTTGGAACCAGAGAGAGTAAACGATCAGCCTTTTGTTTGTCATATCAAGCCTTTTGAAAAGTCATATGCACCGTGCTGATACTTCTTGCACGGAATCCACCCTCGCAATAGCAAAAATAATATTTCCACATACGAATAAACGTCTCATCAAACCCTAGTTGTCTTACGTCTCTCTCCGATGCCACAAACCTTGCATGCCACTCTTTCAAAGTGTTCGCATAATCTAAGCCAATGTCGAACAGGTTTCTCAAGACTAGATCGCTATGAGTCGTCGTCGCGTGAGTTAAGGCTGTTATCGAGGGTAAGAAACCGCCAGGAAAAATATACTTCTGGATAAAATCTACATTGTTGCTGTAGTAATCGTACCTTTGATCGGCAATGGTTATCGCTTGAATCGCCATTAACCCTTGTGGTCTTAAAAGGGACTGACATTTGTCGATATATGACCCCAAGTATTCTTTGCCCACCGCTTCGATCATCTCAATTGACACTAACTTATCGTAATGGCCTTTTAACTGTCTGTAATCCTGTTTTAGCAGAGTTATCTTATGCTCAAGTCCCTTTTCGATGATCTTCTGTTGAGCGTACTGGTACTGTTGCTCCGATATCGTGGTGGTCGTTACATGGCAACCATACTTTTCCGCCATGTATATCGCCATTCCTCCCCAACCGGTACCAATCTCAATCACCCGATCACTGGATGTCAGCTCAAGCTGCTGACATAGCCTTTCCATTTTATTGAGCTGAGCTTGCTCTAAGCTATCTGACGCTGAGTTGAAGAGGGCTGCCGAATACAACATCTCTTTATCAAGAAAGGTTTCATACAGCTCGTTACTCAAATCATAATGAGCACTAATATTCTTCGCGGCATTTTTCTCTGTATTGCGATTGAACCAATGCCCGAGTTGGTAAGATATGCGGGAAATAAAACTACTCTGACCTTCGATAGAATCTAAGGTTTTTAAATTTAAGGCCATCAATTCCATCAGCTTGGTTAAATCCGGGCTATCCCACCAACCATCCATATAAGCTTCACCTGCAGCAATACTGCCACCTTTGAGCAATCTTGCGTAAAAACTCGGGTGTTTGATCTCAATTACCGCATGTAACCGTGATATCTGCGCTGCGCCAAAAGTTGCTCTAACTTCTGACTGTGAGAAAGATTCTATGACAGTGAGTGAACCTGATGTGATTTTTTTTAGGAATGACATTGCCAAACTGCGCGCTGTTTTTTGCCCTGCGCTCAGTGATGATGAGTAACCTAAAGTTTGGGAGTTGATCATGTCCTATGCTCCTTAACCTGATCTCTCGATTTATATTTTCCGGAAGAGGCTTCCGGCTTGATTTTATATTTAGGATGTGAGTAGAACGGTGCACCTTTACACCACAATTTAAACGCATGCCAGTATATGCCTGACAACATTTTTGCTGCCATTAACGGCGTTCTAATCAAATGTTTAAGGAGTATCCTTGATGTAAGTGGTTGCTTACTCATACTGAGCGTGGCATCAAATTCCTTTTGATCCCGATGACACTCAAGATGAATAGAAAGCTTCTTCCCTAAGGGTTTCAACCGCCAAACATATTCTTGTTCTATGGGGTTAAAAGGGGACACATGAAATGCTTTGCTGTGTCGCCACAATGTTTCATCGAAAGCAGGAACTGCATAGTAGTGCCTTTGATTCCAGGGAGTATTACTTACCTCAGCCAACAGATAACGCCAATCTCCATCCTTGTTATAAACATAGTAGAAGTTTACCGGACTGAAATAGATCCCGAGATAGCGAAGGTGAATAACTGCCTCAACGCGACCATCCACTTTCTCTCCAGTCAATTCTTCTATCTTATCGAATACCGCGCGTTTTAGATCTCCTTCCCCAAGGTAATCCGTTCGTTTGAATCTCGCCCAGTGCCACCACTTCTGCCCGAGCCCCCATACAGATTTCTCCACTGCTCTGATCTGGTCCAAATCAATACAAGGCATAAAAATGGGGTATTTTAACTGATGCTCTACTGGGCTAAAGCGTCGATGTCTTACGTCACCAACAAGCAGAGAGCAGCCATGCTCAGGCTTCATTATGCGGCACCTCTCTGTCGTTCTTCTTCATCACGAAGAAGAAGCTCTCTCACGACATCCAAAGCACTTTTTACCCCGTCTTCATGGAACCCGTTATACCAATAGGCGCCACAGAACCAAACGTTATCCTGTCCATTTATGTCAGGGCGGCGCTTTTGAGCGCGCATCGATTGTTCACTAAAAACAGGGTGATGATAGGCAAATGTTTTAAGCACTTTGCTCGGCTCTATCAGGTGTGAACTGTTTAAAGAAACGCAGAATGTCACGGGAGCTTGTATGTGCTGCAGTATGTTCATGTTGTAGGTCAGCGTTGGCGGACGCTCACTTTCACCTTGCTCTCCATCTAACCAATAATTCCAAGAAGCCCACGCTGATTTTCGCTTGGGAAGTAAACTTTCGTCCGTATGAAGAGTGACCTCATTGGCTTGGTACTCCAACTGACTAAGCACTTCATTCTCTAGGTCATTAGCATCCTGTAGCAAAACTAGCGCCTGATCGCTGTGACATGCAAAAATCACTTGGTCAAAGCGTTCAGTTCGCTGACCTAGGTCGATTCGTACACCAAGTTGCTCTCTGCGGACAGATTTAACCGGCGTTGACAGCCGTATACGGTGAGCGAACTCACGGGTTAGCGGCTCAACATAAGCATTTGAGCCTCCTTTCACAACGTACCACTGAGGTCTATTCAGTACATCGAGTAACCCATGGTTCAGAAAGAAACGAGCAAAAAACTGAAGAGGAAAAGCACGCATATCAGCCAACGTGGAAGACCAGATGGCAGCCCCCATGGGTAAGATATAGTTGTCACAAAAATAGTCACTAAACTTCTCTTCTGATAAAAATTCGCCAAGCGTTTTTTCAGGTTCATTAGCTTGCTTGACTAACTGTTTTACCTGTTTGTTGAAGCGTAAGATCTCGAATATGAAAGCGTAGAATTTAGGATTGAACCAATTTCTTTTCTGCGCGAAAAGTGTCGATAATGTATGCCCGTTATACTCTAGGCCACAGCCGTCATTGCGCACGCTAAAGCTCATCTGCGTTGGAATACCTTCTACACCAACTTGTTTCATCATGGCAATGAAATTGGGATAAGTCCTATCGTTGTAAACAATAAAGCCAGTGTCGACTGCATAGTTCTCACCTTGCACCTCAACATTGACCGTAGCAGTGTGGCCACCAATATAGTCGTTGGCTTCAAAAAGAGTGACATCATGTTGCTTGTTGAGATGATAAGCGCATGTCAACCCAGAGATACCTGTCCCTATTATGGCTATTTTCATTGTGGAGTCCTCTTACTCTGAGACCAATTTGGCGGTAAGCCACTTCTGCCAGCGATATGGCATCGTGCCGATGAGACGCAATAGCGTTGTAAATCTTCGCGGAAAGTAAATGTAAGGTTTACGTGCCGACAGCCCTTTCCGTATTGCTTCAGAAGCCTGTTGTACCGATACCAGCATTGGCATTGGAAATGTGTTTTTGTCCGTAAGAGGCGTTTTGACAAAGCCTGGATATATGAGTGACACCGAGATGTTTTTCTTATCCAAGTCGAGTTGAAGTGTTCGGCCTAGATAACTCACCGCGGCTTTAGATGCCCCATAGGCTTCTGCTCTTGGTAACGCCACTTCACTGGCGATAGACCCCACTAGAGCAACAATGTGCCCGGGTTGAAAGTGGTGCTGACTGGCTTCAATAGCGTTGGCAAGACCAATCACATTGATTTCGAATACGCGCTTAATCAATTGGGCATCAATGACACCGTCGTCTATATATTCGCAATCACCAGCGTTAAATATCCAAACCTCAGGTATAACCTCTAGAGTTTCTAGCGACCGTTTTGTACTAGATAACTCGGTTAAATCGAACTCAAGCGTAGTAATAAAAGGAGAGCTCGATCTTAGCTCTTCAAGCGCTTGTTGGTTTCTTCCACAAGCCACTACTTCATAACCCGCTTTAGCATAATCTTCAGCAAGTTGCCTGCCGATACCAGATGTGGCACCAGTGATGAGAACACAAGTCATTGTCCTAGCCTCTGCTTGATTGTTTTGATGATTGAGCCAAGCAGAGGTAGATTTTCATACAGCATTTCACCTAGGTCGAAATAATCCCTGTGATAGATCACCCTGCCATCTTTGAACTTGAGATGACTGACTCCGTTGACGACAACCGTCTTACCTTTTTGCAGCTTGGGGTGCTCTAGCGACATTGACCAAGTCAAGAATCCACTGTCGCCTAATTGCTGATGTTCTTTTATATCAAAGTCACAACGTCTGACATTAGTGTAAAGACTATCGAAATAACTTTGTAAGGCCTGCCAACCTTGGAGACGATGCGCTGAATCCTCAAAGATCACATCTTGGTGATACACATCGTCCAACAGATACAGATTGCTTTTACTTAGTTGCTGGTAGACTTGACCAACCGACTCGACGTTCATGCCTTCTCCGATAAGCAATTTAGTTATACAAAATATTTTTATGTACAAGACAAACTAAAGATTAGGCCACTTTCTTGAGTTGTACAAATATAAATTTTGTAAAAGTTTAATTTGTATATTTGTACGTCGATTCGATAGGAAGGGATCAAAAAAGGCTTGATATAGAATCAAGCCTTTTCGTTAAATCAAAAACTTACGAGTTACGCAACGCCGCTATGCGCTTATCCAATGGTGGATGACTCATCAGTAGCTCTGTCATTGAACGTTTGCCATTAATACCAAATGCCATCATGGAGCCTTCAAGTTGGGATTCATGGCTGACTTTCAAACGCTCTAACGCAGCAATCATTTTGTGCTTACCAACCAGCTGCGCAGCACCTGCATCCGCGTGGAACTCACGGTGACGGCTATACCACATAGTAATAAAGCTCGCGAGAAAGCCAAAAACAAGTTCAAGAACAATGGAAACCCCAAAGTAAACCATCATATTGCTACCGCCTTCTTCTTCATCATTAGAAGACACAATATTCGCAATGAAGCGTGATAGGAAGATAACAAACGTGTTCACAACACCTTGCATCAGTGTCATCGTGACCATATCACCATTAGCAATGTGGCTCACCTCATGCGCAAGTACAGCTTCGGCTTCATCACGCGTCATATTATGAAGTAGGCCAGTAGAGACCGCGACCAATGAGTCATTGCGCTTAGCTCCTGTCGCAAACGCATTGATATCTGCAGAGTCATAAATAGCAACAGTTGGCATACCAATACCCACTTGCTCAGACTGGCGTCGAACGGTTTCTAGCAGCCAGTGTTCGGTCTCGTTACGTGGACTCTCAATAACCATGCCACCAACCGAGCGCAAAGCCATGCCTTTTGACATCATTAACGAGATGAAAGAGCCACCAAAACCAAATACCGCAGCCATGATCAACAGCCCCGATAAGCTGCCTGGTTGCATCCCGGTTACCGCATAAACAATATTAAGAACAACGCTCAAAACCAGCACAACGGCTAGGTTGGTCGCCAAAAACAGCATTACTCGCTTCATTACTTTTCTCCGAAACTGGAAGCTTAATGATTTGCCTCACCGATACGAACGTCGCACCAAGGCTTTATGTCTAATTAATAGATATAGTCTATCCCTTTTAAATACAAGGGATAGATGCAAATTGAAACATTTGTTTTCTTAGCTGTAAAAATTGTGAAAACTTCTTATTTCATACGCCACCAAACAATCAAAAAAGCACCAACATAATACAGAGATATTAGACTTTGGTCTTATTGTACCTAGACTAAAGCGTGCTAGATTGTTATCAGATTCAAATACCCATGTGTGAAAAGGACAAAATCATGGTTGAAACTAACAACTATCAAATGGCTATTGACCTACTATGCTGCCACCTTGGTATTTCAGAGGAAGAAGCCAAGCAGCAACTTGGTATTTCTTCAGAGCAACATGCACAAAAGCGTATCTCTGATACCCAAAAAGCACTGATGGGCTTAAACCAAGACAAGTAAACATAGAACATAAAGACGACAAAGGCTGCCAATGGCAGCCTTTTGTTTAGGTTAAGTGATGACACTAAACTGTGAGCAAAGTTGAGACATTAATATATTTGGCCAAGTCTTTCTGTTTAACATTCGGTACGTAGGGAATCTCTCCCAGTTTAGGGGCTTCTATTTTCTGCTCTAGCATTTCAATGATATCAGCATAATGCTCAGTGCCTGGATTGACTCGGTTAGCCACCCAACCAATTACATTTATACCATCAGCTTTAATAGCATCAATAGTTAACATAGCATGGCTCAAACAGCCTAGTTTTATACCTACCACCAGTATGACCGGTAAGTTCTCTTGTTGAACCCAGCTTGAAAGACAATCTGAATCAGACACTGGCACACGCCAGCCACCCGCCCCTTCAACCAACACCACATCGGATTTCGCTTTGTGTTCTGCCAGTTTTTCACTCAGAACAGAATATTGAATATTGACCCCTTCTCGTTTCGCCGCAATATGTGGTGACGCTGGTAGCTCTAATGCATATGGATTGACATCATCATAATCGACGTCAAGTGTTGCCGCACTTTGAAGGTACAATGCGTCTGAATTACGGTATCCGTGCGATGTTTTTTCACAACCTGCCGCGACAGGTTTATAACCAATAGTTTTTAAGTCCTTTTGCGCTAACGCGTTCAGAATTGCCTTTGAAGCAACTGTTTTACCAACATCGGTGTCCGTACCAGCAATAAAAAATGCATCAATCATAGATGTATAACCCCTAAACAAACCTGATAAGTTGCAGGTAGAAGACCTTGATGGTTTTTGAACTGTCGATACGCCCGTTCAACTTGCAGCAACGTACTGCGACTGGTCAACCCATGTGAACGACCGTTAACATGATTGGCTCCAATCCCCTTTAAATCACGCATTAGTGCAAACGCGGTATCGTACCAAACTGTCATGGTAGGCAAGTCTAGATGATGGTTCTGGTTACCAGATTGCGCTAACGCAATTTTTACCTGATTGCTGCTGATAAAATCGTTGACGTGTTGATATGAATCAATTTCACGCCACGCGCACTTCAACTCTTTTAGAGAGCCGTCTAACAATGTAGAGAAATAGGCTTTACCTTGAGGTTTGATCACTCTGCGCATTTCGCGTAAGGGCAGTGATAAGTTTTCACACCATTGCAGTGCAAGACTAGAAAACACATAATCTACCGAACTATCACGAAATGGTAAGGACTCTGCATCTGCTTGCTGATATTTAACCCTCTCAGAGCCACACCTCTCTTTTGCTTTATTCAACATTTGTTGAGATAAGTCACAACAGATCACTAAAGCCCCACGTTCGCGAAGTTTCTCAGAAAAATACCCAGTCCCGCAGCCCAAATCGAGTACTGTTTTACCAAAAAGATTTTGAGGTAGCCTTTCTAATAAACGCTCTCCCACTTCTCTTTGAAAAGCGGCATGACTGTCATAGGTGTTCGCGGCTTTCCCAAACGCTTCCGCGATGGCAGATTTGTCTTGCAGACAAGTCTTCTGTACTAAAGTCGCTTGTTCCATCAATATTCCTTCTCCATCGCAGTCTCAACGATGTTCGCCAACTCTCGAACTTGTTGTACAGAGTGATTAGCTGAGAGGGTGACCCTAAGCCTTGCTGAATTTTTCGCCACTGTTGGGGGCCTAATCGCCGTTAGCCAATAACCTGATTGCCTGACAGAATCTGCAACTTTGACCGAAAGTTGGCTCTCTCCCAATAACAACGGTTTGATCGGGGTTGGTGTATCAACATAGCCTTCAAACGAAGAAAAGCACTGTTTGTACTCTTCTTGTAGCTCTTGAAGCTTCTCTCTCCTCCAAGCTTGATTTCGCACCATATGAACAGCGTGGGTAAGCGCAAACGCTTGAGAGGGAGGTAAAGCGGTCGAGTAGACATGGTGTCGAGCGAATTGAGTTAAGTAGGCTCCGGTTTCTTTGTTGCACATGATAGCAGCGCCAGAAAGCCCTAGAGCTTTACCAAAGGTAACAACGAGTACCTCTGGCTGAATACCAGCAAAGTGACAACTGCCTCGTCCTTCTTTTCCGAGCACGCCAATACCGTGCGCATCATCCACAACCAACCAAGAGCCTCCTCGCGTGACAGCATGTATCTTTGCAAGAGGAGCCAAATCACCATCCATACTAAACACTCCCTCTGTCACAACAAGAGCACTTCGCTCCAATAGGGTTTGTAAATGAGCTGGGTCATTGTGGTGAAAGCGTTTCATTTTCGCTGGAGAGAGCATGCCAGCTTCCATTAGTGACGCATGATTCCGTTTGTCTTGGAGGAGAAGATCGTCTTTATGCAATAGGCTAAATAGCAATGCTTGGTTAGCAGAAAAACCTGAACTGAACAAAATAGCGCGTTCATAACCTAGCCAGTCACATAGAGAAACTTCTAAATTGTGGTGCGCTTTTGAATATCCGGTTACCAGTGGAGAGGCTCCACTGCCATTACCATACAGATCTAATCCACGCTGCCATGCAATGGCCAACTCTTTGTCAGCAGCAAGGCCTAAATAATCATTATTGGAAAAGTTGATGTAAGGTTTGCCTTCAAAGAGCAGGTTAGCACAGTTACCAGCCCCAACCACTTGAAGTGAGCGTTCCAATCCCTGATGTTTTCTTGATATCAGGGATTGGCGGATACGGTCGCTAAACACTGGCATCGTAGAAAAGATCGTCTTGCGTAGGGCGAGCAGCTACACGCTCAACAACTCGGTCAAGCAAGTCATTTTCTTCAATTTCATCTGGGCGCTGGGAGACTTCCTGACTATTGATACCCAGTTTATTAAACAATTGCATGTCTTTATCTTCAGACGGGTTTGGTGTGGTCAGCAATTTACATCCATAAAACACCGAGTTCGCACCAGCCATAAAACACAGAGCTTGCATTTGCTCATTCATATTTTCACGGCCAGCAGACAAACGAACCGCCGACTTGGGCATCAAGATACGAGCAATGGCAATTAGACGAATAAAGTCGAAGGGTTCAACATCGTCGACTTCTTCCAGTGGTGTACCTTTGACTTTGACCAGCATATTGATTGGCACACTTTCAGGGTGAGTGGGTAAGTTAGCCAATTCAACCAACAAGCCTGCTCGATCGTTAGCACTTTCCCCCATGCCGATGATACCACCCGAGCAAATTTTCATGCCGGCATCACGCACGTGAGACAATGTATCAAGACGATCTTGATAAGTGCGCGTCGTAATAATATTGCCGTAAAACTCTGGCGAGGTATCGAGGTTATGGTTGTAATAATCCAGTCCAGCATCAGCCAGCTCTTTAGCTTGGTCTGGAGTCAGCATTCCCAAAGTCATACAAGTCTCAAGCCCCATTCCTTTCACGCCCTTAATCATTTCAGTCAGGTGCGGCATGTCACGAGCTTTTGGGTTCTTCCAAGCAGCCCCCATACAAAAACGCGTCGAACCTGCACTTTTCGCTTTTTGTGCAGCATCGAGCACGCGTTCCACTTCCATCAAACGCTCTCTTTCAATGTCAGTCTGATAACGCGCACTTTGAGGGCAGTACTTACAGTCTTCAGGACAAGCCCCAGTTTTAATAGAAAGTAACGTACTGACCTGTACGTGGTTGTGTTGTTGATAGTGACGATGGACTAACTGCGCTTCAAAAAGAAGATCCATAAACGGTTTTGCCATTAGCTCGCGTACTTCAGCCACGGTCCAGTTATGACGTACTTCCACATGTATTCCTTACTATTATTGTTAGTTTCTTGACTTGGCTAGTCTACTGACGCGCGTTAAACTGTCAATTAAATTTAAAATCAAAAGTTTACATTTGGTTGCTTTTTGCCCTAACTGTATTTAGGAAATATTAATGGATCTTGAGTTTGACCGCCGCCATATATGGCATCCCTATACGTCGACACTGACACCTCTGACCTGCTACCCCGTGACGTCAGCTAAAGGTGTTTATATTCAACTTGAAGATGGTAGTGAGTTAATTGATGGTATGTCTTCTTGGTGGTCGGCTATTCATGGTTACAACCATCCTCATCTTAATAAAGCAGCTCATGAACAAATAGAAAAAATGTCGCATGTGATGTTTGGTGGCATGACTCACGACCCAGCGATTCATTTATGCAAAAAGCTCCTTTCTCTCACTCCTACTAACCTTAAACATGTCTTTCTCGCAGATTCAGGCTCTGTTGCCGTTGAAGTAAGTTTGAAAATGGCGCTTCAATATTGGCATGCCAAAGGAGAAAAGCGACCTAAGTTCCTAACGCTCAGAGATGGTTATCACGGTGATACTTTTGCAGCGATGTCAGTCACCGATCCTGACAATTCCATGCACTCTCTATACAAGGGCTTTCTTCCAGAACATATCTTTGCTGAATCCCCAAAAATTGGCTTCCATCAGGAGTGGGATGACTCTGATCTTGAGGACTTCGCCTCGAAGCTAAAAAAGCATCATAACGAAATCGCTGCAGTGATCCTTGAGCCTATTGTTCAAGGGGCGGGAGGGATGCGTATTTACCATCCTAACTTTCTAAAAGGGGTACGTAAGCTATGTGATCAGTACGGGGTACTATTGATTCTTGATGAGATAGCAACGGGCTTTGGAAGAACAGGAAAAATGTTTGCCTGTGAACATTCAGAAGTCGAGCCCGATATTCTTTGTGTGGGCAAAGCTCTTACGGGCGGGTATATGACACTGTCAGCCACTCTTGCTTCGAAAGACGTTGCAGACACAGTATGTGGAGGTGAAGCCGGCTGTTTTATGCATGGCCCTACCTTTATGGGCAACCCACTTGCTTGCGCAGTAGCGACAGCCAGTTTAGAGCTATTAGAGCACGGAGACTGGCAGCATCAGACACTTCAAATTAAAACTGCGTTTTCAGAATTGCTACCTAGGTTAAAGCAATATGACTTAGTCGCCGATGTGAGGTGGTTAGGTGCAATTGGAGTCGTCGAAACAACCAAACCGGTCAATATGGAAAAGATACAACAACTATTTGTTGAGAAAGGGGTATGGATCAGGCCTTTTGGTAAGCTTATTTATATGATGCCACCGTATATTAGCGAATTAAACCATATAGAAAAGCTTGTTAATGCAATTGAAGTTGCTTTGAGAAATGAGTCCTGCTTCATTAGAACATAAAAATATCTAATTTTTAAGAACCTAGAGGAGGTCGTCTGCTTTGCGAGCTCCTCCTTTTTCTTAGTCGTTTATATAAAGAAAAAGCCAGTCACAAGGACTGGCTTCAATATCTAGACTAACTTGAAGTTAGATTAGAAGTAGTAGTATGCAGCAGCAAATACGTAAGTTTGCTCTTCGTCGTCAAACTTCTCTTCTAGGTCACGTTTGATATCAACGCCCATGTCAAACTTATCACTAACTGTGTACATAGCAGCAACGTTGAAGTAGCTGTAGTCTTCATCTGCTTTAGTGATATCCTGATAATCAGTTGTCTGATCTGCGTAACCTGCTGCTAATGTTAGCTTAGGAGTAATAGGGTAAGCAGTAGATAGGTAGAAGCCTGTTGTGTCTGAACCAGACTTCGCGTCGTTCTCAGAATCGTTGATCCAGAAGTTCGCACCTAGCTTCAGGTCAGAAATAGTTACATTACCTGATAGAGAAGTAACTTCGTATTCTTCACCATTATCTTTGTCGCGAGTTTCGTAACCTGCATAGATGTTGAATGTTTCTTGCTCAACACCAACGTAACCATTGTATGTTGATTCAGCTGCATCACGATCATCATCAGAGTCAGAAGCAGAGATACCGTATGCAAAACCAGAAGTTGAACCTTGGAACTTGAATACATTGTAGTCATCAGACGTATCGCCTGCACTTGCACCAAATTCGTAAGTGAAATCACCAGCACCATCTACTTTATCTAGTGCAGTATCGTTTTCCCAACCAAATGATAGAACACCGTAGTCAGTGTCAAAACCTAACCAAGCTTTATCTACGTCAGTACCAGGGCCTGAAGTAACTGGGTCACCGTAAACTGCGCTAACTCGATCGTTGTCGCTCTCTGAAGAGTTAAAGTTCATCTCTAGATCGACTTCTACGTAGCCTAGTAGACGATTGTTTTGGTAGTTTACCGCAACTGTAAGAGCCGTAACCCAGTCATCGTAAAATGCTTCTGAGTACGTATCGTAGTAGCCACCAACGCCCCAAGAACCAGAAACAGAGAACTGGTCTTTGTGCATTGGGTCAAACTCGAAAGTAGGTTTTGAGTTTTGAGAGCTGTCGTTCGCTGCAAATGCTGAAGCTGAAATGCTAGCGATTGCAAGAGCTACTAGAGTCTTTTTCATAATAATCCACTGCCTTTTCTATAGAATAGGGGAAATCCTTATCCGGTTCCCTTTATGTTTTTTGATGACAACTCTGAACTCTAACTGGTCAGATGTTGTCGCCACTAAAATTCGGGGTCTAGATTGCAAAAGAATCCTCTCACTGTCAAATTATATAAATAAAACAAATCAAAAAACATAAAAACCTTTTATTACAAAAACTTAGATACATCAAGCATGGTGTTTAGAGCAAGATATAAGCAAACTAAGCAAACTATCATCAAAAAGAAAAAACGAAATTATCAACATATAAACCCAAAAACAGTTAAATTAAAGTTAATAAACAGAGCTTTTCTCTTATCAAAAAACACTTATGGAGAGATATATTTTTAAATCAAAAAATATGCTCTAAGTTTATGAAGGTTCAGTTTTTTTTTGTGAAGGAGATCTAGATTTGGCATGAAATGATCTCATTTCGTGAACTACATATCATTTGAAGAAATGTGCTAACATCGCCTTCCCCAATTGAAGGCTCCTGTATGACAACCAGTAAAATCCAGAAATCCATTCGTACCAGTTATCAAAATTTGCAGTCTCAGCTGGATCATTTTGTGCCTCGCAGAGCTCAAAACTATCTCGTTGCAGAGATTGCTAAAACCCTATGTGGCGAGTACCACAAATCAACACGTATGGTTGTCGCAGAAGCTGGGACAGGTATCGGGAAATCGCTCTCCTATTTAATGGCAGCGATTCCAGTAGCTTTATTCAATAATCGCAAAGTTGTAATCTCAACAGCAACGGTCGCGCTACAAGAACAGTTAATCAACAAAGACCTCCCTTTATATAGAAGACTGATCGACAGAGAATTTTCTTTCATACTGGCCAAAGGCAGGCAACGCTATTGTTGTGCAGAAAAACTCGCTGCTGCATGTGGTGCCGATGGCGGTCAAATGACGATGTTTGATAGCAAGCCAAAACGAAAAGACATCGAGCAGCTTGAGTTGATGTATAAGAAACTCGCCCAAAACAAATGGGATGGTGACAGAGATTCTTGGCCAAAGCCGATCCCTGATGAAATTTGGCAGTCCATTGTCAGCGACAAACACAGCTGTAATAACAGCATGCCCGTTCACCGTGACTGCCCTTTCCAAAAAGCGCGTTCAGAGTTAGATAAAGCGGATGTCATCATTGCCAACCACAGCCTAGTCATGGCTGATGCAGATCTCGGCGGGGGTGTCATTCTTCCTGAGCCCGAGAACACGATTTACGTTTTTGATGAGGCTCATCACCTGCCTCATGTGGCACGAGATCACTCTTCAGCCGCCGCGAGTTTAAAAGGTGCGTCGAGCTGGCTTGAGCGTTTAAATCAATCCGTGACTAAATTTGCCAACTTGGCTGATGAAAAGCGTGTAGGCCGCTTTCGAAATGAACTTCAGGACTCTGTACAACAGCTCATCCCTTCTCTTACTCAACTGGCTAGTCGTTTTAATGCTGACCAATTTGAGGATGGCTGTTATCGCTTCGAAAATGGTGACCTACCAGCATGGTTAGAGGAGGAATCTAAGCAATTAAAAGTGATGACTCAAAAAGGTGCACAATCTGTCGCCAAGATTGCCGACCTCATCGCTGAGCGGGTCAAAGATGGTGAGCTTGCCAATCGACTTGCCGAGCCGGCTTTAGCAGAGCTTGGCTTTTACATACAGAGAATGGACAATCTTGCCCAAGTTTGGAATTTAATGGCTGAGCCTCAACGCGAGAAAGGCGCACCTCTAGCGAGATGGTTGGAAGTCGCCCCTGAGCGTGAAGGCGACTTCGTCGTAAATGTGTCACCACTGGAGGTCGGCTGGCAATTAGATCAACAGCTTTGGAGCCGTTGTATTGGCGCCGTTCTTGTGTCTGCAACCATGAGAGCCCTTAATTCATTTAGTTTTTTCTGTCGACAAGCTGGAATCAGTGAAAAGCCAGAAGATGGCGTCAGGTTTTTAGCTCTTGCATCCCCGTTCGATTACCAAAACCAAGCAGAGCTGCGCGTCCCGAAAATGGATTACGAGCCTCAAGCGCCTCAGTTTACCGATTACTTAGTGGACCGTTTACCAGAGCTCATTGCAAAGAACAAAGCCAATCTTGTTTTGTTTTCATCCTACTGGCAGATGAATCAGGTGACAGATGCCTTATCCTCATATTTTATAAAAAAAGGATGGACGTTGCAGGTTCAAGGTAAAGAGTCGCGTTCAGAGATCCTAAAAAAACATAAAACCTTAGTTCAATGCCAAAAAACTAGCGTACTATTTGGCACTGGCAGTTTTTCGGAAGGGCTTGATCTTCCGGGAGAATTACTGGAAAACCTGATCATCACTAAGATACCTTTTGCAGTGCCTACATCCCCCGTAGAGCAAGCTCATGCCGAATACATTGAAAGTAAAGGCGGTAATCCTTTTATGCAAATCACAGTGCCTGAAGCGAGCAAAAAAATGATTCAATCCGTGGGACGGCTGCTGCGCAAAGAGCGGGATTCTGGTACAGTCATCATCCTTGACCGCCGTATCGTGACTAAGCGATATGGAAAGGCGCTACTCGATTCTCTGCCGCCATTTAAACGTATCATCGAATAACTAGAATTAAGACACTGTATGGAATTTTTTGAACCAACAATGCTGTTGGTGCTAGCGCTGGTTGCCTTCGTTGCAGGCTTTATCGATGCTGTCGCTGGTGGAGGCGGTATGCTGACTGTCCCTGCCCTTCTTTCATTGGGCTTACCCCCTCATATCGCTTTAGGGACCAATAAACTAGCCGCCACGTTTGCTTCCTCGACGGCTGCGTTTACCTACTACAAAAAACGCTTATTCAAGCCTCACTGCTGGGGACGGGCATTTATCGCCACTTTAGTCGGTGCCATACTTGGCACACTGGTTGTCGATCTAATCAGCACCGAGTGGTTGGAAAAAATTCTCCCGCTGATCATCTTGCTGGCGGCGATTTATACCATTTGGCATAAGACACCGCATTCGAACAGTAATGAAATGCCACAGCCATGCCCTAAGTTCAACAAGAAGCAATACCTCCAAGGGTTGAGTATAGGTTTCTATGACGGCATCGCAGGTCCGGGGACAGGCGCATTTTGGACCGTCAGCTCTATGGCTCTCTATCGACTGAATATTTTGCTGGCATCCGGTTTATCGAAAGCAATGAACTTTACCAGTAACTTCACCTCACTAATCACCTTTGCCATTCTTGGTCACATTGATTGGCTGTTGGGGCTAACCATGGGCGTCTGCCTGATGGCGGGAGCTTTTGTCGGTGCGCATTCGGCAATACGATTCGGCGCTAAGTTTATTCGCCCCGTATTTGTTACGGTAGTGAGTATTCTTGCCGTTAAACTTGCTTATGAGGCTTGGTTTGTAACCTTATGAATCAATTTAGCCGACTGTCATCATTGTTAGAACACCTAGAAAGGGAGGCTGCGCAGTTAGACTCCACCAGAGGTGAGCACTACCGTCCTCTATTTGATCAAAAGTTATTTCGCTGTCAGTCCAAACAATTAGCTCCGTATGTAGACGAAACGCGAGAGACCCTAGACAAAATTCTTATAGAGCAATCATCAAGGTCACTAACACCCGAACAGGCCGAATTTTTGTCTGAACGCCTACTTTGCCAGGTGAGTGCGATTAAGCGAGAGCTTGCCACCCAATCGTTGAGAATAAACGAACCTAGGGGTAAGTCTTTCAATCAACAAAGCCTTAACGATCTCTATCAAAATCTAGCTCAGCATCAAGAGTGGGAACTGCGCTTAAAAGATTTGGTTCAAAGTAAGGAAATCGAACATAAGCATGCCGATGCGAGAAGCAAATCACTCGCGGCGCAGACATTGCAGTCGGCTCGTCGCCGCTTACAACGATGCCAGCAAGCTAAAGTCAAAATCGAAAAGCAAATTATCTACAAAGAGCGGAATCATTAACATGTCATCGAACTCGTCAGGTCTGGATCAAGCGCCAGACGAAATCAAACTCGCCGTTGATCTGATTTATCTTATCGAAAGTAACGACATCGATCCTAAAGTGGCCCTTGCCGCCATCAAGATTGTTAAGTCGGACTTGGAAAGAAAGCTGGAGTCTAACTCGTGAATTATCCCATCAATTTTGATATGGCCGAGTTTCTCACCCAATATTGGCACAAGAAGCCCGCCGTAATTAAAAACGGATTTAGTAATTTTGTTGACCCAATTTCTCCAAACGAATTAGCCGGGCTTGCCATGGAGGAAGAGGTTGATTCTCGTTACATTTCCAATTCAAATGGCCAATGGTCTGCACAACACGGCCCTTTTGACGATTCTATGTTTGAACATCTTCCTAAATCACACTGGCAGTTAGTTGTTCAAGCCTGTAATCACTGGCACCTTGGGGCAGCCGAGCTCATAGATCCTTTTAAGCAGCTGCCAAACTGGCTGTTTGATGATCTGATGGTCTGCTTTTCCGCACCAGAAGGAGGAGTTGGCCCACACATAGATCAATATGATGTATTTATTATCCAAGGAAGTGGTAAGCGACGCTGGCGTGTCGGTGAACTGGACAAGGGGCAATATCGTGAATCTATCCAAGCTGGTGCGCTGCGACAGATTGAAGGTTTTGATGCTATCATTGATGAAGTTCTCGAACCCGGAGATATTCTCTATATTCCCCCAGGTTTTCCTCACGAAGGAAATACATTAGAGCCAAGCATGAGCTACTCTATAGGTTTCCGCTCCCCCAAAGAACAAGAACTGCTCAGTAATTTCGCTGACTATGTGCTAGCCAATGAAAAAGGCGATGTTCACCTGCATTACCCTGAGATGACGGTTCAGCATCAATACGGCGAGATACTCAACACTGACTTAGAAAAGCTGACAGCCATGCTTCGTTCAGCCCTACAATCAGAATCCGATATCCGAGAGTTTATGGGAGGCATGTTAAGTCAGTCTCGCCATCAGCTCGATATTGTCGAACTTGAAGAGTCGCTCAATACTCTGGAAATCTACCACCATCTAGAATCACTAGGCAGTTTACGCAAAGTCTCTGGTTTGCGCGCGCTGTACCATGAGAATGAATCTACACATGTTTACATTAACGGTGATGCTTACCCAGCTGAGTCACAACATCTCGTCGACCTACTGTGTAATCAAGAGTCGATTGAGATCGAACACATCGACGGCAAGTTATCTGACTCACAAAAGCAGCTACTTACAACACTAGTTAACCTTGGTTACTGGTACCTAGATTAAGTAGCAAAAGGGCCTCATCAAGAGGCTCTTTACTTTTACACTTTAAACTGGCTCACCAGCTGTTGCTGTCTTTGGGACAAATTTCCAATTTGCCTACTGACAGTTTCGGACTCCTCTGCTTGAGATAAGATTTGTGCGCTCAAGTCTCGAATATTGCTGACGCTCTGATTGACCTCCGTAGAGACCGACTGCTGCTCTTCAGCCGCTTTCACAATCTGCGAGTTCATATCGTTAATCGAAGCAATGGCTTCAAAGATATTGTTCAGTTGCAACACCGCTCTTTCAACTTGCTGAGCAGAATCGTTGGCGAGATCATTACCATCTTGGATCGCGTTAACCACATCCTGCGTCCCCTTTTGAACATCTTCAATCACTTGACGAATCTCTCCCACAGAAGACTGAGTTCGGCTAGCGAGGTTGCGTACCTCATCAGCAACAACCGCAAAGCCACGCCCTTGGTCACCGGCCCGTGCAGCTTCTATAGCAGCGTTTAATGCCAGCAAATTTGTCTGTTCAGAAATCCCTTCAATAACCGTCAATATCTCAGTGATGTTGGCATTATTCTTCGCTAACTCTTCAACAACAGGCACCGCCGCCGTCATTCTCTCAACCAAACGAACCATCTCATCCTGAGATTGTTCTATTACTTTTTTACCTGAGTCTGCAGCGACGTTGGCTTTTTCAGCTTCACTGACAGCCACTTCCGCGTTTTGAACAACAAGGCCTGCCGTTTGTGTCATTTCTTCAGAGGCGGTGGCCACCAAATCGACTTCTTTAAACTGAGAATCACTGCTAGAGCGAGTTTGCTGAGCCGCGATTCGAGACTGCTCTGTCGTCGTACCTATCTGCAACGTCGTTTCTACGACATCACTAATAATAGACTGAAGCTTATCAAGGAATTTATTGAACCCAGTAGCAAGCTGGCCAATCTCGTCTTGGGATTTCACATCTAGCCGCTGAGTTAAGTCCCCTTCACCAGATGCAATGTCATCCAACCTCGCAACCACTTCACGAATGGGTTTGACTAAACGAGAGGCCATCAACGCGATGGTCACTAAACCAAAAATCACCAAAATTAAGCCCGCTAGTACTTCGGTTTTCACACTCGACTCTACTTGGTGACTGATGGTCTGATCAAGCATCTCTGCATCTGCCAACACACTGCTTCTTGGCATATCAAATAATACACCCCAAGTTTGATTAGCAACCATAATAGGGGCAAATACGCTCAACCATTTTCCATCTGCACTCCATTGGGTTTGCACCTCTTGGCCAAACAGAAGGTCCGTCAGTTGGTCATTGGACAACGTCTTACTATTGAAAGCTTGACCTACTGCATGAGAAGGATCATCACTAGCAATTAAGGAACCATCCAAGCTGATAATATTGACATTTCCGCTACCATCAAAAAGCTGGCTGTCTGACTCAGCCACAATATTCGCCATCGTATCTAGGCGAAGATCAGTACCAAAGAAGCCAATCACAGTATCATCAATCATGATAGGAACAGATATAGAGGTAGCCAGAACCTGTCCACCAGCTTGGCTGATGAATCTAGGCGTGCTAACACATGAACCGCCACTAGATAGCGGGCAAAAGAATCTCTCACTATTTTGAGTATCTTCCAGCACCGCTTCACTTAGCACATTCGATATAACATTCTCTCCATTTTGCGCTGTCACCCAATAAGGCGCAAATTGCCCTCTCTCATTCGAGCCTACGTATTCCGCATCAACGTAGTTACTGTCTTCGCCATCTAACATGTTGGGCCTAAATACCAAGTAAGCTCCCTGAATAGATTCAAAACCCAATACCGATTTGCGCACCATTTCATCCAGTGCTGTACGTAACTCTTCACTGTCTCCAAAATTTTCTTCGGTATTGGTTTTCAGAAACAGTGCGTTCGATGCCAACATCTCAGCCCGATACAAAGCCTCATTGAGGTATTCGGCAACCTCTGTCGCATTGAGTAAGGCTCGAGTTTCAAGTAGTTGTTCCGATTTATTGATAACAGATGCAGCACTCTGTGCTTTGATCTGCTGCTGGTTAGTCACCGCGTTGTAGACAGAGAACCCGATCAGGGATAGAGATGTGATGAGCAGGCAGCAACCTGCTAGTAAGGTTATTTTCCATTGAACGGAAAGGGCTCGCATAGTACATCCTTATAAGCAAACTCATTCATACAGATTAAGAACAAAAGCAGATTCTACATTCCGAGACCAATTACAACATATTGCAATCAATTATCAATTGAAATATTACCAATATGTTAATACTAATCAGTCACTGTTAACTTTAGGCGCAGGATAAAGAAAGTGGTAATATCGGAAAAATTTCAATTCGTTGAATTATTTCAATAATAAGGAATAAAAATGAAAGTCATCAGCTTTAATATCAATGGTCTTCGTGCACGCTTGCATCAATTACAGGCAGTTATTGATAAGCATCAGCCAGACGTAATCGGTCTTCAAGAGATCAAAGTGCATGATGAAGCCTTCCCTATCGAAGACGTTGAAGCGATGGGCTACAAAGTCTACTTCCATGGTCAGAAAGCACACTACGGTGTTGCTATGCTATGTAAGAAAGAACCGCTTTCAGTGCAGAAAGGCTTTCCAACTGACAATGAAGAACATCAAAAGCGTATGATCATCGCGACGTTTGAAGATGATAATGGTGAGAAAGTCACCGTGCTCAACGGCTACTTCCCACAGGGTGACAACATCAGTCACGAAACCAAATACCCTTACAAACGCCAGTTCTACAAAGACCTGATGACTTACCTTAATGATCATCACAACAGCGACGAACAGCTTATCGTGATGGGCGATATCAATATCAGCCCAATTGATGCCGACATCGGCATTGGAGAACCTAACCGTAAACGCTGGCTGAAAACAGGTAAATGTTCTTTCCAACCAGAAGAGCGTGAATGGTTGAAAACATTAATGGACTGGGGGTTTGTGGATACCTTCCGCCAGCTTCACCCTGAGGTAGAGGATCGTTTCTCATGGTTTGATTACCGCTCACGCGGTTTTGATGACAATCGGGGGCTGCGCATTGACGTGGTACTGGCGACACCAAAGCTCGCTGAAAAATGTATTGAGTCAGATATCGACTACGAACTGCGTGGTATCGAAAAACCTTCCGACCACGCCCCGATTTGGTCAACGTTTAAATAGCGAAAGAGGTCAAGGGGTGACGTGTTTTGTCACCCCTTTATGTGTGCCCAAACGCAACATATTGGTCCCAACGTCGATGCGATTTTCAGTGGCCTATTTCTAGTCTTGCTCGGATTGATTATCGACTAGATTCCAGAAGTCACTCCACGACGTGTCTTTAATGGCACGGTGTTTAATTTGATTGCCACCCAGCGTATACATGACTCGTCCTGCATTTTGCGCTTCAAGCCTTTTCTTATGCGCTGAAAGTGGCGACTCACTATCATGTCTCTCAAACAATTGCTCAAGGATGCGAGTCAGCCATACCTTAGTTTGTTCAGTGAATTGATTTTGGTTTTTCAGCTTTCGCCGTACCAATAATTCTGCCGCCTCAATATAGGCCCTTTTGGCTTCCTTATCTTCCACCTTGTCCCAGAACTTGGTCTCATCCACCCCTGCACTGACAAAGATCCGATTGAGGAACCTTTTTACTGCCTGATCATCGGATATCCCTATGTCATCGATATAGTAATACTTATTGCAAAACACAACGTAAGGCTCTGACTTATCCAACCTCTTCTTTGGGATGTAAGGCACATCCAACTCCCAAGCATATCGCCCTAAAACGTCATCCCATACTGTTTCAAGAGAAATATGATTGTCTTTGTACATATCCAATTTGAGCTGAATTGCCGCTAGCACGCCGTCAGAAGTGAGAAACTCACAGTTACGCAAACTGTAAAAATTGCCAAAAGCGCTATATGCCCCGCCCATGCCCAATTCGTTTTGATACTCAGGGTCCAACTGAGATCGTGCTTCAACCCGACTAATGCCAATTTGTCCAAGGTGGAGATATTCACTTAAGCTGAACACATTAGTTCTCGGGAGGATGTTCGCGTCTTCATTAACGCCAGATTGATGACCAAAATAGAGGGTACTTTTGTAGTTCTCCGCTAACGCAACATGTACACACCTTTGCTGAGTGCGATTCAGGCCATGAGGCGCATCCATCACATCGGTCAGATCAATTAAATTGGTTCCCACCGCGGCGCAATAGTTCTGCCAATCGGCGACCTCGCCTGGCGTTAATTTACTACCCACGAAACCAATATCATGCATGGGTAAATGCTTATCTTCATTGATTTCATTGATGATGTTTACAATGTCTTTAAAGGCTTGCATGTAAGTGCTGTGTCTTTCATTTCTCGGATCCCAAACCTCGCTTTTGGCTCGCCGGTTAATGTTGAATATCGCCAGGCACTTTTCTCTGTTTCTAACCTGTACAATGTTTTTCGAGTTTAGATATTGTATGACACTCAGATCATTGTTGATTTTGTCTTTATAGAATAGCAACGCTTGTCGGCGGATATCGCGATCATAAGTATTGTTGTCATACTCTTGGTAATGATGGACTTTATCTGCGTGCTTTTTGACTTCATTGACATCCTTGGTGGTCAACCAAACATAGTCCCGCCCCTCCTGGAGTAAGCCAAGATCTCTAATGTGCTGATTGATAGCCGGGATATTTCGATTAAATTCTTCCTGCTCCGACCCTTCTTTGGGAGAATCAAAATATTCAAATACCGTAATCGGTCGCGCCATTTCGTCTTTAAAGGCGACGTATTTGTAGGCATTCATATCCCCTCTGGCACTGGGTGGGTAATGCACAAAAGGCCTTTTTGAATTCAAAAGCCTTAAGACCAAATTTTTTTGTACTGCGCTATATCTGGCTGTGAAACGATGTCAGTTAAATATTTATTGCTCATTGATTTCTCACTTAGAAAATGAATACCATAAAATCAAAACGCACCACCTAAAGATATCGACTCTATAAAGCAATATATTTCAAATAATTAGCTAAACACCGATTTTAAATTATTCGCTAAGCCTCAACATTAGACAGTCCTACCAGCGTTATATGCAGGTTTATCTTATTGGCTTATTACTGTGAGTAATTGGGCTTTTGAGTGAGAAATCAGGGGAAAATTAGGGCTTGATGAATCCACTATTAGCGAATTTCATCTTCTTAGGGACAGGCATGATTCGTAGCTCGCCGTCTAAGTAGAAACCCACATTGACTGCCAATTTATAGAAATTACGGGTATAAAAAAATCCGGAGCCTAGGCTCCGGATTTGCTTTCTAATTTTGATGCTCAATTAGATAGTAATAAAGTCTGCTTTGTAGTCAGGGTTAACATCAGCATCATAATCAACACCTTCAACGCCAAAGCCAAATAGCTTCAAGAACTCTTCTTTATACTCAACGTAGTCTGTTAGCTCTTTAAGGTTCTCAGAGGTGATTTGTGGCCATAGGTTACGGCAGTGCTGCTGAATGTCATCACGCAGTTCCCAATCATCTAGACGCAGGCGGTTCTTGTCATCAACTTCAGGCGCAGAACCGCCTTCCTTGTACAGACGCTGGCTGAACATACGGAAGATTTGCTCCATACAACCTTCGTGTACGCCTTCTTCACGCATTTTTTTGAATACCATTGCAATATATAGCGGCATTACTGGGATTGCAGAGCTTGCTTGAGTCACGACAGACTTCAAAACTGCAACGTTTGCGGTTCCACCTGTTGCAGAAAGCTTCTCGTTTAGAGCAGTCGCAGCACGGTCTAGATCCATTTTCGCTTTACCTAGCGCACCATCCCAGTAGATTGGCCAAGTAAGCTCAGTACCTATGTAGCTGTATGCAACGGTTTTACAACCTTCAGCTAGAACGCCAGCATCAGAAAGCGCGTTGATCCAAAGTTCCCAATCTTCACCGCCCATTACTGTGACAGTGTCTTTGATTTCTTCTTCAGTAGCAGGCTCAACGCTTGCTTCGATGATGACATCTTTGTTGGTGTCAACAGCGGTAGACGTGTAAGTCTCACCGATTGGCTTTAGCGATGAGCGAATCACTTCGCCCGTTTCTGGCATTTTACGTACTGGAGAAGCCAGTGAGTAAACCACCATATCGATTTGGCCTAGATCTTCTTTGATGAGATCAATTGTTTTTTGCTTCGCTTCATTAGAAAAAGCGTCGCCATTCAGGCTCTTCGCGTAAAGACCTTCTTCACGCGCCAGCTTTTCGAAGGCAACTGAGTTGTAGAAACCTGCTGTACCTGGCTTTTTCTCTGTGCCTTCTTTTTCAAAGAACACACCGATAGTTGAAGCGCCGCCACCAAATGCCGCAGCGATACGAGAAGATAGACCGTAGCCACTTGAAGCACCAACAACAAGAACACGCTTAGGCGCGTTTTTGATTGGGCCTTGTGCTTTTGTGTAAGCAATTTGTTCTTTTACGTTAGCTTCACAACCCACAGGGTGCGTTGTAGTACAGATAAATCCACGAATTCTAGGTTTGATGATCATATTCAACTTCCTTTAAAAAACTCCGCTAGGATAAAAGGTTCAACACCAGTTCGCATCTAATTTCTGTAAAAATGTCGGCAAAATGCAAGTGGTTGGAGCACTTTCATACGAGTTTTAGATTTCGCCCAAAAAAGAAAGGCACCCGCTAAGGTGCCTTGACTGATTATGGATTAGCGCTTTATGCAACACTATCCAATTTTGGCTTTACCGGCGCTTGACCCGTTCTCACTTCACTAAAGTCGTGGCTAAAGTCATCGACCTGAATCGCTTGATAGCGCAATGCATCTGCAGCAACAATTTGATCGACTTCGTCCTGAGTCAGCACGTTGGCTTCAAGCGCTTGTGCGAGGCGATCTTTAAGTAGGCCTTTGCGGGCAACCTTGCCCTCTTTGGCTGCTCTCATTAGCTTGCGTTCAAGGCTCTTCACCCCGTACATCGCAAGGAAAGCATTTTCCATCAGACCAACGCTGTCATCCTCTTCTTTACCGATATAACAAAGATGGGTTAAGCGATCGCGGTGCGCTCCTGGTGTCATCAAACTTTCAGCCAATTTCACAGTTAAATTGTCACTTGGCTTGGTAAAGTGGTTACCCAATGGGAAGATCAGCACCTTCAACAAACGGCCCACTGCTTTTTGAGGGTAGTTGGTAAACGCTTCTTGAAGCGCTTTCGCAGCGTTATGCAGACAATGTTGAACCGCATAATGCACGTAATCAAGATCCTGCTGCTGACGACCTTCATCTTCGTATTTCTTGAGCGCGGCTGAACCCATGTAAAGGTATGCTAGAACATCACCTAAACGCGCTGAGATCATTTCTTTACGTTTTAGATCCCCACCCAAGGTCGCCATTGCAATATCAGAACTTACGGCCAGAGCACGGCTTAGACGAGTCAGGTCTTTGTAATAACCTTGAGTCGGGCCGCTCATATCGGCTTTGATGAAGCGTGAACCAGTGAGGGCTGCCGCAAACGCACCAAATGTATTCTTAGTCGCATGGGCAATATGCTTGAAGAGTAACTCATCAAATTCTTTTGCCCCTTGCTTCTCATCTGGGTTCGCTGCCGCTTCCATTTCTTTTAGAACAAATGGATGACAACGTGTCGCACCTTGACCAAAAATCATCAGGTTACGGGTCAGAATGTTTGCCCCTTCAACCGTAATTGCTACCGGAATACCTAGGTAAGGCGATGCTAGATAGTTCATCGGGCCATCCTGAATCGCTCGACCAGAATGAATGTCCATTGAATCATTAAGAATCGTGCGCGCCATTTCTGTCATATGGTATTTGGCAATCGCTGTCACAATGCCTGGCTTCTCTTTAAGATCCAGAGACGTTGTCGTTAGAGTACGCGTTGCTTCAAGCAAGTAAGTCAGGCCACCGATTCGTCCCATCGCCTCAGCAACACCTTCAAATTTACCAATCGACATACCAAACTGTTTACGAACATAAGCGTAAGCGCCCGTAGTACGTGACGTTAGGTGACCAACTGCAGTACCTAGTGCCGGTAGAGAAATACCACGACCCGCAGACAGACATTCCACCAGCATACGCCAGCCTTTACCTGCGTAATCCTGACCGCCAATCAGCCATTCCATTGGAATGAACACATCTTTACCACGCGTTGGGCCGTTCATGAAAGCAAGGCCTAGTGGGTCATGACGCTCACCAATCTCAACCCCTTTGTGATCGGCAGGGATAAGAGCACAGGTAATCCCCAACTCTTTCTTATCGCCCATCAAGCCATCTGGGTCGTACATTTTAAATGCAAGACCAAGTACGGTGGCGACTGGCGCCAGCGTGATATAACGCTTGTTCCAGTTAAGGCGAATACCCAGTACCTCTTTGCCTTCGTGTTCGCCATAGCACACGATACCATCATCAGGAATGCCACCAGCATCAGAGCCAGCTTCAGGACCAGTTAATGCAAAACATGGAATATCCGTACCATCGGCAAGACGTGGTAACCAATAGTCTTTTTGTTCTTGAGTCCCGTAGTGTGAAAGAAGTTCGCCTGGGCCTAATGAGTTCGGTACCATGACAGAAACTGCAGTACTAATACTGCGTGTTGCGATTCGAGTGACGATTGTCGAATTTGCTAACGCAGAAAACTCTCGACCACCGTATTCTTTAGAAATGATAAGAGAGAAGAAACGCTCTTTACGTAGGTACTCCCAAACTTCAGGAGGCAAGTCGCGGTCTTCTTTAACGATCTTATGGTCGTCAAGCATTCCCAACAAAGTTTCCAACTCATTATCAATGAAAGATTGCTCTTCCGCGGTCAAGGTTGGCGTTGGATATTGGTGTAACTTGGAGAAGTCCGGGCGACCAGAGAACAGCTCCCCGTCCCACCAAACACTACCCGCTTCCATCGCTTCCTTCTCTGTGCTGGAAAGCGGTGGCAGTACTTTTTTAAACATTTTGAAAGCTGGGTCACTGACCCATTTTCTACGTAGAGAGCACATAATCAGATCCTTTTGTTCACAGTTGGTGGTCTAATTTATATTTGTTTTATGTTTCGATTTGTCTATTACTCAGCTGCAACACCAGCCGCCAAGTATGGGATAAGCTGATCGACAATTGACTTCGCGTCCATCTGCTTCTCGTAAGCATTCTCAGCAATTTCCATCAGAGCTTGGCTTGATGCCATCGTGAAGACACAAGTCCCCAAGGTGAAATGCAATCTCCAGAACAGCTCTTCCTGAGTCAGTTTAGGATTCGCCTTCATTACTGATTCAGTAAATAGAGACAACGTATCCTGATAACGAGTGGTAATAAACCAGCGTAAATGACCTTGTACATCGGTATAGCCACGGCCGATCAACAACATGAAACGACTCGTACCATTGGGTCTGACATCATTGAGCGCACGCAAAGGCCCTCGCAATGATTCAAATACGTCGGACATTGCGTAATCTTCGTTGAGATTAAGATTGATCAAGGCATCTTGAACCGCTGGCATAAACGCCTCCAAATAGCGATTCAATACGGCACGTACCAATGTCTTCTTATCACCAAAGTGATAGTTCACCGATGCTAGGTTGACACCCGCTTTGCTGGTTATCGTACGCAATGACGTGTCATTGAAACCGTGTTCTGCAAACAGAGCTTCCGCAACATCTAGGATTTTCTCTTTGGTCGTATTTCTCATCGACATTTCAATCACTCGTATTAAACAACTGTTTGAAATATACAACCGAAACAAATAACCAACAAGTTTTTAACATCACACTTTTGAGCATTGGTCCGACCAGATATCAAAGTTGCTAGATAAGCCTCTGAAGAAAAAATTAAATTTTTTTTGCTTTTGATGGAACTGATTTGAATAAAGGGGGTCTGAATAGGTGTAGTTAGCAGAGCCTTCTTAAGTTTACAGGCCGTAATACTTGTTTTCTTGACTGACACTACTAATTTACGCTGCTTTTTCTTATTAACTCCTATGTTTTGTATCAGCCCAGAGCCAGATTGCTCTGGGCTTTTTTTATCCTATTATTTTCTGCAATACTTCTAGGCCATAACCTTTCCCATATGCCATCAACCTTACGTGCATCGGTTTTTGATCCACCTTCATACATTTGAACGTTATTCGAGTAAGATAGCCCTCCTTCATGCACAGACAGATAGACAAATGAAACTTAGCGACACGCCAATCACTCAGCATCAATTCGATGGTATTGATTTTTACCTAAAACGTGATGATCAGCTGCATAGCCACTTCAGTGGCAACAAAGCGCGCAAGTTCATGACACTGTTGGAAGGAGATTACCCAAATACAAAAACGCTGATTAGCTATGGCAGTGCACAAGCCAATTCACTCTATTCATTAGCAGCACTGTGTGCGATCAAGGGCTGGTCATTGGAATTTTACGTAGATCATATCCCCCAATGGTTAATTGAAAGACCTATTGGTAATTATCGTGGTGCACTAGACCTTGGTGCCAGCATCATCCCCGTCAATACACGCAACCTTCACCCAACTGAATTCATTAAAACTGTCCGTCAGCCTGATTCCACCTGCCTAATCGTCGAAGAAGGTGGTCGCTCCAACGATGCCCGATTGGGGGTTGAACAACTTGCCCGTGAAATATTGTCTTGGACTCGCTTTGAAACAGGCAAAACGTTTACCGTCGCCTTGCCTTCAGGAACGGGCACCACTGCTTTATACCTACATCAATTTCTTAAAATGCATCATATCGAGGTCATTACTTGCCCATGTGTCGGAGGTAAGGAGTATCTTATCGAGCAATTTAAACAGCTCGGCGAAACCGATTTCCCACACATCCTTGAGCTCGAAAACAAACACCATTTCGGCAAACTTTATCGCCAAGATTATGAAATCTGGCGTAAACTCTTGGAGAAAACCGACGTTGAATTTGATTTACTCTACGACCCAATGATGTGGCAATGCTTACAGTCTTGGTTTGCGGAGAACCCTGATAAAACGATCATTTACGTCCATCAAGGTGGCTTACTGGGGAACGAAAGTATGCTACCTCGTTATCAGCGTAAATATGGAGACTAAAAAGAAACAAACACAATCACACATTTTTCTCGGTAACGACTTAATCGCGACTAAGAATCGGTCGCCTACAGATTAGGATTTCGTCTAAGGAGAGTTTATGCGCATCAATCTATTCACTTTGCTGTTGTTGGCATCAGCATCCGCTTCAGCAAATGTTATTACGACGCCCGGTAAAGCCGTCCTAGCCATTGATGGAAGCGAAGCGGCCAAGCGGGTTTGTTACTATCAAGACCAAGGATACTCATTAGGCGCGATACTTCAGGTCGGAGAACACTACATGAAGTGCACCGAAGCCAATGATTTTGAAACTAACGGCGCATTAAAATGGGCTCCTCTCAATGAACAAACGCAAGCGGAACCCAAGCAGACAAACCCAAGCGTAAAAAGCTATTCGATTAACTGATTTATTGTTCAAACGAATGCAGAAACGCTGCTCCGCGAACACCTGACGAGTCACCATGAACGTTTTTCACAATGCGCGTTTTGGCTGATTTATTAAACGTATACTGGTTAAGTTTTTCATTGACAAGCGGATACACGGCATCAACATTTGACATCCCACCTCCAAGTACAATTACTTCAGGGTCGATAAAATTGACAACGGAAGCACATACGCGAGCCAGTTGGTCACAGTAGAGATCAAAATGCTGTCGTGCATCTTGGTTACCTTGCGCATACATAGCCATAATTTTTTTCGAATCCGCAGGATAGTACTTCTCTGAAAATGAACGACTAAATCCAGTACCAGAAACAAATGACTCAGTGCAGTTAAGTGAACCGCAGTAACACTCAACTGGTTGACCGTCTTTTTCCTTATCGTATCCAGGCAATGGGTTATGTCCTAACTCTCCGCCTAGCTTATTTAAACCCGTCACTAAGCCATTATTGATGATGACGCCAGAACCACAGCCCGTGCCAATAATCATAGCGATGCAGGAGTTCTGTGCCTGTTTTGCTGCCCCATCTTTAAACTCGGACAGCGCAAGGCAATCAGCATCATTGGCGAGCGCAACGGGAACATCAATAGACTTGCGCAAATCCCCAATGAAATCTTGACCATTTAACACCGTGACATTCGCCCCTTGCATCAGCCCATCGTTACCCACCGAGCCACAACAACCAATGCCAATCGAATCAACCTCACCATATTTCTCAACTTGTTTGATCACAGTGAGGACTGAATGGAGAAACCCTTGATAGCTTTTGATATCCGTTGACTCACGATGCTTGACTAGCGTTGCATAGGTCTCTTTATCTAACCCTACACCTTCTATTTTTGTCCCACCTATATCCAGCCCTACCAGCATAGTTTTCCTCGTCATCGTCCTGCTAAAATTTCACTTCATCATGACATAGTCACACTCCTATCTCTTTTATCTTGCTCATGATATTGGCAAGTTTGTAAACTAGACGAGTTTAGGCCTGAGAACTTTTTGGCCATTTGCTAGCGGTATTTTTTGTAAGGTATAAGAATGTCTCACTCTGCTCCATTTTTCCTATTGGAAAACGTTATTCAAAACTACCCTTGGGGTAGCCACGATTCGATCAATACATTGTTTGGTATCGCCAACCCTGACCATCGGCCTCAAGCGGAAATTTGGATGGGCGCCCACCCAAACGGCTGCTCAAAGATCCAGATTGATAATAAAACCGTACTGCTTTCTGACTACATCGAGCAAAACCCAGACCAAACCATCGGTGCAGAGACGAATCAACGCTTCGGTGAGCTGCCTTTCCTGTTTAAAGTGCTAGCTGCGGCACAAGCGCTGTCCATCCAAGTGCACCCGTCCAAAGCACAAGCTGAAGAAGGATTTGCGAGAGAAGACAAAGCCGGTATTGACCGCGGGGCATCTAACCGAAATTACAAAGACCCTAACCATAAACCGGAATTGGTTTACGCTCTGACACCTTACATGGCGATGAATGGTTTTCGTGATTTTAACGATATTATCGCGCTATTTGACGCCCTCAACGCGCAAGTTCTGCAATCCGATATTGACGCATTTCGTTCAGACCTTTCTCCACAAGGGTTACAGAAATTCTTTAAAGCGATACTAGAGCTCGATGGCGAGAAGAAGTCGAAAGCGCTTGATGCACTGCTAAGTTGGGCGGGAAATAGTAAAGATCCACTGGCAACACTGGTTTTAGCACTCAACAAACAATATCCGAACGATGTGGGCTTACTTGCTCCGTTGATGTTGAATGTACTAGAGCTCCAGCCGGGTGAAGCCATGTTTTTAGATGCAGGTACTCCTCATGCCTACATCAAAGGCACAGGTCTAGAAATCATGGCTAACTCTGATAACGTGTTGCGTGCAGGCTTAACCCCTAAATACATGGATGTTGAAGAGCTGGTCAGTAGTTGTAAATTCGAAGCACTGGATAACAACAAAATCTTGACTCAACCAATTACAGACGGTTGCGAGCTAAGCTTTCCAGTTCCTGTCGACGACTTTAAATTCTCTGTGCTCCAACAGCCAGAAAATCATACATTGGTGTTGAGCCGAGCAGAGATCATCTTCGCCATCGATAACGATGTAACACTACAAGCTGGTGACGATACCTTAGTTCTAAGTAAAGGGCAGTCCGCTTTCGTCCCTCTATCAACCCAAACGATCACCGTCAGCTCGCAAGGTGCAGTCGCAAGAGCGCATTAAGCTTTTACGCTTGAAGTGATACAAATTAAACAATGTAAAGGAGCAATCAATTTGCTCCTTTTATTTTACAAACTTTTAGCGCGTGAGAATATTCTATGATTCAGCCTATTGCGACTCGACTCACCAAAGGGCAAGACCTAAAAAAGCAAATTCAGTCTCTGGTAAAACAACATAGTATTCAGGCAGGAACAATTGCATCCTGTGTAGGGTGTTTGCAACAAATCAGCATTCGCCTCGCAGGCGCCGAACAATCCATAACGCTAACCCAACCTTTTGAAATTGTTTCAGTGATGGGGACACTGACCCCAAATCACCAACACATCCACATTTCGGTCGCAAATAGCGCAGGTCAGGTAATTGGCGGCCATCTTCTCGAAAACAGTATCATAGACACTACAGCAGAACTGATCCTTCACAAGTACCCTAACCTGAATTTTTCCAGAGAACAGGATAAAACAACGGGGTATACCGAGTTGGTGATTGGAGATTGTTGAGATAAGAAGTAATGGATAGTAATGACTCCAGCCTCTTTAAAACACCCACCTATCATCTTAGGTAGTCATAAGCCTGACAGACCAGAGCGCTGTTTAGACTTAACAATATAATAAATCCAAGTGCATGAATACACTTGGATTCTGACATCCTCGCAGGCTTGTTCAACCGTCCATTTCAGGCTTAACTAATCAGCACGGGTACTGTCTGGATCTGAGTAAGCAGTAATTGAAACACGATCTGAGCCTTGTATTCTCTAGCGCGTATAGGTCACTGTCAATGTCGCTTTACCTAGAGCCACACTATTTAAGGTAAACCCGACTACGGCTGCGGGCGTTTGTGCATTAAGATCTAAGGTGGCAGTAGGAAGCGCCCAAACAGTAAACTGATAGCGATGCATACCATCTCCAACGGGCGGGCACGCACCTCCATAGCCGGTCGTGCCAAAGTCGATTCGAGATTCTGTGCCACCTAATTTGTTGATGTCTGCTCCGCGGGGTAATGCATTAACAGAAGCCGGAATGTTAAATGCCAACCAATGCCAGAAGCCACTTCCTGTCGGTGCATCGGGATCATACACTGAGATTGCATAGCTCTTGGTCCCAGCAGGTGCTCCCTTCCATGTCAGCTGAGGAGACAAATTGTCACCATCACAACCCCAGCCCTGATACTCAAAGGTTTTCTGCATCGGATGGCCTTCAATAACGTCTTCGCTCATAAGTTCAAACGCCTGAACAGAGCCCGTCGTTAGGATACCTACTGCCAGTAAAGATTTAGCTATCTTTTTCATTGTTGTCCTTTCCTGTTTTGTTTAAAAGTAGCAGCTTGAGCCCAGTGCCTTTAGCCATACGTAGGGTAATCGGTATACCCGCGTTCATCACCACCAAACAGTGTCGCACCATCCAGCTCCTGCAGAGGCTGTTGATGCTTTAGGCGTGCCACCAAATCTGGGTTAGAAACAAACGGACGCCCAAACGCGACTAAATCTGCATACCCTTTTTCGAGTACGATCTCCGCACGTTGTTGGGTGTAGCTGCCCGCGACAATAATGGTATTGGTGAAGTAGTCACGCAGCTCAGCTCTGAAACTTTCGGGAATCACTGGCGCGTCATCCCAGTCAGCTTCCGACAGATGTAAGTAAGCAATATCACGAGCTTGAAGTTGCTTAGACGCTTTTAAAATCGTCGGTACAATCTCCGGGCAGTTCATGTCCTTAAAGGTGATGAAAGGCGCCAGTCGCACTCCGACTTTATCAGCACCGATGGCATCACTAACGGCATCGACCACCTCTAATAAAAAGCGAATACGGTTTGCCTGAGTTCCGCCGTATTGATCGGTTCTGTGGTTGGAGTTTGTGCGCAGGAACTGATCAATCAAGTAACCGTTACCGCCGTGAATTTCAACGCCATCGAAACCCGCTTCAATCGCACGCTTTGCTGCATAAGCAAAATCACTCACCACTCGGTCAATATCTGCCTGAGACATGGCTCTTGGCTCGACACAATCCACCATATTGCCGTTGCCATTTTCGTCGGAGATCCACACTTGAGTATCTACTGGTTTCAGAGCTGATGGCGCGATAGGTTGCTCGCCGTTTTGAAAACTTGGGTGCGATACGCGACCGACATGCCATAGCTGACAAAACATGACAGCACCTTGTTGTTTAGCGGCTTGAGTCACGGTTTTCCAACCCGCGACTTGTTCGTCGGTGTATACGCCCGGAGTGAAAGAATAGCCTTGCGAATCGTCAGAAATCTGTGTTGCTTCAGAGATAATTAAGCCCGCGGTCGCGCGTTGCTGGTAATAAGTTGCCATCATTGGGTTAGGTATATTACCCGGCTGGCTGGTGCGCGCTCGGGTCATGGGTGCCATCACAACACGGTTTTGCAGATCCAGTTGCTTTAGTTGCGTCGGCTCAAACAGTTTGCTCATCATCGGTTCCTCAGTTAAGACGCGGTCACTGGGATGATTGCTAACGAACTCCAGTCGACCTGATAATCATGGAGTCAGTATATTGATCAGAGCTAGTTTGATAATTAGGGGAAATTTGAATTAACTATTCGGCTCAACCAAATAATGACGAATGAGGGGCTGAATGGGTGAGCCGCCTCAACTAAAGATCAAGAAGCGGAGAGCATGACATTGTAAGCAATGTGATAGTGGACAAGATATCAGGGTACGACAGAACTATGACTAGTGTGTCGCAGGGTAAGTTATAGACTATTCGGTTTGGATAAAAAGTGTTTTTAGGTTGGCTGCCCTTCTCTTTGCCGTCACCGATCACGTATTGTAAATCGTACGTTTCCCTTCAGGCACAAGGTAATCATATGCGTATAAAGGCCATCGATCACTTTACCATCAGAACCTCTAACCTAGATATAACCATACAGTTCTTTGAACAGTCTCTTGGACTACAGAACGGCCCTCGCCCTCAATTTGCTTTTCCAGGTGCTTGGATGTATGACGATGATGGACACCCTATTTTACACCTAGTATCTCTCCCTGCTGGGCATATTCCCAAAACGCTGGCAGATTATTTAGGTAGCAAGGAAGGCCAAGCAGGCTCAGGGGCCATAGACCATATCTCATTCAAAGGACACCACCTCGCATCAACTCAGCAGCACTTGACGCAACTGAAGATTCCTTTTCGTGAACGCGTGATCCCGCAAATCAATGAGCATCAGATCTTTCTCGACGATCCAAACGGTATCACGATTGAAATTATTTTCCCTTTTTCACCCGACAACAAGATAGTAGGCACCCCCTTACCCGTGGTCGAACTCACTTAACAATGTGGGGAGTTTTCTCTGGACTTTAGGGGATATCTAGCCGCTGATGAGTTTTATTCCAAACCCGTTTTGCTCTTACTGTATCGTTTTGTCAGTCGGCTCATGACACGGTCAGAAGGTAAGAGCCAATTCGGCCTCTCGACCTGTATTAGCTCATAAGTTATATATACCGCATCACTTATGGTGATGTGTGTCCGTGTTGGTCATATTAGAAAGCCAATCATGCATTACTGACTTAAGGTATTCATAATTTAATTAGTCACCTATCAGTAATTCAGAACTCACCACACTAACCACTTAAAATAACAAAGAATAATAAACGCTGTCGTCAATCCGACCCAGCCAATAGCTTTGGTGACAACTTCAGGAGAATGCTGATTGAAATGCGGAAACAATATGGCACCAAACGATAGCGCTGGTAACAAACCGTAAAGTTGCCCCATATACTTAGACTTCATAGCGGGAAATGGCTCTATCAGCAGATAGACAATCAGGTAGAGCCCATACAAGGCCATAGCAATAAGCGCTTCCTTTAAGGATGTCTCACTACCCTCGACAAAGAAGTAAAAAGCCCCTAGAACAACAAACACCATTGTTTCAATCACATTGATGCTCCTTTTGAGCTAGGCCGATAGATTGCGTTATGACTTGATCTGACTGTCTCATTGAAGGCTTGTCTATTTGGTTCAACACTAACGAACTTCCTTTAGGTCATAAACATGGGTAAGGAAGCATACTAAGTGCATGACTTTAAAGCAAAGTCAGAGAAAAATTGCCTGAAGGAATTTCACTTTAATTGCTAAGTTTGCTCGCGAGATCAGCTTCAAGCTGCGGCTTATTTTATGGAGTTGAGACATAAAAAAAAGACGTCCTAGGACGTCTTTCTTCAAGAATGTGGCGGTGAGTGAGAGATTCGAACTCTCGATACGTTGCCGTATACACACTTTCCAGGCGTGCTCCTTCAGCCACTCGGACAACTCACCGAATCGAATTGTGGTTGGTTTGCTCACCAACGAGGCGCTAATTTAATGATTCTATTGGGTTAGGTCAAGCCTATTAAGGAAAAAAAACGCCACATCTTGAACGTTTGATTACTTAATGGCTAATTCGACCAGATTTCCTGCAAAATCAGGCTTGCTGGTAGTATCCCGGCACCTTAAACCACTTGCGGCACATATCGAGAAAGTAACCATACAAGACACCCATTCCACATGAGATCACTGCATTCGAGGTTACTGCGGTTAGGATTTGATCACTTGATGCGCCAACTGCAAATAAGATCGCTGCATACACTGGCGATTGAAACAGTACGTAGGCGATCAAATCGGACATATTCTTCATCATACTTGTGGATGAAACTCGCTCACCTTGCCTAAGCATGAAATCTCTGAACATGCCGTATGGCCAAGCAATCGCAATATTTACCGGAATAGAAAGGGTTCGTGAAGCCAACGATTGCTCGAACGTCAGCCCAGAAATAAAGATTTCTACAATCATTCCAGAAACAAAGCAGAATACCACCATAGCAAAAGTGTCTGCTGCAGCATTACGAATACAGAACGGCCCACGCGGCTTCATCTAAAACCTCAGTATATAAATCCAAATAAGAACAATAAAAGTAGCAATATAAACTGGTAAAAATTCAAAACACCAGCACATAAGACTATTATTACATGAATTAATTAGTTTTAGATTTCAAATAAAAACAAAAGTAGTAAATAAACCACCAAACCCAGTAAAAAGGTCAGATTAATTCACTAAAAATCTGGATCTCGCTCACAAAGCAACCAAAATCAAGTAATTTACTTACAAAAATCTTTTAGCAGAACGGTTAAAACGTCCAAATCTGATTGGGAAGGGACCTCCCCTATTGTAAGTTTCATCTGTATCGCTTTCAGGGTTTCTTCCAAGTGTTGATCTTCAATGCCTGTTGTCACCGCTTTCAGGGCTTGAAAATGCTCTTGCGCTTCTTCTAGATCACCATTCTCTAGAGACATATAGAACGTCAGCAATACTGATTCTGTTTCTTCAGTTTCTATGTTTGAGCCACTCAGTAACATGGGCTTGTATTGGTACAAACGCTCAGAATATTGATAAAGTGCATCATCCAGCTCATTCTCGTCAATGGGCTTAGATACTATATAATCCACTCCAACCCCCAACATCCGTTCACGCGTTTCTTTAAAAACATCAGCTGTGCAGCCTAAAATTAGAATTTTAGATTTTGAGCTAGGCAAAGAGCGAATAGCAGAGGTGGCCTCCACGCCATCCATAACTGGCATATGATTGTCCATTAGCACTAAATCATACTCTTTACTGGCAATAGCGTGGATAGATAGTTCACCATTCTCAACCACATCACACTCAAAGCCTTTGTTGGTCATGAAGGTATTGATGATGATGGCATTGGTACGGTTATCCTCAACGATAAGAGCTTTTAAGCCACTATAGTTGAGCTTACTGTGTTCTTTAATCTCCTGATTGCGAGGCTCACAGTGGTCTATTGCCACCAATACATCAAAACTGGTGCCTATACCCAATTCACTCGCTAATGTCACACAGCCATTCATTAGGGTACATAACTGTTTGACGATGGCTAATCCTAAGCCTGTACCTCCAAAACGTCGCGTGGTAGAAGACTCAGCCTGCTCAAAAGGCTTGAATATTTTTTGCTGCGCTTCTTTTGCGATGCCAATTCCAGTATCTCGTACTTTAATCTCCAAATAGTTTTGCCCTTGCTTCTCTATCTCTTTGAAATACACCTCTACATATCCACGCGACGTGAACTTCACAGCATTATTAAGGAGGTTGAACAATATTTGCCGTAAACGTGCTTTATCGGACATATACCAGCGGTCATGGGGGACTTCTGAGTAAACTTTGAATTGCAGGCCTTTTTCTGAGCAAAGGGTAAAGTAGACACTATTAATACTGCCGATGATGGCTTCAAGTGGGAATGGATTATTTTCAAGCTCCAAATGACCTTGCTCGATTTTCGAGAAATCAAGAATTTCGTTAAGTAGTGTCATCATATGATCACCTGATTCATATAAGGTTTTCATATGCTTTTGCTGCTCTTCCGTGAGATCCGTTTTCAGAAGTATCTGAGCGGTACCAAGGACGCCATTCATCGGTGTCCGAATTTCATGAGATAAGGTGGCAAGAAATGCGCTTTTGGCTTTTGTTGAAGCTTGTGCTTTTTGCTTCTCTGCTTCGAGAAAGACGGTTTTCTGGTTGAATGTATCAATAAGATGTTTGATTTCGTCTTGGCTGTTATAAGTCATATCGATGATTCCTCCCTCAATTGAATCATCAACTTTCTTAGCGATAATCACGATAGGCGAGATCAGGAAACGATTGATTAAGAAATACCCCATCATCACACAAGCAAGCATTATGGGGATGATACCCGCTTCAACTTTTGACACTAAGTCATACACTTGCTCCGTCACTAAACGATTGGCATTGACGACATCGATGTACCATTTAAAATCACCAAAATCAGTGCTACTGATGTAGATGTCTTCAACAACCTGAAAATTATGTTCAGTGATCACATCCCCGTAGGAATCTTTTAGTATGACACCTAGTTCGTACTCTTCTGCATGTTTGCGAACAAAAGAAACCAAACTCTCGAGCGATATGTCTATGGTGGCTACACCAGAAAAAACATCATCAATATAGTAAGGTGAGGAGGCGGTGATCATTTGAACATGTGTAAAAGGGTCAATATATACCTCTGACCAAGACACTGTCCCCATCGGTTTATTGACTACAGAGGTATACCAGGACTCTTTGTCGTAGCCGCCCGACTCCGGGTTATCCCAAGAAAAAACCTGATCGACTTGACCGTCACTGGCACGATTGAAAAACAAACTTTTGTAAGCAATCCCTTTATCTATTGAATAAGGAATCGGCCATAAACCACCGCTGATAGCCACACCATCGATCACCGAGAAAAGCTTATAAAGCATCTCTGCCTGATGGCCTTGTGGTTCATTAGTGCTCCCAATACTAACGACACTTTGCAAAATACCAAGAGAACTGTTCAAAGGCTCTTTGATTTCAGCAGCGATGATTTGGGTTCGCAAGTCGATATTCTTTTCCAACTGGTCGCGCACAGGTGGTTCAACCACAAGATAACTCACTGTACCTATCACTGCTATGACAAATGCCATGTACATAGCAAGCGCTAAAAAGCTCTTTCTTTTGAGGGAGGAACGAATTTCCATAAGCCTTTGAATTTTGTCTGTTTACATCCAATTATAGCGGAGATAGCGCAGCTGCCACCTTTTTATGTCTCGTTTTGGCTGTTAGTATTAGCTCAATTTCAATTACCCCTCTTTGGTATTCATTTTGACACTACAAGACATTCTTTCTCAGCCAGAACTGGAAAACCGACTGATCAACGAGCCCAAAACCCAAGGGTTTGTTACCGCTATGGCTGCGGCACCCAATGTATTGCCACCTGAAGAGTGGCTTCCTTTTCTATGGGGAGGTGAAGAAGTGGCACCATTCACTGATGGTGAGCAGTTGGAAACCTACATCGAGTTGATCATCGCAATGTGGAATGAGTACCGCCCTGCTTTATTGGGCAACCAATGGGTATGGCCAAGTACATGTTCTCTAGACGAAGCAGACATCGTCAATCAAGCAGCACGAGACTTCTGTGAAGGTGTTCTACAAGGTTGGCAACTCGCCAGAGACGATTGGGAGACCATCATGCCCGAAGCTAGTGAAGACAGCGCATTGCTGGGAGGAGTGTTGCTATCTTTAAGCATGCTTTATGACCCAGAGACATCAATTGCAACACTTGCAGAGCAAGGAATTGAAGGCCTTGAGCAATTTGAAGAGATATTTAACGCGATTCCGACCATGTTATGTGGCCTAGCAATGCGCGGCTCCATGTTGGTGGAAGCGGAATAAAAACAAAGCCGGCTTTTAGCCGGCTTTTTACTTACTTTCGAATAGCCTCACCCTTCGGGTTATTGACCGTAATACGCTTGCCCTTTATTGACTCCAATAAAGGTAGCTCAAACGCTTCATAAGCAGGCATTCGTTTACAAAGGTCTTTCTTGATTCGAATTATCGATATCCCGACTTTCTCTGCATCCTCACTATCAACACGAATTACAAAGTCTTCATTCGAGCTGCATCCTGTGGAAACTGCCTTAAAAGATATCCGCCCTTCGCTAACATTATGGTTTTCAAGAGGCACCACAAGGTTAGTTTGATTCACGTTACTAGACGTTGAGTTACACGCAGCCAGACTTAGCCCTGAAAGAACCAACAGTAGGCTAGTACACCACTTAAACATTTTTTCTCTCTTTCATTCTGCTCACAAAGCCCAATACAGCTAATAGCATTAGGCCGTAAGACGTTGAGCCACCGCTTCCACCACTACCATTTGCCACAGTGTTTCCATAGCTATATATGATATGCATATCCAGCTCGCCAGCCACACTATGATCCGTAGCGACCTTCATCGTGGCACGGTTTGATGACGCATAAACGGTAGAAGCATCTACTTTAATGTCTATAGAACAAGAATCACCTTGGTTTAAAGTTGACGAGCAATTATTTGAAACTAAAGTGACGCCTGACGGAGTGGTAATGTTCGTCACATCAAAGGATTCTGCTCCGTAGTTTCGGATTGGTAGACTATAGGAATATTCGCCACTTTTAGAGCTAAGTAAAATATCTTGGGTGTAGCTGACGTTTGCAGTTTTCTTGTTGATCCAGCCATTGGTATCAAAATATCCAACGTTTGCATAAACACCATAAGCGTTAGCTTGAGCGCATCCATCCCCCCAACTTACGACACCCACTTGTTTATAGGTACCGCCGTCATTGACAACTAATGGCCCACCGCTATCCCCCTGACAAGAGTCTTTTCCACCTGCTTGATAACCCGCACAAATAGCATCTGTTCCCACAGTAGCGTAATTGCCACCTAAGTTTTGGCAAGTGCCTCTATCAACATAAGGTAGATTAACCTGATACAGCTCTGTTGGGTACACTTTACCTGTAGTACTTTGGTTACCCCATCCCATGACAGTCAGGCTTTGGCCTACAGACAAATTGTTCACTTCTGTTTCAGTTGCAAGTGCTACTTGAGTCGCCGTAACATCGTTTACCAACTCTAGAATAGCGATATCATTCACTGCAGTTGATGCGTTGTAATCTTGATGTATGTAATGAGCACGTACTGCTACACGCTGACCTTCTGTCGCTTCATTGTTTAGATCATGAATACCTATCGATACATCAATTTCACTCGCCGCTTTATCATCCACACAGTGTGCAGCAGTTAATACATACTTCCCGCCAATAAAACTGCCGCCACAAAACTGACCGCTATACGCATCGCTTGATGTATTTTTAATAAGGGCTGTCATAAATGGCCAGTCAGATTTTCCAGCCACTGAGCCATTGATAATACGAGTATTAATCTCATTCTGAGAAGTCGCTGACTCTTGAGCATTCGAAGCCATAGGCATCAGTATACCCACCACAAAAGCCACTAACGTTTTTTGCATGTAATACTTCCTTTCTTATTAATAGTGCAAATAATCGGAAGTAAAGTAATACAAATATTCAAAAAATCAATATGTGAGACAAAAATATAATAGGAGTCTCTTATTTGACATTCCCTGCGCTCGAAAAAATTAAAATACTCGTTACTAAAAATTCCGTTCCCATTCAAAAGACTCTATCCGTTCATCTGCGATGTAAAACAACTTAGTTCCTGGTGGGATGACCGTATCTAAATCAGGGTTGAGCTCAATCCCTTTCCCTGTATCAATGGCGATAAGTGTCGCCTGATAGGCACGCTTGATGTATACAAATATAGACTGCACATCCGTAGCAGCTGCGTCTTCCGGGTAGGTGGTTGAATACTGGGTCATTCCTCGCGTCGAAGCCAATAGTTCCTGATGAAGAGCACTAGAGCCAGGGTCCACCGCTGCTTTTGCGAGCATTTCCGCACCAACAGCTGGAATACACTCAGCATTAGGGCAATGTTGATTTAACAATCGGCTTAGTGCTTCGTCTTTAAAGTACGCGAGTAAATGTGCCTTTGGGTTCACATTTGCAGAGTACAAGGCCGCTGACAGCGTAATATCATCTTCTAAGTTGTCCACTACAATACAACTTGCTTGTGTAATCGACGCTTTTTCCATCTCTTGTTCGTCTGTGTAGCTGGTCACTTTAACAAAACCTATTTCTCCAGGGAGCGGGTTTTCAATATCAGAGCGACTACACAGGACTATAGGGCGCTTCCCCTCTTCCTCATGCTGTAGCATGCGAATAAGATGCATTGTTCGTTGACCATTCCAGCCCAAAAGCAGAATATGATTTTCCACACCAACTCTCCGTTTTCCTAATATGCCTGCCCGCCAGTAATCCACTGAAGCAGAAGCTAACCGTCCAATTAATGCAGCAAACAAGGTTAAGCCGCCCGGTATAACAAATAAAATGACTACCCATTTTCCCGCTTCGGTCACTGGTGAATAATCGCCATAGCCCACCGTCGACGCAGTGACCATGAGGTAATAAACAAACGTCGAAACATCTTCTGTAAGAGCTGTTTCCCCACTTGCAACCAAGGCCAGCCAAGACAATGCAATGTAGACTAAAAGCAATACCATAAGGTTACGATTGCTTAATTGAAACAAGCGTACTTGAAGCCACTTTTTAAAGACGAACCACGCTGACATACTTTCACTTACTCGACTGATTACTATCAATATTCTTACAGACTAACTGACTCATGACCGATAAGCCAATCCTGTCACTTACAGTGATATGTACCCAAGTTACTCATTTCACCGAACTCAACAAAAGCGATTGCTATGAAGTATGGGAAACAAAAAAGCCAGCTTCACGAAGCTGGCTTACATTCAATATCGTTTAGGCGTTACCTTTAACCTGCATGTTAAGCTTCTCTGCGAAGTCGAGCATACGATTAAGTGGAATTAATGACTTAACGCGAAGCGCTTCATCAACAAAAATTTCATGCTGTTCACCACCTTCACGCAGCGCTTGCTCAATCGCTTTGAGACCATTCATCGCCATCCACGGACAATGGGCACAGCTACGACAAGTGGCTCCTGCACCGGCTGTTGGTGCTTCAATCAGTTCTTTCTCCGGAACCAGTTGCTGCATCTTAAAAAAGATACCTTTATCAGTCGCAACAATCATTTTTTGCTGAGGAAGCTCTTTCGCAGCTTTGATCAGCTGGCTGGTTGATCCAACTGCGTCGGCAAGCTCGACAACACTCGCTGGTGATTCAGGGTGTACGAGAATAGCAGCTTCAGGATACAAGCCTTTCATCTTACGTAATGCATCAGCAGAAAATTCATCGTGAACCACACATTCACCTTGCCACAGCAGCATGTCTGCCCCAGTTTGGTTGGCAATGTATGAACCTAAATGACGATCAGGCCCCCAGATAATAGGTTTGTCTTCAGAATCTAAGTGCTCGACGATTTCCAAAGCAATACTTGAGGTAACCACCCAGTCAGCACGGGCTTTTACTGCTGCTGAAGTATTGGCATACACCACAACAGTATGGTCTGGATGAGCATCACAAAACTCTGTGAACTTATCGGCAGGACAGCCCAAATCTAACGAACATTCAGCTTCAAGTGTTGGCATAAGGATACGCTTTTCTGGCGTCAAGATCTTCGCAGACTCGCCCATAAAGCGCACACCACCAATGATCAATGTACTCGCAGGATGGCGGTTACCAAACTTAGCCATCTCTAGTGAATCACCAACAAATCCACCAGTCTCTTCGGCGAGTGCTTGGATCTCAGGGTCCGTGTAGTAATGGGCAATCAATACCGCGTCTTTCTCTTTAAGCAATGCTTTAATATTTTTAATGTGCGCTTGCTTTTGTTCGTCTGTCAGCGGTGTTGGTTTTGGCGGGAAAGGGTAAACTGTTTCGATTGTATCTAAAATGTGGCTCATTGCTCTTGCTCTACGCAACTTCCAGTAATCCGAGTATTGTAACCTTAACCCAGATCAAGATGCCAGTTTCCACAAGAATTACTTATAGTGTTTATAGAGCCAATAAAAAAGGAGTGACCATGCACTCCTTTCCAAGTTACTTAATACGCTCTGCGGCTAATTTCGCAGAAGCACTATCAGGATATTCATCAAGTACTTGTTGATAGTATTTTTTTGCCTGTGCTGCATTGTTATTACGTTGAGCAATATCGCCCAGTTTAACTAACGCATCTGCACGCTTATTCGAATCTTTATAAGATACCACAGCAGCAAAGCTCTTCACCGCATCTTGGTCTTGCTTCTTAGCAAAATAAAGCTGACCTAACCAATAATGCGCATTCGGCGAGAATGTTGAATCAGGAAAGTCTTTCTGAAATTGCTGGAACGCTGAAATCGCTCCTGTGTAATCTCGTTTTTTAAGAATTAAGTCTACGGCGTTCTGGTAAGCCGTTTGTTCATCAGCGTTGGTACTAAATTTACCCGCTGGTTTAGCATTAGCATCGCTTGTAGACGTAGTCGCAACTGGGGCACTATTCACTTGACCGCGAAGTTTATCAAGTTCGATAAACAGCTCACGTTGACGTTGCAGCATCTGCTGCATGTCATAGTTATTCTTTTCTAGCTGACCACGAAGGTCACTAATTTCCAGTGCCATTTCATCTAGCTGTTGCTGCATTTGCAACTGAACACGATTACGGTTTTCTAATAAACGTTCGAGACGTTGAACTTCGGTTTCATTAGCCGGAGCGGCTGAGGAGGATGGCGCAGAGTGACTAGCACTGATATCTGATACTGGAGCTGGTGCAGCGAACACAGAGTTCGCTGCACTTGCCAGTAACGTAAGCGTAACTACGCGCTTAAGGTTACTGAACATAAGGACTTTCCTTGATTAGTATACTAGAACCGCACGACGGTTCTTAGCGTATACATCTTCCGCTTGACCTAGAAGAAGAGGCTTCTCTTCACCATAGCTCACGATTGAGATTTGATCCGCTTGAACACCTAATGCTTGTAGGTACTTAGCAACTGCCGTCGCACGACGCTCACCAAGAGCGATGTTGTACTCAGGAGTACCGCGCTCATCTGCATGACCTTCGATAGTCACTTTTAGCGCTGGGTTTTTGCTTAGGTAAGCCGCGTGTGCTGCTAGCATTTCTTCGTAGTCACCAGCGATGGTTGCGTTGTCAAACGCGAAGTAAATTGTTTGAGACTCACGAAGTGCCTGCTCTTTAAGCTCTTGCTCAGAAAGTTGGCCGTTCTCACCGATTGGTGAAACTACTGTTGTATCAACACCATTAGCAGAACCAGATGTTGATTGGTTCGTTTCAGAACCAGAAGCGTTAGCTGCATCATCGCTTGAACTACACGCTGTAACAGCTAGAACTGGTAGCGCAATCAATAGCCCTTTTAGAACTTTGTTTAGTTGCATTGTTATATTTTCCTTACTTTTTGATACTTATTACTTGCTACAAGAACGGAGACCATGCTGGTGCACGGACACGACCGTTTGTTGCCGGTAATCGAGCTTTAAAGCGTCCATCTATAGAAACCATTGAAAGTACATTGGTTTTATTAAAGATAGAGCTATAAATAACCATACCGCCATTTGGTGCGATGCTCGGCGATTCATCTAGCAAAGTTTTGGTCAGAATTTGAACGGCACCCGTTTCAAGATCCTGCTTCGCCAAATTGAAGCCCGAGTTACTACGATTGACCATTACTAGGAATCGTCCATCAGGTGTAATTTGCCCACCTAGGTTCTGATGCCCCTGCCAGGTAAGGCGGTTGGTTGAACCACCAGCCAAATCTACTTGATAAATCTGAGGTTTACCACCCCGATCCGAGGTAAAGATCAAGGATTTGCCGTCAGGATGCCAAAATGGTTCCGTATTATTTGATCTACCACGTGTTATTTGTGTCAACTTACGGGTTTTCAAATCCAATGTATACACTTGCAGGCTGCCAGTTTTCGACAACACTAAAGCTAGTTTATTACCATCAGGAGAGAATCGTGGCGCACCATTATGACGTGGGTATGACGTTACTTTTTCACGCTCACCAGTATAGATGTTCATGATATAGATTTCTGACTGGCCGTTTTGGAAACTCACATAAGCCAGTTTCTTACCATCTGGTGACCAAGCTGGGGACATCAGCGGCTGCTTAGAACGTAATACCAAACGCTCATTGTAACCATCATAATCAGACACGCGTAACTGATACGGGTAGCTGTCTTTGTCATTCACAACAACATAAGTAATACGAGTCAAAAAAGCACCACGTTCGCCTGTCAGCTCTTCATAAACTAAGTCAGAAATACGGTGGGCATATTCACGTAAGCGCTCGCCAGGAACCGTTGCACGCTTGTTGAATAGAACATGATCTTTAGACAGTACCAGTTGGCCATCCGTACTTAATGCCTTACTTTTCCCTTGCGTTAACTGACCTCGAACCACATCAACGAGCTGATAGTTAACGACATAGTTCCCCTCAGCATTTTGAGAAATCGTCCCTGTTAGCAGCGCATCAACACCTAACCCCGTCCAAGCATCAAAATTGATTTCAGTTTCACTGTATGGAGTTTGTGGCATTTTACTTGTTGCCACGGGGCTGAACTTACCACTTCGCTGTAAATCCGAGGCAATAATCGCCGAAACATCATGAGGTAATTTAGTTGAACCTTCCCATTTGAATGGGACAATAGCGATTGGACGTGCAGAGTCAATGCCGTCTGTAATCACAAGTTCCAGCGCCGCATTGGCCATCTGAAACACGCTCATCACTGTGAGCAAACATCCTAATACTAGTCGCTTTAACACAAGCTTTTCCTTATGACTTAGGTTCTACGGTTAAATTGATACTTTTTAGCTTGTTAATGACATCTTGCTCTTTGGGCAATGGAAAACTACCCACCTGAGCAACAGCACGCTTTGTTGCAGAACATAAACGGCTATCACCATCAAGCACACTTAAATTGCCAACTATTGCACCTGACCCCGTCGGTATCAGGCGCAGGTTAACTCTGCAGGACTTTCCCCGAAAGCTATCCTCCAAAAGCAAATTTTGCTGAATTAGCTGAGTATAAATAGCGCCATAACGGTCCGTTTCACTATTTACATGCTGTTGCCTTGCCGAGCTATTCTGCTCTGCTTCGTTTTCAAGGCCCGAAAAAATATTATCTAACGCTGCTTCTTGCTCTTTACGCTCACGCTCTAAACGTTCTAAACGCTCCTTCTCCTTACGCGCTTTTTCAGCGGCTTCTTTGGCTGCTTTTTCTTTAGCTATACGTTGTTTTTCAGCTTTTTCGGCTGCTTCACGTTGACGGCGAGCTTTCTCTTCCGCTTCTTTTGCCGCTTTCTCTCGAGCAACTCGCTCTTTTTCTGCCTTAGCAATTGCAGCCTGTTTAGCCAACCGTTCCTGCTCTGCTTTTTTAATGGCTTCTTCTTTCGCTTTACGTTCAGCTTCAAGTTTCGCAGCACGCTCACGCTCTTTACGTACACGAGCTTCTTCTGCTTTCCGCTCTTTCTCTTTCTGTTGTCTCGCTCTCTCAGCCTCGCGCGCGGCTTTTACCTCTCTCGCTTGCTGCTCTTTTAGCTTACGAATACGCTCTTCTTCAGCTTTGCGATTCTTCTCAAGTTGTTCACTCTCACGGCGTAACTTATCCAAGCGATCTTGCTCTTTCTTCGCTGCAGCTTCTCTCTGGGTGCGTATTTGCTGTGCTTGCTGACGAACTAAATTCGGATCTATTACCACTGCCTGAACCATCTGTCCGGAAGGTTCAGGTTTGGACATGGTAAAGTCCGTCCCCCAAATCAACGCAACGATCAAAAGCAAATGCAGTACCGCTGATATCACTATCGGCTTAGTGTAATCACTCTTTTTTTTCGGTTTCGTGTCTTTCATAACCAGAGAGCGCTTATTCCTTTATGTCCGTCAATAAACCAACTTTAGGGATACCCGCGCGGCTTAATTCATCCAATACTAAGACAACTTCCGCATACGGCGTTGAAGCATCACCACCCACTGCGACTGGCGAATCCGGCTTCAGCGAAAGCTCCGCTTTTACCCGTACGATAACATCCTGAAGAGAAAGGCCTCTTATCACGTCTTCATCGTTCACACTCAGGCCTAAATTACCCTCGCGATCGATTTCGACAATGATAAAGCTGGCATCACTATCTCCAGCTAAATCAGAGGCAGGCTTTGCTGTCGTGGTTTTTGGCAGCTCAACATCAACGCCCTGTGTTACAAATGGGGAAGTCACCATGAAAATGATCAATAAAACCAGCATAACGTCGATATAAGGAACAACGTTAATTTCTGCCGTCATCTTACGTTTTTTAGGTTGGTAGCCAGCCATATCCATTAGTCCCTAGTGGAAGAGTCACGCCCAGCCATAGCTTGGCGATGTAGGATACTGTGGAATTCTTCGGAAAAAGTCGCGTAGTTATGTTCCAGCTTACCGACTTTATTGCTCAAGCGGTTATAGGCCATGACTGCAGGGATCGCAGCAAACAGGCCCATAGCTGTCGCGATAAGCGCTTCGGCAATTCCTGGTGCCACCATAGCAAGTGTTGCTTGCTTAACTTCACCCAAAGCAATGAATGCATGCATAATGCCCCAAACGGTACCAAACAGACCAATATATGGACTGATAGAACCTACGGTTGCAAGGAATGGCAGATTAGTCTCTAACTCGTCCACTTCGCGTGCCACAGCGACACGCATCGCACGACCAGTGCCTTCCATGATAAAGTCTGGCGAATCAGAGTTAGATTTTCGAAGGCGAGCAAACTCAGTAAAACCGGAATAGAAAATTTCTTCGGTGCCAGCCAATTCATCTTTACGCTTTTTCGCATTTTGATACAGGACAGAGAGATCTGTACCTGACCAGAATTTATCTTCAAATGTCTCTGCGCTTTTTGACGCTTGAGAAAGCACTTTGCTGCGCTTAATGATCATTGCCCACGACACGATCGACATACCTAACAAGGTCAACATCACCATTTTTACGAGCAGGCTTGCTTGCAAAAACAGGTCAAGCATTGAAATATCAGCGGTCACTGTGAGTAAACTCCATAACTATTGATTGAGGAATCGCTTTTGGCCTCATTTTTTTATTATCGATGCATGCTACCTTAACCATTGCTTTACACAATGTTTTAGCATCAGGATTTACGATCTCTTGACAGAAAATAAGGGTGGCTTTCTTGATCTCTGCAACCGATGTCTTAACCGTCAGACGGTCTTCAAGACGGGCACCTTGCAGAAAATCAATGTCCATATGTCGGACTACGAAACCGATGTTTTGTTCCAAAAGGCTGGATTGTGAAACACCAATACTGGTCAGGTATTCCGAACGACTACGCTCAAAATACTTGAGGTAGTTGGCATGATAGACCACACCACCAACATCAGTATCTTCGTAATAAACTGTTACCGGCAGCTCAAATACCGCACGCTCGTCTTGCACATCAATCCCTTTCTACCATTTGAGGTGCTTTACTATAACGCAACTCATTACCGTTTATGCAATGGTTAATAACGGTTTTCAAAGGTTTAGACAAAAAAATAGCGTCAACTATCAATGAGTGACGCTATTGTGACTATTTAGTGGATAATTTTCAGTCAGTTCAACTTATAAAGCACGTATTAATGTTAAATAAATTAGAATCGTTAAGGAAAAATAGGGACTGAATAATACTTGCCAATACCAGTTTTTCGGCTTAAAGCTCAAACCAAAGATCATGCTGGAACAAATAGCCCAAATCATTAGCGGAGAGATTAAAGCATTAAAGCCGCCAATAGAGGCTGAATATTGCTCCGGATCCCACATCACCATAGCCACATGGTAAAAGCCGAGAATCAAAGATAAGGCTCTGAATAGAGCCTTATCCATTGGCGCATGTAGCTTAGCTACTTGCTCCGGCAGATTACTCACTATCTTTATCCATCATTTCAGAATGCTCTAACCAAAGAGCGTTGATGATGCCGAATGCACAAGCAAGTAGTACACCTAGAATCCATGCGAAATACCACATAGTAATAGCTCCTTAGTAAAGTGAGTTTTTGTTGTCTTCAATGAACTTGCTGTCCAGACGACCAAACATCTTGTAGTAAGTCCAAATGGTGTAAGCCAAGATAATAGGCACCATGATAAAGGCAACACCAGTCATTAGGTTGAGCGTCAATTCAGATGACGTTGCATCCCACATTGTCAGGCTGTGGTTAGGCATCAAATCAGAAGGCATGATGAATGGGAACATCGCCAGACCCGCTGTAAAAATAATACCTGCATTACCTAGACTTGAAGCGAAGAATGCAATACCACCACGCTCAAGACGTGAAGCCAATACAGTCACAAGAGACATTACTACACCCAGCGCCGGAGCAATCCACATCAATGGGTACTGCTCGAAGTTGTTCATCCAAGCCCCCGCTTCACGAATTACTTCTTTAGCAAGTGGGTTAGAGGAGCCGTTATGGTCAATTGCACTGGTAATCACATAGCCTTCGATGCTTTGAACCCAGAAACCAGCTGCAACGAAAGTCGCAACCGTTAGTAGACCCATGATTTGTGCAACACTACGCGAGCGAGCGTGAACTTCGTCTGTAGTCTTCATCTGTAGCCAAGTAGCGCCCTGCATTAAAATCATGAACAAGCTGACTAAACCACATAATAAGGCGAATGGGTTTAATAGACCAAAGAATGAACCGTGATACGTTGGCATCAAAAATTCAGTCAACTGGAACGGTACACCTTGCAGTAGATTACCAAACGCCACACCAAAGATGATTGGTGGAACGAAGCCACTGATAGAAATACAAATGTCCCACGTTTGACGCCACTTAGTATCTTCAATCTTTGAGCGATAAGAGAGACCCAAAGGTCTTAACCACAACGCAGCCAAGGTCAGAATCATCGCCAGATAGAATCCAGAGAACGACGTTGCGTAAACTAAAGGCCATGCAGCAAACAGAGCACCACCTGCTGTCACCAACCAAACTTGGTTGCCTTCCCAGTGAGGTGCGATTGAGTTAATCATCACACGGCGTTCAGTGTCATTTTTTCCGATTACAGGTACTAGCGCGCCAACACCCATATCGAAACCATCAGTCACTGCGAAGCCTACCAGGAGAACACCGATCAGAACCCACCAGATAAGTCGCAAGATTTCGTATTCAAACATATGTTTCTCCTTGCTTTACGCGTCTACTTGACGACTAACTTTGTCTTCAACAGAGTCAGCGTTTTGCTCAAAGTGGTAGCGACCTGTTTTCAGGCTGCTAGGGCCTTTGCGAGCAAATTTCAGCATCAAGTACACTTCTGCAATCAGGAAGACGGTGTATAGCGCCAAGATTGCAAACAGTGACGTCCAGATTTCTCCAGCGGTGAGTGCCGATGCCGCCACATGTACAGGTAGAATTTCACCCACAGCCCATGGCTGACGACCAAACTCAGCAACAAACCAACCTGCTTCGATAGCAATCCAAGGCAGTGGAATACTCAGCAACGCGGCTTTTAGTACCCATGGTTTTTGCTCGATCTTCTGACGACAAGTCTGGATGAATGCGGCACCGAATACGAATAGCATGATAAAGCCACATGCAACCATGATTCGGAACGACCAGAATAGTGGCCAAACTGTTGGGATAGAATCATCCGCCGCGGCTTGAATTTGATCTTCAGTCGCATCAACCACGTTTTCTGTATAACGCTTCAGAAGAAGACCGTAACCTAGGTCACCTTTCACTTCATCAAAGGCGGCCATGTTTTCTTCTGACTTGTCACCTGCACGAAGCTTCTCAAGTAGTTCATAGGCGTATATACCAGTGCGAATACGATCAACGTGTTCATCACGAAGGTCACGTAGACCTGTTACTTGCTCATCCAAAGAACGAGTCGCAATGATACCCATGACGTAAGGAATCTTGATCGCATAATCAGTATGCATGGTTTCCTGATTTGGCAGACCAAACAAAGTGAAAGCGGCTGGTGCTGGCTCGGTGTGCCATTCTGCTTCTACTGCTGCCAGTTTTACTTTCTGTACTTCACCTAATTCATAACCAGATTCGTCACCAAGCACGATTACAGACAGGATTGCCGCCATACCAAAAGAGGCTGCAATGGCGAATGAACGACGAGCGAAAGCGATGTCACGACCTTTTAATAGGTAGTAAGAACTGATGCCAAGAATAAACATCGCGCCTGTCGTATAGCCCGAAGCGACCGTGTGAACGAATTTCACCTGAGCCACAGGGTTAAGAACCACTTCAGCAAAGCTCACCATTTCCATTCGCATGGTTTCAAAGTTAAAGTCTGCCCCAACTGGATTTTGCATCCAGCCATTTGCAACCAAAATCCACAATGCCGAGAAGTTAGAACCTAGAGCGACTAACCAAGTGACAACTAAGTGTTGCCGTTTAGTCAATCGGTCCCAGCCGAAAAAGAAAAGGCCAACAAAAGTGGACTCAAGGAAGAAGGCAACCAACGCTTCGATGGCCAAAGGTGCCCCGAAGATGTCTCCGACGTAATGAGAATAGTAAGACCAGTTAGTACCAAACTGGAACTCCATCGTCAGACCGGTGGCAACACCTAGTACGAAGTTAATACCGAACAGCTTACCCCAGAACTTTGTCATGTCCTTATAGATTTGCTTATCCGTCATAACGTACAGAGATTCCATGATGGCGAGAAGGAAAGCCATACCCAGAGTCAATGGTACGAAGAGGAAGTGATACATCGCAGTGAGCGCAAACTGCAACCGCGACAGATCTACTACATCAATCATGTTTACTCCTATGTGTCGGCTGAAGACACTTTTTACATTTCTGCGGCATAAGTAAGCGTTGAACAAACTCAAACAATGTTGCTAAAGAACAGCATGTTGTTGCAAAAATGTACCGTAACGGTTAGTTAATTGTTAAGCATCAGCTAATATAGCTAGTGCTAATACTACTGCTAAAAACTTTCTGTTTCAAAAGGTTTGTATTTAGACTTCGCTTTGATTTGTATCAAATTTTGTGCGGCATTTTTGTCTAAAAAACCATCACATTGATCAACATCAACAGTTTAAACGAGCTTTTGTTAATTTGTGGTTATTTGTGAAGGAGAACAAGGTATTTATGCAAAACAAGTGCTTAACAACTCGTCTACTTTAGTTACCTAAATGGCAGGAGCAAGATTCCATTATTGTGACTTGAATCACTAAAAATAAAAACCAGCTCATATTGAGCTGGTCCTGAAAACTTATTTTTCAATTCCGAAATGAAGATAAGCCCTATCGGTAGCTATACGCCCTCTTGGCGTCCGCTGTAGATAGCCTTGCTGTATCAGATATGGCTCCAAGACATCTTCAATGGTGTCCTTCTCTTCACCAATGGCGGCTGCCATATTATCCAGCCCAACCGGCCCACCACCGAACTTCTCCATAATGGCTAACAGTAGCTTGCGGTCCATGTAATCAAAGCCCTGAGCATCAACATCCAACATATCCAGCGCTTTATCAGCAATGTCAGCACATATATGCCCATCACCTTTCACTTCCGCGTAGTCCCTCACTCGACGTAGTAAACGGTTAGCGATACGTGGTGTCCCACGTGCGCGTCTTGCCACTTCCAATGCCCCTTCTCCATCCATTGACAAGCCAAGGCAATCCGCACTGCGCTGAACAATATGCTGAAGATCTGGGATTTTGTAGTATTCAAGGCGCTGAGTTATGCCAAAGCGATCTCGAAGTGGAGAAGTTAACGAGCCCGCTCGCGTCGTGGCTCCTATTAGAGTGAATGGAGGCAAGTCAATTTTAATAGAGCGCGCGGCAGGACCTTCACCAATCATAATATCGAGTTGGTAGTCTTCCATCGCGGGATACAACACCTCTTCAACCATCGGACTCAAACGGTGAATCTCATCAATGAACAATACATCGTTTTCTTCTAGGTTGGTCAGAAGCGCGGCCAAGTCACCCGCTTTTTCCAGAACAGGACCAGATGTAGTGCGAATGTTTACGCCCATTTCATTGGCAACAATGTTTGCCAACGTGGTCTTACCTAAACCTGGAGGGCCAAAAATCAGCAGATGATCCAACGCCTCTTCCCGGAGGTTGGCTGCTTTGATGAAAATCTCCATTTGATCACGAACATGATCTTGACCTTGATAATCCGCCAGCTTCTTTGGACGAATGGCTCTATCGATGACGTCTTCTTCTTTATAAACCGCATTATCCGGTGCGATTAGACGATCCGCTTCAATCATTAACCGTTCCTAGTTGTCACTTAAACCATGGACTTCAGTGCTTCGCGGATCAGCTCTTCACTGCTCATCTCTGAAGTTTTAACCTGAGACACAACTTTAGAAGCTTGGGTCGGTTTGTAGCCTAGTGCAAGTAAGGCACTAATCGCTTCTTCTTCGGCATTAGATTGATCGGCTTGCGGTACAGAATCCACTGGAGCTGCGTCTGTATGAGGAGTGAACAAATCACCCGCCCCCCAGCCTTTGAGACGGTCTTTCATCTCGACGACCAGACGTTCCGCTGTTTTCTTACCAACACCCGGCAATTTAACCAGTGTTGAAATGTCTTCACGTTCAACACATGAAACAAATTGGCTGGCTGTCATACCTGACAATATACCCAAGCCCAGTTTCGGACCGACGCCATTAGCTTTAATCACTTCGCGGAATAGAGCGCGTTCTTTAACAGTATTAAAGCCATAGAGTAGCTGAGCATCTTCGCGAACAACAAAATGCGTGTAGATGATTGCTTCCTCACCAACATTCGGCAATTCGTAAAAGCAGCTCATCGGCATCTGAACTTCATAGCCAATACCGTTTACTTCAATCAACAATTCAGGGGGTTGCTTTTCAAGCAGAATGCCACGCAAACGTCCAATCACACTCAATACTCTTTGGAAATGAATTTGCGACAGGATAATAAAGAACTGGATAGACATCCAGTTCTTTATACGGTGTATCTAGATTTTTGAGACCACTAGATCAAGTTGGGATGTAAGAGTGCGCACTGTCTCGACCTGCCCGTTTAACTGCGCACCATTTTGTGCAACAAGCTCGGAAATGGTCTTGGTCTCCACCACACCATTGGCCACTTCACTGCTCGCTTCATCCAGTTCTTTGAGTGCCGACATTTGGTTGGTCATGATATTGGCTAAGCCGTTTACATCTTTCGAAATACCTGTCACTTGTTCGATGACTTCTTTCATTCGCGTCGCACTAGCGTGGACCACCTCTTGACCGTGACGCACTTCCTGTTCGCTTCGGTCAAGCAAGTTACGAATCTCCACGGCAGACTCACTACTCTTAGCTGATAACTCACGAACCTGATCCGCCACCACAGCAAACCCTCTGCCCTGTTCACCTGCGCGAGCGGCTTCAATCGCTGCATTCAGTGCCAGTAAATTGGTTTGTTCCGCAACCGAAGTGATCAAATCAGCGACTTTCATGATTTGATCATGGCTGTCGATGATCTGGCTTATTGCACTGATAGAAGCTTCAAGCAGTTCTGAGCTCTTCTCCGCCTGTTTATGGACAGCGTCACTTCGTCCGCGTAACTCAGTGACAAAGTGGCTAGAATCTTCAAGCCCCTCGGTCATCTGATGCACCTGCTGACTCATCTGTTCAGCGGCACTGGCCTGAGATTCACTATTGATGTTGAGCTGACTGACCTGGCTGTCGAGAGCTTCCGACTGAGACTCCAAAACTTGCGAGACTTCTTTCAATTGATGAGAATTCTGATTTGCTTGATCTAGTACACTCGATAAATGTCGCTCACCTTGCGTAGCTTTGTCGGCTACCGCTTCACTTTTTTGTTTTGCGTACTCTGCTAACTCAATCGCCTGCTCACGCTGTTTCGCCGTAAAGGCTTGAGCAATACAAATCACCACCAGCGGGAGAATGGTTCCTGACCATATTTCAATGCGCAATGCCGATGCAGATAGAATCAATTGAGGAAAGCGAAAATCAGAGAGATGAAGATACGTCATGGCAGCCGACGACGAAATGACAATCGCACTCCAACAAATCGCCATGCTCCTCGTCCCCGATAGGAAAAAAGCAACAACCAGTAAAGGCACCCAATAGGTTTGAGTTGACTCTACCACTCCGCCGCTTTGGTAAATGATGTTGAGCGCATGAACCGTCATACCGACAAACCCAAGATTGAGCGCAAAACCGGGATGTTTAAGCCACTTCAAACACGCCGCAGAAATCAGCTCTAATACAATAAGAAACACAGAAGTCAGCACCAAGCTGTCATGGCTGTGCTTACTCCATTTAATAAAGCTGTAAAGGCCGACGAGGAAAGCAATAAAAGTGAATAGAGACAGGATATCAGCCTGTCGCTGTTGTGATTTTGTCCAATTGTGTTGGCTCGGCATGCACGCACGACGCCAGAGAGTGGCTGGGTTCATTGTCAATCATCCTTGATTGAAAGTTGCAAGACCTCCGACCACTATAGGTTTACAACATTTTCATAACAAATCGCATTATTAGATCTGTTTAGGACGTCTCAGTTTTGAAATCACTATGCACAATCAACGGTAACGACCTCGTCGTGCACTGGTTGCTTTACCAGCCAAAGCAACTAAGGTTTTATTGGTATTCGCATGACAGATAGCAACGCCTAGGGCATCAGCGGCATCCGCTTGAGGCTTGGCAGGCAACTTGAGCATTGACTGCACCATGTGTTGCACCTGTTCTTTATCTGCGCCACCAGTCCCGACCACCGCCTGTTTGATTAAGCGCGCTGCGTATTCATATACCGGAAGGTCAGCATTCACTGCAGCAACGATCGCACTACCACGGGCTTGACCAAGCTTTAAGGCGGAGTCCGCATTGCGCGCCATAAACACTTGCTCAATAGCGAACACATCCGGTTGGAATTGGGTGATGATTTCGGTCACTCCGGCGTAGATTTGCTTGAGCCGTCCTGGCAGCTCTTTTTCTGATGTTCGAATACAGCCACTACCTAGATAATGAAGGTGACGTCCGGTTTGGCGGATGACGCCGTATCCAGTGATGCGGGAACCTGGGTCAATGCCCAAGATGATTGACATAGTGCTTATAAAACCTATTCGTTTAGCCAGCGCGTATCTTAGCTTACACCATGAGCATTAGCGAGGTTTCAGGGCGCAGTGACCACCGCTCTGCTCGATAAACCCGCATCCAGCGTCACTTCAATAACCGCAGTGCGCTCATGACTAAGCTTTTCCCCACTCCAGTAGTCATACCAATGCACTGGGAAATCAGACGTCAGAGTGACCTCTCGTGCTGGTTGCTGGAAATTAAATAGACAATGTAAGTCGTTTTGCTCCGTCATGGGTAGATACGCGTGGTGCAAACTCAATGACGTGAATCGGGCGGCATTTTGATTATGCTTTTGGCGGATAAACAAACGCGACAGTGTTCGCTGAGCAAACGGCGTCATCTCAGGTAATGGGTCACCTGATAACAACAGCCCACCACTCGCCAGCAATACATCACGATGAAATTCATAGTAACGCCGCTCAGTCGCTTGATTAGGTAGTGAGACTAACGTGGCGCAATCCGGATCAACCTGCCATAACTTCCGATGCTGCCAACTACGATAAAAGGTTTCTTTAGCAATCTGTTCGAAGCGCCTCTCATCTCGCTCGACATCGTCTGAGATCCGCATCGCATCAACCATACCAAGCGATGGCCACATTGGAGCATTACAGCCAAGAATCAACGCATCACCCGCTCCTTCGGCAATGGCTTCCATACCCAGCCGATACGCCTCTACACCTGTGATACCACTCTGATGTCTAAAACCTTTCAATGTTCCCCAATAGTTCGCATCGAGCTTGAATAACTCAATGCCCCACTCTTCACGCATCGTTTTCACTACGTTTGTTAGATGTTCCTGAACATCTGGATTAGACGTATCTAATATGTACCAAGGCGTACAACGCCAGCCCGCGTAAGTCACCTCTTCAGCTTTAAGTAATGAACCATCTTCATGAGTCACAAACCAATCTTGATGTTGCTTAAAAAGCTCCGATTCTGGCTGAGCAATAAAGGGAGCTAACCAAATTGCTGGTTTCTTGCCTTGGAGCTTAATTTCTTTGATCAGTGATTCTATACCAGATGGAAACTTGTTTGACGGTGTCAACCAATCGCCCATAAATGCCTGGTAACCGTCATCCAACAGAACATATTCGAGTTGTTGTAGATCACCTTGCATACACTTCATGTTATCCAGAATATGCCCTTGTGTAACTTCAGCGTAATAAGCGTACCAAGAGCACCAGCCAATTGGTGCGTCCTTCATAGTGCCCTGCCGAGCAGGATGATGTCGCGATATCAATGTCGCATATTCATCATAAAGGGTGGAAAGAGACGTTCCCTGCAGCACAACAACAGATTCGAGTTGATTAGAAGCCCAATCAAGCGGGTGAGTGTTTTCACCATCAATGCATATCTTCAACCAGGTGTGATTTTCAATATCGACAATTTCGAAATATCCAGCGAAACGGTGACAAGAAGTAAAACCAAATAGGGTGTAACCCATCGAATCTTCTACCACCAGATAGTTGTAGTAACGTTTTGCCGCAGTGGGAGGATAAATTCGGTAACTAGAAGAGTTGTCAGGACAACGTCCTATATCAATGGGGTGCTCCGCCGTGCCAGTCGTCTGAGCTAACATCTGAAAACCATCACCCAGCAAAGTGGCAGTATGCTCAAAGCCAAATTCAATAATCGCCAAGACATAACGTCCACCAATGGGATCATTATTCAACCCTTGATAAGTAAACGTAATCTCATTGTGATTAAGATCGGCCTGAAGATTGATGTCTCTTACTCGCAGGGTGCGACCATTCTCCAGTTTGACTGAAAACGACATAAATGAACTCCCAGACCCTATACATTTTTGCACTGTTAAACAAATTAGAGCACTAGGCTTTTTTATTGTCCAATCACTAACTTAGGTAATATTGGTCTAGGTCACGAATTGTCCACTTTAAATTCACAAGTTGAGTGAATACGGTTTTAAATGAGGTATAGCATAGAGATGAAGCGAAAAAGCCCTCCAACTCCGGGAGGGCGAAAAGGCAGTGGATTATTGCGCTAAGCTTCCTGCTTAAAAAAAGCCCACCTCAGTGGGCTTTAAGAGATATGAACAAACTCAGTCGTTAAATTAGAATGCGTAAGCCAGTTTAACGAATGATTCGATGTCGCCTTCTTCTGCGCCAACACCTAAGCTGTAACCTTCATCAGAGATGTGGTAAGCAACATCTACTAACGCCGTCATATTGTCAGTGAACGCGTAAGAACCGCCAAAGTTCACTGCCTCACGAGTGTCTTCGATCGTTACGTAGCCCACTGCTAGGTAAAGAGCATCGATAGTGTAACCCGCAGAAGTGTTGTACATCTTCACTTTTTTGCCATCTGCGAATTCTTCTTCGGCAAATGTCGCGCCAATACCTACTGAACCCAGCTTCACAGAGCCGTTCACTAGGTAAAGTTTGTCAGTAGTACCTTTATCCTCATCGTTATCTTCGTAACCAAAGTTAACCATGAAAGTGTCGTTTTCATAACCTAGGTAACCGTTGTAACCTGGTTGGCGCTCTTCTTCAGCAGAATCGTCCGTATAGTTGCGGTCACCATAGTAAGAGATGCCGTACTTAACGCCTTCTTTATCGCCTTCAAACTTAACTACCTGACGTGCGTCAGAAGCGTCATTTGGTGACCATAGGAACTCAATAGTTTGGTCTGCAGCACCATCCACTGCGTCGAGAGCTGTGTCGTTAGCATAACCAGCAGAAACAACACCAGCTCCAGTTTTGTAACCAACCCAAGTATCTGTGATAGTAAACGTTGAGTCTGATGTACCGTAGTCATTTTCTACGTCAAATTCACCACCAAACTTACCGACAATGTTGCCGTTTTCGTAATCAGCGAAGATATCAAAACCCGTGACACCACCGTTGTAAAACTCTTCGTCTTTTTGTTTTTCGAAATTATTTACTTCTTCGTTTTCTTTACGGTCTGTTTGGTAATAACCACCAACGGCGATTTCACCTGATACTGTAAATTGGTCGCCTGAAAGTGCGTCTGCGGCTACCGCTGAACCAGTAATGAGAGATAGGGCTACTGCTAAAACTGTCTTTTTCATTTTCTATGTTCCTATAGATTTTTATTTATGAGCGTCAAATACCACCTGCCCGCTCTGGCTATAGAAACTATTGGCACTAATAATTATTAACAAATGAATCAATAAAAATTAACCGTAGCCACATAATTAAGGTTGTCGAAAACACTTAAGTTTTATTAATCACTAATAACAAGTAACTCAATTAAAAGAAAAAAGTGCCCCATGCTGTCATAGAAGATGAAAAGCAGCCTTGTCACTCCAATGGACTGAATCACGAACATGATTGAGTAAACACCGCCATACCTATGCCCTGAGCAGAAATATTCTTTGCTTTCTCAACCTCAACTAAACTTATAACTAAGAGGTTTGATGGAACAGACTGGTGTACAGATCCGCGATTGGACAATTCATTTACCTTATTCTCATTCTTTGGGGTGGAGTCGTATGGTCCTCGCCACTGAGAGTGGCTCAGGATTTATGGCCCCCGTATGTCATGAATTCTGTATTAGGCAGTGGTATCGCGCATGATTTAGTCACCGATGGACTTGTCTCATCGGGCTATGAAGTTGAGTATTCTGTCAAACCATGGTCGCGAGTGCTGAAAGAAACTATTAATGGAAAAAATGACGTCATCATCGCCATCTGGAAAACAGAGCAACGCAATAAGGATTACTTGTTTACTGATGTCTATATGTACAACCAAATGGCTTTCGTGTCTCGCTCTGACACCAAGTTCGAATACGTATCTCAAAACAGTTTAAAAGGGAAAAGAGTCGCGTTAATTAACAACTACGGCTACGGTGCTGGGCTACGCGAATTTGATGGGTTGATTCCAATAGACTCTATAGACTTACCTAATAGTATCCGTCTCGTTATGACGGATCGCGCTGATGTATTAGTCACAGACGAGGCTGTCGGCAGATGGACGGTAAAAGAGATGAGAATTAAGAAGGGCGAGCTGTACTTTAGCACGACTTACCTTGATTCAACCCCACTTCACGCAGCCGTCAGGCGAGAGCACCCACAAGCTAAAGCAATCGTCTCAGCTCTCAATCGCTACTTCCGAGAGCATGCCGCTCAGAAGCTTGAGCAACTCAGAGTAAAGTACGGGCTAACTGACTAAATATGAACACTTGTTTATTCCATCTGGCGCATTTCATTGTGGCAAGCCACAAAATGATCACGAATGGTTTTATTCCCATAACATGGTGCAATCGCGTCACGACCTAATACAGTCAAGAAGAACTCGGGGGGGCCGACCCAATTCTCTGGCAAGTGAGGAAAGAACCATAACAAAGCTCGACGAACAATATCAGGGACAGAAACGATCGAAACAGGCTTGTTCTGTACTTGAAAAGCCAAACGTGCGAGCTCATTAATCGATAATACCTCAGGGCCTCCGATATCATACTCATTTTGATCTGAGTCTAGCTGACTTAAACAAAAACTAGCCAAATCTTCCCCATCAATGGGGTTCATTCGCATCGTCCCCTGACCAAATTGATAGATTCGCCCTTTGGCAGCCATACGATAGAACTCCTCAAGGTCTACAAAAAATCCATTTGGCCTGATGACACACGGAGATAAATGTTCTGAATTCAGTAATCGACGCGCAAATCTCTCTTTGGCTCGAAGCAATCGAACTTGTGGGTACTCTTGTGCCTTAAAGGCCGAAACATAGATAAACCGTCTAACGCCAGAGCTTTCCGCTTCAAGTAAGATATTTAGATTCGCTTGGTAATCGACATCCATATAACTGACATCATCCTTCTGCCGAGTAATACCTAAGCAAGAAATAACCACATCGACACCTCGGCATATGCCCTCAAGTTGCTCTGGCTTAGTGACTTGCGCCTCAACGATTTGTGATTCGCTGAGTCCTATTTCAATCAGCTTTTTCTTATTACGAGCAAGGGCAATAAAGTCGCGCTTCTGTTCTAAAAGCTGTTTCACAATATGCGTGCCCAAATAGCCTGTGGCGCCAACAACCAAAACTTTATGTGATGTTGCCATTCCATTCTCCTTATTCACTCATCATGACTTATTGACGATTCGATTTTCGTTGGGCGGTGTAATCCTTCACTAAACGTTCAGAACATTACCAGAATTGAAGAAGATATACTGGAATCTGTATATGATGGCTTCATTACTGCCCTTCTGGGATACGTCGCGCAGAGACAGAAGAGAACATTTCTACAAAGCGGAAACCGGAATCGAGCCCTACCTGATAATCATGCAACAACGCATCGCGACTGCTCATTAAAGAGTTAGATAGCAAAGGCTTGTCGGGCTTAATTTGCACAATAAAGCAGTCGTCAGGAGGATTATGCAGAAAGTTTTGAGTTAATGCGTAAGTTTGATAGTGCACCATGAGCATGTCAGCCAAACTCGAGTCAAATCTGTCCCCAAGTAAGTAGCCCAATCTATATATGCTGTCCGCTCCAAATAGCCAACGTCCTCCATTCAATGGCTCTATATACTGTTGGCTTATTTTTTCTTCTTTTGCACGTTGCAGTTGTTCATAAAAGAATGTTCGCCAGTCAATTTTCCATTGGGCAAACCTCTCTTGCCATTGTTCCTGTATTAATTGAAATGAACCTCGATTCCAATTAATGCGTTCACCTTCAGGCAAAGGTAACGGCCCAGGCTCCTCTAGATCCTCACCTTCCGTGCGAATGACAACGATACACCTTGCCTCTTTACGCCATGCTTCCTGAACTGGTATAGACGCCGAGACTCCGCCGTCCACATAAACCCCATGTTCAAACTCAACCGCTTCATGATAGAGCCTTGGAATTGCACAGGTAGCGATCAGCACTTTTCTCCAATCATCTTCAAGCATGGGCAGATAATGGTCCAATAGACGTCGGGTATCTGTCACTGCCGCATATGCTTTACGATCAGCCAACACCCGCCGACCCATATCAATATCTAGCTTATAAGGAAATTCACTGATTTTATCCAAAGCCCAGTCAAGGCCTAGATATTGTTTACGGCGGATGTAACGAAATAGATTGAAAAACTCTGGTTCAGTGGTGAGTTCAAGAATGAATGAGCGTCCCAAACCTCTTTGACGACATAGGTAGGCGCAAAGGTTTAATGCACCTGCGGATGTTCCATAAAAAGTATCAAAGGGATCGAAATTCGATAACTGAAAGGCATCAAGCACTCCCGAGGTAAAAATACCACGCTGACCACCCCCTTGAGCAACCAGCGCATTTTTACCACCTGTGTACTTTGCAAAGCGTTGAGTATCCAACTGGATAGCAGCGCTGGTAACCACACCGCTATTGTCCATAAGCTCAACCTAGGCTGAAGTGATTGCGATTAGGCCAAAACCTATCAGAACAGCAAAAACTGTTACAGTGATGACTAACGCATATTTCAGATCGTGTTCCATAGACACCTCCATTATTGTGTAACAAAGTAATAACATCGTTGTGAGGTATCTTCAATAATTCCCTTTTTTGTGTGCGTAATTATGACGTTACTATCACAATTAGAAGGTATCGCTCTGATAGGACAGTGCTTATGAACAACAAAAATATCCCTCTGCTCGGTTGCATTTTGCTTAGTTTTACTCCGACAACTTTTGCAGATGTATATCTAACACCTTGGGCTGGTTACACCTCAGGTGGCAGTGTAGAGAATCAAGATCAACAAGAGTACGATCTGAAAGGTTCCGCAAGCTTTGCAATAAGCGCTGAAATGGATCTAGACAAAGGCAGAATCGGTTTGTTTTACGCCAATCAAAAAACCGACGTAGAAACCGTCAGCCTCAGCTCAACCATGCACTATCTACATTTTCAAAGTAGCATTTATTATCCCGTTGAAGAGTCACTATACAGTTATCTTGGTGTTGGGCTGGGCGGTTCATACATAGATGCAGATTGGGTGGGCGATGAATTGGGCTTTTCTGCCAGTATCTTCGGTGGTTTTGAATATCGTCTCACTGAGCACTTTGCACTGAATACTCAGCTGCGTTGGCTTGGCACAGTTGTCGATAACGACACCAGTGGCGTATGCAATCTGCCCGCTTCACAGGAAGGAAGTTGCCTCATTAAATTCAAAACAGATTGGATGAACCAATTCTCGGCAAATGTCGGATTAACCCTACGCTTTTAGAGGCAATGCCTTTTCATTGCAAATAATTTAGTAAAATACATTAACTGAGCGTATATTTTTCAGTCATACGCTCTCTTAATTTTAAAAGAGTTATGTTTCACTGCACACAAAAAAATCTCAAGTTTCTTCTAGAAAAGTATGTAACAACCATTTAACTCACTAATAAATCATCACAAATACATTTTTCTCACCAAGTCCCAACATTGAGCTCACAATTACAATCTATTGCTTTAACCTATGCTTGTAGTTAGTCTTTTCAATATGCACAGCTGATTATTTCAGTTAGAGCAAACACACATTGAAAAATTAAGCATTTATATCTGAGAAACCTTAAAGAAACCCAAATAAACAACCACAAACTTATTTAGATAAAGACAGTTAAGCATCCATATTAATCGTTATATCTGCTTTACTGATTATAAGTTTGCTCAGGCTCCCGTTCAGCCTGAAGGGGTTTGAGGTAGCTTCACTCTCGGAAATCGGATTGACAGGAGTCCTTTATGAAGCGAGAACAATGGGGATCCCGCGCCGGGTTTATTCTGGCGGCAGTGGGATCGGCTATCGGCTTAGGAAACATTTGGCGTTTCCCATATATGGCCTATGAAAACGGCGGTGGCGCTTTCTTTATCCCTTACCTTTTTGCAATGATCACTGCAGGCATACCTTTTATGATCCTAGAGTTCAGCATGGGTCAAAAATATAGAGGCAGCGCACCAAGAACTTTAGCTAAAATTCACTCCAAATTTGAATGGCTTGGTTGGTTCCAGGTCGGCATTGCTGCTGTCATTGCCGTTTACTACGTGGCTGTGATTGGCTGGGCGATCTCCTATTTTGGTATGTCGTTTAACCAGAGCTGGGGAACCGACACCAATGCATTCTTCTTTAGTGATTACCTAGCTTTAGGCGATAACTCGCCAACAAACCTTGGCAGCATCCAATGGAAGATTGCAATCGCGATGCTGATTGCTTGGGGGATCACCTACGCTGCTATTGTTGGTGGCGTTAAGGCTGGTATTGAGCGGGCCTCTAAAATCATGATGCCTATTCTCTTCATCATGGTCGTACTTCTTATCGGTCGCATGATATTTCTGCCTGGTGCTTTGGATGGCGTCAACTATATGTTCGAGCCTGACTTCAGCAAAATTTGGGATGTTAAAGTATGGGCAGCAGCGTACGGCCAAATCTTCTTCACACTCAGTATTGGTTTTGCCATCATGCTGGCTTACTCTAGTTACCTACCAGAGAAGTCGGATATAACCAACAATGCGTTTATGACCGTATTGATCAACTGTGGCTTCTCAATTCTGGCCGGTATCATGATTTTCTCTGTATTGGGCTACATGGCACAAGAACAGGGCAAACCACTGACTGAAGTGGTTTCTGCTGGTGTTGGGTTGGCGTTTGTGACTCTACCAGCAGCAATTAACTTGCTCCCAGCACCATATATTCTCGGTCCTCTGTTCTTCTTCGCTCTTGTCGTGGCCGGATTGAGCTCACATATCTCCATTATGGAGGCCGTTACGTCAGCCGTTATCGACAAACTAAAATGGAGTCGCAAAAAAGCGGCAACTGTTGTTATTGGCGCGGGCGTGATTGTCTCAATGGCATTTGCAACCAATGGTGGCCTACTACTACTAGATTTGGTCGACCATTTTGCTAACAACGTCGGTATCATGGTGGGTGGCTTTGTCGAGATTATTCTTATGGCTTGGCTACTGAATAAAGTTGGTGATGTACGCGAATACGTCAATGAGATCTCTGACTTTTCTATCGGTGCTTGGTTCGTGATTTGTCTGCGCTTCATCACTCCAATTATGCTGGCAGTTATTCTCGCAACCAAACTACAAACCCTATTCACTGAAGGCTACGGTGGCTATGACCTAACACTAGGTTGGGCAATGATAGCAGCTCTATTCGTTATCGGTGTACTCATTAATGCAGCTAGCCGCAAGGAGGCCTAATTATGACAACAGGTGCAATTATTATGATGGTAGTAGGTTTAGGTATCACATGGGGTGGTGCTGCTATCTGTATCAAAAGAGCAATGAATAAGCAGGACTAACCTTACTGCTTATCTTTATCTCAAATGCCGACATTGAATGTCGGCATTTGTGTATTGATCAGAGCTAAAATGTGTACTTAACGCCGAGGGCTCCGCCAATCTGAAGTTCTGGGCCACTATACAAATCTAGCTCAGGGTGAACTTGACCATACATGTTCCAACCTTGACTGAAATTCCAGTTCAAACCAAGCGGCACACGGGCACCAAATTCGTTATGGTCCCATTCGCTCCATACCCCCGCTCCAATATACCAAGTGAAAGGTGTACTCTCACTAAATTCACCACGCTTAATAATGTAATCAAACGCAGCGCCATCATTACCAACAGTAAAGCGATACTGATTATCCAGTTCAAGTACTGCACTTAAGTCTTGATCAACCGCCAAGCCCGCGGAAATACTCGTAGATTCAGAGCCCTCCGCAATCGTAGCAGTACTACCGATTAACGCTGATAGGGCCACCATAGTTTTAACTAGTGTACTTGTCTTCATCACTATTTACTCCCACAAAATAAAACAACATACAATCATCCCAATTTATGAGTTCACAGTGTCAAATAGAGGTAAAAGTAGGGTTAAAGGCAAGGCAGGTATGGCTCTAGCTCTGATCAAAAAAGGAGGCCGAAGCCTCCTTTTTCATACGAATGAAGAGTAAGAATTAACCGTGGTTACGGATCCATTCATCCATCTCAGTTTTTAGGTTGTCAGACTTAGTACCAAAGATAGCCTGAACACCACCTGCCACCACTACTACGCCTGCAGCGCCTAGTTGTTTTAGTTTGTCTTGGTCAACAGCTTCTGTATCCGATACTGCTACACGTAAACGAGTGATACATGCATCTAGGCCAGTGATGTTTGCTTTACCACCGAATGCGGCAACCAGATCACCTGCCAAATCTGAACCCGATGTAGCGACTGCTTCTTCAGATTCATCTTCACGACCTGGAGTCTTAAGGTCCATCGCTTTGATAACAGTGCGGAATACTGCGTAGTAGATAACCGCATAAACCAAACCAACACCTACCATCAGACCGATTTTCTGTGCGTTACCAGATAGTACAATGAAATCGATCAGACCGTGTGAGAACGAAGTACCATGTACAAAACCTAGAGTGTTTGCAACAACGTATGCAGAACCCGCTAGTAGAGCATGGATACCGTACAGTACAGGAGCAACAAATAGGAATGAGAATTCGATTGGCTCTGTGATACCTGTTAGGAATGAAGTCAGAGCAGCAGACGCCATGATACCCATTACTTTCGCGCGGTTCTCTGGCTTAGCAGAGTGAGCGATTGCAATAGCTGCTGCTGGTAGACCGAACATCTTGAACATGTAACCACCTGCTAGCTGACCAAAGCCATTACCCGCAGCACGAGATGCTTCGTCTGCAACTAGGTAACAAGTTAGAACGCCGTTTTGTGTTTCGCCAGCAGCATTCACACAAGTACCCGCTTCGAAGAAGAATGGTACGTTCCAAACATGGTGTAGACCGAATGGGATTAGAGAACGCTCAACGATACCGTAGATGCCGAATGCAACTTGTGGGTTCTGATGTGCAGCCCAGTCAGAGAAAGAAGCGATAGCGCCACCAATTGGAGGCCATACCACTGACAGTACAATACCCAGTGCGATAGCAGCGAAACCAGTAATGATAGGCACAGCACGCTTACCAGCGAAGAAGCCTAGGTATTCTGGCAGTTGAATCTTGAAGAAGCGGTTAAATGCCCATGCAGCCACACCACCAACAAGAATACCACCTAACACACCTGTGTCGATTTTCTCAACACCCATGACACCAGCCATCACACCCAGCGTTGCTGTCATGATACCGTAGCCAACGATTGCAGCCAGACCTGCTACACCATCGTTGTTAGTGAAACCAAGCGCTACACCCACCGCAAATAGCAATGCCATCTGACCAAATACAGAGCCACCAGCCTGTTCCATCAAGTTGGAAACAATTTCCGGAATAAAGCTCAGATCGGCAGCACCAACCCCGAGTAGAATACCTGCAACAGGTAAAACCGATACTGGTAGCATCAGCGCTTTACCCACTTTTTGCAGGTTGGCAAAAAGATTCTTAAACATGTTTATGCTCCTGAAAAGTTATAAGAATTATTGGGTTCTAACGGCACACCCCCGTAGCCTTAAATGTTAGCACCCAGAGAAAATGTAACCACGTAAAACAGTATATTTTCCGGCTCTAAATATATATTGATGGTGAACAAACTTTCTAGTTAGTGATGGAAATTAGTTTCAAACTAATAGATGGATCACAATCCATAAGAGACTAAATTAGCTCACTTTTACCCTATATCTTATTGATATTTATAAATTTATCATGAAGAGCAATTAATTTTGATGAGTAAATAAAATAAGCCAGATTGTTATTTTATGTAACAAAATTACAATTTGATATTTACCGCCTCTCATCTTCAACATATTTAGTAAACAAGCGATTTTTTATGAACTAACGTGATATTAGACACAAAAAAAAGGAGCATACGCTCCCTTTTTAACCAGAACTCTTTTTCTATCTCAAAAAAAGATTTCTGAAGTTTTCACTGGTTTTACTTCCGACTTCGCTCAACGAAGTATTTTTCAATTGGGCAATATAGGAAGCGACTTCAACCACATAGGCTGGCTGGTTTTGCTTTCCTCGATGCGGTACAGGGGCAAGATAAGGTGAATCGGTTTCAATTAATAGCCTTTCAAGCGGTAAAGCTTTCACCACTTCTTTCAACTCAATGGCTTGCTTAAACGTCACAATCCCTGAGATAGAAATATAAAAGCCCAGCTCCATCGCAGCTTCGGCAAACGCAAGATCTTCGGTAAAACAATGAATCACACCACCACACTTTTCTGCTTGACCACGACGAAGAATATCCAACGTATCTTGTCTAGCATTACGCGTATGTATAATCAAAGGCTTATTCAGCTTAACACCTAGCTCAACTTGCTGTTGAAATCTCAGCCTTTGTAACTCAGCGGTTTCAGGCTGGTAGTGATAATCCAGCCCGGTTTCTCCTATCGCTACCACTCTTGGGTTCGAGGCATATTCATGCAACCGATCCAACGCAAACTCACTCTCTACATCCAAAGGGTGAACACCACAAGAAGCGTAAACGTTGTCAAAAGGCTCGATCATTTCCAGCATGGCAGGGAAAGAGTCTAACGTCACCCCAACCGAAAGTAGCTCTGATACATTAGCGGCCTTGGCTTTCTCCACGACATCTTTAATACCAGAATGCAGCTCCTGATAATCCAATTTGTCTAAATGACAGTGCGAGTCTACGAACATGATTCCTCATTAAATCTAAATAACCAATCTAAGATTAACAGCTCACTATTTAGGCCAACGTGCTCTCTAAGCTGATCAAGTAACTGACTCAATGTGTCAGTTTGGCGGTACAATATCTGATAGCTGATACATCCTGCTAATAACTTTGCCCCTGGCGTGAAGTAAGGCTGATTCAAGCCAAAATGGACTTTTTGAGCATCTGTCATCAGGTACCACAACCATTGTAGGTACTCTACTGGTGAACTAGCCAGTTCTTTTGCTAACTTGACATTATCTCCCATATTTTGAGCAACCTTTAGGAGTTCTGCTTCAAATGACAAATACTTCTCTTCGTAATCTTGTTCAATGAATGCTTGTGTTTTGAGCGGCGCGTTACCATTAATGTGCGCGATATAAGGTGCGATAGTGACAGACACTTGTGTGCTTAACCACTGAGTGACTACCTCAGGTTCTGGATTCACCACCTGCCATTGCTGACAGCGGCTAGTTATGGTTGGTAACAGTTGGTGTACTTTGTGGCTCAACAAAAGAAACATACAGCTTTCGGATGGTTCTTCTAGTGTTTTCAGTAATGCGTTAGCCGCAGACTCGTTCATCGCTTCCGCTGGTTCAATAATGAACAGCCTAACCCCCGACAACTGAGAAGACTCCTGTGCCAAGCGATTACATTGGCGAATCTGTTCCACTGTAATCGCCTTGCCTTCTTTTTCAGGCTTAACGATATGAAAATCTGGATGGTTGTTCGCTTGCATCAACTGACAGCTATGACAGAAGCCGCAAGCTTCATTGACGTAATTGCTACACATCACAGCATTGCTGAATTTTTCGATCAGCAGCTCAGCACCAAGACCTTCCTCTATAGCCAATAAGGTAGCATTAGAGAATCGCTCAGCCTCAAGGCTTAATTGCCACTCCTGCCAGATATCAGTCAGCCAAGGATACAGTGCTTGCATAGCTATTGTTCCAACCAGTTGGTTAAGACGGTTTTGATGTCTAGCGCAACTTTATCAATACTTTGCTCAGCGTTAACGACAACGACGCTCGGGTCGTTGTCTGCCAACTCAAGATAACGCTCTCGTGTACGATCGAAAAAGCTCATATCCATTTTCTCGATTCGGTCTAACTCCCCACGCCCACGAGCTCGTTCAAGGCCGATACGTGGGTCGAGGTCAAGATATATCGTTAGATCGGGTTTGAAATCACCCAGTGTAGTCTGTTTAAGCACACTCATTGTTTGCTTGGAGATTTGACGACCACCGCCTTGGTAGGCCTGAGAAGACATATCATGACGATCTCCTACCACCCATGTACCGTCAGCGAGAGCTGGTTTAATCACATTTTCGACCAACTGAACACGAGCTGCATACATAAGAAGTAATTCAGTCATATCTTGCAGCTCCTCACCTTCGTGCTCTTGCTTCACCAAGGTTCTGAGCTTTTCCGCTAATACCGTTCCACCAGGTTCTCGGGTGTTTCGGATTCTTTCTATACCCGTTTGTTTTAGCGTATCAAGCACTGCATTGATTGCCGTGCTTTTCCCCGCGCCTTCTAACCCTTCAATTACGATGAATTTCGCTTGTGTCATTTGTTGCTTCTTAATTGTCTTAAATACGCACGAACGGCTCGATTATGCTCGCTCAGTGTTTTGGAAAATACGTGGCCACCTGTACCGCTGGCCACAAAATAGAGATAGTTGCTATTTTCAGGATTAGTGGCTGCCGCGATAGAGGCTTCGCCAGGCATAGCAATTGGCGTAGGTGGTAAGCCAAATATCACATAAGTGTTATATGGTGTCGGTGTTCGCAAGTCTTTCTTACGTATATTTCCATCATACTTGTCACCCATGCCATAGATAACAGTGGGATCCGTTTGTAAACGCATTCGCTTATTCAGGCGATTAACAAAAACACTCGCAACACGTTCGCGTTCAGCACCTACCGCCGTTTCTTTTTCGATGATAGAGGCAAGAATTAAAGCATCGTAAGGCGTCTTTAACGGCAAGTTGTCCTGACGTTGCTGCCAATGTTTTTCGAGAATCTGTTCAAGCTTGTCAGCCGCACGTTTGAGAATATCGAGGTCGGAAGTTCCAAACGTATAGTGATAAGTCTCAGCCAGAAGTAACCCCTCCAATTTGGATTGAGTAAGACCAATCTGTTGAGCAATTTCTGCTTCACTTAATTCTGACGTTTTATGTTCAAGGTATGGCGCACTCTCCATTGCTTCACGCCACTCTGCAAAGGTTGAGCCTTCAACAAATGTAATAGCAAACTGATGCTCTTTACCTGTCTTGAATAATTCTAGCGCTTGAGTGAGGTTGAGCTCTGGTTTAAGCAGATAGGTACCGGCTTTTACTTGGGTTAGTTCAGGATGAAAGCGACGAACGAATCGAGCCATATCACTAGACTCGATTAGACCTTGCTCTGTCAACTCGGAAAGAAGGCGATTGAAACTCACACCGGACTTTAAGGTATAGATTTGTTCTTGTTCGAGCTTAAGGGGTTGAGCCACGTACTCATCCACTTGTTGCTTCACATATAGATATCCAGCGCCAGCGATCAGCATGGCGAGAACCAGAAAAAAGGTGATCTTTTTAATCACGGGTTAACCATCTCCTGAATTTTTTTCGTTATCGTTCCTATTGAATAGGCTTGTGTGCCAACACTTTTAACAGGAGTAACACCAAGAATCGAGTTACAAACAAACACTTCATCTGCACTATAGAGCTGATCAAGCGTATAGTCTCCACTTTGAGCTTGAACACCGTCACGGAGCAAAGTCTCAATGACCACTCGGCGCATAACACCTGAAACACCTGCATTCGTCAAATCTGGGGTATGTATAATACCTTGCTTAACCCAGAACACGTTGGCCATCGTCGTTTCAATGACTCGATCGTTCACATCTAAAGCAATGCCATCCGCCCAACCTGCATGATCCATTTCAGCTTTCAACAATATCTGCTCAAGACGATTATTATGTTTATGACCAGCTAACAAAGGGTTCAAGCCTAACCTTTTTTGACACACGCCTAGACAAATCCCATCCGTTAACCATTTTTCATAATGGACAGGATAGTGAAAGGCGCTAATAGTAACATTTGGTAAGGTCACTTGAGTAGGGCTATATCCACGCCCCCCTACACCACGACTGATGTGTAGCTTTAAACCAGATTTAGGCGCGTTGATCCGCGCGCTCCTGAGCCAAGTTTCTACATCCTGCCAGTCAGGTGGTTGGATATCGAGCACCTCCAAACAAGACTGCATTCGCTCTTTGTGCTTACCCCAATGTTCTATATCACCATCAACAACCAACATGGTCGTAAAACAGCCATCTCCGTATTGAAACGAGCGATCTGCGAGCGCAATCATTTCAGCGGCTTGTCCATTAACCCAATACATATCAGTGCCCAAATAAAAGAAAACGGCTTAATGCCAAAGCATTAAGCCGTTTTATCACAAATTAGAGAATGACTCTTTAGATCTTTTTGAAAACCAACGAGCCATTTGTACCACCAAAGCCAAATGAGTTACAGATAGCGTACTCTGAGTCGATTGGTTTTGCCGTATGAGGGACTAAATCAATGTCTTCAAGGCCTTCTTCACGGTTGTCTAAGTTAATGGTTGGTGGAACCATTTGATCAACCAAAGACATAATCGTAACAATGGCTTCAACAGAACCAGCAGCACCAAGTAGGTGACCCGTCATTGACTTGGTAGAAGAAACTTTCACTTGCTGAGTACCTTCTTCGCCCAGTGCACGACGGATGCCTTTCACTTCAGCAACATCGCCAGCCGGAGTAGACGTGCCATGTGCATTCACATAGCCGACCTGTGTACCAGTGATGCCAGCGTCGCGCATTGCCGCTTCCATTGCCAGCGCACCACCAGAGCCATCTTCACTCGGCGAGGTCATGTGGTAAGCATCACCAGACATACCAAAGCCAACCAGCTCTGCGTAGATCTTAGCACCGCGTGCTTTGGCATATTCGTACTCTTCCAGAACAATGATACCTGAGCCATCACCCAGTACAAAACCGTCACGGTCTTTATCCCATGGGCGAGAAGCTTTTTGGGGTTCGTCATTACGGGTTGACAGCGCTTTCGCTGCACCAAAGCCAGCCATGCCCAGAGGAGTCGAAGCTTTTTCTGCGCCACCTGCAACCATAGCGTCAGCATCACCGTATGCAATCATACGGGCAGCATGACCGATATTATGTAGACCCGTTGTACACGCCGTAGAAATCGCGATATTAGGACCGCGCAAACCACGCATAATGGATAAGTTACCAGCAACCATATTTACAATGGTTGAAGGGACGAAGAATGGGCTAACTTTGCGAGGGCCTTTTTCGACTAGTGCAGTATGACCAGACTCAATAAGGTCAAGACCACCGATGCCTGAACCAATCGCAACACCTACTCGCGCTGCGTTTTCTTCATTAATTTGTAAACCAGAGTCGTCTAAAGCTTGGATACCAGCAGCGATGCCGTATTGGATAAACAAGTCCATCTTACGAGCATCTTTTTTAGACATGTACTCTGTACAGTCGAAATCTTTTACTAAGCCTGCAAAACGAGTTGAGAAATTTTCAGTATCAAAGTGCTCGATATTCACAATACCACTTTGACCAGCTAGCAAGGCTTTCCAGGATGATTCTACAGTGTTGCCGACCGGTGACAACATACCCATGCCAGTGACAACAACACGACGCTTGGACACGATTTTATTCTCCGGGATTGAAATGATTCTATGAGAGGATAGAAGGAATAAAAAGAACACAGGCGGCCAGAAGGCCGCCTGGGAGAGATATTACTGAGCGCTGTTCACGTAGTCGATAGCAGCTTGAACAGTAGTGATCTTCTCAGCTTCTTCGTCTGGAATCTCAGTGTCAAATTCTTCTTCTAGAGCCATTACTAGTTCAACAGTGTCTAGAGAATCAGCACCTAGATCGTCAACGAAAGAAGCTTCATTTTTAACTTCTGCTTCGTCTACACCTAGCTGTTCAACAATGATTTTCTTTACGCGTTCTTCGATGTTGCTCATTTTTCTTTTCCTTTACAGATTTCGCTCAATGCGATGATTCCGTAGTTTATTCGAACTATTGAAAGTTGCAAGGGGGTCCTTGCTGGTCAAACCACAATTTTCGCGATTTTAACCGAAATTCAATACATTTTTGACTTATATCATGCACAAATGTTGCGCATTTTAATGCCAGTTATCACAAACTATAGGCTACTTTTGTGACAGCAAATAGCCCATTTGGTTCAAGATTAGGCATTAAACCATGTACATGCCACCATTAACATGCAAAGTTTCACCAGTAATGTACGCAGCTTCTGGAGAAGCTAAGAACGCTACTGCTGATGCAATTTCACGTGGGTCACCAAGACGACCAGCTGGGACGTTAGCCAAAGTTGCTGCACGTTGCTCGTCATTTAGCGCCTTAGTCATGTCAGTTTCGATAAATCCTGGTGCAACGGTGTTAACGGTTACACCACGAGAAGCCACTTCACGTGCCATAGATTTAGTGAAACCAATCACACCTGCTTTTGCTGCTGCGTAGTTAGTTTGACCTGCATTACCCATAGTACCAACAACAGAACCAACGTTGATGATACGACCTGCACGCTTCTTCATCATGCCACGAAGTACAGCTTTAGACATGCGGTAGATAGGCGTCAGGTTAGTATTGATGATGTCATTCCATTCATCATCCTTCATACGCATCAATAAATTATCACGCGTAATACCTGCATTGTTCACCAGAATATCGATTGCGCCAAACTCATCGTTAATATTTTTCAGAGTTGCTTCAATTGATTCGATATCTGTCACGTTTAGCGCCAGACCTTTCCCATTTTCACCAAGGTATTCACTGATTGCAGCAGCACCATTCTCAGAGGTCGCAGTACCGATAACCTTAGCACCACGTTCAACAAGTAGTTCAGCGATAGCACGGCCAATACCACGACTTGCGCCTGTGACCAGTGCGATCTTGCCTTCTAGGTTCATCATGATTTATTCCTTAAAAGTTTACTTAGCCGCTTCTAGAGATGCAGCATCGTTAACTGCAGCGCCACTAAGTGTCTTTACGATACGTTTTGTCAGACCCGTTAGAACTTTACCTGGGCCTAATTCAAGAAGTTTTTCAACACCTTGCTCGCTCATTAGCTGTACGCTTTCCGTCCAACGGACTGGGCTGTATAGCTGGCGTACAAGTGCATTCTTAATTTTCGCAGGGTCCGTTTCAGCAACAACATCAACGTTATTGATCACAGGCAGCTGAGGTGCATTGAATTCGATGTTTTCAAGAGCGATAGCAAGCTTATCTGCTGCTGGCTTCATCAAAGCACAATGAGAAGGCACGGAAACAGGTAGCGGTAGAGCACGCTTAGCCCCCGCTTCTTTACACAGTGCTCCAGCACGCTCGACTGCATCCTTACTCCCCGCAATCACAACCTGACCTGGTGAGTTGTAGTTTACTGGCGATACCACTTCACCTTGAGCCGCTTCCTCACATGCTTTAGCAATAGATTCATCATCTAGACCGATGATTGCGAACATAGCACCAGTGCCTGCTGGCACTGCTTCCTGCATGAGCTGACCACGTAGTTCAACCAGTTTGATGGCTTGTTTAAAGTCAATCACACCAGCACATACTAATGCCGAATATTCACCTAGACTGTGGCCCGCTAGGTTTACTGGCTGTTCTAGGCCAAGCTGCTGCCAAACACGCCAGATAGCCACCGAGGATGCTAACAGTGCTGGTTGAGTACGGAATGTCTGATTAAGATCTTCAGCAGGGCCACTTTGAACCAGCGCCCAAAGATCGTAACCGAGAGCCTCAGACGCTTCTGCGAAAGTGTTTTTTACTACTTCATACTGTTCGCCAAGCTCTGCAAGCATACCCACAGCTTGAGAACCTTGACCTGGAAATACGATAGCAAAATTGCTCATTTTCTTTTCCTTAAAACAAAGTAAGAAAGAAAAGATGCCTAAAAAGGCACCTTAAAGTTTAAATTCAATTGAGGTTAGAACTTAACCAGAGCTGAGCCCCAAGTAAAACCGCCACCAAACGCCTCCAACAGAAGCATCTGACCACGTTTAATTCGCCCATCACGCACAGCTTCATCCAGTGCTGTCGGGACAGTGGCCGCTGATGTATTGCCATGCCTATCCAGTGTAATCACTACTTGATCTAATGACATAGACAGCTTCTTAGCCGTTGCGGAGATAATACGGTAATTGGCTTGATGAGGAACTAACCAATCTAGTTCAGACTTATGCATATCGTTGGCAGCCAGCGTGTCCTTAACGAGTTTGGACAGCTGTGTCACCGCCACTTTAAAGACCTCGTTGCCCGCCATATGTAGCCACTTATCAGCATCTTTACCACGCTCAGGAACCTCAAGGCTTAGCAACTCACCGAAACGGCCATCTGAGTAGATATGCGTTGAAAGAATCCCAGGCTCTTCACTTGCACCAACAACAACTGCACCAGCGCCATCACCAAACAAGATAATGGTAGAACGGTCTGTTGGATCACAAGTTTTCGACAGAGTATCTGAACCGATAACCAGTACATTCTTACACATACCCGTTTTGACATGCTGGTCAGCGACAGAAAGTGCGTAGACAAAACCTGAACATGCCGCGGCAATGTCAAATGCAGGACAACCTTTGATATCCAATTTAGCCTGAACTTGGCACGCAGAAGATGGAAAAGTATGACTACTACTGGTTGTCGCGACAATGATCAGGTCGATATCGTTTTTGTCGATACCCGCCATTTCAATAGCATTCTCTGCCGCGATATACCCCATATCAGCAACAGTTTCACCCTCGGCTGCGATGCGACGCTCTTTAATACCAGTACGAGCGACAATCCACTCATCACTCGTATCTACCATTTTCTCTAAATCTGCGTTTGAACGCACCTGAGATGGCAGGTAGCTGCCAGTACCTAAAATTTTGCTATACATGAAGACTAATAATGCCTCTCGAGTAAAACCGCTTCCAAACGATCACTAATACGGCTGGGTACTTGTCGTTTGACCTCGTGTAACGCTTCACCAATGGCATTGATGACCGCGTCTACATCAGCACTTCCGTGGCTTTTTATGACAATGCCGCGCAATCCTAGCAAACTTGCACCGTTATACTGGTCGGGGTTCAATGTTTTTAGTTCATTAAATAGCCCAGAAAATAATTTTCTTGCAATCCAACCTTTTATCGATGAAGCCATCATGCTCGTTTTCAGCTTATCGATAAACAGTTGAGCGGTACCTTCACATGCTTTGAGACACACATTGCCGACAAAACCATCACAAACCACCACATCAGCAGAATCGTGCAATAACTGATTACCTTCAATATAGCCGACGAAATTCACGGATTGCGTCTGAGATAACATTTCAGCACAACGTTTTACGAGATCGTTACCTTTAATTTCTTCGGCACCGATATTAAGAATCGCAACACGTGGAGGCCGGCCTAGATACTGTTCAGTTAAAGCACTACCCATAACCGCAAACTGAAACAGAGAATCCGCATCACACGACACATTAGCACCAAGATCTAACATCCAAGTTCGACCACCGGAAGCGGTCGGTAAGGCTGAGATTAGTGCTGGACGCTCAATTCCCGGTAGTAGTTTCAGTCGAAAACGTGACAAAGCCATAAGTGCACCAGTGTTACCACCACTGACACAGGCATCGGCTTCGCCTTGAGCCACAGCATCAATAGCGGTAGCCATTGAAGTACCATTGCTGTTCCGAAGCGCAAGAGAAGGTTTTTCTGAGTTAGAGATCACCCGGTCACTGTGCTGAATACTCAGACGAGCATCAGTTTGATAACCAAGAGATGACAATTGAGTTGTGATCGCAGTCCGATCACCTGTGAGGATCACTTTCAGCTCTGGGAAATGCGACAGTGCCTGCACGGCGGCAGGCACTGTGACGCGAGGACCGAAATCCCCGCCCATTGCATCAAGTGCAACGGTTATATTAGGCAAAGGTCAACCTTACTTGTTGATAACCTTTTTACCACGGTAGTAACCTTCAGCAGTTACGTTGTGGCGCAGGTGAGTTTCACCTGAAGTTGCGTCTACAGATAGTGCAGCTGTAGATAGGGCATCGTGTGAACGACGCATGCCACGCTTTGAACGTGATTTCTTGCTCTTTTGTACGGCCATTGACCCTACTCCTATGTTAATTCTTAAAGAATTACTTCTTTAAGTTTTTTAAAACATCGAATGGATTCGGCTTATCTTCCACAATTTCTTCTGGAATTTCACCAAATACCAAATTGTCTGATTTAACGCTACAGTCCGCTTCATCATGTTTTGCGATTTGAGGCAAGTTTAGAATGAACTCGTCTTCAACAAGCTGTATTAGGTCAATTTCACCGTACTCGTTCAGATCTACCAAATCGTACTCTTCCGGTGCTTCCTCTTCAGTCTTTTCACCTTTGTAAGGTGTATAAGTGAATTGGACATCACACTCATGTGCGAAAACCTCATTACAGCGTTGACACTCTAAATCAACTTCGATGTTAGCTTTACCAGAGATAACAACGAGCCGCTGTTCATCTAACTCAAATGACAATGACACTTGAGCGTCGCGTTTAACGCCTTCGACTGAGTCAAACAAACGCTTAAAAAGGCTAACTTGAATGATACCATCATAATCAAGTCGCTTCTGAGCAGCGCGTGCCGGATCAACCGTTCGCGGTATTTTTACCTTTTGCATAGGGCGCGAATTCTATCTTCCAATTCGTTTTGAGTCAAAGGAAAAGGACAAAAAGTTAGAGTTTTTTTCCTTAGTATCAGAAGAGCTAGGACGACTAGCGTAATATCGATTAAGCTGTGGCTAACTCCCTGAAAGATTGTAATAGACAATGTCAAAGTACCAACTTGTTTTAGCCTCAACCTCTCCATATCGCAAACAACTGCTTAATAAGCTATCACTCCCTTTTGTCACTGCCTCTCCTCGTTTTGATGAGACACCACTTTCTAATGAGCAACCTGAAAACCTAGTCAAGCGCTTAGCAATAGGTAAAGCTGAGTCTTGTCAGACCGATCAACCGAGTCTGATCATAGGCAGTGATCAGGTTTGTATTATTAATGGGCAGATAATAGGTAAGCCTCACAATAGGGAGAAAGCCATTCAGCAGCTCACTCAACAAAGCGGCAAGGCCATTCAATTTTTTACTGGGCTAGCGATCCATAACACTGAAACAGAAAAGACAGAAGTACGGGTAGATACATTTACCGTTCAATTCCGAAAGTTGACGCACCAACAAATCTGTAATTATGTCGATAAAGAGCAACCATTCTATTGTGCAGGTAGCTTTAAGAGTGAAGGATTAGGCATCGCCTTATTTGAGCGACTAGAAGGTAAAGACCCGAACACCTTAATTGGCCTTCCTTTGATTGACCTGATAGATATGCTTGAAACTCAAGGAGTCTCTGTACTTTAATCAGATTGAGTGTATTAACACGCGAGAGTAGAACCCTGTTACTGTTTAACCCTCGCCTATGAGACCTATCACTTCATTTAAAGATTACGAAGTCCAGCTAATGCCTTTTCAAGCTTTGGCTCCATTGGGGCACTTATCTCCATCCATTCGTCATTAGATGGATGTTGGAACTTGATATTAGCTGCATGAAGGAAAAGGCGATCAAGCCCTACTTTCGCGGTATATGCATCAAATCGACGATCACCATATCGGTCATCCCAAGCAATTGGATGACCTGTATACTGAGTATGAACACGGATTTGGTGGGTACGCCCCGTAATAGGACTCGCCTGAATCAAAGTCGCATCTGCGAGCTTTTCTATGATCTTAAAGCGTGTCTCTGAAGGCTTTCCCTGCGGATTCACACGCACAATACTATTCACCTCATTTTTGAGTAGTGGCGCTTTGACAACCTTACAGCTGCTTTTCCACTGACCCATAACCAAGGCAAAGTAGTATTTCTGCACGGTTTTCTCTCGAAACTGAGCTTGAAGATGGCGCAAAGCTGAACGCTTTTTCGCCACGAGCAAAATACCAGAAGTATCACGGTCAATACGATGCACTAGTTCAAGAAAACGAGCTTGAGGTCTTAGTGCACGTAATGCTTCAATCGCGCCAAACTTTAGCCCACTGCCACCATGAACAGCGGTACCCGAAGGTTTGTTTAGAATTAACATATGTTCATCTTCATGGATGATCATATGTTCAAGTTCAGCCACCTTATTGAGTTTGACACTTGGTGCAACTTCGTCTTGCTTTTCTTCAATCGTCACAGGAGGAATTCTGACTAAATCCCCCGCTTTCAATTTATATTCAGCTTTGATTCGCTTCTTGTTTACGCGTACTTCCCCCTTGCGCAAGATCCGGTAAACCATGCTTTTTGGAATGCTTTTCAGTTGGTTGCGTAAGAAGTTATCGATACGCTGGCCAGCCATGTCTTCGTCGATATCGACAAACTGGACTTTTGTTCTAATTTCGCTCATTTGGCTATTCTATCATTCTAGCTTGCGTAAGTTCACGTTTTCTAGACAACAACTTAATCATCCCCTCTCTTAGAATGAATTTCTGTTGTTCTACGAATAAAAATCCACCAAGCTAATTGCAATTTTCAAAAAACCTTATACAAAGTTTTTAAATACATGCACTTAAAAAATTTAAAATTAGGTTTTTTAGCGTTTTATAATAAAGCAGATTGCTGAGTTTAATGGGTACTGCTATAGTTCACACCTGCAATGAATGATTAGGTTGCATTTTAAACAAGCCCGATCACTTTTGAGCAAGAGAATGAGTAGCCCGCTAATTTACCAAAATGCAGCATATGGCGTAAGACATTTTCGGGATTAGTACAGCTTGCTGCCCTACTCAAAAATCTTTCATGTTGAGTATCATCCGCCACTATTGCGGCTTACAAGCCAAACGTTTGTAAGACTGACGTGCCCAAAGAGCATCCCTCCAGCCGGGAGGCTGCACACATTAAGCCATGGGATCAGGCACCGTGAAAGAAATTATCAGGCAGCAAGAAGACATAGAATGACAACGAGATTTATCAATGAAAAGAATGTTAATCAACGCAACTCAAAAAGAAGAGTTGCGTGTTGCTTTGGTTGATGGTCAGCGCTTATATGATTTAGATATCGAAAGCCCAGGCCACGAATCCAAAAAAGCAAATATCTACAAAGGACGTATCACTCGCATCGAACCAAGTCTGGAAGCAGCCTTCGTTGATTATGGTGCTGAAAGACACGGTTTCCTCCCTCTAAAAGAAATTGCCCGCGAATATTTCCCTGAAGGCTACACCTACCAAGGCCGACCTAGCATTAAAGAAGTGCTGACTGAAGGCCAGGAAGTGATTGTTCAGGTTGAGAAAGAAGAACGAGGCAGCAAAGGCGCTGCACTCACGACTTTTATCTCTCTTGCTGGTAGTTACCTTGTTCTGATGCCAAATAACCCTCGTGCCGGTGGTATCTCTCGCCGAATCGAAGGGGATGAGCGCACTCAACTTAAAGCCGCACTGAGCACTTTGGAACTGCCGCAAGGCATGGGCCTTATCGTTCGCACTGCAGGTGTTGGTAAAAGCGCAGAAGAGCTTGAGTGGGACTTAAATGTACTACTCAACCACTGGGGAGCGATCAAACAAGCCTCTGATGCTAACCCCGCCCCTCTTCTGATCCACCAAGAAAGTAATGTTATCGTACGCGCCATTCGCGATTATCTTCGTCGTGATATTGGTGAAATTCTGATTGATAGCAATACCATCTATGAGCGTGCATTAGAGCACATTCGCCTTGTTCGCCCTGACTTCGTGAATCGAGTCAAAAAATACGACGGTGAAGTACCTCTATTTAGCCATTATCAGATTGAAAGCCAGATTGAATCCGCTTTCCAACGAGAAGTGCGCTTGCCATCTGGTGGTTCAATTGTGATTGATCCAACAGAAGCACTAACGTCAATCGATATTAACTCCGCTCGTGCAACGAAAGGCGGCGATATCGAAGAAACTGCACTGAACACCAACCTTGAAGCAGCGGATGAGATTGCACGCCAGCTTCGCCTTCGTGACTTAGGTGGTCTTGTTGTTATCGACTTCATTGATATGACGCCTGTTCGTCATCAACGTGAAGTTGAAAACCGTCTGCGTGATGCTGTTCGTCTTGACCGTGCTCGCGTCCAAATTGGTCGTATCTCACGCTTTGGGCTACTAGAGATGTCTCGCCAACGCCTGAGCCCGTCTCTTGCAGAGGCTAGCCACCATATCTGTCCTCGCTGTAGTGGTACAGGTGTAGTGCGTGATAACGAGTCTCTTGCACTTTCCGTTCTTCGTTTAATTGAAGAAGAGGCATTGAAAGACAACACAGCTCAAGTTTTGGCTGTTGTTCCTGTTCCAATTGCATCATACCTTCTGAATGAAAAACGCCGCTCGGTTAACCACATTGAACGCATTCAGGAAGTGAAGATCACGGTAGTTCCTAACTCAGACATGGAAACACCGCATTTCGAAGTGATCCGAGTTCGTGAAGGTGAAGAGTTTGATTTACTGTCTTACTTGCTGCCTAAGAAACTCGAGTCAATGAAAGAAGCGGAAGGCCGCGAGACCACGGAAACCGAAGTTAAACCAAAGAAACTCGAAGAACCAGCACTTAAAGGTTTCGCTGCACCTTCCCAGTCAGCACCAGCGCCTAAACAACCAGTGAAGACACCTGAGAAGAAAACAGAGCCTAGCGAGGAGAAACCTAGCTTAGTGACTCGATTCTTCAAAGCATTAGGTAGCTTCCTGTTCAGTTCAGATGCTGAAAAAGAGCAGCCAGAAGAGACACCGAAGCATACGAAGAAAGAAGGTCAGCGTAACAATCGCAACCGCCGTAATCGTAATGACCAGCGTCGTCGCAACTCTCGTGACAACCGTAACGAGAATCGTGAAGACAAGCGTGATAATAAACGTAACAAGCCTCAACGTGAGCGTGATGAATCTGCGAATGAGAACAAAGCAGCTTCTAATGAGCGTAAGCAGCAAAACCGTAAGCCTAAGCAAGACCGCCGTAACAAGCAGCGTGATGATGCAAAAGCAAGTAAAGTTGCTGAAGAGGGCCTAAAACTTGCCGCTGAAGCCCAAAAAGACGACAAACCTAATCGCGCAGAAGAAAAGGCTGCAAAAGTTAAAGAGCGCCGCCAGCGCCGTAAACTGAATAAGCAGGTTCGCGTAAAAGATCAGAAAGCCCAAGCTGAAGCTGTTGAAGAAGTGAAACAGGTTAAAACCGAAGCGGTAGCAGAAGCGGTTGAGCAATCTGTTGAAGAAGCAGCAGCGGAAGAAGGCGAACAACCAAAACAGCGCCGTAACCGTCGTTCACCACGTCATCTTCGTGCAAGTGGACAGCGCCGTCGTCGTGGTCGTGATCGTCGCCCTAATCCTTTCCGTCTACGTAAAGGTGGTGTCGCTTCGCCAGAAATGGCAATGGGTAAAGTCATGCCAAGTTACGGTATTACCAAACCAGAAGCTAAGCAGAAAGCAAAGACTGAGCAAGTCGCTAGCGCTGAAGCTACAGCTATCATTGGAGGTTTTGCTTGTCCAGAAATGGCAATGGGCAAAGTAATTGTTCGCCAACAAGAACCTGTGATTGAGCCAGTAGTGGAACAAGCTGAGCCAGTTGAAGCGACCACAGCGGTTGAAGCAGCTCCAATAGCAGCTACAGCGACTGAAGAAACAAAAGCTGACGTTATACCGGTAGTCGAAGAAAACACCGTAAAAGAAACGGTTGTCGCGCCTGAAACTCAGCCAAGCTCAGATATTGTCGTGCCTAAAGCCTTTAAAGGTCACGCTTCTGCACCAATGGCTAAAGCGCCAGGGACTACAGAGATGAAAGAAATCAATGTGGTTGCGGCACCTTTCCGTGAAGAGCGTTATCTATCTAAAGGGGCAGGCAGCCAAGTTGCTAGCAATAAAGCCAGTGCTGCAATGGCAAAGCCTCAAAGTTTTTAATTAGATTTGATGAAGAGTAAAACAGCCCCATTTTGGGGCTGTTTTTTTATATATGCCTAGGGCAGTTCATGACTGCTCTCACTATTTGTCACAAATATTAGCCAATATTGGCTTCTTTGTTGAACTTAATCACACTTTTAGGTAGCATTCGCCGACTCGATCTGAATCAATTGTTTGGTTTTCAGTGCTCTTTTACATCGCATTTTGCTCACATGAAAACTAAACCAGAACCTATACTTTAAACTGTCGTTCTCTGATATTCAGAATAACCGTAAACATTTAGCATAACTGAGCAATCATGTTTGAATTCCCTCAATTTTCGAAACACTCTGTAAAAAACGACGTGTTATCCGGCCTAACTGTTGCGTTAGCGTTAGTGCCTGAAGCCGTTGCTTTTGCATTCGTTGCAGGCGTTGACCCTATGGTTGGTCTCTACGCGGCATTCATTGTTGGCCTTATTACCTCTATCTTCGGTGGTCGTCCCGGTATGATCTCTGGTGCAACAGGCGCAATGGCTGTTGTTATGGTATCACTGGTTGCATCCCATGGAGTTCAGTATCTGTTCGCAGCGATCATGCTAGCAGGTATCCTCCAAGTAACGGCGGGCTTGTTTAAGCTCGGCAAATTCATTCGCATCGTGCCGCATCCAGTTATGATTGGTTTTGTGAATGGCCTGGCGATTGTTATTTTCCTAGCTCAGCTTGGTCAGTTTAAAGCCCCGGACATTAATGGCATGCTAACTTGGCTACCTCAAGACCAAATGATGCTGATGTTGGGTTTGGTGGCGCTAACTATGGCTATTATCCACTTCCTACCAAAGTTCACGACCGCCGTACCATCGTCCTTGGTAGCGATCGTTACAGTGACAGCTTTGGTAGTAGGCTTAGATCTGGAAACCCGTACCGTTGTCGACTTCCTACGCACGATGTCAGGTGATGACGCTGCAACGCTGGCAGGCTCGCTCCCAACCTTCTCCATCCCTATGGTGCCATTCACACTTGAAACTCTACAAATCATTCTGCCTTACGCCATTATTCTTGCAGCGATTGGTCTGATTGAATCTCTGCTAACACTGACTGTTCTCGACGAAATGACAAACACACGTGGTCAATCAAACCGTGAATGTATTGGTCAGGGTATGGCAAATATGACGTGTTCTGTGTTTGGGGCTATGGGTGGTTGCGCAATGATTGGCCAATCGATGATCAACGTTAACTCCGGTGGTCGCGGACGCTTATCAGGCATCGTGGCGGCATCTGCGCTGTTAATATTCATCCTGTTTGCTTCCTCTCTCATTGAGATGATCCCTCTTGCAGCCCTAGTCGGTGTCATGTTTATGGTTGTGATTGGTACTTTTGAATGGGCAACGTTCAAACTGGCTCGTCGTGTACCAAAACAAGATTTCTTCGTAATTGTACTAGTTACAGTGGTTACAGTATTGACTGACCTTGCTATCGCGGTATTTGTTGGGGTTATCGCATCCGCACTTATGTTTGCATGGCAACATGCGAAGCATATTTATGCCGACACTAATATAAATGAGGAAGGCTCTAAAGAGTACAAAATCCACGGCCCGGTCTTCTTCGGTTCCGTTGCTAACTTCCTTGAAATTTTCGATGCTCACGAAGACCCAAGTGACGTGATCGTTGATTTTGCCGATTCTCGCGTCACCGACCACTCGGCTATTGAAGCGATAGAAACACTAGCTGAGCGTTACGCTGCGCAAGGTAAGACACTTCATCTACGCCACCTAAGCCCAGACTGTCGCAAACTACTCGACAAAGCAGGCAGCTTGGTCGAGATTAACGTCAAAGAAGATCCAAGCTATAAAGTCGCAACCGACGTATTAGCGGGTTAAGCAAATACATCAAGGGCTTCCACATGGAAGCCCTTTTATTATCCGCTACAAATGCTTGCTTAACTTTTCACCCATCAACTCCAGCCGCCAACCCTGCATTACATCTGGTAAGTGTGCCGGATCTCGATCCTTTTTCCATACCCAACTGATCAGCTGATTAAGCTGTTTCTTAGAGGATAAGAACTCCGTTGCCAGACCAGAAGACTGTGAGACTTTTTTCACTTCATCTTTTAATGTCTTAAATTTCTGCTTGTAGCCCGGCATATCCATTAAGCGTTCAATTTTTTCTGGATACTCCTCCGCAGGCGTCATACGTGCTGACTTAACAATAGAGATTATTCTCGCACTGTGTCGTTGCACTGAGCGAAGATCCATACCTTCTTGTTCCATTCGTTGTTTGTTTTGCAAACCGAGCTTAGCAATAGTAAGTAAATCATTCTCTTTGAAAACGAAGTTCAATGCTAAGTCGCGGCGTACCGCCTCTTTATAACGCCAAGTGGCAAGAGGCTTCAATATTGCTAACTCGCGAGGTTTAAGTTGCCATGCGCCTTTAATATCAAGGTAAGCATATTCAGCATTAACAGATTTGATACGTTTAGTCGCCAGTAACTCACTTTCCTGCTGAGCTGCTTCCCACCAACCAGCCTGAACAATGTCATCGTGCAACTTTTCGTACAACGGGAACAAGTAGTAGACATCCGCTGCCGCATAATCGAGCTGTTTATCAGTCAATGGCCTCGCTAACCAGTCTGTCCGAGACTCACTTTTATCCAGTTCAATCGCCAGATAAGATTCAACCAAAGAAGCGAAACCCGTCGACAAACCATGCCCTAAAAATGCAGCCATCAGTTGAGTATCCACCATTGGGAATGGTAGGCACCCAAAGCTGTTATTAAACACTTCCAAGTCTTCACCACATGCATGCAAGACCTTAACCACTGAGGTATCTTTAAGAAGGTGCACAAAGGCTGTCATATCATCGATGACCGTTGGATCAATCAGAGAAAGTTTCTCACCATCAAACAACTGAATAAGGCCAAGCTGAGGATAATAGGTGCGAGTTCGAACAAACTCAGTATCGAGCATAACAACATCCGTTTCTCGAGCTTGTTGACACACACTTTCTAGCTGTTCTGGACAGGTAATGATCTGATAATTCACAAAGTTCTCACTGTGACTAATGGGGCCTGCAAATAAAAATGCCGACTGGTATTAGTCGGCATTTTAACACTAAACACTTGGTTCTGCTTATTTTTAACTTTAGCTGGCCTTCGCTAGGTTTGCATCATTCTCTTCACGAAGAACACGACGCAATATTTTACCCACGTTGGTTTTCGGCAGCTCATCTTTGAATTCAACCAGCTTAGGTACTTTATAACCCGTTAGATGCTGGCGGCAGTGAGCAATGATCTCATCTTTTGTCAGGCTTGGATCACGCTTAACCACATAGATTTTAACCAATTCTCCTGATACTTCATGTGGCTGACCAATCGCGGCAACTTCCAGAACTTTACCGTGCAGTGCAACCACATCTTCAATCTCGTTCGGATAAACATTAAAGCCCGAGACTAGAATCATATCCTTTTTGCGATCTACAATATGGATAAGACCTTCATCGTCAAATTTAACAATGTCACCAGTAGACAGCCAGCCTTCACCATTGATCACCTCTTTGCTGGCTTCCGGTCTTTGCCAGTAACCTTGCATCACCTGTGGCCCGCGAACTTGTAGCTCACCTACTTCCGTATTTGGTACTGGGTTACCTTCATCATCAACAATACGAACTTCAGTAGAAGGGACTGGCAAACCAATTGCGCCCGTATACTCCGTCAGATCATAAGGGTTAACTGTCACCAATGGAGAACACTCGGTCAGTCCATAACCTTCTAACAGATAGACACCCGTGGTCTTCTTCCATTGTTCAGCAACAGCACGCTGAACGGCCATACCGCCACCTACCGCCAATTTGAGATTACTGAAGTCGAGTTCATGGAAATCTTCATTGTTGACCAAAGCATTGAAAAGAGTGTTTACGCCTGTGATCGCAGTGAATGGACACTTTTGAAGCTCTTTGACAAAACCAGGAATATCTCTAGGGTTGGTGATCAACAAATTGCGCCCGCCAAGCTCAAGGAACAATAAGCAATTCACCGTGAGAGCAAAAACATGATAAAGCGGTAGAGCGGTTACAACCACTTCTCGACCTTCTATGAGAACTGGCCCATACATACCTTTTGCTTGCATGATATTAGCAATCATATTGCTATGAGTCAGAATTGCACCTTTCGCGACCCCTGTTGTCCCACCGGTGTACTGAAGAAAAGCAATATCATCCCCGGACATAAAAGGCTTAACGTATTGCAAGCGTCGACCTTTATGAAGAGCCTTGCGCATGGAGATTGCACCTGGTAAATCATACTTAGGCACCATACCTTTAACGTACTTTACAACAAAATCGACAATCGTCCCTTTCGCACGTGGAAGCATCTGACCAAGGCTAGTCAGCACTACATGTTTCACAGGGGTGTTTTCGACAACTTGCTCTAAGGTATTAGCAAAGTTAGAGACAATCACGATCGCTTTGGCGCCAGAATCGTTGAGCTGGTGTTCAAGTTCACGTGGGGTGTAAAGAGGGTTCACATTAACAGCAATAAGCCCTGCACGCAGAACACCAAACAGTGCAACTGGATATTGCAGTAAGTTTGGCATCATCAAAGCAACACGGTCACCTTTTTGCAATTTCAGTTCATTTTGCAGATAAGCAGCGAAAGCACGACTACGTTCCTCTAGTTTACGGAACGTCATAACCGAGCCCATATTCATAAAGGCAGGCTGATCAGCAAATTTTTGTACTGACTGCTCAAACATTTCCACCAATGACGGATATTGATCTGGGTTGATGTGTTCTGGCACATCGCTCGGATAACGTGATAACCAAGGTTTATCCACGGTAATACTCCTCGAAATAAGCTGGCTGTTGTCGACGAAACGCCGTGTTTTTTATTGACGACCATTACAACACAGGCCAAGTGCTTGAGCACGAAAGACTCAAACACTTGTTTAAATTTTGTTAACTAAGCCAAAAATTAGGTTAGATACTCTAGAAGGGACTTGTAGATGGCAGTGATGTCCACCAGGTACCGCGACAACATCGGTATTCATCGAGGCATCATTTGTTGGTTTCTGCAAGTGGGGAAAACCTTGTTCGCCCATGACAATGATCTGGGGGCAAACTATCTGTTGGCAAACGGATTGCGCGTGCTCAAAAGACATTCGATACAAAGACTGGCTTTGTAATTTTTCATCGTGACGCCATACCCAGCCATCATCAGTCCTTGCCAGTGCTCTTTTGACAACAGGGCTGATAAGTTCAGGAGAGATTTGATTAATCTTGGCCCTGACCTCGATAGCGGTAGTATCGGAATCAAATGCTCTGGTCGGTTTATTGCGTATTCTCTGTCGGCTCAAAACACCTTCTCTTAAGCGAGAAACGGTTTTACTTTCTTCTTCCGCTAGAGGCCCACGCCCTTCTATCTGAACTAATCCACTGATTTGTTCAGGAAAGGCGGCACTATAGCAACTTGCAATCAAAGCACCAAGTGAATGACCAACCAACACTAACCTGTTTGGCGATAACTTAGCCAAAAACTGGTAAACATCGTCAATATAATCATGAAATGGGTAAAAATTGCTACCTAACTTATGGCTAGAGTGACCATGACCGGGCAAATCGATAGCACAAAGATGTAAGAAAGGCGCTGACTGGTGCAACGCCTGCATTACAGATTCAAAACTGGCGGCGTTATCCAACCAACCGTGAATAAAGACGATGCTGCAGTCTGACGCCTGACTATCTCCGTATTCTATGGCGGTAATATGCCCATCAGCAATTGAGTAACTGGTATCTCTGCAGGTCATTTGACTTCTTGGATCACTTTGCCCTGTCTGGTTCCTCGGGTGAGGTCACGACAATACAAACTTCGGCAAGGGTACCTTGAGGATCCAAAATCATCGTGCACAATTACACGCTCTTCAATTCGCCACAGATGATAACTCTTGATATTCATGACTGGAAAATCGTAGCTATACTCACCCACTTTGGCAGCTTCAGTGCCACTGCTATCACCGAGCAAAGTAATCAATCGACCTTGAGAAAGAGTCACAGGGTCGGCAAAACCGTCGATATAGCCTACGAATCGACCTTGAGGTTCTTGGTTAATATCAGGCTTACCATTAGAGCTGATAGGCAGATTCACCACTTCAACTCTCGTCTTATCTTTAAGGTTAGTAACTGAAGCGATGACGCCCCCCAAGCGAAGCTCTTGCTCTTGTGATGCTGAAGACTGCCAGCCAGAATAATTGGTTTGCAAATCCGGATTATCAGACGCAAGGTTTTCAGGGAGAGTACTGCACGCGGTCAATACAGTAAGGATACTTGCCACGGGAATAATTTTGAAAAAGCGAGACATCATAAGGACTTACCCATAAGTTATATATAGATATCGACACCCAACAGCTGTGATAGTTCATCACGCTTAGATTGGTTCATGACATTCATATACTCTTCCATTGCTTTACGGCCCTGACCTTCGGGCAAGTCGTATTGCACTTGAGCTTTATGGATGTCTGCTTCATGGACATGACGAATAGAGTGCGCCACCGCGTTGGCGACTTTAGATGGCTGACCAACAGACGGCTTATTCTGAGACTTTCTCGCCTCATCTTTTTTTCCGGTTTTATTGGCCTTATTCGGTCCCGGAACCGAAGGAGGCAATCCATTAATCGAAACCATACTATCCGTCTAATTACACCTTATTCTCTGCCTGGCAATTTCTTCCATGCTACGGTATCACGAAGATACACAGGACTTGCATCCTCAACCGTCACGGTGTTGCCCCGTTCCAATTCGAATTTCGCCAGTGCGACGATATCTTCTGCATCTGGGAAAAGAACCTCTCCCGCCGCGACTTCAAATTTCAGCTCAGCTAGCACTTCCTGATACGCTTCCCAACCCGTTCCTGCAGTCAACCAGCGTTGTTCGTCACTTTGGCTATTTTCAGCCAAAATCGCAGGAGGAATAACACATTCGGCATCAACAGCAATCCAAGTGCCATCTTCTTGACGCGAAAAACGCCCCCAGTAGACTTCGCTCATTCGCGCGTCAATCGCACACGCTACATGACTTACGCCGTGTTTACGGTAGCTACCTTGAGCCATTGCTTGCAATGTTGAAATCCCAATCATAGGCAGGTCAGCACCAAATGCTAAACCTTGTGCAATACCGATGCCAATGCGTACACCTGTAAAGCTGCCTGGGCCACGACCAAACGCAAGAGCATCAAGCTCTGCCAGAGTCATCCCGGCTTCGTTTAACACTTCGTCTACCATAGGGAGGATTTTCTTAGTGTGGTCTCGCGGTGCAACTTCACTGCGAACATAGATCTGATCGTTAACTAGCAATGCAACAGAACAGTTCTCTGTTGACGTGTCTAAGGCAAGAATTTTTGCGCTCATTGAATTCTCTGATTATTCGGTTGTTTCTGAAATTTGCTTAAGGAAATCCTGTACCAGACCTAAATCCCGTGTTCGAGGAATCGGTGGGAGGCTGGCCAAGAAAACGCCACCATAATCACGTGTAACTAATCGATTGTCACAAATGATCAGCGCACCTTTGTCTTTCTTATCTCGGATTAACCGCCCGACTCCTTGTTTAAGGGTAATCACGGCATCCGGAATCTGGACCTGAGAAAAAGGGTCACCACCTTTAAGCTGGCAATCTTCTATCCGCGCCTTAAGCAACGGGTCATCAGGTGCAGTGAAAGGTAATTTGTCTATAATAACACAGCTCAGTGTATCACCTCTAACATCAATCCCTTCCCAAAATGCTCCGGTCGCCACCAACAAAGCATTACCCAGCTCCATAAACTCTGCCAGAGTTTTTTGTTTACTGGTTTCCCCTTGCATCAGCACCGGAATACTCAAGCATTCGCGGAATCTCTCACCTAGCTCTCGCATCATGCTATGAGAGGTACAAAGGAAAAAACAGCGCCCCTGATTCTGCTCAATCAAAGGACTGAGCATGCGAACGAGCTTATCCGCCATACCCGGGCTATTCGGCTCCGGAAGGTAACGCGGAACACATAGCCTTGCCTGACTTTGGTAGTCAAATGGACTTGGCAGTGACATTTCCGTCTCAGGTTTTAACCCTAGACGAGAAGTAAAGTGACCAAAATCCCCTTTTACCCCCAAGGTCGCAGAAGTAAATATCCATGCCCCTTGCTTAAGTTCGATCTGTTCCCGAAACTTATCCGATACCGAAAGCGGTGTAATATGCAAGCTGAAGTGACGTGGGGAAGTATCGTACCAATAGGAATACCCCGTTATGGAGACTTCGCAAATGCGTTCTAGCCTCGCTTGAATCGTACTTGCTCGCTCATAAGCCGTATCCAAAAGTTGGCTACGGCCTAGCGCTAATTTGAGTACTTCGAGACAAAAGTCTAAGGACTCGCGTAAACGCTCTAACTCTCTTGAAATTGAGGGAGACTGAATGGCTTCACGCCAATTACCACGGTAACCGGGCTCACCTAGCGCCACTCGCAAATCCATCGCACTTTGCTGTAATTTATCACTGATCTTTTGCAATTGGCGCATGTCTTTCGCTTCGGTGCGATAGCCAATTTCAATATCTTTGGAAAGTTCCTGTATTTGGCGACTGGACAGAGATTGACCAAAGTACTGGCTAGCAATATCAGGTAGCTGGTGAGCCTCATCAAAGATAAATACTTCAGCTTCAGGTATCAGCTCCCCAAACCCCGTTTCTTTGATCGCTAGATCGGCCAAAAACAAATGATGGTTGACCACCACAACATCTGCATCCATGGCTTTTTTGCGAGCCTTAAGAACAAAGCAATCTTGATAACTGGGGCACTCTTTACCTAAGCAATTGTCGTTGGTTGAAGTAATGGTTGGGATCACAGGGCTATCTTCAGCGATTTCGTCACAGTCGCCTAAATCCCCACTATTGGTCTCGCTCGCCCATGAGCGCACTTTAACCAACTGGCTAAGCAGTGTTGGATCGGCATGATGTCCATGACTCTCCACCATTTGTCGGCTAAGGCGATCTAAGCACAAGTAGTTTGCTCGGCCTTTTAGCAGCGCCACCTGACCATAAAACCCCAATGCATCAGTCATCAAAGGTAGATCGCGGTGAAACAACTGCTCTTGCAAATTTTTCGAGCCCGTACTGATGATGGTCTTTTTACCACTCAAAAGAGAAGGAACTAAATAAGCAAAGGTTTTTCCCGTACCAGTACCTGCTTCGATGACGACTTGCTGGTCATGTTTAATCGCTTTAACCACAGACTCAGCCATATCTAACTGAGCTTGTCTAGGTTGAAACCCCGGGATCGCTTTGCCTAGTGCACCATCCGCGGAAAAAGTTTTTGAGATCATCAAGGACTAACTATGTGAGTGAAACAAGTGATGAACGGGAGATTATGGCAGGTTTACAGACTTGGCGCGAATGCAAATCTGCTCCGCGCCGATAAGCCATCGTATTGATGAATGAAGAGTGTTAACGTCGGTTGAGATATCGCGATAGCCATGCTGGACCAGAAAACTCATTCTGACCATCCATCATAGCTCGAGCCGCTTCACTAGGTGACGCTTTGTTTTCCCACATTTCGTTGAGAAGCTCTTCATTCATGTCATGGTCACCCAGTAGCGCACTGACTCTTTCAGAATACAACTTACGTGCTAGTAGATCTTTATCCATAATTACCACCTGTTGGGCTCAAATCGGATACTTTCCAAACAAATTCGCCAAGCTAATCGGTTAACTTAGATTAATTGTTGAAACCATCTTGATATTAGTTTAATTGTAGCTGTCATATTGTGGAGTGCTTCACCGTTCAAAGCCCTGCAAAAAATTCAGAATACGAAAAAAATAAATCACGGAAGTTTTAACCCAATGGAAAAGAAAACACTGCTTACTCATTGTACGGATGCGCCTGGACTGATTTCTAAAATCACCAATATCTGTTACAAGCACCAGCTCAACATCATCCACAATAATGAATTCGTCGATAACACCAGCGGCCACTTCTTCATGCGTACTGAGCTAGAAGGTTACTTCAATGACCAAACCTTTCTAGCCGACCTTGATCAAGCCCTCCCACAAGGGGCCAAAAGAAAGCTAATTGGCCCAAATCGCAAACGTATTGTCATTCTCGTAACTAAAGAAGCACACTGTATTGGTGATATTCTGATGAAAAACTATGATGGCAGTTTGGATGTTGATATTGCTGCTGTAGTGGGTAACTACGATACACTACAAAGCCTGACGGAAAAGTTTGATATTCCCTATCATCATGTATCTCACGAAGGCCTAAACCGTGAAGAACATGAACAGAAGATGCTGGCAGTGATCGACCAATATGATGCTGACTATCTCGTACTAGCAAAATACATGCGTGTACTAACCCCTTCATTCGTCGAAAAATACCACCACAAGATTATTAACATCCATCATAGTTTCTTACCGGCTTTCATTGGCGCTAAACCTTATCAGCAAGCTTATGAACGCGGCGTTAAGATCATTGGTGCTACAGCACACTTCGTCACGAATGACCTAGACGAAGGACCAATCATCAAGCAAGACGTGATTCCTGTCGATCATAACTTCAGCGCGAAAGATATGGCACAAGCAGGACGAGATGTTGAGAAGAATGTATTGAGCAAAGCGCTCAATAAGGTGATAAACGACCACGTATTTGTCTATGGTAACAAGACGGTGATTCTTTAAACTTCCAAATGCTAAAAGACCTCCCACTGGAGGTCTTTTTTAATCTCAGCGTTTATTAGAGCCTGGCTTAAAGCTTCGCAGCAAGCTCTACACCTTGTCGAATAGCACGAACAGCATCTAGCTCACCCGCATGATCAGCACCGCCTATGATATGAAGCTTGTCGCCAAACTGCTGCCACTGATCTTCAAAGGGTCTCACCGACTCCTGGCCCGCACAGATAATGACTTTATCTACTTCAAGTAACTCGGATTTCCCATCGTGACTGATGTGTAGGCCTCTCTCATCGATCTTGTCATAGCTGACACCGCCAACCAAGTTAACGCCTCGTTTTTCTAACGTACGCTTGTGAATCCAACCCGTTGTTTTACCTGGTCCTTTACCCACTTTTCCTTTACGACGCTGTAGAACCCAAACCTCTTTTTCACTTAAAGACTCAGGGTACGGATACAGCCCACCGGGATGAGCAATCTCTTTATCGATCCCCCACTCATGCAGCCAGTCATCTAAACTATGACCCACAGGCTCAGTCAGCATGGTAGCCACATCCACACCAATACCACCCGCACCGACAATAGCGACCTTCTCACCAACGTAAGTTTTCTCTTTAATTAATGTCTGGTAATCAATTACTTTCTCTCGGTTGTCAACACCCTCAATCTTGACTTTACGGGGTTCGACACCAGATGCCATGACCACTTCATCGTACTCAGCTAACAGGTCAAAGTTGGCATCCGTTTCAAGATGTAGCTTCACGCCTGTTTCATCAATCTGATTGGCAAAATAACGAATGGTCTCGCGAAATTCTTCTTTACCGGGAATCTGCATGGCTAAGCGGAACTGCCCACCGATTCGATCATTGCGCTCAAACAGATCAACATGGTGGCCTCGTTTCGCCAGAGTCGTCGCACATGAGAGGCCAGCTGGACCAGCTCCAACTACAGCAATATTCTTAGGCTTGTCAGTCGGTATAATTTTCAGTTCATCTTCACGACACGCTAATGGGTTGACCAAGCAACTGGCACGCTTTCCCTTGAAGACATTATCCAAACAGGCTTGGTTACAACCGATACAAGTATTAATCAAATGTGACTGTTTATTTTCAGCCTTGATAACAAAATGTGGGTCAGCAAGGAAAGGTCTCGCCATTGATACCATATCAGCGTGGCCACCCGATAGAATGCGCTCCGCTTCTTCTGGCGTATTGATACGGTTACAAGTGACAATCGGTACATTGACGTGTGGTCGCACTTTTTCAGTCACCCATGTAAAGGCACCGCGTGGCACTTGAGTAGCAATTGTTGGGATTCTTGCTTCATGCCAGCCGATACCCGTGTTGATAATAGTGACCCCGGCTTTTTCTAGCTCCTTTGCCAGCATTATGACTTCATCAAAGGTGCTACCTTCTTCAACTAAATCCAGCATAGAAAGACGGAAGATGATGATAAATTCCTCTCCGACTTCTTTGCGAATCGCGCGCACAATTTCTAGAGGCATACGCATGCGATTCTCATAGCAACCACCCCACTCATCGTAACGCATGTTAGTACGTTTACAGATAAACTGATTAATCAGATAACCTTCCGAGCCCATCACTTCGACCCCATCATAACCCGCAGACTGAGCGAGCTTGGCACTGTTAGCAAAGGCATCAATAGTTTTATGGATCTGACGGGTACTCATCTCACTTGGCGAGAAACGAGCAATAGGAGCTTTGATGGCAGATGAACTTTGAGAAAATGGATGCATGGCATAACGCCCTGCATGGAGCAACTGTAGAGCAATTTTTCCACCATGTTCGTGAACGGCTTCCGTTACGACTTTATGCGCTTTGGCATGTTTAGGTTTACTGAACTCAGCGCTAAATGGGTGTAAACGACCACGAAGATTAGGCGAAAAGCCACCGGTAACAATCAAACCTACACCACCTTTCGCGCGCTCAGCGTAAAAAGCAGCCAACTTTCCGAGACCTTCTTTATGCTCTTCCAGACCAGTATGCATTGAGCCCATTAAGACTCGGTTTCTAATCTGAGTAAATCCTAGATCCAACGGCTTTAACAAGTTTGGGTACATGGCAGACATCACTTTGTTATTTTGTTCTGGTCTGACCAGAATATGAGGAGTTGTAATAAAAATCAAACAGGCGTTTACAATTTTGTAACACCGATCAATCTTGCAGTTGTTTGGGTATACTAGTTTAAGTAGGATATAACTTTCTGTACTTATCAGGTCTTAGACTGCCAAGACCTATACCTGTGCTTAGCACAGCGGAGCCCTAATGAAAAAATTATTCAAGTTTATTGGTATGATTTTTAAAGGTATATGGAAGCTCATCACCTTTATTCGTCTCGCCTTGGTTAATCTTATCTTTCTCGCCACCATTGGTATTATCTACTTCATCTACACCAATGCAGACTCTCCGGTACCCTCAGTACCTCAAAAAGGCGCTCTGGTGCTAAATATTTCAGGGCCTATTGTGGAGCAATCAAGATACGTAAATCCTATGGATTCTTTCACGGGTTCACTATTTGGTCAGGATATGCCAAGGGAAAATGTCTTGTATGACATTGTTGAGTCAATACGCCATGCCAAAGACGACCCGGAGATCACAGGTATTGTACTGGCTCTACGCGACATGCCAGAAACCAACCTGACTAAGCTGCGCTACATTGCGAAAGCTCTGAATGAATTTAAAGCGTCAGGCAAGCCAATTTACTCGGCGGGTGAGTTCTACAATCAGAGTCAGTATTACCTAGCCAGTTACGCTGACAAGATTTATCTAGCACCTGATGGCGCAGTATTGATTAAAGGCTACAGTGCTTACTCCATGTACTATAAGACACTATTAGAAAAGCTGGATGTCAATACCCACGTTTTCCGCGTAGGCACCTATAAATCAGCCATTGAACCGTTTGTTCGTGACGACATGTCAGACGCGGCGAAAGAATCCGCGTCACGCTGGTTGAGCCAGCTATGGGGAGCCTACGTTGATGACGTTGCTACTAATCGTCAGGTATCAGCAAAAACCTTAAATCCGAGTATGGCTGAATTCTTAAGTTTATTGAAAGAACAAGATGGCGATTTAGCCGCTTTATCACTAGAACTCGGTTTAGTTGATGAACTGGCAACTAGGCAACAAGTTCGTGCCGATTTGACTGAAGTCTTTGGTAGTAATGGTGAAGATAGTTACAACTACGTTGACTACTATGAATATCAAACCACAATCAAACCAACATTCGATTTATCGCGGGATGACATCGCGGTTGTAGTGGCGAGTGGAGCGATTATGGATGGCTCTCAACCACGAGGCACAACAGGGGGGGACACGGTTGCAGCGCTTCTTCGTCAAGCCCGCAACGATGATAAAGTCAAAGCCGTTGTACTACGAGTGGATAGCCCAGGTGGTAGTGCATTTGCCTCTGAAGTCATTCGCAATGAAATAGAAGCGCTAAAAGAAGTAGGTAAACCTGTTGTTGCTTCAATGTCTAGCTTAGCTGCGTCTGGTGGTTACTGGATTTCAATGAGCGCTGATCGTATTGTTGCACAGCCAACTACATTAACTGGCTCTATCGGTATTTTCAGTGTGATTACGACCTTTGAAAAAGGCCTCAATAAGCTGGGGGTGTATACCGATGGTGTTGGGACCTCTCCATTTTCAGGTGTCGGGATAACCACTGGCTTATCGGAGGGGGCTGCCGATGCATTCCAGATGGGTATTGAGCACGGCTACCATCGCTTTGTGGGCCTTGTTAGTGAAAACCGTGAAATTCCGTTGAACGACATGAATAGCATTGCCCAAGGCCGCGTTTGGACAGGTCAAGATGCGGCAAAATTTGGCTTAGTCGATAAAATGGGTGACTTCGATGACGCCGTAAAGCTAGCTGCAGAGCTAGCCAAAGTCGAAGATTACAACCTGTTCTGGGTAGAAGAGCCGTTATCACCTGCCGAACAGTTCATCCAAGACTTTATGAATCAGGTCAAAGTTAATCTTGGCTTGGATGTCAGTAGCTTGATTCCTGCGGCTTTACAACCTGTCGCGACACAAGTTGTTCAGGATACCAGCCTACTGGATAGCTTCAACGATCCAAAAGGCCAATATGCATTCTGTTTGAACTGCCAAGTTCAGTAATTACACACTGCTGATTCACCAGTTGGATTCCAATTATGTGGGGTATTCCTGTGCGGGATACCCCTTTTTATTGCTACTGATTGATATATAATCCCACGCTCTGTTCCCCCTACAATTAACTGGTTTCTAAGCAATGGCAAGAAAACACATTTATATCGCCTACACGGGCGGAACCATCGGCATGAAAAAGTCGCATGACCACGGTTATGTACCTGTGGCTGGTTTCATGGAAAAACAACTGGCTAGTATGCCAGAGTTCCAGCGCCCGGAAATGCCAGAATTTACTATTCACGAATACGATCCTCTAATCGACTCATCGGACATGACACCGAAAGACTGGCAACAGATCGCGGATGACATTCGAGAAAACTACGAAAAATACGACGGTTTTGTCATTCTGCACGGCACAGACACGATGGCTTACACAGCATCGGCCTTGTCTTTTATGTTGGAAAATCTAGGTAAGCCTGTGATTGTGACGGGCTCACAAATTCCGCTTGCTGAGCTACGCTCAGATGGTCAGGCAAACCTGCTTAACGCACTGCATATTGCCGCTAACTACCCTATTAACGAAGTTACCTTATTCTTCAATAACAAGTTGATGCGTGGTAACCGAAGCACAAAATCACATGCTGATGGTTTCAACGCCTTTACGTCGCCAAACTTGCCTCCTCTGCTTGAAGCGGGTATCAACATCCAGATCAGCAGCGATATTGAGGTTGGTGAAGAACCTGCAGGTGAATTTAAAGTTCATGATATTACACCCCAGCCAATAGGTGTGATTACTATGTATCCTGGCATCTCACATGAAGTGATTCGCAACACCTTACTTCAACCAGTTAACGCGATGATCCTACTGACTTTTGGGGTCGGCAATGCACCGCAAAACCCGGAACTATTGGCACACCTTAAAGATGCTTCAGAGCGAGAAGTGATTGTCGTTAACCTAACTCAATGCCTAGCGGGTAAAGTCAACATGGGTGGGTATGCTACCGGATGTGCCCTTGCTGAAGCCGGCGTCATCAGTGGCTATGATATGACACCAGAGGCGGCTCTTGCCAAGCTGCATTATCTCTTGAGTCAAGACCTGACTCACGAGCAAGTGAAAGTCCAAATGCAGCAAGTGCTGCGTGGTGAAATGTCGATATAATATTGCTTTACAAGGTTTTAATAATAAAAAGCCAGCTCACTTGAACTGGCTTTTTGGTTTTTATTTGAGATTAACCGATGTGCGTTGCGCCGCCCATGTACTTTTGCAGTACAGCAGGGATTGCGATACGGCCATCCGCTTCTTGATTGTTTTCAAGAATCGCAACCATAGTACGACCAACTGCTAGACCTGAGCCGTTTAGCGTGTGTACTAGCTCTGGCTTCTTCTCACCCTTACGACGGAAACGAGCTTGCATACGACGAGCTTGGAAATCCCAAGTGTTTGAACATGAAGAGATCTCACGGTAAGTCTCTTGAGCAGGAACCCAAACTTCAAGGTCATAAGTTTTACGAGCACCAAAGCCCATGTCACCTGTACATAGAATCACTTTACGGTAAGGAAGCTCTAGAAGTTGTAGCACCTTCTCAGCATGACCTGTTAGCTCTTCAAGTGCTGCCATTGACTCTTCTGGCTTAGTGATTTGTACTAGCTCAACTTTGTCGAACTGGTGCATACGAATCAGACCACGAGTATCACGACCGTAAGAACCTGCTTCAGAACGGAAGCAAGGAGTGTGAGCTGTCATTTTAATTGGCAGATCGGCTTCATCAACAATAGTGTCACGCACCATGTTGGTTACCGGTACTTCTGCCGTTGGGATAAGAGACAATTTACGTGGTTCTTCATCATTCACTTTTTCAGTCAATGGCTCAGTATGGAACAGATCTTCACCAAACTTAGGTAACTGACCAGTACCAAACAAGCTGTCAGAATTCACTAGGTAAGGTACATACATTTCCGTATAGCCATGCTCTTCTGTATGAAGATCCAGCATGAACTGAGCAATTGCACGGTGTAGACGAGCAAATTGGCCTTTCATGATGATAAAGCGAGCGCCAGTGATCTTTGTTGCGCTAGCGAAATCTAGGCCATCGCCCATTTCACCTAGATCAACGTGATCTTTTACTTCAAAATCGTAAGACTTAGGCTCACCCCAACGAGAGATTTCAACGTTCTCGTTTTCATCTTTGCCATCTGGCACTTCATCGTCTGGCAGGTTTGGCACAGACAGCGTGATGTCTTCCAGTTTGTTCTGGATTTCCACCAGCTCAGCTTTTTTCGCTTCCAGATCGCTACCTAACGTACCGATCTGCTTTTTAATCTCTTCAGCACCTTCTTTGTCTCCAGCAGCCATTTTCTGACCAATTTGCTTGGAGATGGAGTTACGCGTGGATTGTAAATTTTCAACTTCTACTTGAATGGACTTACGTTGTTCTTCAAGTGTACGGATTGTCTCTACGTCTAGCTTAAAGCCACGACGCGCCAGTTTAGCAGCTGTTTCATCCAGCTCTGTACGAAGTAATTTAGAATCCAGCATTGTTAATCCTATGCTTTTTTGGTTGTGAAAGTGCGTCCAAACTTCATGCTCAAACGCTTTTATAATTAACCGAACAAATGTATCCAAAAAAGACGCTTATTCATAGCGCTTTTGTGGGCTTTTTGCATCTAAACTAGCCAAGTAATCTAACTTTTCGCCAATTTTCGCCTCTAAGCCTCGGTTTGTAGGAGAATAGTAACGAACCTCCCCCATTTCTGGTGGTAGATATTTGTCTCCAGCCGCGTAAGCACCGGGTTCGTCATGAGCGTAACGATATTCCGCTCCATAACCAAGATCTTTCATTAAACTTGTCGGTGCATTGCGAAGATGAGGTGGTACTTCGTACTCAGGTTGATTGTGAGCATCACGCAGGGCTTGTTTCCAAGCGGTATAAACCGCATTACTTTTAGGTGCACAAGCAAGATATACAATCGCCTGGGCAATGGCTCTCTCACCTTCTGCCGGGCCCACTCTGGTAAAGCAATCCCACGCTGACAGCGCGACCTGCATTGCGCGTGGGTCGGCATTACCAATGTCCTCAGATGCAATCGCTAACAATCGGCGAGCGATATACAAAGGGTCACAACCTGCAGCAATCATACGTGCTGACCAGTAAAGTGCCGCATCTGGATTCGAACCACGAATCGATTTATGCACTGCTGAGATCAAGTCGTACCAAATGTCTCCTTTGTTATCAAAGCGCGACACTTTTTCGCCAGCCACTTCAGCAAGGAGCTCTAACGTGATTTGCTTAACGCCCTTATCATCCTCTTGCGCCATGTCATACAGCAGCTCAAGATAGTTAAGTGACATGCGTGCATCACCATTCACTAACTCAGATAAGCGATCCAATACGTTATCGGCGAAATGGGCTTCAAACTGACCTAATCCACGCTCAGCATCACTGATTGCTTGCTCTAACGCCAGACGAATATCTTGCTGAGCCAAAGAGGTGAGTTTGTAGACTCGAGCACGCGACAGCAAAGCATTGTTAAGCTCAAAGGAGGGATTCTCCGTTGTCGCGCCAATAAAAGTTACGGTGCCATCTTCAATATGAGGGAGAAATGCGTCTTGTTGGGATTTGTTAAAGCGATGAACCTCATCAACAAACAAAATCGTTCTTCGGCCGGTCAATTTGTTTTCACGAGCCTTATCAATCGCTGCACGAATGTCTTTGACGCCAGACGTCACCGCTGAAACTCGCTCGACTTCCGCATTGGCATAATTTGCCGCGACTTCAGCCAGAGTTGTTTTTCCGGTTCCGGGCGGCCCCCAAAGAATCATCGAATGAACATGCCCTGCCTCCAGCGCACGGCGCAGGGGTTTACCTAGCCCAAGAATATGTTGCTGACCGATGTATTGGTCCAGCGTTTCTGGGCGCATTCTAGCAGCAAGGGGACGAAAATCTTCGTCCCCTGAAAAGTCCAATGAATAGTTGCTCACTATTAATTCCTTTGGTCGTCGACCTCTACCCCCTCGGGAATAGTAAAGGTAAAGCGATCGGCACTTGGTTTAGCCAGTTTGATGTTATTAAACTTGAAGGTACTTTTTTGGCCATCTTGCTCTATAACACTAAAGCCCTTCACCGCACCTTTACCATCAATCTCTAGCTTAAACTGTCCCTGATTGGTGTCCACTGCGGTCGGTACCAATGTAAACACATCGCCTTGCTGTGACACTTGGTAGTTTTCCCAATCGCTGGCTCGGTTACGAGTCAGCAGAACAAAAGGGGTTTGTTCTGTAGCTTGCTCCTGCCAGTAAATGCTAACTTGTTCGATGAAAGGGCTGTAGTACCACAGAGATTCACCATCTGACACCAAGACATTCTCATCTGGTGAAGTAGTAGTCCAACGGAACAAGCTTGGACGCGCAATTTCGACTTTGCCTTCACCTTCCGTCAACATTTCCCCTTCAGGGCTGATCAACTGCTGTGAAAAATCCGCACTAAACCCATCAGTCAGTTGCAGTCGCTGGCTCAATTCATCTTTGGGCGCTGCGATGACGGAGAAGCTAAGGAAAAACAACGCGGCTAATTTCTTCATTCTTTATCATCCTATTTCGTCGCGAATACGACGTTATACCTCGGTTTCGATACTGTTTTGACCGGATAAAGTTAACTTTGTTCTACTGACCGCAACACTGTTTGAATTTTTTACCGCTACCACACGGGCAAATGTCGTTACGCCCGATATCTTTAAATGGGTTTACACTTTGTGCTTTGGCTCCAACCATGGCTTCATCTGCCGCTTGCGCGACTTCGTTAATCATCAAATCCAGCTGGCCAAGAAAGTCATTCAATGCCGGTGGCGTTTCGATACCTGCTTCTTTCATCTGCGCTTGAGTCTGCTCTTCATCGATTGCCAACATCATTGTGGTTAGCAAAGCTTGTAGCATGCGTAATGTCCCATCACCGATAGACGTTTCCGCCCATTGCTCTTCGATGGTGGGCCAGAGCATCATAAAACCTTCAGCGAAATCAGCGAGCTGCTCGTCACGCTGCTCTTCATTAAGCAAGGACAACAAAGAATATTCATTGCGCTTTAAATAGCTGTATTGCTGATTTATATGACCTTCAACCTCCGCCTTAACAGACTGTGCTTGCTCGGAAAAAAGGCTAGGCAACCAACTTTCTGGCACAAGTGGCCTTGTCGCCAAATTTGCCGCCAAGATGACGCCTTCAAGATACAGTGCAGATTCTTCAGTTTGGGATGGTTCAAGTGTCAGTAGTTGATAAGTCATTATCTGATTCAGTGTTGCAAGATTCTAGCGCCATTATAACCCTATAAAAAGCTGGGGGTCACTCAGTCTTCCAGAGCATCGCTTTACGCTATCCCATATTCTCGCCCCTTCCTCTCTTTATTAGAATCTATAGAGCAAAGCAATGAGAAAAAATGATGTTTCGTTGTTAGACATCTCGCAGCGAAATCTCTAAAATCACGCCTCCTGATTCTAAGGCGATTTTTTATGCGAGTTGTTCTGGGCCCTATGGAGGGCGTGTTAGACCATTTAATGCGAGAGATATTAACTGACATCAACGACTATGATCTGTGTGTCACGGAATTCGTTCGCGTGGTTGATCAGCTGCTTCCTGAGCACGTATTCTACCGCCTCTGCCCAGAGTTAAAACAAGGATCACAAACGAAGTCTGGTGTTCCTGTCCACATCCAACTTCTCGGCCAAGATCCTCATTGGATGGCGGAAAATGCCATTCGCGCCGCTGAACTGGGAGCGAAAGGCGTTGATATCAACTTCGGCTGCCCAGCAAAGCTAGTAAACAAAAGTAAAGGTGGTGCAGCACTACTCCAGCACCCTGAGCTTATTCACCGTGTGGTCAAAGCATGTCGTGAAGCCGTACCAGAAGGCACTCCGCTCACGGCCAAAATTCGCCTTGGTTGGGATAACCCAGAAGATTGCTTCGAGATCGTAGATGCGATTCAAAGCGCTGGTGCAGACGAGCTCACTGTTCACGCACGCACAAAAACGGGTGGTTATAAGGCCAGCGAGATTAAGTGGGACTATATCAACCAGATTCGTCAACGCTTTACTATCCCCTTAATTGCCAATGGCGAGATTTGGAACTACGAAGACGGTCAAGCCTGTATCGAAACCACAGGTGTTGACTCACTAATGGTATGTCGCGGGGCTTTCAATGTGCCTAACTTGGGTAATGTGGTTAAGCATAATCATACCGTGATGCCATGGGCTGAAGTGGTTAAACTGCTGCTACTCTACTCTCAATACGAAATGAAAGGGGACAAAGGGCTGTATTACCCCAATAGAGTCAAGCAATGGTTCTCATATTTACGTCATGAGTACCCTGAAGCCAATGAGCTATTTCGTGAAATTCGTACCTTTAACAAGGCTGAGCCGATTGTAGAGCGTATCAAAGCCTACCAAGACAAACTTTGTACAGTTTAAAGCCCTCATTAGCTCTTGCCGCTATTTTATCGTCATCGCCAGCATACTGCTTGCGATGACAAAGGCAGTAAAGCAACACGTAGGATATCGCTACATTTTTGAGTTCTAATTAAGAAGCAGACTGTCATCTGCCAACTCTTCTCCTCTGACTTTAGAGAACATCTCCAACAAATCTGGGACTTGCATGTTGGCTCTTTGTTGTCCAGCAACATCGAGTACGACTTCCCCTTGATGCAGCATCACAGTTCGGTCACCACACGCTAGTGCATCTTTCATGGAGTGCGTAACCATCATTACCGTTAGATTAAACTCAGTCACTATCTTCTTGGTTAAATCAATGATAAATGACGCCATTCTTGGGTCAAGCGCCGCAGTATGCTCATCAAGTAATAGCAGCTTACTATCAGATAGCGTTGCCATCACTAGGCTTACAGCCTGACGCTGACCACCCGACAGCAGGCCGATGTTGTCACCCAAACGGTCTTCCAGCCCTAGCCCAAGAATGCTGATACGCTCTTGAAACAGTTCGCGACGCTTACTTGATAAAGACAGACTCCAGCCGCGCTTTTTTCCTCGCATATAAGCCAAAGCCATGTTTTCTTCTATCGTAAGATCACCACAGGTTCCCGCCAGTGGGTCCTGGAATACTCGGGCACATTGACGAGCTCTTTGATCAACAGTTTGCCGTGTGACATCCAACTCATTAATGACGACTCGTCCGCCCACCATTGGCGTTTCACCCGTCACAGCCCCTAACAATGTTGACTTACCGGCGCCATTAGAGCCAATAACCGTCAAAAATTGATGTTCAGGGACTTCCAGTGAAACACCTTTCAGTGCTGGATTTTCAAGAATGGTTCCAGGATTAAAAGTGACTTGAATGTTCTCAAGCTGAATCATGCTGCATCTCCTGATTTTTCTACCTGCTTAGATATGACTTTGTTCTGAGCAGGTGAACTAGGCTTTTTTGATTTGAAGTTTCCTTTTAGCTTCGGTGCAATCAGCGCAATTGCGACCAGAATCGCTGTAACCAAGTTAAGATCAGAGGCTTGTAGACCAAACATTCCTGTACTTAATGCAAATGCCACAGCAAGTCGATATAGCACCGAGCCTACAATAACAGCCAACACAGCCACCCATATCTTTCGTCCCGGAATGAGCGTCTGCCCTAAAATAACAGCAGCTAAACCGACCACAATTGTCCCGACACCAGAGGTGACGTCAGCAAAACTGTTGGTCTGTGCAAACAAAGCCCCAGCAAAACCCACAAAGCCATTAGACAGCGCCAATCCAAAGTATGTGTAAAAGGACGTGCTGCCGCCTTGAGCGGACACCATACGCGCATTCACTCCCGTTGCACGTAGCCCTAACCCAAAATCACTGTTTAGTAACCGCACGACAAACCAAGCAGAAATCAAGACGAGCACACCGACAAGTAATGGCCTCATCAACATTGGATCACCAATCGTCTCAAAAGGGGTCAGGATTGTCTCTTCCCCTAGTAGGGCCATATTGGGTCGGCCCATTATGCGAATGTTAATAGAGAAAGCCGCGATCATAGTAAGAATAGAGGCTAGTAAGTGAAGAATCCCACAGCGTACAGCCAAAAAGGCCGTTACCCAACCAGTCGCTGAACCAGCCAATATAGCCATAACGGTTGCGACCCACGGATTAATGCCCGCGACAATTGCCGTTGCTGCCACAGCAGCACCCATTGGAAAACTACCGTCAACACTTAAATCAGGAAAATCCAGAACCCGGAAAGTAAGATAAACGCCCAGAGCCACTAAGCCATACAACAAGCCAATCTCAAGCGCGCCAAAAAAAGCAAAAGCAGACATACCCACTCCCTTTTCTGCTTTGAACAAGAGAGCGCATTACGCACTCTCATCTTGGGTTACTTAACCTTGGTCGCTCGGTCAAGAACAGAGGTAGGAATCGTAACACCTAGCTTTTTGGCTGCTGTCGCATTGATGACCAGATCTGACCCCTTGGCAACCTTCACATCCAATGAGCCAGGCTCCGAGCCTTCAAGAATCGCCGCCACGTAGTCTGCCGTTTGAACTCCAACCTGATAGTAATCAAAACCTAAACTAGCAATAGCGCCTTTTTCAACGTAAGAAGTCGCACCGCCCAGAACCGGGGTTTTCGCCTGATTCGCCGCAACAATCATCCCTTCTATTGCACTTGCAACCGTGTTATCAGTTGGCGCGTAAATCACATCCGATTTTTCTGCAATTGCTTGCGTCGCGGACTGAACATCTGCACTTTTTAATGCTGTTGCTTCAACAACTTCGATACCCTGTGCTTTGGCACTCTCTTTAAGTAGCTTCACCAAGGTCACTGCATTTGCTTCTCCCGGGTTAAAGACAACACCAATCGATTTCACATCCGGCATAATCTCTTTAATCAGCTCGACATGTTGACTAACTGGCGATAGATCCGAAAGGCCCGTCACGTTCTTTCCAGGCTTCTCCATGCTTTTAACTAGCTTGGCACCAACAGGGTCTGTGACGGCTGTAAATACCACAGGTATAGTGCGTGTTGCAGACACAAGCGCTTGTGCGGTTGGAGTAGCGATCCCTACCAGCACATCTGGCTTTTCACCTACATATTGGCGAGCAATTTGTACCGCAATCGCTGGGTTTCCTTGTGCCGTTTTGTAGTCAAACTCAAGATTTTCACCTTGTTCATAGCCTTTCGCTTTAAGGCCATCTATCAGCCCCTGACGAGTGGCATCTAGCGCAGGGTGTTCAACGATCTGAGAAACTGCAACTTTTGCTGTTTTGGCCATGATACTTGTTGATGATAGTAGAGCTGCACCTGCCAGTACAGCAGCTGCAATAACGTTTCGTGCTTTCATCTCAACTCCTTGATTTCAGCATTATTGATGTGATGTTGTGTGCGGATGTTCTTTATATACTTATTGATAGAGTTGCACATTTTCTGTGCACATCACTCATTATTACCAATAACTTAGAAAAATTGAAAGGGAGTTTTAACAATAAATCAACAAATTTAGAGGTGTGTATTCGACTATTTTTTAACCGCTTGAATAAGAATATTTCTCGGCGTGATTTTCTTCTCACAAAACATTTCAACTGACACCTCGTAACCATGCTCAGTAAGGTATAACGCTTTGTCGAGTACTAACCACATTTCAAGGCTACGACGAAAATGCTGCTGAACGAGACTCAATCGCTCCATCTGCCAATAACGTAGCTCACCTTTTAATTGAAACTCACGGAAGGAAACATCAACAGGTAAAGCTAACTGTTTTTTTTCTGCCGCCCAGTGACAGAAAGACTCAAAACCATCGGCTAATAAAGACTTTTTAATACTCGGTATGGGCACATAGTCTTGATACCTTCCTGCTTCTCTCAATAGTAAATCAAACCCTAGCCGATAACTCATTTCTTGAAAACGATGCCGCTTAACTCTTTCTCCACCCGTGACAGTTTCTTGAAGCGGTATTCTTAACTCAGATAGTGTGAGTACAAGCGATGAAGATTTGGCCAGCCGAGATAAAGGTTGGTATTGGTCGTGTTGAATCAGGTGATAACAGCAAGGAGAAATCGTTATTGCAGGTAATCCGACTAAGACCGCCTTTTCTATTAGTGATACATGTAAATCACCGCATGCATGTAAAGCTACGGCATGTTGATTGGGGTTGAGGGCACGAACCGCATCCGCAGACAAAGCATCACCTTGAATAAATGTCATCGGTAAAGAGTATTTATCCGCTTCTCTCTGCCCAGACTCACACAGTTTTTCCTGAAACTCGAAACTGGTCACAGGTTGCTGACTTTGACTAGCAAGGAGCCTTCCTAAGAAACCTTTACCTGAGCACCACTCTAGCCATTCACTGCCTTTATGAGACTGTAGCGCAGCTTCTCCCATCGAAACTATTTGCTCAAGTTTTCTCCCTGGAACTCCGGCATCTAAACCTCTGTCTAATTGCAGCCCTTGCAAAAGAGTCACAGGAAGTTGAGTGAGAACGGAAGCTACCTCTAAATCAGGGATAAAGGCTTGCAAAGCGTCAGTTAGAGCACGTGAGTCAGACTTGAGCGACTCAATCTGGCCGTGATCCAGCTGCATGAGCCAGTCACACAGTTCAGGGTAATCGTCATGCCATGGCAACTGTTGATCAATACTGGAAAAGAATGGCTCAAAACGCCATAAGTTCTGATAAGAATAAAGAAATGAATCGAGTTGTAAAAATGTGTTTTGCATACTTCCCCCTGACAAGGCGATATTCTAGAGGGAAGCATAATCAGAAGAAAGTTTTAGCGCACTGGCAACTCAATATCTTTAAACATTTCTTCTATTTCTGCATTCGATTTAAGCGATAAGGCTTGCTCCACTACAGGGCGGGTTAGGTGTGGTGCAAAACGCTCCATGAAATCAAACATGTACGAGCGAAGGAATGTTCCTCGGCGGAAACCGATACTGGTTGTGCTCGCCCCAAACAGATGGCTGGCATCAATCGCGATCAAGTCTTCATCTTGATCCTTGTCGATAGCCATACTCGCAATCACACCCACACCAATCCCCATGCGTACATAAGTTTTGATCACGTCGGCGTCTGTTGCAGTAAATACAACGCGAGGCGTCAAACCAACTTTATTAAATGCTGTATCCAGCTCCGAACGACCAGTAAAGCCAAAGACGTAAGTGACCAGCGGATACGAGGCAAGATCTTCAATGGAAATTGCGCCCTTTTGCGCAAGGGGATGGTCTTTCGGAACAACGATCGAGCGATTCCAATGATAACAAGGTAACATGATAGCATCTTGATATAAGTGCAGTGCTTCAGTCGCTATCGCAAAATTTGCCGTCCCTTTTGCAATCGCTTCAGACATCTGAGATGGCGTCCCTTGATGCATGTGTAGGGAAACCTTAGGATAGCGGGCAGTAAACCCTTTGATGACATCAGGTAAAGCGTAACGAGCTTGAGTATGGGTCGTCGAAATGTTTAAGGTACCCATTTCCGGGTGAGTATGTTCTCCAGCCACCGCTTTAATGCTTTCAACACGGGCAAGGATTTCCTGAGAAATACGAATGATGTCTTCACCAGCCGAAGTAACTTGAGTCAAGTGCTTACCACTACGCTCAAAAATTTGAATGCCCAGTTCGTCTTCAAGCAAGCGTACCTGCTTACTGATACCAGGCTGTGAGGTATATAAACTCTCTGCGGTAGCAGATACATTAAGATTGTGGTTAACTACCTCAACAATGTACTTCAGTTGTTGTAATTTCATTCTCGACCCCGTAATCCCTTACTCGACGCCCCATTATGAGCAAATATAGTTTATAATATTTAGTTATAACGCCTCTTGGTTGAAATTGATACCCCATTTCACTATTTGGGTTCTTTATAAAAGAGGAATTTCTGGTTTAGGTGAGTTTTTTGTAAGCAATAACTCAAAAATCACTCATAGATCAGAGTTTTCGTTAATAATTAGCCATGGAAACGTAATAATACAAAATAGGTGCAGTGGTTCTTAAGAATCGTGTATCCTTATCCGCTAGCCAACGAAACATAAGATACGGAATTTATGAATATTGGGTTAATCATAGCTTTAGTTGCCATCTTACTGGTGTTAGTGCTTGGCTATAACATCATGCTCCAGTACAAAGTGAAAGTTGAAACTGCTAGGAAGCAGGAAGGTGCCAGATACCTTGCTATCATTGACGCGACGGAAGAGCTCATTGGTCACGCGCACCACATGCCATACAGCAAAGATTTATTGATTTGCTTAAATAATCGAATTTTGGATGCTGTTGAAAGCATGTATGAACTCGATCCTAAGAATAAACAACTTGAACAACGTGTCGCACACGTTAAACAGCAAATTAAGCAGCTTAAAGACGATAATAAAAGTGGAGAAAGCACCACATTCAAGACACCAAGCAGTGACAAACAAGCGATAGTGATGCTTAAGTTGGTCAAGCGTTTACGTGATACCATCCGCAGTGAACACAATAAAGGTCGTTTTGAAACTCAAGCTTATGTGGCAGAAAATGCTCGGCTAGAAACTATCCAAGTTCGGATTAACATTGAAAATGTCATTAAACGTGCCAATGATTCGATCGTACGTGGCCAACCTGGCACAGCTATCCAGCTACTGCGTAAAGGTCTTGATGCACTTAGCACCAAAAATGATAACTATTCCAACCAAGCCAGAGAAAAGCTTCAGGAAATGTATGATGAACTAGAGCAAAAACGCCAGTCTAAAAACGCTGAAGAACTTCACCAGATTGAAGAAGACCAACGTAAAAATGATATGGATGAGCTCTTTGGTGAAAAGAAAAAGTGGTAATATAATTCCCACTGCCTATTTCAAAAGGTCGCTTCTGGCGACCTTTTCTATTTTATTAAATGTTTATCATGATCGATTTAAAAAACTACGATTCTTTACTGCAGCCTATCAATAACTTTCTTCAATGCTCGACCCCCGAAGCCTGGATAACAGAAGCTCGAAAAGCCGAAAACCTAAAAACAATTCTGATCGATCATCTGTTGTGTGAGTTAAAGGCTGGCCAGTCAGCTATGTACCTTATTCGTAAATATGCCGTTGATAAAAACAGTGCGCATAACCTATTAGACTGGTTTAAACCCTATGAAGACTTTGCATATCGAAAAGTAGGTGACTTAGAAACGTTGAAAGGTAAAAGCAATATATCCAAAGCGATTATGGCTAAATCAGGTTCCCCCTATAGCCAAGATTTAATCGATAAGATGGTGCTTTTAATCAAAGAAGAGTTACATCACTTTTATCAAGTTCTGGAAATCATGGATAGCCGAGGCATCGCTTACGAGCCGGTTCAAGCCAGTCGTTACGCCAAAAGCCTTTTAGCCAAAATGGCAACCTATGAACCACAAACACTGATCGACAAATTGATCATCGGAGCCTACATTGAGGCGCGCTCGTGTGAGCGCTTTGCCAAACTTGCACCTCATATGGACGATGATATCGCTAAATTTTATGTTTCACTATTGCGCTCTGAAGCTCGTCATTATCAGGATTACCTATGCTTAGCTGAAGAAATCGCTGGGGAGGATATTTCGGCGCGCGTTACCTATTTCGGAAAGCTAGAGGCAGATCTAATTTCTAGCCCTGATAAAGATTTTAAGTTCCACAGTGGTATACCAATCCAAAGTTAGTTAACTATGCCACTACCACAATGAGAAAGGATTCCGTTTGGCACCCTTTCTCATTAAGCGTATTGTATTACTTCACAGTGAACGGAATTTAGGTTCGCTGACAGTTTTCAAAAATTTAGATCATCAAAGATTGGTTAATTTCTGATAATACGCTCGCTGGATCCGGTGCTTGAGTAATTGGTCGACCTATAACCAAGTAATCCGAACCCGCTTGAATCGCATCAGCAGGTGTCATGATACGCTTTTGATCCCCAACCGCAGCGCCAACAGGACGAATTCCAGGCGTTACAAGTTTAAAGCTCTTACCTAACTCACCTTTCAGCATAGAAGATTCCTGAGCGGAACATACTACGCCATCAAGACCTGAATTTTGCGTTAACGAAGCTAAGCGAATTACCTGCTCTTTAGGCTCAATGTTGAGCCCAATACCAGCTAAGTCGCTTTGTTCCATACTGGTCAACACCGTCACACCGATCAATAGCGGGCGTTGTTTCCCATAAGGCTCAAGAATCTCACGTGATGCCGCCATCATGCGCTCACCACCACTCGCATGAACATTAACCATCCACACCCCTAGCTCTGCTGCTGCGCGCACAGCTTTTGAGCAGGTGTTTGGAATATCATGAAATTTAAGGTCTAAGAATACTGAAAAGCCGCGCTTATGTAGCTCTTTAACGAAATCAGGACCAAACAGCGTGAACATTTCTTTGCCCACTTTTAATCGACAAGAATTTGGATCAATTCTATCGACAAAAGCCAATGCATCCGCTTGATTGTCGTAATCCAGTGCAACAATAACTTTTTGGTCAATCATTTCATCTCCTACTTAATTCATACATATCTAAAAAAAGCAGCGGGATCACCGCTGCTATTTTTGATTGGAATACCAATCGAATCTTTTATTCACCATCAAGCCCTCGAATTGGTTTAATGGTGCCCCAGCCTTTACATGATGGGCAATGCCAATACATTGAGTGGGTTGAAAAACCACATTTTCGGCATCGATAATGCGGCTTGACCTTAAGTTGCTCACCAACAAGTTTCTGCAACGTTTGTAAACTGGCCTTAGCGCGGCCTTCCTCCGCATCAGCCAAGTGGTAGTCCATTAAACGGTAGAAACCCTTCATCGTTGGGTTCTTTACTAACTGGCGTGTTAAAAGCTCTTGCGCGGAACCTGGCCCTTCATGTTGGGCTACCAATTGGGCCAACATTAGCTCTGCAGAAACCCCAGCTTTAGCGGCAATGCATTGGCGTAAAAAGTCTAACAGCTCTTCTTCTTGCCCAAGGTGGTGGTAACAATCCGCAAGAGTCGGCAGTACCTCACTAATGAAGTCCGTATCTTGCTCAAGCACCATTTCCATATGCTTGATTGTTTTCGCATAGTCTTCGACTTCCAAATATATTTTGCCTAACGCGATACTTGCTCTGACACACTTAGGGTCTTCTGATAAGGCACGTTTAAAATGCTGAATAGCACGGTTATTATCACCATCAGCTTTTTCTTGCATGGCAAGCTCACACCAAAAATGAGCAATGCTATTCCTCATTCTCTTACGGCCTAACTTGACCAGCTGAGTCGCGTATTGAATCGCTTTACCCCACTCTCGGGTTTGCTGATAAATCGAAACCAACTGTTGCAATGCGGCTTCTCTATGATCTGGTTCATCGACAAGTTGTTCGAAAATTTTCTCTGCACGATCAAGAAACCCTGATGCCATGTAGTCTTTCGCTAATTGCTGAAGCGCAATATTTTTCTGATCAATAGTCAGACCCGAACGGGATATTAAATTCTGGTGGATACGAATGGCACGGTCAACTTCACCACGAGATCGGAACAAATTCCCCAGAGCTAAATGAGTATCAATCGTCTCGTTATCGACTTGAAGAAGTTCAATGAAGTGATCTACTGCCTTGTCCGATTGATCAGACAAAAGCAGGTTAAGACCCGTCACATACTGACGGGAAATTTGATTGGAGTGTTTCTGCTTGTCTTGTTGGGCACTTCGATTACCCATATACCAACCGTATGCAGCAGCGATTGGAAGTAACAAGAAGAGTATTTCTAGCATCGAGTAAAAAGCCTGCCTGTACTACTTAGTGGGCTTTAACCTGTTGAGGTTCACTCTCGGAAGGTGAAAGTTTTTTCACTTGTTTTCTTAGCTTGCGCACTTGAAGTTGAGAACGTAAATGCAAAGTACCGAAGATAATCCAAGCCAAAACAAAGCCAGTAACAAATACAACACCAAGTAATGTTGACAGATGAAACTCACCCTGTGCCAATAAGTAGTTAAAGTTAACTAATTCTTGGTTCTGAGAGCCTAAAGCCAGTGCGATTAAAAATAGGGCCAGCACGATAACAATTTTTATAATTTTCATATTCTACACCTAAGTGGATATCTGCCGATACGATTATGCAGTAAAACCCGTGAACAAACCATGCCTATCTCCGAATTTCATCTCATAAAAAAGCGGCATACACTGTGTATGCCGCTTTTCAAGATAATAACTAGAGATCAGCCGAGGTTGACACGCTCGCGTAATTCTTTGCCTGGTTTAAAGTGAGGGACATACTTGCCATCCAATTCTACTTTCTCACCAGTTTTCGGATTGCGGCCCACACGTGGCTCGCGATAATGTAGAGAGAAGCTACCAAATCCACGAATTTCAATTCTATCGCCCGTTTCTAGTGTCGAAGCCATATGCTCTAAAATGTCTTTTACAGCATCTTCAATCTCTTTTGCTGAAAGATGGGTTTGCTCAGCGCAGAGTCTCTCAATCAGTTCAGACTTAGTCATAGTTTCCCTCGTAGAGTAGTTTATCACTTATTATAGTAAGTAATACCAATTCCAACAAACACTTGCTATCAATTCTAGATGCAAAACCAATAAATTGCGCACTTTCAAATCGCGTTTTATCAGAGTCACTTGCTGAGATTGGTATTAGGACTAGTTTAGCTCAATCCATAAAAAAGGAGCCTTTCGGCTCCTTTTTCAATAAAGCGAGATATTATTCGCCTTTAGCTGCTTTGAAAGCGTCAGCCATTGCATTACCGAACGAAGCGTCGTCTGCTTTGTTCAGAGAAGCCATTGCTTCTTGCTCTTCTGCTTCATCTTTAGCTTTAACAGATAGGTTGATTACGCGGTTCTTACGGTCTACACCAGTGAACTTCGCTTCAACGCTGTCGCCAACGCTTAGGATTAGAGAAGCATCTTCTACACGGTCGCGAGAAACTTCAGAAGCGCGGATGTAACCTTCTACGCCTTCTTCAAGCTCGATAGTTGCACCTTTAGCATCAACTGCAGTAACAGTACCGTTAACTAGTGCACCTTTCTTGTTCTCAGCAACGTAAGCATTGAATGGGTCATTTTCCATTTGCTTAACGCCTAGAGAGATACGCTCACGCTCAGCATCTACTGCTAGAACAACTGCAGAGATTTCATCGCCTTTCTTGTACTCACGTACCGCTTCTTCACCTGCAACATTCCAAGAAATGTCAGATAGGTGAACAAGACCGTCAATACCGCCTTCTAGACCGATGAAGATACCGAAGTCAGTGATAGACTTGATCTTACCAGTAACTTTGTCACCTTTAGCTTGCGCTTCAGCGAAAGACTGCCAAGGGTTAGCTTTACACTGTTTCAGACCTAGAGAGATACGACGACGTTCTTCGTCGATTTCAAGAACCATAACCTCAACTTCGTCGCCAACATTAACAACTTTAGATGGGTGGATGTTCTTGTTAGTCCAATCCATTTCAGAAACGTGTACTAGACCTTCAACGCCTTCTTCGATTTCAACGAAACAGCCGTAGTCAGTTAGGTTAGTAACGCGACCAGATAGTTTGTGACCTTCTGGGTAACGCTTAGCGATTGCTACCCATGGATCTTCGCCTAGCTGCTTAAGACCTAGTGATACGCGAGTACGCTCACGGTCGAACTTAAGAACTTTAACTTGGATCTCGTCACCAACATTCACGATCTCAGAAGGGTGCTTAACGCGCTTCCAAGCCATGTCTGTGATGTGTAGAAGACCGTCAACACCACCTAGATCTACGAATGCACCGTAGTCTGTTAGGTTCTTAACGATACCTTTAACTTCTGCGCCTTCTTGTAGAGACTCAAGAAGCTCATCACGCTCAACGCTGTTCTCAGACTCGATTACCGCACGGCGAGAAACAACAACGTTGTTACGCTTCTGGTCAAGTTTGATAACTTTGAACTCTAGCTCTTTGTTTTCTAGGTGAGCAGTGTCGCGGATTGGACGTACGTCTACTAGAGAACCAGGAAGGAAAGCACGGATACCGTTTAGTTCAACAGTGAAACCGCCTTTAACTTTACCGTTGATGATACCAACAACAGTTTCAGCTTCTTCGTAAGCTTTCTCAAGAACGATCCAAGCTTCGTGACGCTTCGCTTTCTCACGAGAAAGTTGAGTCTCACCGAAACCGTCTTCAACAGCGTCTAGCGCTACGTCTACTTCAGAACCAACTTCAACTTCAAGTTCGCCAGCAGCGTTCTTGAACTGTTCAGCAGGGATTGCAGACTCAGACTTAAGACCAGCGTCAACAAGAACGAAACCGTTCTCGATAGCTACTACAGTACCTTTAACGATAGTACCTTGTTGGAATTCAGTCTCGTTTAGAAACTCTTCAAAGAGTTGAGCAAAAGATTCAGTCATTTATTTAATCTTCAATAAATTAAACGTCCACGGGTATCCTACCGCGTGGGGTTATTAAATTCGCCAGTCATCATCCATGCGACCAACGCTCTGACCTAGCCGCCTAAACGACTAGCTTAGATTCGATATATTGTAGTGCCTTTTCTACCACTTCGTCGATACTCATCGAAGTAGAATCCAGCAATAGCGCATCCTCAGCGGGACGTAATGGCGCCACCGGGCGGTTACGATCTCGATCGTCACGCTCTTGGATCTCGCTCAAAAGGTCGTCAAATTTAACATCTAACCCCTTGCCTTGCAACTGTTTAAGGCGGCGGTTAGCGCGCTCTTCGGCACTTGCATCTAGGAAAATCTTTACTTCCGCTTTAGGGAAAACTACGGTTCCCATATCGCGCCCATCAGCCACTAAGCCACTACCTTCGACAAAAGCACGCTGGCGGCGCAACAGAGCCTCACGGACTCGTGGCAATGCAGCAACTTTGGATGCCGCCATCCCCGTCTCTTCTTTGCGTAGCTCACCGGAAACGTCTTCACCCTCTAAGATAACTTTTACTAAGTCACCCTCAGCAATAAATTGTACATCTAGATGCGTAGCAATTGGGACAAGTGCGTCTTCAGAGTCAAGATCGACACCATGGTGGATTGCTGCCAACGCCAATACACGATAAATCGCACCGGAATCCAATAAATGAAAGCCTAGCTTCTTTGCTAGAAGCATACAAAGAGTGCCTTTACCTGCACCACTTGGTCCATCAACGGTTACGACTGGCGTATGAGACGACATGTTTTACTCCACATTAGTTAAAAATAATAGTCATTAAGCTGACCAATATTCGGCGTGAATTATAGTGGGATTCGTCTCTCGGCACCAGCAGGTATTGAAAGGAAACAACCAAAAATAGAGCGCTTAGCGCTCTACCTAATTACAACTTTATTCGGCCGCGGTTTTTATCTATTAAAGCGGGCCCGATACCTTTTACCAAAGTCAGATCATCCACCTTCAAAAAAGGACCATTTTCATCCCTATATAGAACAATAGCTTGGGCTTTTTTCTCCCCAATACCACTCAATAATGTGGCTAATTCAGCCGCTTCAGCAGTATTTACATTCACGGTAATCTCTATTCCCGCGTATTCAGCGTGAGTCGTTTGTTCAGCCGATATGGTAATCGGACTATATGCAGCGATTGTCAGTAATAAGCAAGTCCATAGTATGTGTAACATTTCCCTTTTGTTCCTCTAAATAACATTGTGGAATAGATACCATAGAGGGCGTTTTCATTTATGGGTGGAGAGATGATACATAATAAAACGGGCTGCATCTGCAGCCCGTCATAAGTAGTTTATCAGTTACATCGATTAAGATTACTGAGTCACAGCGTAATATTCGATATCGATAGTTTTACGAAGAATATTGATCAAGCCAGAGAGATCTTGCTGTGCATTCATCTGAGTTAACTGAGTACCAATCTGTTCGTTGTACTGCGCATTTACATCAGACTTCACATTAGTAAGCTCAACCACAACGATATCACCGTTAAAATCTTTTGCCTGAGCAAATTCAACTTCACCTTCAGTAGGCTTTTTCATTGAAAATACAACGTCAGCTAATGGTGAACTACGATCAATTTTTTCTGAATCACTGAATGCCAAACCATGTTCAGACATTAACTCTTGGTTGCCTTTCTTCAACTCCGCAACAAGGTTATCTGCCAATTCAATAGCGCTTTGCTCACCTTTAATTTTCGCTAAGGAAGTAGTCACTTGATCACGTACTTCTTCCAAAGGAAGTACCGTTTCATCACGCGTATCTTCAACACGAACTACGATGACATGCTCGGGCGCAACTTCAAGTACTTCAGAGTTTAAGCCATCTTCTTTCACTTCTGGGCTGAGAATAGACTGCATTACAGCAGGGGTTTTCAGCAGTTCTGGTGCATCAGCCTGAGAAATAAAATCTGTGGTGTGAATATCCACGTTAATCGCTTCAGCAGCATCATCTAAAGAATCAGGGTATTCAAATGCCACTTTTTCAAGCTCACTCTGCAATTCATAGAATTGATCGATTGCTTGTTGGTCTTTCAACTCCTGCTTGATTTCGGTCGCCACTTCTTCATATGGCTTAGCAACTGAGTCTTTCAGTTCATCGAGCTGAATAATGTGGTAGCCGAAGTCCGATTTTACCAGACCGGTTACATCACCAACTTTCTTCAAAGCAAAAGCGGCTTCTTCAAATGCCGGATCCATCACATCACGCTCAATCCAACCAAGAGAACCCCCTTCAGAAGCACTGCCAAAGTCGTCAGATTTCTCTTCCGCCAAGCTGGCAAAGTCAGCACCAGCATTCAATTCATCTAGAACAGATTGTGCTTTTGCTTTGTCGTCACCTTCAACCAGGATATGGCTTACACGGCGCTGCTCTTCTGAAGAATACTTATCAAGGTGCTCTTGATAGTATTGTTTAGCTTGCTCGTCAGACACTTGAATCGCATCTTTCAATTGCTGCGCTGAAAGCTCAATGTAAGCCACTTTCACTTGTTCAGGGCGCGTATATTGGTCTGCGTTCTGAGTGTAATAGTCGTTAATTTCTTGGTCAGAAAGTTCCGCTTTAGAAGCGAAATCCGTTAAAGAAAGTGTCACTTTCTTAATTTCTCGCGTCTGAGCCAGAAGCTTGCTTTGAGCTTCAACCTCTCCTTCCAGTGAGAAGTCACTTGCTTGGACAGCCGTTAGAAGCTGATTGCGTACAAGATCTCTACGCAGATACTCTGCAAAACTATCCGGAGTGAATCCAGCACGACGAAGAGAGGCTTGATAGACTTCCTGATCAAACTTGCCGTCCACTTGGAACTGAGGCATATCAACAATCATGCTTCTTACCTGAGCATCGCTGACACGTAGGCCCAAAGCTTCAGCATGCTGCTCCAATAAGAGATCGTTAATCATTCGGTCAAGTACTGACTTACGGAAAGATTCAACGTAGCTTGGATCTGCTAACAGATTAGAAAAATAATCACCAAGCTGGGCTTGCATACGATTACGCTCGTTTTGGTAAGCTTGTTCAAACTCACCACGGCCAATCTCCACGTTACCAACCTTGGCTGCAGAATTGTTACTACCACCAACGATGTAGCTACCAACTCCAGCAAAGACAAAAGAAAGGATGATTAATCCAAGGATAATTTTAACCGCGATGCTATTAACGCCTTCGCGTAATCGATCCATCATATGTAAAAAACTCTCCGCGTGTGGTCCATATTAGCCTTTACATGTGCTAACACGACATACGTTATAACTAAAATAAGATAGCGCGATAATATCAGAAAAAGAAAAGCGCATCAGTATGATGCGCATAATTTAAAAAGGTTCGATAAAAACTGCCACCGCTGGCAACTTTTAAACTAGTTGCAAGAGTCTTTTAGAGCTTTACCAGCTTTAAACGCAGGTACTTTTGCTTCTGCGATTTGGATTTCTTCACCAGTTTTTGGATTGCGACCAGTACGCGCAGCACGAGTACGAACACTAAATGTACCAAAGCCCACTAGCGCGACTTGGTCACCAGACTGAAGAGTGTCGCCTACAGCTTCAATAAATGCGTCTAGGGCACGGCCCGCTGAAGCTTTTGAAAGGTCAGCGTTTTCTGCAATTTTTTCTACTAATTGTGTTTTATTCACTGTGATTCCCCTTTGCGCCACCTTGTTATTATTTTTTAAAGGCAGCATTCGTTCCATTTCAATTTAAAACTAACTCCAATCCCTTATACAACAAGGCCTGAAGCTATGTGGGTAACGTTAGCCTCCAAAAAAAACGCTGACAAGCCTTTTTATGCTTATCAGCGTAATCTTTTACTTATTTTTGCTGCACATCACTATTTTACAGCAGCAATTTCGACACCTGATGGGTCTTTTTCTAACGCGACTTTAAGAACATCATCAATCCATTGCACCGGAATGACCTTAAGATCAGCGATAACATTATCAGGAATCTCTTCCAGATCACGTTCATTGTCTTTAGGAATCAGGACCGTTTTGATACCTCCGCGATGCGCTGCCAGTAGTTTCTCTTTTAAACCACCAATAGGAAGAACTTCACCACGTAGGGTAATTTCACCTGTCATCGCCACTTCCGCTTTCACAGGGTTACCTGTTAAGCTGGATACCAGCGCTGTACACATCGCAATGCCTGCACTCGGCCCATCTTTTGGGGTTGCCCCTTCTGGGACATGGACGTGAATATCACGCTTCTCATAAAAGTCCGAGTTAATCCCAAGTTTTACGGCTCGAGACCTCACTACAGTCATTGCCGCTTGGATTGACTCCTGCATGACATCACCAAGTGACCCGGTCTGTGTCAACTTGCCTTTACCCGGCATTGCTTCCGTTTCAATAGTAAGTAAATCACCACCAACCTCAGTCCATGCAAGACCTGTCACTTGACCAATTCGATTGCTATCATCAGCTTTACCGTAGTCATGACGCTGAACACCTAAGTAATCTTTAAGGTTATCCATTGTCACAGTGACCATTTTCAGGTTGCTATCAAGCAGGATATTTTTCACTGCTTTGCGACAGATCTTCGAAATTTCTCGTTCCAGATTACGAACTCCCGCTTCGCGGGTGTAGTAGCGAATAATGCCAATGATTGCAGAGTCTTCAATCTCAATTTCACCCAGTTTCAAACCATTACGTTTGATCTGTTTCTCTACTAAGTGACGTTTCGCAATATTGAGTTTCTCGTCTTCGGTGTAACCCGATAGACGAATCACTTCCATACGGTCTAGTAGAGGACCTGGAATATTCATTGAGTTAGACGTCGCAACGAACATCACGTCAGACAGGTCATAATCCACCTCTAGGTAGTGATCGTTAAACGCATTGTTTTGTTCTGGGTCGAGTACTTCTAGTAGGGCAGAAGACGGGTCACCACGCATGTCAGAAGACATTTTGTCGATTTCATCCAACAAGAACAGCGGGTTTTTCACGCCTACTTTAGACATTTTTTGAATAAGCTTGCCCGGCATAGAACCAATGTAAGTACGGCGGTGACCACGAATTTCAGCTTCATCACGTACACCACCCAATGCCATGCGCGTATATTTACGCCCGGTTGCTGCTGCGATAGAGCGACCTAGAGAGGTTTTACCTACACCCGGTGGACCAACAAGGCAAAGGATAGGTCCTTTAAGTTTGTTAATTCGATTTTGAACCGCTAGGTATTCAAGAATGCGCTCTTTAACACGCTCAAGGCCGTAATGATCTTCGTTTAGCACTTCTTCCGCTTTCGCTAGATTTTTCTTAACTTTAGATCGCTTGTGCCAAGGCACGCCTAACATCCAGTCGATGTAACCACGAACAACAGTGGCTTCAGCCGACATTGGCGACATCATTTTCAGCTTTTGTAGTTCTTGCTCAGTCTTTTCACGCGCTTCTTGAGGCATCTTTGAGTCAACGATTTTCTGTTTCAGCGTTTCGAACTCATCAACACCGTCTTCCGTTTCACCTAACTCTTTCTGAATCGCTTTCATCTGCTCATTCAGATAGTACTCTCGCTGAGATTTTTCCATCTGCTTTTTAACGCGAGTACGGATACGCTTTTCAACCTGCAGCAAATCGATCTCTGATTCCATTTGTCCCATCAGGAACTCAAGGCGCTCAGTGATGTCTAGTGTTTCCAAAACAATTTGCTTGTCAGCCAACTTGAGTGGCATATGGGCAGCAATTGTATCGGCAAGGCGAGCTGCTTCATCAATGCCGTTGAGGGAAGTCAGTACTTCAGGTGGGATCTTTTTATTTAGCTTGATAAAACCTTCGAACTGATTAATCGCACTACGAACAATCACTTCTTCTTCACGCTCGTCTAGCTGTTCTGTCGTTAAGTATTCAGCATCTGCGGTGAAGAATTCTTCTTCTTCAAATTTATGAATTTTTGCACGCTGCTGGCCTTCAACCAGCACTTTTACGGTCCCATCAGGCAGCTTCAATAATTGAAGAATGGTTGCCACGGTACCAACATCGAACAGATCGTCTTTCGCTGGCTCATCGGTTTCCGCTTTTTTCTGCGCCACTAGCAGTATTTGCTTGTTGTTATCCATTGCTGCTTCAAGGCAAGCAATTGACTTTTCACGTCCAACAAACAAAGGAATTACCATGTGCGGGTAAACGACTACATCTCTTAGAGGTAGTACGGGGATCTCGATACGTTCGGAACGTTCCAAGTTCATATTCTTCTCTCTTCCGCTTAGTCTTATGAGCAGTATATGGGGGCTAATTAGTTGGATTCAATGAAAGAATAAAAAAAAGGAGGTAAATGATTACCTCCTTAAATTATTTACTAATTTATGTGAATTTGATTAAGATTCCGCACCCGCGGCCTGATTATCAGAGTTACTGTAAATCAGCAGTGGGTCAGACTCACCATTGATTACAGACTCGTCAATCACGACTTTGCTCACATCACTCATCGATGGCAATTCATACATAGTTTCAAGTAGAACGCCCTCTAAGATTGAGCGTAATCCACGAGCACCTGTTTTACGTTCCATCGCTTTCTTAGCAATTGCACGCAAAGCATCTTCACGGAATTCAAGCTCTGAGTTTTCGAGTTCGAATAGTGCTGCATATTGTTTGGTGAGTGCGTTCTTCGGCTCACAAAGAATTTGGATAAGCGCTTCTTCATCCAGCTCTGTCAACGTTGTCGTCACAGGAAGACGGCCTATGAACTCTGGAATCAAACCATATTTAACTAAATCTTCTGGCTCTACCTGAGTAAACAGTTCACCGACAGTTTTAGTTTCATCTTTAGAACGAACTTCCGCACCAAAACCAATACCTGTGCCCGTGGCTACACGTTGTTCAATCACTTTATCTAGGCCAGCAAATGCACCGCCACAGATAAATAGGATCTTAGAGGTATCAACTTGAAGAAACTCTTGCTGAGGGTGCTTACGCCCACCTTGAGGTGGAACTGAAGCCACTGTACCTTCAATCAGCTTGAGCAACGCCTGCTGAACACCTTCACCGGACACATCACGTGTGATCGATGGGTTTTCCGCCTTACGTGAAATCTTGTCGATTTCATCGATGTACACGATACCGCGCTCGGCTTTTGCTACGTCATAGTCGCATTTCTGCAGTAGCTTCTGGATGATGTTTTCAACATCTTCACCTACGTAACCCGCTTCAGTTAACGTAGTGGCATCCGCCATTGTAAATGGTACATCTAGGAAACGCGCTAATGTCTCAGCCAGCAGTGTTTTACCACTACCCGTAGGACCAATTAGAAGGATGTTACTCTTACCGAGTTCCACACCTTCACTTGTCGTGTCTCCATTACGTAAACGCTTATAGTGGTTATAAACGGCTACTGCTAGCACTTTCTTAGCGTAATCTTGGCCAATCACGTAATCATCAAGGTGTTCACGAATCTCTCTTGGCACTGGAAGTGCTTCCGATTGCTTCTTCGGCAGAACATCTTTGATTTCTTCACGAATAATGTCGTTACACAAATCGACACATTCGTCACAAATGTAAACGGATGGACCTGCGATTAGCTTGCGAACTTCGTGCTGGCTTTTGCCGCAGAAAGAGCAGTAAAGAAGCTTACTACTACCGCTCTCTTTGCTTTTGTCTGTCATTCGCTAACCTCTTAGCCTTTACTCTTTATAATCTGAGTGTATATCAATTATAGCCAAAATGCTCTGGCAATTATTACTCACCGCGATGAGTGAGCACAGCATCAACCAAACCGTATTCGACCGCTTGCTCTGCCGCCATAAAGTTATCACGATCAGTATCACGCTCAATCACTTCAAGAGGTTGACCTGTATGTTCAGCAAGCAGCTTGTTTAGCTTCTGCTTGATAGTCAAAATTTCTTGAGCGTGAATTTGGATGTCTGATGCCTGACCTTGGAAGCCGCCCAAAGGCTGGTGAATCATCACTCGTGAGTTTGGTAACACATAGCGCTTACCTGGCGCACCACCAGCAAGAAGGAAAGCACCCATTGAGCATGCTTGCCCCATACATACCGTGCTCACATTCGGTTTGATGAACTGCATAGTGTCATAGATTGACATGCCGGCAGTCACACTGCCACCTGGCGAGTTGATGTAGAGAAAAATATCTTTATCAGGATTTTCAGATTCTAAGAAAAGCAGTTGGGCCACGACAAGATTTGCCATGTGGTCTTCCACTTGACCTGTTAAGAAAATCACGCGCTCTTTGAGTAGACGAGAGTAAATATCGTAAGAACGTTCACCACGGGAAGTTTGTTCAACCACCATTGGTACCAGCGCGTCTAAAATTGGTGACATTGCATTTTTTTCTTGGTAGCTCATATTCTTATGTCCCTAAAATAAATGGCCCGGATGATAAATATCATACGGACCATTGTTAGCAGAATAGTTAACGATCCGTCAACCTTCTACGCAAGATATTGCTTATTAAGCAGGCTGCTGTTGGTTCATCAGCTCGTTGAAGCTAACTTCCTTTTCAGAAATCTGTGCTTTAGCGATGATCGCATCAATAGCTTGCTCTTCTAGAGCAACATTACGCATGTTGTCCATCATTTGAGTGTTTTGCTCGTAGTAAGCAATCACTTCTGATGGGTCTTCGTAAGCTGTCGCCATTTCTTCGATAAGTGATTTCACTTTCTCATCGTCAGCTTTTAGCTCTTCAGACTTGATGACTTCACCTAGAAGAAGGCCAACGACTACACGACGCTTAGCTTGCTCTTCGAATAGTTCACGTGGAAGTTGCTCAGCAGCTTCAGGGTTACCACCGAAGCGTTGTGCCGCTTGCTGACGTAGCGTACCGATTTCTTGATCGATAAGTGCAGCTGGTACGTCGATTTCGTTTTCTTTCACTAGACCGTCGATAGCCTGCTCTTTGATGCGGTTTTTAACTGCTTGCTTAAGCTCACGTTCCATGTTCTTACGAACTTCTGCTTTAAGAGCGTCAACACCACCCTCAGCAACGCCGAACTTAGAAACGAACTCGTCGTTAAGTTCTGGTAGTTCACGAGCTTCAACTTTGTTTACTTTGATAGCAAACTTCGCCGCTTTACCTTTTAGGTTTTCAGCGTGGTAATCTTCTGGGAAAGTCACATCGATTTCGAACTCCATACCAGCAGTTTTACCTGCGATACCGTCTTCAAAACCAGGGATCATGCGGCCTGCACCCATTTCTAGAGGGAAGTTCTCAGCTTTACCACCTTCAAACTCTTCGCCATCGATAGAACCAACGAAGTCGATAGTAACACGCTTACCTTCTGCCGCGGCTTCTTCAACTTCTGCCCAAGTCGCTTGCTGCTTACGTAGCGTTTCGATCATTTCTTCAACGTCTGCGTCTTGAACTTCAGTGGTTGGTTTTTCAACAGCGATGTTCTCTAGACCTTTCAGCTCAACTTCTGGGTAAACTTCGAAAGTTGCGTTGAAAACGAGATCTGCACCTTCTTTGCTCTCAACTGGAGCAAAAGTTGGTGCGCCTGCTGGGTTGATTTTCTCTTTAACGATCGCTTCGATGAAGTGACGTTGCATAACTTCACCCATCACGTCTTGACGTACTGCTTTGCCGTACATCTTCGCAACCATTTTCAGAGGCACTTTACCCTTACGGAAACCATCGAAACGACGGTTCTTTGCGATGTTGCGTAGTTCAGCTGTTACAGCATCTTCGATGTTTGCAGCAGGAACAGTAATGTTTAGACGGCGCTCTAGGCCCTCTAGCGTTTCAACAGTAACTTGCATTATTCATTAACCTCAAAACTGGCTCAGCTGAGCTGAGCGTATGTGCCTTCATGCCATTATGACAAAACAAAAGGCCCATCCTTGTTTGCACTCTAAGAGCACTTTTCGTAAATCGAGTATCGATAACTGAGCGAGTCAGCTACCGGACTAATTAGCGATATCTTTACGAACTCAGTTCGTGAAAGCTATCTCCGATTAGCCTCAGGATTAAAATTTAGACGCAGCATTCTACCGACCTCGTCAGTCACTGTCGAGCCGATCCCTAACATAGCTTGGGCTTTACCCTAAAAACTCTGCTAACTGCTAAAAAAAACATCAATCAAGCAGCTAATGGTTCCAGAAATGGGGACATTAATCGCTTTTTCAAGAGAAACTAGCCTTTTTTCTGAATTAAACGATAAAACTAGATCCAAGTCCGGTTTTGTTCCTCATTTTCGTTACATAACCAAACACACCTGTAACAAAAAACATTACTCTAAGCTATCGGTCGCACCACAGCTACAGGGAATGTAATGTCACCTTTTCGTCGGGCAAACGTCTACCTGTTGATTCTTTACCTGCTCTGTCTTGTTATCGGTTCACAATGGGTATGGAATTACCACTATCAATCTTTGTTAGACGAACACCAAGCTCAGCTCGACCGATTCGCTAGCCACATTGCCTCAAGACTGGATAAGTACGCTCACCTCCCCCAGTTACTGGCTAAAGATACAGAGTTGATTTCGGCCTTAATGCAGCCTGACAATCCGGCTCAACTAGACATCACCAATCGTTATCTGGAAAACGTCAATAACATCATCCAGGCGTCAGACACTTATCTGATTGATCGAGTCGGTAACACCATCGCGGCGAGTAACTGGAATTTAAATCGTTCTTTTATTGGCAAAAACTTCGCTTGGCGACCCTATTTTTCTGAAGCCGTGAAAGGTCATTCCAGCCAATATTTCGCGCTTGGCTCAACGTCAGGACAAAGAGGCTATTACTACTCTTTCCCCGTAGTTTACGCGGGTGAAATAGCAGGCGTCATCGTCGTTAAGATGGACCTGTCTGCAATCGAAGAAAATTGGAAAAGTAAGCAAAACACCTTCGTCGCTACCGATAGCTACGATGTCATTTTCATGTCGAGTAATCCCCAATGGCTCTTTAAAAGTGTAATTACACTTTCAGAATCAGAGCGACAGCAGATCACCTCCAGCAGACAGTATTTAGATAAAGACATTCAGTCGCTCGGATTGGTCGGTCAACTCGATAAGCCCCAGTCCGAACTAGAGAATCGTTTTCTTGGTTGGATTCAAGGCGATTATATCGTCTCTAGCCGCCCACTTTCTTTGCTTGATCTGACCATTCGTGTCCTGACTGAAAAGACAACCGTATTTTGGTCTACTTTGAGTTTCGCACTGATACTAACTCTGCTGTTTGTAATTGCATTTTTAACACTGCAACTGACCTACCAAAGGCATCTCAAAAAACGACAGTTTGAGCATTTGCAGTCTGAAGCCAAGCAAAAGCTAGAGTTTTTGGTTTTGGAACGAACATCAGAGTTACAAGCTGAAGTGATGGAACGGTCTCGTACCGAACAGATTTTACGCCAAACACAAGACGAGCTAATCCAAGCAGCGAAGCTGGCTGTTCTTGGTCAGATGTCAGCCAGTATAAGCCATGAACTGAATAATCCACTCGCCGCCATTCGAAGCTTTGCAGATAACGGCCGTCGCTTTCTCGGCAAAAATAAACTCGATCGTGTTGATGACAACCTAAAGCGCATCTCAGCATTGACTGACCGGATGGCAAAAATTAGCAATCAGTTAAAATCCTTTACCCGCAAATCAGACACCAGCGACAAAAGCGTTCTCGATATCGAACCTATCCTGCTATCAGCGAAGGAACTGGTTGCACCTCAGATAAAATCTTATCGGGTAGAATTAGCCACACAATTTAATCACACCACAGCAGCGGCTGAGGTCAATGCGATTCAGCTGGAACAGGTTTTGATCAATCTGATCACTAACGCCGCTCAAGCCGTGGAAGAACAAGATGAGCGTAAAGTGGTGTTGTCTACCGAACAAACAGACACGGAAATACACATCTGCATCGATGACAACGGCCCAGGTATTGAGAAAGAGCAAGCCAAGCACCTTTTTGAGCCCTTTTTTACCACCAAGAAAAATGGATTAGGGCTGGGATTGTCCATTTCACAACAGATTATTAAAGCAATGAATGGCCAGTTAAGGGTAGAAGACTCTCCTTATGGGGGAGCCCGATTTACCATACAATTACCATTTTGTACTTCTGCCCCAAAAGAGACAGCAAAGGAATCTTGATGTACGACGTCTATTTTATTGATGACGAAAGCGACATTCGCTTAGCCATAGAGCAAAGCTTTGAATTAGAGGAAATATCCGCGCAATTTTTTGCCAGTGCTGAAGAAGCGCTTCTAGCGATGAAACGCGACGGATTACCCAAAGTCGTCATTTCCGATATCTGCTTACCCGGCCTGTCAGGAGAGAACCTACTCTCAACGATTCTCCATCAAGATAAAGATGTCCCTGTGATTCTCATTACCGGCCATGGTGACATCTCAATGGCGGTCAATGCCCTCAGAAATGGTGCTTATGATTTTATCGAAAAGCCCTTTCCTATCGACCGACTGATCGATACCACTCGCCGAGCATTAGAAAAGCGTGATCTCACCTTGGAGAATCAAGATCTCAAACGCAGCCTCAAAGCGAGCCAGACTCTCGGCCCAAGGATCATAGGTGACACGCCCTCTATACAGATGCTGAGAGAGACCATTTCTCATATTGCCGATACCGACGCCGATATCCTCTTATTCGGTGAAACCGGGACAGGCAAAGAACTGGTTGCTCGTTCGATTCATGAACAAAGTTCAAGACGCGACGCGAACTTTGTCGCCATCAACTGTGGCGCAGTGCCTGAGAACCTCATTGAAAGTGAACTCTATGGCCACGAAAAAGGAGCATTTACCGGTGCTGAAACTAAGCGTATCGGTAAGTTTGAACACGCTCAGGGGGGAACCCTATTCCTTGATGAGATAGAATCCATGCCGATACAGGCACAAATTCGCTTACTGCGCGTGCTTCAAGAAAGAGTGATCGAACGCGTTGGATCCAATGAATTACTCCCGCTCGATATACGGGTCATTGCGGCCACCAAAATTGACCTCAAACTGGCAGCAGAAAAAGGAGAATTTCGTCAAGATCTCTACTATCGCCTTAACATCGTCACACTGGATTTACCCGCACTGAGGGAACGTAAGGAAGACATCACAACCTTGTTTCATCATTTTTTACTGGTCGCCGCTTCCCGCTACGGAAAAATGGTGCCTGCGCTGCCTAACAGTACATTAAGCCAGCTCTTGAGCCACGATTGGCCCGGTAATATACGCGAGTTAAGAAACGCCGCAGAGCGTTTTGTCTTGCTGGGTAAGCTGACTCAATTTGGAGAAAATACAGAGCAAAGCTCTCAGTCACACTCACTGGCGGAACAAGTGGCTGAGTTCGAGCGAAGTGTCATAGAGCAAGCCTTGCTTGAATCGGGAGGAAGCATTAAACAGACCATGGATAAACTGAGTTTGGCGAGAAAAACACTGTATGACAAAATGCAGCGCTACGGATTAGACAAAGCCAACTATAAATCGGATTAACTAGTTACGAAGTAACAGCCAGCACCAAGTGCTGGCTTTTACTTTCTAACCTCTCAGCATGGCATCAAGCTGGTCGACAACTTCCGCCCAGTCAGCATCTTCTTCTATCGCTTCTTTTAAAAACGTAGCCTGAGACGGTGACCAGAAAAACGCTTCATATAACGCCGTGCCAACTACCAACCCGCTGTGATTATTCACGAAATCCCGAATACTCTCTTCGGAGCTATCTAACCCAAGTTGTCGAAACAAATCTGGCATAGAGTGTTGGTGCATTTCCATAATGGCCTCACTCGTATCACGGTAAAGAACAGCGCTACTTCGACAGTAACGGCTCCCTATAACTATAGACTGGTTAGTGGAAAGCATAAAAAAGCCTCACCATCTGGTGAGGCTCTCGGTAGCCATTAAATCATTTAGTAATGATTTCCGGTCCCATCAATGTTGTAGGCAACCAAGTTGACACCCATGGCACGTAAGTAACAATAATGAGGAACAAGAACATCACCGCGACCCAAGGGAGCGCAGCCTTGACCACCTGCATCATTGACATCTTAGCGACCCCAGCCGTCACAAATAAATTGAGCCCGACAGGTGGTGTGATCATCCCAATTTCCATGTTCACAACCATCATGATACCAAGGTGAATTGGGTCGATACCCAATGCAATAGCGATGGGGAATACCAACGGAGCAACAATGATCAGCAGGCCCGACGGCTCCATAAACTGACCACCAATCAGAAGCAAAACGTTGACCACAATGAGGAAAGTGATCGGCCCAAGGCCAGCAGATAACATCGACTCGGTAATCATCTGCGGGATGCGCTCTTCTGTCAGTACATGCTTAAGAATCAGGGCATTAGCAATGATAAACAGCAGCATAATGGTCAGTTTACCGGCATCATAAAGAGTATGTTTAGTATCTTTATGAACAAACGCTTGGAAGACTTTTACGACGACCGGTTTGCGATTGTTTTTATCGGCAAATGGGCCCATGTCTTTGTAAATAAAGTTTGCAATCAGGAACGAGTATACCGCCGCTACGGCTGCCGCCTCTGTTGGGGTAAAGATGCCGCCATAGATACCGCCTAGGATGATCACTACTAGCAATAACCCCCAGCTCGCATCTTTCGCTGCTGCGAACATTTCGCCCCAGCCAACAAATGGCTGTTTCGGCAGATTTTTTACCCGCGCTGCAATATAGATAGCAATCATTAGCATCACACCCGCCAGAAGACCTGGAATCACACCGCCGAGGAACATACGCCCAACTGACACGTCCGTCGCAGCGGCGTATACAACCATAACGATTGACGGTGGGATCAAGATACCTAGCGTACCCGCGTTACAAATTACCCCAGCGGCAAAGTCTTTGGAGTAACCGTTTTTGATCATACCTGCGATAACGATACTACCGATGGCGACAACCGTGGCTGGTGATGAACCAGACAAGGCGGCGAACATCATACATGCAACGACAGAAGCCATCGCCAATCCGCCACGGAACCAGCCGACCATTGCAATAGCAAAACGAATAATTCGCTTAGCCACACCACCAGTCGACATAAAGCTTGATGCCAAAATAAAGAATGGAATAGCGAGTAAGGTATAGTGACCTGCAAACGCGTTGAACAGGGTTTGCGCTACCGAGGCTAAAGAAGCGTCAGAGTGCATCATCAAAAACAGGATACTCGATAGACCAAGTGATACAGCGATTGGCACACCAATCAGCATAAAGCCAACCACCATTACGAATAAAAACAGAATATCCATGGCTTAGCTCTCCTTGCTCTTATCATCGGCTTTTTTAGGCTCCATCGCTTCACCAGCGTCTTTGAGCTCTTCTTTCAGCGCCTCAAGTTCTTCTTCCGCTTCATGACCTGCAATCAAACGGTCTAATTTACCGGTTGCGATTTGTACGGTGATTTGAATAAAACGGAATGTCATCAGTGCCATGCCAATCGGCAGCGCCATATAAGGAATAAAGCGTGGCAACTTTTCATAACGCTCTCCTTCGTTCAGCCAGTCAGCCAGGAACTGCAACATTTCAGGCATGGGAATATCATCCGTCTCATACCAAGCACGCTCTGTAACAAACGGATACCAGTAGTTCCACGAACCGATCAAAAGAAGTATTGAGAAGGTAAGACAGCAAGCTGCGGCAAGTAGCGCATACACTTTGCGTAGCTGTTCTGGTGCCATGTTGATAATGACATCCACACCGATATGAAAGTGTTTTTTCACACCATAAGATGCACCAACAAGCACCATCCAGGCAAAAAGGAAAACGGTGAGCTCAAGAGCCCAAAGAATATTGTCATTAAAGACATATCGAAAAATCACATTAGCAAAGGTCAGCAGTGTCATTGCTCCCAAGAAAAACGCAATCAGCGTTTCCTCGATAGCATCTGTCACCTTTCCTATTCTTGCAAAAATTGACTGTTCCATAGTTACATCGCTTTAATCACCTGTTGGCATAACCTCACAGGTATGGAAAGGAAAAAAGGCCCTCCTCCCGATTCAGAGGGCCAATAGTCATGGATGTTTTTATTATGAGATTACTGGTTCGAGGCCAGTGCCGCTTCGATCAGATCTGAACCGATGTCTTTTTCAAACTTCTTCCAAACAGGTTGCAACGCAGTAACCCATTGCTGACGCTGCTCAGGCGTTAGCGAGCGAACCTCACCCCCAGCTTCGATAATGTTATTCTTATTCGCTAGATTCACTTTTGTGGATTCAGCATTACGCTGAGCGGTGACTTCCTGAATAATGGTATTCAATTGCTCACGCTGATCCGCGGGTAGATTTTTCCAGAAATCGTTCGAGGTAACCACAAGGTAATCAAGGATACCGTGGTTGGTTTCTGTAATGCCGTCCTGAACTTCAAAGAACTTCTTACCGTAGATGTTTGACCAAGTGTTTTCTTGACCGTCAATAACCTTAGTTTGTAGACCGCCATACACTTCTTTAAACGACATCTTCTGTGGGTTCGCGCCAAGTTGCTCGAACTGCGCCACCAATACATCAGACGCTTGAACACGGAATTTAAGACCTTTTGCGTCTTCAGGCGTCAAAAGAGGCTTGTTTGCCGACATTTGCTTCATGCCATTATGCCAGAAGGCCAGACCTTGTAGGCCACGACGCTTCATTGCATTTTTTAGCTTCTCACCAGATTCTGAGTTTTGGAATCGATCAACCGCAGCCACATCTTCAAACAAAAATGGTAAGTCAAAGATACGGTATTTCTTCGTGAACTTTTCAAACTTAGAAAGAGAAGGGGCAGCAAGTTGCACGTCACCGTTTAGAAGCGCTTCCAGCACTTTATTGTCATCGTAAAGCGTCGAGTTCGGGAAAACCTGCATACACACTTTTCCATTCATCTCTTCGTTAACACGCTTTTCCAGTAGTGAAGCCGCAATACCTTTAGGGTGTTTATCTGTATTCGTCACATGGCTGAACTTAATCACGGTTTCACCAGGGTCACAGTTCGCAGCAGCGTTAAAACTAGTTACAGCAAGAATGGAGGCAGATAGTAGGGTCAAAGGCTTTAGCATTGTTTTTCTCCTTGTTAATAGAACAACCCCATCACTGGGTGTTGATATATTTATAAGGGCAATAACCAAGCCAACTTAGCTTTGTTTATTTAGTTATTATTTTTCAAATACTTAGCAACAAATTTCTACATCAAAGCAATTAAGGCTGATTTCATCAGCTCAAAATGGGTGGGATATGACACATTCATAACAATCAAATGTGTCAGTTTACACATATTTAACATCAAGCAAATATTATAAAAACAAATGGCAGCCAAGCGCTGCCATTTTTATTAGATGAGACATGAGAGTCAGCAAGGAGACGAGACTGACTCCCACTCTCAATACATACATGAATTGAATATTCATGTTGATGCTTTAAGCATAGTTACTATTGATACTTTTGTTAAAAATTTATCTAGCCAAATTAGGGGAGAACACGCTCCCAACTCGGACAGCAAGCCAGTCCGATTCTCCCCCGTACTGGTTGGGAGTGTGTTCAATCTTATCAATGGAACTCTATCCTTTGTTCTGTTTGTGCATCAAAGAATACCGCTTTTGACAGATCAAAATGCAGGGGAGCAACCTGACCAACACGAGCATCAAACTCCGGAGACAATCGGCATGCCACCTCCTGATCGTTGACTTTAATCATTGCGATAGTATCTGGCCCAGTGGGTTCCAGAACCTCAAGTTGCAGATCCAGTTGCGTAGTAGCGCCCGATTCCTCATTTTCTTTTTCAGTAATGTGCTCTGGACGCAAACCAATCACAACTTCCTTACCATCTTGCTCACGCATTGAGTTAGGCAAACGGATATGGTGCTCCTGATCGTTACCACCTTTCACTTTAATCACTGGCTTCTGCTCATCATCAAGATCCACCATGGTCTTAATGAAGTTCATCGATGGAGAGCCCATAAAACCGGCAACAAACATATTGTTGGGTGTATTGTAGATTTCCTGAGGCGTGCCCAGTTGCTGCAACTCACCATCTTTCATCACTGCAATGCGATCAGCCAATGTCATGGCTTCAATCTGATCATGAGTAACATAAACAATGGTGGTATTGAGTTGTTGATGAAGGCGTTTGATCTGATGGCGCATTTCGACACGGAGTTTTGCGTCCAGATTCGATAACGGTTCATCAAACAGATATAACTTAGGTCGGCGCGCTAACGCTCGTCCCATCGCAACACGCTGACGCTGACCACCTGATAACTGTGATGGCTTACGGTCAAGAAGATGGTCGATTTGTAGCATCTCGGCCACACGCTGCACTTCAGCATCAATCTCAGCGTCAGGCATTTTACGGATCTTAAGGCCAAACGCGATGTTGCCACGCACCGTCATATTTGGATACAAAGCGTATGACTGGAATACCATCGCAATATCACGATCTTTTGGCTCCACAACTGAAACATCACGGCCATCGATCACGATTTCACCTGAACTGATACCCTCTAGGCCAGCAATGGTATTCATCAAGGTTGATTTACCACAGCCCGAGGGGCCAACCAGAATCAGAAACTCCCCCGAGTCAATGCTAATATCGATTCCCTTAAGAGTTTCCTGTTCCGCTTTTGGATAGGTTTTACGGATCTGTTTGAGTTCTAAAGTTGCCATTATGATTATCCTTTTACTGATCCGGCGGTCAGGCCACGAACAAAATATTTTCCTGCCAGCACGTAAACCAGCAACGTCGGTAGAGCTGCGATGATGGCCGCAGCCATATCCACGTTGTATTCCTTCACACCTGTACTGGTATTAACTAGGTTGTTAAGTGCTACTGTAATCGGCTGTGTGTCCGACCCTGAATACACCACACCAAACAAGAAATCGTTCCAGATCGATGTGAACTGCCAAATCACGGTCACCATGATGATTGGCGTTGAAAGTGGCAGCAGGATTTTGAAGAAGATGGTAAAGAAGCCCGCCCCATCCAGTTTTGCTGCTTTGATCAACTCATCAGGAATGCTGATATAGAAGTTGCGGAAGAACAACGTCGTAAAGGCCATACCGTAAATAACGTGAACGGTCACCAAACCCGCCGTAGTATTAGCTAAACCCAACTTTCCTAGTACCGCCGCCATAGGCAGCAAGATGACCTGAAATGGAATAAAACAGCCAAACAGCAACAAGCTGAAAAAGAGATTCGAACCACGGAACTGCCATTTGGTCACAACATAGCCATTGAAAGCGCCGAGCAAAGTTGAGATAGCAACAGCGGGTATTACCATCTGGAAAGAGTTCCAGAAATAACCTTTCACACCTTCACATTTCACTCCGGTGCAAGCTCCGTCCCAAGCTTTATACCAAGCATCAAACACCCACTCTTTAGGTAGGCTCATCAAATTACCCGCTTTGATATCTGGTAAGGTTTTGAATGACGTGATGACCATGACAAACAATGGCATCAAGTAAACCAGACAGAAAAAAATCAGCGCTGAGTAAATGAACAGGCGAGCAAAATTCATGTTATTGGTCATGATTTTTTCTCCCTAAGTTCGGAATACAAATACGGCACCAAAATGGCAAGAATTCCGGCTAGCATCATCATGGCACTGGCAGCACCAAGACCAATCTGGCCACGCGTAAATGAATGGGCATACATAAACAATGCTGGTAGGTCTGAGGAATAACCTGGCCCCCCAGCCGTCATTGCGGTCACTAAATCAAAACTCTTAATCGCAATATGCGAAGTAATAATTACTGCGCTAAAGAACACAGGCCTTAGGCACGGAAGAATAATTTTCACGTAAATCGTCGGCAGATTAGCACCATCAATTTGAGCGGCTTTGATGATCGATGAGTCAATACCACGAAGGCCCGCGAGGAACATCGCCATTACAAAACCGGAAGATTGCCATACTGCAGCAATGACTAACGTGTAAACCGCCATATCAGAGTCTACCAACCAGTCGAATTTGAAGTCTGTAAAGCCCCAGTCGTGCATCAGTTTCTCGATGCCCAGACCCGGGTTTAGAATCCATTTCCAAGCCGTACCAGTAACAATGAACGACAACGCCATCGGATAGAGATAAATAGTACGAATCGCCCCTTCCTGACGAATATTTTGATCGAGCAATATTGCTAGACCGACACCTAAGCCGATTGCGACCAGCATAAATAGCAGGCCAAAAATGCCTAAGTTTGAAATCGAAGTGATCCAACGGTCGTTGTCCATTAGCTTTTCGTACTGGGTAAAACCGACAAAATTAAAGCTAGGTAGAAATCGAGAGTTGGTCATAGATAGTGCGGCAGTCCAGAAGATGTAGCCGTAAATACACACCACAGTAACCAACATGGTCGGTGCTAATACGATCTTCGGTAGCCAGGTTTGTAGCCTGTCAGCAAAGCTTGGCTTATAGACAGACTGACTTTTTGACCCAGTCAAAACATGCTCCATAACGAATCCTTGTGACACTTTCCCTGAAAGTAAGTCTTAGAAGGAAAGGACAAGCAGGCTCCCCACAAGCCTGCCTGCCCTTGGGGGTGACAGAATAAAGCGCCGTTAGATCGCCGCTTTTACTGCTTTCGCCAGTTTCTGCGCGGCGTCTTGCGGATTGGCATCTTTGTCGTTAAAGAAGTTAGTCACAACGTCAAAGATCGCGCCTTGTGCGTAGCTGGTTGTTGACATTCCGTGCGCCATACTTGGTACGAGATCACCGGATTTCGCCGTCGCTTTAAACTCGTCCATTGAATCCAGTGCACACTTATCAAACTTCGACATATCCATATCCAGACGCACTGGAATAGAACCTTTATTCAGGTTGAACACTTCTTGGAATTTAGGGTCAAGAATGGTGGCTGCCAACGCTTTTTGCGCTTGTTGGTTGCCTGATTCGCCTAGCTCAAAGAAAGCAAAGCTGTCGACGTTATGAGTAAACTGACCTGCGGTACCCGGAGCTGGCACACAGACATAATCTTTACCTGCCACTTTGCCGGCTGCTGAGAATTCGCCTTTCGCCCAGTCACCCATGATTTGCATCGCTGCTTCACCATTGATCACCATAGAAGTCGCAACGTTCCAGTCACGGCCCGGCGAGTTTGAGTCGATGTAATCATGCATTTTCTGGAATTTGGCAAACACCTCGACCATCTTATCGCCAGACAGAACATCCATATCTAGCTCAACAAAGGCTTTTACGTAGTCTTCACTACCTAGAACATCAAGCGCAACCGCTTCAAACACAGTTGCGTCCTGCCATGGCTGACCACCATGGGCCAACGGGATTAGACCTGCTGCTTTGATTTTGTCACCTGCGACAAAAAACTCATCCAAGGTCGTTGGGACTTTTGCGCCCGCTTTTTCAAATACCACCGGGTTTGCCCAAAGCCAGTTCACACGGTGAACGTTGACTGGCACAGCCACAAAATCACCGTCCCACTTCATGACGTCGGTCACCATTTTTGGCACCACGCCATCCCAGTTACCTTTTTCTGCAACGTCATCAAGGTTAGTCAGGAAACCCAGACCACCCCACTCTTGAATATCGTGGCCTTTGATCTGCGCCGCTGAAGGCGGGTTACCTGACACCGCGCGAGTTTTCAGTACCGTCATCGCACTTTCACCACCGCCACCAGCAACCGCAAAATCTTTCCAGCTGTGGCCTTGCTCTTCCAGCATGTCTTTCAGAACTGAAATGGATTTAGCTTCGCCACCCGAAGTCCACCAGTGAAGCACTTCAACTTCGCCCGCTTGAGTCATAGAAGCCGCTGATAGAAGGGATAAGGTAAGTAGGGTTTTATTCATTTTCATTATTATCTTCCATGTATTGGATTAGACACAGGGCTGACAGCGAACAAGCCCCTGTTTCATGTGTTCGAAAATGAGTGTATAGATTTGCACAGATTAGATTGAAACAAACCGTAATAGGAATGTAACAACAATGTTACATTAAACTTCAAGTGTCAGTGGAATAAAGAGTTGCGCTCTCAAACCGCCTTGTGGACGATTGCTAATAATGAGATCTCCGCCGTGCCCATGCAGAATGTTACGGCAGATACCTAAGCCTAAACCGTGGCCCTGATCATCAGAAGCTAAACGAAAATAAGGCTCAAAAACGGCTTCGAGCTTATCACTTGGGATGCCTAATCCAACATCGTCAATCGAGACGGAAATCCATTCATCCGTTACTTCAATCGACACAGTGGCACTCTCTCCATATTTAACCGCATTATCGATTAAATTGGTCAACACTCGCTTAATGGCTAAGGGCTTAGCCACCATAGGCTCCATCTCGATTGGAGTAAAAGTGACACAATCACGCTTAAAGTTCATCGGCTCGATTACCGACTGAATCATGGCATTGAGATCAATAAAGGCATTGTTCTCGTGTAAATCGGTGTCTTTCACACATTGAAGTGCGCCTTTAACCATCATCTCCAGCTCATCTAAGTCCTGATTGAATTTATGACGTTTTTTGTCGTCATCGAGTAGCTCAGCTCTTAAACGTAATCGAGTGATCGGCGTTTTGAGATCATGGGATATGGACGAAAACAGATGCTCCCTATCAGCCACATAGCGCCTAATACGCTGCTGCATTCTGTTAAATGCTCGAGTCGCGGTGACCAGTTCACTCGCCCCTTCTTCACCTAATGGCGGCTGATCAATATCCATGCTCATTTCATTGGCCGCTTTTGCCAAACGCTTTAAGGGTTTGACTTGTCGGCGCATTAACAGATAAGTCAGACCAAGCAACAAGGTCGTCGAGAAGAAGATAAATAGGATCTGCTCTCGGCCAATTAAGGTGTCATCTAATGTGAGATAAGGTGCGGGAAGTAACGCGGCGATGTAGACCCATTCATTGCTCTTGAGCTCGATCTGTACCACCAGGACGGGAGGATCAATGGGCGATAGTGTTAAAGTATGATGCGCCCATGATTTGGGTAAATCACTAAGATAGATGTCATTCTTTAGTAGACGAAGATTGTGCGCATGAGAAAAGTCGACAGATATCGAAGATACTTTAGGTAGTTTGTCGTTGAGCACAGATTCCACCGCAGAAAGAGAGGCTCTTTTTAACTGTGTATCTGGAATGGGCTCAACAATCAGCTTTTCTTTATTGAATGACACAAAGAAACGCGTGCCACCCATATTACGAATCTGATCCAGCACAATATGACGATAGCGAGTCGGTAGGGATTGGAAGAAGGTCACCGTTGAGGCAAACATGTTCGCCATACTTTCTGAGGCTGACTGAATACCCGCCAGCTCTTTTTGCTTCGATTCGGTATACCAGATCGCCGTCGCAATACCCTGCGCTAATATCACCGCTAATAACGCCAACCCTAGAGTACGGGTAACCAAGGAGTTGGGTTTTAGCCTACGTAATAGAGTGTTCATCTATCAATGTTCGATACTGACTGGTACGGCGAGGATATAGCCATTTCCACGCATAGTTTTAATATATTGCGGGTATTTACCACTGTCACCCAGACGCTGACGCAAGCGACTCAACTGGACGTCAATACCTCGCTCAAAGGGAAGTGCCTCTCGTCCTCTAGTCGCAAAAGAGATCGTATCGCGATCTAAAACTTCATTCGGACGCGAGAGAAACAGCATTAAGAGTGCGAAATCACTGCCCGACAGATCGTGTTCTTCTTGGGTATCACTATGGGTAATTTTGTGCGCTAAGGTATCAAGTTGCCAGTCACCAAACGTAATCTGTTTTGGTAGAGAATCCGAACTTTTTTCTTCATTGACTTGAACTCGTCGCAACACCGCTTTTATCCGAGCAATGAGCTGACGTGGATTAAATGGCTTGGCTATGTAGTCATCGGCACCAATTTCCAGACCGATGATCTGATCAGTTTCATCCGACACTGCGGTCAGCATAATAATAGGGACGTTGGAGTCACGACGAATATGTTGGCACAAGGTGAAGCCATCATCACCCGGTAGCATCACGTCAAGAAGCACCATATCTGGGTAGCCTTCTTGATCGAGGTGCGCCTTTAATTCATCGCCATCCGCCACGGCGTTGACCTGATAACCCGCTTTGGTTAGGTATTCACCCAACAGCTCCCGAATTTCTAGATCATCATCTACAACAAGTATCTTTGCGTTCATTCACTTCAGTTATCACTTACGATGTCTGGCCCTAGTTTAGAGAGGAATAGGCTTAGAAGCAGATGGAAAATTTTAGATTATTTGATCACAAAACAGATTCAGATCACAACCTATTAACAAATATAAAAATAAGTTCGGAGGTGTTCGTCAGCCATTTCATCAGAAGAGCAAAGTGGTCTTAGTTCGCGATAAGTGTGCGATACAATCAAAGAAGTACCACTGAAAATATTGTGACCGAAGCAATATCACAGAGAAGAAAATAGAATAGAAGCCGCCTTAACAAATGGTTTTGAAGTAAGCAAACACATACTTATTAAGGCTTAGCTTTCTACGTGACTTGTTAGATAAGTGCAAATACACCAACAATACCAACAAGTGAAAAAAGACAGGTACGGCTGATAACACCGAAGTTAGAAGGTTGGATCATTTCTTGATGCTGCATATATTCTCCTCGTAGTATTTGTTACATCTTAATTACAATATGATGAATTTGAACAAAATTCTCAACACACAATAAGATTAAATTTTTATGACAGTCAATAGAACTTGAGAGGTATTACACAACTTTTCGTTTATCAAAAGCTGTAATTTATATTTTACACCCCGAAAGAAGTAGAAGGAAATACAGACAAAATCAGCGAAGCCATATCTGTCTTATCTTAGGCTGTTAGAAGGCTACTTAAGGCTTAGGCGAATACGCAAAAAGTCTTCGTCTTCATATTCTATACGGTGCTCAAAAATAGCGGATGTATAGATAATACGCAGCACAGAGTGCTTCTCACCACGTGAGCCTCTAAAAAGCATTGAGATATCCGCAGATAGACGATTACGGTTATCAAAGTGAGCGTTAAGGTCTTGTGATAATACACACAATAAGCAACCTTTTGGGTTAAACGAGAGATCAACCTCTTCTGGGCTTGAAACCAACACTGTCGTATTGAGTTCTTTCTCTATTGTGTTTATTAACAAGAGGAAACTGTCTAAATGAGGTAATTCGTCCCCGTTTAAGGGAGAAAGCAAATTACCCAGCATCATTTCCATATCTAGCCGCTGAGAACGAGCGTGGGTAACTAGAGAACGTATTTTTTTCTTGAAAGGCTTATATTTCTTACTGTTCGCTGCTTTATTCAGCCAAGCAGAAAGAATGTCGTTAATATCGGATCTCGACTTGTGTGTCAGTACTTTAGCTGAGTGGTTGCTACGTAAGTGAAGCAACGCATGCAATGCTAGCTCAGACAAGAGAGGTTCAAACTCGGGTTTAATTTTGGTGTGAATACTGCGCATGATGTCTGAACGTAAATACCGTGTTCAAGCCTTATCAATTAGATACAACTACATAGAAGGGGCGCAATGCTACCGAAAAGCTCAGCTTATGTACAGATTGAATTCAAGCCATTTGTCACAGCTTTGCGCGCGTAACCGCATTTAATGTCTAAAACGACAAAACCCTGACAGCAACTAAGCTATCAGGGTTTCTAATAATGGCACGCCCTACAGGATTCGAACCTGTGACCACATGCTTAGAAGGCACGTGCTCTATCCAACTGAGCTAAGGGCGCGTTACAGGGAAAGGATTATACGAGTTCGAGTTCTTAAAACAAGGTCTTTTATTAACATTCTGATCTGAATGACTAAAAAAAGGTCACCGAATTTCATTTTGATTAAAAACAGCCCAAAGCAAACGTTTGCTTATAGATGTTCGTCAAATAATTTGCGACAATGCGCGCAACTAAATAGCCATTCTATTTAAAGGAACGACATGACTGCTCAAAATATTGATGGAACACTTATTTCTCAAACGGTTCGTTCGGAAGTCGCTGCACGAGTTAAAGCCCGTGTTAATGCTGGCCTCAGAGCACCAGGATTAGCAGTAGTGCTGGTTGGCGAAGATCCAGCGTCACAAGTGTATGTGGGCAGTAAACGTCGTGCATGTGAGGAAGTGGGGTTTGTTTCAAAATCTTTTGACTTATCGGCTTCCACCACAGAAGAAGCGTTACTTGCTCTAATAGATGAGCTAAACGCAGATGATGAGATTGACGGCATTCTAGTGCAGTTACCATTACCGGCAGGTATTGATACAACTCATGTACTAGAACGAATTCACCCAGAAAAAGACGTTGACGGCTTCCATCCATATAACGTTGGCCGTTTAGCGCAACGTATTCCTAAACTACGCTCTTGTACCCCGAAAGGTATCATTACTCTCCTTGATCGTTACAACATCAACCTTCGCGGCAAACATGCTGTTGTTGTGGGGGCATCGAACATTGTTGGCCGCCCAATGACGCTTGAGCTTCTACTAGCCGGCTGTACGACGACAACTTGCCACAGATTCACCAAAGATCTCGAAAGCCATGTCCGTCAAGCTGATGTAGTTGTGGTAGCCGTCGGTAAACCTAACTTTATCCCAGGGAACTGGATTAAAGAAGGCGCTGTTGTGATCGATGTTGGCATCAACCGACTTGACTCAGGTAAGTTGGTTGGCGATGTGGATTATGAGAATGCCAAAGAAAGCGCAAGCTTTATTACACCGGTCCCCGGTGGTGTTGGGCCTATGACCGTCGCGAGCCTCATTGAGAATACAATGCTCGCTTGTGAGCAGTTCCATACGAAAAAGAAATAATAGTAAGCCACTCAAATGAGTGGCTTTTTATTGGAACGATATAAATTACAGCTTTTGTCGACCAAGTAAAGAGTGTGACAGTGTCGTTCCATCAACAAGCTCTAACTCACCGCCCACAGGAACGCCATGAGCAATTCGGCTTGCCTGAACCTGATGCTCTTTACACAGCTCAGCAATATAGTGGGCCGTTGCTTCACCTTCGACCGTAGGGTTTGTTGCCAAAATCACTTCAGATATATCTCCACGACGTAGACGATAATCAAGCACGTCAAGACCAATATCACTCGGGCCAATTCCATCAAGAGGCGACAAGTGCCCCATTAGGACAAAATAGCGACCTGAGAACTGCCCGGTTGACTCCACCGCGGCAATATCAGCTGGGCTTTCAACCACGCATATTTGTCCATTCTCCTGACGTTTAGGATTAGTACAAATATGGCACGTTTCTTCTTCAGTGAACGTACGACATTCGTTGCAATGGCCGATTTCAGTCATCGATTGACTCAATGCATCCGCCAGTTGTAAGCCGCCTTTTCTATCACGCTGTAACAAATGAAAGGCCATACGTTGAGCTGACTTGGGGCCAACCCCAGGCAGACAACGTAAGGCCTCCATCAATTGCTCCAGCATATGACTGGTGCGCATTAACTAACCCTATCGATTAGAAAGGCATTTTCATGCCTGGTGGTAGTTGCATACCTCCAGTCACGCCAGCCATTTTTTCTTTTTGAGTTTCTTCAACACGACGAGCCGCATCGTTGAAAGCGGCTGCGATAAGATCTTCTAGCATTTCTTTGTCGTCTTCCATTAGACTCTCGTCAATTTCAACGCGACGAACGCTGTGGCTACCTGTAATGGTCACTTTTACTAGACCAGCACCAGATTCACCTGTCACTTCCATATTTGCAATTTCTTCTTGAAGCTTTTGCATACGCTCTTGCATTTGCTGGGCTTGCTTCATTAGATTGCCCATACCGCCTTTACCAAACATGTTTATCTCTCTGGTTAGTTAGCTTATTTCGTTATTAAATGAGGCCGAAAATGCTGATTTTCAACCCCAGTGTTAAATTGGTCGCACGCTGTCTTTATCCAGTTCAGCAGAAAAGCGCTGCGCGATAAACTGGACATGCTTGTCATTTTCAAGGCTGACAAATGCCTGTTGTAATCGTCCTTGGTAAAGCTTTTCTCTTAACTCTAACGGAGTTTCCCCCCCGTCACCTATCTCAACTGACAGGTGGCACTCTTCACCTAACACACCATTTATCGCCTCGAGCAGTTCACTTTGAGCACGCTCTGTGTTCAAGTGTGCTTGCTGAGGTCGCAGTGTTAATGAGATAGACGAACCTTGTTTTTCAAAATGAGAGTTCAAAGCCAGTTGCTCAGTCATTTTAGCCGTATCTAACTGGCTAATCAGCTTTGCCCACTCACTCTTCGCTAGGCTTTCTTCAGCTAGTTTGGTCGCCATCTCAGGCGTTTTTTCATGCTCTAACGCCTTTTTTATTTGAGTTGGTGTTAACTCGCTGCCCTGCTTTTCTACTTGAGGAAGTGATGGCTTCCACTGATAAGGTTCGTTTTTATCCCGTTCAGGTGTCGCTACCGATTGAGGGTTTGACAATGGCGACACCTGCATAGTTCCTGAATGTCGCTGAGCAACACGGTCAAGAACGGATTTAGATTTTTTTACAGGTGTCGCATTAGCCTTTTTTGGCGTATTTCCCTGAGGGTTACCTTTGCGCTGAGAACGAAGCTGATGGCGCAAGCCGCTTATAGGTGACGCTGGTTGATCTTGTGGTGTCGGTGGCGTCATCGGCTCTTCATGCGTAGGAGGCGCAGAAGTGTCATACTGAGGGGGCGTATTCCCCATAGATTCTGCATGATATTGCTCTGGCATGACTTCCGAAGGCGCTGGTACTTCTCTTCCCTGCGGATAAGTATCAGCTGGCGTTATCGTTTCAGTTGCCTTAGCCGATGACAACTGGGGTGAATGTGCAGCAGTAGGAGTACTAGCAGGCAAAGAGCCCACCTCAGCCGAAATATTCTTTACTTGAGGTTGAGAAGAAGGTCTGAATGCCATCATTCGTAGTACGACCATTTCTAAGCCGATACGCTCGGAGGGTGCTAAAGGCAAATCTTGCCGACCTTTTAAGGCCATTTGATAATACAGCTGCACGTCCTGCGGTGTTAATTTTCGGCTTAAAAGCTCTATTTTTTCCGAATCAGGCTGAGCCTTATCCAGCGTTGCGGGCAGAGCTTGATACATTGCCATTCGATGTAGTTGGGTGGCCAACTGCTGGAGAAGCCCATCCCATTCAACACCATTTCGTGCTAGAGCTGATAAGCAATCCATCGCGACTTGAGGTTGCTTAGAACTGATAGCCTCAAGCAAATGTAATGCTTGGTCAGTATCCAGCGTGCCCAACATATGAGCAACACTATCCGTTATAACCTGACCATTGCCTAACGCTATCGCCTGATCACTTAAACTTAACGCATCACGCATACTGCCGTCTGCAGCATGCGCGATCATACCTAAAGCTCTAGGCTCAAACGAGACTTGTTCCTGTTTTAGGATATGCTCCAGTTGCTCATGGATATCATCAACACTGATAGGCTTAAGATGAAACTGCAGACAACGAGAAAGAATCGTGACTGGCAGCTTCTGTGGGTCCGTCGTGGCCAGAAGGAATTTCACATACTCAGGCGGCTCTTCCAGTGTTTTCAGCAAAGCATTAAAACTGTGGCGCGAGAGCATGTGGACTTCATCGATTAGGTAAACTTTAAAGCGCCCACGTGCAGGTTTGTACTGCACGTTATCGAGTAATTCACGAGTATCTTCTACCTTGGTTCTGGACGCAGCATCGATTTCGAGCAAGTCAACAAATCGACCTTCGTCAATCTCTTTACAGGTATCACAGGTGCCACAAGGGGTGGAGGTAATACCCGTTTCGCAGTTTAGCCCTTTGGCAAACAATCGACCTATCGTTGTTTTACCAACACCTCGAGTACCGCTAAACAAGTAGGCATGATGAAGGCGGTTTTGGGCTAAAGCGTTTTCTAACGCCGTCAAAACATGGCTTTGCCCTACTACTTCACTAAATTTTGTAGGGCGCCACTTTCGAGCTAAAGCAAGATAACTCATGAATATATCCGATTAATGACCGTCAAATTCGCAAATGCTGTACACATTAAGACCTAAGCCTTCAAGGCGCTTATCACCGCCAATTTCAGGCAGGTTAATAACAAAAGCCGCATGTTCTACCACACCACCTAACTGGCGGATTAACTTAGTCGTTGCTTCGATTGTCCCACCTGTCGCCAACAGATCGTCGACAACGAGTACTTTATCCCCTTCTGAAATAGCATCTGTATGGATTTCTAATACGTCTGTACCGTACTCAAGCTCATACGACTGAGCCATCGTCTCACGTGGTAATTTACCCGGCTTACGAACAGGAACAAAACCCAGTCCTAACTCTAAAGCTAAAGGGGCACCAAACAGAAAGCCACGTGCTTCGGTACCCACAATTTTGGTGAACCCCATGTCCTTATACTTCTCAACCAAAAGCTGAATCGTTGCTTTATAGGCAGATGCATCTTCCATCAAACTCGTCACATCACGAAATAGGATGCCTGGTTTCGGATAATCAGGGATGCTCTTAATACTAGATTTGATCTGTGAAATTGTTTCAGTTGTCATAACTCATTTCTTAGATTGGCTAAGCTTGTTCCTTATCATGTAATTGTATGGCAAGCGATAGCAGGGACTCTTTGCACATCAGGTCATTAAACAGCTGACTAAAATTTTCTGTGCCTAGAATTACAAACGCCCACTCGAATAGCGGGCACACTTCTCTGCAATCTTAGTGATTTTCTTGCTTGTCAGCAAGGCACTCAATCACAGGCAAACGAATAAACCAGGTCAATAGAAGAATCAACATAACCACCAGCATGATCTTTAACCAAAAATGTGGCACAACCCAAATTGAAAAAACAAAACTTGCCACCATGCAGAGCGCTCCACGTGTTTTTACCTTGCTGGTCACAGCGCCATGTTGATGCCAGTTATCTAATATGGGGCCAAATGTTTTGTGCTCATGCAACCAACGATGAAAAGCAGGACTACTACGCATAAAGCATGCGCTCGCGAGAAGAATAAAAGGGGTCGTAGGGAGAAGAGGAAGGAATATGCCTAGGAAGCCTAGGCATAAGCTCAAGCCACCAACAATATTTAAGCCAAATCTTTGAATACTGATGGGAAGCTCCGATGAATTCAGTTAGAAGCCCGCATATCCATTGACTACTCGAATCCAAGTTAGAGTCGCAGGTAGTGTTGGAATCAATAGAGCTGCAATAAAACCTAAAAAGTAAAAAATATTATAAGGTTCTTTGAAATCTTTGTCTGCCATGGGATTACTTCTCAAATGTAAATGACGATTTTACGACCACTAGTTACACTTTCGTTAAAACAATGGGTCATTTTTGTTTTGGCGGACTATACATCAATCTCTGGATCTTAAACACCGAACAAAAAAAGGGTTATTTCGACATTACACTCAATAGTCGAATAGCGCTTACGCGCTACCGCCACGGAAAATATCTAAACTAAAGCTACTTGAGCCTAGGCAACTCAACGTTAGCTGGCAGGCAGACTGTATAGGCAAATCAGTCGTAATAAAGTTTTTCGCACAACTATCACCTAATTTAACGCCAGCCGGAATGTGTTGAGAAAAGTACCCATTCGACCATTGGGCATCCAAACCAGCGGGTAAAATAGACAGCGTGCCTTCCGAGACATTAGCAATGCCAAAGAGAGCTTTAACGGGGCTTGCACACTCTGAACAGGCTAACCCTTTCTCTAAAAGGTCGGCAATGTCTTTGAGATCCGCATTAAAACATTTTAGATTTCGCAAATAATCATGAAAGAGAGCACGCACTAGCAAGGTCGTTGCCGCACCGTGTCGACCTTCGCTGGCCGAATCAACAAGGTAAAAAGCAAACTGACCGTTCATTAACCACGCATAATCAAACACCAGAGGCATAACATCAGTTGATTGCAATAGTCGATAACTGCATTTCCAATCGCCTTGAGAAGTATCTTTTTCTGGCAACAAGGCGTGCAGAAGGTCTTTGGCAGCAATAGGGTTATCCTGAAGATATTCTAAATGCCAATGCAGCTCTTGTTCTTCAGGCATGTCACCACTGTCGACGCGAAACCACTGGCTAGCAAAATCACGCTGATCACACAAATGGTTATCAGAGTCATCCAATGTATTTTCAATCGCGCCAGCGAGGTGCTGATGATTAGAAATGGGCTTGGGTAAGAAATCCTTAATGCCAAAGCGTAATGCCTTTGCCACATCGGACATTTCATCCGTTGCAGACACGACAATCAAAGGAAGCGATGGGTATTCCAAACTCACTTCTTCAACAAATTCGATACCATCCAATACTGGCATGGAGAGATCACACAGAATTAAATCCGGTTCAGCATCCCTAAGTTTTTTTAGGCCTTCTAAGCCATTTTCAGCTTCTACGACTAGGTAACCTTGTGCTTTCAAAAAACCACAAGTGATATTACGAAACACTGGGTCATCGTCTACTAACATGATCAGTTTTTGGCTGGCAGCCAGCTGAGCTGAGGGCGTTGTCGCCACTTCATATGTTTTATGCATAAACCTTCGCCTCACACAACTTAAAACGTACAACGGCTGTTATTATTGTTTTTATAAATTGTTTCAAACGTTCATTTAAAAGTAGTCGCGAAAGTGTATTTATACAAATCTTCCACTTTTCGCTTTAGTTGCATACTATATGTACGCAATATCACAGATCGTCAAACTTGTTGATGTGACTCAACCTTTGACATCTGATATAGATATAAATTACTCAAATTCGTAAAAATGTGTCGGACATAATGAAATTAGACGATCTCAACCTTTTTAGGCTAGTTGTTGAAAATGGGAGTTACACTGCGACATCTCGTAAAACGATGATTCCCGTTGCGACAATCACTCGACGCATACAGGCGTTAGAAGAGGCACTCAACCTTAGGTTACTCAACCGCCACGCTCGTAAGCTTTCTCTTACTGAAGCAGGCGAACGTTTCTACAACGAATGCTCTCCTCTACTCAACCGACTTACTATGGCCGCCGAAGAAATCACCGACGAATGCCGTGGTGCAGCAGGTAAAATTCGTATTTCAGCGCCTTCTAATCTTACCAAACGAATGATGATGCCGATGTTCAACGAGTTCATGACGCATTACCCAGATATCAATATTGAACTCACCACCAGTAATCATGCAGATCAACTCGATCCGACAGAGTGGGATGTCATATTTCGTGTCGGACCACAACGAGATTCGAGCCTCATTGCACGTAAAATAAGCTCGGTGGAAGACATCTTAGTGGCCAGCCCTAGTTACTTAAAAAACAACCCTGCCCCTAAGCACGCAGAAGACTTACATAGCCACTCACTTCTAAAAGGCTCACCTCTCCTGAAATGGCAACTTACCAACGCCAGCGGCGAAGCGGTTGTCAATAACGATAAAGGACGTTTTCAAGCCAACACGTTAGATGTTGTTCGTAGCGCCTGTTCTGATGGGTTAGGTATCACGCTGATGCCAGATGTTATGCTCAGAGAATACATTGAAGATGGTAGCTTAACTCGAGTGCTTGAAGAATGGAGTGCCAACCCAAGAGACATTTACATGTTGTACAACCACAAAGATCACCTCCCAGAAAAAGTCCGTTTGTTTATTGACTTTGTGATCGCTTACAACATTCATTAATGAGAAAAGAGCTTGGGCAACCCAAGCTCTTTCTTTTACAAATACTCAACGAACTTACTCAATTCCCGTTCTGGCACCTTCATTGGTGTACAAGTCGGTGTGCCCAAGTAAAGGAAACCAACGATTTCATCGTCACCTTGTAATCCAAACGCATCATGAACCACTTGGTGGAACATCCACTTACCTGAACGCCAAAAACCTTGGAACCCTTGTGCAACTGCTGCCATTTGCATCGCTTGTACGGCACAGCCTGCTGACAAGTACTGCTCTAAAGCCGGCACTTTGTCATGTTCTGTTACCTTAGCGATGACTGTAATAACCATAGGTGCTCTAAAAGGCGCATTCTTCAGTTTTTCAATCACCGTCTCGTCGCTATTTTCGGCTTGAGCTGCAGAAACCAGAATGTCCGACAGCTTGTTCAATCCTTCACCTTGAGAAATGACAAAACGCCAAGGTGTTAGGCCTGCATGATCTGGGGCTCGTAATCCTGCACGGATAATATTCTCAAGTACCTTTCCTTCAGGTGCCGGATCAGATAGCTTGGCTATTGAACGTCGGTTGAGCAACAAATCTAAAGCATCCATTTGAATTCCTTACTGAGTTTTTATAATTGCTTTAACGTGATCATAACCTCAGGTAACAAAAAAGGCGAACCTTACGGCTCGCCTGATTGTCATCTTGTCGTGTATTACTCGTAGAACGATTTCTCTAACCCTGCTCGGGTCAACAAACCGTCACATGGAGCGAAGCGATCACCATATTTCTGTGCGTGATCGTTCATCATTTCAACCAGTTTCTTCACGCCAATCTGATCCATGTAGCGGAAAGGACCGCCAAGGAAAGGAGGGAAGCCAATGCCAAAAATTGCACCAATATCCCCGTCTCTAGGACTACGAATAATACCTTCATCTAGGCAGCGAACCGCTTCGTTGAGCATTGGTAACACACAGCGCATCGCGATGTCTTTCTCTGCCATCTTAGACTCTGGTGATAAACTCAATAGCTTATACACTGACTTGTCGACTTCCTTCTTCTTACCTTTATAGGTATAGAAACCTTTACCTGTTTTACGGCCTTTTCGGTTATCGTTGAGCAAAGTATCGAATACGTCCGGGCCTTGGAAACGTTCACCTAATTCTTCAACCAGAATCGGCATGATCTTAGCACCAATATCCACGCCTACTTCATCAAGCAAAGTGATTGGGCCAACTGGGAAACCAAAATTCAACAATGCAGAATCCAGTTGCTCAATTGGTTCGCCGGCCATCAGAACATGAGCTGCCTCATTCATGTACGGGGCAAGAATTCGGTTAACATAAAAGCCAGCGCAATCTTTGACAACAATCGGTGTCTTGCCTTGCTTACGCGCAAACTCGACAACCGTAGAAACAGTCTCGTCAGATGTTGTTTCATGTGGGATGACTTCCACTAACGGCATCTTTTCTACTGGGCTAAAGTAGTGCAAGCCAACAATATTCTCTGGTCGCTGTGCCTTCTCTGCAATTTGGTGGATAGGCAGAGATGACGTATTAGTAGCAAAAATAGTGGTTTCTTTCGCATTTTTCTCTATATCAGCAACCATTTGTTGCTTAAGGTTCAAATCTTCAAATACGGCTTCTACGACAACATCCGCGTGATTGAAGCTAGTGAAATCTGTACCACCTGACATTTGCAACATCTTAGACTGCAACTGGGCTTTGGAAATGATACGGCGCTTACGCTGCTTATCAAACAACTTATAGTTGTACTTCAATGCGTTAATAACACCATCGTTAGAGACATCTTTAATACGCACTGGAACTTTCGCTTTCGAGACGCTGACGTGGCTAATTCCAGCACCCATCAGACCACCACCAAGAACCGCCGCCCGTTCAATCGCTTTAGGCTCAGCATCGCTGCCATTCTCTTTCTTCATCTCTGTCGTGGCAAAGAAAATAGAACGAAGAGCTTTCGACTCTGAGGTCATCACCAACTCACCAAAGCGCTGCGCTTCTTTTTGCTGGCCTTTCTCAAATCCTTTCTCTAAGCCATAGCGAATGACTTCAAGGATCGCCTCAGCTGCTGGGTAATTACCACGAGTCTTTTCATTGGTTTTCTTAGATGCTTGTTCAAAAATGACCTTTCGACCAAGACCCGTATTTGCAATCAATTTTTCTTTGGTTGAAACCTTACGCTTAGCTTTAGACTTGCCTGAATTCTTTTCAACGAAGCTTTTCGCAACTTCAAGAAGAATGGTTTCCGGCACGACAGCATCAACGACACCGAGCTTCTTGGCTTTTTTAGCGCGTAACTGCTTTCCTGTAAGAATCATATCCAGAGATGGCAACAATCCAATAAGACGTGGCAGTCGCTGTGTACCACCAGACCCCGGAAGAAGACCAAGTTGCACTTCTGGCAAGCCTAAACGGGTTTTATCTGAATTAGTACAAACACGGTAATCACATGCAAGTGCTAGTTCTAATCCACCACCAAGACATGGGCCATGAATAGCCGCAACCACAGGGTATGGGAGATCTGACAACTGCTGGAACATTTTCTGCCCTTGCTCAGCTAATGCTTGCGCTTCTGCAGCACTACCACATGCATCCAACATGCGAACATCAGCTCCCGCGATAAAGTTGTCTGGTTTAAGAGAGTGGACAATCAAACCTTTTACAGAGGACTTTTTCTCTTTTAACTGAGTGAAAATATCTTCCATTTCCTGAGAAAACGCCGCTTGCAAGGTATTCATTTTCTCGCCTGGTACATCAATCGATAACCATGCGATACCTTGTTCGTCAATCTTTAGCTCAAACGCTTTTTGCTCACTCATTACTCCACCTCCAATACCATAGCTGCACCAAGACCACCTGCCGCACAGGCTGTATTCAACGCCAGACCACCGCCTCGACGCTGAAGCTCACGTAATGTCTGAGTGATCATACGTGCACCAGTCGCTGCAAACGGGTGACCGTAGGCAATGGAGCCACCAAGTACATTGAACTTGTCCATATCGATTTCGCCGATTGCTTTAGAGCGACCCAACTGCTCTTGAGCAAACTTTTTGGAGGCAAACATTTTCACATTGGACAAAGTTTGCGCTGCAAACGCTTCATGCATATCGATCAGAGTAAGATCTGACAGCTCAATACCGGCTCTATCAAGAGCCATTGGCGTAGAATAAGAAGGCCCCATCAACATATCGGTTTCAACGCCAATAGCAGAGAATGCATAAGAGCGGATATAGCCCATGATATCTAACCCAAGCTCTTTGGCTTTGCCTTCACGCATCAACATGATCGCTGCGGCACCATCAGTAAGAGGCGTACTGTTTGCCGCAGTCACACTACCATACTGACGATCAAATGCAGGGCGTAGTTTAGCGTAGCCCTCTAAGGTAGAGTCATGGCGGATGTTGTTATCTTGTGAGATCCACTTCTTATATGGTTCGGGAAACGCGGTCATCACCTCGCCTTCGATCTTTCCATCATTCCATGCTTGTGCAGCGAGAGTATGAGAGCGATGGGCTAACGCATCCTGTTCCAGACGCGTAATAGAGTGTGACTTCGCCATCTGCTCCGCCGTCTGTCCCATAGAAAGACCAGTAGAATATTCAGCGACTGCCGGAGGGACAGGCATCAAGTCTTTAAAAGACAAGTTCTTGAGGATCTTGAGCTTTTGGCCCATGGTTTTCGTTTTGCTTAGCGCAAGTAGATTAGCCGCTAACTTTTTAGATACACCAATTGGCAAAACAGAAGAAGAATCAGCACCACCCGCGATTCCGACATCAATCGTGCCCGACATAATACTTTCAGCAACGTTGACCGCAGACTGAAAACTCGTCGCACAAGCTCGGGTCACGCTGTAAGCGTCTGTGTGAATGTTCATTCCGGTGCCCAAAACAATTTCACGAGCAATGTTCGGAGCTTCCGGCATTTGCACGACCTGACCAAAAACAACCTGATCGATAAGCTTAGGATCGATCTCAGTTCGTGCCATCATTTCGCTCACTACCATTTTACCCAGATCAACTGCTGGCACTTGACTGAACTCAGTACTTTGACGTGCAAATGGTGTACGCAAACCCGCGACAACCGCGACGCGCTCTCCAGAACGCGTTTTCACTTCCTGTTTGCCCATTGTTTCTCCTTTAAAGAATAAGAGGTCTGACCAGAAACATTGTAATCAGAATGTTAACACAATCAAACAACCGTTTAAATAAACGTGATTTAGGATGGAAAAGCACTTTACTTGATAGGAATGAACTAAAACTGAACGAAGTAGCCATTGATAGGATAAATAACTGACGAGAAAGGCTTTGCTTACCCAATCTGTTAGCTTGAGATACTATCAACTATAGTTACAACAACGAAGAATAGTAGGCAAAAAAAAACCACACAGAACTGTGTGGTCGGAATATATAAAACAATTAACTTACGCCAATTGAAAATAATCAGTTTCCTGATTAGGAGAAAGTAAAGTCAGCCTTCAAAAGGAAGTGTCATCTTGCTCAACTTGTTAGTCATAAGACCAACTAGATGACAAGGAGTACTATAACCTTTGAAATTCATTAGATTTTGAAATAGATCAAGTTTAGGTGGATTTATCTCTCTTATTGAGTTTTATAAAATCTATTGGCTGGGTTTCACTCTTTCCGTAGCAATGAGAACATTCACTGCTATACAAAGTTGGACATTCCCGTTTGATTCAGGCCTCGTGCAACAGCCTCTATCTACAGGCGTATAACCACAAACCACAGAGCAAATTTGGAGGCTCATGTGTCAGTCATCAATTTTTTTGGGAAGAAAAAGTCCAGCAGTCCGGTCAACTCGGATATGGACAGACAAAGAAAATACGAAGCGCTTGTCAGAGCGTACCATAGGGACCTGTACCGTTATGCTTACTGGTTATGTAAAGATCAATCAGTCGCAGAAGATTTAGTACAAGAAACCTGCTTACGAGCTTGGAAGTCTTTAGATAGCTTACAAGATGAAAAAGCCGCAAAGTCTTGGCTCATTACCATATTGAGACGAGAAAACGCCCGACGCTTCGAAAGAAAACAGTTTGATTTAGTCGACATTGATGACCACGGTAATGATGCAAAGGTCAGTGATGACCCACATCATCAGTCGGAATGGGTTCAAGCGCAGATCATGAAACTAGAAGATGAATATCGCGAACCACTTTTTCTACAAGTCGTCGGCGGCTTCAGTGGAGAAGAGATAGGTGAAATATTAGGCCTGAATAAGAACACGGTAATGACTCGTCTGTTCAGAGCAAGAAATCAACTGAAAGACATGCTGGATACAGCAAACAGTCATAGAGGGCAGCAAAATGGATGAATTAGAATTTCGTCGTCGCATCATGTCCGATCCTAAAGACCGAGACAGTGATATTTTAGAGGCTATTAAGTCGAATGACGCCAATGGCAAATTCGCCGATGATATTCTTGATCTTGACGCTCAAATCGCCAAAGCGATGAATGTCGATGTGCCTGAGGATTTAGCCGATCGAATATTGTTCAATCAAACATCAAGCGCCGAATCAAATATCGTTAGACCAAGTTTTGTTAGACGAAGCATGGCCATGGCCGCATCGATTGCTTTTGTCTTTGGTTTACTTATCGGGCAGGTAAACTGGGGCAACATCGTAGTATCACCAGCACAAGCCAGCTTGGCGGATACTGCCATCAAACATGTCATTGATGAAAAGCCATTTGTTGAACACTTGGATGAAAACGTCGCTTCATCGCAGATCAACGCCAAGATGATGCCGTTTGATCATCAGCTCGGTGAAAACTTCCCTTATCACGTTTACTACCTCAATCATTGTGGCTTTGGTCCTTCGAATGCACTTCACATGGTATTCAGAGGTGAAAAAGGCAAAGTCACCCTGTTTTTTACAGGTATATCTTCTGACAAAACTGTCGACTTCGAGAAAGAGGGGATGGCGGGTGTTGTAGAACCTGTCGGTCAGACCAGTTTAATCTTAGTCGGAGAAGAAGGTGAAGATGTGGCTAAAATCGCCGAAAATCTAATGACTATCATCAAACCTATGAGTTAACCAAATATTAACATTTTGTGACTTACTTCATGGCTTGAGCATACCGTTCAAGCCATTTTTTTAGCATAAAATTAGAGTTCAAGCTCTAAAAAGAAGTTTTTTTCAGCATATTCCTGCCAGATAGACATCATTTCCATAATTTTATCATCCAATTAGGCAATGGTCGGATTTCTATCTTTTATACTTGAGTCTAGTATCAGCCACCACTGAGCTTTTGCTCGAGTATAACGTCCGGTAGAGACGAACAGAAAAAGGAAAAAGCAAAAATGAACAAGACGCGTCTGTTTAAAAAATCACTTCTAGCAGTGACCATTGCCACAACCACAATGGCTTCGCAGCAAGCTCTCGCTGCAGGTTTTCAACTTAACTCTCAATCAGCGACTGGTTTAGGGCGAGCCTTTGCCGGTGATGCCGTTATTGCTGATAATGCTTCAGCAATGGCACGTAATGCCGCTGCGATGGCTCTTTTTGATCGTACTGAAATGTCACTCGGCTTCAACATCATTGACTCAGAAGTAGATGTTAAAGACGTTAGCCATTCATTTACTGGCGATCAAAACCTAAATACTACAAATGACGCTACTTCTTTCGTCCCTAATCTCTATGTATTGCATCCAGTAAACGACAAAATTGCCGTTGGCGTAGGCTTATACTCTAACTACGCAACTACTAATGAATTCGACAGCAATTGGGGCCAGGGTACAGGCACCATAATCACTTCCCCATCTGTTGTTACTGTTCCAGGTGCTGATGCTTTTGGTGGAACTACTAACCTAAGTTCATTGAACCTACTTCTTGCTGCCTCATACAGAATAAACGATCAATGGAGCATCGGTGGTGGCCTTGACGTAATTTACGGCCAAGGGGAGCTAAAACGCAATACAAACTTCGACGGCACCGTTGAACAACAATTGCTTGATGTTGATGTTGATGGTATTGGAGTAGGTTTCAACCTAGGCACTGTATTCGAACTCAACGAAAACAACCGTTTTGGTCTGAGCTACCATTACAGTCCAGAAATCGAAGCTGGTGGTACAGCTAAACAATACAACTCAACAACCAAACAACTAGAAGACATTGGCAAAGTAAAAATTGCCCTACCATCACGAGCTGAATTCTCAGGTTACCACCGTATAGAAGATACTAAGTTCGCAGTTCACTACAGCATCCAGTACATTAGCTGGGATGACTTCGAAGAATTGGGCTCTACTAGTGGCACGCAGATTAAAGAATATAAGTGGCAAGACACTTTCCACTACTCAATTGGTGGTACTTACTACATTAACCAAAATTGGGAAGCTCGTGTCGGCTACATGTTTGATGAAGGTGTACAGGATGAGCTAACATCAGTCTCTGTACCAGACTCTGACCGTCAGTGGTTCTCCGCGGGTGCAACATATCATCTAAACCAAGATCAAGCTATCGATGTTGGCTTTACATATCTAACAAGTAAAGAGAAACAAGTTAACGACCAACTTAACTCTGTAACTTTAGATGCCAAAACACAAGCAACAGCTATGCTATTTGGTGTGCAGTACACTCACAAGTTTTAATTTATAGCAGCTTATAGCTTTAAGGGGTCAGCTTATGCTGACCCTTTTCTTTTTCAGCAAACCTGAATTCCTATCCAAGGTGTTGTTTTTCTTTCCTTTCAGCTTACACCTGTACTCATAAATCACATTTTCACACCACACGTGTACGCTAAAACACAAAAACAAGTCATTAACATTTAGAATTTTAATGATGTAAATTTGGGTTTATTGAAATTTTATATTAAATATAAGATTTACACTGTTTTTAATTTTTAAAGCAATAGCTCTAAAACTATTATCGCTGGACGAATTTATAAATCATCCAGCGAACATTAAAATGAAAACAAGCAAAACTCTTCTATCTCTTGCAGTGGCAGGTGGCCTTCTTTCAGTATCGGCATCCGTAAATGCAGCGGGTTTCCAGCTCGCTGAGTATTCAGCAACAGGTTTAGGCCGAGCATACGCAGGCGAAGCCGCTATAGCTGACAATGCGAGTGCGCAGTGGCGTAACCCTGCAATGTTGACCTATCTTGAGGGGACTCAAGTTTCTGTCGGCGCTATCTATGTAAACCCTAATGTTGATGTTAGTGGAACGATTAATAATTCTCTGAGAGCAGATTCAAAAGACTTTGCCGATGACGCTGTCATTCCAAACTTCTATCTATCTCATCAATACTCCGAACAATTCGTCGTTGGCCTAGCACTAGGTACAAACTACGGTATGGAAACCAACCTTGGCACAGACTTTGCCGCTTCTCATTTTGGTAACGAAGCAAGCGTTACTACAATGGAAGCAAACTTAAATGCCGCCTATAAACTTAACGACTCAATTAGTATCGGGGGTGGCATCCGTTACATAATGGGTGAAGGTAGTTTTGGGGCGATTGCTCCTAGTCATAGCAACTCAGCGCTATCTGGAAAGACATTAAAATACATGGAAGGTGACGATACAGCCTGGGGTTGGCAATTAGGGACTGCTTGGCAAATCAATCCAAAACATAGACTTGGTATCACTTATAAATCAGCCGTGGATCTCAAACTGTCTGGTAGTGCCAAGATTCTCAATGCAACAACTTTTCAAGTTCAGGAAGACACTGGCTCAATGGATTTAACATTGCCTGCTACTCTTGAGCTAGCAAGCTTCCATCAGTTAAATGAGAAGTTGGCTATTCACTTTAGCCTAAATTGGACCGACTGGAGTAGCTTTCAGCAGCTTTACGCAGATCTCGACACTCTAGACTCACAAGTTGTTAAGGTAGAAAACTGGGACGATAATTATCGCTTCGCCATCGGTGCAACCTACCAGCTTGATCAAAAACTGGCTCTTCGTACAGGTATTGCTTACGACACCTCAGCGGTGAGTGATAAGAACCGCACAATTACTATTCCAGAAACCGATCGTACATGGTTAAGCTTGGGTGCAAGCTATGAGTTGACAAAACAATTCACCCTAGATGGTGGACTAACATATATTCTTGCGAAAGATGCGCCGATCACCGAATCACGTGGTTATGCATCAGATGAAGCAGCTGAATTAGTCGGTGGGCAATTTGTTGGTGAAGCCAGTGGTAATATCTGGCTAGTTGGTATTCAGGCGAATTACAAGTTCTAAATAAACTATCCCGCAAAGAAAAAAGGCTTGGTCATGACCAAGCCTTTCTACTAGAAATCATCATCTAAGTACTCATCTAGGTAAGCTTCTTCTTCTGCGTCGTAATCGTCTTCAGGTTCGATTTCCGCATTGAAGTCTTGCCGTTGGAGATAGGCACCACGTGTTAATGCATAAGGGTCCGGTGAATCTTCTAGCATCGCTTCTTGAGACACCAATGCCGCGCGCGTCTCCATGCCTTCTAGCGCCCACTTCCCTAAGCCAGCCCAAAAGTTGAGTAATGAAAGGGGAACATACAAACCATCGACAATATCCGTGGACTCACGTACGGTCCAAGGGCCATACCCAGGCACCATCACATACGGGCCGTTACCTACCCCATAGTGGCCTACCGCATCACTGAACGCTTTATCATTATGATCGGTAATTCCAGCTTCGGAAGCAATGTCGATAAGGCCGAGTAAGCCAAAAGTACTGTTGATCCAAAAACGGTTAAAGTGATCGAGAGCTTTCTCCCCATTCCCCATTACTAGGTTATTAATCATGCTTGCTGGTTCATCCAAATTACCAAGAAAGTTTGACACACCGTGGCGAAGTGGATCAGGAACATAATTCACATAAGCTAAGGAAACAGGGCGGACGAAGTAAGGATCTAAATAATCGTAATTGAGCGACCACATTGTTCGGTTAAATCCTTCGAACGGATCATTCACTTCTGATTCGACTGACGTTGAGTTTGCATTTTCCTGAGGTGACCCTGCACAGCCAAAAAGAAATATTGACGTGCAAGCAACAACCCATATATGAGACTTGAGGCTCTTCATTATTATAATTTCCATAAAAAAGACCGGTGAAAAACACCGGTCTCTGTACATTCATAACGAGTATCTATTGATACTGCTTATCAATTATAACTTCAACAGGTTGACCCATTTTAACGGCTTCACTCTCACCAAACCAGTCCCCTTGTTTAGTTGCAACGTTTCCATCGCTATCAAGACGCACTCTTACCATCAAAGACTCCAATGAAGATAGCTTACGATCTTGCAACATGCTATTCCCATCATCTAGAACTACAGTCCTTGGAAAAGAGCCTAGTGGATACCTAGCAGCTGCAACTGGCATAGGAGCCCCATCAGCGGTATGCACCGAGACTATCAATACTGAATTAGGGGCCGCTTGAACTTGATCACTGAGCGATATAGAAACAGACACTGACTTGCCACTAGCAACATGCTCACCCATTTGCTGCTGAGCATTTTCAATACTGCGTGACAGCATTTCGTAGCGACTGTCTTGCGGGCCAATCATCTGCTGCATAATACCCCAGTAGCGGGCCGCTGCTGAATAATCCTTACGCTCGTAAGCATCAAAAGCTAATAACGAGAATACCCTCAAGTCCACATAATCACTTTGGACCAGCTCACCAAGAATCTTTCGAGCCTTGTCTTGATCGATTTCATCCTGTGACAACATCAGTGCCTGAGCATAACCCAATTTGACATCAGTGTTTTCAGACTCAAGCTTATAAGCCTTTTTCATTGCCCCAATGGCAGTTCCCACATCTCTATTCGCAAGAGCGATACGACCGAGTAACAGCCAACCCGTTGAATCATCAGGCTGATAGTGAAGACGGGTACGTAATGCTAACGTTAAATCACGCATTTCGTCGTCACTCAACGCTGTTCCTTCCGGTGCCATTAATTTTTTCGACAAAGCTGGTAAGTTGGCACTGACTTGTTGCCATTCTACGACTTTATCTGAAGCACCGAACTTCATGTACATCGCATAAGATAGAACAACAACAAGAAGCACGGACGGGACAAGGACGGCCATCGGTGAAATACCACTGCCGCTTTCTTTCTGCTGCTCATTTGGAATATCATCCAATAGAGACTGCTTCAGATCATCAATCAGGTCCTGCTGATTTTCAACCAAGCCTTCTTCGGCTTCTTCTTTAAGTTCGGATAAACGATCTTTGTAAAATACTTTATTCAGCTCATCACGTAACGCTTCATCATTATTGGCTTTCTTACGTATGATCGGTAGCGCGATAAAAATTGAGCTCAATACAACAAGAATGACTGAAGCTACCCAAAATAATGTCATTACTGCTTATCTCCATCATTCTTATTATTCAGCAGCTCTTTCAAGCGTGCTTCTTTGTCTTGATCCCATGTTGAATCTTGAACAGTTTGCTCTTTTCGAGAACGCGTTCTTAAGACAATAAAACCAAAGCCAAATACAACCACAAATAGAGGACCTAACCACAAAATTGCCGTTGCAATGGTGAACGGTGGGTTATAAGTGACAAAGTTGCCGTAGCGAGCAATCATATAATCTATGATTTCTTGTTTCGACTTGCCCTCTTTTGTCATTTCATACACTTTTTGCCGTAAGTCGACAGCCAGCTCGGCATTAGAATCCGCGATCGTATTGTTCTGGCATTTTGGGCAACGAAGTGTACTTCCTAGCTCCTTGAACTGCTGCTCTTGTTCCAGGCTTTCAAACTCATAAATTTGAATAGCAGCATTTGCAGCGAGAGAAAAAGCCATTGCGGCTAGTACAGCAAGGATCATTTTTTTCATTTCCCTGCCTCCACTAGCATTTGCTCATACATAGGCTTGAGCGTTTCACTCCAGTTGCGCTCATTAACATCACCAACGTGACGATAACGGATTTTCCCTTGCGCATCGATTAAGAAGGTTTCCGGTGCACCGTAAACCCCGAGGTCCAAACCTAACATCCCATTTCCGTCAAACAAGCTGATCAAATAAGGGTTGCCTAACTCGTTTAACCATTGCACGGCTTTACTGCGATCATCTTTATAGTTCATCCCGATGATCTTAACGTCTTGGGCTGCAAGTTCATTCAAATATTGGTGTTCTGCGTAACAAGTTGGGCACCACGTCGCCCATACATTTAAAAGTAGAGGCTCCCCCTTAAAAATTGATTGATCGTAGAGTTTGCCCGGCTCAGCCAGATCTTCTAAACGAAACTCAGGCACGGACTTTCCTACCAGAACAGACTCAAGTTTAGTTGGATCATCACCATGTGAGTTCTTCACCAACTGAGTAGCGAATACTGCCACCAAACCTAAAAACGCCAGCAGTGGAATAAATAGAAGTTTCTTACTCATTATGCCTCCTGCGGTTTCACGCTTTTTCTGAACCGGTAACGCTTATCGCTAATAGCAATTGCGCCGCCCAATGCCATCAGCAACGAGCCAGCCCAAATCCAACGAACAAAGGGTTTGTAATAAATACGGACAGCCCAAGACTTGTTGTCATCCAAACGCTCTCCCATCGCAATATACAAATCACGTGTGACGCCTCGGTCAATTGCGGCTTCTGTCATCATTGAGCGAGCGGTACGGTAGAAGCGCTTTTCTGCATGAAGCGTATTAAGGTATTTGCCATTATGAGTGATTTCGAAGTCTGCGATGTAACCGTCATAGTTCGGGCCATCTTTATCACGCAGACCTTGAAAATAGAAGTCATAGCCTTGCATGTTGTAGTGCTGACCAGGAGCCAAACGTACATCGCGTTCGATACTGTAATTCTGCACCATGGCAATACCAATAATGCTGACAGCTAAACCAATATGACCCATCATCATCGCCCAATGACTTCGCTGCAACTTCTTAATTCCGACAGCAAAGCTGTGGCGATGGGTCGCTCGTTCATACAACTCAAAACCATGCATGAAGATAATCCACAATGCCATCACCCAACCTAGATATGCCATGAATTGGAAGAAGTCAGCAAACAGGTAGACAAAAACACCCGCCAGAGCGAATGACGCTACACCGGATATCAGCATAGGTTTAAGCAAGCTGGAGAGATTATCGCGCTTCCAACGAATCAGCGGACCAATACCCAACAAGAACGAGAATGGGATCATTAGCCAAGCAAATAGCATATCGAAGAATGGCGCACCAATAGAAACAGAACCAAGGCCGATCTGCTTATGTACTAACGGTAATAGTGTTCCTACTAAGACAACCACTAAAGCAGCAATCAATAACACGTTATTGCCAAGTAGTGCGTTCTCACGCGATACAAGATCAAAGTTACCGCGAACTCTAACCGTGGCACCTTTTAATGCAAATAGGAGTAATGAACCACCAATGACAAACACTAGGAAGCCAAGAATAAACATTCCACGTGAGGGATCGGAAGCAAACGCGTGTACTGAAACAAGAATGCCGGAGCGAACAAGGAACGTACCCAATAAACTCAATGAGAACGCTGAAATAGCTAACAGTACCGTCCACGCTTTGAAAGTGCCGCGTTTTTCTGTCACTGCAAGCGAGTGCATCAGCGCAGTACCTGCTAGCCAAGGCATAAACGACGCGTTTTCGACAGGATCCCAGAACCACCAGCCACCCCAGCCAAGTTCGTAATAAGCCCACCAAGAGCCTAGTGCGATACCCAAAGTGAGGAACAGCCAAGCGGCTGTGGTCCATGGTCGTGACCAACGTGCCCAAGCCGTATCAAGTCGTCCTGTCATCAATGAGGCGATGGCGAACGAGAAAGCGACAGAGAAACCGACATAACCCATGTACAACATAGGCGGATGAATGATCAGCCCTGGGTCTTGGAGTAGCGGGTTTAGATCTCGCCCATCAACAGGGAAAAACGGTAATGTTCTAAGAAATGGGTTAGAGGTGACGATTATAAACAGTAAGAAACCGACACTGATCATCCCCATGACAGCAAGAACTCGCGCAACCGATTCTTGAGGCATACCACGACTGAATGTTGCTACTGCAACCGTCCAAGCCGCTTGAATCAATACCCAAAGTAACAGAGAACCTTCATGAGCTCCCCAGACCGCAGTCAGGCGGTAGTACCAAGGCAACTGACTGTTTGAATTAGTCGCGACGTAATTCAGTGTAAAATCATTGGTATAAAAAGCCCAAAGTAAAGCACCGAAAGAGAGCAATAGAAGTAGGAACATTCCCCAAGACAACGGTCTTGCGGTGTTCATCAACATTGTATTATTTCGTGATGCACCGACTAATGGCAGTATGCTCAACAGTACTGCCATCGCCAGTGAAACAATCATGGCAAAATGGCCAATCTCAGCAATCATTGACCGCTTCCTTGTTTTTGTTGTTCTGTATATTCGAGCGGCTGGTGATTTTTCTTCATCGCTTCCGCTATCTCAGGCGGCATGTACTCTTCATCATGCTTAGCCAACACTTCAAATGCTTCTACCGTAGTGGCATCTCTAAGAACACCCTGAGCGACAATCCCCTGCCCTTCACGGAATAAGTCAGGGAGAATTCCATCGTAAACAATAGTCACTTTCGGGCCTACATCATGTAAGTCAAAAGAAACGCGCAATGACTCAGGGTCACGTCGTACCGAACCCTCAACAACCATACCACCGATACGCAGCCGCTGACCGACTTCAGGTTTCGTGCCATCGGGTTTACCGTCTACGAGCTCCGTTGGTGTATAAAATAGATCCATATTTTGATTCAGTGCGTAGAGCATTAAGCCAACAGTTGCACCAATACCAATGAAAATGGCTAAGACAATTCCCAGCCTTTTTTTACGCCTCGGATTCATAGTGTGTTCTCCAAATTTTTAGCCGCATCAATACGCGCTTGTCTGTCAACTTTCGACTGCACTTCATTCAACAGCTTTTTGCCACGACGGATACTCACCGTAAGCAGAACAAACATCGAAAAGAATGTGATACCAAAAGCGCTCCAAACATAGCCGGCATAACCGCCCATTGCGAAAAAATCGCCCAAAGATTCAAAATGCATCAGTTTAATTACCTCTCTGAGACTGAGCTAAAGCGATCACCCACGGACGGTGACTCTCCTTGCTGATAATCTCATTACGTAGGCGAATCATAGTCACCGCACCAAAGAAAAATGCAAAACCAAAGATGTTCAACAACAACGGCCAGAGCATATCGGTAGAAATAGAAGGTTTGGCAAATTTGGTGATAGTCGCGCCTTGATGAAGGGTATTCCACCACTCGACTGAAAAATGAATGATCGGCAGATTCACGACCCCTACAATGGCTAGAATCCCCGCTGCCTTAGCCGCTGTTTTCTGGTCATCAAATGCGTGGTATAACGCAATCACACCCAAGTAAAGGAACAAAAGAATCAGCTCAGAGGTTAAGCGCGCATCCCACACCCACCACGCTCCCCACATTGGTTTCCCCCAGACCGCTCCCGTCAGTAGAGCAATGAAGGTATACACTGCACCAATTGGAGCCATTGCGGAAGCCGCCATATCCGACAATTTAACCTGCCAAACTAAACCGATAAATGCAGCGATGGCCATGGACATGTATACGCCCATTGACCAAATCGCAGAAGGGACATGGATGTAAATAATCCTAAAACTGTCGCCTTGTTGATAGTCTGAAGGGGCGAAGGCCAGCCCCCATACTGTCCCGACCGATAAACACAGTAGGGCTAATATGGAAAACCAGGGCAAAAGCTTACCACATAGCTGATAAGCGGTTTCGGGCTTGGCATAAGGATGAAGCCATTTCCACATCGTCATTCTCACTCTTACTTCAGTGTTGTCTTGTTACGTCTCACGGACTGATTTTGACAATTATTAGTTTTGTAATTTATATAAAGGGAATTTTTCGTGCTTGATCGAAAACAATTAATTTACACTTACACGCAAAGCCGCACTAATAGCAAATGGCGTCAAGGTCATTGCGCCCATAAACATGGCGCCAAGTATGGCCAATTGGCCGTTGTATGCCATTCCCAGTGATGCTGCATCAATCGCTGATGTCGCGAAAATCAATATTGGTATATACAAAGGCAACACAAGCAAACTCAGTAGCACACCACCTTTTTGTAAACCAACCGTTAATGCCACCCCGATAGCACCAATGAAACTTAACGTAGGTGTACCAATCAGCAGGGTGGTGACAACAGCCAGCCACGAGTTCATATCTAGGGAAAGCAAAATGGCCAATAAGGGGCTAATTAAAATCAGTGGCAACCCAGTCAACACCCAGTGTGCAATCACTTTTGAAATCACCACGACAGGCAATGGGACAGGCATTAGCATCATTTGTTCCAAAGCTCCATCTTGAAAGTCATCTCTAAATAATCTTTCAAGAGATAATAATGCCGAAAGAAGAGCTGCCACCCAAACGATACCCGCGGCAATACGAGCCAAGAGGTTAGGTTCAGGCCCTATACTCAGCGGGAATAGCGTGATGACGATAATAAAAAACCACAGAGGGTTGAAAATGTCTGCTTGACGGCGAAATGCAATCAGCAGTTCTCGTCGAATAATACTACTCATCGTTGCAAACATGACTACTCACCCAGCTTTATTTTTCTTAATTTTGGATTATCAGCAAACATGTCCTGATGCGTCGTCAGTATCACAATGCCCCCATTTTCAGCATGACTGAGAAAGAGTGACTCTAGAACTTTAACTCCTTGCTTATCGATCGCCGTTAAAGGCTCATCTAAAATCCAGAGTTTGTGCTCACTCAGCCACAAACGTGCCAGCGCAACCCTACGTTGTTGACCAGCCGATAACTGCGCAACAGGCACATCTTCACGCCCCGCTAGCCCTACTTTAACAAGGGCATTAAAAATGGTCTCTTTGTCTACGCGTTTACGAGTATGTACATTGAGGTAGAATCTTAAGTTTTCGTAGGCAGTCAGCTCACGTTTTACGCCTGTTTGATGGCCTAGAAACAGCAAGTCTTGATGGTAACCATCTCTATTGGATTCGATGTTTTCACCATTCCAAAATATCTCACCATCATCTCGTTCGCCAAGCCCAGTAACGATTCTCAACAGTGTCGTTTTGCCTGTACCATTGCGACCTTCAATCTGGACTAACTCACCGGAATTAATAACAAAAGAGAGGGATTCAAAGAGAACTCTTTCATCCCTGATGGCGGTCAGCTGAGATACTTCTAACATGGATATTCACTACATAAATTTTGTGTGGGTATAGTACCACAGCCACTCTCACACAAAATAGAATTAGCCCCACGCGAATCACGAAACTCGGTAAGATTATGTTAATAATCTACCATGGTTCATTTCAACTACCACTAAATGGTTACATTTAAAACAAAAAAGGATGCCGCTGGCATCCTTCCTGTTATTACTTTCTGGCACTTTTTCGCCGAACAGCTGATTTTTTGTGTTCATCGCTAGCGCGCAAAGGCGGGACTTTCTCTTTACCTGCAATTTTCTTCTGCAGAGACAACATCAGTTCAGCTTCAGCTTTTGGTAATTCGCATTCTTCAATCAGCTCATTGACATCTGCCCCCAACTGAACCATTTTTGTCGCTCTGGAGTACAGACGTCCATCACCATCTTCTTGTTCTAGTTCTGATATTCTTTCGTTCAGATGCTGTATGATATCTTGCTGTTCACTGACACGCTGACCAAGCCCAACAACCACTGAGCGTACTTCAAGCAACTGCTTGTTCGCTTTCTGTAACTCTTTATCCAAGTGTCTATTTTGTTGCCGCCAATGATCAGCCATCGAGCGCTGCCCTTTCTTAATTCGAAAAAGAGCTAATATAACCAACAGTACAACCAGTGCAGCAACTCCCGCAATCACAGGAGCATTTGCAAATACAACTGCATCCATTACAGGTGTGCCATCTCATCCCATTCTTCATCGGTGAGAAGTTTGTTCAGATCAACAAGAATCAGTAGCTTACCATCGCGGTTGCTCACACCTTGGATAAACTTAGCACTCTCATCCGTACCAACGCTTGGTGTGGTATCGATTTCAGAAGAGCGTAAGTAAACCACTTCAGCAACGCTATCGACAAGAATGCCAATGACTTGGTGTTCTGATTCAATCACGATAATACGCGTGTTATCGGTGATCTCACCTTCCATCAAACCGAAGCGTGAACGAGTATCAATCACCGTGACAACATTACCACGTAGATTGATAATACCCAGAACGTAATCAGGCGCTCCTGGTACAGGGGCAATCTCTGTATAGCGAAGCACTTCACGTACCTGCATTACGTTGATGCCGTAAGTTTCTTCTTCAAGCTGGAACGTCACCCACTGAAGTACTTCGTCATTGGACTGATCTTTTCTTACTTCGACTTCATTAGTTTGAGACATACCTATTCCTCTCTAAGCCTAAATCGGCATAAATGTTTTATTTATCTAAGGCTTTTACATCAAGTCCTGCATTAAGCATAGCTATCAATGCTTCAACATGGATCAAAGCACACATTTTTTCTTTAACCATACCTGCGAGCCAAGGGCGTTTCCCTGCTGTTTTACGCCAACGCACTTTCTCTGGATTCAGTGATTCTGTGCCCATTAACTGTGTAGAAGCAAGACCCCACATACTTTCATCCAGCATCACAATGTATTGATAGTCATCTTTGTAGGTTTCATCAGACAGTTTTTCCGCCATGACCCACTTCGCTGTATCAACCACATCAAGTTGAGCTTCACGACTGGTTTGCAAACCTAAGTACCAATCAGGGCGACCTATTAAGTGATTTAACTCGGCAATTCGGTGAATACCACCGAGTTCATCCAATGGCACTGCAAACGTAACACCATTGACATCAAAGTAGAGAACCTGAAACTCAATATCACGCTCCGTAGAATGCCAAGTGCCTAGACCACTATCACCAGTCTGTGTTTCAGGCTGAACTTCTACTTGCTCTGCATTTTCGGTGATGATTTCAGGCTCAGATTCAAGCTCTGTTTCTACTTCTACTGAAATATCTGGTTCAGTAATAACTTCGGCTACATCAGGAGTTTCAACGTCCCATTCCTGAATCTCTTCTATCGCCACTTTCGCTTCAGCAATCTGAACCGTATTTTGCTCCATCACTTCTTCAAGCTGAAGCTCTGCAACCGGATTGGTAGACTCTAATTGCTCTAGCAATCTCTCCACATCATCCAAATTTGGCACTTCTACTTCTGCTGTGAGTGCCGAGTAGTAACTCTTTTCTTCTACCGATTGCATGACAGGTTCTAGCTCTGGCTCTGGCTCTGGCTCTGGCTCTGGCTCTGGCTCTGGCTCTGGCAAGTAATCCTGAGCACTGACTGTCTCTTCTAGAAACTCTTCAGATTCAACCGTTTCATCAAGTAGCGCAGAAAAATATTCATCCAGCGCCTGTTCACTTGATAGTAAAGTATCGCTACTCATTCACCGCTAACCTCTCTAAGTAGATCAACAGCTGTTTGTAAGCAAAAACACCCCTGCTACCAGAAGCAAAGTGTGAAACTGGGAGATGTTTTAAACTGGCATCTCTAAATTTAGTATCGATTGGCACTGCAGAAGACCATACTTGGTCAGGATAATCCTTCTTTAATTGCTGTAAAGTTTGTAATGACGCCCTTGTACGCTTGTCATACATGGTTGGAACAATGGTGACATTAAACGCTTTATTGCGTGATTTCTGCATAATCGCGAGCGTACGAACCATCCGCTCAAGACCTTTCATCGCCAAAAATTCAGTTTGAACAGGGATGAGGATTCGATTACTTGCCGCTAGTGCATTCACCATCATAACGCCAAGTATCGGCGGGCAATCTATTAAAACGTAATCATAATGGTCTTTTATTGCCATCATCGCTCGCTTTAGAATGAGCCCCATGCCACTGCGATTCCCCATCACTCGGTCCAGAGTTGCGAGTGACATGTGTGCAGGAATGATATCAATACCTTCAATGTCAGATTTCATCACCAGCGGCAAGACACTTTGCTCGTTGAATTCCTTTAATTGAAAGAGATCGAACAAGCTTGCTGGAACACCATCAGAGTCGTACCCCAAATACGTCGTCAAAGAAGCATGGGGGTCCGTGTCAACAAGTAGTACCCTTTTACCTTGTTTGCTCAACAAACCAGCCAGAGTAATCGTAGTCGTTGTCTTGCCTACGCCTCCTTTTTGGTTTGCGATACTCCAAACAATCATGCGCTACTACTCCTACGACAAACCAACTTCGACCAGCATACGCTCTGCGATACGGTCTAATGGTAGGTCTTCTGTGGAAATACCAGCTTTAGCAACCGCTTGTGGCATGCCATATACAACACAGCTTTCTTCATCCTGTGCCCAGATGGTCGAGCCAGCACTCTTAAGCATACGAGCGCCTTCACGCCCATCCGCTCCCATACCTGTCAGAACCATAGAAAGTACTTGATCTGAGTATATTTTTGCCGCACTACCAAATGTCACATCCACACACGGCTTGTAATTCATACGCTCACCACCATCAATAATGCGCAACTTAGCTGAGCCCGGACGACCATCGATCATCATCTGCTTACCACCCGGAGCCAAATAAGCCACTCCTGGTTTCAGTGCATCTCCATCTTCTGCTTCTTTCACTTGAATTTTACATAAAGAATTCAGGCGACTCGCAAAGGCAGCAGTAAACGTCGCTGGCATATGCTGGATTAACACAATAGGGTGAGGATAGTTTGCTGGTAATTTAGTCAAAATCTTCTGCAAAGCAACGGGACCGCCAGTTGAAGTACCAATAGCAGTGAGCTGATACTTCTTACCACTCGACTTAAATCTCGCGGAAGCCGCTGGTTTCGCTGCAGATGACGTAACTGGACGAGTCGCACGTTGAGTCGCAGTTGTCGTAGTTGCTGACCTCGTAGCCGGACTAGGCGTTGATGCAGGTTTTGCCGCAGGGCGGCGCATAAATGTACGGCGAGAAGAGATTTGAATAACTCGTTGCTGCAACAAAGACACCGCTTCATCACGATTGCGCGCAATATCCTCAAATTTCTTCGGTAAAAAATCCAGTGCTCCGGCATCGAGGGCATCCAGTGTCGCCTTTGCACCATCATGTGTGAGCGAGGAGAACATTAAAATTGGCACTGGGCTTTTGGCCATAATTTCACGGACGGCGGTGATTCCGTCCATTACTGGCATTTCAATGTCCATCGTAATGACATCTGGCTTCAGTCTGACTGCTTTTTCAACGGCTTCCTTGCCATTAGTCGCCACATCCATAACCTCAAGGCGAGGTTCAGAGTTGATTATTTCACTGACTCGGCGACGAAAAAAACTCGAATCATCTACTACTAAAACTTTAATCGCCATAGCTATCCTTTTTAGTTCTACGACTTAGATTCGAGAAGCAGCTGCATACTGCTTGAGCAAATCCGGTACATCCAGAATAAGCGCGATATGTCCATCACTGGTAATTGTCGCACCCGCCATTCCTGGCGTGCCTTGGAGCATACTATCAAGTGGTTTAATGACCACTTCTTCTTGCCCAATCAAGGTATCCACAACAAAACCTACGCGCTGACTGCCAATCTGGACGATAACAACATGACCATGCCCTTTACGAAGCTCTACGTCTCCAGCTTGTGGGGCAAGCCAGTTTTGAAGGTAAAATAACGGGATTGATTTCTCACGAACGATAATGGTCAACTGCCCATCAACAACGTTAGTACGGCTCAAGTCGAGGTGGAAAATTTCATTAACGCTTGCTAGCGGTAGAGCGAATGGATGTCCGGCAACACCTACCATCAAGGTTGGTAAAATCGCTAAAGTTAATGGAACCTTGATCGTAATTTTAGTGCCTTTACCCATTTCTGAGTCAATATCAATGGAACCATTCAAAGTATTGATGGCTGTTTTCACCACATCCATACCAACACCACGGCCAGAAATATCTGAAATCTGCTCTTTACTAGAGAAGCCAGGCATAAAGATCAGGTTAAAACACTCTTTGTTGGTCAAACGCGATGCGGCATCTTCATCCATTATACCGCGCTTAACAGCAATGCCTCGAAGCTTATCAGGATCCATACCGCCACCGTCATCCACAATGGCAAGTTCGATATGGTCACCTTCTTGTGAAGCAGATAAAATAACTTTACCCGTTCTTGGCTTGCCTGCTTTAACGCGGTCATCTGGCATTTCAACACCGTGGTCAACAGAGTTACGCACTAAGTGAATCAGTGGATCGGCAAGAGCTTCAACCAAGTTTTTATCCAGATCGGTATCCTCGCCACGCATCTCAAGATTAATATCTTTCTTCAAGCTCCGAGCGAGGTCTCGTACCACTCGAGGGAAGCGGCCAAATACCTTCTTAATTGGCTGCATACGAGTCTTCATTACTGCGCCTTGTAGATCCGCAGTAACAACATCTAGGTTAGCAACCGCTTTAGACATTTCTTCATCGTTACTATTCAAGCCTAAACTCAGCAGTCGGTTGCGGACAAGAACCAACTCACCCACCATATTCATAATGGTATCCAGTGTTGAAGTGTCAACACGCACTGTAGCTTCTGCTTGAGGCTTTTTGACTTGTGCTGCTGGCGGCGCGGCTTCTTTTTTGGCAGGTGGCGCGGCTGTCTCTTTAGGTTTAGGCGCCGAAGCGGCAGGTGTGCTGGCTTTCGGAGCAGCAGCCGTTTTAGCAGGCTCCGGAGCTGGTGTAGTATTTTGTGCTATAGGTTTAGTTGCCGCATCCAACTCTTCAACAGAAGGGCCTTTTCCTGAACCATGTAAATCATCAAGAAGCTTTTCAAATTCGGCATCCGTCATGAGGTCACTGTCACCGCCAGATGCCGGAGCCGGTGATTCAGGTTTGCTTGGAGGTGGTGTAGAAGCGGTCGGGGTAGCCGCTGCCCCTTCCCCTGGCGCTTTCCCGGTTCCATGCAATTCATCTAAGAGTTTTTCAAACTCATCATCTGTGATATCACCGCTCATGTCACCATCGAGAGCTGATGGAGCGGCTGGGGTTTCTGGGGTTGTAGCGGCTCCGGCTCCCGGCGCACTGCCTTCACCATGTAGCTCGTCTAACAGTTTTTCAAATTCATCTTGCGTAATTTCATCAATAGAACCTGCAGAGACCGTTTCAGAACTTGGCTCTTCAGCAGCAGGCTCAGTGACAACAGGTTCCTGAGGAACCACAGGTTCTTCTACGACCTCAGGTTCAGCGGGTGCTGTGGCACCTGTTGATTCATCTTCATCCGCCGATTGAGGCTGACTTAAGCGATGTAATTCATCCAACAGAGATTGGTCGGCAGGAGTCAAAGGCTCACGGTCTTGTACTGCTTGGAACTGTTCATTAACAGTGTCTAACGCTGTCAACATGGTATCCATGAGACTTGCAGATACCTGACGTTGCCCATTGCGCAAAATATCGAACACGTTCTCCGCACCGTGACAAGTATCTACCAATTCGGTTAATGAGAGGAAACCAGCCCCGCCTTTGACAGTGTGGAAACCACGAAAGATTGCATTTAAAAGGTCTTTGTCATCAGGGTTATTTTCCAACTCTACCAACTGCTCTGAAAGAAGCTCTAAGATTTCTCCGGCTTCGACCAAAAAGTCCTGTAGAATGTCTTCGTCTAGTTCATAGCTCATAAGTTACCTCTAAAACCCAAGACTCGAGAGTAAGTCGTCGACTTCGTCTTGTGATGAAACCGCATCTTCCCTTTCATGAGGGTTGAGAATCGGTCCCTCTGGGTCTATCGATGAATTGTTCTTATTGTTTGCAGCATCTTCTAGCTGGCTAGCACCAAATGCTGTCAGTATTTCTACCAAACGGCCTTCAACTTCATTAACTAAAGTAATCACTCTGCTAATAATTTGACCCGTCAAGTCTTGGAAATCCTGAGCCATTAGAATCTCGGTCAGTTGACCTCTAAGTTCAGAGCTATCGCCCTCAACCTCACCTAGTAAGGCGTCAATACGGTGGCAAAGCGCTTTAAATTCATTGAGTTCTATACGCCCATGCATGAGCTCATTCCACTGAGGTCGAACCTGAAGTAGGCCCTCATGGAGGTTATCGGCTATTGGCATGCAACGGTCGACAGCATCCATAGTTTTGTTCGCTGCTGTTTCTGTTTTGTCAATCACATACTGAAGCCTATCCCGAGCATCTGGGATTTCGTCATTGGCAATCTGACTCATACGTTCATCAAGGCTAAATTGCTTGATAGACTCATGGAGATCACGAGTCAGCTCGCCTATTTCTTGCAGCATAGGGTTTGCTGAACCTTCATGTATATTTTTAACAAGTTTATCAGCTTCTTCCTGCTGGTCGTTTTCTAACAACTCTACAAGGTGCTTTGCCTGTTCTAATGAAATCATTCTGAATTGGCCTTTCGCGTTATCGTCAATTCCTTGACTTATAAACGCTCAAAGATTTTATCTAATTTTTCTTTTAATGTTGCTGCAGTAAATGGCTTAACAATGTAACCATTAACACCTGCTTGCGCAGCTTCGATGATCTGTTCACGCTTCGCTTCTGCCGTGATCATCAGAACAGGTAAGTGTTTAAGTTCATCGTCGGCACGAATATGCTTCAAAAGGTCAATGCCTTGCATTCCTGGCATATTCCAGTCTGTCACAACAAAGTCGAACTCACCCTTCTTTAGCATTGGTAACGCCGTTAAGCCGTCATCCGCTTCTTGAGTATTATTGAAACCTAAGTCACGAAGTAAGTTCTTAACGATACGGCGCATTGTTGAAAAATCGTCAACAATAAGGATCTTCATGTTTTTATTCAAAATTGCCTCCACTGAGTTCGATATCAGTGATTTCTAGTCATTATTTGTCCAAACACTCAATTTAGTGCGTAGACGCTGCATTGATTGGCTTAGTATCTGGCTAACGCGCGACTCGCTAACACCAATAACCTCGCCGATTTCCTTCAAGTTTAACTCTTCATCATAATAAAGCGAAAGTACTAGAGCTTCTCTTTCAGGAAGTGATTTAATGGATTCTATAAGTGCCGTACGAAAATATTCATCTGCGACACCCTGAAACGGGATATTTTCTCCGTCTGCATCTTCATGCGAAATCGCATCTTCTGACACACCTAAATCGTCAATACCGATCAATCGAGAGCAGTTAATGTCAGTTAATGCACTGTGGTACTGCGTCAGGCTTATATCAAGGTGCTTAGCCACTTCAGCATCAGTAGGGTCTCGATTCAGTTCCCCTTCCAATTGAGCAATGGCCTGACTGATCTCTCGACTGTTTTTATGAACAGAGCGAGGGACCCAATCCCCGCGGCGTATATCATCAAGCATAGCACCACGGATGCGAATACCAGCATAGGTTTCAAAGCTGGCTCCTTTACTGCCATCGTAGTTTTTTTGGGCTTCTAAAAGGCCGATCATCCCAGCCTGAATAAGGTCTTCGACCTGTACACTCGGCGGCAATCGTCCGAGTAAATGGTGAGCAATCCGCTTCACCAGCACCGAGTATTTCTCTAAAAATGCTCGCTGACTGTTTTGATTTGCGTATTGGTCATAGGTCAATGCCTTATTCACCAAATGGTTCCTCTAACATCTCTGTTCTATGAAGTAAGCGTTCTACAAAAAACTCCAGATGTCCACTCGGTGTCTTAGGAATTGGCCAAGTTAGTGCTTTATTTGCTAACGAACCCAAGGCTAATGACGCTGGCGAGCGAGGAAATGCATCCACGACAATCTTTTGTTTTTTCACAGCTTGTCGAACTTTATCATCCAATGGAATACATGCTACGAGCTCAATGCTAACATTCAAGAATCGCTCTGTGACCAAGGTCAACTTTGCAAACAATTCTCTCCCTTCACGATAGCTTCTGACCATATTAGCAACAATTTTAAATCGTTGAACTTGGTGTTCTTTACTCAAAAGTTTGATCAGAGCATATGCATCAGTGATAGAAGTTGGTTCATCACAGACCACAACTACCACATCCTGAGCCGCACGTGAAAAGCTCACTACCATATCTGAGATCCCAGCAGCAGTATCAATGAGTAGCACGTCCATCTCATCTTCTAAGCTGCCAAAAGCGCGAATTAAACCGACATGTTGTGCGTGGGACAGCTCCGTCATGGACTGCGTCCCTGACGTCGCAGGAATAATTCTAATTCCGTACGGTCCTTCAACAATAGCATCTTGTAGGTCACATTCGCCTGCTAATACATGGCCAAGGTTTTTCTTCGTCCGTATACCCAGCATTACATCAACATTTGCCAAACCAAGGTCAGCATCAAGTACCATGACCTTTTTGCCCTGACGAGCCATACAAATCGCGAGACCTAAAGTCACATTTGATTTGCCCACACCCCCCTTACCGCCAGTCACTGCAATGACTTTGGTGAGTGAGGGTTGTGTTAAGCGGCGTAGTCCGCTTGCTTGGTCTTGTATCATATTCTTAGTCATAATCGTCCGCCGCCTAGAACCCGTCTGATTCACTATTCCAATAGTGAGGTTCGTCATCTGTCGACTTCTCTAACAATTCATTTGCCTTGGCAACCATATATTTCGGTTGCGCTATCACTATATCTTCCGGGACTCGCTGTCCGTTTGCGATATAAGCCACAGGTAACGAGTTTTGTACTACGACGCTCACAAACTCGCCAAGACTTAGCGATTCATCCAATTTAGTGAGGATACAACCCGACAGTGGGATCCTCTTGAAATGATCGATGGTCTCCTGCAGTACTTTTCGCTGTGCAGTCGCAGGTAGAACGAGATAGCTGTGTATTACTTCACCACTTTCGTGCATAAGCGTATCCAGTTGCTCTGACAGACGTACATCTCTCTGCCCCATACCTGCTGTATCAACCAGAATTAGGCGACGATTTCTCAATTGATATATTACATCGGCTAACTCTTTGGAATCTTTAGCAACTTTTACAGCGCATCCCATAATGCGTCCATAAATCGCTAATTGCTCATGGGCACCAATACGGTAAGTATCGGTCGTCACTAGAGCAACGTTATCTGGACCAAACTCCATGGCCGCTCTTGCGGCAAGCTTAGCCACCGTTGTGGTTTTGCCAACGCCAGTTGGTCCAAGAAGAGCAACCACGCCACCACGCTTAAGAATGTCTTGTTTAGAAATAGGAATCTGATCGGATACCAAGCCTAGTAAGGCTTTCCATGCTTTTGTTGGAGGAGTATCTTCTGGAATATAGCAAGCTAGCTGATCAGCAAGCTCAGCCGACACTCCCATGCGCTCAAGACGCTTAATCAACATGGCTCGCAACGGCTCTCGGCGCTCGACCTCTTGCCACATTAACCCTGAAACTTGATGTTCAAGCAAACGACGAATTGAAGTCATCTCCTCGCGCATATCTTCGAGATCTTCATTACGTACATTTTGCTCTTCTGCACGGCTACGCTCGTAACGAGAGGGATCGAGGCGTGGCGCTGGTCGCTCTGCATTTCGGTCTTCAGCGATCAAACGAGCGAGTGGAGAGTCTTCTTTTAACTGAACTCCATTTTGCTCATGGCGCGCTGCTGATTGGCGTTTGAGCAATGCGGAGAGCGAGTCAGCACTTTCTGCCTCTCTGCCATCAGCTTCATCTACACCATTGCTGTATTGTTTGAGCATATTGGCAAAACGCTTCGTCATTGAACGACCTGAATCAGCTTTAGTCTGCAGGCTTACGCGGTCTTCATCTAGTTGACGCTGCCTAGGTGTCGGTGCACTCTGCGTGTTTGCCGATGCTTGAGAATTGTTGTAGCGAGGTTGGGAGTTGTAGTTAGCGCTAGAGCGCGCTGCCGCCGTCTCATTGTCGACCGCAGCAACAATTTCTACACCACCTGCGACTTTTTTATTAGACATGATTACTGCATCATCGCCCAACTCCCCTTTTACTTGGAGTAGCGCGGTACGCATGTCTTTGGCAAAAAATCGTTTAATCTTCAAAGTAGATATCCGTCTATTAACGCATTAATGCTAGTTACCAACAGCTTGAACAATACGTATTTGTTTCTCGTCTGGGATTTCCTGATAAGAGAGTACGCGTAACGATGGAATTGTGTTCTTCACAAACTTAGCCAATGTTGAACGCAATACGCCAGAGGTCAGAAGGACGGCTGGCTCTCCTTTCAACTCTTGCTCTTGAGTTGCCTGAGTTAAAGAAGATTGTAGTCGTTCTGCCAAACCTGGTTCGATGCCTGCAGACTCTCCCCCAGATGCTTGCATTGTTTGATGCAATATTTGTTCCAGCTCCGGAATCAGTGTAATAACTGGCAACTCTGGCTCTATTCCATTGATTTCCTGAACAATTAGTCGTTTCAACGAGATTCGAACTGCCGCAGTTAGTATGTCAGGTTCTTGACTCTTACTTGAATATTCAGCCAAGGTTTGGACGATAGTTCGGATGTCTCGGATAGGTACCGCTTCATTAAGCAAGTTCTGTAATACTTTCACGACGACACCAAGTTGAAGCTGATCCGGCACAAAGTTCTCGACCAGTTTAGGCGCACTACGCCCAAGCATTTCCAACAAGTTCTGTACTTCTTCATGGCCAATTAAGTTTGAAGCATTATTGGTCAGTAATTGGCTAAGGTGAGTCGCAAGCACTGTTGAAGAATCGACCACGGTATAACCTAGCGCCTGTGCATGTTCACGCTGCTCATCTTTGATCCACACCGCCTCAAGGCCAAAGGCAGGATCAATCGTCGGTTCACCTTCCACCATGCCATACACCTGCCCTGGGTTAATGGCGAGCTCCATATCCGGACGAATTTCTGCCTCACCTACAGCCACCCCCATCAAAGTAATTCGGTAACTGTTTGGGGTCAGCTCAAGGTTGTCACGAATATGGACTGCGGGAATGAGAAAACCGAAGTCTTGAGAGAGCTTTTTACGCACCCCCTTCACTCGCTCTAACAGTTCTCCCCCTTGATCTTTGTCGACGAGCGGGATCAAACGGTAGCCGACTTCCAAGCCAATAACATCAACAGGTTGTACATCATCCCACGATAGCTCTTTTGGCGTTGGAGCATCCTGTTCGGTTGTTGCTGGTAATTTAGCCTTTTCAGCGTCTTTCTTCTGTTTACGATGAATCCAGTACGCCCCGCCACCAGCCAGTATCGCCAGTAACAAGAAAGCAAAATGAGGCATGCCCGGCACAACCCCCATGACTCCTAATATACCTGCCGTGATCATCAGAGCTTTAGGGTTGTCAAACATTTGGAAGACAACTTGCTGGCCCATATCTTCGTCAGTGTTCTGACGAGTGACCATGATCGCCGCGCCAATCGAGAGTAATAGAGATGGAATTTGAGCAACTAGGCCATCACCGATGGTCAGCAAAGTATAGATTTGGATAGCCTCGCCAAACGCTAGTCCATACTGAGCCATACCAATCGACAAACCACCGATAATATTGATAAATAGAATCAAAATACCGGCAATAGCATCACCTTTAACAAATTTTGACGCACCGTCCATCGAGCCATAGAAATCGGCTTCTTTAGTGACTTCTTGACGACGTGTTCTTGCCTGATCTTGATCGATTAGTCCCGCATTTAAGTCGGCATCGATCGCCATCTGCTTACCGGGTAAGGCATCTAAGGTAAAGCGAGCACTCACCTCAGAGATACGACCTGCACCTTTCGTCACAACCATAAAGTTGATGATCATCAAGATAAGAAATACGACTAAACCAACGGCATAGTTGCCACCAATCACGACACTACCAAAAGCTTCAATCACACTACCCGCTGCGCCCGTTCCCTCATGACCATAGAGCAGTACAACACGGGTCGATGCAACGTTTAACGCCAAACGTAACAAAGTTGCAATAAGCAGTACCGTCGGAAAAGCCGCAAAGTCTAAAGGCCTACGGGTATAGACCGTCACGAGAAGGACAACCATCGCCAATGCGATATTGAACGTAAAGAATAAGTCGAGCAGGAATGGAGGTATCGGTAATACCACCATCGCCAGTGTCGCCAATACCATAATAGGCGCACCTACCGCTGGCATTGCTCTCTGAGGAATGGGAGGTAACTTATCCGCGAACGGCAACGTAAACTTCATATAGGTGAAATCTATAATTTAACCAAAACATTAAAGGACTTAGGCCGATATGCAAGTTTCAGTCCATAAGTCCTGTCAATTTTATGGCTACATTAAGATATGGTAATAGAAGCCCTAACTCATTGAATTGGCGAGCTTCCCAATTAATCGTGAGAACGCCCTAAGGTTGGATATTGAAAAGCAGTTCACCACGTCGTTTTGCTAAGTCATAGTCCACGCACACGATACCTGAGGTAGGAAACATCGGAGGCACCATATCCGGAACCAACTCTGCAGTGAGATATCCAACAAGCGGTAAATGTGACACCAACAATATTGATGCTAGCTCCTCTACCTCGGCTGTCGCTACTACATAGTCCGCCACTTGGTTGGACTCACCGTACGGTGTAATGTCTTCGCATGTTTGGATCTGTTTCGCACTAAAACTGCGTGAGATTTCTTGCCAAGTTTGCTGAGCACGTAAGTAAGGGCTAACTAATACTTTATCGAATTGTGCATAACCTTGCTCTGCGCATGCTCGGGCTACTGCCGCGGAGGCACTGCGCCCTCTCTCTGTCAGCGCACGCTCTGCGTCAGTTGCTGCATAATGCTCAGCTTCCCCATGACGCATAATGAATATTTTCATGGCTTCTTCCTAAATCTGTGATTTTGTAATTATCATCATTGTTATTTTTATACGCTGATTTTTAGCACTTGTTTAAAAATAATTATATCAAGTACCTTGCTAAAGACTTCGACTTTCTTAACAATCTTAATGGACGGATTCATATTTTGTGTATGCTTATATTTCTCAAAGAGATAGTTGGCACTCATCCACATCGCGTACATACTAATACCTAAGCACCTTCAGCGGAGAAATACTTGTGCACATAAGCCCCAATGACACCAACCAATATCGCTACCTCACGTTGGAAAACGGGCTTAGAGTGTTAGCTATTCAAGATAAAGACGCGCAAAAATCAGCTGCAGCGTTAGCCGTCAATGTTGGGCACTTTGATGATCCAATGGATCGTCAAGGTCTTGCTCATTACTTGGAACATATGCTGTTTTTAGGGACAGAAAAATACCCTAAAGTTGGTGAATTTCAAAGTTACATTAACCAACATGGTGGCAGTAATAACGCATGGACTGGTACCGAACATACTTGCTTCTTTTTTGACGTCACACCTTCGGCTTTTGCCGATAGCCTCGACAGGTTTAGTCAATTTTTTACCGCCCCACTCTTTAATCATGAGGCGCTCGACAAAGAACGCCAAGCGGTTGAATCTGAATACAAACTCAAACTAAACGACGACTCTCGAAGGCTGTATCAGGTCCACAAGGAGCTCGTCAATCCGAAGCATCCATTTGCCAAGTTCTCTGTGGGCAACCTAGAGACATTAGGTGACCGCGGCGGTCAATCTATTCGAGATGAAATCGTTGATTTCCATTATCAGCAATATTCCGCTGACTTAATGACATTGACTGTCATGGGCCCACAGTCGTTAGACGAACTAGAAAGTTGGGTCACCAAAAAGTTTTCAGCCATACCGACTCACAATCTCGCGGGTAAATCAATCGACGTCCCTTATACCGATGAAAACTCCACCCGTATCTTGGTCAATGTCGAACCGATTAAAGACATTCGCAAACTGATTTTGACCTTTCCCATGCCATGTATGGATGAACATTACCGTCAAAAGCCTCTGTCTTACTTTGCTCATCTTCTCGGCTACGAAGGTAACGGCAGCCTGATGCTCGAACTCAAAGAAGCCGGATGGATTACTTCCCTTTCAGCTGGTGGCGGAACCAGCGGAAGTAACTATCGAGAATTTACGGTTAGCTGCGCGTTAACCGCAGAGGGTATAGATCATGTTGACGATATTGTTCAAGCTATATTCAGTTATTTATCGCTACTAAGCCGTGAAGGTTTTGACGAGTGGCGCTACCTTGAGAAGCAAGCCGTATTGGAATCTGCATTCCGCTTTCAAGAACCCACCAGGCCACTCGATCTTGTCAGCCATTTAGTAGTTAATATGCAGCACTATGCGCCAGAAGACACCGTCTATGGCGATTTTATGATGACTGAATATAATGAAACACTGCTCAGAGGCCTTCTGCAATACCTAACGCCGGAGAATTTGCGTGTCACGCTTATTGCTCAAGGCTTATACTATGATAAACAAGCTCAGTGGTACGCATCTCCTTATTCAGTGTTACCGTTTTCATCGGAACAGTTAGCCAAATATAAAACGCCAAGCGACTTGAACTTCGCGCTTCCGCCTAAAAATCCTTTTATCTGTTATGACTTAGATCCTCAACCTGTTGAAGCCCTTTCTGACATTCCAGAAGTGATAGAAGAGCTACCAGGGTTTAAGCTATGGCACTTACAAGATCATGAATTCAAGGTACCTAAAGGGGTCATATACGTCGCGATAGACAGTCCTCACGCCGTCGCTAACCCCAGAAATATTGTGAAAACTCGCTTGTGCGTGGAAATGTTCCTCGATTCTTTAGCCAAAGAAACTTATCAAGCTGAGATCGCAGGTATGGGTTACAACATGTATGCCCACCAAGGTGGAGTAACCCTAACACTTTCAGGCTTCAGTAAGAAACAACCAGAATTAATGAAGATGATCTTGGAGCGCTTTGCCAAACGTGACTTCAGTGCAAAACGCTTTGATACCATTAAGAATCAATTATTGAGGAATTGGCGGAACGCGGCACAGGATAAACCTATCTCGCAACTTTTCAACGCTATGACGGGCCTGTTACAACCAAACAACCCTCCTTACGCTGATTTGCTCGAAGCCTTGGAAACCATCCATATGGAAGAATTGGCTGAATTTGTGCAGGCAATACTCGCTGAGTTGCATGTCGAAATGTTTGTCTACGGAGACTGGATTCGCTCTGATGCTATCCATCTTGGGACAACACTGAAAGACGCACTTAGAGTACACAACCAACAGTACGAAGAAGCACTGCGCCCTCTAGTGATGCTTGGCAAAAATGGGACTTTCCAGCGTTCAGTGGAGTGTAACCAAGAAGATTCAGCAATTGTCGTTTATTACCAATGCGATGATATAGAGCCACGCAATATTGCTCTGTATTCGCTGGCTAACCATTTGATGTCCGCAACTTTTTTTCATGAAATAAGAACCAAGCAACAGCTGGGTTATATGGTAGGAACAGGGAACTTACCACTCAATCGTCATCCAGGTATTGTGCTCTATGTACAATCACCCAATGCCGCACCTATCGATCTAATCAGTTCCATTGATGAATTTCTCAATGCTTTCTATATGGTGCTGCTTGAGCTGAATGAGTACCAATGGCATAGCAGCAAGCGAGGACTATGGAATCAGATCGCGACACCTGACACGACACTAAGAAGCCGAGCTCAACGCCTTTGGGTTGCGATAGGTAACAAAGACGATAACTTCAACCAGAAAGAAGTGGTATTAGAGGAACTGAAAACCTTAACACGTGCAGATATGATCCGCTTTGTTGTCAATGAGCTCAAGCCACGGACAGCAAACCGACTCATCATGCACACCCAAGGAAATGCACATCATGAGTCAGCACCACTGGACTTAGGCCTAGAAATAGGCTCAATAGAAGAGTTTCAACTTAGACCGAAGGATATTGACTTAGGCTGATTGTTCAGACTCGACAATTGTCTTCAATGAATGGGGGTGAAGCTTAATACACACACCCTCATACTTAAACGCCACTGTGGGGTTATTGAGCCGCTCACCCTCACCTTTCGGGCTAGATAACTTGATCTTCACTCCCTGCTCACTTAACTGTTCCCATTGCTTCGCCATTTCTGGCTGTAGGCCCTTAATCTCCTGTAGATATTCATCTGCGGTTTGTGCCTGTGACGGGACAACAAACTCAACATGTTCCCAACTCTGTTGTGGGTAGCGTTTTCCCTCGGCCGGGTAAGGTAGCTCTAAGCATTCGATTGACCAATTTAACGCCTTCAATGGCTCAGTGAATTCAATCACTATGATCGGGCGGCCATTTATCACCGCATTTGATATTTCACAGCCTTCTTTTAACCATTCTTGATGAGCCAGTTTTGCCAATTCCAAGTCATTGATACGTAATGCGATATGATCCGCCTGAAAAGGACGTAAATTAATATGCAGCTTTTCGCTTAAACCTTGAATTTTATGCATAAAATCTTCAATCTTGCCTTTCATTTGTGAAGGCATCAATTCAGCATCCAATAGTCTTTGAGACATTTTCATTTATCCAAAACGTTGATTTTTCCGCAATACTAGCAAGAACCTAAGGAAAAGTAGAAAATTTCCCAGTTCACTCCCTATAAGAGAGGCAATAAAGTTGGTATTATGTGCGCCAATTTATGAACTCTACAGAGATATGCATTTATTCCGCTAGAGTGGATATTATTCAGCCATAGCCATTGACTAAACTGAATATTTATATGCATATCCAACCAATTCCCAGAATTGAAGGAAGCGCGTGTGAATATCCAAGCACTTATTAACGACAAAGTATCTCAGGCTCTAGAAGCCGCTGGCGCACCGGCAGGTAGCCCTGCTGCAGTTCGCCAATCAGCAAAGCCTCAGTTTGGTGATTACCAAGCAAACGGCGTCATGGGTGTTGCTAAGAAACTCGGTACCAACCCACGCGAATTTGCTCAAAAAGTACTGGATGTTCTGGACCTTGATGGCATCGCTAGCAAAACAGAAATTGCTGGCCCAGGTTTTATCAACATCTTCTTGAGCGAAGAATTCCTTGCTAAACAAGCTGAGTCCGCACTATCTGACTCTCGCCTTGGTGTTGCAGCTGAAGCGCAAAAAACTATTGTTGCTGACTACTCTGCGCCAAACGTGGCGAAAGAAATGCACGTTGGCCACCTGCGCTCAACTATTATCGGTGACGCCGTTGTGCGCACACTTGAATTTTTAGGCCATAAAGTCATTCGTGCTAACCACATCGGTGATTGGGGTACTCAGTTTGGTATGCTGATTGCGAACCTTGAGCGAGTGCAAAAAGAGTCTGGCGAAATATCAATGGAACTCGCTGATCTAGAAGCTTTCTATCGTGAATCGAAAAAGCTGTACGATGAAGACGAAGAGTTTGCGCTAAAAGCTCGTAATTACGTGGTAAAACTACAAAGTGGTGATGAATACTGCGCTGAGATGTGGAAAAAACTGGTGGATGTCACCATGATCCAAAACCAGCGCAACTACGATCGTCTTAATGTCTCTCTAACTCGTGAGAACGTAATGGGTGAGAGCATGTACAACGGCATGCTTCCTGGCATTGTGGCAGACCTGAAAGAACAAGGTCTTGCACAAGAAGATGACGGTGCACAAGTTGTGTTCCTTGAAGAGTACAAAAACAAAGACGGCGAGCCTATGGGTGTGATCATCCAGAAGCGTGACGGCGGCTTCTTGTACACCACTACCGATATCGCTTGTGCGAAATACCGCTACGAAACGCTAGGTGCAGACCGCGTGCTGTACTTTATTGACTCTCGCCAGCACCAACATTTGATGCAAGCTTGGACTATCGTTCGTAAAGCGGGCTATGTGCCAGAAGAGGTCACTCTTGAGCACCACGCTTTCGGTATGATGCTAGGTAAAGATGGCCGTCCATTTAAGACACGTGCAGGTGGCACAGTTCGTCTGGCGGACCTACTAGACGAAGCAGAAGAACGTGCAATCAAACTTATCGAGTCTAAGAACCCAGACTTAGAAACAGCTGAAAAGCAAAACATCGCGAACACGGTAGCGATGGCTGCTGTTAAGTACGCAGACCTGTCTAAGCACCGTACGACTGACTACGTGTTTGACTGGGATAACATGCTGGCCTTTGAAGGCAACACCGCCCCATACATGCAGTACGCTTACACGCGCGTTGCATCTATTTTTGCTAAAGCGGGCATCTCAATGGATGAGTTAGGGGGCGACATTAAGATCACCGAAGAGAAAGAGAAATCTCTTATCGCCAAGCTACTTCAATTTGAAGAAGCCGTGCAGTCAGTTGCTCGTGAAGGTCAACCACACATCATGTGTAGTTACCTATTCGAACTTGCTGGCCAATTCTCAAGCTTCTATGAAGCATGCCCAATTCTGAACACAGAAGATGAGTCTGTTAAACAGAGTCGTCTGAAGCTGGCAGCACTGACGGCGAAGACCATCAAACAAGGTCTTTCTCTGCTAGGTATTGATACACTAGAACGTATGTAAGCTAGGGCTTTAGCGATAGAAAATAAAGGTTGATGTGAAAGCATCAACCTTTTGTTTTTTCTGGCGTATACTGGCAAAAAAATACTAATAGGAATGAATCATGAGTTTTGAACTCCATCCACAACTGACAAAGGATACTAGCGTCATCGGTCACTTTCCTTTGACTATTGCTCTGCTCCACAAGGACAACGCTGTTCCTTGGGTGATTCTTGTCCCTAAACGGGCAAATCTTAAGGAGCTGCACCACCTGCCAATGCAAGATCAACAACAGTTCTTACTCGAATCACAAGCAGTAAGCCAAGCATTAGAAGCAACGTTTCGCCCAGATAAACTCAACTTAGGTGCGCTTGGAAATATGGTCCCACAGCTGCATATTCATCATATCGCTCGCTTCAAAGACGACATCGCTTGGCCCGGTCCCATTTGGGGTAACACCAACGGCGTGTTTCGTTCTGAGGAAGAACAACAAACCATGCTTTCTCGCATTCAAAACGTACTATCACTAAGTAGTCTGTTTCGAAAGGCATAAAAAAATGCCGCTGTTATCCAGCGGCATTGTTTACATTGTAACCGTGAGAGCAATCCCATCCGAACAATTCGCGGAGTAACGCACTCTCATCACCCTGTGAGCTTTATTCGTATCAACCAGTCTAGAGATCTGACCCTTCCTGATCCATACCGCCAGCATAGCATCGACACCATCCTCACTCAGCGCAAATTTCTTAGCAAGCTCTCTCTGACTTACACAGCCCTGCTGTTCGATGTACTGTTTCAGCTCTCTCAGGATCATGCTGTTTGTGTCTCCACATATAGTGTTTGTTTCTCACCTGCAGTTTTAAGAGCGCGGTACGTTACCAAGGAGGCAAGTAGGATGCCTGCAATCCACGCTGAGCTATAAACAGGATGATCAGCAAAATGCATGACTTGGTAATATAAGACTGCACCACCATAAGCTAAGCCCATTGTCCACGCAGCAATAAAACGCGCATACTTTTGACCAAACTCTCGCACATAAGCTCCCATAGCTGCCACACAAGGGGTGTAAAGCAGGATGAAGATCAAATAAGCAAAAGCCGCATGACTCGATGCAAAGTGCTGATTCAAGTTGCCAAAAATCGAGGCATCCACTTCCTGTTCCTCAGCAACCGTAGAGCTATCCGTTAAGTCACCGACTTCGATACCCAGTGGATCTGAATAGCTTAACCCTGCTAGATTATCAGGAATCGACATCACCGCCTCTTCTAAACTCGCCATCAAGTTAAACTCGGCTTCTTCACCTTCACTAGGCGCATAGAGATTATTCAGCGTACCTACAACCGCCTCTTTTGCGAAAATACCAGTAATGATACCTACCGTTGCTGGCCAGTTATCTTCTTTGACACCAATAGGAGCAAATACAGGTGTCACAACCTGAGAAACTTTAGACAATACGGATGTTTCACTGTCTTCATTACCAAATGAACCATCTGTACCAACAGAATTAAGAAAGCTGAGAATGGTGACCACAACGACAATGGTTTTGCCAGCCCCTAAAACAAATCGCTTAAGTTTCTGCCATGTTTTGATCAGAACATTTTGTACTGTAGGTAGCTCGTAATCTGGCATTTCCATCACTAAGCTATCGCTTGACCCCGGATAAAGTGTGTGCTTCAACACGAGCCCTGTAAAAACAGCGGCTACTATGCCCAGCAAATACAATGCAAACACAATATTTTGACCACTTTCTGGGAAAAATGCGGCAGCAAACAAAGCATATACCGGCAAGCGGGCACCACAGGACATAAATGGTGCCATTGATGCCGCTAACTTACGTTCGCGCTCTTGATCTAGGGTACGTGTCGCCATGATTGCCGGTACATTACACCCAAAGCCAAGTACTAGTGGAACAAATGCTTTGCCCGGTAAACCAATTTTTTGCATCACTTTATCAAGTACAAACGCTGCACGTGACATGTAGCCCGAGCTCTCAAGAACGGCAAGGAAAAGATAAAGGCAGGCAATCACTGGAATAAAGGTTGCCACCGTCTGAATCCCCCCACCAACGCCATCAGCAACTAAGGTGACAAGCCAAACAGGAAGGTGTTCGTCGAGTAAATAGTGCCCTCCATCAACCAATAAGGCACCAACACCAATATCAAAGAAATCAATGAACGCACTTCCGATGTTAATTGAGAACATAAACATCAGATACATAACCACAAAGAAAAACGGCACTCCAACCCACTTATTCAGGATGACGTTGTCCACCTTTTCGGTAAAACTATGACTGAGCTTTCCTTCTGTTCGGCGCACCCTTTTACACTGTTCATGTAAGAAGGTGTACTTAGTGTCGGCAACTAATAAATCAATATCCAGCTCTATCGATTGCTGAACATTGGCAATCATACTTCTCTCCTCTGAAGAGAGGCTATTGAGTACAAGCAAGTCTTGCTCTAATGCGCGAATTGAAAGCGCTCTTGCAGATACTTCAGAGTGGTTTTCAAAAATAGGTTGGATCTGCTCGATTGCATATTCAAAATCTGATTGGTAATGGATATTCAGCTCATCCAGCGCTACACCTTGGACAACAGCTTTATGTAAACGCTCTTTAAAGCGTTGAACCTGCCCATTATTATTCGCTGATAGCGCAAACACCGGACAACCCAACACTTTTTCTAGCGCTTTAATATCGATCGTCTGGCGTTCTCGTTTTAAGGCATCCATTTTATTTAGCACGACCATCATAGGTCTGCCTAATTCACGTAGTTGAAGCGTCATATACAAGCTGCGCTCTAAACAAGTCGCATCAACAACATTAATAATCAGGTCCGATGGATGAGTTAAGACGGCACGAGAAGCAATGGACTCATCGATACTGTTACCATCATTGCCACTATCAAGCGCATAAATACCGGGTAAGTCAGTCAGCATGAATTCATCACCTGAATGGCGATATCGACCTGTTTTCTTTTCGACCGTAACTCCAGCCCAGTTACCGACTTGCTGCTTCGCCCCAGTCAGACCGTTAAACAGCGTGGTTTTGCCACTGTTTGGATTACCAACGGTTAAAATGTGGTACTTCATTAGCTAGCCTCCACAAGAATAGCGTTCGCAATATTGGTTCTCACCGCTAAAGAAACGCCACGCACTTCAACTTGAAGCGGATCGCCCATTGGCGCTTTGCGGATAAGCGTAACTGGTGTTTGCGGCAATAACCCCATAACCATGAGTTTTTTTCGGACATCGCTTGAAAGCTCAGAGAAACCAGTAATGGTTGCTTTTTGTCCTTGTGTTAGATCTGACAGTTTCATAGACAGGCCAATTAAAGATAAAAATGAGAAATATTATTATTAAGAATTTAGATATTAGCCCGTGTGAAATTTTTAAATCTTGTCTGAAATCAAACATTACATTTATGGAACGTCACTTTCGTTAATTAAAGCCTCGTTAAATCCGTTAAAAGCCATAATCAATGTCACTTAATCAGCTAGTTTCATTGAGTTCCTTTCATTCAAAAACAAAATAAAACAATAAATATCAAAAACTTAAACCAAGTGTCGTTTTTGTCATGTAACCTTGGCGTTAATTTTATAAGTAAAATAAGTCGATAGTTTTATAGTTAACCACGTCGACGAGGAAAGCTTCTTGAAGACATTGAATTCCAGAGGTGGTGCTACCGCACCACTCCGGCAGCAAGCGAAGGTGTCATTGACACCCGTGGTATAGTCCCCCCGGCTATACCACGATATTTTTTTCATCACGCATCACGCAGAGTGTTCAATCAAACAACCTCAACACAACTCTTTTTACTTAATGCAGAGAATCGCCTTAGATTACTGTTCTTGTTCTTCAATGAACTGAGAAGGGGAAACACCAAAACGATGTTTAAATCGCTGGCTGAAATAGGAAGGGTCATTAAACCCGCACTCGAATGCGACATCAGAGATCTTCTCTCCTGCAAGTAAACGTCGGCATGCATAGTCCAAACGCACCTCCGTGACGTAGTCCATAAACGTACGTTGTGTGGCGGTCTTAAATCGACGTTGCAAACTGCGTTCTGATACAAACATCTGCTTAGCGGCCAGAGCCGTGCCAAATTCTGGGTCTGAATAGTGTTTTATAACCAGCGCTTCGAGTTTTTCAACCCATGGATCTTTCTCTTTAGATTGCTCTTCGAATAATCCTGTATCAGTCAGATGAACGATCGAATTTTCTTCAAACTCATTACCTACAGGCCACACGCACTCGAGCAAATTTCTCTCATTTGAACTATATCGATGGAAACAACCTCCACTTTCTTTGACGAGAGACTCGATCTCATTCCATAGTTCTTCAGCTGATACTGAATCGTCATCAAGCTTTTTACCTTGTTCAGTGATAGAGAAATGGACTTTTCCATCTTCGACGCGGCAAGCCATCAAAACGACTTGTCCGCGATATATACGTTTGATCAGATTATCAATCAGAAGATTAAACACACTATCCAAGTTAAACACGTCGAGCGTGACGTAAATGTCTTTATCTTGATCCGAACTTATCTCAACAGATAGACCGGCTTTATTCAGTTCGTCTCGCCAACCATCCAACGCTGAGCGCAATACCAGAGACAAGTTGTATACTGGCAAGGCATCACCATTTGCCGCACGCACATTGAGGAGCAAGTCTAATTCATGAATCATAAAGCTCATGAGTTGTTGCTTCCCTTGCTCTGATTCGGAAATGACTTGAGCTGTACAGCTTTGCAATCTTTCACGCAACGATTGCACCGACTGGCGGTAAAGAATACGCCTTATTTGGAGCTGCTTTCTTAATTGATCGTTGTTAGTGAGTAAAATTCGGCTTTGATGACGCAACTGGTTCGTCTTCAATGCAATCTGTGATTTTAACTCTTTATTCGTTCTCGCCATTATTCGTGAACGCCAATAAATTACTATCGCTAACAAAACTAAAGTAAGGGCAATATATGACAAGATCGCATACCCGCGTAAATACCAAGGCTCTTCAACCGAGAACACGAACGGATCGATCGCGCTTTGAGCCATGCCATTGCTGACCACTCGTGCTTCAAGTGCATAATGTCCTGGAAGAATATGCTCAATGGTTAGCTTCATTCCCTCAAGATCTTGCCACTCTTCCTGAGATCCGAGCCGGTATTGAAGCGCGACATGACTCACCTGAGGCAACACTCCAAACTGAAAAGCAATTGGCTGCCCATACTTTACATGTGGAGCATTGAATAGGCTTCCACCAAGAGAAAATAGCTCTTGATTAGCAGTGACTTGGCTAATAATGGCCTGTACTTTCGGCGGATGACTCATACTCAGGCTTTGGGTATCAACCTTGACCAAGCTTAGCCTAGAGCCAAGTAAGAGGTTTCGCTGACTTTCTGAGCCTAGACTGCATAATCCTGATAGGAATTCGTTGTTTACTAACCCCAATGGCTCACCAAAATGTGCTGCAATTTCCCCATTGCTTGTATAACGAGTGAGCCCTGCAGAAGAAGTCATCCAAATACCTTTCCCATTTCTAAGCAGACACTTAGGGGTAATATGGTTCTCTACCATACCTAGAGGTTCGAGTTGGAAACTAGCTAGATCTAATCGGTACAAACCGTAAGTACTCGCTACCCAAACTTCCCCTGTCTTACCTTCCTCTATGCTCACAACTCGCCCAAAGTGTTCCGAATCATCAATATAATGAATCTGACCATCAATCAGAACATAAGCGCCATGATCAGTACCAAGTACCAAACTGCCATCATCAGTAACGGACATCTGAGTAAGTTGTGCTGGCAAGTACTGATTCAGCATCCAATCTGAGCCATATTGCACCAGCTCACGATTGTTTGTATCGAAACGCCATAACTTATGGTCGCTGGCCCCCCAGACTCGACCTTGCTTATCCAGTTCTAGCAATTCAACCGATGAAGTCTTTAAAAAATTGGGTAAACTGTCTTTGAGCAATGCACCAGATACACTATCAATGCAAATGATGCCATTGTCAGTGGCTAGCCACAGCGTACCGTTATGCTCAATGACATTATTCACTCTGCCTTTATATACCAGTTTTCTGGAAGGTCTGTTATTGAGTTTAAGGGTATACACGCCCACACTGGTCACCATCCAAAATCCGCCTCGACTGTGCATATTCTTTAGCTGAATCAGCTTTTCCGACGTAGAGCCATGGTTGATCATCAAATTTGGAAAGCGTTGAAAATGATGAGAAAACAAGGAAAAGTAATGAATTCCCCTCTCCGTAGCGATCCATATGCCGCCACGACGATCATTCAGCAATGAATAGACCTTTTCACCAGGCAAAGCATTGCTATACGTCAAGGTTCTCAAGGCATAGCGGCTCTCACTCGATCCGAAAGAATAAACCTGTAAGCCTGATTCGGTGCCCAGCCAGTATCCATCTTCTGTCTCAGCAATACTGAGAACATGACCTCCTGGTATGCGTTTGAGCGGTCCGTTAGGATGACTAATACTGAAAAGGATGGCTCCGCTTCGAGTCCCAACAACCAACTCTTGTCGCTTCTCAGAAAAATAGAGCGTTTCGATGTGATTCTTTCCAGAGCGAGGAGCATGCTCAAAATGATCCCCATCTGACAAGTACACACCTGAATTTGTTGCTAAAACCCATTTTGATTTAATAAGTTTGGCATCCGTTATACTGATTTCTGCCGACTGATTATACTGATACAACTCCATTAAGGAGTATGAAGAAAAATCTCCGCTTTCAATATGATAGGTGTAAAAATTGGCAGTATCGGATACCCAAACATAACGTCCGGAAACCCCTATCCGTAAAATTTCCGTACCAGGTGTAAGACTAAACATGAGTTCTCGTGACTTACTCGGAGTAGTACGATAAATCTCATTACCAGCAAAAGACCAAAATGCATTATCGAGAAACGCAATATGTACTGGATTAAACTCAAGTGCGGAGCCTGATTTAGGCAAGATGTTTTGACCGTCAAAAAATAGCACTTGATTCCTGACATCCTGAAACCAAATACCACCATTTTCGGCAAGAAAAAGCTCTTTTGCCGCAAATGCCTTCCCCTTAGCCTGTGTCGGTAAGGGATAAAAGACCGATAAAGGAAGATCCATAGCGACGGCTAAACGAGCTATAAAATATAGTGCCAGAAAGCAAACGGCTCTTTTCACTCACAATTCCCTTGCATCCGCAGCCACAATACTCCAATAAGAGTGACAACATGGCTGCTTGATTGACGATATCCAGTTCTATGTAGACAACGTCATTAAATTATTTTGTGCCAATAATTATCTTGTATTTAGACGGATAAACAAGATGTTGCTTCAAAGAATCCAGCTTTTCTTCTTCAATTAAATCGAAAAAGGGAAGCATGGCACTTCCCTAGGTTATTCATTAACCGATGTTTACTGGCTCAAACACTCCGTAAAGCTGTCGGTAATGGACTGAATGAAAGTAAAGTAGCTACCAGGCCCAACTGGAATATCAGATCCGATAGGATCAAGAATACCTTGCTTTGCTTGGCTTCCTCGAGTCACCGAATTCACAACTGCTGGAGTAAATTGAGGTTCAGAAAAGACACATTTAGCATCTCCTTTCGCTAATGCTTTTTTTATTTTTATCAGAGTCTTAGCTCCCGGTTTTCTTTCGGGGCTTACCGTGAATTCACCTAAATGATTCAACCTATAATGCTGTTCAAAGTAACCATAGGCGTCATGGAAAACGTAGTAACCAACATCCTTAATAGGCTCAAGTGCCGCACGCCACTTCTTGTCGTACTCATTCGAGTTGTTTATGAACGATTGATAGTTGGCCTGATATGTTTCTTTGTTTTTAGGATCTAACTCACCTAGCTTTTCACTTATCGCTTCTGCCACTTGTATACTCTGCTCATAACCAAGCCAAAAATGTGGGTCATGCGAACCGTGGTTGTGACCATCATGATCATGATGACTGCCATCAAATTCACGCAACGCTAAGCCCTCAATTTCACTGACCGTCAGCACATTTCTCTGTCCTTCTAAAACCTTAGATAGAAATGGCTCTAAATCATGACCAAACCAAATGACTAAATCTGCTTTTCTGATCCTTTTCACATCAGAAGGTTTCAACGCATAGTCATGGGGAGAGGTATTTGAATCAAGCAATAATTCTGGCTCAGAAACACCTTGAGTGATCTCATAGGTAATCATTTGAATCGGCTTGATACTAGTCAATATCTCGCTAGCATTAGCACTACCTATCACAAAAATGGATAACAAAGGAATTAGATGTTTCATAAATCAATACCACTACTCTCTGGCGTTAAAGTTTGACAAATGTTACATTATAACAATAGTTATTTGCAAATGAGTTCCATTCATGTCGGCATTAGTCGAACTTCAACAAGTTTGCGTTCAGTTTGGTGAGCGTAAAGTTCTCGATAATATCAGCCTCAACATCAAACGAGGCGAGATAACCACTTTAATTGGCCCCAATGGCGCAGGAAAATCGACACTTGTAAAAGTGCTTTTAGGCCTTCAAAAAAAGTTCACAGGCTCCGTAAAACGATCCAAGGGCTTGAAAATTGGTTATGTCCCACAGAAGCTCAGGCTTAATGACTCACTCCCTCTAAACGTTAAACGCTTTATGAAGCTGGCAGGTAAATACAGCGAACAAGAATTACAAGATGCGCTAAAGCTTGTCGGCGCAGAGCACCTGATAAAGTCTAATATGCACTCGCTATCGGGAGGAGAGAATCAACGCATTCTACTGGCAAGGGCTTTGTTACAACGGCCTGATCTATTAGTACTGGACGAGCCAGCTCAAGGGGTCGATGTTCAAGGACAGATTGATTTGTACGATTTGATTGACACCATTCGCCATCGCTTTAGCTGTGCTGTATTCATGGTCTCGCACGACTTGCATCTAGTGATGGCAAAAACGGATGATGTGATCTGTTTGCATCATCATATTTGTTGTTCAGGAGCCCCTGCCGATATCACCAAACACCCAAGCTATATTGCTTTATTCGGTGAAGTGCGTAGTGAATATCTAGCCTTCTACCATCACCAGCATCAACACCATCATCATGATCTCGCGGGTGATCCCGTTTCAGGTGAAGCGTCTACTTGTTCCCATCATTCACACGGTCATCACCATGATTGAGTTTTTGTTACCTTCTATTCTAGCCGGCCTTGGCATCGCAGCTATCGCTGGCCCGCTTGGTTCGTTTGTCGTCTGGCGCAAGATGGCCTACTTTGGCGATACCTTAGCACACGCATCACTGATGGGGCTTGCTCTTGGCTTCTTACTCGACGTCAATCTTTATTTTGCTTTGATCGTCTGCTGTCTTGCACTCGCTTTCATTTTGGTAGCGCTGCAAAGACAGCAATTAGTCGCCACTGACACCTTGTTAGGCATTTTAGCTCACAGTGCACTCTCTTTAGGCTTAGTGGCGGTTAGCTTCCTAGACAATGTTCGTATTGATTTAATGAGCTACCTATTCGGTGATTTACTCGCAGTGACTCCCACCGATCTTGTTTATATCTATGCGGGAGCCGCGCTTGTGTCCGTCATATTGTTTTGTTTTTGGCGTTCACTGTTGGCCACAACGGTCAACGAAGATTTAGCTGCCGTTGAAGGGCATAATGTTGACTTAATGAGACTTATTCTGATGATTATGGTTGGTTTAGTCATCGCAATTGGTATGAAGTTTGTGGGGGCGCTCATCATGACATCGCTTTTAATAATTCCCGCAGCCACAGCGCGACGTTTCTCCAAGACACCTGAACAAATGGCGTTCATGGCCTCTTGTATTGGCGCAATAGCCGTTCTACTTGGATTAAGTTTGTCATGGCACTATGACACCCCAGCGGGCCCTTCCGTTGTCATCAGCGCAGCGGCCATGTTTATGTTGACCCAGTTATATCGTATCAGATACTAAAGATTGGAGATAAAAAGAAGGGCTGATGCATTGCATCAGCCCTTCTTTTTTATGTGTCGCTTGCAGCCAAAGCTCCCTCTAAGCCCCTTCGTTATGCAACTCAAGATTAGCCAAGTCCTGTTGAATCTCTCGCTGGATCTTAGCATCGTCACTACGCAAAGACTGTAGAAAGTCCAGATACTGCTGGTCAATATCACCCGTTACGTATTCACCATTAAAAACCGACGTTTCAAATTTGGTGATGTCTGTGTTGCCCATTCCAACAGCTTTCACTAGGTCATCCAGAGTTTGGAAAATCAACTCATCCGCACCAATTTGCTTACATATTGCATCGTTGTCACGCCCATGAGCGATGAGTTCATTCGCACTAGGCATATCAATGCCATACACATTAGGGAAGCGAATTTCAGGTGCGGCTGAAACCATAAAGACTTTCTTCGCGCCTGAATCACGTGCCATTTCAATGATTTGTTCTGATGTGGTGCCACGAACAATTGAATCATCAACAAGTAAAACATTTTTATCTTTAAATTCTGAACGAATTGCATTCAGCTTTCGACGTACCGACTTTTTACGTTGCTGTTGCCCCGGCATGATGAAGGTACGGCCAACGTAGCGGTTTTTCACAAACCCTTGACGGTAAGGTTTATCGATAGCTTGTGCGATCTGTAGTGCAATATCACATGAGGTCTCTGGAATCGGGATAACCACATCGATATCGAGATGACTGAAATCATCACGAATACGCTCACCTAACTTTTTACCCATCTCAACACGAGCACTGTAAACTGAAATCTTATCGATAAACGAGTCTGGACGTGAGAAATAGACAAACTCAAAAATACATGGATTCAAAGCTGGATTATCAGCACACTGCTTGGTATGTAACTGACCGTCAAAAGTTGCATAGATGGCTTCGCCCGGTGCTACATCACGAATGAAATCAAAGCCAACAGCATCCAGCGCCACAGACTCAGATGCCACCATATATTCAGTCGTATCTCCAACTACACGCTTACCCAAGCAAAGAGGACGGATTCCATTTGGGTCACGGAAAGCTATCATGCCGTGACCAATGATCATCGCTGATACTGCATAAGCACCGCGAATCGTGCGATGTACGTTCGTCACTGCGCGAAAAACATCTTCTGCTGTGACATTTCCCTTTACAGTATCAATCTCGTGAGCAAGCACATTGAGTAGAACTTCAGAGTCAGAGGTCGTATTCACATGACGGCGATCTTTCTCAAACAGTTTCTCACGCACTTCCGCTGAGTTAGTTAAATTACCATTGTGAGCGAGCGTAATACCAAAAGGAGAGTTTACATAGAAAGGTTGAGCTTCTGAAGCACTTGAGCTACCTGCTGTTGGATAGCGAACATGGCCAATTCCGACCGTTCCCTGAAGGCGTTGCATATGTTTAGCTTCAAACACATCCTTAACTAAACCATTCGCCTTCCTCAAACGAAAACGATTGCTTTCTATGGTACAAATACCCGCGGCATCTTGGCCACGATGCTGCAACACAGTCAGTGCGTCATAGATAGACTGGTTTACAGGCGTTGTACCCACGATTCCAACAATACCACACATGTCCTAATCCTCGATTTGCGACAATGGCTGGCGCGCTATAGCGCGCCAGATAAGAAACTCGATGTTGCTTGCAAGTGCTCGAAGAAAGGCGCAATGATACGGCTAAACTCTGGTACCAATTGCGAGCTTCTCCACCACTCTGAGTCTGGAAACGACGTAAACGCATCCATAAAAAATAATGCAGCAGAAACAATCAGGACACCGCGTAAGCCGCCAAAGACGACACCAAGTACTCTGTCTGTTCCCGACAAACCTGTTTTCTGTACCAACTGAGCAATGACATAGTTGACTATAGCCCCTACTATCAAAGTTGAAACAAACAAGGCTGCAATCGCTGCTCCGTTACGAAACATGTCGTCTTGGATATTGGAAAAGTACACCGCCAATTTTGCGTAGTACTGACTGGCGATAAAAAACGCCCCAAACCAGATAACCAAAGACAATGCTTCTTTTGCAAAGCCACGAATTAAACTGATCAATGCCGACAGGCCGATCACACTTAAAATGACAATATCTAACGAATTCATCTGTTCTTACATCTTAAGTTGGCGCGCATTTTAACAGAAAAAACGCTGACGCAAACGTTTTCTTATGGATTTAATGGCTTAAATTTGAGCAATCGACCTTTTGAACCAGTAATTTTCTCCAGTTCCACAACTTGTCTCTCTAACTTACTCTTTGAGATGTCAGGGCCGATAATGACACGAGTGAAGCCATTTTCGAGTTTGGTGTGTGCTTGATAACCACGCTTTTGAAGATCCTTGACTACGTTCTTCGCATTTTCAGCATTCTTAAGTGCCATCAGCTGAATTATCCAAGCACTGTCCTGATATTCGTTGCGTTCAGGAACCTCTTTAACTGCGACTGGGAGTGGTTCGTCATTCACTTTTTCAGCGGAAGCTGGAGCCTCAACTTCTTGTGCAATAACTTCAACCGGCGTTTCAGGCAGGCTTGCTGAATCATCTATCGGTTCTAAAACTTCAAAGCTTTCTACATCGCTATCAAGCTCTGGTTTAATAGGAATGCTAGCAATCTCTTCTTTGTAATGTGTTTTCTTACCATCGAGGACATCCGGTAATACGATGACGCCGATTGCGACCAGAATAATAGTGCCAACCAAGCGGTTTTGAAATTTACTCGCCATTTACTCTCCTTGGCTCTGCCAGTACTCAAGGACTTCACCCACTGTATGGAATGAACCCAATACTAAGATGACATCTTTACTCTGTGAGTTTGTCATCGCGGCTTTAAAGGCGTCAACAGGGCTATCATAACGCTGATTATTTTCAGGTAAGAAGACACAAAGTTCATCGGCACTCGCCGCTCTTGGACCTTGTAATGAGGCAGGGTACCACTGGCTAGCAATAGGCGATATAACTTCCAGAGTGGCTTTAATATCCTTGTCATGCAACATAGCGACAACAACGTGGACCTTCTTGCCGGAGTATTGTTCCTGAATTTGACCGAATAAATACTCTGCCGAGTGAGGGTTATGCGCAACATCAAGAATAATGGTTGGCTCTGTACTGACAATTTGCATTCTTCCAGGCAGCTGGGCTTCTCTTAACCCTTTGACAATATTTATATCGGAGATATCCAGATTTGCTGAAGCTAGCGCCATCAATGCGGTGGCTGCATTCTGCAGTGGCAAGCCAGGGATAGGAAGTGAGTCAAGTTCATAGGGGCCATGACTCCAACGCCAAGTATTCTCATCCTCAATGTGGTAGTTGTATTGGATTCCCACCTGAAACAACTCCGCACCAATATCATCAGCATGCGCTGCCACAGTAGATGGCGCTTTAGGCTGACCACAGATTGCAGGCTTACCACTTCGGTAAATACCTGCTTTCTCATAGCCAATCACATTAATGTCATCACCGAGCCAGTCAACATGGTCTACTGCTAAGCTGGTAATCACGGATACGTCGTGCTCAACAACATTCGTTGCGTCCAGTCTCCCGCCTAAACCAACTTCAAGTAAGACAATATCAACGTTTTCAGTTTGAAAGAGACGCAATGCTGCAAGTGTCCCATATTCGAAAAAGCTTAGACTAATATCACCGCGCTGATTTTCTATAAAGGCGAAAGCCTCAGTGTGCTTTTCATCCTCTAGATCTTGACCATTAATACGAACACGCTCGTTATAACGAATAAGGTGTGGCGAGCTATAGACACCAACAGAATATCCAGCATCAAGCAAAATAGCTTCCATCAGTGCACAGGTCGAACCTTTGCCATTGGTACCGGCAACAGTAATAACTTTTGGGGCAGGTTTAACTAGGTTGGCTTTTTCAGCGACAGTTTGGACACGCTCTAAGCCAAGGTCGATTGCAGAAGTGTGTATGGTGGTTAAATAATCAAGCCACATCGCAAGAGAGGATGTGGCTTGAGGAATTTGGGTTTGACTCATCTAACTCTAAACCAAGTAATTGTGGTTGTTTGTTAGTATGTTACTTTACCCTTTTTCGTCCGCTTCTGGTACAGAATAAGCAGCTTCATTTTGTGAATCGTTCACAGAAACTACCAGAGGCGAGGGTTGATTGGTCATTTTAGCGATCAAGCTCCCCACACGCTGGCGCATTTCGCGGCGATCAACAATCATGTCGATCGCACCATGCTCAAGCAAGAATTCGCTACGCTGGAAACCTTCTGGCAGATCTTCACGTACTGTCTGCTCAATAACACGGCGACCAGCAAAACCGATCAATGCTTTTGGCTCACCAATATTCACATCACCAAGCATCGCGAGACTTGCCGACACACCACCCATGGTTGGGTCTGTCATTACTGAGATAAACGGTAAGCCATTCTGAGAAAGACGCTCTAAAGCCGCACTCGTCTTCGCCATTTGCATCAGAGACATAAGTGCCTCTTGCATACGTGCACCACCGCTTGCAGAAAAACAAACTAAACCACAGTTGTTCTCTATCGCTGCCTCGACCGCGCGAACAAAACGAGCACCAACGACGGAGCCCATCGAACCACCCATGAACGAAAACTCAAATGCACAAGCGACGATAGGTAGACCTAACAGTTCACCTTTCATTACAACAAGCGCATCTTTCTCACCGCTACTCTTTTGTGCAGCAGAGATACGATCTTTGTATTTTTTCGAATCTTTGAACTTCAGCTTATCTTGTGGCTCAAGTTCATCCGCTAATTCTACGCGGTTGTCTTCGTCCAGAAATGTTTCAAGGCGACGACGAGCCTTCATACGCATGTGATGATCACATTTTGGACATACTTCTAGGTTACGCTCTAGTTCAGCGTGATAAAGCACTTGTTCACAAGACGTACACTTAGTCCAAACACCTTCTGGAATGGACGCTTTACGTGAACTAACAATGTTGCTTTTTTCTAAAATCTTTTCAAGCCAACTCATGGAAGACCTTTTTCTCTACATCGCCTCCGCACGGTGCGAAGGACAAAAATTCTGAATTTACGCGAGAGGATTAAAGCATATAAAATGCCAAGTGTAGACAAAAAACTGGTTGTACCTATTTCTTACACTAATATCTCACGCCCTAAAGAACTGATTAGTTGGACAATTTAACACGGTTTAGTTCAAATTGTCTGGCAAAAATAGTGGCCCAATAGGCACTCTCGGCAATCCAAACTCTTCAGGGTAATCCACATCTACCAAGTAGAGCCCCTCAGCCTTAGCGGTTGCACCTGCCAGTTTGCGATCTTTTACTTCCAACAGCCAGTTTAACCATTCAGGAGGCTGCTCGCCACGTCCAACACATATCAAGCTGCCGGTAATATTGCGAACCATGTGGTGAACAAACGCATTGGCTTTGATATCGATGACAACATACTGACCATGGCGAGTCACATTCAGATGCATCATATTTCGCCATGGACTTCTTGACTGACAATGCACGGCACGAAATGACGTAAAGTCATTTTCACCCAACAAGTACTGGCCCGCTTCGTGCATTTTTTCTGCATCAAGCTCACCATGATAATGACTCACTCCAGATGACAAAATACCTGGTCGCAGAGCACTATTGAATATGATATAGCGGTAACGACGAGCAGTCGCAGAAAACCGAGCATGGAACTCTTCAGGAACTTCTTTCGCCCATCGAACTGCAATATCGCTGGGTAGATTTGCATTAGCTCCCATTGTCCAAGCCACTGTTTTCCGGCTAGCAGTGGTATCGAAATGAACAACTTGCCCGGTGCCATGCACTCCCGCATCTGTACGACCTGCACACTGAACTTCTACTGGGTGGTTTGCTACGATGCTCAGTGCACGTTCAAGCTTTTCCTGAACACTTGTCACTTCTTTCTGACGCTGCCAGCCGAAGTACTGAGTGCCATTGTACTCAATACCTAATGCAATTCTCATCGGGGTGCTCTCTTAAAAAATTGGGCGGGAAGTATAAACATTTTTGCTCAAAAAGATAAAGGGGCTAACGCCCCCTTATTCGTGGAAAAGTTTACCTTCCGTTAATCGCATCAATCAGGTTTTTAGCCTCTCGACGAATTTCGTCACTACCATCAACAATTGCCTCTTCAAGCAGCTTGATTGCCCCTTGTGAATCGTTCATTTCAATGTAGATCTTCGCCAAATCAAGCTTACCTGCCGCTTCTGAGTTGTTATCGACATCAACATTACCTGTATCACCAATAACATCTGGGAAATCACTCAGCCCAACATCTAATTTCAGCTCTTCTTCCTGAAAGTCTTGCTGCTCTTCTTTCTCTACCTCAGCCATCAGCTCATCAATGGTTCGGAATTCTCCTTCCTGAGGATTGAAGTCCCCCAGCTCTTCTTGATCTTCCCAGTTTTCATCAAGAATCTGAGCTTGTTCTGGGCGGTTATTTTCATCCCATACGCCCTGCTCGTCTTCCGGGATATCATCGTTGATCTGAGCTTGCTGCTCAGGAGAAAGGCTGAAACCATTCCAATCTTCTCCTCCTACCTCCAACATAGCTTCGATATCCATACCAGCGCTATCAGAAGTCAGAGTATCAGGAGACTCAAAATCGAAGTTAGCCGCTTGATTTGGCTCTTCTTCTGCAAGGAGCTCATCGAAAGCATCTTCATTATACTCGTGATTAGCTAACTCTTGTGCAGCCTCAGATGGAATCTCACCCAAAGACGGAAGTTCCAAATCATCGAGTTTAAAATCGACTTCTTCTGAGCCAGAGTCGTCCGCTTCAGCCAACGCATCTTGCTCATCAAATTCTGGAAGGTCCTGATCGTCGATCTTCGAATCATGTCCTTCTCCTTCAGAAGCACTATCAGAAGCCCCAACATCCCCAAATGTAGGAATATCCAGATCATCCAAGTCCAAAGCTTCACCGGATACACTCGAAGCACTGGATTGGCCTTCAAGGTCCGATTCTTCACCAACATCGGCGAGTGCATCCTCTTCGCTGTACTCAGGTAGGTCTAAATCATCCAGCTCTAGCGACGCTTCGGCTTCCACTGGCGCTTCAGGCTCGGACTCTTCCGCCACATCCGCCAGTGCATCTTCTTCACTGTACTCAGGAAGGTCTAAATCATCCAGCTCTAGCGACGCTTCAGCTTCCACTGGCGCTTCAGGTTCGGGCTCTTCCGCTACATCC
>NZ_JAKEUV010000020.1:0-15196 GCF_022398095.1 Vibrio sp. Isolate23
TCAAATGAGCTTGTTTGTTGTGTATTCTGATGATGGCGCTTTTTCATTAGGATAAATCCTCTTCCCCATAAGGGCTGTATGTTTTCATCAATGCTTGGCGGGATTCACCTTCTTGAGTTTTTGATAGTTCAGCGACTACACTCTGCATACTATTACCTATTAACAACTGGTGTTGTTCCAGTTGAGAACTATTAACACCACGGCTCACTGTGCCAAAACCATGCTGATAGTAAGAGTGATGATCGTTTATTGCTTCATTAATCAGCTGATCGCCTCGATAATAAAGGTATGTTTCATGACTTGGGGTTTGTTCAATACTAACATTGCCCATGCCATCCCTTTTAAGGAATGACGTGTTGCCATCAGTGTCCGTCAGCGTTTCGAGTAGTTCGTCAGGAGAGTAAGTGTAGGTGTAGCCCAAATTGTCACTGATTATATTCCCAGACTCATCGTAATCAAATGAAGCTTGTTCTGGATAACCTGGATGGCTATTCGTGACACTTAATAACCTTAGTGGATTAGATTCATCATAGTGATACCTGGCGATATTTACTGTGTCATCATCAAAGGATGTCTCGGTAGAAGTAACATTACCGAAAATGTCATATTCAAAGCTTTGTTGCGCTATTCGATTACCATATTGGTCACAAGGTTTATTTATTCCGTTGCATTGGTATGAAATTAAGCGCCCTGCCTCATTATATGCGAGGGCTTCTGTCGTCTCTGATGAGCCATCAGAGTAACGCCTTTCTGTCAACATGAGATCAGAGTTAAACTCTTGTTCTATACTGAACAAAAAATCCTCATTGACAGTGACTGTTCGAGCGTTTTCTAGCCCTAGCGGGTGGTAGTCTAGCTCAATTAAAACCGTATCACCTAGGCTACTCGTAGTGACCATACTCGGTCGACCGTACTGGTCATAGGTCACATTATCGATCGAGCTTTCTGAACCAATTCCAGTTGTAGTAACCGTGCTAGGCCGACCATAATCATCATAATCATACCGTGTGACATTGCCAAAATAATCAGTTTGGGATAAGAGTCTTCCGGCGGTGCTATAAGTGAACGTAGCAGTACGAGATACATCACCTCTATGAGTCATAGTGTGAGAGGTAATTTTCCCCTGTCGATTGTATGCGTATGTAGATGCACTCGCATCATTCGTGTGACTGACCATATTGCCGGTTACTGGATCATAGGTATAGGATGTATTTCGTTCACTCCCATTTTGTAGTGTTATTTGTTCGATGCTATCGAGGTGGGGATTGTACGTAACAGATAGCTCCTGGTTTCTTGGGTTTACCATTACGTCAGGTACTGGTAAAGTTCCAGAAAACTGCCATGATTTGGTTCCTCCCGCAGAAGACTCTTCAACTACTCGCTCCAAACTATCATACGTCCGCAAACCTAACTGTTGACCATTTAAATATATCTCACTTGGTTGGTCACTGGCACTGGTATGAGAGTAAACATTGGATTGGGTCAAAGTGACACCATCGAGAGTACTTTCAGTTTGTATGACACGATCTAATTCATCATACGTTGTTACGGAGCTCCTTCCCTCTATATCAAGGGTCGATATGGTATTTCCCCAACCGTCATGACCTATAATGTAGTGCTGAAGCAAAAGGCCCTCAGCATCCCATACCTTTGATTCAATTGGTTGTGAGTTCAGGTCGAAACGAGTTTCTTCCCTCTTCAGCCCCACAACTTCCTTAGTTTGCAATAGCTGCGCTCTATCAGTATTTGTAGTTTCTACCATTCCATCAGGGCTTGTCACTCGGCTAGGCTGGTCAAAGAAGTCATACTCAATGTGGGTAGTGAGTGCTATTTCCGTGCTCTCTATTCTGTCATATTGAGATTGCTCAACCGCACGTCCAAAAGCGTCATAGACAAAACTATTGGCTAAGTACAGCCCCCCATCTTGATCGGTTTGATAAATGCGAGTCTCTTTGCCAGAGTTGTTGTAGTGGGTTCGGGTAATCGTACCTACTGGGCTAGTCACATCGACGTATATGTCATCACCACTGATATGATAGGCTAACGTTTTTTCAATTTGATATTCAGTGCCTTTGGATAATACTTCTGAAATAGGCCTTCCAAGCTCATCATAAAAAGACTCTGTAATGATTCCATCTACATCTATTGACTCGGTAACCTGGCCGTCCAAGATTCGTATTTTCTGGCTGGTAGTTGCCGTAATATTGTCATGTGTGGTGACATGAGTGATCGTTTTTACCGCATCATCTTCAAAAACATAACTGAACTGCACATCACTAATATATGAATCAGGGTATGTTGCCAGATATTGCTTTTCAGTACTTAGCCGCCCATGTATTAGTGGCTCCGACAGGCTATCAATATATTCATTCTCAATGGTAGATGTATCACTTTGCTGACTTATTGCTACTACAAAGTATGAGTTAACATCATCAATGCGTGGTAGTGACTGGTATCTATACTCCACAACCCTTTCAGACTCGCCATTTTCATTCTTAGAAGGAAAATAGGATTCAGATTTTAATAGAGAAACCATTCCTAAAGGGTCCGCTGGACACTTTCCATCCTCACCGTTTATTGAATAATAATCACGGGTAATATATCTACCATCAGCAAAGGATTCTTCGGTCAAGTTTCCATATTCATCATAACTATAGTACAAGGAAATAATGTTAGAATTTTCATTATTATGGAAGCTGACATGCTTTTCCTTAATACACGTATATTGTGCCGGTTGTTCTTCTATTCCTTGGCTTAAATCAGCATAGAAAACGATGTTCTCCTCTTGCTTTAAATTGCCATTCTCCGACCAAGCGGTATAATGGTTACCATGATACTTATTGTATCGCTTCATAATAGACTTAGAGCCATTTACAATGGCAGTAGATTGATATTCATAATCACTAGTCGATTCAAAAAGCGTATCAATACCGTGCTGATAGTTCCGGCCGCTGCCATTCCCCAAGTAATTTTCATTGGAGTATTCGTAAGTAGTAACTATGTCTGGCTGGCCCTCACCTGATACTCTTTTCCACTGGCTTACTCTTCGGACTTTTTCAAAAGGAGAACCGGGAGGCGTTAAGTGATAATCATTGTACTCCAATTCATCGACAAGGCCGGTAGGGTGTACAACCCTTGAAATAAAATCTCCTGAAGTGAAGTTGTCAATACCATATTCGAATTGGGTAATGTTTAATATATTATCACTACTATCAAATTGTAAGGCTTTCTCTAAACGATAGGCGGATTGGCCGTGACCAATTTTATCAATACCAATATTTCGAACTAATTGTTCATTTACAAAGTGTTTGATGGAGACAAAGTAAGGATCTTGCCAATAGTTGAATATAACACTTTGCCCCTGTCCATCCTCAACTTTTTCTAGCACATATTCATAATTGTAAGCTTTAAATGTGAAATATACAAAGAGTCCATTTGGAGTGCCTACACGCTTTAAATAACCATACTCTGTGCAATAAACTTCGCAACCTCCACCTTTTTTCCATACAACCAGCTCAGAATTTACCTCATCTTCCTGTACTTCTATATCCCTCATTTTCCTGTAAGGTATAATATACTTTTCTATTCCATAATCATACTGTAAGTTAAAAGTTTGGCCAGAAGTCATTCGAATAGTTTTAGGGGACGAATTGGGATTATAAGCTCCTGTGGGCAAGTTCCAACCAGAACCAAAGCCAGTATCTAAACTACTTCCCTGATTATAATTCAGTTTTAATTCAAAAGTAGGCCCACTACCAGCATGACTGTTAAAACTACCTAAATAAATATTAGCAGAAAATGTACCTGTTCGTTGATCAACGCCTGCCTCCAAAAACGAGCTAAAATTGTTAGCGTTACTTGTAATATTATTTACCATCAGAAATTACCAAGAGAAAAAATAACTTATTTAAATATGGGCAATAGTTGAAATACAAATTCCATCTATTGCCCTCGTTAATAAATATAATATTAAAACACTTGTTATAGCTGTTAGAGTAGTATTTCTTGAGTATTTAAACGAGATTCGTAGATTATTGACTGTTCAGTGCCGTACATATCAATAATGCCAATAGTCGCCTGTGTTTTAGTGCCCCATGTAGAATAATTGACCTGGAGATGCCCTTCATACTCACCTGAAAAATTAAAAACTTCTGTATAGTTAGAATCATATTGATGCTCTATAAAGGATTTTAGTTCCCATTCACCTGCCTTATAGCCATAGAATTGTGTAGATCTATCAGTATTATTATATGCTTGGTGAGTAATGAGTACTAGCCGTTGTACTACCTTGGATCCAGCCTCTGGAATATTGAAAGTTTCGTTAGAATACTTTCCTCGGCCACCAGTATCAAATGCTGTACTAGGAACAATTACTGTTACTGCGTCACTGTTTAAGGTATAAGTAACTTTTTGTGTATCCGATGTTCCTGCATGAGCAAATTCATGTGTGATACCGTCCCCTAAGTCAGGAGGAAGTTGGCCATCTGACCATGTATCAGAATATTGTTTACTATGTACACCAGGAAAATAAGGGTGGTCAATGCTTACATCTAATAGTTTCCGCATGGTTCCTTTCGATTCAGCATCATAACGCTCATCAGCAATAACATCGATACTCCATGCTTCTTTTGGTAGTATGACTGGTACGTGACTTTCAAGATAAACTGCATAATCCTCAAGACTACTGTTACACGTGTCTTGTACAGATCCAAGTTTTGTTTCTACTTCAATACAAATTTCGATGTTGGTAACTTGACTAGTGTCAACATATCGAACAGCATGTCCTTCATTTACATTGGTAGTAATAGGATCACTTCTTTCTTTTAAAGAGTTGGTAATTAATTTATTAAACCCTCTATCTCCAATGGGATTACCACTTGAATCAATATATCTATAACCTATATCCTGAATATCCATACCAGACTGGTAATCTATAAGTGTGATTTTCGTAATCTCCCGATCTTCTTCAGGTATTGTACTGTTCCATTCCCAATTAATGTCAAGTTCAAGCTGCATATTTCCATTAGCATAAATTTGCCCTTGTGATTGACCATTTGAGGTAACGGCCAAACGATCTAATTCATCTGAGTAACTCAAAGAAGAATAGAGCATTAAAATACAAGTTGACACACACCCAACAGAGCTGAATATCTTTTTCTTAGTCATATATTACGAGTCCTTTTTTATTTTGAATTTATAAAGATTACACATCATGTAACCTTTATGCATTATCATTGGATAAAATACCAATGCAATTAGAATTTCAATTAATCATTATTAAAAATAATGCTTTAGCATCAAGATCACATTATTGTGATCCAATGGGGCTTTGACGTTTTTATTGGCCTCACCTTGCCTTATGAGCGTCATCAAAATTCCATGTAATTGACATGTTTGTAAACAAATCAAAAATAAAACATCGAGCGAATAACTTCTGTAAAAACAGCGCAACAAAAAATTTTCATGTGAAACATAGGGGTAAACCACGAAGACCATCTTTCATTATATTGTTGGCTTTTCAGTCTCATACTTCATCAATCTTCTTATCTAGCGAATTCATCACTGAGAGCTTGTTTGTATCTAAATCTATAAACCTAGATTTAGCGTGCCCCCGTCTAGACACTGTGACACTGTCACTTACTATTTCTTTTACTAAGCCTAAAAAACTTAGCTCCACCCATTTATTTTATATCGCTGGCGATCACCCGCAACGATCAGGGTAGTAAGACCCCTAAAATACGAGTACACAATAGCTCCCAGTCCTCCTCCAAAGCCCTTATAAATAAAGGGCTAACGGCTTACATTGGACTTTTCGCTGAAATGGGCGCAAAACCCCATATTGGTTGATTGGTGCTTCATTGATTCACTCCTAAATGAGAAAAGCGCTCATTCGACAGGCCAATGCCAGTCGACCACTACATCCTGAATATCTTGATGTGACTGAAAATCAAGAAGTCGGATTTCTTTAATATGCCTCAATTCATCAGGGAAACTTTCATCCCACTCCCAGTTAATATCAGCCTCCATCTGCATGTTACCATTAGCATATATACTCGCACTTGGTTGACCGTTCGAAGTAATAGCTAAACGAGATAAGAAATCTGGATTATCGCCAGAGTAGCTAAATGAAGAGTAACTGAGCGTGGAAGCAACAACACACGCCAACCCAATCCGCTCTAATTTATTTTTAATACGAGTCCCAAACTTGTGCTTTATTAGATGTTTTATAATCATAAAAATCCCTTATGTAATACCTGTACAACTATATCTAAAAAACTAAAGTGTCACTTAGTCACTTTAATCCACCAATTACGAATGCCTATAATATGAAAATAGTCTCACGATGGTGCGCCATTTTATAATGATTAATAAATATTAATGATCCGCACCAGAAGTTTTGTAAGCTAGCGGTAAACCCCATCTAATCATTCCCCCCCCCAAAAAAAAATTCGATATGGTCATTGCTTCCAATGTTTTAGAAGGGGTGAGCAATGCTAAGACCTATCCGAACCAGAACTGATGAAGAGTGGCGACGATGATTTGAACTCAGCGTGAAAGCGGCTTGTCCGTCGCTAAGTTTTGTCGTCAGAACAACATTAATCAACAAGCATTCATCGACATCGTAACCGCATTGAACTAAAGACCTTGCAAGAAGGCGTCGAGGAGTTTGTTAAAATCAACGCAAGCCAAGAAGCTTCACATGATATCCCATCATCCCCCTATCGATGGAGCGTCATCTATTTCTGTGACGATTGGTCACATCAGTCTGACCATTTGTGAGCGTACTTCCCTGGGTGGGTTGCGCAGCTTATTCGTGAGGAGAACGCGTGAAAACCTTCTCTTAATTTGACCAACTTTACCTCTACCCAGTGCCTGTCGATTTTCGTAAATCTATCGATGGCTTAGCCTACCTAGTCGAGCAAACCATGACGCTGTACTGGGATTCGCATTGTGGTATAAACGTTTAGACCGTTACCGATTCCGTTGGCCGACACAAGGCACGAAAACACTAACGTTAGCCTCACATGAATTGGACGCATTACTCGCAGGGTTTCTTTATCTGGTCACCGTCACGTGTTCATTGAAAGCCTGACGGGATAAGACTCAAACTTAAACAGAACCAACCAGTCTACGCTTGGTTTCATGGCATAAGCGATACCATGAAACCGATGAATAATCCCCTCTCTAATCACTCGAAATCTCAACATACTCTTCACGAGCTTGAGCTAATGAATGCCGCGCTTGTCTCAGAGCGAGATGAAGTGGCTGCTGAGCGAGATGAACTTAAACATCGTTACTACCAAGTCCTTGAAGAGCTACGCCTAGCTCGACATCACCGTTTTGGCGCAAGCTCTGAGGTCGATACCGGTCAAGGCGAGCTTTTCGATATTGAAACCACTGGACATTCATCAGAAGCATGCAAAGCTCGTCGTAAACCAAAACGCCAACCCTTGCCTAAAAACTTACCCAGAGTCGTTGTTCACCATGAGCCAGAGGAAATACGCTGTCCGGATTGTGGTGATGAACTTCATACCATAGGGAAAGACATCTCCGAAAAGTTGATTTTTATCCCTGCCAAAGTTGCAGTTGAGTAACACGTTCGACCATAGTGCGTCTGCCGTCATTGCGAACAAAAAGGGGAATCAACCGCCTTCTATCAAGACTCTCGCCAACAACGGTCTTCCCAAAAAGCTTTGCAACACCAAGTCTCGTTGCTCAGGTCATAGCAATGAAGTCCCAATATGGCTATTGATATAAGTCGTCGAACGCTAGCTGACTGGAGGCAGGGAGCGGAGATTTTAGAGTGTGTTTGGACTCACCTTCGAAGCTATCTGCTTAAAGAAAGTGCTCGTGGTGCCCCTAGCAGCTGCATCTTGTACAGCTTAGTTGAGGCAGCTAAGGCGAATGGCTTAGCCCCAGCAGAGTATCTGACGCATTGTTTTGAGCGACTGGCGGTCGAGCCAGATAACATAGAAGCTTTGATGCCATGGAACATCAAAGGCTTAAAATCCGCTAAGTAGCAAAGAAACAGAAGGGTAATCACCTTCCGTTTTTATTACAATAGGGTGTTTGGCGCCAGCTTACGATTCTCTCGTATGTTCTAATCGCTTCATTTCATACCTTATCTAAGATTTTTATGACAGCTTTCACTTGTATATTCGGTAAATATAGCCAAATTGACAAAAAATCATGACAGCTATTATATTTACAATTTAATCAGAAAAAATTCAACTTAACCAACTGTTAAATATAAGCTTTCAAAGCTACTGTCCCATATAGTTTCCAAGGGTGGAAGTTGGTGTTTTTGATATCCAAGGTGCTCATCAAGTTCAGCATTTAACGTCGTTTCAACGGTCACCTTGGTTAACATTTTTCGGAAGTTATCAAGTTCAAATTCTGTCTTAATTGATTTTGCTGCTTCAAGTGCTTTCTTATCCATATTGTCCAGCCAGTTCCTGTTGACAACGTTAGGGAGTCCATATAAGAATTCATGACGCTCTCCAGAGAGGGTTACAGTGTTACCCTAGGTAATCACACTAGCTTCTAAGTTACCAACAGAATCACAATTCTTAATTAAAACAACTCTCTACTTAATCTTTTAACTTGAGCTGCTGTCGAAAATGCACTCCTACCCGAACCCAAGTATCTAGTTGCCCACCATGCGTCGTGTTTAGTCATGGCCATAGCGGCTTTTACAGGCCGAACGAGATTAGACGATACTGGGGGGCTAGTTAAACCTTTGGCTAGCATCCTTTCTCCGACACCCCATGCGGCTAGACCTGTGGCTGTCGCTGTAACTCCAAATACAGTTGCCGCTAAGCCTAAATCGCCAGAAAGAGTAGGATGAGTCTCGGATATTATACCAGAGGCAATTGCTAAAGTACCAGACGTTATACCTGTAATTCCTGAAACGGTTGCTAGTGAAACCTTTGCTATGAGCAGCGCTCCAGTTATACCCCCAGAATAAATAGTACCAGCGACTGCAGCCAACCCAATCCCTCCAGAGATAATTGTTGCTATCCCTAGTGCAATGCCTAGCCAAGCTTGCCAACTCAGGTAACCTGTAGCGTCAAGGCTATTTATTGGATCTGAATATGCGTACCTATTTACCCCAGCTTCACCAAATGGTGCAAGTCGATCTGTTGAAATAAATTGAGCAATCTTTGAGGAATACACCCTACCTGGTCCAACTAAATACTTATTTAAACCTTCAAAATACATATATCCGCAATAGCCAGGGTTGTTGAACGTAAATAGAGGTTTGTAGCCACTTTTTGACATTGCATAACTGATTGAAGGATGCACTACTGATAGTACCCCAGTAGCTATAGCGATATTAATGCTATTTTTTAAAAACACTCTCCTACTATAATTTATATTTACCCTCTTACCTTCACAGTTGGATTTATTTGAACTCACCATTTAATCATCTCTCCATAATCAGAATAGTCTGTATATTCTAATCTATGTTCTACATATGTGCCATTTTTATTTTTCAATGAAAAAATAGCGTAAACACTACCCTTCCTATCTGTACAGTACATTGTAATTTCGTTTTCATCCCCTTTCTCTGAATATCTTGCGATAACCATACCATTATATCTTATATATAAAGTTTTAACTCCTGTAGTTAAATTCTCCTCTCCAATGAGCTCGTCATTGGAATATAAAAATATAATCTCTTGTTTAACACTTTCATCATCAGGATCCTTTTTTAATACCCTAATGAGCTGCTCTTTATAATTGTAAAAATATTCGTACTCATCTTCAGACGTAAACTCACCTATGGAATAAGATTGAATTAACTTACCATTGGCATCGTGATTAAATAATTCATTTTTATCTCCTTCAGATATAATACTGATGTTATTTAAAGTGTCATAACTTATTCCTATTGTATTTTTGTTATCTATCCTTATATTATTTAGCTTGTCAGAAACCTCTCCTGAGTTTTCACCATCGTAATTGAATTCAAATTTAGAACCATCGCTAATATTCAAAGACTTTATTCTACCAATACCACCATATTCATAGTTGTTAGTGATAGTACCAGATGTGTTATTAATTATGCTTTGCGACAGCTCACCCATTTTAGTATACGAGTATTTCCTTGTGATACTTTCAGGTTGTGTAACGCCTTTTGATATAATTTCCTCTTTTACCTTTTTTGAAATTTGTTCTATTTCCGATATATTATGTTTAAATATAACACTACCATCGATAGTATATTCTCTTGATATTTCAATTCCGTTATTATCATAAACAAAATTTATAAATGGCCCAAATGCCTCACCATCTTCATTCTTAATATTAAAACCAAGTGATAGCTCATCGGGTAGATCAAACCTATTGCTGTAAACTGCAAATATACCACCAATAGTTCTGTAACTTTTATTTACTAACAACCCATTATTGTCATATGTAAAAGTTATATCCTTGTTTAAATGAGTTTGTTGAAGAACTATTCTTTCACCTGAAGAAGACAGTTGTGTTTTCAGTGAGTAGTTAGTCCCACTAGGAAAGAATGTAACCTTATCTGTTCTTTCTAGGTTGCCACTAGTGAATTCAATTTCTTGCTCCAAATATTTTATGTCATTTTTATATGCAGTACATTTTTTCAGTCTATAATAATCGTCCATTTCATACATAAATAACTGAGGACCAGGACTCAATGAATCATGAATACTCTCGCTATTCACTATATCACTATGACTATCGATGTCGCACTCATATAATACTCCGTCTTTAGGACTAAGAATTCGATTCGGCTTACTTCTACCAAATTGATATTCATAAATTTTGTTTTCTCGATAAATACCACTGACTAAATACCCTTCACTAACAATACGCCCTAATGGATCTACGCCTCTGTTGGGAACGTCATCAAATCGACCAAAAGTAGATCTAACTGTAACTCTCGATGGAATATCAATATATAATGAAGGGTAGCGATACTCATAAATATCCCGACCATTATCAGTTTGTATTATTTCATTAGTTAATCTGTCCATAACATCATAACTTAAAATACTTTCTGTTACATTAATCGATCCTATGTAAATATTTCTTTTTTTTACTCGACCAAAGATATCTATTTCATTTTCAACAGTTCGTCCTCTATTTATTTCTACTCTGATAACCTCCCCTTCAAGGTTATAAAACTCTGCTATAGTATCACCTGGTGAATTGCCTCCATAGCTGAATGTCGATTGTTTGTTTTCACCTATATGCTTATTAACTATTAAAGTATTTTGATTATTGAGATTACGCGATTTTATAAAACAATTACCTCTAACTGTATAAAACTTCTCATATTCAGATAAGATCGTTCGGCTTGCTTGATCATGTATCTTCTCATTGACTTGATAACATGCGTAACCAGTCAATTTAGAATACGTTAAGTCTTTTACCAAAAAACCATTACGACTCTCCCTCACTAATCGTTCAACCGCATCAAACTCAAATGTACGAGTAACCCCATCCTTTTTCGTTTCATATGTATTTACAGATGAATCATTGAGCTGATAACTATATTCTTCAACATATGGTTTTACTGTATTTGAGTATTTAGTTTTGTGAGTAAGAAATCCATTTAAATCATATGTATAAGTAGTTTCTATATGGTCAAAATCGACTTCTAAAAGAACTTGATTAAGAGTTGTTCGAGTTACCAATCTCTTAGTGGCTTCTAGGTTTGACCATTTATATTTTTCGAGAATTTCTACTGCTCCTTGTATATCTCTTGAGTTACTGTAAACATACTCTATAGTAAGGAGGTCACTGTGCGTAAATAGTCTTTTAAGACTTACTGTCAGTATAAACCTACCAATAGATGATGATTCTAAATATGATACTATTTTTGTATTAGTATTATTGATAGAAGTTTCCGTGGGTAACTCGCACTGTGCAGTAAACGTCTCTGACGTGACGGGCAATCTGTATGTGAGCCCAGTATACTTTTTATATTTTATTTCCTTTGTCTTATGATCACTAGACCCTGGCGATGAGATTATCTCCTTAACAAGGTTGTGTTTAAACCTACTATCTACTGAACTTGTCTTATACTCCCTTGTTGTTACAGTGTTTTCGGAATTTATTATTCTTGTTATGTTTCCATAATCATCTCGAGTGTAATATTCCTTTCTTTCTGTTTGGAGTTTTGATTCATCTTCTATATCTATCGTGTGTATTTCACTTACATCTAAGTATTGAGGTGGCTGTTTATCTATAGAAGAACCTTCAACGTTGTGATACGTTATATTTTTTTGTAAGGTCAGATTTTCTATGTGCAGAATTTTTTCTTTAATTACTTCTCTGATTAAACAGTGAAACTTATTATATGTTCTTTCTATACTGTATCCATTTGAAGTCTCTGAAGTCTTATAGTTATACTCTTCATCCTTATAGAAACAATTGTCTATATTTGGATTTTGAACTTTTCCTTTTTCATAGCCAGTATAATTATTATTACCTATATTGTTATATCTAATTTCTTTCCCCGATGAATCTGAATATTTTTCTATAAATGGAACCGTTTTATTATCGTCATATTTCACATACCAATAGTCTAAATCAATAACATTTCCGAAATAGTCTTTGATAGTTTTAATATGATAGTTTCCATCTATTTTTACATAAGTAAAAGCATAATTCAGAGTTGTGCTTTCAGAATTATTTTTGTAGTTAATCTCTTTTATTAAATATGTACTACCTTCAGAACTTGCTTGAAATATAATTTCTACTGTACGCTCTATGCCATCAACAAATTGTTTTATATCTATACCAATTTCCTTATGAGTTATCGTTATTCTGTCACCCTGATCATTGGTAATGTCCTTTAAGAATGGGTTATCCCTGTTAATGTCATCATAGTTAAATTTAATTTCATGCCCTAAAGGTGATACAGTACTGACTATCATTTTATTAAAAAAATATTCTTTTCTACCGTCCTTATAACTATGCCTAGTTAATCCACCGCTAGTTCTGTCAATTATTATGTCCTTTCTTTTATGATAAATTAACTTTCCGGTTGTTTTGTCTATAGGTTGAATACTGCCGTCTGACATTTGAATATAATTACCATCAGGTGTAATAATATACCTAGGAACACATATTCGCCATGATTCTAAAAAGCCAACCAAAGATAAATCGTCTTTATCCATTGGCCTGTAATCCAAACATAAATCAAATGTTGCAGGTAAGTTTTCTCCTGTGGATATACTTGCCAATTTTAATCTTAGTGATAAAGTTCCATTTGCAGGGTTTATCATCAATCCTGCAGGAACATTAAAGGATTCCGAAAAAAAGTTATGTTTCATATTAATGTCTCCATTAAAACCCATTAGCGTTGACATAGGTTTCCCTCACTACTTTCTGACTAACCTACGCCCCAACACTCTCGGCTTCTTGGTACTAAAGGGCGATAAAACTAAACCCTTAAGCTCTTTACACTATTCACCAATCAATCATTTTCTCTCTCACTGAGAAGCGTGATCTTGTGTAAGTAGCGCCTGTGAACTATGACCAAATTGATATCTGGTGAGCTTAAATATTTAAAACCCTTGCCAAATAGAATAGAATATTATCGTCGACTCTCACTATTAAGTATTAATTTACGTTAATCGATAGAGAACCAGTGACACTATCAATAGAAGTGTCAAGATTATTGCAGTCATTATCAATACTGAATTTACCCTCATTTTTTTCCACCCAGATATAACAATTTCCATCAATAACCGTATTACTTCCGACTAGCTTAACTTGATTTATATAGTGGTATTGATACGCACCATTCAAAGGGGAAATAAGCTCTGGAGAGACATATTCCCCACTGCTTATTACTGTTTCTTTAACATTCAAGGTATCGCCGTTTTTATCCTTTAGAGATGCATCGAATTCCACTTGCGACCCTAAGTTATTTGAGACTGTTAGTTGAGTGTTTTCACGTATACCTTTTACTCTCTTAAAAATCAGCGTCTCAGTGTAAGTACCTTCACTTCCTTCATCCACACTTCGTCCAACTAACATTCCATTAATTGGTCCCGACCGATACTGCGACGTAACAGCGCTACAACCAGTTCCCGAAGTAGCGTCCCAACAACTTGGCATATCATTATATTGCTCCGCAGACACTCTATTTGTAGCTACTAGTTCATCATCTGTAAGCTCCAAAGGAGCTCCATTTGCATGGCGTATTTCTGTACACTCATACGAAACTCTGGCATCTGGGTCTTTAGTATAATGGTAACCTTCACGCCCAAAGCCTGTGATAGCATATCCTGTTGGGCATTTCATTCTACTACCCACTTCTCTCATATCTGTGAATGAAACAGTTTCTCCAACCTCTAAATCACCTTCGTTCTCCAGAAAAGCTCTAGCACAATAAACCACGTCAAAAGTTTTGTCCTGATATGCGAAGTATGTTAGAAAGGCCGTTTTATCATCAGCGCCGTACATATCCTTACATCTAACAAATGATTCTGTATGTGGTTCTACAAAATCATACATGCTTTCTCCATACTTAAGGTAGTCAGTGCTGTTTAACCCACTACCCATAGTTTCAGTAGATGAAAAAACAAAAAGCATTGATATGGATATTGAAAGGATTTTTTTATTCATAATTACTCCTAATTTCTGAGGTACCCTATGGGCATATACTTTTTATAGTTAAGGATAAAGGCTACGACTGTTCAAAATGTTGTAACGGTCAACTATATTTGGAGACAGTTTTAGGCAGTTTTAAGTAATTCCATCTCATATTGTACTGGGGAGATTACAGTAGGATGAGTCTCCCAATAGATAGAAGAGCTTGTTTACCTATGTGTCAATTATAAAATACCAATCATATCAATAACTTTCTGATATCCCGTTGTGGACTGATAAAATCCATGGGGACAGGCTGTTGCTCTGGAGCCGGGATTGCCGTGTCTGACACCGCGCTATCGGACGCTTGTGGATCCGCAATATAGTTGGTGTTTATTCGTAGTCCCACATTGCCCATGGTTCTCGCACTGTTAATAAAGTTTTTGCTCGCGGTCGACGCCACTTTCAGCTTGGTTGTACCTGAGGTCTTTCCGGTGTATTGACCAGGGGTCTTGCTGGTGACTTGACTGCCTATTTGCACGTCTCCTACCCCATCGACCATGTACTCTTTGCTGACATGCAAATTGCCGGGCATATCCGAGGCGAAGGCTCC
>NZ_JAKEUV010000021.1:0-9620 GCF_022398095.1 Vibrio sp. Isolate23
CCTCAATGGCTCATGTGACACAAAGACTGTGCAGCCAGATAGCGTATAAACTGAATAACAGGCCACGCCAAAGGCTTGGTTATAAAACACCAACGGAGTATATTTATGAGCAGCTACTCTAAGTGTCGCACTTCAAACTTGATACTAAGATTTTGAACCCCGCAGTGCTCTATACCATTCACCCGTCAACACAAATTTTGGAAAGGTATAAAGCTGTTCTAGCAAAATGCGTATGACGCCATTTTTAAAACTTGTAAATGGCTCAGCCGGATTTGTTTCTTTACTGTGCCCCAGTCCTTGCATACCAAATGATAAGGCCATGATTAGAAAAGAACTAAACGCAGAGACTAAGTCAAGCCAAAATGAAGATAGCAAAAAAGATACAAAGCCTATGATAAAAACTGGTACAAATACGATATGTACTAGCAGGTTTTTACGTGATTGGTGGAACTTAGAGTACCCTTCCCATTGCCATTCAATTATTTCATTAAGTCGCATGTTTCCTCCTTGAATCCTAACGCCCTGCTAAGTGGCTGCCAACATGCCACAAAACTTAAACAAGCCACCGTAAACACCAAACCTAACCAGAAACAAAACCGCCTCGCGTTGGCAGTCCGTCTTGAGCAGTTTGTTAGGAATGCTTATTCCAAGCGCCTTTGCTGATTTGGAATGCAGTGGTTGAACTATAAAACACCAATACTGAATGCACCGCAACATACACTGAAGTTTAATGACGAGCACTTCACCAAATTTGCGGTGGTTAACCGAAACCAAGATGCGCTGAACTTGAAAACACCGAGCCGAAGAACCTTTTGGGACAAGGGGTTTCTGAAAACTTAACTTGGCCGTTCGAGCTGAAAACGGTGAACCACTGAACTTGAAATTGAGCCACAAAACGAAGCTTTCACATGAAGATGTTCGAGCCACATAGACGCGAAAGTAACTTCAACTGATGAACTTAAAGTGGCTGAGCGCCGAGCTACCAAGCCTACAATATTAAAAGCAACCTAACGCCGCGTTAAGTAGTGAGCAACGCCGACCACTAACCTAAACCTTTACACCGTAAACACTTAACCCAACTTTGAATGCAAAGTGCCAAGCGTTGGGAATCTGCCTTAAACGCTTTGTTATGCCTGTCCCAATGTTTTCAAAGAACTAGGGACGATTAGCTTGTGAACTGGAGCAACAAAAAACATGTACACTTTGCCAAACATGTTATGTACATGCACCACCGTGGTCGCGTGTACTGTAATTTTATCCCCAACTACGTCCAGTAAAAACGACACTCTTACATCAAGATGTTTGTCACTGTCCTCTAAGACAATTTCAGTATCACTATTGCTGTGTAACGTGAAAATACCGATTCTCTCACCAACGCTAATGTTTGCCACATTTTCCGCTAACATAGCATCCTGAAGTCGGCCTAAGTTCTTTAAACCAAGTACTGATACTATGCGATTTCTCGTTGCCATTAAGAATGAAACCCACGCTGGCGTTTGTTTCGCGATTTCAAGATAGATATCGAGTGCGGTTTGGTCATTGTTAGGGATTTCGCATGAAAAGCTATCAGCGAAATAAGCCCCTTTTGCATAATCAAACAACTCAGAACATTTTGGAATTGACATGTATTTCTCCCAAAAGGCATAACGCCCTTGCTAAGCGGCAACCAACGATACCACAAAACTCCAACAAACCACCGTAAACACTAAACATAACCAGACACAAAACCGCCAAGCGTTGGTTGTCCGTCTTGAGCTGATTGTTAGCTCGATAAGGTGAACATTTTACGATACTCAGCATAAATTGACTCTGCACCTTTATGTACTTGAGGGCTAAAGAACCGCCCACTAAAGCTCGGTTTTAAATCGCAAGGATATCGACCAGACCACCTTACTGACTCAGTCAATATTTCTAATGTAAGTTTATATTGCTCTGATAAATCAAAATTTATTGATTCAGCAAGCTTTATCAAATCATGTGTTTGGATTGCTTTAGGAAACTTTGATTCCGGCATCCAGTCTTCGCTAAGTGGCGAACCATATTTATTATAAACCCAAACAGCTTTGAATAAGTTTTCCAAGGCTAAGCCATACAACAAATAGCAAACACTTTCTAATTCTTGGCGTTCGGTATGATTTATAAGGATATCTACTCGTTCCATTGATATTCGTGCAGATGCCATTAAAGCTCTTGAGCGCTCAAACCAAGTATTAGCATCACAAACAACATGTGCAAAACTCGCGTCTTTTATTTCATTTAATTCCGTTAGTTCCAAAACTTCCCCCATCGAGCTAACGCCCTTGCTAAGCGGCTACCAACGATACCACAAAACTCAGACAAACCACCCTAAACACCACACATAACCAGACACAACACTGCCAAGCGTTGGTTGTCCGTCTTGAGCGGATTGTTAGGTATGCTCATTACAAACACCTTTGCTAGCTTGAACTATAGGACTAAGCTATGAAACTACAAAGCTCAATGCACCGCAATAACCACCAAAGCCGAACAACAACCGCGTCACTATTTTTGCGGTGGTTTACTGAAGCAAAAAAACTAACCAAATCGAGATAACTAACTACTAATGAATAAACTTGGGCAAGAGCACTTAAAACAGAAAACACTCACCCACTGACGCCAAAGATTACTAATTAAATGAATCTTTCACCAGAAAAAGTTAGGGCCACATGGCCGTTTAAATTCGAGACAAATACGATTATTGAAGTGGCTTACTGCCAAACTAAAAAACCGTGCAAACTTAAAGCAACCTAACGCCCTTGCTAAGCGGCTACCAACAATACCACAAAACTCAAACACACCACCGTAAACACTAAACATAACCAGACACAAAACCGTCAAGCGTTGGTTGTCCGTCTTAAGTAGATTGTTAGGTATGCTCATTACGAACACCTTTGCTAGCTTGAGCTATAGGACTAAACTATCAAACACCAAAGCTAGCTGCACCGCAATAACCCCCCAAGCCGAATAACAACTAAATCACTATTTTTTCGGTGGTTCACTGAAGCAAAAAAACTAACCGGATGGAGATAGCGAACTTACAACGAACAAACTTAACCAAGCGCACTTCAAACCAGAAAACACTCAGCCACTAACATCAAAGCTTGCCAGTTGAATGAAACCTTCATCTGAAAAAGTTCGAGCCACATGACCGCTGAGATTCGCGACAACAAAAGGATTCAAAGTGGCTGAACGCCAAACTAAAAAACCGTACAAACCCAAAGCAACCTAACGCCCTGTTAAGGTGTGAGCAACGCAATACCAAAGCTCCCGCATACCACCTTAAACACTAAACGCAACGCATACCAAAAATGCCACGCGTTGCGAATCACTCTTAAACAGTTTGTTATAGCGATTTATTCACAACACTTTTTATTCTTTTTTCCAGAGCCACAGTAACACTGATCATTTCTACCAGTATGCTTTTTGGCTAAATTTAAGATCGCTGGATACAGTAAAGATGCTCGCAAATGAAACTGCTGTAAGTCGGACGCAGCTACAACACCCTTACTATTTAGCCTCAATTGGTCTTGCTCAACTTCAATCGCAATGTAGTCTTTTAAAGACTGGTCGTCGATCAGAGCTACAAACTTAGTCGGAAGAAAATTATCATGAATTAGATCTTCCACCGAGCTGTCCGGAGCAAACTTTAATAAGCCAGAACGATATTCATTTGGTGTAACGCAGATCAATGAGTTGTCAGGTAACTTAACAACAGCGTGAGCGGTCATTTTAATTGCTATATTGCCCAGGCAAGAAAAAATCCACCCTAGCTGTACACTACCACCATGTCTTTCAATATAAGAGTTGACGTTGTTTAAGCAGTTTCTAGGCAATGCAGCTACATCAGGGCTTACTCGAACCTTTATCAAGTCTTTTACCCCGAGTTTCTTCAGTAAGACACTACTTAAATCTGGTAAATCAAAATACTGCAAGCTAATACTCCTAGCTAAACAAGCGCTATAACGCCGCGTTAATGGGCAGACAACGCTACCACAAAGCTTAAGCCATTGTGACATAAACACTAATGCCAAACTGTGAGCCAAAACTGCCAAGCGTTGACTGTCCAATTGAACGCTTTGTTATGTGTTTTTTGCACCACAAACTTTTTGTAATACGGCTTCAATAACATTTTTACTGATTTGTTGGGTAATTTCTGATGATGAGATCGGTTCCAAAGTGTAAATAAACCCACTTCCTGTCACCGTAAATTTTTTAGATTTACAATCAATACTAACGGGAGCTGATAAATTACCAGATTTACCGTCTCTTCTTATATGCACGTAATTCAAATTTGCTAAATCACCATCTATAAACCATTGATCCGAATATGGTGGTAACCCCAACGGTTCGTCATAAACATAAAGGCTATTTAAAACTGATGTACCATCATTTTTAGTTTCGCCTAGGCAAAAGAAACTAACAAAAATTAAAACTGTTAATATGCTTCTATACATTGCTTATCCATATTACATGATTTTGGTAAATCATCACTCAAGAGACACATAACGCCGCATTAAGGTGTGAGCGACGCTTGCCTATACTTTGAGCGAAGCGAAAACGCCAAGCGTTGCGAATCACTCTTAAATGCTTTGTTATGTGTATACTAAACTGATTGTACATTACTTCTAAATGTATAAAGGGGTGAAGTATGAATAAGTGCGTTTTAGGACTACTTATTTATCTATGTAGCTATCAGCTAGCATATGGTGATGAGATAAATAAAGCAGAAAGACAAGTCGCCACTATGCTAACGGTCTTAGAGGTGTGCAAGACTAAGAGCAAACCCATGTATGAGAAAGTATTGGATGTACAATTGCCACTCATTTTGGTTAGCGCTTCAGCTTTTGGGAAAGATGCAACGCGTTTAATTCTTGAAACTTATCCTCCACTTGCAACCAGCTATTTGGAAGACCCTAATCTAAACAAGAAGATAACATTAAAGTTTTGTAATAATACTCTTTTTCAAAGCAATGAAATTGTAACTCATTACCTTGATAAATACGGCAAGCAACCCTTACCTTCTTGGCTTACAACAAATGAGTTCAAAGAACTGCTGAATGATTTAGTGCACTGAAAACACATAACGCCGCATTAAGGTGTGAGCGGCGCTTGGCTATACTTGAGCGAAGCGAAAACGCCAAGCGTTGCGAATCACTCTTAAATGCTTTGTTATGCAAATTTTCTTACTTGCAGAAAGTCTCAATATACAGTGCTTCGACCTTGTCTCTAGCCCACTGAGTGCGACGCAAGAACTTAAGCGAAGACTTGATAGATGGGTTGTTGTAAAAGCAGTTGATCTGGATTTCCGCGTCCAAGCCTTCCCAACCATAATGTTCCTGTAGACGGACAAGAATTTTCTCTAGCGTCAAACCATGTAGTGGGTTGTTTGGTTGCTCTTGGTTCATTTGGGGGATTCCTGAAATACTTAAAATCAGCCTAAGTCTACCAGATTAGCAGTAGGAACTTAGTAGTTTTACCCACGTTTATCGCTGTCTGTCTGAACAATCAGAAACGAACAGAAATGAGCTATAGAGTTAAATTATCCTCATTTGCATAACGCCGCATTAAGGTGTGAGCGACGCTAACACCTTAGCTAAACAATTGTGCCATAAACACTAAACTGACTTGAAGTGACGGCGCCAAGCGTTGTGAATCACTCTTAAATTTATTGTTAGGGCTGTGGTTGAAGGGACTGTTTTTCTTTGAAGTAAAGATACATTGGGAGTCAACAAAAGACTAATATCTAAGCCATTGGCAAGTAACCAAGGAACCAACGCTCCATAAGGAAGCAATATACCTAACAAAGTAAGAACTAGATAAAACCTTACCATTTCAAATCCTTGCAATTTTTGTAGTAAGCCCTAACGCCCTGCTAAGGGGTGAACAACGCATATCATCAAAACTAAGCCATTGTGCCGTAAACACCTAAACTCATTCAAACCAACATTGCCGAGCGTTGTGAATCCCTCTTGAGCAGATTGTTATGTGTTGATTAACCATGCTGAAACCAGAAAGCAAACTAGAGAAATAAGTACACCTAAAAATGGAATTTTAAACCAGTATTTTTTGGCCAAAATTAAATATGACACACCAACCGCTACTGGTAAAAGAGAAAACCAAATAGAGTTCTTAATGACTTCGAAATGGTTAACGGCCAATGGAAGGTAAATGGCTGGTAGTAACATGGCCCCTAAACTATGGCTAGCATTGAAACCTACCCAAGCGCGCCACATTGTAGTTTCTTTGGTAAGTCTTGGTGACGTACTTTTCATGGCAGTAAACACTGAAGCGTCATAAGGGTTAAACTTTTCTGTGAAAAATGTATACACCAAGTGGATAGCGCCCAGAACACCGAATATTGACACTCCAATTATTAGTAATATTTGACTCATATTCCCTCCCTGATTTGACACATAACGCCGCATTAAGGTGTGAGCGGCGCTTGGCTATACTTGAGCGAAGCGAAAGTGCCAAGCGTTGCGAATCACTCTTAAATGCTTTGTTATGTGCGTACTACTTGGCTGTGCATTTCCCGTAGTACTGAGATGGAATCAGGTCACCACCAAAACCAACTGTGTTTCGACTATGAACTGTATTCATTGTATTTGTAATCGTAGTGACCATCACATTACCTGCCCCAGTCGCTTCCAAAAATGACACATGATCATTTCCAGGAACCTTTACCACCTCATTACTACCATTGTTCCCCAGCACATAAACTTTGTCGGCATCTGGATCAATTAGATATCTAAGAATGAAATCACTCTTTGCCGTATGAACACCCTCTGGGTCTGAATACTTTTTATATACGCACTCTAAGGTACTGGTAGAAGCGATGGCTGAACTAGAGACAAAACAGAAAGCGATGAAAAGTAAACTATTGAACTTCATGAAAAACCTATTTTATAAGATATTTTCCGAGGAATTTTACTCTCATCTGTTTCATAGTTTGTGACATATGCCGCAAAGCACATAACGCCTCGTTAAGCGGATAAAAATGGTTGGTTAAAATCGCGAAGCGATAACCAACTGTTTTTATTCCGTTTAAACGACTTGTTAGTTGTTTTCATTAAGAACACCATTTTTACGAAGCATTCTTAATAGAGAACTTACTTCCTGTTTTAAGTCTTTATGACCTTCTTTTATGCTATCAGCATAAGCCACTAAACTATTATAATGTGCAATCGATTGTTGTTTATGCACATCTAGATTTGACTCGGCGAATAGTTTTTCTGAGAACTCTAATTTACTAACTAAATCATTATTTAACCTAAATGTATCTATAGTTCCTTTAGCGAGAGTATATGTTTTAATAATTTGCTTTCTCAAATCATTATCTGGAATTCTGCCGATTAAAAAACTATTACCTGTGTACACCGAAAAGAAATCACTAACTAAAGGATAATAAAAGGCAAGTGCGCCCCCTTTCTCAAGAGCCTCAACTTTAGAACCTATGGTTTCCTGGTATCTATCAAAAACAGTTTCCATTTCATCATGTATTGCTTGAAGAACACCTTTGATCAGTTTTTCTTCACTCTCATCAGAATGAAGTTTCTGGTTATCAAAGGATTTCTGAGTCGCTTTTATTGTGAAATATCCAGCAATTCCTGCCCCGATAATTGCGCCAATTATAGCTGACACAGGTGAAACATAATCCATATACAACTCCTAAATGTGGATAACGATTAAACAACTAACGCTAAGCTAACTTGCACGACACCTTGGTATACACTTTTGCGAAGCAAAAATGCCAAGCGTGGAGTGTCAGGTTAAGCGCCTTGTTAGCTGTAGCTTCAACGTACACTCATACTGATTGCTTCAAAAAGAGATTTATCTTTCTTTAGTGAACAATAGTGTTCATACGTTATTTCCCGAACAATAAACTCAGATGCGAAATGACCAACGTCAAATTCTAGAAAACACTTATGATCTCGATTAATGAATGTATTCCAGTGTTCACCATAAAAATAGTCAAGGTGATCAGCATGCTTTGTTGCGCGCATTTCACTTAATTGAGTTTCAGTAGGTAAATCTATTTCTACTAATTTATAGTGTTTATTCATAGTTTGTACCTTTGCAGCTAACGCCCTGTTAAGGTGTGAGCAACGCAATACCGATGCTTCCGCATACCACCTTAATCACCAAACACAACGCATAGTAAAAATGCCACGCGTTGCGAATCACTCTTAAACAGTTTGTTAGCCGCTCATTCCTAAAGGTTATTGCTTGCTCAATAGGAACTTACGCAAGTCTCTCTCAGCACGCATAACAAACAGAATGAATACTTTGTCGCTGTCTTGTTTATAGAAAACGCGGCACGGATTAACTACAACTTCACGATAACTTAGATGTTCTAATTCAGGTGGAATGCGACCCGATTCAGGGAAAGCCTCTAAGCGCTCAACTTTAGAAAAGATCGTTTGAACCAATTGTTTTGCAGCTACGATATTTTCAAGAGCGATGTATTCAGCGATCTCATTGAGGTCAGATAACGCTGGTTCAGTCCAGATTACTTCAGCCATTTTGACATTTTGTCCTTGGCTTCATCATGACTTACCACTTTACCGTCAGCTAGTGCACGCTCACCTCGTGCAATACCCTCAAGAATAGCTAAACGATTTTGCATAAATTCGTAGTCATCAACATCAACTAAATACGCAGATGGCTTACCATGCTCAGTAATTAACACTGGTTCTTTGGTATCGTGGAGATCGGCGAGGATCTTAGTTGCTTGACGTTTAAGTGATGTAACTAGTTCTACTTTCATGAAAGCTGCTCCAAAAGAATACTAAAGTGATACTATTCTATCACTTTGAGTATAGCAAGCTCCATGACGGCTAACGCCGCGTTAAGTGGTGAGCAACGCAGAGCACCCTACTTAAACCATTGTGCCGTAAACACTTAAACTGAAGCAAACCGAAAATGCCGAGCGTTGGGAATCCGTCTTAAACGCTTTGTTAAGTTGATAAATTTTTACGAAACAAATGCATAAACGATAGCGCCTATACTAACAATAGTTTGCAACAAATTAAGAACAACAATAACCTTTGCTAAAACCACCCAGAGCTTTCTTCCAGTATATTTATTAGCAGATCTCCATACAGCTACGCTCAAGAATAGATAGTAAATTGACAGAAGAATAACTCCCGCGATTGCTGCTTCCACCGTTGAGAGCTTAGTAACAAAGCTTGTTAATACCGCCCCAAAAATAATATAACCTGCCCAAAAAACATCGACTAAGCGGTAGTCTCCTGACATTAATTTAGAGACTGCTCCCTTATTAGACTCTTTCTTAATAACTTCCATTTAGCTTTCCTCTTTCAACTTAACGCCTTGTTAAGGGGTGAGCAACGCAATACCGATGCCGCCGCATAACGCCTTAATCACTAAAATCAACGCATAGTGAAAATGCCACGCGTTGCGAATCCCTCTTGAACAATTTGTTATATCCCTTGGATTCAAGTACGAAGTGCGACACCCCTGAAATTTAAAACAGTGAGATGTGCTATTCATAAGTTTTACTCCCGCCAAGAAGTGAAAAACCATGATTTACACACACCTCACTGAGAATGAAAGGTATATGATGTCCGCACTTAGAA
>NZ_JAKEUV010000022.1:0-4375 GCF_022398095.1 Vibrio sp. Isolate23
TGAGTGTGGTTGAGTGTGGTAACTGTCAGAGTGTTCGTTTTTGAGCACCCCATCAAAATAAAAAAACTCGATGTCAGCTTGATCGGGAACTTGTTGGATCGCTTGATTCCCTTCACCGTCATAGCGGTAGGCGCTCACCACGAGATGGTCGTCATTTTCTACCTGCATTAATTGGCTTTGGCCATTGTAAGTGTAACGTCTGCCCAGCTCGTCCTGGATCACGTTACCGCAAGCATCAAAGGCGACACTTTGCTCGCTTGGGTAAGACCCATGACTGTGGGTAATATGCGATAGGCGAATTAGATCGTCAGGTAAATAGACGTATTCAGAACGATTTGTGGAGCCATCATCAAAGGTAAGCACGATAGTGTCGATATTGTTAAGGCGATCATACGTCAATACTTTACCAACGATTTTGTTGCCATACGCATCCTCAGGCAGGTGAGCCCCATGACACTGATATTCCTTCARCCGTTTGAGTGCATCATACGTAAAATATTCCGTTAGGCTCACCGCGCCTTGTCGAAACACTTTTCTGCAACTGATCAGATTCCTGCTGTCGTAATCAGTTTCAATAGACAACTGGCTTAYCCCACCGAAAAGATAGATGCGCTCACGTTCTAGTCCACGTTCGWTGTAATAGATGTTTAATGACACCGATTGCGCCGTATTCTGGCTAAACGACCATGTCATCGTKATTGGACGACTGTAGCTATCATAAGTCACCGCAAAATCGATGGTGTGTCCATCTATGTCTTCCGTAACAGATGACAGCCGCCCAACGTCATCGTACCTCCAGTACTCGGAATGCCCGAAGAAGTCAGTGGTCTCCAGCAGTTTCCCCATCAGAGAAACCTTCTGATAAGCCGTTCGGGACGTACCGTCGTAATCTCTGGTTTGCTCGATTAAGTGGCCGCCAGGACTGTAGGTGCTGTCGACACTAATGCCATCGTGACTGGTCTGAATCACGAGGCCGGAGGCGGGGTCATAGTCAAAATTCACATCAGGGGTGGAATCTGAAAAGCGCATTTGGGTGATGGCTTTCAATGCGAGGTTAACGCTCTGCATTCTCTGGGTCCCTTCGGGTAGAGAAACGGAGACCGGCAGTGTCCCACCTTTTTCATAGGTATAATGRAGAACCGCAGAAGATTGGTATTGCGTGATCAGTCKACCAATCCCATCGTAGTGTTTTGAGCCTAATAGGTAATCGTCGGCATAGACATGCTCGGCCAAGGTTTGAGTGGGGAAATCGGCGTAGCTGACATGATGCACGACGCCTGTCGAATCGGTTTTATGGGTGATTCTGTTGAAGCTGTCATACGAAAACTCAGTGGTGTTGTTTTCAGCGTCTTGCTGGGTAAGTTTTCTTCCCAAGGTGTCATAAGTGATGGTTTCCGTTGAATAGAGGTTTCCTTGAYTATCAATGCTTCGGATCACACAATCTTCTCCAAACAGTGTTTTCCATATCTCAAGGCTCCCCAGTCCTTCGATTTTCTGCACTTGCCTAGCCGATACGCCCGCGGGTGCAGAAGGGATCGCCCCCGTCGTTGGATCATTCAGCGTATATTCTGTTCGGCCATCAGGATGGTAGGTCACTCTCACGCTATCCCAAGCGTCATATTCGAAGGTCGTCATTAACGCGAGAGCGGTGCCGTCTAGCCAATCTGTGTGTGTTTCTGATACAACAAGCCCCAGAGCGTTGTATTGATAACTGGCAACGGTACATAGTGTGCCACTGCTGCCTTCTCGACGTTTGACTTCTATCAGCCGACCTGAATTATCCGTATATTGAATCTCAATGTTGTTTTGTGAGTCCGTGATTGTGACCGCATTGTTATCTGGAGAAATCACATAACTGTATATTTTCGTTGCTTGATACTGCGTATCTTCACCCACGACCTCAGAGACGACTCGGTTAAGGACATCGTACTCAAACCTCGACCTAACCCCATCTGAATCATCAAGCTGGATAATTTCCTGAGAGACAAGGTCTTTTGTTGAGGACGTCGTTTGATTGGCGCCATCAAACCCAGTCGTGGTCACGGTGGTTTTGATACCATTTTCAAAAGCGTAATCATAATGGATTGTGGTTGTATTCGCTTTGCCCTTTACATGTTCGGTTTTACGTTTGAGATAGCTCAGTGCGTCCGACTCATCCGTGTAATATTGATAATGCTTGGTCAGACGTTCATCTGCGACCTCTTTGACAGGAAGGATGACGTTCTGCTGGTGGTCCCTCGATAGAAAACTGGCGTAAAAATAACGGACACTGCGTGTGGGTTCACCGTTGTCATGACTGGCTGGCTCTATGGTCTGTTCGACGATAAAGCGGATCATCCCGTGGTCTTCGGGCGGGCAAACGCCGGGGATGCCTTCCGGTGGTGCATAGCGCTGAATTTGTCGCGTCCCGTCAGGCGTAAGTTTTTCGATCAGGTTGCCACTGCTATCATAGGTAAGTTCAACGTTTTCTTGTCTCGAATGGCCGTCGTAGTAGAAGGTGGTGATGATCGTTTGGGGTAAGGTGTAGTTGATGGGTTGTTCATCAATATACAGTTCTTCGTCGGCAAGATAGTTGGTGATTTGCTGCTCATACAGCACATCATTATTGTATTTTGACGTCACGATCTCGCAGTGATATTTGTTAAAACGACGAATGATCTTCTTATTTTCAGTCACTTCTTCGGTTTCATAAACGTAATCGGATGGACAGAAAAACAACGTGTCTACCCCAGCTTCCCAATCGCGATTGCCGCCATACCCTAAATAGTTATGGCTGGTCGTGGCTTTATAGGCGGTTTCTGTATTGGGTTGGCCGCAACCGTGCTCTATAACGAAACGACGGACAGAAGGCATGTATTCGATGGGCGCCTTAGGTGGTAGTAGGAGGTCATTATCTGCGTAGTAAATACGCTCAATACGCCCTCCTGGATAGACAATTTCACTAATAAAATGGTAACCCGAGGGGGCATCGAATTCGTAGTCAATAACGAAGTGATTTTCCTCATCATCTGGCAGGTAAAGGTGTTTTAGGAGGTAGCCATTATTTGAACTGAATTTATCAAAGCGCATTGACTTAACGGTTTGATCGTCCACATARTAGCGTACGGTCGTTTGGGTTTCATTGTAATCGAAAACAATCGAAATATTGCCGTCATCGCGAATAGTCTCAACCACGTCACTATTTAAGAACTTGACATGTGTGTAATGCAAATTACGACCACTCGCGTCCGTCTGTTTGACCAGCAAACCGTCAGAATTGAAGTACGCTGACTKGCCGTCTTTCTGAACTAACTTATAACCGTCTTCTGTGTCAGTAAATTTGATATCGTATGTTTTTCGATATGGAAAACGATATTCTCCAGTCGAACGTTCGTACTCCACATAAAAACTCTGCCCATTCTCAAGATAAAGCTTTTCTGCAGCCTTATCATAACGACAAAKCGATAATCCCCAGCCAACTCCAAACCCAGAGTCGGTAATATTGCCACTGTTAAAAGAAATAATGGGCGATAAAATCTGCTCATTACTCAAATTGCACATAATTTCTCCGATAGGAAATTGCAATGAAAAACTGAGGGTTCTCGCATCCACTCCACTACTAATAAATTCGGACAGATTAAAGGCATTAGACTCAATTGCGTTCGTCATAATAGATCACCTTAATGTTGTTGACTCATGAACAGTTTTAGTCGAATGTGTGCCCTACGTTCTTTTGAACCACCTGCACGCCCCAACGTTAGCTAAGATAAAACGACACACAGCCCACCTGCACGCCCCAACGTTAGCTAAGATAAAACGACACACAGCCCCCAAAAAGCAACTAAATGCATATCGAGTAAATATGTATCAGGAAATTTGAATATGAGATAATGATTAACAATGATTAACAATGATTAACAATGATTAACAATCAAAAACCTCTAAAAATCAAAGCGCTCCATGGTTCGAAAGTCAATAAACAAGCCACCGTGAAATGGTACGAATCTTCCCCAGTATTCACACAACAACTCGTGTATTGAGTAATTGGATATCACCATAAAACTTCATCGGCATTATGAATCATTGACCTAGAGGGGAGATTGCGCTGCACTTGCGTGTGAATAGGAAGCTGAACACTTCGTTTATACAACCTCGTAAAGGAGCCATCCAGCTATTTAAACAAGGCGGCACGCTGTTCAAGAAATCGTTCATATTGACATAGCCTACTTTTCGCTTGGTTTCGAGATGTTGAACATACAGCCCATTGATTTCTAAAAACACATTCTGAAGATTTTCAGGTTCTGCTCGATCAACGCTGATGTAGCTCCCACCCCGATTACYACTTGTGCATAGAAATCTGTAGGCAACCCATCTTTACAGATCCGTTCATAGAAAA
>NZ_JAKEUV010000023.1:0-2081 GCF_022398095.1 Vibrio sp. Isolate23
GCCACGATACTGACCACACTCACTACCGCGAGCACAATCCCTCCGACCAGCATCCCGATATCGAGTCGACCATCAGGATCGAAACGGTTAAAAACATCATGGCTGCAGAAGATGAAACCATTCCCTCCTGAGCGGCCAAATGCCCCAATATCTCGGTCGTATTGGGTGAACAAACCGATCCCACTACTGTAACGGCGATACCCATTACCGTATAGACTTTGCCCTAAAACCCAATCGCTTGGCTGATTATGAAAACCGATTGGGTTAATTAAAATCACGTTAGCATTCGGTGAACCTTGTCCTGCGCTCTGAGTCGCAAATGCCGTTATGGGCGTGGGAAGGAGCACGGCACTTCCGACCAGTGTCACTGTCTTAAGAAAATGTCGGCGGCCAATGTCCGGGCACTGTATCCACCGATAGGCCGGGTCACTGGGAGTGAGTATACGTTTTTTTTTCATGATGATGAGGCTCCAAAAGTGAGAACAACTACCAGCTGACGCTGGTAGTCATCGATATTGAGTCAGACGAATTAGGGGTAAGTCAGCATTAACTGGCCGTATTCATCATTTAAATCTAGGGTCAACACGTCGGAGTTATTCCCGTAGGCGTCGGTGAACACGATCGGTACGGGGCGATCCGTATTGAAATCTGGGTAGTATCTCCACTGTTCGTTGTCCCACACGTTTCTGTACACCAGCACATGGATGTTGTTCGGAGAGGAATTCGTCTCTAGATCTATCGGCACACTGTGAAGCGGCGCCCCGTTGGCTTTGTAATGATCTTTTACATCCGTTTCAGTGGTTTGATTTTGGATCCCGGGCTCCCAAATAGTCGCCATGACGTTACAGTAGACATCTTGGTTCCAGTAGCGCTGAAAGATCCGTTGGCCAATCACAGGGGAGCTCATGTCCGGCCCGCCACCAGAAAGATAGTCTTGATAAATGGGGTAATACCCTTGCCCTTGGTCGGTCGGGTATAACGTATAGTCAACCAGCGGGGCACCATTCGCGGTGGAAATCATGTACGAGAGCACATTGACTTCACCGCCTTGCCCATAGACCCAAGTAGCTGGATTAAGCACCATGGACGCTAAGTCGTATTTGATGGGCTCGGTGCCGGTGATATGAACCGTTGAAACAGCGCCACCGTCATAGCCACACGTCGAATAAGGCCCGGCGCTGTCTTCAATTTGCACACAGATTTCTCGGCCTGGTTCTGTGTTTTCGGTGCTGACGTACAGTTTGAAATACTGCATATCACTTTTTGCGTAGGACGTTTGATCTGACTTTTCATCTAACCACGCTTCCGCGGATTGGGTCATTAAGTGCTTAGAGACTTCTGACTTAGCACTCATGGTATGCAGTTCATCAATCCACTTATCATCCGTTTGGGAGACTTGATACCCCGCGATGGTGGTCAAATCTTGATCGCCCACTTTATCCCACAGCTTGGTCTTTGCCAGAACCTCGTCTATCGGGATTTCTTCGTCTCCCTCTGTGGAGAAGCCGATAACCACATGGCATTGCTGGTTCCCGTTGGCGTAGATGGTACAACTGCAACTGCTGCTGCCATCCGCCATTTCAAGACTCACGTCTTCAAGGTACCAGGATTGTGCGAAGACGTGAGGTGAACCAAACAAGGCGATGAGTGGGAGTGCAACAACACGCTTTTTGATATTGAACATAGTGTATTCCTCTTTTAGTTGTCGAATAATGTTTCAGACAATCGGTTTACGATATCTGATGCTGCTTGCCAGAAGGGGCATAGATAAATTGTTGCTCTTGCTCTTGCTCTTGCTCTTGCGATTGTGAGCTGGATATGGTCAGTGTCGACAGCACGTTACCTTGGCTGTCTAACAACATCATTTGATGCTCGATGGCGGCATCGGAGATCAGAGTGCGACACCATCTACGCTCGAAAATAGTGGTGTAATGAGTGTGGTAACTGTCAGAGTGTTCGTTTTTGAGCACCCCATCAAAATAAAAAAACTCGATGTCAGCTTGATCGGGAACTTGTTGGATCGCTTGATTCCCTTCACCGTCATAGCGGTAGGCGCTCACCACGAGATGGTCGTCATTTTC
>NZ_JAKEUV010000024.1:0-2063 GCF_022398095.1 Vibrio sp. Isolate23
GCCACGATACTGACCACACTCACTACCGCGAGCACAATCCCTCCGACCAGCATCCCGATATCGAGTCGACCATCAGGATCGAAACGGTTAAAAACATCATGGCTGCAGAAGATGAAACCATTCCCTCCTGAGCGGCCAAATGCCCCAATGTCTCGGTCGTATTGGGTAAACAAACCGATCACACTATTGTAACGGCGATACCCATTGCCGTATAGACTTTGCCCTAAAACCCAATCGTTTGGCTGATTATGAAAACCGATTGGGTTAATTAAAATCACGTTAGCATACGGTGAACCTTGTACTGCGCTCTGGGTCGCAAATGCCGTTATGGGCGTGGGAAGGAGCGCGGCACTTCCAACTATCGTCACAGTCTTGAGAAACTGTCGACGACCGATGTCTGGGCACTGTATCCACCGATAGGCCGGATCACTGGGTGTGAGCATACGTTTTTTTTTCATTATGATGTGACTCCAAAAGTGAGAACAACTACCAGCTGACACTGGTAGTCATCAGTATTCGGGGAAATGAATTAGGGGTACGTTAGCATTAATTCGCCGTATTCATTATTTAAGTCTAGGGCCAATACGTCGGAGTTATTCCCGTAGGCGTCGGTGAACGTTATCGGTACTGGGCGATCCGTGTTGTCATTGGTATAGTATCTCCATTGTTCGTTGTCCCACACGTTTCTGTACACCAACACATGGATGTTGTTCGGAGACGTATTCGTCTCTAGGTTTATCGGCACACCGTGAAGCGGAGCCCCGTCGGCGTAGTAATGATCTTTAACATCCGTTTCAACGGTTTGATTTTGGATCGCGGGCTCCCAAATGGTCGCCATCACATTACAGTAAACATCTTTGTCCCAGTAACGCTGAAAGATCCGTTGGCCAATCAAAGGGGAACTCGTGTCAGGACCGCCGCCAGGAAGATAGTCTTGGTAAATGTTGTGATAACCTTGCCCTAGGTCATTAGGGTATAACGTATAGTCAACCAGCGGGGCACCATTCGCGGTGGAAATCATGTACGAGAGAACATTGACTTCATTGCCTTGCCCATAGACCCAAGTAGCCTTATTGAGCACCATGGACGCTAAGTCGTATTTGATGGGCTCCGTGCCAGTGATAAGAACCGTTGAAATGGCTCCGCCGTCATAACCACACGTCGAATAAGGCCCTGCGCTGTCTTCAATTTGCACACAGATTTCTCGGCCTGGTTCTGTATTTTCGGTGCTGACGTACAGTTTGAAATACTGCATATCACTTTTTGCGTAGGACGTTTGATCTGACTTTTTATCTAACCACGCTTCCGCGGATTGGGTCATTAAGTGCTTGGAGACTTCTGGCTTAGCACTCATGGTATGCAGTTCATCAATCCACTTATCATCCGTTTGGGAGACTTGATACCCCTCGATGGTGGTCAAATCTTGATCGCCCACTTTATCCCACAGCTTGGTCTTTGCCAGAACCTCGTCTATCGGGATTTCTTCGTCTCCCTCTGTGGAGAAGCCGATAACCACATGGCATTGCTGGTTCCCGTTGGCGTAGATGGTACAACTGNAACTGCTGCTGCCATCCGCCATTTCAAGACTCACGTCTTCAAGGTACCAGGATTGTGCGAAGACGTGAGGTGAACCAAACAAGGCGATGAGTGGGAGTGCAACAACACGCTTTTTGATATTGAACATAGTGTATTCCTCTTTTAGTTGTTGAATAATGTTTCAGACAATCGGTTTACGATATCTGATGCTGCTTGCCAGAAGGGGCATAGATAAATTGTTGCTCTTGCGATTGTGAGCTGGATATGGTCAGTGTCGACAGCACGTTACCTTGGCTGTCTAACAACATCATTTGATGCTCGATGGCGGCATCGGAGATCAGAGTGCGACACCATCTACGCTCGAAAATAGTGGTGTAGTGAGTGTGGTAACTGTCAGAGTGTTCGTTTTTGAGCACCCCATCAAAATAAAAAAACTCGATGTCAGCTTGATCGGGAACTTGTTGGATCGCTTGATTCCCTTCACCGTCATAGCGGTAGGCGCTCACCACGAGATGGTCGTCATTTTC
>NZ_JAKEUV010000025.1:0-1974 GCF_022398095.1 Vibrio sp. Isolate23
TTCTAAGTGCGGACATCATATACCTTTCATTCTCAGTGAGGTGTGTGTAAATCATGGTTTTTCACTTCTTGGCGGGAGTAAAACTTATGAATAGCACATCTCACTGTTTTAAATTTCAGGGGTGTCGCACTTCGTACTTGAATCCAAGGCATATAACAAGCAATTTAAGAGGGATTCACAACGCTTGGCACTTTCACTTCAAGCCAGTTTAGTGTTTATGGCACAATGCTTTAGGTTGCTTTAAGTCTTTACAGTTTTTATTGTTGTACTCAGCCACTTCGAATCTTTCTTTATCGCTAGTTTCTGCAGCTATGTGGCTCAAACTTTTTCAGGTGAAGGCTTCATTTAACTGGCAAGTTTTGACGTCAGTGATTGAGAGTTTTCCGCTTTAAGAAGCCACTTAATCGTCACCGTCATTAAGGCGGAGCCCAACTAGGAAATCAATGCGCTGAGCTGCAGCTCGTTCAAATGCTCCCCGGGTATTACCCGCTGGAGCGCGCGCCTCCGGATGGGCACCATTACATAGAGCACAAATGGCACGCAAATTAGCCGGATCATTATATAGGAGTCGTGCTTCTAGGTTAGTCATCGGTGAGCCGGGGTGACGGAATCCATCTAAATACATATTCCAGGGAACGATATGATCTATCTGAACTGCTTGGGGAGACATAATAAAACCACAGGTTTGGCAACGAGTTAGTGGTGTATTTGTGGTTCTGTCCCACTCTAAACTCTGATACAGCCCTCGACGTATCTCAGCAAACCAGCCAGGTCTGTTGACCCAGCCGTAGTGGTTATTGTAGCCACCATAGGTAAGGTTATCTGCTCTATCACCATAGGCTTCATTTACAGCATCAATAACTTCCGTCCAGTATCTTCCTGAAGCGTTTTTGCTTTTAACTCCCATAAGTCGGTCTCCTGGTTAAAAATAAAAATAAGCTTATCTTGTCCCAGCTATATTCACTCGGTTATACCGCTTTAATAATACGGCTAATCCATGTCCTAATCGGGCTCTTCAGTGTTGTGGCCTTGTTAGTCCTGTGCAGCTAGCAAAGGTAGCATACCTAACAATCAGCTTAAGACGGACAACCAACGCTTGGCAGTTTTGTGTTTGGCTGGGTCAAGTGTTTACAGTGGCTTGTTTGAGTTTTAAGGTATTGTTGGTTGCCGCTTAGCAAGGGCGTTATGTGCACAGGAGGTTTTGGTGGAATATAAAGATATTATTACATTAGGAATATCGATCGTAGCTGTGTTGATCTCATGTTTTACACTCTACCTTTCGCATTTCCGCCGTTCCTCAAAAGGTGTACTAACTCTATGTAGTCATTACTTTTGTCAGTCTACAGATGAGAACGGCTTTGCTCGAGAACTGACATATACATTTAGTAATACAGGCCAACAGGAACTCTTTGTTAAGGACACTCCAGTGTTATTGGGAGCATCTCCTCTTGGTCCATTAAGACACGATTCGGTTTACCTAAATATCGATATTTATGACAAGGAACGATACATTGTTAAACCTGGTCAAATTAAAGTCTTCACTATCAAATATGATCTCGACTTTCCATTGCCGCCAGACTTAGATCGTACGGTCGACAAATTTACGATCGTATCATTAGAGGTTATCTCAGCGAATGGCTCTCGGTATGAAGTCTCACATGATATTTCAGACATTGGCCCGACATTGCCTGGAATAAAAGACAAACTATGGAAAGGTGTAATGTTAGGAAAGTGCACATAACAAAGCATTTAAGAGTGATTCGCAACGCTTGGCGCTTTCGCTTCGCTCAAGTATAGCCAAGCGCCGCTCACACCTTAATGAGGCGTTATGGTGCTCGGAGGTAATATGTTAATTCAAAACGTATCAGTGGATGACATCGATGCTGTGCTGAATCTTGTCTCTGCAGTTTCAGCTTTAGATATTCTTCCTTTGTTTGGTGAAGAAGGTAAGCAACAGTTTAACGAACGAATTGT
>NZ_JAKEUV010000026.1:0-1024 GCF_022398095.1 Vibrio sp. Isolate23
GGGGCGGCGTTGGGTGCGCTAAGTGGTGGAATCGGTGCAGCTGCTGGAGCAGGAGCATCCACTGCGACTAAAATTGCGGTGGAAGCGATAGACACGGTAGTCTCAGCGGGAGCGGAGTTTGGTATTAATGTTGCGATGGGCAACAGTGTTGAGAAGTCTTTGCAGATGGCGGCTGTTGGTGCTGCGATAGGCGTAGCGAGTACATCGGCAGGAATTGGAGTGGGTAAAATTAAATCCACATCTAATAAGGTTGCGCCACTGCCAGTAAAGAATATTCTTTCTGTTCAACCTACTGATGATGTATTAAATGTGGCATGGGGTAAGGGTGGTAATGTTAATGCGAAGCTATCGGGAGGGAAAATTACAGCAGGGACAGAAATGCAACTTCAGTATCTTCCGTACTCGCCCAACCGTATTAGAACTTTAGAGTTACTGAATGATCCCAAATACAACTATATGACCACAAGTGAGCTAAGTGGTTGTGGTTTTCTCATTAATAAAAGCAAAGCGGGTACTTCAGTCGCTCATATTGATGGGGGGAAATACTCTAATAAAAGCATGAATAAGATCGCTGACCGGACGGGGAGTACCTTATTTAACAGTAGCAATTATGGGGATGGGAGGGCTATGGTGGCGGGTATAAATGATAAGTCAGGAGGATGGCAGTTTTTTGCTCAAAATAGGGATTACGCAGGGAAATTGATTGGCCATATTTACCCAATTATATAGCGAAAATCGGTTCTGCCGTAAAGTTTTGCTTTCTAGGTTTTGAACGATGAGACGTGGTGTTAATAGTTCTCAACTGGAACAACATCATTTGCTAATCGGTAATAGTATGCAGAGTGTAGTCGCTGAACTATCAAAAACTCAAGAAAGTGAATCCCGCCAAGCATTGATGAAAACATACAGCCCTTATGGGGAAGAGGATTTATCCTAATGAAAAAGCGCCATCATCAGAATACACAACAAACAAGCTCATTTGAGTTTAACCCCAGTCGAAGAAAATTTGTTAAAAATACGTCAG
>NZ_JAKEUV010000027.1:0-884 GCF_022398095.1 Vibrio sp. Isolate23
ATGTGTGTTGGTACCTAATGAACAAATCATTAGGATTTGAGAACTTTTAAATGAATAACAACGCATCTCATAGAGATGGGGATTGTTGTTATTCGTCAGCTTTCCAAATTGTTAAAGAGCTAGATTCGCTTTCTATTTAAAGAAAGAAATCATTTTTAAGAACACTTAATCAAGTATGCTTAAAAATGGTGGGCGATACCGGGCTCGAACCAGTGACCCCCTGCTTGTAAGGCAGGTGCTCTCCCAACTGAGCTAATCGCCCACATGAGTTTTTCGTCTTGTGGAAGACGTCAAGAATGGTGGAGCTAAGCAGGATCGAACTGCTGACCTCCTGCGTGCAAGGCAGGCGCTCTCCCAGCTGAGCTATAGCCCCATCTTGATAGTCATTTCTAAGGAAGAAATGGTGGGTCGTGCAGGATTCGAACCTGCGACCAATTGATTAAAAGTCAACTGCTCTACCAACTGAGCTAACGACCCAATGGTATCCCGTAGGGGAGTCGAACCCCTGTTACCGCCGTGAAAGGGCGGTGTCCTAGGCCTCTAGACGAGAATGGTGGGTCGTGCAGGATTCGAACCTGCGACCAATTGATTAAAAGTCAACTGCTCTACCAACTGAGCTAACGACCCAATGGTATCCCGTAGGGGAGTCGAACCCCTGTTACCGCCGTGAAAGGGCGGTGTCCTAGGCCTCTAGACGAACGGGACACTAAGYTGAAGATATTGGGATATCTTCGTTCTCTTAAACTACATAAACCATCAATCTGTGTGGACACTCATCGTGAGTAATCATCGTATAAGGAGGTGATCCAGCGCCAGGTTCCCCTAGCGCTACCTTGTTACGACTTCACCCCAGTCATGAACCACAAAGTGGTGAGCGTCCCCCC
>NZ_JAKEUV010000028.1:0-825 GCF_022398095.1 Vibrio sp. Isolate23
TTTATTTATCAATTAAGCTTAACTTATATTGATATTTTTATTATTTTGAAATATTTAATGAAAAAATAATTAAACTTAATGTCATGAAATTAAAATGTCGTTTAACCAATATCTATTGCTATTAATATTAATTAGTAGAGATTGTTTTGTGAAAAAGGAAATTTTGGCATTGTCAATAGTATTGACATTAATGGGTTTTCAGGAAGAGGATAATACTATCTCCCTAACGACAAATGGAAAAATTGATTTCATTATTCATCCATACCTTCAGATGCCTACTAGTAATAGTATGACGGTACGTTTTGAGGCCTTGGATGAACATACTCAAGTTTGGGCTAGGCCTAAGGAAATCTCTGAGGAATTTATTATTGTAGAGGCAGATTTGATCGATGAATCTATTTCTAACACTAAGACAGCCGTGCTCAATGACCTAAAACCATCAACTGTGTATGAGTATTATATCGTTGCTCTTAACTCACAGGATGAAGGAAAAATAAAATCCAAATCTGCTAAATACGCCTTTAAAACTTTACCAGAGCAAGGGAATAGCTCAGAACTTAATATTGTTGCGATAGGCGATACTCAAAATGGTGATACGATTGGTGTTCTGAGCGATGTCGTTAATAAAGGGATCATTTCTTACGCATGTGAAGGGAACGAAGCCACATGTGCAGATAATAGGCGTTGTTGACCAAATTGATGGAACCTTTCCGTTAACCAACGATCTGATCCTTTGAGAGTAGGGCAAAGGCGGGATCAGATGGGTAAATCGAAGAGAAAAATCACCAACTGGAAAGAATACAACCAAGCGCTCGTAAACCGAGG
>NZ_JAKEUV010000029.1:0-820 GCF_022398095.1 Vibrio sp. Isolate23
AGACACGGTAGTCTCAGCGGGAGCGGAGTTTGGTATTAATGTTGCGATGGGCAACAGTGTCGAGAAGTCTTTGCAGATGGCGGCTGTTGGTGCTGCGATAGGCGTAGCGAGTACATCGGCAGGAATTGGAGTGGGTAAAATTAAATCCACTGATTCTAGAGTGCGTCCTCAATTAGGGGCTGATTCTGCTAAAGGAGGATATGTTAATAAAGTCCATACATATACTTCATCAAGTCAAAATGATGCGTTGGTGACATTTATAGACCAGTACAAGGGAAATCCGAGGTTGAATATTAGTGGGCACGGTAGTAAGCCTGATTTTTTTACTTCTGGAAGAGTTGCATTGGGCGATACTTCTGGCACTTTCTATAAGGCATCGGAATTACTTCCAAAAATTTCTCAAAATTATGATTTGAGTAATATCTCAAGCATAAGAGTACTAGCTTGTCATTCAGGAGATAATAGTCGTAATTCATTTGCTGCTCAGTTGAATAAATTAACAGGATTACCAGTCAAGGGGTATAAAGGCGCTATCTATACACCAAGTGATCATCGTGACTTTAATCATTTTATTAGAGAAAGAGGTAATGTATTAAACAAAAAAATGGGATATGAGCCAGTTTGGTTTCGTTTAAAATAGGTGGTTTGGTGGCTTTATTTCTATGCCTTACTATGCAGAGTGTAGTCGCTGAACTATCAAAAACTCAAGAAGGTGAATCCCGCCAAGCATTGATGAAAACATACAGCCCTTATGGGGAAGAGGATTTATCCTAATGAAAAAGCGCCATCATCAGAATACACAACAAACAAGCTCATTTGA
>NZ_JAKEUV010000003.1:0-521719 GCF_022398095.1 Vibrio sp. Isolate23
GTGAATCCCGCCAAGCATTGATGAAAACATACAGCCCTTATGGGGAAGAGGATTTATCCTAATGAAAAAGCGCCATCATCAGAATACACAACAAACAAGCTCATTTGAGTTTAACCCCAGTCGAAGAAAATTTGTTAAAAATACGTCAGTGATGCTAGGGGYAGGGGCCGTGGCGTCAACCACCTCTTTGGGGGCTATCGCWGGCTTTGGTACCGAAAAGACGGGGGGGARTAMCCCGTTGYTGGCWAACCCACTAGGTTTTAATGGCGAACGGAAAATGCCGCTCCCAGGACGYTATCACCTGGGTAACTACCGAGTATATAACCCCAGCGTGGGGCGTTTYCATAGTCATGATAGCCTAAGCCCCTTCGGAGCGGGGGGACTGAACGGCTATCAGTATGGTAATGGTAGCCCTTTCTCCTATAAAGACCCGAGTGGACATATTGCTTTCATTCCAATATTAATTGGTGCGGTGGTTGGCGCGGTGGTTGGCGCAGCCGTGGCAACAGCAGCAGAGGTCATTGATATGGCTGTATCTGGTGATCCGTTTGACTGGGAACAGGTACTGATAGGGGCGGCGTTGGGTGCGCTAAGTGGTGGAATCGGTGCAGCTGCTGGAGCAGGAGCATCCACTGCGACTAAAATTGCGGTGGAAGCGATAGACACGGTAGTCTCAGCGGGAGCGGAGTTTGGTATTAATGTTGCGATGGGCAACAGTGTYGAGAAGTCTTTGCAGATGGCGGCTGTTGGTGCTGCGATAGGCGTAGCGAGTACATCGGCAGGAATTGGAGTGGGTAAAATTAAATCCAAAAATGGGCAATACGAGGCATTAGAAATGATGCCAGGGGCAAACCCTAATAAGACCAAATCATATCATGGAGATCGTATGACCGATCTAAAGAAGTTTGGGAAAGGAAATGCCTCGCATCTATATTTTTTTAAGGGCTCTTATAAAGGTGAATCGAGAATAACAATTAATGCGCATGGTTACTATGGAACGAAGAACTCTGTTGTTGGGTTGACAAATAAATCTTATAGTGCGGACAAGATAAATGGGATGTTAGCGGAAGCGTATGATGACTATGATTCGATTAGGCATATTAGAGTTGTAGCATGTCGCTCTGCAAATGAAATGCATAAAGGAGCTAAGGTCGGCTCCTTTATTCAGAGGCTTGCTGATTTATCAGGTAAAACAGTTAAAGGCTATAAAGGGCCTGTCTCTGTTGTTAGGCCGGAATTTGGTAAGGTATCGAGACATAGCTTGTTCTCTATTATTAAACACGGTGTTAACTATCGTCCAGTAATTGTCAGTCCTAGCTATTAAAAAGCTCCCCCCACCACATAAAACGCAACACCTCCGTAAGCGTGTTTTAATCGTCTTATTGACTTTCACGTGTCAACAAAACCGCCAACTAAGGCGGTTTACACCGCAACTTCTTTTCTCTTCCAGACATCAGAAATCAGCATATCTCTGGACTTAGAAAGTCAAGAAAGGAATGCAAAAAGCAAAGAGAGTAAAATCTAGGTATCGACTCCATACAATAACATTGTTCCTTCTTTAACTAGCCTCCTTGAATTAGATACTGTGTGCCTATACAAATAACTAATGCTTTAGTAGGTGAAACAGCAAGTTGCGTTGTACTTCTCTTGAATGCACGACAAACGAAATTTATTTGAGTATAGGAAATGATATGGACGCATCCCCAATTAACAGGGCCGACGATGATTCGATTGATGAGGAAGGATACTCCCTGTCACGGCATCAAGGTGCCCAGTGTGGTTCAATCGAGTGAACTATCGACATTGGGAGTATCCAAGATGGACAGTAACGTATTTGGTATTGATATCGCAAAACAGGTTTTTCAAATTCACTGGGTTGATCAAGAAACGGGAGAAATCCACTTAGACAAAGTAAAGCGAAAAGACTTTGTTCAATATTTTGCCAATCAGCAGCCATCAATGACTGGGATAGAAACATGCGGTGGTGCTCATCATTGGGGAAGGTTGTTCGAAAAAATGGGTCACACCGTAAAATTATTGCCAGCTAAGAAAGTAAAACCTTTCGTTGTCGGGAACAAAAATGATGTGGTAGATGCTCGTGCCATTTGGACGGCGATGCAGCAACCTGACATGAAATTTATTGCCGAGCAGCAGGCTATTTTAGGCGCCCACCGAATGCAAGAGCTGTTAGTGAAACACAGAACCGCACAAATCAATTCGATACGTGGGCTCCTGACAGAGTTTGGACTTGTGATGCCGAAAGGCAAGCAAGCATTCAAAGAACAATTACCTGATTGTTTAACACAACTCGAAGATAGGGCGCCAAGAGTCTTTATGTGTGCCTTGCAAGTTCAAGTGGAGCGGTTAGCTCAGTTGGATGACGACATCAAACAACTGGAAAAGCAAATACAAAGCTGGTTTAAGCACAATGAAGATTGTCAGCGCATCGCAAAAGTGCCAGGCATTGGACCACTCACCGCTACTGCACTTATCGCTTCAATGGGGGATGTGTCAGCGTTTAAATCCAGTCGAGAGTTTGCAGCATGGATAGGCATGGTACCACGGCAAACAGGAACAGGAGGTCGAGTCCACTTACACGGCATAAGCAAACGAGGAGATGTGTACTTACGAACACTGCTGATACATGGAGAACGAGCAGTGATGAGTCACAGTAAAGAAAAGAGTGAATGGCTTGTGTCTTTGCCGTTAAGAAGGCCGAAAAATGTCGTGACGGTTGCATTAGCGAACAAGATAGCTCGAACCGTTTGGGCGTTGGTTGCCAATCAAACCTCTCATGCTTCATACTAGCAATCCAATCATCAAACCAAAGCTGGTCTTCTCAATCTTGCAGAAGAGCTTGGCAATGTATCTAGAGCCTGCAAGGTTATGGGTGTCTCACGAGACACGTTCTATCGCTATCAAGAATTAGTTGAAACTGGTGGCATTGATGCTCTGATTAATCAAAGCAGAAGAACACCAAACTTGAAGAACCGAGTTGATGGCGAAACAGAACAAGCCGTTCTCAAGTACGCCATTGATTTTCCTGCTCATGGACAAGTTCGAACAAGTAACGAGCTGCGTAAGCTAGGTGTGTTTATTTCGCCAAGTGGCGTGCGTTCAATCTGGCTTCGTCATGACCTAGAAAACTTCAAAAAGCGCCTTATCGCCTTAGAAAGACAGGTAGCTGAAAACGGTATCATTCTAACGGACGAACAAGTTGCTGCTCTTGAGCGTAAGAAGCACGATGATGAAGCTTGTGGTGAGATAGAAACAGCACATCCAGGTTATCTAGGCTCTCAGGACACGTTTTATGTCGGCAACCTTAAGGGTGTTGGACGCATCTATCAGCAGACGTTCGTTGATACCTATAGCAAAGTAGCTTTCGCTAAGCTCTACACAACCAAAACACCAATCACAGCAGCAGATATGCTCAATGACAAAGTCCTACCGTTCTTCGAGACTCACGCGCTACCTATGCTCAGAATCTTAACCGACCGAGGCACTGAATACTGTGGCCGCGTTGAACAGCACGACTATCAACTCTACCTTGCCATCAATGATATCGACCACACCAAAACTAAAGCCATGTCGCCACAGACAAATGGCATCTGCGAGCGCTTCCACAAGACCATATTGAATGAGTTCTACCAAGTAACATTCAGAAAGAAACTGTATGGGTCGATGGAAGAGTTACAGAAAGATCTGGACGAATGGATGGACTACTACAACAATCATCGTACTCATCAAGGAAAAATGTGCTGCGGCAGAACGCCAATAGAAACATTAGAGGATGGGAAATCAATCTGGGCAGAAAAGAATCTAGCCCAGATATAATCTGACAGGCACCGAGTCAAAAAGTGGGTAACTGTCAGATCAGGTCTGAATTAGTACAGTTTAATTGCAAACTATCCATATAACCTTTTACTTGCCGAATCTTTTAATATTTAAGCTTCTGATACCACATGTTGTAAATCACTTAATAACCAGCCATTTGCAAGAGTAGATCGTTAAAAACATATACTCTCTACATTTAGTACACGTAGAGTAGGGGACGTATGATCTGCTCCAGCCAGACTGGCCACCGCCAGTTGCAATTCTTCTTCTCAATCTTTATCTTGCTTCTGGCTCTGGTGTAATTCACGAATAAGGTATGGAGACAGGCAACGTTCAATATTGCGGACTTGGGTTTGCAATCTTATGGTTTTTGCCATGCTAATGATGCATTCAGTGTTATCCTGCAGTATCTTGCGCGCTGTTTCTACTTGTTCTATGAGACGCGCATTGGTCTTCTCTAAACCTGCTCGCGTCATCGATGCGGTGTCTTTCAAGGTTTTACCTAATGTGCCTGACACGGCGTCTTTCTGTTGTGTAGCAAAGGCCTCAATGAGACTCTTTCGACTAGTTAGGGTTGAGCGAGTGTTGATCATCCCCTTAGCGTTCAACCGCCTAAATAGATTTGCCTGTGTAATTGGAGACTGTTCAAAGCCCTCATCACACATCCTGATCAGCTCTTTCTCGATGACTGTGTCCAGTTCATGCCCTTTAAGTTTGTAAGTCATTTTTAGCTCCTAAATGGCTTTGTTTGACATTAACGATTATTTTCATTGAGCTTCCCTTAGTGGATTACAAGTACCCGCATTTAAGACTTGTTCATTTCCAGTTTACGGTGTTCAAGCGCGAACAGACTGGACAACATTATAGGTTTCTTCATATTGTCCAATTCCAATAGGCTGATTTGAATTTTTTCATCTTCAAAGGTCTGAGACTGACCAAGATGGTACTGGATGTGAACCTTTCGCAAGTTGAGGGCCGTAAGTATTTCGTCAGCCTCAGTCACTTCCATATCACCGGTCATTTTCATTTGATTGATGATCGCAAGCTCAGATTCGATGCACGCTGCCAGTTGTTCCACTTTCTGAAGTTCACCTTCCCGTCCCGTAAGGGTGAAATATGGGCATGGGCTACCATCTTGACACTTCATGTTGTAAGGGCATTGGAATGTGGCCAATTTGCGACGGCAACTGCCAATATCCATAGGATTCAGGTCAGTATGGCGCGCCGCGGTTTCTTGCTTTTCTTTGTCGGAAAGGATGCCAAACATTTCATCGAACTCACTAAAAGCATTACTGTTTGAATTACTGACCACATCAACGACGAACGCAGATTTATCTTGCTTAGTCGTGTGAGTATTCATGGCCTGAGCCAGTGCATTGGCTGAGGTAAGCTTGGGATTTAAACCAATCTGACCTTCGGTCTTAATCCGCTCAAGTGCTGTCTCTTGTTTAAAATACGAATCTGGGTTATTCACCGTTACAAGTTCTGTTGAGATAGCTCTCTCGGTAATGGCAAGGTGATGATAATGTTCATTTTGGGTTAAGTCATGGCGCCCCATGAACATAGCTTGAAGGTGGTCAGAAACCCCCGCAATGGCAACGAAAGTATTGATGCCATGACGTGGGGTGTGACTGTACAACATGGTGACCTCACCGTTTTCGTCAGTGAGGCCGTATTTGGCAAAGATGCTGCGTTGACGATTGGTTTCCGAACCGTAACCTAGGAAGGGGATCAGCACGAATTTGTCGATTACTTGCGGCACCACTTTCATCGTGCCCGTACGTTTAGTGACCCCACTACCTTCGGGAATGATGAACAGCAAGTCCTCATACGGTATGCTATTGACAACTTTGGTTTTGGCGTCCGTAGTGCGATAATTGAAGTCATTCGATATACGGGCGTGACTCTCGATAGTATGGCGGATAAAGCGTTCCATGTCCGACTGAGTATAGCGAATCTCTTTTGCGTTATTGCGGCCAAGCTCGATAACAGAGTGAGGCTTAATACCCAGCCCACTGTTTTTGATTTTTTTAGTAGCCTGATCCCTTAAAGAAGAACGACCACGCGCAGTTGCGGTCGTAGAATAGGATTCATAAACCTCATCCACAATAGCATCGAGGTTGACTAACACCTCATTCATTTCGATCACGTTGTCGTGGCGTGTGTGCCACACTTTCGGCAGGTAAGACCCAAAGCCCGTTTCACGAACGTACTCTATCTGTACACGTAGTTTCTCGGTTAACACGATGGTGTTGACCCAAAGCTCCTCAACAATATCCACAGCGAACGGCTCAAGCCAGTGAGTCCGGTGTCCAGCCCCTTTTTCACCTAAGTAGACGATGCCGACGTAATACGTGGGCAGGCCGCGTTGTTCCATCAGCGCTTTAGTGGCGCGATCTTCGATCTCCACAACTTTAAAGCTATTGTAGCGCAGGGCTGCAGCCTCCATGTGGCGAAGTCCGGTAACCATTAGCAATAATACAAGGTTTAACACGATCCGCTCGCCATCATACTGTACCATGCCACGCAGAGCGACCACGTTCAAAAAGGTCTGAATGGAGAGGTTTTTTTCATGTTCGTCTTGATCGAGGTCTTCGCCGAAATCTGACTTTTTGGCTTTTTTTCCAGCCTTGGTTGTGTTGGTCGCGACACTTTTTTGTTTCTTTTTGATTTCAAGAGGCGTTGGAGTAATCCCCAGGTAATTGAGGTGCCTAGCGATCACACTAGCATCATCATAATCCTTGCCAGCATTATTTATTGCAGTGTTGCCAGTACGCGATTTTGCCAGCATGTCGGTGGCCTGTTGTAGAAACTCGGACGTGATGTTGACTGGATGTGGTTCAATACCAGACATCACCATGCGGACATAGACACGCTTCAATAACATCTGTTGAGCGTATACCACCGCGCCGGACGGGTTGCTCCCTTTATAAAGTGATGTGCAGTAGGCTTTCATGAAGTCGACATAAGTATGGTTGATATGTAGTGTCTTGAAAGGTTCGTCGTCCGGTTTGAACAGACCACCTAATCTGCGAGCGTTGATTTCGTGGAAGTTAATAGTCGTCAACGCCTTCGCCAGAAAGCCCTGAGAGGCTTGAGCATATTTCCAAACATTGGTCTCCCATGAGTAGAACGCGTCGAGATTGGTGACGCCCATATTCACATCAGGCAGTAAGGCTGTCTCAAAAAAGTCCTTTTGCGCCGTGATAAATTGCTCCAAGGCTTGGTAGTTTTCTTTCATCGTAAGCCCCTCTTGAGGCGGTTAATGACCATTTCTATTTCATTCTTGGTTTGCGTGGCAGCGTCAATCAGCAGGTTGTTATGCTGACCTGCGTCTTGCGACGTTTTGACCAATTCAAATAGCTCATGCGTGATAACTTCAAGGACGGTTTCATGCTTGTTCAAACTTTTAAACGGGCGGAAATAGAAGCAGCCATAACAAGAACGCACCAATGCAAGATGGCACTTATCTTGTAGCCGGTTGCAGCCACCGATGCGGTGGATTAGTTTACCCACGAGCATACTTGACACTGTTTTACCCGACCACTTAGACTCATCGGTGAGGTAACCGGTGAGTAGCAGTCCCATCATGTCTTTCCAAACAGGATTTTGGCCGAGTGCCTTGTGTTTCAGCAACGCCAGTTCTGGGGTCGACATGATGTAATACTGCGCCGCAACTGTGGTGGTTTGGCCGAGTACCATGGCAATTTCCTCAGCACTAGCCCCAGCCATTGCCATCGAATGGCCAATATTGTGGCGAAAATCATAGGCGGTATACATAGGGCGATGCATTTTTTTTAAGCGTATTTTTTCTTTAACATCATCCGGTTGTATGAAGAGCAACGCGTCGTTTAACGCTTTATGGATCTCACGCGATAATGCGTTATTGACGTCCCCAGCATAAGGAAATAATGCATTATCATCCCCAATGCTAAAGCGACGTTTATATTCATCCAACAGCGCACCAATTTCCTGACTCAAATTCACTTTAGGCGCGTCGACAGGCACCGTTGGCTGTTTTGCTAAGGGGACAGATACTTCGTAGAGCTTTAATGTGGTCCTATGATTAGCTGCAATGAGCTTCACTGAGCCACCTAATAGCATAGCGAATTGCTGTGGGCGGGGGCCTATAGCAAAAGATAAACCCAGCACACAGAGATTTTTTAAGTCTCTGTCCGCCAATGACCGAAGGCCTTCCTCCGAGCCAAACTCCACCAAGCGGTTGGCAATAAGATTCTTAAAGTGGGTAGGCATGATGTCATTCACTTCTTGATAGCGAAGAAAGGGATCAGTGACATTCGGGGTCGCTACACGCTGTAAAGTTTCCTCATCATCAATGTCGAAGCTAGGGAATCCATGGCGAATCAGCATATGAGTAGCTGACTTAAGTAGGTAATATTCATCCGCACTTTTCGATTTAGCCAACATTTCGAGTCGTTGTTTAAAGTCTAAAAACGAAAAACTATCAAATCCTCTTATCAGCCTTTTAATTATGCTAAACCGTTTAGTTCCAAGAGGAGCCATATGAGATTCTGTATGTATGGTAGAAAACCATTTCAGCATCTTGTTGCTGAGCACATCCAAGTCAAAGATTTCACTATTGGTACACCCCAAACGGACATACTCCCAACGGTCACTTTTCGTCTGAACATAAGGGGTATCAAACTTGGAGGCTTGGGTAATCTCCATCACACTCGGTAGTGTCATGCTATTTATAAACTTAACCTGTTCTGGTGTGAATACACAACTAATACCTCTGTGATGGACTTTCTTAACTGAATGCGGCATCCCATTCATCCTTATTGAAATCAGTATCACTGTTTACGTTGAAGTGATTGCGATACACCTCCATGAGAGTTTGATTGGCATGCTCTTGAATAAATCGCTTCGCGTATTTGGCAGGCATAACGGATTTCTTAGCCCATCCCCCCATAACTCTTAATTGCTCCTGCGCATCCTCCATAATCCCCTTAACATTGACCACTCCGTAGTCAATGTACCGACGTTTTTCCTTCTCATAAATAGCAGATAACATCGCATAGGCCCAAGTATGACGAAGCCAGTGAGGGGTGATAGTTTCACTGATGGATTCGGCATATTTTGGGTCAAAATGTTCTGGAAAATGTTCCTTAAATGATTCAACGACTTGTTTAAATTGAGTCTGAATGGTGGTGTAGGACACTGGCTTGTAGGGCTTCAAAGACGAAGCGAAGATGAAGTCGTGCTCGCATTCCTTTGGACGGATGAATTCGAAGTAGACTTGAATTTTCTTGTAGTCTTCGGCCGTGATCTCCACATCTCGAACGCTGTCTGCGGTCTTAATTTGCGGCTTATTATGACGCACATCGTCCATGGTGATATCGCTTAATTCGTAATCTTCTAGGTTACGAACGCGCATGATGACTTTGTTAGAGTTACTTTTTAGTGGAAGGAAAGATTGCTTTCGCAGCAACAATGACTCTCCAGTCCGCAGACCATAGCGGACGAGCAAAGTGGTGAACAGATAATTACGCATCTGTACATCGTAACTAACGATAGGATTGAGTGGGTTTTCCTTAATGAGTTTAAAGCTGGCTTGAATAGTGCCATTTGGTAATTTTACCGGAACTGGCTTCATTACATTCGGAGTAAGAACATGGAATAAGTCCTCAAATTGCTCGCTGGTCATACTGCGTAAAGTGCTGTGGGGGGAGACTTCTTTATTGGATTTCTTCCACTTTGAAAACTTGCGTTTCGCATCTTTCAGTCTGAGTTTTATTTCGGTGCGTAGGCGGCGTAAGTGATGAGGATCTTCATCACGGTAGGCCGTGGTTAGATATACCTCCGACAAGAATTGAATGAAATTACAGATGACCTGACAGTGTTTAGCGGCTGTGCGTTTTTTCTTGGCCATCTCTTTTTGACTATTGTTGGGTGACGGCAGCAAAACCACATTGGAAAACTGCTTCTCCGCAAGGAGATAATCCCAGAACGCCATCAGCTCGTGTGTCAACGCTTCAACGTCTTGGAAATCTTTGAGATGCAAAGCGTAATCAAGTGTGATGCCATGCTTAGCCAACCAGAAGTCATAAAACAGTTTCACAGAGGTGAGATAGCTTTTTTGTGTCGCCAGTGATTTCTCTATGAGTTCTTGCTCGGTCCAGCGAAATGCTAACAGAGATGGCATGGCGGTCACCATATCCAATAAGCAATAAAACTTACCGTTGCAATTTTCTATCTTAAACATGTACAAATGTCCATTCGTAGGTTTGGCTTTTATGTACAAGAGTAGGTATGGAGATTTTGCTTTGTCAAGATGTTGCAGATTTTCCTAAACTATTGATTTTAAGAAGTGGGAAACTAGCTCGTGTACATTATACTGATCGTATAGAATTTAACATAATATACATAATGCGCACTTAGCTTGTAAGAGCAATTTAGTAATGTCTGGTTTGAGCAATTTCAAAATGTCCTCTTATGCTTAATGCACACACTGAGCTTTGAGGACCTCAACCGATGCTAATTCCCATGAGTGACCGATACATTAACCGTTTTAAAGTGCTGCAAGATGTTCGCGAACGCCGCCTTCGTCATATAAATGCAGCCGACATACTCGACGTTGTTTATTGAGTTAGTTAAACCATTTTGGTGCTTATTCCTTAGCCCACGAAGAAAGATTGATATCATTAATGAATATTGATTTAATTGTTATCCTTCTAATGCATTTAATCAGTATAGATAATGAAAAATTTTATAATTAGCGCACTAATTTTATTAATTCCATCTTTGGTCGGTGCTGCCGAAATTTCCTGTAAAGGAACAGTTAGCTTGATTATGGCAGATCATACTTCATGTAGAGATGATAATGGAAAAAAACAATTGGCTTTTAAAGTTACGGGTGACAATTATTGGCTTTGTAGCGGTAGCGATAGTGCGTCTTCGCTTGTTTTAAGTGTTAAAATGTCGGAAAAAAATCTAGTGGTTTATTTTGATGACAATGGAGGTTCTCTGACTTGTCAGTCACACCGTCATTATTTAAAACCCAAGTACATAATCAATAAATAGGCTTCGCGGCCACAGTACTCAGTATCTCGGTTAGTCAAGATTTGCAATTCATAAGTCTTGAAGATCAATTGTTTAAAAAGTAATAAGGAACATTGTGTGAATAATGTCATCAAGCCTGCTGTCATAGGTATACTACTTTTCTCATTCTCGAGCCTTTCTTTCGCTTTTGGAAGCTCGCCTTGGACTACAGTAGAAGAAATAGTCCAAGGTCAAGGAAATAAAAACCTATTGTAAAACTTGTTAATGCTGGAGAAGCTGGTTCTGGCTGCGATAGTAAAGATTATTTGAGGATAAAAGATGCAGATTCAGGAGCAGGAAAACGCCAATTCTCGATTTTGTTAGCAGCTTTGAGCTCAGGAGCTGAAGTATTAATTGAGTCAAAAACATGCTTTCATGGCTCTCCAGCTATAGATACAGTATACATCAAACGATAATCAAAGAGCATTTGCGGACGAACGTCATCTAAAGTCTTGGAAGTGCTTTAAGTTACTGTCTATATTTAATTGACAATTCTTTCAGCTCATCGCCTTAGTGCTTAGTGCAGCTCTGATAATTCTCGGGGGTACAGTAAGTCATCGGGATATACATCACCTCCTCTACTGGCTGCTCATTGGCAAGCTTATAGAGAGTTAAGATGGCTTGCCTACCCATTTCATAAGGGTTTTGGCCTATATTGACATGCGCTAAATTATCTTTTAGGTATTCCAATTGCTCTTGAGCCGTGTCAGCCGTGATTATAATGATTTCTTTGTTTAGTATGGCATCTTTGTGAGGTGTAACAACATCTCTATACTCTTCTAGAAACTGAGTCCAGCCTCCTACTGCCACTATTGCATGGATCTTTCTTTCTTGATAGGAATTGAGTACGTTCTTGAGGTCTTCTAATGCTCTATGAAATTGACCAAAATTGTATAGGGGCTGGCTGAACTCCGTCCAGCCATTTTCGCCTTTCAAGCGCTCACCTGGAGGCGTTAAGTACTGCTTTCCTGATAGCGCTGAGCGCACTCCCATCACTCTTAGGTTTAAATTTGGTGAATCTGGACGTCCACTTTGAATGATCACTGTACCACCATTAGGGAGTTGAGATTTCAGTTGCTCACCTAACGCCTCTCCTAAGTCATAATCATTAGTGCCTATATAAGCAGCTCTTAATTCTGGATAGCTAGCTAGGGTTTCTTGTGCGAAGTCTGCGTCATAAGTGATTACTGGTACACCGAACTCCTTTGCTTGTTTCATACTATTTTCAAGCATAAACTCCGACTGAGATACAGCGATGGCAATGCCATCTATTCCCTCATCTAACAATTCAGCAATTATCTTATCTTGCTTTCGCACATCAACCGATTTGGGGCCTCGATAAATACACTCCACATTCTCTAACTCTTTGGCCGCAGCCATGCAACCTTCCCTACTGGCATCAAAGAATGGGTTGAGCTCTTCTTTGGGTACAACGGCAAAGCGAAGCAGTTTAGCTTCAGATATGCTGATAGTACACAGTAGTAGGCTGAGAGTCGTTACGCTTCTAACAAAACCAATCATATCGGCTTGTTCCCTTACAAAACTAATAATTTTACTTGTACTGTAAAAGTTAGCTCATAACGTGGAATTTTGGCGATTTCTCATATCTGTAATGTAAAACTGTGTAAGCATTACTTTTTGATATTCAATTATTTTGATAAGGTTTGCTATTATTGCTTATGCATTGAAGCTCACTCCGTGAGTAAAAACAAAAATATAAGGTTGCATCCATGGAAACCATGTCTCTTCAAGACAGTAAGGCGATTGCTTGTGAAGATCATTTGATCATCTGGTTTTGGGAAACCCATTTGCACAAAAAAGGGTTGGCACAAAATGTCATTTTGGCTGAACTAAAAAAACTTGGTGACTTGCTAGTCAGTCTAAGACAAGATACGGCCCACTTTTTATTGCCAAGTTCACGACTCGAATTAGTCGTGGACATCGTACCGCATACATTGTTGCTAGGTGATAAATTCTATGAGAAACATTACTACTTTGTTCAGGAAATCCGAGATCTAATAGACAAACAGGACCAAAGCCAGTTACTGTTTGAATACGCTTAACGTTAGTCCTTTACTTGCAACATCAAAAGTGACATTGTAACTCATAGCAAATTAATCAATATACTTATCCTTCTGTTTTAAGAACACTTCATCTCTAGATGTTTCTATCGCTTCCCATATTTTTTCCGCAAGTTCTGGATTTTTTTCAACAAATTGATGACTCAATACCAAGTAATAATTTTTGGTTGTGATTGCCGGTTCAATTTGTTTAATGTTGTTCATCTTTTGGCTACTCAAAAACTGTTGTGCCATTGTATCTTGTACAGCAATAGCCGATAAACGTTCTAATTGAAGCATGGTGAACAGTTGCTCCGTTGTTTTTACTTCATGTACTTTCAATTGCTTTTTCTTTAACTCTCTGACGATAGAAAAGCCTAGGTGGGCACCGACTTTTTGATCTGTATCCGCTAAGCTTTGTCCATCCCATTCCAAGGTATGATTTTGCAATGTATAAAAATAGTAGCCTATGGTTGCAATACGCTTACTGGCATCAGGCTTGTTATCACTCATTGGATAACTAGCATATTGTGCACGCTGTGTATTGAAAGAAAAGATGAAACCCCCATCGACTTTTGCCGCCCCTATATCTTGTAGAACTCGCTTTCCAGGTAGGCGTACATATTCAATGTTCAAGTCCAATTGTAATGCAACATGATTGATGACATCCAATGCTAGTCCTGGAGGATTAGCGACACTAGCCCCATTCCCCATCTGAAATGGATAAGATTCAACATCCGAGTATGCCAGTCTAAGAGTCGTTGAGGCCCAAACGGAAAGAGACATGGAGGCGGCTGCCAAAAATAAACAAAGTCTGCGAGTAAAGTGATTCATACGCTTTCCTTTTTTACCTAATTAAAGAAAGCATAGAGTGTATTGGTATGAATGTCCTGAAATTCCTTACCGTAACAAAAATGTATTATTGGGTGCTTTACTGCTCCGCCACAGAGCTGACAACACAAAGGATTTGTTATTCACTAGCCCCACCTCCGAGACCGAGCAATATCTCCCAAAAATCTTGCCTCTTTGTCGTGAAATGCTCTCTGTTTGTAACATATCGAGCATGCTGTTCTGGGGCTAAAGAAGGTGAAAGCTTGATACTCCACATTGGGTCAAACTTGTTAGGGATCATGGAATAGCGGACATCAATAACACTCAATTTTTCATTTGGATGTAGGGCTAGATAACCGTTTGAAAAGCGACGAAAGCGTTCAATATCTTTAGCTTGTTGTGAATTCTGTTTGAGCCATGGAAGATCTCTATTAATATCTAACTTGGCAATTGATTCCCCGCTGTAAATTTTGGTCGAGCTACCTAGCCTAATGGCGTCTACGTGATAGTGTCCGTCTGTTTCATAAATCACTTTCCACACCAGTATATTAGCAAAGCTCGGTTTCACCTCTATTCGGTTTGGAGAATGATTTCGCTCCTGAGCCAATTGCAAGCCTTCGTTGTAAGCTCTTTCTTTTTGTATGATGCCTAGGGATAGATAGGCTAACACCCATAGCAAAGCAATCCTTGCTCCCCAAGGTGTTCGCTTTCGAAACGTAACGGCAAGGCATATAAAAATCGGTAAAGTAAAAATGGGGTCGACTACGGACACCATGTTCCATGCATACCGCTCTTGAGAAAAAGGCCAAAGCAACTGGGTGCCATAGGACGTACATGCATCAAGCAACGCATGGGTACTATAGCCAAGTGCGCAATATAACCAACTTTGACCAAACGCTAGCCCACACCTTCTAGAGAAGATCCAATGCAACACCAAAGCACAAAGTAAGCTGCCGAAAGGGATAAATAAAAGAGAATGAGTAAACTGTCTATGGTACTCCAGAAACAATAAAGGATCGCTAGAAGAACGAATGAGCACATCCAAATCTGGTGACATCCCTGCAAGCATGCCCAAACCACCGGCAACAAGTAAGTGCTTTTTATCGCATACTGACTGAGGCAAAGCAGCCCCAATTAACCCCTGCGTTAACGGATCCATGTTTCCCCAAACCTGTACTCTTTTAAGAATCGAATCATCAGAAATTGTCTGAGTTTCAATTGTATAACCCTTAGTTAACTTGCGGTTTGCTCGCTTTCTGTTGTTCCTTTGTAGCTAAGTCAACTTGTTGGTCAACAAAGTTGAAAAAGTTATCTTCGCTAATAAAAGGGTTATTGGAACTTGCCTCTTTCACTCTATCTCGGTTGGAGAACAGGTTGTTTTTATGAGGGTGATTAGACAAGTTAACCGTTACAACTGGGCTACTCTCGGCGATTCTTTTGATTCTTTTCATGCTAGCGAAGTATTGCTTAACGAGAGCTGGATTTTGGAAATTGACGCCATGCCCACCAACGACAAAAGCGCGATATTCGCTTCCGTTATCTTTAACTAAGAAATCAATCGACAAGTCACCTTCGGTATGCCCTGGCGTGATGTAAAACGTAAACTTTGTGTCGCCTAACAAAACTTCGGATTCATCTTCGGCAAATTTAAAGACTTTCGGTGGTATGAATTTATTCTCACCTTTACTCTTTTCCGATTGCTTTTTAGTTAGCTCTAAGCCCTTTTCTGTCATGATCACTTTGGAATTGTAGATGGATTGCAGAAACTCTGCCCCACCCACATGATCGGAATGTCCATGCGTTACAATAATATAGCTCACCGATTTATCGCCTAATCCCAACTTCTGCAAGTTTTTGGGAATCCATTTACTGTATGGAAAATCAAGGGTATCAATAATCACTAAACCTGCTGATGTATCTATCGCATAGGAAGAAACCCACTTATCCCCGATGTAATAAACATTGTCGAACATCTTAAACGGCTCGATATAACCGTTTTCAGCACTCATCTTAGGTATACCCGTTTGAGAAAATGTTGATGCTGACAAAAACACTGCCATCAAACATAGAATTAAGCGCATTCTTTTCTCCCTAATGCCTATCAATAGCCAAAGTCCCACCGCTTTTACCGTTTTAGAATTAAATGTTGGTGTTTAGTTTGGCAAGACTACCATACTGGATGTACACACAATACGTCATTGCATTCATTTAACGTATGAAGAGTAGCAGCCACACCCCTGCTCTCAGACCAAGTTCCCTCTCTTTGGTGTTGTTTGTTTTAAGTCTTTGAATTTGGGTCAAATGGCTACTGTGTAGTATCAGGTCAGAACCTGAGATTATCTAGGCATATTGAACTGGATAAAAAATATAATTTTATAATGAATCATTTCCAAGCCTTCTACTTTTGAACTACTACTGAAAATCCTTAAAAGGATGAAAAGGACAAAAGGGTGAAGACATTAACAACGGGGCTTAGTGTGTTGAGCATGTGTTTTACGTCACTCACTATGGCTACTACCTTCTATCAGGAAGCAGAGAGCAATTATATTGCATTTGAAGCCGAAGATTACCATCACATCATTCGCCATAATGGTGAAAACGACGGGTTCAATGTAGTAGGAATCAACGAATTTACCTCAGATTTTGGGACGTCTGTTTTACCCGCAGACTCAAGTTATCCACCCTCACAAGATCGCGCTCTGCTTGCTGATTTTCGTTACCAACTGCCAATGCAGCAATCAACCGTTCAATATCAGGTTGTTTTTAACACACCAGGCACTTACCGGCTCTACTATCGACGTTCAATGTTTGAAATTGGTGACGGATCATCTTACGGAAATGAAGATTCATTCCTCTATGCGAAAACGTTTAATTCTGAGGAGTGGCTACGTCATGGAAGCCGGCAATCGCAAGACAGTGTTCTGGAATCTCACCCTTATACGAATCCTGCCGAAGGAAAGTTTTTTTGGTTCCAAATTAATAATAATTTCGTTGTTTCTGAACAACAAGTAGGAAAACCCCTAACTTTTTCAATCAGTGACCGAGAAAAGGGGTTCGCCATTGATCGTTTTGTATTCAGTTTAGATCACAGTCTCGATGTTGCTGAAACACCAAAAGATGGTGATGGTAATCAACTTGACGAATTAGCCAATTCACCAGAGCAAGCGCCTAGCCATAACGATTATCTATACCCTATGGACTATGTGCCCCACTTTGAGAGTGACGAAGAAATATTGTCTCGTGAGCATCAACTGAAAACTGTACGCGATGATTATATTGCTTATCTGTTTGAGCAGGATAAATCAGGTAATAGTGAGCAGGTTATTGATGACCTCATAGCCCTAAATAACAATCAGGATGACTCCAAAGCCGCACTCCGTAGCATGATCACCTTGATCACGGATGAGAAGTTCTTTCCTCACTGGCGTGACTACGCCGTCAATCGTTTTTATGCAGAAGCAGAGAAAGCCCGGTTAATTGCTGCACAGGTAATCGAAGATAGCGACGGACAAGTTAACGATCTAAGGCAGGTAACGCCAATCCGACGTTATATGGACTACGCTTGGGGACTAGATAGGCTAGATGCCTTCCATAGCAATACTGAGGAAGCTACCGCTTTTAGAGCTCGTTTTGAGGACTTTGTAAACCAAAATTTAGAAGGCTTAGGTCCCTATTACAACGGTCCTTATTACACAACAGGCTACAACAAAGAAGTCTTTGCTATGGATGTCGCCTCTACGGTGAGTTTGCTCTATAAAAACTCACCCCTATTCCCCAAGATGAAAGAAGCGTTCTCTGCTTTTTGGCAGAACGTGACCCAAACATCTTATGATGGCGATAACTCTCCCCATTACGATGTTAATACCGGATTTCAGATCATTCTGAATATAGCATTAAGGCACGGCTTAGAAAGCGATGTTATTCAATCTGAACACTTGTTAAGAATGATGGATCGTATGTCGAGAACCATTATGCCTAGTGGACAGTCTGCGAAATGGGGGAAATCGATGGAAAGCATTTCTTCTGGTCAGATCAAAATATCAGCTGGTGATAACCTCCCATGGGTTTTAAAAATGGGCTATCGGCTATGGCGTCACCCTCACTACTTATACATGGCGAGAAAATATCAAGCCTTTATGTATCAAGATCATGGACCATTTACAGGGAAAGAATATGTCCCCGACCTTTGGCCATTGGGTATTGATGCCTTCGACATTGAGCTTGCAAAACCAAACTCTGGCGACTTACTCTCTCGAACGACGCCTCGTATTACCTCATGCTGCGAGTATAACGGGTTACTATTAGGTCGAGGAGACAGTAACTATGTTGATGTACAGGATAAGTTAATTCTATCGACCGGGCATCACCCAAGAGCCCCATACATGTTGATAGACTTGAGTTATACACAACATAAGGCCGCCGCCGATCACCGCTCCGGTATTGATAATCATAACTTCAACGGAGCACATACTGTCACTCGTTTGAAACGATGGTCAGAAGCCAATAAAACAAGTGGGATCTATATTAACCCAGCTCAATACGACTACCCAGAAGCGCCTTACCCTTCCAAGGAAGTTGCTGCATCTGGCAGTACCGATCAATTTGATGAAGTTATGGGGTACAACCCATCATTTGATTACGAATTAGAGCATTACAATACTCAGCAACTGTCTGAAGATGCCGCTTATGGCATAGTGAAATACCATAAGTACCAGTACCCCGGAGTCACAACTCAGCGGGAAACGGTCCTTCTTCACAACGGCGCTCTTGTCGTTTTAGACACACTTTCCCCCACCACAACTTACTCTGGAGAGCATAAAGGCGGGGCAATTTATCAGGTATTGCCACAGTTTAAATCACTAGAGGGAGATAACTGGGTTCTTCTTAGAGGTGGACTGAAAATGTTACCAACCCTTTTGCCTACAGGAGAGCTGCAGTACAATGACACTTTGATATTCTTCGATAGCTCAACTGAAGATATTGACATAAGATCGACAGAAAACCGATGGGATCCTGAGAATAGGGAATGGTTTAGTGCTTCAAAAAACCTTAAAGCAGGTGAATCGTTCAAAATCGTCTCATTAATATTACCTCTAAGAGAGACTCATTCCGTTCAATCTTTCGTTAATACTCTAGATGTAAACTATGACAGTGATTCAACACAGATAACTATTCCATATAATGCTAAACAGAATCTCAAAATTGTTTTTCACTCTAACCAACCGGCGAGTGTGACCTATGAAGAAAGGGATAAGGAAAGTAAGCAAAACGAGTAATAATCTGACCACTTAATCAACGGCCATTTACCTCCACAAATAACTCAGCAGGTAAATGGCCATCACTTCAACTCTTAAGTGATAGATCTGGCATGCTGGGTTTTCTAAACCTAAAGTCGGAACTTGATACCAATAATTTGAGCTTCTTCGAGATCTTGAAGAGTGAGTCCAAAATCCTCTTTCGATGGGAGTTCGATCTCCCAATTGTCATCTTTATTTTCGATTTTCAGCTGTGAATTTTCACTACTCAGCCGCCAATTTCCGACAGGCTGTTCGACAATCACTTTTGAGCCTTCCAGAGATGCATTGATAGAACTATTTTTAACATTAAAAGTACAACTTGGTTTCAACTCGCAATCGACATTTCTCTGTTCATTATAAGTGAGTGTTCGCCAAATAAACGCTGTAATTAAAAGGCTTAACATGATGATTATTTGAGCAAAACGGGAGCGTGTCAGTTTTTCGGCTGCCATTCGGTAGAGTTCTCCGTGTAACAAACTTCAAAGTTTTAAAATAAAAGGTCAAAACCTGACCAACCGTAAGGTTACTACCCTGTCATTGAATTGTTAAATGCAGTATAGTTGGCGGCTGAAAATGCCACTTTTTTTAAAAATCGGCAAGAAAGTTTAACCGACTGTTTCGGCGTCATTTTCTTTAATGGTTTGGGTGGCATTACGACATGTGTCGTGTTGGAAGTAAAGTGTAGTTAATTAGAAATTGGAAGCATGCAAATGAGCCAAGAAAAGCAGCTTGAACAAAACTACAACTATACGGTCGTCCGTCAATTCACCTTAGTAACTATTCTATGGGGTATTGTCGGTATGGGCGTTGGTGTTTTGATTGCCGCTCAATTAGTTTGGCCACAGCTAAACTTTGATACGCCGTGGTTGACGTACAGTCGTTTACGTCCTCTGCATACTAATGCGGTTATTTTTGCGTTTGGTACAAGTGCTCTGTTCGCAACGTCTTACTACGTTGTACAGCGTACCTGTCAAACTCGTTTATTTGGTGGCCCTCTTGTTGCCTTCACCTTCTGGGGATGGCAAGCAATCATTTTAGCCGCAGCAATTACTCTGCCGTTAGGTATGACATCCGGTAAAGAGTATGCGGAACTGGAATGGCCGATCGACATCGCTATCGCAGTGGTTTGGGTATCTTATGCTATCGTGTTCTTCGGGACATTGATCAAGCGTAATACGTCTCACATCTACGTAGCGAACTGGTTCTTCGGAGCCTTCATCATTACAGTAGCGGTTCTTCATATCGTTAACAGCATGGCGATCCCTGTCTCTATGGGTAAATCGTACTCGATTTACTCTGGTGCGGTGGATGCAATGGTTCAATGGTGGTACGGACACAACGCAGTAGGCTTCCTACTCACTGCGGGTTTCCTAGGTATGATGTACTACTTTGTTCCTAAGCAAGCTGAACGCCCTGTTTATTCTTACCGTCTGTCTATTGTTCACTTCTGGGCGCTGATCTCACTATACATTTGGGCAGGCCCTCACCACCTCCACTATACTGCGCTTCCTGATTGGACACAGTCTGTCGGTATGGTGATGTCTTTGGTTCTGTTTGCACCTTCTTGGGGGGGTATGATTAACGGTATCATGACGCTATCCGGTGCTTGGCATAAGCTTCGTTATGACCCTATTCTACGCTTCCTAATCGTATCTCTATCTTTCTATGGTATGTCTACGTTTGAAGGTCCAATGATGTCGATTAAGACAGTAAATGCACTGTCTCATTACACTGACTGGACTATCGGCCACGTACACTCTGGTGCACTTGGTTGGGTTGCGATGGTTTCTATCGGTTCTGTCTACCACCTAGTACCTCGTCTGTTTGGTCAAGAGCGTATGTACTCTGTGAGCATGATCAACGCGCACTTCTGGTTGGCAACTATCGGTACAGTTCTCTACATCGTTGCAATGTGGATCTCTGGTGTAATGCAAGGTCTGATGTGGCGCGCAGTTAACTCTGACGGTACGTTAACTTACAGCTTCGTTGAATCGGTACAGGCTTCTTACCCATTCTACTTCGTGCGTTTCCTAGGCGGGTTAATCTTCCTAACAGGTATGTTCTTAATGGCATACAACACGTACAAGACTGTAACAGCGCCTAAAGATAGCCTCAAAGCTATCCCGCAGCCAGCATAAGGAGATTTAAAGAATGAGTTCTAATTCTAACAATCGCCACGAAATTGTTGAGCGCAATGTCGGTTTGCTAGCGATTCTTATTGTTTTTGCAATTAGCTTGGGGGCTCTTGTAGAGATCACCCCGCTTATTTTCCAAAAACAAACCACCGAGCCTGTTGACAATCTGCGTCCATATACAGCTCTAGAGCTTGAAGGTCGTGATATCTACACCCGTGAAGGTTGTAACGTTTGTCATAGTCAGATGGTTCGCCCTTTCCGTTCTGAAACTGAGCGTTACGGTCACTACTCTGTCGCTGGTGAAAGTGTTTGGGAGCACCCATTCCTATGGGGTTCTAAGCGTACAGGTCCTGACCTAGCACGCGTTGGTGGCCGTTACTCTGACGAGTGGCATCGAGTTCACCTACTTGATCCACGTGAGCTTGTTCCTGAGTCAAACATGCCTGGGTTCCCATGGCTGGCTGACAACGTTCTTGATGGCAAGAACACAGAGAAAAAGCTAACCGTCTTCCGCGATCAGTTTGGTGTTCCATACACGGATGAACAAATCGCAAACGCGTCTAAAGATGTAGAAGGTAAAACAGAGATGGATGCCATCATTGCTTACCTTCAGTCTCTTGGTCACGCAATGAAGTAATAAAGGGGTGAAATTATGGATATCGGTACTATTCATGGTATTTGGACCATAGTGCTTTTCGTGTGCTTTATAGGTGTAGTTTGGTGGGCATATGGCAAGAGTCGTCAAGCCCGCTTCGATGAAGCTGCGAACCTTGTTTTTGCCGATGAAGAGCAAGCACCCTCAAAAGAACAAGGAGTGACTAAGCAATGACTACATTTTGGAGTCTTTGGATCATCATCATCACAGTCGGTACACTGGTCGGCTGTGCTGCACTACTGTTTTGGTGCCTTAAAGATAAAATGGGCGTTGAAGAAGGTGCAGATATGGGTCACGAATACGATGGTATTCGTGAGCTAAACAACCCACTGCCAAAGTGGTGGACGTATCTGTTTATAAGTACTTTCGTATTTGCAGCAGTTTACTTCACACTTTATCCAGGTATGGGTAGTTTCAAAGGTGTACTTGGCTGGCAGAGTTCTGACCAGTTGGTAACAACCGTGGAAGAATCAAAAGCGTCTATCGCTAGAGCTCAAGAAAACAAACAGCTTGTGCAATACGCGAAAGAGCTAGACGATGCTGAAACTTACTTCGGTGAAGCGTTCAAGCGTCTGGCGTACGTTGATGGTTCTTCTGAACTACGCCCTATTCCAGAAATTGCCGCTGATGAAGAAGCAGTAAAAGTAGGTCAACGTTTGTTCCTACAGAACTGTTCTCAGTGTCACGGCTCTGATGCTCGTGGTCAGAGAGGTTTCCCTAACCTAACTGATGACGCGTGGCTATACGGCGGTGAGCCTGAAGCAATCGTAACGACTGTAATGCAAGGTCGTATCGGTCAGATGCCAGCATGGAAAGACGCGCTAGGCGAACAAGGTGTTAAAGAAGTGGTTAGCTACACGCTAAGCCTTTCTGGACGCTCTGTTAACGCACGTGAAGCAGAAGCGGGTAAAGCGCGCTTTGTTGTGTGTGCGGCGTGTCATGGCACTGATGGCAAGGGTAATCCTGCTGTTGGTGCTCCTGACTTGACAGATCAGGACTGGTTGTTCGGTGGCTCTCGCGCCGATGTGACTGAAACAGTAATGAATGGACGCTCTGGTGTGATGCCAGCGTGGAAAGACATTTTGGGCGAAGATAAAGTCCAGCTCGTTTCAGCTTACGTCTGGAGCTTAAGCAACTCGGAACAATAAGTTACATTTCAACAACAGCCCCTTACTTTCTATAGATGGTAATGGGGCTGTCTTTCTTTTAGAGTTAACTCCCTGATTCTATTTTATTAATCGAGAACTTTTTTATGGTAAAGCCTTGGTATAAGCAGTTTTGGCCGTGGTTCCTAATCATCCTGCCGTTAACCGTCGTTGTCTGGACAATCATCACTGTCATCGTATTTTCTAATAATTCGGTGTCTCTGGTGACTGAGGATTACTATAAAAAAGGAAAAGGAATCAACATCGATATTTCGAAGATCAATGTTGCAAGAGATTTAGGCTTGTCAGCAAAGGTCTTTTCCGACGGTAATGATGTCATCATTCAGTTTGACAAAGGCGAGCTAGACCATTTTCCTGCGATCACAGCAGAGTTCGCGCACCGAACTCTGCCAGATCGCGATTTCAACCAGCTACTGACATCGGATGCAAAGGGTCAATACCGTTTATCTCTAAATTCTGAGCTTCAGGGACCGTGGTTTATTGAACTCACACCACATGATAAACAGTGGTTGGTTCAAGGCCGAGTCACCTTCCCTTCAGCATCTCCTGTAGAATTATCAAACTGATCAGCTTATGTGTGAATCGTGTTATCACTGCGGTGAAGAAGTACCAGTCAACACGGACTTTAAAGTCGAAATCTTAGGAGAAATCAGGGCAATGTGCTGCCCTGGTTGTGAAACTGTCGCCCAAACGATCGTCGATAGTGGCTTAGTCTCTTACTACCAGTATCGTACTGCCCCCGCGGAAAAAGCCGATTTGGTGCCCGAACAACTTCAGGCACTGATTCATTATGACAACGAAGAAGTCCAATCTGAGTTTGTGAGAAACGCCGAAGACAAAGCCGAAGTGACCTTGTCACTAGAGGGTGTATCATGTGCCGCGTGTGCATGGTTGATAGAGAAACAAGTTTCCACTCGCACTGGCGTTCTTTCTATTCGAGTCAATACCACTACAAACCGCGCAATCCTAGCATGGGATAAAACCCAAACTAAACTCAGCGAACTGCTTTCTAGTATTCATCAGCTCGGTTACAAAGCTGCACCTTTTGAAGCAGACAAACAAGAAGCCGCCTATCATGAATCCATGAAGCAATACCTTTATCGACTGGGTATTGCTGGTTTGGCAACCATGCAAGTGATGATGCTGGCTGTCGCACTTTATTTGGAAGTATTTGGTGACTTAGAGCCTGAATTTAAAAGCTACTTTCGTTGGGTGAGTTTAATCTTCGCAACCCCAGTAATGCTCTACTCTGCCCTCCCATTCTACCTCAATGCATGGCGAAGCATTCGCAGCCGAACGCTAGGTATGGATGTCCCCGTCTCATTGGCCATGATCTTCGCTTACTTTGCCAGCTTGGTAGCAACCGTCACTGAGCAAGGTGAAGTCTTTTTTGAGTCCATCTCTATGTTTGCGTTTTTCCTACTCGTAGGTCGCTTTCTTGAGATGCGTGCTCGGCGTAAAGCGGCGGCGGCAAGTGGCAACCTTCTAAAGCTTATCCCCGCTATTGCAACAAAGCTGGATGGCGATCAGGTCCCGGTAAAAACGCTCAAACTCGGTGACCAAATTCGCGTTCTTCCGGGAGAGCACGTTCCTGCAGACGGGAGAATCATTAAAGGGCGTGTTCATATTGATGAATCCATGTTAACTGGCGAATCTGTACCAGTGGTCAAGAATATCGATGACCATGTGTATGCAGGCACCTTGAATGGTGAAGAATCTTTCGAACTTGAGGTGATGTCCACCAAAGCAGACTCAATGATTTCCAATATTGTTCGCTTACAAGATGAAGCCCAGCTATCAAAGCCTAAAATCGCGCAAATTGCAGATGTTGTAGCTCGCTACTTTGTCGCTATCATATTGGTCATTGCAGCAGGCACTTGGTTTTTCTGGCATCAAACTAAACCTGACGACGCGTTTTGGATCATGCTGTCGGTTTTAGTGGCAACTTGTCCTTGTGCACTATCTCTGGCAACACCAACCGCATTAACTTGTGCGACTTCTCGAATGGGTAACCTCGGTATATTACTTCGAAAAGGCCACGTCTTTGAGACACTCTGTAAAGTCAACCATCTTATTATCGACAAAACTGGCACGCTAACACATGGCGATATAGTGATCAGTGAAGTAAACACCTTCTCTGATACCTCAAAAGAAGAAGCCCTAGCGCTCGCGGCCTCACTGGAATCGCACGCAAATCATCCGATCGCGAGAGCTTTTAAATCATATCAAAATGTTGATATTCAAGTCACTGATGTTGAAAACATGATTGGCTCTGGCATTCAAGGTGTACATCAAGGCAAAAAAGTTAAGATTGGCAGTGCACAATTCATATTAGGCGAACAAGCTCAAGCGGAACCTAACTCCGTTTACCTAAGCCTTGATGGTCAGCACATTGCCACCTTCACATACCAAGACCCAATTCGGGCTGAGTCCAAAACATTCATCGAACGTTTCAAGCAAGCAGGCATCAAAGTCACTCTGTTAACGGGTGATTCTGAATCAAATGCAAATGTTGTCGCTAAAGAAATCGGTATCGAAACCGTTATTGCCGAAGCCAAACCTCAAGATAAACTTGAGTATCTGAAAAAAGTGGATGGAACGGATGTGACAATGATGATTGGCGATGGCATTAATGATGCCCCTACTCTTGCAGGAGCACACCTTTCAATTGCTATGGGGGGCGGTGCTGATGTAGCAAAGGCCTCTGCAGATATGGTCCTTCTGGGTGACCAACTTGACCGGATTCTTGAAGCTCGAACACTGGCTTTGCAAACACGTAAAATCATCCGTGAAAACCTAATATGGTCTCTTGGCTATAACGTGTTGATTCTGCCATTAGCAGTCGCTGGGTTTGTTGCACCATATTTTGCAGTTGTTGGTATGTCTGCAAGCTCAATTATTGTAGTATCTAACTCTCTACGCTTGCTCAAAGAGAAAGGTAAATAAGATGGAAAGCCTTTATATTCTGATCCCAATTGCTATCGTATTAGTGTGTGTCGCTATTGCAATCTTCCTATGGGCAGTTAAAAGCGATCAATTTGAGGATCTAGAGCGACAAGGTCATAACATCCTGTTTGATGAAGACGAGAAGAACAAGAGTCCCCACAAATGACACCCGATTGGCTGGGCGCTCTACTGATAGGGATCATCGGTGCAGGCCACTGTATGGGAATGTGTGGAGGCATTGCTTCAGTGCTTACCATGGGGCAAACCCACAGCTCTAAATGGGTTCCTGTCTTTTATAATCTAGGCAGACTGTTGAGTTATGCCAGTATCGGTGCCATCGTTGGTGGCGCTATCTCTTCTATTGCCGAAATCAGTTCATTGAACAACGCGTTGACTTGGTTGAGGCTGGGAGCTGCAGTATTCATGATGATACTAGCCTTCTACATTGGTCGTTGGTGGCAGGGCTTACTATACGTCGAGAAGATAGGCCAGAAACTGTGGAAATTCATTTCCCCAGCAGGGAAATCACTATTGCCGTTGAAATCCCCTGCTCATGCGCTTCCATTTGGCTTTATCTGGGGGTGGTTACCATGTGGGTTAGTGTATTCAACATTAACTTGGTCTGCCGTGTCAGGTAATGCTGTTAACGGGGCGTTAATCATGCTCGCATTTGGGGTAGGAACTTTACCTGCTATGCTGCTTATGGGCTTTGGTGCCACCTATTTGCACAAACTGCAACAGTCGACGATTTTTCGCAACTTTGGGGCGTTATTGATCTTATCTTACGGGATCTACACAGCTTACGGAGCAATAACTATATTATCATTAACTTGATATACTCCTGTTTTTCTGCGGCTTTTTTAACTACCCTTTAGGATTAATGAATGCTAAAATATTGATGTATATCAAATCTTGAAGGTTGTTATGATTTCTGAAAAGCCTGCAACAAAACGCGTCCAATCCGGTGGATGTGCTATTCACTGTCAAGACTGCAGTATCAGCCAACTGTGTATCCCATTTACACTGAATGAGTCCGAGCTGGACCAACTAGATCAAATCATCGAGCGAAAAAAGCCAATCCAGAAAGGACAAGAGCTTTTTAAAGCGGGTGACGAGCTAAAGTCTCTGTACGCTATTCGTTCAGGCACAATCAAAAGCTATACCATCACAGAGCAAGGTGACGAGCAAATTACCGCTTTCCATCTCGCAGGTGACTTAGTGGGCTTTGATGCTATCACCGGTGATCTACACCCAAGTTTTGCACAAGCACTGGAAACATCTATGGTGTGTGAAATTCCATACGAAACCTTAGACGACCTTTCAGGAAAAATGCCTAAACTTCGTCAGCAAATCATGCGCTTGATGAGTAACGAAATCAAAGGCGATCAAGAGATGATCTTGTTACTGTCTAAGAAAAATGCAGAAGAGCGTTTAGCCGCATTCCTTTATAATTTATCGACTCGCTTCTCTCAGCGTGGATTCAGCCCTCGCGAATTCCGTTTGACTATGACACGTGGTGACATCGGTAATTACCTAGGCTTAACTGTAGAAACCATCTCCCGCCTATTGGGTCGTTTCCAAAAATCAGAAATTCTCAGTGTCAAAGGTAAGTACATCACAATTCTTGACCATGACACGCTAATGGAGTTAGCCGGAGTTTCAACAGAATCTTAATAACTTCAATGACGTAGCTCAAAACAGAGCTGCGTCATATTTTTTCCACCTTCCCAGCTTTTTTTCTAAAAATCTTCTCCCAGCTAGGCTACATTAGTCATATAACTCTCCCACTCCTAAGGAGTTACTATGAGTATCTATAACAAAATACTAGTGGTTGCAGACATCAATAAAGATGAACAACCTGCCCTAGCTCGTGCTATGCAGCTCGCTGCTAAAAGTCGCTCTCGCAGTCAGGTGACTTTCTTCTTGTCTATCTACGATTTTTCTTATGACATGACTTCAATGTTGTCCGTTGACGAACGAGACGCTATGCGCCGTGGTGTTATTGGCCAACGCGAGCAATGGATGCAAAATGTTGCGAAACCTTATTTGAATGACAATATTGATTTTGAAGTGAAAGTGGTATGGCACAATCGCCCTTATGAAGCGATCATCGCTGAAACTTTTGCGGGAAGCCACGACATTGTCATCAAAGGCACACGTAAGCATGACGTCCTTGAGTCAGTAATTTTCACCCCAACAGACTGGCACCTGCTTCGTAAATGCCCTTGCCCTGTATTACTGGTGAAAAATGCGGATTGGCCGGAAGATGCAAGCATTCTCGCCTCTGTTCATGTAGGCTCTGAAAATGATACTCATCTCGGACTCAATGATAGTATGGTTGAGCAGATGAAAAGCTTAACAGAGCGCCTTGGTGCTAAGCCCTATCTAGTGAACGCTTACCCTATCACTCCGGCTAATATCACGATCGAACTACCCGAATTTGACCCTACTACTTATAGTGATGCGGTTCGTGGTCATCACCTCACAGCGATGAAAGCATTACGCCAGAAGCATGGTTATGATGAACAACAAACAATCGTGGAACAAGGGTTGCCTGAAGATGTCATTCCAGAAGCAGCCGAAAAACTAAATGCTGCTATGGTGATCATTGGAACCACTGGCCGCACTGGTTTATCTGCTGTTTTCATCGGCAATACCGCAGAACATGTTATTGATAAAATAAACTGTGATGTATTAGCCCTCAAGCCACAAGGTTATATAAGCCCTCTGGACCCAAAAACCGCCGTGTAATTCAGCCGATTCTCATCCCCTTAAGGTAACTTAAGGGGATTTTTTATTGCCTTCTATTTATTAGAACTGGCATCTAATTCATTTATCCGTATCATACCCACTTCATTTTGGTTTCATGATTGATTAAGACTGCAAGCGAATGACTGAGCAAACTCAAGAGCTAACAAAAGCTCAACAATACAACTTCAACAAGTTACAAAAGCGTATTCGTCGTAATACAGGCCAAGCGATTCAAGACTTCAACATGATTGAAGAAGGCGATCGCATTATGGTTTGTCTGTCAGGCGGTAAAGACAGCTTTACTATGCTTGATATTCTGATGAGTTTGCAAAAAAGTGCGCCGATTAACTTCTCGCTAATTGCAGTGAATCTAGACCAAAAACAGCCAGGCTTCCCAGGCCATATTCTTCCTGAATACTTAGAGTCTTTGGGTGTTGAGTACAAAATTGTAGAAGAAGATACTTACTCGATTGTTCAGGACAAGATCCCTGAAGGTAAGACAACTTGTTCTCTATGTTCTCGCCTACGTCGTGGCATTCTATACCGTACCGCGAACGAGCTAGGTGCGACTAAGATTGCTCTAGGCCACCACCGTGACGATATTTTAGAAACACTGTTCCTAAACATGTTCCACGGCGGAAAGATGAAAGGCATGCCGCCTAAGCTGGTATCAGATAACGGTGAACATGTGGTAATTCGTCCGCTGGCTTATTGTCGTGAGAAAGATATTATCAAATTCTCAGATATGCGTGGTTATCCTATCATCCCATGTAATCTGTGTGGTTCTCAGCCAAATCTACAACGTCAAAATATTAAGCAGATGCTGAACGATTGGGATAAGCGTTTTCCTGGTCGAATTGAAACCATGTTCCGTGCAATGCAAAATGTAGTCCCGAGTCACTTAGCTGATCATGAATTATTCGATTTTAAGTCTATCGATAAAGACTCTGGTGTTATTAATGGCGGGGATATCGGTTTTGATAAAGAAGAGATGCCAACACAAGAGATCGTTGACGAAGATAGAGTTCAAGAGTTTGATCCGAATTTACAACTTGACGTCACTAACATCTAAACGCATTGAGTATTAAAAAGGGTCGTATTTACGGCCCTTTTGTATATTCGAGTATTACTTTGCTTTTGGTAAATACGGTAATACTCTTGCTGTTTCCTGTGGCAGCATCATAAAGCCCCCCTTACCAATATCCGATAAAGCAACCTGAACTTTACCTTCCATGATAGGCTTGCTAGAACCATCAGAGAATTCAACTTTAGAGTTCAGTTTGTCAGCGAATTCAAGTGTCACGCCTTCAACGTCGGGCGTAAACCAACTCGCAAACATTCCCCCCAGATCCTCGAGCATCGTCTGCATTTGTGGCATTAATTTCTCAACGTCTTCATAAGTAACTTTGCCTGTAAGCGGCTCTTTAGTCATTACAACCATTGAGAAATCACAGCGTTGTTCTCTTGGAGTTTGAACAAAAACCAGAGGGTTAGCTGATTTAAGATTGTTATCCAATGGAACGATCAGTTCGTGGTAAGGAGAAGACTTTAACTCTTCATAGTGTTCTTCTTTTTCCATCCAGGCTTTCTCGATAATGCAGTTTTGTTTTGTATCCGCATTGAGGAAAAAGAACCCGACTTTGACGTCTTCATGCCCTTCTTTCACATTTTGCTTCATGTGAGTAAAGAGCTTCGAGTAGGTAAACATGTATTCTTGAGCAGAGACAGGCAGTGCCACAACAGTTGATAGGGTGGCTGCTAAAAAGGCTAACGGTAGTTTTTTCATTGATTATGCGGTACTTATTCTTTAGTTAGGGGCGCTTCCCAGAACGCCTGATTGTGCCTGATCATCGCTTGTAAATCCTTGACGTAGGCCTCACCCCGCTCAGAGTATTTCAACAGGCCATTGGTCAGAGCAATCGCTGCATCAGTATCTGTGAGGCTTTCGCCACTAAGATGGCGTTGATAACGAATTTCTCGCAGATCTTCATAAGCAAGATTACGGTTCACATTCATAAAGTAACCTTGAATCGACTGCTGTACTGAACTGAACTTAGCGACTTCATGAGTCATCCCCTCACCTCTCGCCATAGGAACCAGTCCACAGCCTGTGCTGTAACACCACTGACCGAAGTAATTGTTTGCCTGAATCGCAAAGCGTGAGGTCCCCCAAGCAGATTCATTGGCCCCTTGAACCAAAACCAAGGCTTCCGGTATCACATCAACGCGATGAAACATTTGATCCAGCCATTGCTGGTTTATACCAGAAGGTTCAAGTTCAACGTTATAAAGCTCGCCTAATCGTTTTGCATGATTCGTATCATTACTCGAAAGCTGCCCAGCTTGTAAGCGGGCTTGTATCTTATTTAGGCGCTTTCGTTCATCGAGAATACGTTGGTTCTCAAAAGCGATACCTGGGCGTAAATAATCGAAAAATGCTTTTTTCTTTACCTTCACATCCGTGATAGCTGAAAATTCTGGCGCTTGACCCACAGAGTGACCGTCAAATGAAATCGAATACTCTGGCATTTGGTCCTGCTTCCTGCGCTCACGTTCCTGTGCTTCATTTTTCTCGTAGCTATAAAAACTACAGCTGGCGATTAAGCCAGCTGTAGCGATAGCAATGAATTCACTTTTACGCATTGAACACTTGTGAATCGTCGTCATTGTCATCCTCATCTTTCGGTCTGTCCGTTGTGACAATCTTGAGTTTGATACCAAACATATTGCGATAGATTATGCCCTTCACATGAAAGAAGAACGGTAAAACAAGAATCAAACCAAGACCATAGAACATGGCTGCAGCAACGAACATTAGCATAACCAACGAGTAGATCCCTGCCAAAACAAAAATCTTTTTATTCACCGCACGTAATGACAGCAGTAAAGATTGCATCGGTGGGATCTGCTTCTCACAAATGAGAAGGATAGAGTTACTGAACGCAAGGGACAGATACATAGAAAGGAATGGCAGAATCATGCCAGCAACACCTTGAAGCAATAAGCTAAACAGAGTCGCCAGAATCACAGGCATGGTATGCTGAAGCCCCTTCAAGATATGGCGAGGCTTCGTAGATAGGCCTGCTGCGTGGCTCATCGCCATTAAGCTAACGCCAGCATAAATAGGAGCACTCACCACTTCATAACTGAAATTAGCAATAAAGATGGCTTGGATCATACGAGGCTCAAACGCCTCTGGGTTTGTGAACGCATCAAAGATAATAGATGGTTCACCTAACTGCAGTTTAAGCGCGATATAGAAAATCGCTAACTGAACGACGAGTAAGACAACAATAGCGGGAGAAAACGACAAAAAGTTTTTGATTGTATGGCTCCACGCTTCTCTGAGCACTTCGCCTACCTTAAGTTCGTAGTCACCAGAAAGAGCACGCTCAACACTTCCACCTAAATTGAAATCTTTTTCAATATCATTATTCATTATTGAACCCAGCGCTTAATACATCATGCACTAAGCTAACTTGTTGATTAAGAGTTATGTTACGACATCCAGACATTATACTGAAACCTTACCAAGTCCAAAATCGATTCGTACTCATCTTCTTGCTTTATTACCCATATGATTGATAATTGACCATTAACTGCGCAATCAAAGCCTAAATTTGCCATAAGTTTTCTATGTTTAAAGTATTAGAGTCACCTTAAAACAGTATGGTAAAAAATGTTTACCTTAACCTGCAAAATTTTTTGTGTTTCAAGGTAAGAAAATACTTTGATTTCACACTTTTGGTGATTATGATGCGCGCCTCTAATTTGTGTAACTACGGGTCATTTCTGTTGGCCGATTGGGAGAAAGACAGACGTTGAACGCTAAACAACACGCAGGACAGCCAGTTATCCGTTTAACTGGTATAAGCAAAAGCTTTGATGGCAAAGAGATTATCAGAAATCTTAACCTTGATGTGAATCATGGTGAATTTCTAACCATTTTAGGTCCGTCAGGCTGTGGTAAAACCACTGTATTAAGGATGATTGCCGGTTTTGAAGCCGCTGATAATGGTGACATCATTCTTGATAGTCAGAATGTCACTCATGTTCCTGCTGAGCAAAGACACGTCAACACTGTATTCCAAAGTTACGCCTTGTTCCCACACATGACCGTTTTTGACAACGTGGCCTTTGGCTTGCGTATGCAGAAAGTCCCCTCAACTGACATTGAACCGCGTGTCATCGAAGCATTGAAAATGGTGCGTCTTGAAAAAATGGCGCAACGTAAACCACATCAGCTTTCGGGCGGTCAGCAACAACGTATCGCGATTGCACGTGCCGTAGTCAACAAACCCAAGGTTTTGTTACTTGACGAATCTCTGTCAGCTCTCGATTACAAATTGCGTAAGCAGATGCAAATAGAGCTTAAACAGCTTCAGCGACAGCTTGGCATCACCTTTATCTTTGTCACACACGATCAGGAAGAAGCGCTTTCAATGTCAGACCGCATTATTGTGATGCGCGACGGCATCATTGAACAGGACGGCTCGCCTCGTGAGATCTACGAAGAGCCTAAGAATTTATTCGTTGCTCGCTTTATTGGTGAAATCAACGTATTTGACGCAACCATGATAGAACGTATCGATGAGAAGCGAATTCGCGCTGAAATTGAAGGTGTTGAATCGATTGTTTACTACGATAACGAAGCTCTGACAGGAGACAAACTTCAAGTCCTGCTCCGCCCGGAAGATCTCAGATTAGAAGAAATTAACGAATCCGAACAAAAAGGGATTGTTGGCCACGTAACAGAACGTACGTACAAAGGCATGACCTTAGACTCAGTGATTGAACTCGACTCAGGGACTCGCGTTATGGTGAGTGAGTTCTTCAATGAGGATGATCCTGATGTTGACCATTCATTAGGCCAGAAAGTGGCGATCACTTGGGTTGAAAGCTGGGAGGTGGTTCTTAATGATAAGCAAAAAGCTTAATCTGCAGAACGCCATCATCACATTGATTGTCGGTTGGCTAGCGCTGTTTGTGCTTGTTCCCAACCTCATGATCATTGGTACCAGTTTTCTGACCCGTGATGAAGCGAATCTGATTGAACTGACATTTACGTTCGATAACTACCTTCGTTTGATGGATCCGCTCTATGCAAAAGTGCTATGGCACTCTTTCTATATGGCGATTGTAGCAACATTACTGTGTTTGGTGATTGGTTATCCTTTTGCTTACATCATCGCAAAAATGCCAGAGAAATGGCGACCTATCATGCTGTTTTTAGTGATTGTGCCTTTTTGGACAAACTCACTGATCCGGACTTATGGCCTAAAGATTGTGCTTGGGACTCAAGGAGTATTGAATAAATCCCTAATGGCAATGGAAATCATCGAAAAACCTATTCGTCTGATGTATACCGAGACAGCGGTGATGATCGGCTTAGTCTATATCCTACTGCCATTTATGATTTTGCCACTCTATTCAGCTATCGAGAAACTTGATGATACTTACATTGAAGCGGCGAAAGATCTGGGCGCGAACAAATTTCAGACGATCACAAAAGTGATTTTGCCACTGACGATGCCAGGTATTATAGGTGGTTGCCTGCTAGTGCTTCTGCCTGCTTTAGGCATGTTCTATATTGCAGATCTACTTGGTGGGGCAAAGAACTTGCTCATTGGTAACGTGATTAAAAGTCAGGTCCTTAATGCTCGAGATTGGCCATTTGGCGCCGCGACGAGTATCGCACTGACTATTGCCATGGCGATCATGCTCTATGCCTACTACCGAGCCGGTAAGTTATTGAATAAAAAAGTGGAGCTAAACTAATGGGACGTACAGTTAGATTTAGCTTTATGGCATTGGTTTATGCATTTCTGTATTTGCCAATCATCGTGTTGATCGTCAACTCATTTAATGCCAATAAATTCGGCATGAAATGGGGAGGCTTTACCACCAAGTGGTACGAAACGTTAATTAATAATGACAGCTTAATGCAAGCGGCTTGGCACTCATTGAATATCGCGGTTTTTTCGGCGACTGCAGCAACAATGATCGGAAGTCTAACGGCCGTTGCCCTATTCCGTTATACGTTTAAAGGAAAAAGCGCAGTCAACGGCATGTTATTCGTGGTTATGATGTCACCCGATATTGTAATGGCTATCTCGTTGCTTGCGCTGTTTTTGGTTTTGGGTGCACAACTGGGCTTTTTCACCCTGTTGATTGCGCATATTACCTTCTGTTTACCTTTTGTTGTGGTTACGGTTTACAGCCGCTTAAATGGCTTTGATGTAAAAATGCTTGAGGCAGCCAAAGACCTTGGTGCTAGCGAATGGGTTATTCTCAAACAAATCATTCTGCCACTGGCGAAGCCCGCTGTGGCGGCAGGCTGGTTGCTGAGTTTTACTCTATCACTGGATGACGTCATCATTAGTTCATTTGTGACAGGACCAACTTATGAGATATTGCCACTCAAGATCTACTCAATGGTTAAAGTGGGAATCTCTCCAGAAGTGAACGCGCTTGCTACTGTCATGCTGATAGTGTCACTCATCTTAGTCGTGATTTCTCAGTTACTCGCGAGAGAAAAAGTTAAATAGATTTACACCTTATTTCATGAAACAGAATGGCTTGATGTCATTCTGTTTTTCTATCGACCGCCAACATGCTCAGAGATTTATCCAAAGAGTATTATGGCAACGTTTGGTTTGGAGCTAACGTCAATGAAAAAATGGGCTACTTTTTTAGCTGGTAGTGCATGTGCGCTTTCACTGTTCTCATGTTCAGTGTTCGCCGATGAAAACAAAGAACTGGTATTTATGAACTGGGGGCCATATATCAGTAGCAGCCTTCTGGAACAATTTACCAAAGAGACAGGTATTAAGGTTATCTACTCAACTTACGAGTCAAATGAAACCTTATACGCCAAGCTAAAGACACACAATCAAGGTTACGATTTAGTTGTACCTTCGACGTATTTCGTCGCCAAAATGCGTGATGAAGGTATGTTGCAAAAAATCGATAAATCTAAGCTTAGCAACTTTAATAATCTGGATAAAAACTATCTAGATAAACCTTATGACCCAAGCAATGACTACTCTATCCCTCACGTTGTTGCGATTACTGGTCTAGCCGTAAACGCCGATATGTATGACCCTGATGATTTTCAAAGCTGGGCAGATTTGTGGAATCCAGAGCTTGAAGGTCAGGTCATGCTGATGGATGACACACGTGAAGTATTCCATATTGCACTACGCAAACTGGGTTATTCGGGTAACTCAACCGATCCGAAGCAAATCGATGAAGCTTATGCTGAGCTGCAAAAATTAATGCCTAACGTACTAGTGTTTAACTCTGATAATCCAGGTGCGCCTTATATGTCTGGTGAAGTAGGTGTTGGTATGCTGTGGAATGGCAGTGCGGCAGCCGCTCAAAGTGAAGGCATGAACCTCAAGCTTATATTTCCTAAAGAAGGAGGAATTGGCTGGGTGGATAACTTTGCAATTTCATCCGGTGCAAAAAATGTAGATGCTGCTCATAAGATGATTGATTTTCTCCTAAGGCCAGAGATTGCAGAACAAATTTCGCGTGACACTGGATACCTTACTGCGGTTCAAGTATCCAATGAGAAGTTTAAAGATGTCGCCCCACTCTTCCCTTCTCAAGAAGACCTTGACCGTGTCGAATGGCAAGATGCCGTTGGCAGTATGACGGTAAAATATGAAGATTACTTTATGAAGCTCAAATCAGGTCAATAAGCATTCATTTTCTTCGAAATAGGCAGCATAAGCTGCCTATTTTCGTTATTGGCTGATATAATTCTTCTCTGTATGGTTTGTCGTTACGATAAACATCCTTACTCACGGCTTAATCTCCAAATATCGTCAGGGTTGACGATTGACTGATTCAGCAAAAACAAAACGGAAAAAGAATGAAAAGTAAATTCTATGCAAGTGCACTTTGCGCAGCGACGTTAATTGCTTCCCCTGCAATGGCTGCTGATCAAGAACTCTACTTCTATAACTGGTCTGAATACATTCCAAATGAAGTTCTTGAAGACTTTACGAAAGAAACGGGAATTAAGGTTATTTACTCTACCTATGAGTCAAATGAAAGCATGTACGCCAAGCTTAAGACTCAAGGATCTGGTTACGATTTGGTAGTACCGTCTACTTACTTCGTTTCTAAGATGCGTAAAGAAGGTATGCTGCAAGAAATAGACAAGAAGAAACTGTCACACTTCACTGACCTTGATACCAACTTCTTGAACAAGCCTTTCGACCCCAACAACAATTATTCTATCCCTTATATCTGGGGTGCTACGGGCATTGGTATTAACTCTGACATGCTAGATAAGTCTTCCGTTACTAAATGGGACGACTTGTGGGATAGCAAGTGGGAAGGTCAGTTAATGCTAATGGATGACTCACGTGAAGTTTTCCATATTGCGTTGACTAAGCTTGGCTACTCGCCAAATACAACCAACCCAGACGAAATTAAAGCAGCCTACGAAGAGCTGAAAAAGCTGATGCCAAACGTATTAGTGTTCAACTCAGACTTCCCCGCAAATCCATATTTAGCTGGTGAAGTGTCTCTTGGCATGCTTTGGAATGGTTCTGCATACATGGCACGTCAAGAAGGTGCATCTATTGATATTATCTGGCCAGAAAAAGGCACGATCTTTTGGATGGATAGCCTAGCCATTCCAGCTGAAGCGAAGAATGTTGATGCGGCCCATAAGATGATCGACTTCCTATTACGTCCTGAGAATGCCGCCAAGATCGCTCTAGAAATCGGTTACCCGACACCAGTCGCTACTGCTCATAAACTACTGCCTGAAGAGTTTGCAAATGATCCGAGCATTTTCCCTCCGCAGGAAGTGATGGACAGCGGTACTTGGCAAGACGAAGTTGGTGAGGCAAGTGTGCTTTACGATGAGTACTTTCAAAAACTAAAAGTCGATAACTAAACACGTAAACTTGTTTTCAGTTATATACTTAATAAAGCGGCTCTGGCCGCTTTATTTGTTTCACCTAAGTCGAGGGCACTATGATTGTAAGATACAAAAGGTTCCTATCTGGCTTCTGCGTACTTTCTGGTCTTGCGATATTGGTTACGGCAATCAGTTATCAAACACATCCAGAATCCTATAGTGACCTTCTTTTCGAAACCAATACTCTGCTCGTTCTTCTCTTTATCTACTTTGTTTCTCGGGAAATTTATCGCAATAACAACTTCCTAAAGTGGGGCTTAATACTCCTCGTCGCTGATCAAGCGTATGATATTTTGACTGAAATACCCGCTCTAGATAGATGGGCAGACAATAACGAGTTTACTCATACGCTGATTGAAGATGGTGGAATTCAGATTGCCTACCTATTAATTGCTTTTGGTGTCACCCAGCTTTTTCGTCAAATGAACGAGCACGCTTACACGGATGAACTGACAGGCCTATTTAACCGAAAAAAATTGTTCTCGATTGATCGTAAACAATTCGATTTAATATATATCGACTTGGATGGTCTAAAGCAAATCAATGATACGCATGGCCACGCGAGTGGCGATTTAACCATTATTCGTTTTGCACAAGCCGTTAATGCATCGGTTAATCCAACAGACAAGGCCTTTCGTATCGGCGGAGATGAATTTGTGATTGTGGTTGGCCCTGGAGAAGGTGAAGCTTTTATCGAGCGAATCAAAGAGGAACTTATTAAAGAAGAGATACTCTTCAGCTACGGTATTGAATCCTCAACACCTGAAACCTTAAAAGAAAACCTAATAAAAACTGATAAAGCTATGTATGAAATGAAAAACTCTCAACGCAAACGCGCCGAGAGCAATTAGCTTATTTTATTTAACCTCTGATGCCTGCAGAGCCAAAATTTCCTCAACCAGCTTAGGCACCTCTATACTTGCCTTACCATATCGTTTTTCTTCGAACTCACTCTCAATGGCACTTGGCTCTAAGTTAATCTCTAGCGTATGAGCTCCATGCATTTTTGCATCATGTACAAAGCCTGCGGCTGGATACACGACCCCAGAAGTACCTATTGAAATAAACAAATCAGCTTTCTCTAACGATTCGTAGATATCACCCATTCGTAGAGGCATTTCTCCAAACCATACAACATGCGGGCGCATCTGAGCAGGGATCTGACAACAATGGCAAAGATCACCTGTGTTCACCTCTCCTTTCTGCTCTACCACCTGATTTGATTCGCTGCATCTTGCTTTCAATAGTTCTCCATGCATATGGATTACATTTTGACTACCGCCACGCTCATGCAGATTGTCGATATTTTGCGTGATGATGGTAACAGTGCCTTCTAATTCCTTTTCAAGGCGCCCTAGAGCAAGGTGGGCTGCATTCGGCTCTATACCCTTTTCCTGAAGTTTGAAGCGACGCTGGTTGTAGAATTCTTGTACAAGATCAGGGTTGCGTTCAAATCCCTCTGGCGTTGCTACATCTTCAATGCGGTGATTTTCCCATAAGCCATCCTGAGCTCTAAACGTTTGGATTCCAGACTCAGCTGAAATTCCAGCCCCTGTGAGTACTACTATGTTGTTGTAAGGAAACGTCATATCAAATCCCTTTCATTATATTTGATATAAGCTTACCACCTGAGATTTATCAGCAATAGTCATTCAGATTAGACCATAGTTGTATTTTAAGGGTTCAGCTTCCAAAAAATGTGAGGAGGAATAAGCGAAATGCCTCAGCTTAGATAAGGTGATAGAAAATCATATTTGCGACCTTCTAACTTGCAAAACGCCTCCCTAGTGCTATTAGTTTTATATTCGCATTAACAAAACTGTCATAATGTACATAATTTAAGCGAATATCCAACGTCATCAGGCTACAGGGAGGTGTCCATGAGCGGATCACCTAAATCAGAACAGTTTTCTTTTTCTATTCGCGCTAAGCTAATTCTTATCAATTTAACTTTACTCGTCAGTGTCGGTTTGTACGCTTATTACGAGCAAATCAGCTTTAACAGCTTGAAGTCTCTAGAAAACGCTGCCATCGATAACTTACAAAGTTCCGTTGACCTTCTCATGTTACGTCGTCACGAAAAAGATTTTCTGGCACGGAAAGATATGAAATACCCACAGCATTTCGACAAAACATTTGAAGAGTTATCGGAACGTTTAACGGCTCTCACTGCCGTTTTAAAGTCCCACAACCTTGATATGGAAGAACGTACATCAACTATTATATCGACTCTGAATCAGTATCAGCTTCAATTTCATCAACTGGTTGATCAAGTTAATACCATTGAGGGCGTTGAATCCTCCTCGAATTTAATTTCAGAATTGAAACGAGCAAGAAAAGCATTGAAAGTGGCAGCGGCCGATAAAGACAGTTTCGCTTTAGAGGTTGAGCTGCTTGAGTTAATGGAAGCAGATTACCGATATCTCGCGAATACCAACAAGGAAACTAGTGCTGCCCTGCTGGCCGCTATCGATAAGTTCTCTACTAGTAAGCATGTCCCTGTTGATCTTCAACCTGTATTTACTCAATACCAACGAAGCGCAGAAAAGCTTGTTGAAGCATGTGAAATTCTAGGTCTGACTTCTAGTGACGGGGTAAGAGGCGCACTCAGATCTAACGTTCACAATACCGAAAAAGCCATTAATGGGCTCCAAACTGAGATAAGCCAAGTCATTTCTCAAAAATCCTCAGACATCAAAAATAAGCTTTTCTTAATTGGAGGAGCCATAGTAGTCTTACTTTCCAGTATGTTATTCCTTATTGGAAGAAGCATCCTCAGCCGAATTCAAGCTATAAACACACTTATGGAGAACATTGCCAGCGGTGATGGTGATCTCACGGTGCGTATGAATGCCAAAGGGGATGATGAGCTGGCCCAGCTTGCTAACTCTTTTGATCGATTTATCTCCCAGTTACATGGTCACATTAAAGAATTGGCCGACGTAATGACAGTATTGAGGGAAAGCTCATGCAGTTCTGAGCACGCAGCCGTTAAAAGCATGAACAACGCAGAACAGCAAAAAATACAGTCTGAGTCAGTAGCAACTGCTGTGAACGAGCTCGTAATGACCAGCAACGAAATTACTGCCAATATCGAGTCAGCAGCACAAAACGCTGAAAGTATGAAGTATGAAGCTGATAGCGCCCTCAAGGTAACGCATTCCACCAGCGAAAGTATACAAACGCTGTCATCAAACATTGAAGACTCGCAAAACTTGATTGAAGACTTAGCTGAGCAAAGTAAGGAGATCAATCAGGTCATCGCCACCATTCAAGGTATTGCCGAGCAAACCAACCTACTTGCATTAAACGCCGCGATTGAAGCTGCCCGAGCAGGTGAAAACGGCCGGGGTTTTGCCGTAGTCGCTGATGAGGTAAGACAACTTTCACTGATGACCAATAATTCTACTCATCAAATTGAAACGACTATTCAAACGCTAACCTCAGGTATCCAACAAACCGTCTCCAAAATGTCCACCGGCCTTGATCAAGCGCACCGCACTAACGAGAGCACTAAAGACGTGGTAAAAGCGATAGATAATATGGCGCTACGTATCAATGAAATGTCTGATATGAATACTCAAATTGCTACCGCTTCAGAAGAGCAATCTATGGTATCCGCTGATATCGACCGAAACATCACGGAAATCGCGCATCTAGCAGGAGATACGCATAAAGTCGTTGCAGGTTCAGTACGCTGTAGTGAGCAAGTATCCGGTGTTAGCCATAAGTTGGAGCAAATTGTCGCAAACTTCAAATATTAGACAGTATTCACTTTAACAGTGCTTATCTTCTAAAGGTAATAAACAGCAGTGTTGTGGGGATGGCATGGAAACTTCTTCCATGCCATACATCGCAGCGTAATTATCTTTATACATCCGTTTAAAGCCTTTGTGATCAGAACGCTCATCTCTTCATTACACCTCATGACTCGTTACCCAACTTGCTTATGTTCAATATTCTATACAGCGTACGACAAAGGTCGATTTTGGCACTAATCGGGCAACTCATTACACTTTCATAACGGTTACGTTTTGTTCTATTCAACATATAACCAGAACATCACACCGTATAAGGCTTAAATACATTGGCAATTTTGCCAGTCAAACGCACGCAAGCCAACAATGCATAAGAGAAAAGTCCACGAGCAGTTGTTCTTCAATGAATCAGCTGTCAGCTCGTAGTTCTACACATTGGAGCTTGCCGTTATAACAGTTGGTTGGAGAACCTCATGAAAACACTATTGGGTATCTTGCTATTACTTTTCAGTATACAAGGCCATACACACTCACTTCTGCCTGTCATTGACACAGGAAACCTTAATACTTCCACTCTAGAAAAGCACAATATCCCGACTCTTATACCAGACGGAAGATTCGTATACAGACCAATTAAATACCCCTTTTCAATGTCTGATCATTTTGCTAAAGGCTCCCAATGGCTAGCATTAGAAGAAGAATTGAACCATTGGAGTGGTGCTATGGGCGTGGATCCTCGGGTGGTCTTGGCCACACTAGCCGCATCTCACGATTGGTCGCCGGCTCATACGTTATCAATATCTGAGTTAGAACACTTTAGAAGTGAAATTCGACATGTAGCAAATCGCCTTTCGCAACTTTTCTATCACGTCAGACAGCAACCAAACACGATAGATCGTGCTGCCACCTATGCAATCGTGTCATCACTGCAGAATATTGAACAATGGCCTAAATGGCAGGCATTTTATTATCAACAGTTTGGCTCACCAACAATTGTTGAAGATGTCTCTTTCGTCTCCCCCCCTGAGATGCAATGGCCATGGAGAGCTGGCTATAACTGGATACCCAATGGTCCACACTCACACACAGGATCAGGGTTTCCGCTCTCATCGCTTGATGTCTCTTATGATTGGCCACGCTGGGGAGGACAAACTTATAGCGTCACAGCAGCACATGAAGGGTACGTTTCTGTATTTTCTCGTTGCCAACTAAGAGTGACAGCAAAGAATGGATGGGCCACAAACTATTACCACATGGATGGGATCGAAGTACAAGATGGAGCTTGGGTGGCTAAGAACCAAAAAATCGGCACCTATGCTAGCCAGAAAAACATCGCCTTATGCCAAGGTGGCTCTTCCACAGGGCCACATCTGCATTTTTCGCTGCTGTATAACGGGCGTTTTCAATCATTACAAGATAAGTCATTTGGCCCCTATACTATTGACGTAGGTCGTTATAGCTATGACAGCCATTGCAGCTACACGTGGATGTTAGATGCTAGAACTAACTCAAAACAATGTTTCTGGTACCGTGTCGACAATCCTTAGTCATATATCGCTATCCCTCAATTCTCCTGGGGGATAGCTTTTTGGCTTGCTCAGTTAGTTTATCTAGGAAAGATACTGTTCAAAAAAGTCGATAAGACAGCGTACTGTTGCCGACAAGTGCTTTCGAGAAGAATACAAAGCGTAGACCTTCATTTGTTGAGGTTTCCATTCAGGAAGCACTTCGACAAGCTTGCCACTTGCAAGATACTCATCAGCTAGATATCTCGGCTGAACCGCTAATCCCGCTCCGTTAATTGCCGCATGCAGCAAAACAGTTGCCTCGTTGGCTGTTAACTGACACTGCACTTCCACCGCGCGATGTTCTGCTTCTTTACTTAAATGCCATACATGGCGCTGAAAGTTTTTATAACCCAAACAATGCAGCTGAGAGAGGTCTTCTGGTTCACTGACTTGTATTTGTTTAGCATAACTCGGGGAAGCAACAATCACAGAATCACACACAGCAATGGGCTTACCAATCAAGGAGGGATCTGGGTTAGAAGCAATTCTGATCGCCAAATCAATTTGGTTGTCTGCCATATCGGTTACTGAATCTTGAAGATCGATATCAATGCTGACTTTGGGGTGCAGATTCATAAAATCAGTAATTGCAGGTACTAATTTGGCAAAACCAAACGACATGCTGGTCGCGATTCTCACCGTTCCGGTTAGCTCATTAGCGGTATCCGTAATAGCCAATAACTTATCAGCCTGGTTTAGCCATTGCTCAACCTGTTTAAAGCACGCTTCTCCTGCAGTAGTGAGAGAGACTTTCCTTGTCGTACGATGCAAGAGCCGTACATTTAGCCAATCTTCCATCGCTTCAACATATCTTGTCACCATTGGCCTCGACATGTCTAACCTATCAGCTGTGGCGGTAAAGCTTCCCGACTGTGCGACATCAATGAACACTTTTGCTGCAGTCACTCTATCCATAATATGCTCGATTTAAGAAATAATGTTGTTAACTTTGTGATATTTTTCAGAACAGGTCAATGCCCTACTATTCTCCCGTCCACACACAACCATGTTAATGGAGAGAATGATGAAAAAACTGACATTACTTGCGGCTTCAATGCTTATTGCAACTCACACTTATGCTGCAGAACAATCGAACCTCACTTTTGATGTTTACAGTGCTGATCAAAACAGTTTCTACGTCAATTCAACACTCATTGTCGGAGACACAGAAGTGATGGTCGTCGACACTGGATTTACAAAAGCAGATGCTCTTCGCATTGCAGCCAAGGTTCTAGACGCAGGAAAACCCCTGAAAACTATTTTTATTAGTCAGGCAGACCCTGATTACTATTTTGGTGCGGAAGTTCTCCATGAATTATTCCCAGAGGCTCAAATCATTACAACACCTGCTGTGAGAAAAGTCATTGAGGAAAAGCTACCAACCAAACTGAAAGTTTGGGCACCTCGTATGGGAGCTAACGCGCCAGTAAAACCTTACATTCCAGATGCCTATACGGCCTCTAATTTAACCATTGACGGTCATACCATTGAAATCCATGGTAATGATGGCGACATTGCCCATCGACCATATCTATGGATCCCTTCTGAAAAAGCGGTGCTAGGAAATGTTTCAATCTATGGTACGAACCTTCACTTGTGGATGGCCGATGCTCAAAGTGATGATAGCCAAGCGCTTTGGTCTAAACAATTGAATGAAATACAGTCACTAAAACCTGAAGTTGTTGTCCCAGGACATATGCTATCGGGTACAAAGTTAGATGCGGATTCTATTCAATATTCTCAGCAGTATTTAAAAGACTTTAAGCAAGCAAAGCAAACCACTGAAAACAGCGAGCAGCTGATTGAAAAAATGAATGAAAAATACGCTGAAGCGGCGTTACCCGTGGCTCTAAGTATTGGTGCAAAAGTTCACAAAGGAGAAATGGAGTGGTAAAAGTTCACGTTTTTTACGACCCAATGTGTGGTTGGTGCTACGGCGCCACCCCACTAATGGAAATGATTGAAAATCATACACATTTTGACCTTTGCTTGCACCCTGGTGGTATGGTGTCATATCGCTCTGTCGAACCTGATTTTCGACAACATATTTTACACAGCGACAAGCATATCTCAGAGCAGACAGACGCCAAGTTCGGTGAATCATACCTAAGCAAGGTAGCCAGTAACAAAGAGTTCATTCTTGATTCTTTCTTACCAACAAGAGCTATCTTGCTTGCAGAATCCCTTGGGATCTCATCTTTGAAGAGTTTGAAGGAGATTCAACGGGCACATTATTTCGATGGCAGCGATGTAACTCAGCCAGCAATACTTGCTAAGGTCATGCAGAATCTAGGAGGAAATTTAGTAGAATGGCATCAGGCACTCGCAAATCAAGAGCAGCCAGAAATAGCTAAAATTAAAGCTTCAAAGCAGCTTATGAAGGCGTTAAATGTAACCAGCTACCCGACTTTTGTCGCTGAATCAGACGGACAGTATATAAGCCTGCCACACAGTGACTACTACGGGAACCCAGCATTGTGGCTGCAACATTTAGAGCATACACTGCTTAATGGAACGAGCTGAGGTCACCTTCACTATCTTAACAACACGTATAAGCTCTTAAAACTTTGGAAGTCTGTGTTTGCGATGAACAATGGCTTCCATTCACACTCCCTCCTCAACATTTCAGACACACCACACAGAGTCAAGAACACAAACGCAATCCTGTTGTTAGCTGCTAATTTATGGCGTCAAACGGATCATTATTCGATTTTAAAATGAGTGAATTCTGAATTATTCGCTTTTCGATTGCATCATTTCAGTTTACTGTTTATTTCAATTCTTATTACTCAAAAAATGGCTAATTACATGCTCGAAAAAGAACTAAAACTAGAGTATCAATCAGTACAACAAGGCTTTATTAGCTTGCTACCGATCTCAATATTTGTTGTGGTCTTTGGTACAGCTTTTGGTCTAGCTGCCGTTCAGGTCGGTCTAAGTGAATCCTCAGCTTTGTGGATGAGCACTCTGGTATTTGCAGGCGCTTCTCAGTTTGGTGCGTTAGACCTTTGGGGCGTGCAAGTCCCTATTATTCCTTTGGCTATCACGGTATTTGCGATTAATGCTCGCCATCTTCTGATCGGGGCAACGCTATACCCTCATATCAGAACAATGAAAGCTTTACCACGTTACAGCGTAATGCTATTTGCTTCAGATGCTAACTGGGCGATGTCCATGAAAGCGTTTGCTAATAATGACCACTCAAAAGGACTAGGAATTTTGTTTGGTGGAGGTCTAGCGCTTTGGATTTTCTGGATTATTGGTACTTGGGTTGGTGTTTATTTTGGTAACGCAATTCAAAACCCAGCAGCTTATGGTATTGATATGGTAATGGGCTGCTTTCTACTGACTATGGTGCTTGAGGGTAACAAAGACCATGGCATCTACATTATCTGGGTATCTGCTGCATTCTCATCGATTATCGCGTATTTGTACCTACCAGAGAATGCCCACGTGATTGTAGGAGCACTGACTGGGGGTATTGCTGGAGTGCTGGTAGGAGATAAAAACAATGAACATTGAGACAACAGAATTTGGCACTTTGGCGATTATTGCCATCATGACTGTGGTAACCATCATTACACGTTGGGGTGGTATATACGTGATGTCCTACATTCCAATTAGTCAGCGAGTACAACAATTTATAGCCGCCATGTCGGGCTCAGTGCTAGTAGCGATTATTGCGCCATTATTTATTACTGGAGACATAGGAGCTAAAGTTGCTTTGCTAGTGACCGCCATTGGCACGCTAGTTTTGAAAAGGCCACTTTTATCAATCACATTTGGGATTTTGTTGGCAGCGCTAACACGGTCCTTGTAGCGTACCTAGCTGAAAAGAGCCTTTTACAGGCTCTTGATAAATTCCACTTAGGTGGTCACTGCTTTCAGACTTCTAAACCATTTTTTAATCGGCTGAACAATCCAGTATCGCGAAATGAAGAGCCCAATCTGAAAGAGAATATACTGACGCCGGCAGTATAGCATACAGACATAATCAAACTTCTCAGTTGGGCCTTCAAATAGGACATGAGGGTAAATGTACTTCTGCCTCTCGGCAACTTTAGGGTTACGAGCACCTGACATGAAATAGCGTTTCTTCATGCGATATGCTTCCCAGCTAGCATAAATAAAGACAAACCCACGCTCAAAGTCAGAAAGCGCTCGTTCAACCCAAAGCCCCCCACCTTCAACAATATTTTCCGTTGCATATTGAAGGGGATGCTCCTTCATATCTGCTGGTAAATCAGCCATATAGACCAAAGGGTTACCGCAGTTCACTGAATACCCTGCGCACATCTCTCCTTTTGTATCAAAAAATGCACGCACACATGTTCGACTTTGTAGATGTTCGACCCTAGTTTTATTACCTGATATCGATTGATAGTGCTTGGCAAACGCCTGAAAGTCCTCATCACTGGAGATACGTTTGCTCCTTAAGATCATGATTGATCCTCCATCGTAAATGGATAAGACACATCCATTTGGTAACGACCAGGAGAAACAATGTTGTCAGGATCAAATGCGGCTTTGATTCTGCTACGCAGCGTTAATGCATCTTTTTCAAGTTCGTGATCGCGACGGAATGGCATCTCATCGACAGCACGTCGATAGCAAGGCCATTGATAACGCTGATAGAGAGTTCGAAGTTTCTTTACCAGCTCTGTCGCTCGACTCACTTCGTCTGGATTACCTGCATCATAATAAATGCTGATTATTGCCTGACACATATATGCGTTAACGGCTGTCAAAGTTACACCAAACTCAAAACCTGCTTTATCAAAAGCCTGTTTTGAAATACGCATACACTTTTCTACTTCTTCACCAAGCATAGGTAACGTTGGCGCAACCCAGTAAAAACCCGCTCCGTCTTCTACGGGGTTCATTTTTTCCGGTACGTTGCCACGGTAACGCCAATAACAACCTTTTAAAGCCAAATCTTTTGGGTTCCCCTCTAACATATCCATCATCTCAGTAAACTCATTAAGGCTATTTTGTAGACGCCGATAGACAGGCAAACGGCCCAAAAATCGGTTGGCACTAATAGCAATTTGATTCATCTGCTTCAATGTGGATAGGCTAACTACATTCACCTGCGCAACCGATTTGAGTAGTGCTTTTACACGCGCGGCTTTTGCTTTGGCAATTTTATGTGTACCGGTAATAACAAAGGCTCCCGACCAAGGAGTCAGCTTGTACTGCTTACACAGTGACTCAATATCCCCTAGGTTAGCACCTTCATCAGTGCTCCACTTGGCGAAATTGAATCGTTCCATCATGGTTAACATTCGATAGGTGTTACCCAAGTGCGGTAGCCCATCAATACTACCTTCTGATTTCAGGCGACGCATTATTTCGATGTAAGCGGGCAAATCATTGGCTGACTTTAGACGAACGAGGCAACGTAAGCTGGACTCAGGTTTGAGCATCAGTTCAAACTTCATTTTGCTGATCACCGCAATATTATTCTGGGTGAACAATTCGTGAAGGTTAGCAGCAAGTCCCGCTCGACCACAGTATCGCACGCTCTGATTAAGCTTCATCACTTCGCCATTGGCTAATATTAACTCGCTGATGGTAAAGTGTTGACTTCGGTTACCCACAGGACCATGACCAAACCCTCTTTCCAGTACATTTCCCATTACACTTGTATCTGGCCCTGCTCCGGTACAATCCAGCATCCATGGAGTGTGCTTAAGATAAGATGACACCTGACCTTGTGTGACACCTGGTTCTATTTCGATGACTCCCAGTTCTTCATCAAAGCTCAGGATACGATTCATGCCACTTAGGTCGAGTAGTGTACAGCCATCAGTGGCAGGTGATTTATAACCATACCCCCAGTTATTCCCTCTACCGATGGGATAGACAGATAGCTTTTTTACGTAAGCCTGCTTGATGGTTTGTTGTAACTCCACATCGTTCTCAGGATGGAGAATTTGGGGGACGGTACGCGAATGGTGACCAAGGCCACTGCGAAGTTCTATTGGCTGAGGTAAATCAACCTGTTCCGCAACAGATGACACGTGTAGCTCCTTTACCGGTGAATAACAAGACTATTGAATTCTCAATCAATAGCTTCTTCTGCTGTTCTTATTGGGAGCAGGATTATCTCAGCAGCTTAAATATCAAACAACACACATATTTGCGGGGTGAATGCATTCAGCAAAAACAAGTAGATAACAACATTCACATTGACTGCACGAATAAAAAGTAAGGATTGGAAAGAGTGATTGATGAAATAGGTTCAGAGTAAGAAGAAAAGGCGCTCTATAGCTATAGTGAGCCTATTCATGATGCCTTACCACTCATCTAGTATTCAGATGATTCTCCATCTTTGACAATACGAGCGAGACAGACAAGTCAAAGGCCAGCTTCTTGCCTATTATGGCGATAATAACGGTGCCTATCGATTCTTTAAGAACTTGAAACAGTTTGGGCGCACCGTTATCAATCCTGAAATTTACGAAGCTTCGATATGGCGCCACCTAGTTACAAAAACACCACCCGGAAAACCGACACTTTCACCAATCTAGTAGCCATTATGCAACGGTGCACCCACTGTTAAAAATTGGTACGATTTGCTCAAAATAATCAAGGAATAGAAACAATGAGTACAATCGCTTACCTAACAATTGAAAGCACTGAAGGTGGTCTACTTTCAACAGCATGTAATACTCCTGAGTTCACGATTAACCTCAAGCGATAAAGAACAAACCTTTTGGAAGTGCGTATATGATGCGACTCGTAAGTAGCCTGATCCTGTTGTCCTCAAGCGCATTAGCAGACGTACAGACCGCGTATGACAACTTAAATACTAAGTTTTCTGAGTGTTCGACAGTTCAGCCAATAAATGGGAATATGCGTGATAAGTGGCTTGAGAGTCAGTCTGAACCAGTGATTAAAACAATGTTGTTAACACTGAAACATCGTGCTTTTCAACTGTGCGTAGCAGAAGCTGACAAAGAGTACTTGTATCAAGCTTTCCTTGTTTATATCAATACTGGGAACCGTGAGCCGTTAGATCTATATCTTTCATTAAGAGAGAATGATCTATTAAAGAGCCAAAAACAGATAATAGACTCTGAGTTTATAGAAAATGCAGACCGCCTTGCCAAGTTGAGCGTATTCTCGGTTAACTTTGATACTTTGCAAGCTTATGAAGAATTCAAGGAACAAACCAACCGCTAACCACTTACGCTTTACTCTATATAACGAAAAACCGCCTTGTTAGGCGGTTTTCTTTGAGGATAAATCGTTAACCATCAATTCCTTTCGACTTTAGGAATTCGGAGTAAGTGCCACGGAAATCGTTAATCTTTCCATCTTTAATCTCTAGGATACGAGTAGCCAAAGAGTCCACAAACACTCGGTCATGCGATACGAAGAACAAAGTTCCTTTGTATTGCTCAAGCGCCGTATTCAATGATTCAATAGACTCCATGTCCATGTGGTTAGTTGGCTCATCCATTAGCAGCATGTTTGGCTTATGCATCATGATTTTACCAAGGAGCATGCGTCCTTGCTCACCACCGGAAAGCACTTTTACAGACTTTTTAATGTCGTCTTGACCAAACAACATACGCCCTAAGAATCCACGAATTACTTGCTCGTCGTCACCTTCTTGACGCCATTGCCCCATCCAATCCATTAAGTTCATGTCTTCAGCAAAGTCATGTGCATGGTCTTGAGCGTAGTAACCAATGTTAGCGTTTTCTGACCATTTAAATTCACCAGCGCGCGGTTCTAGTACACCCGCGAGAGTGTTCAAAAGCGTAGTTTTACCGACACCGTTCTCACCAATAATTGCTACACGCTCACCCACCTCAAAGATTGCATTGAAGCCTGAGAATAAATCTTCATCATAGCCTTGAGATAGGTTTTCAATGATAAGCGCATTACGGAACAGTTCTTTAGATTGTTCAAAACGAATAAACGGGTTCTGGCGACTAGACGGTTTAACTTCTTCTAACTGTATCTTGTCAATTTGCTTGGCACGTGAAGTCGCCTGCTTAGCCTTCGAGGCATTAGCAGAGAAGCGCGCAACGAATGTATTTAACTCTGCGATTTGAGCTTTCTTCTTTGCGTTATCAGCCAGTAAACGTTCACGAGCCTGAGTAGCTGCAACCATGTACTCATCATAGTTACCAGAAAATAGACGCAATTCACCGTAATCTAGGTCGGCCATATGTGTACATACCGAGTTTAAGAAGTGACGGTCGTGCGAGATGATAATCATGGTACAGTTACGCTGGTTAAGCGTTTCTTCCAACCAACGGATAGTATCCATATCCAAGTTGTTGGTTGGTTCGTCAAGGAGCATAATATGTGGATCAGCGAACAGTACCTGAGCCAAAAGTACACGTAGTTTCCAGCCAGGTGCAACTTCGCTCATCAAACCGTAATGCTGTTCTTCTGGTATACCAACAGCTAGAAGAAGCTCACCGGCTTTTGCATCAGCCATGTAGCCATCCATTTCTGCAAACTCAACTTCAAGTTCAGCGACTTTAATACCGTCTTCTTCGGTCATTTCAGGCAAAGAATAGATACGATCACGTTCTTGTTTTACTTTCCACAGCTCTTTATAGCCCATGATAACGGTATCAATCACCGTAAACTCTTCATAAGCGAACTGATCCTGATTCAGCTTAGCAACACGCTCGTTTGGATCGTAACTAACGTTACCCCCTGTCGGGTCTAGTTCACCACTCAAAATCTTCATGAACGTTGACTTACCACAACCATTAGCCCCAATTAGGCCATAACGATTTCCTTCGCCAAATTTCACTGAAATGTTTTCGAACAGTGGTTTCGCCCCAAATTGCTGCGTGATGTTATTCGTACTTATGATGAGAGTATCCCCCTACATTTCTCTATACTATTCATAAAGATAGAAAAATATTTTTTTGAAACAGATAAAAAATCGAGCAGAGTATAACAGCTTGGAACTGTGAACTACATCAATTGTTGGGGTCAATTACTCTTTCAGGCTGATTTTATAACCACCAATGATGTAGCTCCCAACCTCTAGCACAATAAAAAGGTGCCTTTAGAGAATCACTAAAGGCACCTTTCAGCAACCCATTCCTAAAGGATAAAGGACTAAATTGATTTCCAACCACTCAATTCAACACATCGTCCTCGATATAAAACATCACTCTGGGGATCACGACTTGCAGTCACTATCAATTCAGAACTGCTCTTTAACGTCTTCCATTCTGCTGGCGACATATAACGAACATCTTCTACATTTTTCAGGCTATCAATCAATATAAGCTTGCCCGTTTCTCCCTCTCTCATCCAGACCATTGCTTGGCCCATCGGCACTTCATCCATACCTAGATTACGTTGCATGCGAAGGCTCGATTGACCCGGTTTATCGCCTTGGTATGCCACCAACGCAAAATGATTCTTCTCCGTTTCGGATGACATCATAGCCAAGTAGTTAACCGGGCGAACTTGAGCAACTTCAATGGGAGCAGAACTGTGCTGTAAAACTGGCTGCAGCCAAACACCAACTAACAGAGACATCGCCATTCCAGTTGGAAGCCACCACCAGCGTATACGTTTAGTCTCACTGCGAGCACTAACGGTATGAGCAGCGATGCGTTTCCAAACACGTTTAGGTGGCGGTTTAAACTCATGCTCTGAGGCACCAGACACTGTCGAAGGGCTCAGACCAGACAATTGCTGCTGCCAAAATTCTACATGCTCCCACCAAGTTGGGTCAGAAAGCATGAGTGCTTCCAGCCTTCTTCTTACTCGAGGAGTTTGAGTTCCCAGCACATATTCACTCGCTAGCTTATCTCTTAACTCAGAGTTTTGATAACGCCTGCTTGTCAATCTGTCAGACATCGTTTCAACTCCTGTAAACCACGGCGTATCCAAGACTTAACGGTACCTAAAGGGGTTTCTACGTGGTGAACTATCTCCTGATGACTCATTCCATGTCGATACGCAAGAACAATCACATTTCTCTTGTCTTCACTGAGCGCGGCTAAACATCGATTTAGCACAGTATCTGGTGTCGTTACGTGGCTCATTTCCACTTCCTCTAGCGACAAGGGCAAAGGCTCCTCCCCTCTCCTGGTGCGTTTTCTGACTTCATCGATAGCAAGATTCCTCATACTCTGGCAAAGCCAAGCCCAAGGGTAATCCACAGGATACCTTCCATCGTTATACCAAAGTTTAACGAAGCCTTCTTGAAGAAGGTCGGCTGCAACTTGGTCGTCTTTTACAACCCCCCGGATTAGGCTGTACAACCTTGAACTGGTTAACCGATAGAGCGCTTCGAACGCCTGTTTGTCACGAAGCGCTACTCTGGAAAGCAGTAAACCTATTTGATGTTTATCTGTACTCACACTTTCCTCATTGGATTACTAGGTGCCAGACGTTTTTGACCCCGTCACCACTGGTTTCACCGGGGGCTTTATCTTTAAACCAACGATAAAGCGGTTTACCCTGAAATGTCCACTGATACGATTGGTCATCTCTCTTAGCGATACCGAACCCACCTGATAACTTGAGGTTTTCAACCCCTTTTTTAGTTAGCTTAGAATCAACATACGCCGGAGGCCATTTCACTTCGCAATCCCCATAGCAAGTTGACTGATTCATTTTATCTTTATCGAAGGTATAGAGCGTTTGGTTACTGCTGTCGACCAAATAGCGCCGTTGACCATCATTAAAGAGCTTCACTGTCACATCATCGGCACGAGCAAGTGGCCATACACCTTTGACGCCTGCACCTGTTATGTCACCCGTTTGAGTATCTTTAAACCATCGGTATAGTGGTTTTCCTTGAATGGCCCATTGGCTGGTCCCATCAGCACGAGTAATTTTACTAAACGCGCTAAGTCCAGCAAATTGCGTACTATCCTCTCCTTCTGCCAATAATGGTGGCCATAATTTCTCACAGTCATCTACACATACGGATTTTCCCACTGGATCTTTAGCAAAAGTGTAAAGGGATTTACCTGCGCTATCGGTGTATACCTTACCGAAGTCAGTATCGCTTGTCTGCGTTGAAGCCATTGTGTAACTACTTGGTAGTAAGATCATCGCTGAAATTAAAAATGTTTTCATTGTCTTTATCCTTGCTATCGAGTCCAGCCTTCACGGGCAAAAAAGAGGTTACCTTCGCTACTTTTAACAAAATCAATGAATGCCTGAGTTTGAGGCTCTGCTCCTTTGGTTTTGGCTAAAGTAAGATCACGATAAATCCGGCGTTCTGGCTCAATTTCAACGAAATCCACCTTATCTTTGTGATTTAATGGCCAGTGTATCCAGGTAATCCAAGCATCCGCATTTTGTTGCTGAAATGCTTTAAAACTGGCACCACTGCCCTTGGCATACTCAATGATTTTACTGCGAAAGTTCTGTACATCAGTCAATGAACCTGTTCGTCCCACAACATCTTCCCAGACACCTGTACCTGATGTGTTATAGACACCGAGACCTTCCGTCACCACAATACGCGATGGCTTATCTAATAAGTCTTTTATGCCAGAAATATTTTTCGGATTACCTTTCGGGACTGCAATAACCGCTCTACGTAGATAGACAGGTTCAACATCTTGGTGGCTAATAAAGGGGTAAGTTTCAACAAAAGCACTCATAGATTGTTCAGAAGACCCAAAGATCAAATCTGCATTTTTTTGTGCACCTAAAGTCCACTTAGATTCAGGCCCAGCGATGACATTAACCTTTACGCCACTGTTTTTCGTAAACGCCTCTGCAGCATGACGCAGAGCGGTGTCTGGTCCCCCAGGGCCATAAACATTAATCACACCATCTCGAGGCTGGTGAACAATATTCGGGTCAAGTTTTGGTGATGCGAATGAGGACGTACTTGCAAACACCATAGCTAAGCTGGTCAAAATCAGATGACGCTTCATGTTTTCTCCTTGAAATAATAAAGATTCAGACAAGAGACGAGCAGACTTATGGTTTGGATGCAGAGAATTGGAATTTTTTTAATATTTGATTTGTGAACCAGCCAACTCGTCCTTCCCCACAAGACAAATCGCATCAGATACAAAGAGATTCACTCAAAGCTAAGCGAGCTCAAGAAATTATCACGTTACACGTGGTAAGCTTGGCTAGTTAAGCGGGTGAAGATTCTTCGTTAGCGAAAAGCCATGATGGATTCAAGACACGCCGCTACAAGTCATTACAGATACAAAGCAAGAGAACATTTATGCTTCTTCCAACGCAAACGAGTTGGGTTATTTTAGCTGGCGGTCAAGCCAGACGCATGGGCGGAAAAGACAAAGGTCTTATCGAACTCGATAATAAACCTCTGATTCAACATGTTTTTGAAAGACTGTCCAAGCAAGTTTCAGACATTATGATTAATGCCAACCGAAATCAGGAGATCTACTCCAAATACGCCACGGTCATTGGTGATGAAATCAAAGATTTTCCAGGGCCGATGGGCGGAATCCACGCAGGGTTGTCAGCGGCAAACAAGGACTGGGTTGGCTTCGTACCTTGTGATAGCCCGCAGATCAGCATGAATTTGGTTGAGCGATTCTGTGCCGCCGCCCAAGATGACTATGACATACTCGTTGCGCACGACGGGGACTTTCAGCAACCCGTCTTCACTCTCTATCACAAACGTGTGTTGCCAAAACTGACGGCATTTCTCGAGCGTGGCGATAGAAAAATCACTTTACTCTATAAAGAGTGCAAAACACGTAACGTCGATTTTAGCGATGCCAATGAGTGTTTCGTTAACCTAAACACTCCTATAGAGTTGGCACAATTTGGAACGGTAAACCAATGACACACTCGCTCCCTATCCCCATTCTGGGTTTTGCCGCTTACTCCGGCACAGGCAAGACAACCTTGTTGGAAGCATTGTTGCCTAAATTAACTCAAGCAGGGTTGCGCATTGGCATGCTTAAGCATGCCCATCATGACTTCGATGTCGATAAAGAAGGTAAAGATAGCTTTCGATTACGTAAAGCTGGAGCGTCTCAAATGTTGATTGCTTCCCGCAATCGATATGCTTTGATGACAGAAACGCCAGAAGCAGAATCTGAATTCGACTACCTTCTGAGCCGCTTTGATATCAACTCGCTTGATGTCATTCTTGTCGAAGGCTGTAAAAACATTGCTTTTCCAAAAATTGAACTTCACAGAGAAGAGGTCGGAAAGCCTTGGCTTTATCCTAACGATGACAACATTATCGCTATCGCTGCAGATACTACTGTCGATAACGTGCTACTGCCTCAAATGAGCATTAATGATATCGATATGATCGCTCGCTTTGTCTATGACTACGTCAAGCGCGATCATCAGCCTCAAAACAATACGTCAGCAACCAGCGGTGACACTCTTTCTCCTGCTTTTCATTCCGTTGAACAGGGTTTAGAAAATATCCTCTCTTCGCTCAAACCTATTGATCTGTTAGAGTCATGCTCCATTGAACTTAGCCAAGGGCGTGTTCTCGCTCGAGACGTACTCTCGCCAGTTACAACAAATGGTGCAGCCCTCTCTCAAGGTCAAAGGCTCGCATCACCGGAAATGGGTATGCTGGCTTCCCTTGGCTTGACACAATGCGAGGTTTATCGACGGTTAAAAGTAGCCATGTTCTTCCCTAGTGATGAGACAAAAGGGCCAGAGACCAAGCAAACGTCTAACTCAAAGCACCAATCCAATCGCTTTATGTTATTGGCATTACTTGAAAAGCTTGGTTGTGAGATTCTTGAGCTTGGCTTTCTCGAAGGTAATGAGAAAAGCATAACACCTGCTCTACTGCCTGCTTCTGAAAAAGCCGATGTGATTATTAGTGTTGGCAATATTTCCATGGGTGATACTAGTCCAGTCCAGCTTGATTGCGACAAGTTAGGTAGGATTGACTTCGGCATGAGACCAGAACACCGATGCGCCTATGGACAAGTCAACGATAAGCCTTTCTTTGGTCTTGCGAGTCACCCTATTGCTGTTATGGTCTCATTCATCAATGTTGTGGAGCCGGCATTGCGGAAAATACAGGGTGAAAAAGGTTGGCAGCCCCTCAAAGTTAGCGCTGTTACACAGGAGAATTTGCATTCGCGACAAGGTCAAACTGAATTTCGCCTTGGCAGCTATGAAATAGATTCTAATGGGCAGCTCACGGTGAGAGGCACAGGCAAGCAACGCTCTGGAGACCTGCAACCCATTAACGAAGCCAACTGCTTGATCGAGATTTCCCCAGCCGTTGATACTGTCAAGATTGGAGAAAGCGTGACAATCATTCCGCTTCAAGGCAGAATCTAGTGCATCCAAGGCCAGCTCAGCTGACCTCATTTATCTTAAGAGAAATACATATGGCTCGCACAATCCTGTATACCTATAAGGGTGAAGACAAAACGCTAACTTTTTCGTATCAGCAACATCGTAATATTCATGAAGCCGTAGCCGAAGCAGAAGGTATTGATATTTCCGAGTTCCTAAAGATGGAACAACAGGTTGAAGCCGTGTCAGATACTAAAGCAATGCGCAATTACCGCGACAACCATTTCCGAAAATTGGGATTTGAGAAAATCACTCTCAAACAAAAAGAAAACCTTGGTGTCGGTAAGAAGAACAAGTAGTTATAAACAGGAGCCTAGCGCTCTTGGTAGTTAAGCTCAGCGGAATCGCTCCAGTCGATAAGTTGCTTATAGTGTTCTTGTTGAAAGGCGTGCAAAGTCATTGTGATTACCATAAAAAAGAGCCTGCCTAAGCAAGCTCTCAAATTTATGCAATCAAATCAAGACTATTTGATGTTGAGGAAGGCAGCCCCACGTACACCACCAGAATCGCCATGTTTTGCTTTGATAATCTTCGGACACTTAGCAACAGATAGTAAATACTTAGGCACACGCTTTGGCATCTCTTCGTAAATGAGTTCAAAATTAGACAACCCACCACCTAGTGCAACAACATGTGGGTCATTAGCAGTAAAGATATTAGCAAAGCAAATTGCCAACAACTCCATAAAGCGCTCAACATGCTCAGCAGCTTTAGCTTCGCCTTCCTTATAAGCATTGATGATATCAATCGCTTTCTTCGCTTCGCCGTAATAGTGCTCGTATATTAACTCGAAGCCACGACCCGATAAGTAGCTGTCCAAGCAGCCTTTTTTACCACAGCCACAACCTAGTAGTGGCGCGTTGTCTCCTAAGTGGAACCAAGCATCAATCGGTAAACGCATATGTCCAAGCTCACCCGCAACGTGGTTACGACCGGAAAATACTTTGCCGTCGTAAATCAATCCACCACCAAAGCCAGTGCCAAGAATCAGCCCCATAACCGAAGGCTCATCTTTAAGCTCTTCATCCCACGCTTCAGAAAGTGCAAAGCAGTTCGCATCGTTTTCAATTTTAACGCTACGGCCTATTTTGGCTTCAAGATCAGCACGAAGTGGCTTACCTTTGGCCGCAGGCACATTGACCGTCAGAACGGTAGCATCATCGGCATCTTCCATTCCAGGTAGACCTAGACCGATCTTTCCTTCGCAGCCGAACTGTGTGTCATACTTATTCACCAGTTCAGCTATCGTGCTCACTAATAAAGAATAGTCTTCCGTTGGCGTTGGTACGCGCTCTGTGGCAACACGCTCTAATTGTTCATTAAACGCACCAAATTCAATCTTAGTGCCTCCAACGTCAAAGCCGTAGTACATCGTATCTCTCCCAGAAACAAATATCAAAAAGTCAAAATCGGTTCATTATCCACATTGGTACGCCTACAATCCGTGACGTGGAACGAATTTAACCACTACCTAGACTTAACTGTGCAGACTATCGCCGACAAACCGATTATTTTCAGACTGAATTCTCGTTTTTCACCTTCTGAAGATAATGTTGCAGCAGTGGTCGGTCGAAATTTGGCTTAATTCTGGTCTTACTTAACAGGTAGCTTTCTTTAAATACGTCAAACCACAGTTTAAGCGTTTGACCCGTCTGTTCTTCACCTAGCTGTTCAAGTACCAATGTGGCGACTTCCGCCGTAGCAAGGTGTTGTTCATTGTCGGAACGCCTCATAACATACTGAGAAATTGATTCTGGCGACACTGACAAAACAGGAAGCGCGTTCAGATATGGCGACTTTCGAAAAATGCGCCTAGCTTCTCTCCAGCTTCCATCAAGAAAAATGAGTAGTGGTTTTTTATCACCACACTGCTGACGGGCGTCTTCTCCAAGCAAGCGAGACTTATCTTCAACATATTCATCAGGAAACACGACGATGGGCTGGTAATCTTGATGATTGAGCAACGACAGCATCGCCTGATCAGGCTCTGTGCGACTCCATTGATACACATAACCTTCTTTTACCGTATCAAGGATAAGCCGCCCAGTGTTGCTTGGCTTGAAGACTTCGTTTTCAGACACTAGCAGCATCACCGCCACTGAACTGGAGACATCTGGCTGATATGCACAGATACAAAAGTGTTCAGCTACCTGACAGTACTGACAACGCTGGACTTTACAGCCTCTTGCATTGAACGGCTTAGTCGAGTGCTCTAGGCGATGTTGATAGAGACGGTGAAAAGCGTGGATTCTCATGTAAGTTGATGGATAATGATAAAGGGTGCAGAGTTTACCTTGAGACAAATCCGTTGCAAGTTCCATGTGGGAGAAAAACATCGTATGCAGAATCCAGATCTTATTCGCTTAAGCTTTTTTCTTTCTGTGCTAATACTGTGTGGATTGTGGGAGTGGCTAACTCCACGAAAAAAGCTGACCCAGAATAAGCTCTATCGCTGGATCAACAACCTTGGCTTGGTCGGCTTTAACTCGCTTTTTCTTAGCCTATTTATGCCAGTATTGGCATTCGAAGCCGCAAACGTTGCTCTCAAACAGCAATGGGGCTTACTCAATCACCTAGACTTCCCGTTATTAGTAGAACTCATCATGTGTGTCATCTTTCTCGATCTGGCGATCTACCTCCAACATCTGGTCTTTCATAAAGTCTCTTGGCTATGGCGATTACACAGAATGCATCATGCGGATCAGGATATTGACGTAACGACAGGCAGCCGCTTCCACCCGATTGAAATCGTGTTGTCCATGTGGGTCAAAATTGCACTGGTGGTTTCACTTGGGATCCCACCAATAGCAATTCTAGTATTTGAAATCGTTCTCAATGCAAGTGCGATGTTTAATCACAGTAACGCCAAGCTACCAATCAAAGTGGATGCTGTTCTACGCAAAGTCATTGTCACACCAGACATGCATCGCGTGCACCACTCAGTAATACCGCGAGAAACCCATTCTAACTTTGGCTTTTCTCTCTCTATCTGGGATCGCTGGTTCGGTACTTACATCGATCAACCTGAGCGTGGACACAACGATGTAAAGATTGGCATTCCACTTTTCCAGACGCCAAACGAACAAAGGCTAGATAAGATGCTTACCCAGCCTTTTAGAGAAGAATAATAAACCTAATACCTATCTTAATAGTTAATGCAGCAGTTTATATTTATGAAGCATTGACTGTTGATGCCCTGCAATGTCTGCCACTTGCTCTGAGTTTTCGACCATAGATTCGAGCTGAAGCTTGGTTTGCTCTCCCTGATCCGATACATGAGTGATAGACTGGCTTACATCCGCTGTTGCCCTCTCCTGTTCTTCTGTCGCTACAGTAATTTGCTCCACTCGAAGACGTATCTGATCCACCGCTTGCTCGATATCTACAAAGGTATTTTTCACTTGCTCACTAGATTCCAACGCATAAGTCATTTCTTCACGACTAGCTGATACTGCTGTACGTGACTTTTCAGCTGCTGCTACTAACTCATTCATTCGATCACGTATGTTTGATGTTTGCTGGGAAGTATCACTGGCAAGCTTACGAACTTCGTCGGCGACAACCGCAAACCCTCTACCCTGTTCACCGGCTCTGGCGGCTTCAATAGCGGCATTTAACGCCAATAAGTTGGTGTTTTCAGCAATACCAGAAATCATATCAACCATTTCACGAATCTGTTTAACTCGGCTATCCAATTCCACCATAGAGTCTTCATTGACATTGAGTGTCCCTTCTAAAGATTGCAGCCTACTCTGGTTCTGTTCAATGACGCTGACACCATTACTCGACAGTGCAGCAGCTTGCTGAGATTCTGTGTAAGACTCATTCGTTACAGTCGCTATTTCTTTGATCGATGCTTCGAGTTGAGTAACAGTCGCCACCATACTGGCTAAAGATTCATTTTGTCGAGCTAAGCTCAGGTTTGATTGTTCGGCCGCATCATGGCTAATTTCAGCGGTCTGATAAAGCGTTTCGCAATTTCGAGTAACTGTCGATATAGAATCTCGAGTTGACTCAATAACCTGATTAAGTTTTCGGGCAACTTCCTTCATTTCAAAAGGTCCGATCAATTGCACAGCACTCGTTAAATCGTGTTCTGTCAGCTTATTCAAGCTTTCTTTAATATTATTAAGACCGCGATTTATCCAAGTGCGTAAAGAGGCCCACGACACTACGATGATGCCAACCAGAACCAAACTACTCACAATAAGTATTGTCGTCATTGAAGAAATAGTGCCATTAACAACAGCTTTACTGTCATCAATTAAGTCTTCCGCAGTATGAGAAATATTGTTAAGCAATGTAATCGTCTCATTTGCTAAGATTGCGGCTTGAGCAATTTGAGCTCTTTGTTTTTTTACCAACTCTAACTTGGTTAATATTTTTTTCAGTACCCCGGATTCAGAAAAACCAGCTTGTACCATATCGTAGGGGGCAATTAAGCTCGCAAACTCTTTAACATCCGGATGCCACTCCGCAAAGTCATCAAACGCCAGATTGATCCCTGCAATTCGACTTCGCATTTCTTTGTATTCAGACATCGCTTTGTTTAAGTCTGTTTGCATCATAAGCACTAAAAATGTGCTCTCCATTGAGCTCGCACTGGCAATGAACCGATTCGCCGCATCCGATGACTCGGGGTTATCCACGGCAAGAAATGAGCTAATACGATTCATTTCTGGGCCAATCGAACTGAGCCCGTATCGAAACTCTGTCACTTGAGCATCAATACTTGACTGCATTGTGAGTAGCGACGACTGTGTCATCAATATATTGCTGGTTAATTTAGACAGCGCGTCAACATTTCCTCTCAGAGCCAACTCCTGATGTTGGGATATCGCTTGGTTAAAATTTGACGATATTTCAAATACTTGCTCTGCGAGCCCCAAGGTCTCATCTACGCTGTTTTCGGCTTTAGCCTTTATCGCGTTGAGCTCTTCAATGTCACTGGCTTGAGAACCATAACCTAACTGTTTGACCTGCTCCAAAATACTCTGTGTCAACTTTGCGTTTGTCATGGCTAAAGGCAGGGCTTGATCTGAAAGAGTGTTAAATTGGGCACCGACTCTCTCAATGCCTCTTAAGCTAGTGACAGATAAACCAATGACCAGTAAGGTAATCGTTAAAAAAACGACACTGATAGTTTGAATGAGTGAGTAACTCGTCTTTTGTTTGGGCATAAATTTGAACCAACATCATACAAAAGTTTAATCAGTGTGCGATTTTATGTAGACAATATGACAGGCAAATGTCATCAACAAATGGAATAAGCACCATGAATAGAGTTGCTTCGCAATTTTTGAAGGCTTTTTTAATTGTCCTCTTATCGGGTTGCTCAAGCCCACCACCCTCTGAAAGTTTTAATGACTTAGGAGCGACTCAAGCACTCAGCTCTTACGAAAAAAATGTTCAACAAGAATTTCTTGATGTCTATCGCGGTTGGAAAGGTGTCCCTTACCGGTTAGGAGGAAATAGCTACAACGGCATTGACTGTTCAGCCTTTGTTCAAATCGCTTACAAAGAAGCACTTAACATTCATTTACCACGTACAACATTAGCTCAAGTCAATATTGGTAATGAACTGAATTACGATCAAGTCAAGGTGGGAGATTTGGCTTTCTTTAAAACTTCAAGCAAAGTTCGTCATGTCGGTGTTTACATAGGCAACAAGCAGTTTATGCATGCTTCGACTTCGAAAGGTGTCATTATTTCAAGATTGGATAACCCTTATTGGGCATCAAAGTTTTGGCATTTCAGACGGGTTGCCACGCCGTCTGCAATTGATTGAAATTAGTCGTATTTAGCGACTGCGGAATCAAATAAGTTTTTCACCAGAGCGATATACTCATCAAGGAAAGCAATCTGCTCGTTTGTTGCAGGTTTAGCCCATACACCAGCTAACACTTCGCTCAAATCTTCAACCACCGAATCGGCCTCTTTAAGCAGTTGGAAGCGAACGCTTGAGTGTAGCTCTGGGTTTTGCTCAAAAATGGCCATGATGTTACTTGCTACCATATCGGTAACCACATCTTCGACACTTTCAGCACCTACGTCTCCATCTTCAGATGAGAAGACATCAAGATTAAATGCCAGATGCTCAATAAGTGCTAGGTAGCCATCGGTTTCAACAACCACTGTCGTTCTCCATTCGTTATTCTGTTTTGCGAGTCACTTTCTAATACTAAGACATATCAATGAGTTTTCACAACTCAACTCGACTCGGATACTCATAAAATTCGAACGTTGGTTATACCTCAGTTCACGGATTTGACTTAATTCGCGACTGATGGCTTTGAACTAGGATCAAGTTTTATCGAGCGAAACCATTTTACTCACTAACCCTCACCATATGGATATGACCAAGCTCACAAATTAATAAGCTTAATGAAAACCTCAACTAAATGATTGAATTTTTTGCAGTCTGATTCAGAATTAACCAGCGCCTTATTCTACAATGTTAATACTCAACTGCGAAAACGGATCGAGATATGTGGCAAGCCATCACTAAACAACTGTCTGAAACTCTCTTGTTTTCTTTTGATATTGTCGAAAAAAACCGTCTCAGTGGCGGAGATATCAGTGACTGTTACATGATTAGCGATGGTGAGCAGCGCTATTTCGTTAAGATCAATCAGAGAGACTTTTACCCTAAATTCGAAATAGAAGCCGAAAATATCCGCATATTAAGAGAAAGCTCCAGCGTTTTCGTTCCTGAGCATATACTCACAGGTAAGTGTAAAGAACATGCCTTTATTATCTTAAATTATTTACCGACTAAACCGCTCGACGATAGCAGTAACAGCTTCAAGTTCGGTCAACAACTTGCCAAACTTCATCAATGGGGTGAACAAAGAGAGTACGGTTTTGACCAAGATAATTTCATTGGTTCTACCTTGCAACCCAACAAGTGGGATAGAAAATGGGGGCGTTTTTTTGCTGAGCAACGGATTGGCTGGCAACTTCAACTTATGAAAGAAAAAGGCGTTACTTTAGTCGATATTGGTGATTTCACTCGCCTGGTTCAAGATAGGTTATGCAATCATCATCCTCGTCCTTCTTTACTGCATGGCGATCTTTGGCACGGTAACGTTGCAAACTCGGTTTTTGGGCCTATTTGTTATGACCCAGCTTGTTATTGGGGAGATAGAGAATGCGATATCGCAATGACGGAACTGTTTGAAGGTTTTCAACCCGAATTTTACCAAGGTTATGAGAGCATCCTGCCATTGGATTTAGCCTATAACGAACGCAAAGATATATACAATTTGTATCACCTACTCAACCACTACAATCAGTTTGGTGGGCATTATCTGGATCAGTGTGAAAGGACAATCAATAAAATACTGACCTATTAATCATGGTAGTTCCTTATTTAACAATTAGTTAAATACATCCATTAGCGAAACTGTTAATACTTATTCCAACACCGAGCTCTATCTTGGTGTTTTTTATTAGCCACCTCAAACTTTGAACTTAATTTACGTCTATTACTAACTTAACGACTTAAGATTAATGTGTCGGAGCCACAAAGAATGGATTGCCATACCCCAACAAAATCGACAAACACCAATATTACACCCACGGGTATGGATGGCTTGGGCATTGATCTCATCAAAGACGTAAGGAAGAGAACTATGCGAAAATACACTGAAAAAAGAGTTACCTGCCCTCACTGTGGGCACTCGATTGGTATCACTTTAGATGCGACCAACGGAAGTCAAAACTTTTATGATGACTGCCCTGCTTGCTGTAATGCCATTCATCTCAGCATGATGGTTAACGAACAGTTGGACGAAATAGAACTCTCAATAGACGCTGACGACGAGCAAATTTTTTAAAAAAGCGCCGTTAGGCGCTTTTGTACATCTCAACTAAAGGTGTTTCTTAGCCGCTAGAACACGTTCTACCGAATCCACAATAGCCTGTGTTTGCGGGTCAAACTCAACATTCACTTTATCGCCTTTTTGGCGCTGACCAAATAGCGTTCTTTGCAAAGTTTCTGGAATCAAGTGAACTGAAAAGCGATTCCCTTCCACTTCACCAATCGTTAACGAGCAACCATCAAGCCCAATAAACCCTTTAGGCAAAATATATCGCATGTTTTCTTCAGGAAGTTCAAACCACACGGTACGGTTATTTGGTGTATCGATCACATCTGACACTTCAGCAGCTAAAGCAATATGCCCAGACATAGTGTGGCCACCAATTTCATCACCAAACCTCGCCGCACGTTCGATATTAACAACATGACCAACATCTAATTCACCTAGGTTAGTTAACCTCAGAGTCGACTGAATCAAATCAAAAGACACATTTTCGCCTTCGATTTTCGTCACTGTCAGGCAACAGCCATTATGAGCAACCGAAGCACCAATAGATAAGCCTTGGCTCATTGATGAATCTAATCGAATAACATGAGTTTGAAACGACTCTTTCTTTTCAATGGCAATCACTTCTGCCATTCCCTGAACAATTCCAGTAAACATTGCAAATTCCAGCAGTTTTTCGTGGAGGTTAGTGTGACATTTAATTATCATTTAGCACAACAGCACCATGTATAAATTATCGATAATAATCTGGTGCTCTCCTCTTTGATTTTCGAGTTGATTCCATAGTTTGATTCTGCAGAAATCAAAACACTTTTGCTTTCATTGGAGTTTTTACGTGCATCGATACAAACAAGAAGCGAATACGTTGGTCAAACTGGCAACACCGGTATTGATCGCCTCTGTCGCCCAAACGGGCATGAGCTTTGTTGATACCGTCATGGCTGGTGGCGTCAGTGCCATAGATATGGCTGCCGTATCCATTGCTTCAAGCATCTGGCTACCTTCTATACTTTTTGGTGTAGGCTTACTGATGGCGTTGGTTCCGGTCGTCGCCCAGCTCAATGGCTCTGGTCGTCAGATTAAAATTCCATTCGAAATACAACAAGGCATCGCGATGGCTCTACTCATCTCGATTCCAATCATTGGCGTATTATTTCAAACCAAAGCCATCATGGGTTTGATGGATGTCGAACAGCTTATGGCAGAAAAGACCAATGGCTACATGCATGCAGTTATGTACGCCGTACCTGCCTTTCTCTTGTTCCAAACACTGAGAAGCTTTACAGACGGTATGTCGCTGACCAAGCCCGCAATGGTTATCGGATTCATTGGTCTACTGTTTAACATTCCACTTAACTGGATCTTTGTTTACGGTAAATTTGGCGCACCAGCACTTGGCGGTGTAGGCTGTGGTGTTGCGACAGCCATCGTTTACTGGCTGATGTTCTTTATGCTGTTGTTTTATGTCATTACATCAAAACGCGTTGCACACATTAATCTTTTCGGACAGTTCCACAAACCTCAACTGAAACCCCTTACGCGCTTGTTCAAACTCGGTTTTCCAGTGGCTGCAGCGCTCTTTTTTGAAGTTACCCTATTCGCTGTCGTTGCCCTACTGGTTGCTCCGCTTGGATCATTGATTGTTGCAGCACACCAAGTCGCCATTAATTTCTCTTCGTTAGTGTTTATGTTGCCAATGAGTATTGGCGCAGCAACCAGTATTCGTGTCGGCCATAGCCTTGGGGAAAACAATGTTGAAGGGGCAGCTATTGCGTCTCGCGTTGGCATCATTGTGTCGGTCGCTTTGGCTCTTTCTACCGCGCTCTTAACCGTGCTGTTCCGAGAACAAGTTGCGTTACTTTATACTGACAATCGAGCGGTCATTGATATTGCTTTGCAATTGTTATTGTTTGCTGCAATTTATCAGGTCACAGATGCCGTTCAAGTTGTCGCGGCAGGTGCATTGCGCGGTTACAAAGACATGGCTGCTATATTCAATCGTACTTTTATCGCTTACTGGATCTTGGGCTTACCTATTGGTTACATCTTAGCTATGACGGATTGGATTGTTCAACCTATGGGCGCGCATGGCTTTTGGATAGGTTTCATCATTGGTCTATCTTCCGCTGCACTTATGCTCGGTCTTCGCCTTCGGTGGATGCATAGGCAACCCGATAACATTCAGCTGGAGTTTGCCTCCAAATAACAGTGAAAGGTCAGCCATGCTGACCTTTTTTGCATTTTACAGGTAGACTAATAGCAGACCTTGATTATTTTTACTACACAACCAACGTATGCGTTTCTTATTTGTTTTTATATTGACTCTATCCCTGACAGCATGTGATTGGCTAAAAGATCCAATAGAGGTAAGTCTAGATACCTACCTAGAGCGTATTGCTAATATCCAAAACCGCGACGCGCCCTCAATGCCAGCCAACATCAATATTCTGCTCCCTGAGAAGCGAGAGTTACTCATTACTATACCCAGTATCAGCATTGGCTTACTAGACAGTTATGAACTGCGCAAATGTGGGCTATTTAATCTGGTCGCGGAGAAAAATTCAGTTCTTGGTAAGGTACAAGACCAATTTCGTAACTTCGATTATCAAATCAAACTCGGCTACGGTATAGAACGTTGCTTGATGAGCCCTGATATTTCACAAGCACTGAAAGCACAATTAACCCCAATCAAACAGCAAAAACTCGATCAATTGCCCGAACATTTTGCAAACTTAGCCTTTACTAGCGAAGCAATGCGTCATCAACTGGAAGCGACGGAATGGCTTTCGATTGAACATGGCAGAAGTAGCACTCAAATAATGCAAGCCATTAATCATATTGATTGGGGCCATGCTGCCAGTAAAGCTTTAAGTGACGGTGACACCCTAAACGCACTCACACCTTATCAAGAAGCGTTAGAGAAACATCCTGTTCTCGGCCCACTCAGTTATTCAATGCTTAACGCCAGTAATAAACTTAATATTGTCACTCAACAGCTTAAAAATCACGACGGGACCATTCTCTGTAGCCGAGGAAGAAACACTACGAAATTCCGTTATTTAAGAAATGTATTTAATCAATTCTATATTGGTGAAATACAGCCATATCTTGCCAAAATTGACAGTATGTATAACGAACTCAACCCTATGATTGATTTTGTCGAAAGCGGCCATCCCAATTATCAATACCCTATTAGGCAATATCACCAAACGTTCAGGCGCGCGACTAAAGAGCATGTTCAATATTGGCAAGGCTTATTCAAACGTTGTGGAGCGCCACCTACTCGCTGACGTAATCAGGCCTCTCTCTCATATAGCGAGCAAACTTTGGAATACCATTTTGTGTATAACCGTTGTACCTAAATGTAATGGTTGAACCGAGTTTTGGTGGATGGCGGCGCTGCTCATCAGTAAAGCCACTGCCGATATAAAATTCCACGCCTGAGTTCAATTGAATGAGTAAGGCACCCATCTTACCGCTGTACTTCCCCTTACCCACCTTATAACCCACTACAATGCCTTCGGCATCCTGATGCTTCTTCATTTTGAGTAAATCACTGCTGCGGCCAGCTTGATAACGACTAGTGATTTTCCTTAACATTAGCCCTTCACCCTTTTGCTCACTGACATTGTCGAGAAAGTGAAACAGTTCTTGCTCTGAGTGAATTGGAGTATGTTCAACGAGTTTAATGTGTGAAGTCTTCAGCGTATGGACTAAATGGCGAATATTGTAGTAACGCTTTTGATAGTCACCAGCAGCATAAGGCATATCAAACAACATGAAATCAATCTTCTGCCAGGCTACATCTGACGGCTGTTCATCTAATACCGTTTTTTGAACAATATGAAAATTCCCGCGCCCAGCCCAAAGCTCGCCTTCTACTGCATAATCCGGTAGTGGCTTGATGAACCAGTCAGGCGCATGAATGATCTTACCATTTCGAGTCGTAAGCTGAGTGCCATTCCAAATCGCTCTGATACCATCTAGTTTTTCACTTTTCCAATAATCTTCGACATTAGTACCATATTCATAAGCATTTGCTTGAGTGACAGGAATAAAGCCGTGTGAATAGTGAGCATCCGCCAGAGCATTAAAAGAAAGCGCCACTCCTATCGCTATACAGGTCAATTTTATTTGCATCCTTACCTCCAAAGTCTCCATTCAAAGTGATTCTCAGGGCTTGGGACATAAGTTCAATCAATGCCAACTGACATTACGAGCGACCTCAAAAGTTACTTAGACCTATAAATGTGTCAGTTACAACATCCAGTAAACCATTTTTACTTACAGGCATGATTCTCAGTCTGAGAAAACGTATTTCTCAAATTGAGAATCATTACAAGCCATATCATAGCTCATTGATTTTATTAGAGATATTTTCTGGCACATTACGTGCTCTTCTTAAGAAAACTGACTGAGGAGATATCGTCATGGAACTACGTAAAATTGAACTCACTAATGAAACTCTTACCCTTCAAATTGATGGCAACCTAGATGCTGAAGGCAGCCGATACGCTCAAAAGCACATTGATGAGATTATCGCCGATCAGCATGGCGAGGTTGAAATTGATTTTCGTAATGTTCGCTTTCTTGATTCTTCCGGTGTCGGCGCTCTGGTTTACCTTTACAAACGCTTAGTAGAGCGCGAGCGCCAGATGCGCATCGAGAATGTCACTGGTCAGCCACTGGAAATTATCAATCTACTTCGTATCGACAAAGCTATCCCAGTGAACTCTCAAACTCATTAAAACAACAATTGAGATCTCACCCACTAACTAAGGAAGTTGGCATGATTAACTACATAAAGCACATAGCCCTAATTGTACCCATCGTAAGCGTGATTGGCTGTAGCAGCCACCCTGAAGCCGGACGTGGAGGCATTGCTGAGCAATACATCCAATCAAACTTCACTCCTGTTATGCCAAACGAACCACTCGGCCCAGAGCATGGCTTGCGCTTTGACTGGCAACTGGCAAAACTTCATCTCGATGCACTCATCCGCGAGGGGGCTCGTTGGTGCTTCCCCGCTGCCGTCGTTCAAGCTATCGAAAAACAGAACAGAATCGCTAGAGAATTAGAAGGTGGTTTGTTGCTAGATGCCGCCAACGATATCGTCATTCAACGCAGACGATTGGACGAACTAGAGCGACAGCTAGATTACGTCACATCTCAATCTAAATGCGTTCCACCGCACAATGAATTCTCATTCCAACAACAATTGGCCATCATCGACAAACTCTACAATCTGTTAAACGTTGATAATCAATTTGCCTTCAACTCAACAGAAGTTAACCCGAAATACATGGGTCACCTTGCGCAAGCAGCCAACATTTTACGAGAGCATAAATCGCTACATTTGACCGTTACCGGCCATGCCGACTCGGTCGGGGACGAGCTAGAGAATCAGCAGCTTGCAATGGGTAGAGCAAAACAAGTGAAACGTTATCTAACCATTTTTGGCCTAGAGCCGAAAAGAATAGAAACGAAATCCCTCGGTGAATCCCTCCCGCTTTTTGAAGGTGAATCAGATGGCGTTCGACTCACTAATCGCAGAGTCAGCATCGAGGTTGTTGAAACCAACGAGCTTGCAGAGAACAAATTGAATGGAGGCTACTCTCATGTGGAATAAATTTATCTTAATCACCCTAGCTTGTTTGTTCGCAGCCTCTGTTAATGCCGAAATAGAACGCGTGCAGGTTGGCGATATGATTCAGGTTAACCTGCCAGGCGAAGAAACACTAAATAAAGGATTCCAAGTCGACAAGCGAGGCCGAATCAGCCTACCAGAAGTTGGCGCACTCTACGTCGCTGGATACACTGAAAGCCAGTTGCAGCAATCCGTGCTCAACGCGTTAAGCAAAGTCTATCGAGATCTTTCTACTGCATCGGTTTACATTTCAGAGCAACAAGTGCTTATCTCTATCCAGGGTTACGTAAACTCCCCCGGTGAGTATACTTTGTCGAAAAGCGCAGATGTTCAAATGGCAATTCACGCTGCCGGTGGATTACGTTCGGGGGCGCAGTTAAATAATCTGCTTCTTAAGCGCGGCAAAGACAAGTTTCCGTTTAACTACAAACGGTTTTTGGATACGGGCGATGAGTCTCTACTGCCTAAGCTTAAGTCTTTGGACACTATATTCGTTCCTGCCTCACCCTTGGTTGGCAACATTGAGCAACAGTTTGATGCCAGTAAGTTGGCCAACTCCGGTGATAGTGCAGACAACAGAACCGCGATTAAAGTGTTTGGTGAAGTCAATGCCCCCGGCTCCTTCACATTCAAAAATACTGCCGACTTAGTCGATATCCTGATGCGCGCTGGTGGTGTTACCCGGTACGCTTCTGTGGAACAGATTCGTGTTATCAGCAACAACAAGCCTCAAATTTTCAACCTGAAAGAGTATTTAGATAGCGGAGATACCTCTCTTCTTCCTAACCTTCAGCCTGGCACTACGATTTTCGTCCCTAAACAAGAAGAAGAAATTCGTGCAGGCTCAAACGTTATTTACATCATGGGAGAAGTCAAACACCCAGGCGCTTACGAAGGTAAGAAAGGCGCTTCTTTCATGGACATTCTGGCTAATGCAGGCGGTCCAACTCGTTATGCAGAATCTCGCCAGATTCGTCTTATTAAGGCAAATGGGCAGGTCATCAAGTTTGATCTAACCGCCTATACCGAAGGTTTAACGACTCAAACACCTCCTCAGATCCATGCTGGCGATGCGATTTTTGTCCCCGAAAAGACCGATATGAACGAGAAGTCATGGCTCAAAATCTCGCCAGATCGTGCTGTTAATGTCATTGGTGAAGTAGTTCGCCCCGGACGTATCGAATGGTCAGACGAAATGGATATGATGCACCTACTTGCACACGTTGGTGGACCGACTCTTCGAGCAGACACGTCCAAAATAGAAGTAGTGACACCTAACGGAAAAATGGAAACGTTCAACCTTGACGAGTTTATCTTGAATGGTGCGCAAATGGCTGAGCTGCCTGTCATCAGCGCTGGCACCATCATTCGCGTTCATGACTTACCCCAAGATCCATCTGACAACAAATCCCAATGGGTACGTCAGAGCTCAGATGCATCTATATACGTCTTCGGCCAAGTCAATGCTCCGGGTCGCTACCGCTTTACCAAAGAGATGCATTTTCTGGATATCTTGTCTGCGGCAGATGGCCCAACCAAAGATGCCGACATTCATAACATCAAAATTACCCACAGAGACAAAACGTATTCAAAGGTTAGCAAGCTTAACTTGTCACTGTATTTCGAAACTGGCGATGAAAGCCTGCTGCCCAAAGTCACTATGGGTGACACGATTTATATCCCAGAAAAAGACAAGATCTGGCTGGACACAAGCAAAGAGTCGACAGTACGAGTCTTGGGTGCTGTCAATAGCCCGGGTCGCTATGTATTTGACGACAACATGACAATCCTAGACATTCTGGCGGAGGCAGGCGGCCCCTCTGACAGAGCCTATTTAGAGAAAATATCCATTGTCAATATGTCTTGCTGCCAAGGGCAGGCACGTACTTTTGACTTAATCGACTTCAGTAAAACCGCCAATATTTACAAGCTTCCAGTGCTTCGTGCAGGTGACACGATTTACATCCCAGACCGCAGCGAGAGCATTCTTGAAAGAGCACGAGTAGGCCTTGAAGACATCCTACGCTTGACGACCACCATCGTATTGATAGGAGCGCTGTAATGATGATTCCTGCTACATTAACCGAGGTAGAGCAAATCTACCTCGCGGCCGAATTGGCCGAGGCGCGTTCAGTTTGTCTCACAGGCTGCAATTCAGGTGACGGCGTCACGTCAATTGCATCTGCTTTGGCGGAAAGATACTTACTCGGTGGGCATAAAACCCTTCTGGTGGATCTGAACTTATTCCATCCTGCGTTTGAACCTGCACTAGTCAACGCTGACCAGGGTGATGACATAGGTGTGTTACTGGAACATAAATCATCCCACCAGCTTTTCACGGGCTTACCTGCACCGGAACAGACTTCGACGCTTCTAGCTTATAAAGATCCAAGTGTTTTGAGCAACTCAGTAGATAAATGGTTACAGCACTACGATAGAGTCATTTGCGACACCTCGCCTCTGCTTCATGTAAACCGAGGGAATATACCCGCTCAGGTCGTCGCCAGCGCATGTGATCAAACAGTATTAGTGGTCATGGGAGGGAAAACATCAACCGGTCAAATCCAGAAATCGCAAGAGCTCCTCCAAAGCCCGAAAATCTCACTACTAGGCTCCATTTTGAACTTGAAGAACCAAGCAACACTGGGGCAGGAAATGGCGAGAGAGATAAGAAGACTGAGATTTCTTCCTCAATCATGGAGAGAAAAATGGGCACAAAAACTCCTTACTAACGAGTTTCTGGCTCATTCAGCCTAAGAATTGATTATGAAAAAATTTACTTATCTTGTTCTGCTTACACTCCTCTCGGCGTCCTTACATGCTGAATCCATCACTTTTGGTGTTGTTCCCCAGCACTCTGCGAGCAAGCTTGCCAAACAATGGGCCCCTATCATTGAGTATCTCTCAGAGAAAACAGGGCAAAAGATCGTATTCAGTACAGCGCCTGACATACCCATGTTTGAACAGCGTTTAAGAAATGGAGAATACGATCTCGCTTATATGAACCCCTATCACTACACGATCTTCAGCGTATCTCCCGGTTATGATGCTATTGCAAAAGCCAGAAACAATCGACTTAAAGGCATTATTGTCGTACGCAAGGACAGTGGCTTTTCAGCGCCTAAGCAACTCAACAATGCAGAAATAGCTTTTCCTTCACCTGCAGCCTTTGCCGCCACCGTACTCACTCAAACCTATCTAAAACAAAATGAGGTTAACTTTCAACCATCTTATGTGTCGTCTCATGACTCCGTTTACCTATCTGTCGCCAAGGGGTTCTTCCCTGCGGGAGGCGGCATATTAAGAACGTACCTGTCTCTATCGGATGAGATACGTCAGCAACTGACGCCAATATGGACCACCAAAGGATATACCCCTCATGCAATCGCGGTTCATCCCGAACTTGATGGGAAGTTAAAAAATAAAGTTCAGCAAGCGCTTATCGAGTTTGACCTTTCCCCTGAAGGACTAGCGCACCTAGATAAACTCAAGCTCAAAGGTTTTGTTACAGCCCAAGATAGTGACTGGAACGACGTTCGAGCACTCAAGATTACAGTATTGGAATAATCAGCAACGGGAGTGCCATGCTATGTCATTAAGAATGAAAACCATACTTGGGATCGCCTTTATTGAGATCGTTATGCTCGTAGCGCTTACATTGAGTGCAATGAGTTTTCTCTCCAACTCAAATGAAAAGCAACTCATCCAGCGCGCAAACTCGACGGCTTCGATGTTCGCACACGCTGCTAAGGACGCAATGATTACCACCGACATTGCGACTTTAGATGATTTGGTCAAAGAGTTCATGACCATTGAAGATATTGCTTATATCAGGGTAATGCGCGATGAAAAAGAGCTGTCATGCGATGGAGATAAAGCATTATTGCAACGTACTATGTCGATTGATGACGACTTAAATTCTGTCAATGATGGGATTTTCGACACTCAGGTACAAGTCAAAAGTGGCAATGTAAGTTACGGCACTATAGACATAGGTTTCGAAGTATCTGATATCAACTCTATGCTTACCAGCGCTCAAAAAACAATAATAGGAATAGCTTCCATTGAGGTCGTTCTGGTCGCTATATTCTCTTTTTTCCTCGGAACCTACTTGACCAAAAGCTTAGTAAAACTCATCGAGGCAGCCAATACGGTCAGTCAACACGGCCCGGGATTTCAGCTCAACGATCACTCCAAAGGCGAGCTGGGAGAGGTGGCTAGAGCGTTTGACGACATGTCGATGAAACTCGAAAAAAGCTATCAAGATCTGAAACACGCACGTTTCGAAGCCGAACAAGCAAATGACTCAAAAAGCCGCTTTTTAGCCTCGATGTCACACGAAATCCGCACACCAATGAACGGCGTTTTGGGTATTTTAAATATTCTTGAAGAGTCAAAACTCACTCGCGAGCAGAAAAAATTGGTCAATACCGCCACCGAGTCAGGACAATTTCTACTCAGCATTATCAATGACATTCTGGATTTCACCAGAATGGAATCCAACACGCTGCGACTTGAGCATAAACCATTTAATTTGCGTCATTGCATTAAAAATGTCGTTGAGACCTTTCAACCATCAGCGAAAGTACGTTCTCTTGATTTGAACTGCCTCATTGATGGTTCTGTTCCCACAAATGTTCAGGGCGATGAAAACCGCGTTAAGCAAATCCTGCATAACTTGCTCGGTAATGCGATGAAATTCACCAAAGAAGGCAGCGTAACTATTCAGGTGGTAGCTGAGATTGATGAAGGTCATAAAGCCAAGATCGTTTGCAGTGTCATAGATACGGGTGTCGGCATTAACCACAACGCAGTGGAATATCTGTTTGATGAATTCACTATGGTTGACCAGACCTATTCAAGAAGCCAGGAAGGCTCTGGGCTGGGTCTTGCAATATGCAAACGCTTATGTGAGTTGATGGACGGTAACATTGAGGTGGAGAGTACACCTTCTATTGGTAGCACCTTCTCCTTCTCAATCAAATTGGAACTCGCAGACCAGTTGATCAGTGCATCTCATCAGAGCCCAAACAATAATGAGTTACGGGTATCGGATGTCAGCATATTAGTGGCTGAGGACAACAAAGCCAATCAGCTGGTCATAAGCGAGATGTTTAAGCGCATGGGGATTGCAATGGACATCGCTGAAAATGGCCGCCGTGCTTTAGAAATGGTTGAGCAATACCATTACGACCTTATCTTTATGGATATCTCTATGCCAGAACTTGATGGTATGGAAACCTGCAAAGCTATTCGCTCGATGACGGATGAAACAGCTCGGCAAATCCCTATCGTTGCATTGACCGCCCACTCATTGTCAGGTGATAAGGAGCAGTTCCTCGATGCAGGGATGAACGACTATTTGTCAAAACCGATTCGCTTGTCACAACTAATTGAAAAAATTAATCTATTCTTAAGTGGTGATGCGAACATCTCTGCTGAAAAATCTGATAATTTAAAGATTGAATCGCATACGCAGGGTATTAACAACCATTCTATAAGTCAGGACATACAAGTGGATTTAGAACTCGTCGACGAACAAGTGCTAGAGCAAATGATAGAAGACACCAGTGCTGATGTTCTTCCTATGCTAATTGATCATTACATCGAAGAATCCAATGAGCGCTTGAGTAAGATTTACCAAGCCATGGAAGACCGAGACAAAGAAACGCTTGAGTTTGAAAGCCACACGTTAGGCAGCTCCTCTCTGGCTTTAGGAAATAGAGTGTTATCCAACCTTGCGAGAAAGATTGAGCGCATGTGCTTAGAAAATCATGAACAGCAAGCCTTTGAACTTTCTGAAGAACTAAAAGAACTGGCTGAGAAGTCACTTGCCGCTCTTGAATATAGAAAAACGCTGGGCTTCATCGAACCAGCAGGCTAGATATTACAAGGATGACGTCACATGAGAGCAAAAGTACTACTGATTGAAGACTCCACTTCTCTGGCAGTCCTTTACAAACAGTATGTAAAAGATGAAGCGTTTGATCTGTTTCATGTAGAAACAGGTCGTGATGCCAAAGCATTCATAGAGCGCAATGTGCCACAGCTTGTGATTTTAGATCTCAAGCTTCCGGACATGAACGGTGAAGATATCTTAGACTGGCTCAACGAGAACCAAGTACCTACCGCCGTGGTCGTCGCGACTGCCCATGGTTCAGTGGATGTTGCAGTCAGCTTGTTGCAAAAAGGAGCTAAAGACTTCCTCGAAAAGCCAATTCAGGCAGACCGACTCAAAACATCGATAAATCTCCACTTACAGCAAGCTAAACTCGAACACTTAGTCGAAGATATCGAAGCGAAATTCGACAGAAATCGCTTCCACGGATTCATCGGCTCGTGCCTGCCTATGCAGGGCGTTTACAAGATCATTGACTCTGTTGCTCCGACTACCGCGAGCGTTTTCATTATCGGAGAAAGCGGCACAGGTAAAGAAGTGTGCGCGGAAGCCATCCATAAAGAAAGTAAACGAAGCGACAAGCCTTTCATAGCTATCAACTGTGGTGCTATTCCCAAAGATCTTATGGAAAGCGAAATTTTTGGCCATGTAAAAGGTGCATTCACGGGTGCGACTACGGACAGAAAAGGCGCGGCATCTTTAGCTCATGGAGGAACCCTTTTCCTTGACGAGTTATGTGAGATGGAGCTGGAAATGCAGAAAAAACTGCTACGTTTCCTACAGGCAGGGACTTTCACCCCACTCGGGGGCTCGAAAGAAATGAAGGTCGATGTGAGAATAATCTGCGCGACCAACCGTGACCCATTGCTAGAAGTTGAAGAAGGCCGATTCCGAGAAGACTTGTACTACCGCGTTCATGTTGTGCCGATTGAAATGCCGCCTCTAAGAGAACGCGGAAATGACATCACAACGCTAGCGACTCATTTCCTTAAGCTGTTCGCTAAAGAAGATAGGAAGAAATTTAATGGCATCAACCGAGATGCCGAATCGTTGCTCAAGCGTTACTCATGGCCGGGGAACGTAAGACAACTGCAGAATGTCATTCGTAACATTGTCGTTCTTAATGATGAACCCAAACTTTCTGTGTCTCAACTACCCGAACAAATTTCAAAAAATAGTAAACCTTCAAGGCCTAAAGTCACACAATCAACAGTCAACCATGAAGTATCAGCTCAAACAGACCCCATCACGCCAGTCGAAATGCCAGCACAAGAGACCGGTCGAATGATTGAGAGTGAGAGTCCACAAAATACTATACCAGCTACGATACGCCCGATGTGGCAGGTTGAAAGAGAAACCATTCAACAAGCCATTGATTTTTGCGATGGTAATGTCCTCAACGCAGCAGTATTACTCGAGTTGAGTCCATCAACCGTTTATCGTAAAAAACAGGCTTGGGAAGCCGAAGAAGATGAGCAGCAATACGCGGATTGATGTTTGGCTAGTCATCGATAGCCTGACGTTTGGCGGCATTGAAACCTACGTACTTGAGCTCGCTAAAGGGCTCAAGCATCACAACACAAGTGTTGAGGTGTTGCTGATAAAACGTTATCAACAGCGTTCTCCCCTCGTAGAAAAACTGGAAAAAGAAGCGATCCCTTACCAGTACTTATCTGACCTGGCCACTCAACCTTTGTTCGCACTTATCCAGAAAATTAAACATTCACCAACAACTCTTATCCATGCTCATGGGTACAAAGCTAGTCTGCTGTCTAAATGTGCACGTGTTTTGACTGGAGCCAAACAAATAACCACCTATCACGCTGGCGAAACACCAACAGGTAAAGTCTGGGCTTATGATTTTGTCGATCGCTACACGGCGTTTATTTCTACGCTCTCACTTGCCGTCAGTGAGAAAGTGAGCCAAAAGATCCCAGCGACCACCCTTAGGTTGAATAATTTCATTGATGATTCAAAAGCCTGTGCGAGCACCGGAGAGCAGATCGCCTTTGTTGGTCGCCTAAGCCATGAAAAAGGACCAGACAGGTTCATTCGATGCGCTAAGAGCTGCCCCGATTTATCTTTTCACATCTATGGCTCAGGTCCGTTAGAGCCAGAAATTTCTCAATTAGCGCCGCAAAATGTGCAACTCCACGGTCATCAAAGCAACATGGATGTGGTTTGGAAACACATAGGTGTACTTATCATTTGCTCTCGATTTGAAGGCTTGCCTATGGCGGCACTTGAAGCCATGTCCAGAGGGTGTATTGTCATCGCGTTAAGGGTTGGAGACCTTCCTAAACTGATTACCAGTGGTCAGAATGGATATTTAGTTGATACGGCTGCTCAGATTGCTAATGTTTTACGAACTCTAGAACAGTTAACAGACGACGAAAGACAAAAGATATCTCAGCAAGCGATTGGCACAGTTCGAGAACAATTTTCCTCTTCTGCAATCATTCCTAAATTGCTACAACTCTACAAAAAATCTGGTCGTCAATCTGCTTCTCATATTGAGAAAAACACTCTCATAAAATAGTTAAATTATTTTTTATATATTTTTCATAAAGTTAGTCAACCTTAAATCTTGGCATCTCAATTGCGTTGTTCCTCGTATAAATGGCAAAGGGGAATAACAATGAAGAAAAAAATACTGTTTGTTCACTACGGAAATGACTGGATTCGCGGAAGCGAGCAGTGCCTCATTGACCTAATGGAACAGTGCTCTGACCAAGGGTTCTCTGTACATCTATGGACCAATAACTCTTCTTTGCACCGTTACGCCTTACGCAACAACATCTCATCCGAAGCTGACGCATTCCCTCTCCTACTTGGCTGGCTCGCCCCCAGATTCGATTTTCTAGGTTGGGGCTACCTGGTCCGTAAAGCTTGTAAAATCCTCCAAAGAGAAAGCATTGACGTCGTTCATGTCAACAGTGGTGCTCCATGTCAATGGATGGTACTCGCAGCCCGAATCAAACAGGTTCCAATGGTGACTCAGCTACACAGCCCCTATCCTGCCAGAGACCGATTAACACTAGGCCTGCATTTATCCCCACACATCATCTCTGTCAGTGAATATGTTGCCAGCCAGCTCAAATCTGAGGGGTATCCTCGTGAGCACTTGTCAGTCATTCATAATGGATTGCATGTTTCTAAACTCAACGAGCAACAGACTGTCGAAACGAAAAAAGTACTCGGAATAAACGACGAAGACTTCCTTTATGCGACAGTCGGTTCTCTAATCCACCGCAAAGGTATCGATCGGCTTATCGTAGCGTTAAGACATTTGAACTTTGAATATCCGAATACACACCTTTTAGTCATTGGCGACGGTCCACTCAGAAACGAGCTAGAGAAGCACGCCAAGAAGTTGTACTTGGAAAACAGGGTTCACTTTGTCGGTGAACAAAGCAATGCTGTAGGTTGGTTGAAAGGCTGTGATGCCTTTGTAAGCGGTGCTAGAAGCGAAGCTTTTGGACTCGTTATTGCTGAAGCCGCTGTCGCTAAGATTCCAGTTGTAGCACCGTTCGAAGGCGGTATCCCAGAGTTTGTTCAACATGGTGAGACCGGTATTCTCTACCCCAACAGGGGTGTAGGTCCATTAAGCAAGGCCATGAAAGTATTAGTCGACAACCCTGACTTTGGGCGACAACTCGCCAGTAATGCCAGTGAACACATCGGTACCAAATTCAATGTTTCGCTATCAAGCCATCGTATCATCGGTGTTTACAAGAGAATTATGGTATCCCACCAACCCTCCGTCTCTTTCTGGCGTACATTTATCCCGCTAAAAACCTATTTGGCAAAGCGCATTGCTATGGGAGGTCAGCATGGTTAATTCAAACGTGACAAAAACACTGGTCTTCGATCCAATAACATTCAAAGGTGGATCAAAAATCGCCACTGTCGAAGCGTTAAGTTTGTGCCGGGCCGATATCAACTACTTTGTTATCGCCACAGCTGATGTGGAATTCTGGAAGAGCTGTAAGCTTACAGCATCACACTCAGTAGATATAGTTGCACTGCCTCTTATAAAACCATTGGCTAAGCAGCATTACGGCCTCCTATATTGGCTAAGCCAGTGTTATACCGCCCTATGCCTTCTATTTTTCTTGATCAAGTACAAGAGCATTGACAGAGCTATCGGTGCATCTGGGCCCGGTATGGACATGCCACTTTACATTGTAAAGTTATTAAAAAACATTGAATTAGTTCAGTTCATTCATGGACACGTTGGAAACTCAAGGTCTATCGGTTACTGCTTAACTGTTGCTGACAAAGTGTTTTATCTGCCCTCCTGCAGACCAAGTATTTCTGTCGCGCTGAGAACATATCTGGAGCGCAAAACGTCCATAGAAGACTCAGGTTCCCTTGTGGAGATGTATTTGACGTCTCGCAAATACCATACCTTCGTTAACGGTTTACCCGAGGACAGATGGCCAACACGCTGCCAAACAGATTTCCCCGTCGGCTTTTGGGCTGCATCTTTATTAAAATGGAAAGGACTGGACTTGTTTGTCGAGGCACTTAAACATGCTGCACATATCAAACCAATCGCATCTAACATCTGTTACATCAGGCCCGTTGATACAGCCATTCCGACAAGTACCGCACCCGTTGTAATTAAATACACGAATTGGTACCAAGACCCGCAAGAATTAGACACGATTAGAAGCCAATCCAATATCTTTGTTTCCACCAGCCACAAAGAACCGTTTGGTTTGTCCATTTTAGAAGCCCTAGCTGCAGGGATGTGCGTTGTTATCCCTCAGGATGGTTCTTACTGGGATAAACGCCTGACACACAATCTGAACTGCATCAAATATTTACCTGACGATGCTAACTCGTTGTGTGATGCCCTGCTATATGCCGTTAAAGATCGCACCAACTTCAAACGCTGTATTGATAATGGAATGATGATTGCTGAAGAGTATAGAGCAGAACATCGCTACTTAGACTTCGTCAAAACAATAGACCCTAATCCATACCTAAAGCTATCTCGTGAGCCTAAACCTCAGAGCCACTAAGGAACATGTTATGCGACATAGAATATTGCAGTGGTTTAAACAAGACAACATCACCAGTATGGCGCTTTATGCTCTGAGCCTGCTTATGATGAAAGGGACATCACTACTCATGCTCCCCTTCATGGCAAGTTACTTAACGCCATCACAATTTGGCCACCTTGAATTACTTTCTATCACCACTGTTTTTTTCAGCCTGATGGTCGGTTTAGCAATGCACGAAAATCTTTATCGCTTCATCGGTACGATAAAGGATGCATCAACTCGCTTTGCTCGAGTATGCGAATTGTACTCCAGTTCTTTTTCGACATCCTTGCTACTCGCAGGGGTATTATTCGCAGGTTATTTTGCCGTGTCTAATGCAACGTTAACCATCAACACTGAACAAATGGCATTGATAACAATCGTAGTAATAGTTGAGGCCCCTCTCGCAATTTGCTTAGCTTGGTTAAGACTAAACAACAAGGCGGTGACTTTTTTCAAAATCAGTTTTGTTACTTTGCTCATTCAGGTCTCTCTGGTCATTTTGATACTCACCAACAATCCAGATGTTACTTTATTATTTAGCGTTGGCGTTCTGTGTGCCGTACTTCAGGTAACGTATCTCCATTTCCACAACAAGCTTTCTTTCAAACTGCCTACCCTTGTTCACTACAAACGCTACATCCAATACTCGTTCCCTTTGATGTTATCAGCCGTAGTCGCATTTGGACTTTCTGGTGCCGAGCGATGGATCATTGCCGAAGCGCACACATTAGAAACCTTAGGTATATACGCAGTGGCCGCCAAATTTGCCCTTGCGTTGGGGATTCTGATTCAACCCTTCCATATGTGGTGGATGCCAAAGCGCTTCGAAGTACTTGAAACTCTCGGTAAAGAAAAAGTCGCGCTTAACACTCAACACGGCATTATCACTTTGTGTTTCCTGAGTGTCATTGTTATGTGGATGAGCCAATGTTTTATCAGCCTTGCGCTACCCAGTGACTACCAATCTGCTGGTCAGCTTGTTGTTCTGTGTATTGTAATAATGTTACTCAAAGAAATGGTAGAAATGCTCAATATCGGAGTGTTGTATGCAAAGCAGACAAGCAAGCTTTTTGTCATCAATATTGTTGCGACAGTAGTGGCACTCGTCAGTGCTTGGCTGACTAAAGAAACAGGCGTGACAGCTATCCTACTCTGCCTGTGTATGGGCCAATTTATTCGCCTTACTTTGATATACCACTTAAGCCAGTCACTATGCCATATTCCCTATAGATATGGCGCATTGTTGGCGTTTGTCCTTATTAGTTCACTATTCACGATCAGTGGGTGGTTCAATCATTCATTAGAAACGGCTGGAGTAATGCTTGTATTGCAACCTATGGCGCTAATCGCATTGCTGCACAAACTAAGATTTATTTCGCTTTCTGCAAATTCTGTCCAAAAAGCTCATCGTCATAATCATGTGGAGCGCACACTATGATGCATGCAGATAAGCTTTATCCAGCCGTCATTACCTCTGGCGTGTGTATCTTCATTGCACTGGTTTGGAAGCTCGTCCCTCATCCTGCTGTTGCCATTGTGCTTAGCATGATGCCGCTTGGGATACTTTTCGTGCTAAACCAAACTTTTTGGTTGGTCAGCTTATTTGTCCTGTTTTCATTTTTCAGAATTCACGAAGCAATCCCTGCTCTTTACTCGCTAAAAATCCCTTTGTTACTTTCAGTCGGAGCCTTAAGTGCTCTGCTGTGGCATAGTTTAATCAGCAAAAATCTTCAGATGTTCTGGCATCAGAGCCTGACTTGGTTCGCAGTGTTTTGGCTGTTGGTGCTTGTTGGAGCCGTATTATCATCCAATCCCGGTTTAGCTATTACCTACTTCAAGTCGATCTATTGGAAGATCATCGTCATGACTCTGGCAATCGCATGGCTCGTAAATAGCGTTCAAAATGTCAAACGCATTAGTATTCTAATCGTATTAGCAGGAAGCCTGATTGCATTTGTAGCCTTATCCAACTCCATTAATGGCATTGGCCTAGTAGAAGGAACACGTGTCACCATTGGCCGTCAACTTGGTTCAGTTTTGGGTGACCCAAATGATTTGTCACTAGTGCTTATGTTCCCCCTTGCCTTTGCCATCAGTTTGATGACCACAAAAAATCTTGGCAGCGTTCGACCTCTAGGTTTAGTCGCTACGATATTGGCGTTGAGTGCTGTTATCGCAACCCAAAGCCGAGGTGGGTTACTCGGATCAATCGCGGTATTCGGAATATTCGGCTTGCGTATTATACGTTCCAAGTTTCTACTCGCGTTGATTGGAACTATCGGTTTACTTGTTCTGTTTGCAGCTGCGGGGATTTCTGACAGACAATCAGGAGGCGCCGCTGAAGAAGGCATTGATGCTTCGGCGATGGGCCGGCTCTATGCTTGGGAAGCGGCTTTTGGTATGGCTGTCGCCAATCCTTTAACAGGCGTTGGACTGAACAACTTCTACGCCAATTACTTTTTCTATAGCCCTCACTGGGATGGACTAAACCATGCCGTACATTCGACCTGGTTTGGTGTGCTTGCAGAAACAGGTTTCCTTGGCCTGTTAGTATTCATTGGGTGTATCTACTCACTGGTCAAAACCAGCAAACAAACGCTGTCACTTCTAGATGCAGTGCCAGATAATTACTCTCCTTACCTTCATGCAACAGCCGCAGCAGTATACGCTGGCATTATGGGGACAATCGTGTCGGGCACATTCCTCACTCAAGGCTTTACCTGGCCTATTTATATCCTTGCCGCTCTATGTATCGCCCTGAATCGTATTGTTCAAAACCATTCTCAAAATGAGAATACGCAGAATAACGACAAGATTTATACATAAATAATTGTTTTTAATGAATTTAATTTTTGGCACGTTACGTGTAACACCTCCTATTGAAATATAAAAATGCGGAGGCGCTTATGCTGGCTACACACATTAACGAGGTCAAGATTTGGCTAAAAGAGAACCCGAACCCTGTTTATCGCAAATTGTTTATCATTTTGAAAAACATTCGCGCTTGCGACCTTCCAACTCCAAGTATCTTCAATAAAACAACTGCTTTTCTGTACAACGGAAGCAAAGCCCTCTTTGCCAATATGGTTAGAATTCTGATTCACACGCCAGCCTTTAAAGGCCGCCTCACTCAATTTGGCAAACGACTTTATCTATTTGGTGGTGTTCCACTCGTAACCGGCCCCCTTAAAATTTATTTGGGAGACGACTGCAGGATCTCAGGACAAAGCACATTCAGCGGTCGAACCCAATCATTAGAAACAGAGCTTATCGTTGGCAATAACGTCGACATCGGATGGCAAACCACAATAGCGGTTGGTAAACGCATTGTTATTGGCGACAACGTAAGAATGGCCGGTAGAGCGTTTCTCTTTGGTTATTCAGGCCATTCTTTACACGCGGGGAAAAGAGCCTTGGGGGCTGGCGACAGCGAAAGAGACATTGGCAACATCACCTTAGAAAGAGACGTTTGGTTAGGTACAAATGTTACCGTCTGCCCGAACGTTACTATCGGTCAAGGTACCATTGTAGGGGCTGGCAGTGTCGTAACGAAGAGTCTCCCTTCCCTTGTCGTCGCTGCAGGAAATCCCGCCAAAGTAGTTCGTAAACTAACGAGTAAGGAGATGGAATAATGCGTGACCTCATCGTATTTGGCGAAGACTTCGGAGGCTTACCTTCAAGCACACAGCACATCGTTTCTCGACTAGCTGCGAATAGAAAAGTGCTTTGGGTTAACTCAATCGGCCTACGTCAGCCTAAGCTCAATAAGAAAGATTTTGCTCGGGCTTTCGCCAAGCTACTAGGCCAAAGCAAAAAAGGCTACTCATCGAAGAATGAGCAACTGAGTACAAATATCACTGTCGTAAATTTAAAAACCATCCCTGCTCCAAAATCTTCGTGGGCAAGGGAAATAGCAAAGTCCATGCTATTAGCTCAACTCAAGCCCATCATCGAAAAGCTGGGGCTAACAAAACCGATTTTGTGGACTTCTCTTCCGACTGCTGCGGATTTATGTGGCAACCTAGATGAAGCTGCGGTTGTTTATTACTGTGGAGACGATTTCAACTCGCTTGCTGGTGTTGATCATGAAACAGTGAGTAATCATGAGAGAAGGCTGGCTGAGAAAGCTCACCTTATCTTGGGTGCAAGCGAGGAAATCTGCAAAAAGTTTGACGGATTAAAAACCGCGCACATCCCTCATGGCGTAGACTATGAATTATTTAACACCTCAGTAAGCCGTGCTCGAGACCTTCCCTTAGACGGTAAGCCCATTGCTGGTTTTTACGGCAGCATATCCCAATGGCTGGACTATAAATTGATAGCTCAAGTCTGTTTGGATAATCCTCACTGGAACTTCGTTTTTATCGGGCCATTGGAACTAGATCATAATCCTTTGCCGAATTTTCCAAATGTATTTTACTTGGGCCCCAAACCACACCGAGAGTTGCCTCGATACAGTCAGCACTGGGATGCGAGCATGCTGCCTTTCTTGTTCAATGATCAGATTCAAGCCTGTAGCCCTTTAAAACTGATGGAGTATCTAGCAGCCGGAACACCTGTTGTTACAACGCCGTTTCCAGCACTTGCTCCTTATCGATCACACGTCAGTATTGCCAACGATGCGAGACAGTTTAGCCAATCACTCAATCAGGTTCTCAGTAAAGAAAACACTGATACTGAGATTGTTCGTCGCGACAGCTGGGATGCTCGAAGTCGAGTTGTCAATCAGCTTCTGGAGTCACTATGAATGAACTGAAACTGCGCTTTATCATTATCCTTAATGCAGCTTGGAGGCAGAGGTACGTAATTGTTCTACCAATGCTGATCATGCCTTTTGCTGGATACTTCGTCGGGAAAATGGCTCCGGAGAAATACGTTTCCCATACCAGTATGCTGATTCAGGAAACAGCAAAAATGAACCCGTTTCTGGAAGATATCGCAGTTTCAACCATGCTCAAGGAACGTTTGGCAGCTCTGAGTACCTTGCTCAAGAGTCGGCATATTTTAAGATCCGTTGCCAAAGAGCGTGGACTGATTGACGATTCAATGTCCCCTTTTCAAGTGGATCAAGTCATCGCAGAGCTCGCAGCAAGCTTAACGGTTACCCAGCCTGGAAAGGATTTTCTTAAAATCCAGCTATCTTCTACTCAACCTCAAGGCATGAAAGAACTATTAGAATCTGTCAGCGAGCACTTTATAGAGCAAATGCTGGCCCCAGAACGCTCTTCAATCAAAGATTCAAGTGAGTTTCTCACCATGCATATTGATAAGCGAAGAGAGGAGCTCGATTTAGCGGAAACAGCACTTGCTGACTTTAAGAACAAAAACGCCTCTGTTACACCTGAAATGCAGAGTCAGAGTCTTGCGAGGCTTGCTAGCCTGAAGCAAAACTTAGCCGAGAAAGAGGCGGAACTTGCTGGGGTTGAGCGGAGTCTGGGCTCACTCGATCAGCAACTGTCTAAAACCAACCCCGTCGTTGGTAAAATTGAAGATCAAATTATAGAAATTCGCAGTGAGCTAACTTTACTAAGAGCTAAATATACTGATAATCATAGCGCTGTACTCGGCAAACAGCGGGAACTTCGTCGACTTGAAAACGAACGTTCGGAACTTCTTAAAGTTGAGCAGCCAAATATCAGCAGCGACCAGCTTTGGGATATCGCGAGTAGCAACACTTTGTCTGACATCAGCCAAATTCAACCTTTGCTCGTTACCCAGTTACACAGCCTTCAGCTAGTGCGGGGAAGATTTGAATCCCTGAGTGAAGAAACCAAAAGCTTGCGTAAAATGATTGAAGATCTTGAGCAACAAGCGAACCGCTTCGGCGACAACGCAAAAGACATGTTCCAGTTGCAGAGAGATGTTCAAATCAAAAGACAACTCTACGATGAGTTGATTCAAAGGTATGAGATGGCTCAACTTACAGGATCACTAGGTATTTTTGAGCAAAACAAGCGGGTCAAGATCATTGATTTACCTTATACGCCAAGTTCACCAGCTAACCTACCCATAGTCATATTCATTATCGCAGGGTTCGTCGCAGGTATTGGCCTAGGCTGTGGTATCGCTACGCTCATTGAGCTTTTTGATACTTCGGTTCGAAGCGCGAGTGAGTTGCAATCTCTAACAGGCAAACAGGTGATCACTGCAATTCCTAAAATAAAACCGTTTCAATCATAAAGAATCTCAAAATAAAACACCTCACACATGGAAACTTAAGACACTGTTATATAGGGACTTTTTTTTGGCACAGGTTATGCTATTTCTAATTTAAACCATCGAACACCAAGGAAATCGCATGACCAGTCAACCGAAAACAACCATACATGTTGTTCAGCATTTGGCACCAGGTGGATTAGAAACATTAGCCATCAACATGCTCAAGTTTGCTAAACCAGACGAGAACGTTTTCCTTATCAGTCTCGAAGGAAGTCGCTGCGAAACATTGGCAAACTGGCCTAGCTTAAAGAACGTTGAAGATAAACTTATCTTTCTAACCAAGAAGCCCGGTTTTGATTTTGAGGCGATATCTAAACTGCGTAAACTATTCAAACAAATTAAACCTAGAGTCGTTCACACTCACCACATTGGACCTCTAATTTACGGAGCGACTGCAGCTAAACTGGCAGGTGTTCAACACATAGTCCACACAGAACACGACGCTTGGCACCTTAACAACCAAAAACATCTTCTGTTGCAAAGCCTTGCCTTAAAGCTATCCCGTCCTAATCTGGTGGCAGATGCTGGGCTAGTTAAAGAGCAATTAGATGAGAAGCTCAACTATGCCAATATCACTGTAATAAAAAACGGCATAGACTGTGAAAGATTCAAACCGGGATCTCAGGCACAGGCACGCTGTGAGCTTGACCTACCTACGCATGGAAAAATCATAGGTTCCGCTGGACGCCTCGAAAAAGTAAAAGGTCACGATATCCTTCTCAAGGCCCTCCCTCTCATTAATAGCAATGTGACTCTCGCTATTGCAGGCATAGGAAGCCAAAAGGACGCATTAGCACGACTGGCTGAAGACTTATCTATCTCTCATCAAGTACGGTTTCTCGATTTAGTTGAGGACATGCCAACCTTTTATCGTGCTCTCGATGTATTTTGCATGCCATCAAGATGCGAGGGTTTCCCCCTTGCTCCACTGGAAGCTCAAGCGTGTGGCGTTCCTACAGTCGCGACAAACGTTGGTGGCACCAATGAAACGTTATGTCCTATAACAAGTCAACTCGCCGAAGCAGAAAATAGTAGTGAGCTTGCTTTAAAGCTATCCCAAATGTTGCTTGAGTCCCCTCAATCCTCACCACGCCAGTTTGTTGTCAACAATAACGACATTCGAAAAATGGTGGATGCCTATAGCGCAATAACACAGGAGGAATACGCATGATTGATCTGACCATTGGAATTTTCATCACAATTTGTGCTGGGCTCATCGTCTATCACCATGTCGGCTACCCTCTTGTGCTTGCTTGGTATTCTAAGCGCCACCCTGTGGAAGAAGTAAAGCCAATCGAACGTGGTTACAGGATCGCTCATTCAGATAGACAATGTGCTGACATCACCATTCTTATCCCTGCATATAACGAAGAACAGTGGATCGCAGACAAAATTCGCAACTTAGCCTGTCTGGATTACCCGAAAGAACATTATAACGTCATCGTCGCTTGTGATGGTTGTACCGACAATACTGCTCAAGTGGCTCAGAACACGATTCAAGAAGCCATTTGCTGTGATACACATTTTGAAATTCGAGTCTTTGAAGAGAACCGCGGAAAGGTTGCACTAGTGAATGAGCAGATGCTAACGATATCAAGTGACATTACAGCATTGAGCGATGTATCAGCTCTGATTTCTGTCGATGCCCTGCTGGTCGCCAACCAGCACTTCAAAGATAAAACTGTAGGTGCTGTTAACGGACATTACCAATTGCTTTCTAGTGGTAGTGAAGGTGAAAGCAAATACTGGCAATACCAAAGCAGAATGAAACTACATGAGGCCAGTTTGGGTAGCACACTTGGCGCTCATGGGGCTTTCTATTTGTTCAGAACTCACTTGTTTGAACCGCTCAAGCAAAACGTTATCAACGACGATTTCATCATTCCGATGGAGATTATTCGTAAAGGATATAGAGTGAACTACGACAAGGACATGATTGCGTTAGAGCTTGAAGCGACCAACACCGACAACGATTTCAAACGTCGACTCAGAATTTCTGCTGGCAACATGCAGCAAGCCCTGCAATTGGCGGAATTGTTTTTGCCACGATACAAAGGCGTCGCATTTGCTTTCTTTTCAGGCAAAGGTTTAAGACTGATAACACCATACCTCATGATTCTGTGTCTGGCGCTTTCTGTCGTACTTATTCACCACCCAATATTTTTCATCGGGAGCATTGCACAACTCGCTGTTTACTCAATTGCGATTCTTGGGCATGTGTTCCCACACTTATTTAGCCATAAATACTGTCAGTTAATCACATACATAGTAGCAGGACACTTTGCCAACCTAATTGGTGGCTTACGCTATTTGTTCGGTTTCGAAGCCACTCGTTGGACAAGAATTCAATGATAAGGAGCATCTTATGAGCAACGTATCTTCTTTATATTCAATCTGGTTAGCAAAACGTATCTTCGATTTTCTATGCGCTGTAATCGGGCTTTTGATGCTGTCACCTATCTTGCCCGCGATTGCCTTAGCCATAAAAATCGACTCCAAAGGCCCCATTTTCTATAAGCAGCTGCGTGTGGGTAAATCGACACCAGAACAAATGATGTTCTTTGAAATCATTAAGTTTCGTACCATGTATGTCGATGCCGAAACACGTACAGGCGCAGTCTGGGCGACAGAGAACGACCCAAGAATTACTCCAGTCGGTCGCTTCCTGAGAAAGACACGCCTAGATGAGATCCCGCAGTTGTTTAATGTCATCCAAGGCGATATGTCATTGATTGGCCCACGCCCTGAACGCCCTAGCTTTTATAACAAGCTAGAAACGGCCATCCCTTACTTTGCTGACCGTACCTATGGAGTAATGCCAGGCATCACAGGGTTAGCGCAAGTTAATCAAGGCTATGACACCTGTATCGATGACGTTCGCAGAAAGGTCGGCTTTGACCATAGTTATGCCTTATCACTGCGTTCGCTAAAATCTTGGATTCTGATGGATATCAGCATCATTACCAAAACACTCATCGTCATGGTCGACGGGCGAGGACGATAAAATAATCACTTAGAGGAGAGCAATCCCGCTCTCCTTTTCTAATTTGGTATAAAAAAACGCCAATTCGATTAGTTGTGAAGCAAACAGTTTAAAAACCAATAATTTGCTCTTGCACGACCCAAAAAGTCTCGGTAATATCCATCTCGTTCTTAAGGAATGGGTCCGTAGCTCAGTTGGTTAGAGTACTACCTTGACATGGTAGGGGTCGGCGATTCGAGTTCGCCCGGACCCACCACTCCTTGCTTAAATGCACTAAGAACAAAAATTTGGGTCCGTAGCTCAGTTGGTTAGAGTACTACCTTGACATGGTAGGGGTCGGCGATTCGAGTTCGCCCGGACCCACCAAATTTTATAACAAAGCCCGCTTATAGCGGGCTTTGTTGTTTTTGGAGATATCTCATTAGATTGAGTTAATCTAATGCGCTTCCTCTAGCCGTTTTTCATTACCGAGTATCGTGTACTCTTGGCTAGCCTGCTCTAGCGTGTTCTGATACCCATCATAAGAACACTCTCCAATATCGTTTCGCGGACATATGGAAACATGATTCTTGTCGATCATCTCTATTCCACAGTTCGGGCAATATCTATCCATGGCAACCTCCTGACGTTGTCTGCCTTGTACATACAGGTTCATACCCTGCACTAGTCACTCTAGCCTTTTTCCGCTTCGAAACCAGCGATACTGCTCTCAGGTTTTCATCTTTTTACACTCTATTACAGTATTTGCTGTACCCATGTTCAGGTTTGCATAACAAATATGATTTTCAGCACAAGCTAACTTTGTATAACTAATTCAGGCTTGGCTTGTAACGTTCTTGCAATAACAGGCAATGATCAAGTGATTAACGATAAGTATCACAGCTCCAATTATACCCGGGTGATGAATCAGGCCATGCATTTCGAAAGGCACGTAGATCACACAACCGATCAGTGCTAGCCACTCCGCCCAACGAAGCCCTTTCCATAAGCCTCACCCCATCGAACAACTGTGTATGCCAATGCCCCAGCATAAGCCCTTGGACAAATAATCCCAAAAAACAAAAAGGCCGTAACACTTTATGTTACGGCCCTCATAGTCTGTTTGATGCTTTAAGCTTCTTCTGCGACTTTTTCTGTTTCAAAGTTGGCGAATAACGAGTCCACAATCTCTTTCGAACGTACTGCCAGAACAGAAAGCAAAGTATCACTCAGGCCATGGGATGATTCACAGCAACCTTGAAGGAATACGTTCACTTTGCAAGATTCCTGCATTGGTAGACGATAATGACGCTCAACCTGCTTGTCCGACATTAGTGGTTCTAGTTTGTTCAACATTTGGTTGAACTGGTCGTAACGATAGCCAGTAGCAAGGACAACCGCATCGTAGTCGTGCCAGTTTTGCTCACTATGAATGCGATCATTATAACGAAGCGCAATCTTACCTTCTTTCTGCCCTACTTCTTGAATATCATGACAGCGTAGATGTTGGTGCTTGCCTTCGCCAGTCACGCGCTGAAGGTATAGACGCTCATAAATAGCGCTAAGCTCTTCTGTATCTACAACGGAATAGTTTGTGCCATTGAAGCGAGAAAGGATGGTTTTACGCTCTTCATCAGTGCTCTTGTATACGTGATCCGTGAACTCAGGATCGAAGATCTCGTTAACGAATGCACTGTCATCTGCTGGGTGTAGAGCAAAATTACGGTTGACGAGGTGAACTTCACCTTCTTCATAACGGTTTGTCAGGTCAACGAAGATCTCGGCAGCACTTTGACCTGCACCGACAACCGCAATCTTAGGCGTTTCCGTACCAGCATTAAACTGTTCACGCCACACCTTGTATTTCGATGAGTGGATCACCTTCTCGTCATTCAGGCCGCTAAACAGCTCTGGAAGTTTCGGCATACCACCCATACCAATCAATAGGTTTTTCGCAATACGTACTGTTTGGTTGCCATTGATATCCGTTGAAATAACGCGAACTTTGGTAATTTCGCCATCAACTTCAATCGGTTCGATGTCGATAACGCGTTGTCCATAAGTCACGACAGAATCAAACTGGTTTGCAACCCAAGTCAGGTAGTCATTGAATTCGACGCGTGAAGGGTGCAAAGAGCCCAAGTTGATGAATGAACTTAAGCGGTCATGTGAATGTAGGTAGTTCACAAAGGAATAAGGGCTGATTGGATTGCGCAGCGTCACCAAATCTTTTAAACAAGAAATCTGCATTCGAGTGCCATCTAGCAACATGCCACCATGCCATTCGAAATGAGATTTTTGCTCTAGGAAGCAGTAACTTAATTCTTGGTTCTGCGCCGTTTCTTCTAACGCAATCGCAATTGATAAGTTAGCAGGGCCAAAGCCCACGCCAAGCACATCGTATTCCTTAATCTGGTCTGTCATTTTTGTAACCTCATGTTTTCCGTTGAGCTCTTTGGCTCTCTATCCCCGAGACACCCTAAAACTGGGTTGCGATACTAAAAGCAATCGCTAAAGAAGGTATCTCTCAACTGACACATTAGAGCTGCCCTCTTATGAGGGAAGTCGAATTCTTTTAATTTGGCGAAACCGAATTTCTGCAGATAACCAATCATCTTGGCATTATCTGCTCTTGGTTCGCTGACGATTTTCTCTGTCCTTGGATCGGACAGATAAAGGAAGTGGCATACTGAAGGAAGCCAAGCGGCGACCTTGTGACTGCCACGGTGATGCTCTTCACCAACAAGCATGTGAATACCGCGATCGTAATCGCCTGCTGCATAATACGGCGCGATGCGATCTTCTTTTGTCCAATAGGCTTCAATGTAGGCAAAGGGTTCGTTAGTAAGGCACACAATCAATAGCTGGTTTTTATCATTGACCAACTGCTCCTCTAGATAAGCTTTATGCTCTTCTAAAGTGCCTGTCTGCTCCCAAAACGCGGCCACTCGTTCACTGTTTTGCCATTTGGAAAACAGCTCTGCGTGTTGCTCTACATCAAGCCCAACCAGAGACAGCGTCTGCTCTAATTCTGGAATATAGCGGCTGTATAGCTCACCTTTTTGAGGTCTTGGGCGAAGAGGATGGTAGCCATTAGAAGCGAGAATCTGCTTATGTGGAATAGCGCGACGCTGCTGTTTTAGCCAAAGCTCTGGCAACTGCAGTAAAGCTTCTCGCCAAACCAGACGAATACCTTCATCTGTGACATGAGTGATGTCGTTTAATGATGAGAAAGTAAACTCGCCGAGATCAATACAGCGAATATCCGTACGGTGCTCAAGCATAAGCACAAAAGCTTGAACCACTTCCTTATCATTGATGGCACTGCTGGTCACACGCCAATAACCGCCACTTTCCTTGCTAAGTGTTAACTGACCACTTGGCATCTCAACGCAACATGTATCCCCTTGTTGCTGAACACTCTGCCCAAAGGGCAGAGTGTTGTGGGTATCACGGTTACCAGTCATAGCTCAGACTCGCGATCACATTGCGGCGGTCACCGTAGAAACAGTTGCTACTTGTACAAGTAGCTATATATTCCTTATCAAAGATGTTCTTTGCTGCAACTTGGAATTTATAGTCATCAAATCGGTAACTAACTGTTGCATCGTACAGTGTGTAAGATGGCACTGTATTGGCGTTGTTGTTACCAGCGTATGTATCATCTGTATAGCGGAAGCCTCCACCGATACTCATACCGTCAAATGTGCCACCAAAGAATTGATACTTTGCCCAAGCGGACGCTAAGCTGTCTGCTACTTGTTGAGGTTGATTACCTATAATAGAAGTGTCCGTATCATCTTTGATTTCAGAGTCAACATAAGATAGGTTACCGATTAACGTTAAGGCCTGCGTTACATTGGCAACCGCTTCTAGTTCCATGCCTCGGTTGCGAATCTCACCTACTTGCTTGACTGCAGCACCATCAATTTGAACAACGTCTTTCTTAGTGGCTTCATAAACAGATACGTTAAAGTAGCCATCAAAGCCTCGAGGCTGAAACTTAACACCTGCTTCGAAAGCTTCACCACGCTCTGGTTTCGATGCTTGATTGTCGACAGTTTTAACTTGAGGTTCAAAGGATTGAGAGTAGTTTGCATATGGAGTAAAGCCGTTACTCATTACATAAGCCACACCTACGTTAGATGTCCACTCTTCATAGTCTGCTTGATACGTATTGCCTGTCGTCTGATTACTTTGCTTATTCGAAGTATCATCGTAACGAACACCAGCTTGTACTACCCAGTCATTGAATCGCACTTGATCTTGTAGGTAAAAACCAATCTGTCGATTTTTGGTAACCGTAGTTTGAAGATCAGCGTCTGTTAATTGTTGAAATGATGTAGGATGAAGCAGGACCACATTACTGCTATAACTTGGATTAAAGATATTGAACCTTGGCTCTGCAATCGTACCAGCTAACGGAATAGTGAAAGAACCATTGCCATCAGCGACAGTAGGATCGGCTGCATAATCCTGACTATCTATTTCAATTTGTTGATAATCAAAACCCGCTAGTAATGTGTGCTCAACATCCCCAGTTTGGAATTGATACACTAAGCGGTTGTCCACATTAAATGCATCAGACTGCCCTTTATCAGTTGATGCCCTTCTCACAATTGTTTGTCTTGAGCCAGTAGGATCTAGCAACGGCCCCAATTGATCCACATCAGCCGCATACGCCGCGAAATACATCTGACGAAGTTCAATATCCATACGGCTATAACGAGCAGATTGACCAAAGCTCAAAGCGCTATTGAACTGATGCTCAAACTCGTAACCAAAGGAAAGTTGCTCGCGTTCAAACTTTTCCCAATCGGTATTACCAACTGCTACATCATCACTAATCTGGCCGTTAGGGTTGCTGGTCAATGTACCTTCGACTGGCAAAAACTGTAGATAAGGGTTGGAATCGTCTTTTTGGTAACTTGTCAGAAATGTAATACTGTTCTTATCGTTAATATTCCACGCTAATGATGGTGCAACTAGAATACGCTCTGCATCAACATTGTCGACTTTGGTACCATTCTTACGTCCCATAGCGACAAGACGGAAAGCAACATCTTCACTCAGTTCACGGTTGACGTCCAAGCTAATCTGAGTCCTGTCATATGAACCATATTCAACTGATACTTGACCTGAACCACCATCAAACTGAGGACGTTTGCTTACCGTGTTGATGACGCCGCCCGGTGGGTTTTGTCCATATAAAACAGATGCTGGGCCACGCAGAATTTCTACACGCTCCAAACCAAACGGGTCAATCTGCCAGCTGTAGAAGCCTGCCGAATATAGGCGCGTCCCATCTTGGTAAAGCCCGTTATTAGCTTGCTGAAATCCGCGTATAACAAACCAATCTTGCTTATTGTCATCGCCGTAGAAGTTGGTCTGGATACCCGGTGTGTACTGAAGTGCGTCTGAGATGCTGATTGACGCGCGATCATCCATTTGTTCGCGAGTAACCACTGAAACCGCTCGTGGTGTTTCATGGATTGCTAAATCTGTTTTAGTCGCTGTACGACTTTTTTGGCCTAGGTAACTAAAGTCTGGGCCTACAGCACTGTCGTGCTCTTGACCGATTACCACGACTGTTTCGTCTTCTGCTGCGTTTACTGCACCAGCAGATAGAGCGAACGCGACTGCCAAACAAGCTGGGCTCAGCAAAAACTGCCGATTCATGTCTCTCTCCTTAACTTTCGGTTTTACCGAATATTATATTAATAATTATGATAACCATTATCATTAGCATTTCGAATGCGAATGGAGTTTAACGAGTTTTATAGAAAAATGGAATCTATAAATTAGTCGTTATGGATCTATAATGTATTGATTATTAATAAGTGGCGTAATTTCTCGATCAGTGCACTTTCTTGCACTATTCCTAAATGATCCGTATCCAGCACTTCACTGCTTAGCTGGGTGTTAACTTTTGACAGCTCCGAACTCAACAGCTTGTGTCGACCTTCAGGTTGCCCAGCCCAATATGCGGTTGGTTTGGTATTAATTTCAGGTAACTGATACTCATGACACAGCGCTCTCATGTGCTGCTCTACCGCCCAGCTATACAGCATTTGCTGTGCACTTTCAGATAGATAGTGATCGAAGTTTTGTTCAGCCAACCAAGATGAGAATACGTTTGGCCATTTATCTGGTGTCGATTGGTCAAATCCTGCAAGGCAGGTTTGCTTTTGCCCTTCCGACAACTTACCCAAGAGCAATTCTAGATGCTCAATCAGCTTAGCTTTTGCTTTCGGTGATTCCCATTGATCTTCGGCAATTTCAGTGCCCGGCACATAGCAGTCCAATAACCCGAGGAAAGCGACACTTTCGCCGGCTGCTTCAAGGCGAGCTGCGACTTCCTGACTGAGCGCGCCGCCGAGCGACCAACCAATCAATGTGTAAGGCCCTGATGGCTGTATTTGACGAATAGTCGCGCAATAAGTATCAGCCATTGCGCTAAACGAAATGTCAAAGCGATTTGGATAGACGAAGCTCTGAGACTGAACACCATAAACGGTGCGTTTGCCCGCTAATGCTTGAGCCAGTTTCTGATAGCCAACTGTTCTGCCTGTCACTGGGTGAATGCAGAATACAGGTGCAATCCCGTCAACATCGGTATTAAGCTTTTCGATCAATTTGAGGTCAGCTTTGGCTGCTATCGCCTCACCTTTTTGCGATTTAGATGCCGAGTGTGTTAATTCAAGTTTTTCTTTCCATGCATTGGCTTTGGTCTCGATATCTGATTGCGAATAATGACTCGTTGCATATTCAAAATCAGCGCTCAATACACCATCCACAACTTGAGCATTAATGACCAAAGGCGTCAACATGATGTTTTCATCTGCTTGATCACGCGAGTTTGACGACACTGGTTGGCACCAATGAGCAAAACTATTGCCTTGATACTGCCCTAGGTAATTGAATGTTAGCTCCGCAGTTTGTTCTTGAGGCTCAGCGTCTAAGAAGCGCAGCCCGTAGCCAATGCCTGAATCTTGGTTCAATAGCGCCATACGCTCAGCGATATCGTCTCGAGAATCTGTGGTATTCAAAGTCATCGGATATAGGCTCGTCATCCAGCCCACCATGCGACTGAGATCTAGCCCTCCAAAGACAAACTCGTCACGACCATGACTTTCTAAATACACGCTTTGAGTCTCTTGGTTTCTGTCCGCAATCGCAGATAAAGCAGAGACAAGTTCAGCTGTGATATTTTCACAGCTCAGTAAAGCTGACGTCACCCCACGGCTTAGCTCAACCTTTTGTGAGCGCTTGTTGCCATAGATTGCTTTAGCGTGTGTATTTTCCGCATGCAAAGCTTGTCGATCCCAAACTGCTTTTCTAGCTTTGCCTTGTTCTGTTAATGCCCATGTGTTGAGGCTATCCACAGCCATATCCAAAGAGGTGTAAACAGGCGGTAGCTCAACTGTTTTCGTTGAACTTTCGTCACTAGAAAGCGTTTGCTGATAAGCACGCCATAAGTCATCCATCAGGACTCGCCACGAAACGCCATCTACAGCTAGGTGATGAATTACAATCATCAAGCGAGATTTCTGCCCCTCAATTCGAGCGTAGCCTGCCTGAATCAGTCGGCCTGCTTCGATATCAAGGCTTGTTTGCAACTCGTGAGCAAACACTTCGAATGCTTCTAAGCTATTTAGCTGAGTTTTCCATAGAAGATCATGAGAAACATTCTCGACGTATTGCTGCTGCCATTTACCTTCAGTTTGAGAAAACGACAATCTCAACGCGGGATGGTGCTCCACTAACCCTTTAAGCGCAGTATCCAGTGCCTGAATATCCATATCCTGCTTCAACTCAACACACACATGCTGGTTCCAGTGATTTGGCTGAGCAAAGTTTTGCGCCATGAAATGAGCCTGAATTGGCATCAGACCAAATGGTTCTTTTGGTAACTCTCTTTGCTCTTGCTCAACCGCTGCTTCAAGTACTTGTGCTAACTCGCTCAGTACTGGCGCTTGGAATACTTGTTTTGGAGATACGTTTAGACCTGCCAGTTTCAATTTACTCACTAGCTGAAGGCTCAATATAGAGTCTCCACCTAACGCAAAGAAGCTATCTTCTCGGCTGACAGAATTAATACCCAATAGCTCTTGCCAAAGCTCAGCAAGGAGAGTTTCTTTCTCACCTTCTGGTGGCAAGCCTTGCGACAACTCAGATTTGAATTCTGGTTCGGGCAACGCTTTTCTATCCACCTTACCTGCTGGAGTTAACGGCAACTCTTCTAGCACCACGAGATGCGCTGGCACCATATACTCAGGCAGATGCTCAGCAAGCTCAGATAATATCGAAACGCTATCAGCCTTGTTTGCATCAGCACCATGCAGGTACCCCACAAGGTGGGTCATAGAGCCATGACGATGCGCCGCAACCACGCAAGTCTCTACACCGGATATTTGCTGAAGCCTTGATTCGATCTCACCCAGCTCGATTCTGAATCCACGGATTTTTATCTGTTGGTCAACACGGCCAAAATATTCCATGACACCGTCTTCTCGCCAACGAACTAAGTCACCAGTGCGATACATACGCTCGCCATTATTGGTAAATGGATCCGGAATAAATCTTTCTGAGGTCATATCCGGCTTGCCCAGATACCCGCGTGCCAAGCCGACTTCTTCACCAATGTACAACTCCCCGACTGCGCCTTCGGCAACTTGGTTAAGCAAACCATCCAACACATAAAGTCTACGAGCCCCAACAGGTTGACCGATAGGTGCATAGGCACTGGTCAGCTTATCGTGTGGGTAAGCACGCCAGATCATTGGTGTCACCACGGTTTCTGTAGGCCCATAGCCATTGATAATACGTGGTGGGTTTACGACCGACTGAAGGCGGTCATAGGTTTCACGAGTAAAGGCTTCACCACCCAAAGTCCAAGAACGTACATTCAACCGAGGCTGAGTCGTCTCTATCCAATCCAGCAACGGGCCAACATAACTTGGAGGGAAACAGGCTACCGTAATCCCTTCTTGCTTGAGTACATCACAGGTTTTCTCCGCACTCCACAGTTGTTGGTCGCGAATCACCAAGCGAGAACCAAACGCCAATGGCACTGTCCAGCGCTCTACTGCCCCATCAAAACTGATTGACGCAAAGTGAAGCTCAACGTCATCTTGCGTCATTCCATATTGAGTACCAATCGTCTGCACATGCATACTCAGGCCATCGTGGGCAATCGCGACACCTTTAGGTTTACCCGTCGACCCTGATGTGTAGATGATGTAAGCCAACTGCTCTGGCAAGAGTTCTACTTCTGGCTTGGCTTTTGATAGGCCTTGCCAATCTAACGTATCCATATAAAGCGGTGAAACTGAAGCCGCCTGATCCGAATGTGAGAGGACGTGTGAATCAATCTCTTCCCAACGTGAGCGCAATGATTGATCACTGATTACTAGACTCGCAGCAGAATCCTCGATCATGTAAGCCAGTCGGTCAGTAGGATAATCAGGGTCAAGCGGTAGAAACGCCCCACCAGCCTTCATAATGGCGATCATCGCTATGATCATATCGTTGCCGCGATCAAAAAGAACGCCCACAGCTTGATCGCGAACGACACCCTGTTCTACTAACTGGTTCGCCAGCTGGTTCGATTTTTCTTCCAGCTGTTTAAACGTGACACTTTGCTGGCCATGTTTTAATGCAATAGCTGACGGTTGCTCAATACCCTGAAGGTCGAACAACTCAGTGACGGGTTGATAACGCCACTCACCTTCTGGCTGCGACAGTTGCGATAATCTGGCGAGTTGATCCTCATCCAGTGAGTTAAGCGCTGCCAATGGTGTATTCAGGTTTTGCTCTGCTTGCGAGACTAACAGGTTCAGAGTGCTAGTAAGCGAAACCATCATCTCGGGGTCGATACGGTCTTTGGCATAGGTCAGCGTTACCTGAGTACCGCTCGAAGATTCCAACACATCCAAAGCAACATCAAACAGTGCGAAGTTACCTTTAAGCGCCAGCGGCTTTACCGCTATACCCGGAGCAAACTCAATCGACTCGGTTTGATTGACCTGATGGTTAAACAACACTTGAAAGTAAGGCGTTTCTCCAACCAACCTTTCCCTCAACAATGACGAAACCACACGATCAAACGGCAATAGTTGATGTTCCTGAATCTCCAGCACTTTGCTGTGAGCTCTAGTCATGATTTGACCAAAGCTCTGTTCAGGTTGTACGTCTTGAGCAACCACATTAGTGTTTACAAAAAAGCCAATAACGTCAGATACTTCTGGTCGGGCGCGGTTAGCCATTGGCATACCAATGTTGATATCGTTACGTCCTGTCAACTTGAACAGCGCAGCCTGCCAAATGGCTAGCCAGAAGCTCGAAGTGGTGACGTTATTTTGCCTTGCAAGGCGTGCAATGCGTTCAGAAACATTACCACCAAATTTTAGGCTTACCTGCTGTGCTTCTCGACGCTGATTAGGTTCAATATCGCCCGTCCACTCAAACAGTTTTTGCGGCTGCTTCTCACCCAGCTCTTGCTGCCAGAATTGAAGTTCCTCATCCCCTTTACCCGCTTTTAGCAGTGCATCCTGCCAGACAGAAAAGTCACTGTACTGGATACTCAATGGCTCTAGAGACTCTCCCTGATAAGCGGTGACCAGATCCCGCATAAATAATCCGATAGACCAGCCATCAGACACAATATGATGCATCACGATGATCACATGGGTTTTGTCTTCAGATGTACGAATACACGCCATTCGTACTGGCATCTCATGAAGCAAATCAAACGGCTTGGCAATAAATTTTGATGTCCATTCGCCCAGCTGATTTTCCGTTAAGTGTCTAGCATCTTTAAGCTCAACGTGAGCAATACAGTGTTGGTCAACATGTTGCTTCGGCTCACCTTGGCCCGAAACAACAAAGCGTGTTCTCAAGGCGTGGTGCTTGCTCATGACTTCAGCAAGCGCCAGTTCCATTTTATCGGTAGATAAATCACCAGTGAGCTCAAAACCACCACTGATATGGTAAGCACTATTACCAGCATCAAGCTGGTAGATGTCCCAAAGTCGTTTCTGCGCCGGAGAAAGAGGCACATCGCGCACCTCTTCTGCTGGGACTATCGGTAGCTTTTCAAAGCTCATTCCTTTGGCGTCAAGCAGAGCGATAAATTTCGCCTGCTCCTGCTCACCAAGGTTTAGAAAACGTTTTGCTAATGCAAATTTGTCTATTTTTGGTTTTTGTTGCGCTTTTGAATTTGATTCTTGGGTCATAACAATTCCAACTCGTCCATTAGTGCTGCCATGGCGTCGAGTTCATCCTGTTCTTGTTCATTGTTTGCCTGATACTGAGCTTGAAGTGCATCCGTTAATGCCTGTAACGTCCCAGCGGCAAAGAAGTCTTTTAATGAAATCGCTAAGTCGAGCTCTTTTTGTGCTTGAGCGACGATACGTGTAGCCAACAGAGAATGGCCTCCGAGCGCAAAGAAGTTATCGTCTAAGCCCACTTTTTCTGAGCCAAGGACTTGCTGCCAAGTGTTGGCAAACCAAATTTCCAGTTCACTCTCTGGGGCGCGATATTCCACCTTACTCCACTCTGGAGAAGGCAACGCTTTGCGATCACGCTTACCATTTGGTGAAAGAGGCATTTCATCCAGTGCAACGTAGATAGCGGGAACCATGTAGTCTGGAAGGTGGTCATTCAAGTGCGCTTTAACAGCGGTTTCTTTTTCTGATTCCCACTCACCACACACCACGTAGGCAACAAGCTGCGTACCTGTTTGATGCTCATAAGCAATGACTGCCGATTCATCGACGTCATCGTACTGGTTGAGAACATTTTCAATTTCTTCCAGCTCAATACGAAGCCCACGAATTTTTACCTGATGATCTAATCGGCCCAGATATTCAAGTCTGCCATCTGGCATGCGGACCACTTGGTCACCGGTGCGGTACATACGAGAACCGATGTTTCCATCTTGCTCGCACGCAAACGGATTTGGCACAAAGCGATCGGCGGTCAAATCCGGTCTGGATAGGTACTCACGCGCGAGGCCATCCCCCGCAAGGTATAGCTCACCAGGCACACCGACTGGGACGGGATTCCAACAATCATCCAATACATGAAGCTGAGTGTTGCTAATCGCATGACCAATCGGGATGCGCTTACCGACAGGTAAATCACATTGCCAGTAAGTCACGTCAATAGCCGCTTCAGTCGGACCATAAAGGTTATGTAGCTGGCAACCTGGCGCGCCCGTCAACACTTTTTCAGTCAACTCAGCAGGTAAAGCTTCACCGCTACAAATAATGCGGCGCAGGCTGCTGCACTCTCCAATATCCGTTTCACTTTCAAAAGCATGAAGCATCGAAGGAACGAAATGGATCGTCGTTACGCCCTGCTCGCGAATGGTGTTGTGCAATAACTCAGGTTGTCGGTGATGATCTGGCTCAGCAATCGCTAGTCTTGCACCATACATAAGCGGCCAGAAGAACTCCCATACAGAGACATCAAAGCTAAACGGTGTTTTCTGGAGGACACAGTCACTGGCATCTAACTGATACTCGTTCTGCATCCAAGCCAAGCGGTTGTGTAGTGCCGACTGGGTATTTACCACACCTTTTGGTAGTCCTGTAGAACCAGAAGTAAAGATGACATACAGCGACTGGTCAGCCTGCCAATTTACTACCGGAGCCTCAGTGCTCTGCTCGTTGACTTGCTTTAAGATCTCAGCCTGATTTAACGCCACATACTGACATTGAGGGTTTTCCGGCCATTGTGGCAAGGTGTCACTATCGGTCAGTAAAATGGATACGTCCGCAGACTCAAGAATGTAATTCAAACGTTCTGCTGGATAACTTGGATCCAATGGCACATAAGCACCACCAGCACGAGTAATCGCATGTAAGCCAATCACTAGTTCAAACGAACGTGGTAAACCAAGGCCAACTCTGGTTTCTTCGCCCACACCTTGTTGACGTAGCCACTGAGCCAACTGATTCACTCTGCGGTCGAATTCAGCGTAAGTCATCGACTGCTGCCCCATTGACAAAGCAATCGCCTCTGGGGTGCGCTGTGCTTGAGCTTCAACAGCGACTGGTGGAGGAAGCATGTCACCCCATGATTTCTTCGTCGCGTTGAATGCTTCAATTTGTGCGAACTCGTCAGAATCAACCAACCTCAGTTCAGACAACGTCGCGTTGGGATTCAAGGCAACTTGTTCAAGCAGCTTAAACCAGTGACCAAGTAATGTTTTGACAAACGTTTGATCGAATACTGGTGCTGCATAGTTAACAAAACCACTCCATTCGCCGTCATCATAGGCCTGAACATCTAAGCTCAACTCTAACTGAGCCGCGACCACGCCCGGATCAAACGCTTCTGCTTGTAATCCTCCCCATTCAGCGAGAATTGAGCGCTCAATACGTTGGAAGTTGAAACTCGTCTGGTACAACGGATGGTGCTGCAAATTACCCGTCACACCAAGAGACTCTACCAATACCTCAAATGGCACATCTTGATGGGTCAACGCCTGCTCAGTAAAACGTTTTGTCTCTAGGAGCAGATTGTCGTAACTCATTGCCGCGTCTAACTGCGCAGGGATCACCAAGTTGTTAATGAAGCAGCCTTGCATCTGCTGAGTGTCTGGCTGTGTTCTGCCTGCGACAGGGATACCGACTCGAATTTCATCACGCCCAGAATACTTGTGAAGCAATAAGTGCCACAGGCTTAACATAACGTTAAACGGAGTCGTTGCGCTTTGTGCAGCAAGAGTCTCAATCGCGTTGACCTGCTGCTTGGTCAGAGTGAAGTGATGACGCTGGCCGGTGGTTTCGAGCTGGTCTCTCGCGACATCGCTATGGAGAACAAGCGGCTCAATATCTTTCGCTAACGCCGCTTTCCACCATGACAGTGATTCTTTGGCGCTATCTGACTTTAACCACTCCTGCTGCCAGCTAGCGTAATCGGCGTAATCCAGCGCGTCAGTCTCTACGCTTGACTCAAAGTGTCCAGAATGACTGTACGACGAATAAACAGCCGACAACTCTCGCATTAGGTTTTGAATCGAAATGCCATCAGAGACGATGTGATGGACAACCAGAAGTAATTCAAATTCCTGTTCTGAATGCTTGATTAAGTAAGCTCTCAACAATGAAGGCGATGACAAATCAAAGGTTTCACCGATCCAGTTGAGGCGCTGAGCCTCTATGTCGGAGAACTCATCAGCTGAGTATTCTGCTAATGCAAATTGACTTACATCGTCATCAGAATGGATAGACTGCATCAGCTCGCCATCTACCTGATCGAAGCTGGTACGCAGAGCCTCATGGCGGCCTATCACAGTGCGCAACGACTGCTCTAACCACTCTCTATTCACTTCGCCTTTTAACTTAAGTCCAAGCGGCATGTGATAAGCAGAACTTTCAGGCATCAGCTGTTGAACAAACCATAAACGCTTTTGCGAAGCGCTCACTGGCATGTATTCCATGCGCGGCACTGCTTTGATCGTGACTGCGGGTTCTTTGAGTGATGTACACTGAGTTGCCATCACATCTAGTCTTGGAGAATCAAAGACACTCTGAAGTAAAAGACGAATCTGGTGTTTTTGCTGCAAACGTCCAACAAGCTGTGTAGCAAGTAATGACTGACCACCCAGAGCAAAGAAGTCGTCATTACGACTCACCTTCTCTAGCCCGAACAAGGCTTGCCATTCTTGTGCAAGAAGCTGTTCAATCTCACCTTCTGGCGCTTCATAGGCTTTGTGCTGAACATGGTTATCAGGCTGCGGCAGTTTTTTCTTGTCGACTTTACTTGCTGGCGTCAACGGCATTGACTCCATGACTACAAGCTGTGAAGGCACCATATAGTCAGGCAGTACTTTCGCCATTTGAGCGAGAATATCATCGCCGTTTATTAGGTCAGCGTGACCTTCTGCGTAGCCGACCAAGTACTTTCCAGCTGAACCTTCAAAGGCGGTTACAGCACTCAGTTTACTGCCACTGATACTCTGTAATCGTGACTCGATTTCACCTAATTCGACACGGAAGCCTCGAATTTTTATTTGGTCATCTGCCCGCCCCAGATACTCCATCACGCCATCTTCGCGCCAGCGAACTAAGTCGCCAGTGCGATACATACGCTCTCCGTTATTTGCGAATGGATCGGGAACAAAACGCTCGGCCGTTAAGTCTGGACGATCTAGATAACCGCGAGCTAAGCCAACTTCTTCACCAATGTACAATTCGCCACTGACACCAGACGGAACCGGACGAAGGTCGCCGTCCAATACATAGAGACTACGTGCACCGACAGCAGTACCGATAGGTGCGTAAGCACTTTCTAACGGCGTTTCAGGATAAGCCTGCCAGATCATTGGCGTCACGACTGTTTCCGTCGGGCCGTATCCATTGATAATGCGCTTCGGATTCAGTACCTGCTGAAGCTTGAAATAGGTCTCTCGTGTAAAGGCTTCACCGCCCAGAGTCCAAGAACGTACCGCTAATGTTGGCTGTTCAACCTCTATCCACTCTAGCAGTGGTCCAACATAGCTTGGCGGGAAACACGCGACGGTCACCGCTTCACGCTCGAGTACTTCACATGTTTCTTGTGCACTCCAAAGCTGCTGGTCTCGAATCACCAACTTTGAGCCGAAGGCTAGAGGGACAGTCCATCTCTCAACGGCACCATCAAAACTGATCGAAGCAAAATGCAGCTCGATGTCTTGTGGTGTCATGCCATATCGTTGACCAATGGTTTGAACGTGCATGCTCAGACCTGAATGAGAAACACACACACCTTTAGGTTTACCCGTTGAGCCCGAGGTATAGATCACATACGCCAGCTGCTCTTCCAAAATTTCAGGGCGATTTAAAAGAGGTTGCTGAAGGTCGATTTCAGAATACGCAATGATGTTATCTCGCAGACAAATCTCACGTGCCAATTGTTGCGAACTACCGTCAGAAATCAGCCATTGAGCATCGCTATCTTCAACCATATAAGCCAGTCGGTCTTGAGGGTATGAAGGATCTAAAGGTAGGAATGCAGCTCCGGCTTTCAACACACCGATCATTGCCACCAGCATGTCGGATCCACGGGCAAACATCACACCAACCCGTTGGTCTCGTTGAATTCCACGTGCGATTAGCTCAGCGGCCACACCATCACTGAAGTCATCTAGCTGTTGGTATGACAAAGCAAGCCGTTCCGAACCATTAGTTGATAAGGCCGTTCCCCCAAGAGGATTCGCCACAAGCGCTTCACTATCTGGTTGAGCAAGCACCTGCTCTTTTAATAGTTCAGTGAAAGGTTTGTAAGTCCACGGTTCAGACGCTTTTACATGATCAGATAAGCGAGCCTGTTGTTCGGCGTCCAATACATCAATATCACACAGGTTTTGCGTCAGCTTATCGACAAGCTGCTCAAGATAATGAGACGTCGTTGCTGACAGCGCATCAATATCTGACTGTGAGAATTTCGCTGAGTCGTACGCAAAAACAATACGTAATGATTCACCTGGCAATACCGCCAGCGTTAACGGGTAATGCGTAAACTCATAGCTGTCAGGCTCGCCAATCTTAAGGCCAGTTTCACTAAACAGACTCTCATCCAATGGGTAGTTTTCAAACACCACCAACGAATCAAACAGATTCTCACCAGCAAGTGGAGATTGTGCTTGTACCTCTGACAGAGAGACATGGCTGAATTCACGCTGTGCGCTCGCCTGCTCTTGTATCTCGGCAAGCCATTGATTGGTTTTCGCCTGCCAGTCCACCATCGCTGTAACAGGCAAGGTATTAATGAAAAGCCCAACCATGGCTTCACTGTTTGCTAGTGACGATGGTCGACCCGCAACCGTATTGCCAAAAACAGGCTGAGACTGACCCGTGTAACGTTGAAGCGTCAGTAGCCATGCGCCCTGAATGAGAGTGTTTAGCGTGATGCCAGATGACTTCAGTTGAGACTGCCAACTGCCTAGTACCTCAGCACTGTAATCCACGTTGTGACGCACATGCCCTAGTTTATCTGTGTTCGAACCGTATTGTTCAACCAACATTGTTGGTGCTTCAACACCATTCAGATAACCACGCCAGTACTCTTGAGCACTTTCTGGTTCTTGCTGTACAACCCATTCTAAATAGTCAGCAAAATCATGGCTGACAACAGGCAGGCTCATATTTTGGTAGTGAGCAAATAGTTCGCTGAGTAAAACGCCGGTGCTCCAGCCATCCATCAGAATGTGGTGAATCGTGAAAATACAGGCGATCTCATTGTCGCCCGTTGTCACTAGATCTACTCGCCACAAAGGTTTTAGCTGCTGGACGCTCGCATCTTGTTCCAGTTCGAAACCTTGTTCAATGAGCGAACGTTTATACGACTCTAACTCAAAGCCTACTTCCTCTCGCCCATCAAAGGCTCTGCTAGTGATTCGCAGGTCATCCCATACATACAGGTGCGCCTTACCTTCAACTTGATGCAGCGTACTACGTAGAATCGAATGACGCTTCATCAAGGCTTTCCAACCCTCTTCTAACTGGCCAGCATCAGCACCAGATATTGGTAAGGTAATTTGGTTGACGTAGGTGCTTGTGTCTTGCGATAGCTGAGCGTGGAAGTACAAACCTTGCTGTAGCGTAGACAACGGTAGAATTTGATTCGGAAGTTGATGAGCGTTACCACTTACATGGCTTAGCGTCGCGAGACTCAGGTGAGTATTTGGCGCATCCGCTTGTGTCAAAACGGCGGAGTTAGACGTACAATGTTCCGTCACTACTTTGATTGCCGACTCCAAGTGACGAACATAGGCATCACACTCAGATTGCGACAGAGCAGAAAGTGAAAACTCAAATTCGACATCAAAGCCATCATTAGTTTCACTGATATTCAATGCAATTGCGGCATCAGCTTTGGCATTTTCTGATCGCCATAAGCCAAACTCACCCAGTTCAGCCCCTTTCACATCAGCCTGCGTTGCTCGGCCTAGGAAGTTAAATAGCACATCAACATTGTCTTGATACTGCCATTGCTGCTGAACTACACCCGCTGAATAACTCAAACCACCATCGGTGATTGCATGAGAGCCATCTTTTACACTCGCTAATAGTTCACTGATGCTGTTACTTAGCACAACTTTTTGCGGGAACAGCGCAGTATGCCAGTTAACACTGCGTGAAAGATCCAATCCAAACGACTCACTGAAGCGACCATGGCTTTCGCGATGAATGACAATCTCATTTGCAGACGTTATTTCTTTCACTGCAAGTGCAGACAATGCCATTAACGTCTGCTCCTTGCTCATTCTGGCAAAAGCCTGAGTCGATGCAAATAGAGGTTCAGCGAGTTCTTTAGCAATGTGGTAGCTGTACTTATGAATTTCTTTACTTTCGCTTTCTTGATCTTTACCTTCAGTTAGCGCCGTTGGGAAAGCAGGTTCTGCTCGCTGAGCATTCCAGAATTCGGACTGTTTATGACTGATATGAAGATTCTCTAATGCCTCATACCAGTCAGCCTGATTGTGAGTTTTAGAGGCGAAAACATAAGAGTCGGCTCCCATTTCTTGCTGGTAACTCCCCAGCAAATCTTGAATAAGCACAGGCCAAGAAAGCGCATCAATGACAAGGTGGTGAACGGCAACCAGCATTTCACCCGTCTCAGTATTCAAGCCGACCGACAATGGCTTACCAACAGCAGGATTAATCGCTCTCTGCACAGCATCGATGTCTATCTGCTCTGCATAAAGGTGGAATGCAAAATCTGCGGTTGTCACATATTCAGCTAGATACTTTGCTGCGTCAGATGTTGTTGTATTAGGAGCCTCGAAAGAAAGGCGCAAACTATCGTGATGTTGCACCACTTGCTTAAGTGCTCGAACAATCGCGTCTGCATTGACCGGAGCTAGCAAGTTGAGTTTTGCGTACTGGTTACATAGTTCTAGCTGACCATTCTTATCCAGATAGTTCTCAATGAATCGCTTCTGCATTGGCAGCAAGGATACTTTGCCTTTAAGCTCACCTTGTTCAGCTGGTTTGATTTGGCTATCGAGAACACATAACGCCATTTCACCAAGCACAGGGTAGTCAAACACTTGCTTTGGTGTCAGCATCAAACCTCGTTGACGAAGCTTTCCTACCATTTGCAAAGCGGTAATTGAATCTCCACCAAGTGCAAAGAAATGGCTGTCAGAGCCAATAGACTCTAGTTTAAGGAGCTCACGCCATATTTCAGCCAGCTGATGTTGGATGTCCCCTTCCAGCGGTGCTCCCGCTTTCTGTTCTTCTTCCCAATCCGGTGCGGCAAGTTGCTTGCGATCCACCTTACCAGCAGGTGTCAAAGGGAGTGTCTGGCTAACAATGATACGTGACGGCACCATATAATCTGGCAACTGGGTGGCTAACTCTATACGCCATTGAGATTCAGATTTTTGCTCTGTTTCACTCAATTGAACATAACCGACTAGGCGCTTCCCTGTCGGCGACTCGTGTGCGACAACCGCACAAAACTCAGCATTAGCAAGCGTCTGTAGGCGAGATTCAATCTCTCCAAGCTCAATACGGAAGCCGCGAATTTTTACTTGTTGATCGGCACGGCCAAGGTATTCAACAACACCATCTTGTCTAAATCGAACCAAATCACCAGTGCGATACATACGCTCGCCGTTAGCGGCAAATGGATCCGGAATAAAACGTTCAGCGGTCAAGTCAGGTCGTTTCAAGTAACCGCGAGCAAGGCCAGATTCCATGCCAATGTATAGTTCGCCAACCGTTCCAAATGGTACCTGCTTAAGGTTCTCATCCAGCACATACAACTTACGGTCACCCACAGGCTGACCAATCGGCGCGTACGAGCTTTCCAGTTTATCTTCGGGATAAGCACGCCAAATCATCGGAGTGACGACGGTTTCTGTCGGACCATAACCATTGACGATGCGAGGTGGATTGACCACCCGTTGAATTCGTTCAAACGTTTCTCGGGTAAATGCTTCACCACCTAGAGTCAATGAGCGAAGAGCCAAATCTGGCTGAGTTTGTTCAACCCAATCTAGCCAAGGTCCTGCATAACTTGGCGGGAAACAAGCGATGGTGACTTTCTCGTCTACCAATACTTGAGTCGTTTTTTCTGGTGTCCACAACTGTTGGTCTCGAATGATCAGCGTTGAGCCAAACGCCAGTGGAACAGTCCAACGCTCAACAGCACCATCAAAACTGATAGAAGCAAAATGCAGCTCTGTGTCTTCAGGCGTCATGCCATACTGCTCGCCAATCGTCTGGACGTGCATTGTCAGTCCGCGATGACTCACTGCCACGCCTTTAGGCTTACCTGTTGAACCAGAGGTGTAAATCAAATACGCCAGCTGGTCCAAGTGGATATCTTGATATGAACACTCAGCAAGCTCAGATGCTGCAACCTCAGCTGCTAACAAAGATTCAATAGCAATGCACTCTTGAGCACAATCGGATTGGATGAAAAGACCTTGAGCCTTATCCATCAAGTGTTGCTGAGTCAGTAACTGCTGAGCTTCGCTGTCTTCAAGCATAAAGCTAATGCGCTCAGCAGGATAATCCGGATCAAGCGGCAGGAATGCGCAGCCTGCTCTCATAATGCCCAACATGGCGACCAGCATATCGGTGCCACGCTCCATCATCACACCGACAACACCTTCTGATTGAACCTTTCTTTGACGCAGTGAATCTGCAACTAAATTCGATTGAACATCTAACTCTGCGTAAGTCAGCGTTTTATCGCCATGTTTCAAGGCAATTTTTTCAGGACGCAGTTTTGCTTGCTCAGCCACCAGTGCCATAAAGGTCACTGGATTCCATGTTTGTTGTACCGCTGAGTGCGCTTCCAAGGCCACTGTATCTGAGCTAGATAGCGCGTTAGTCTGTGCTAGAGACTGTTGGGGAGATTGGCAGATCTGGTTCAGAACGTTCTTGTATGTACTTAAAATGCTGTCAATTTGAGCTTGAGTGAACTTCTCTCGTGCATAAACAAGTCGCAGCGATAGCTGCTCTCCTGCAATAGCGTCAAGGACAAGTTCAAAGGGTGTTTCGGTCACCGGGAATTCTTCAAAAAAACCTTTAATTGTGTTGCCATCCTCGCCGGTGCTTTTCACAGCGAGCTTATGCCCGTGACTACGGTAATTGAATGCAGCAGTAGGAAGAGGCGTCTGGCCTAAAAGTTTCTCAATGGGTAGGTGAGAGAACTTCAATGAGTCGCGCAGATTACTTTTCACCTGCTGCACAACTTCTCTCAAGTTCAACTCTGGATTTGCCTGAACACCCAAGACCACATTATTAACGTAAAAACCGATATTCCTTCTATTCGCAGAGTCTCGATTCAATGCTGGTACGGTGATCGACGGATGAGAATTGTTGGCATATGAAGATAGAGTTAACAACAATGCACAAGACAACACCTCGAATTTGGTCACACCAAAATGTTTGGCAGCCTTTTCGACCAAGACTGATTCATCAATACCCAATGACTCTTCTATATGCCCGGCGGTATAAGCGCTCTGCTCCTGAGTCGTCTTGCCTTGAAGAATACAGGGCTCCTCGCCCACTAACTTCAGAGCTTCCCAATCCGCCTTCTCTTTTACAGGATCGAAGTCATTTTGACTTTCAGAAAAATCAAAGTAACTGACCCCTTTTGGGCTTTTGGGTGGCTTTCCTGATACAAATTGAACAATGGAGCTTACAAACAACTGTAATGACCAAGCATCGGTAATTAAATGATGCGCAGCAATGCTCAAAGCAAATTTATCTTCAGCTAGCTGGTATAAGTGAAATCTACACAGTAGCTCATTTCCTAAGTCATACGTCTGGTAAGTCTTAGCTTTGGCTTCTCGCTTTACAATGTCAGCAGAGTCAGCTTCATCGGTCAAATCGACAAAAGCCACTGGGATTCGGTCATAATGCGCAGACTGCTGAGGTTGTCCATCCCTTTGTTCGATCTTAATACGAAAGACTGGGTGCATTTCTAATATCTTAGAAAGTGCGCCTAGGACTTTTTCTTTAGTGATCCCCTCACCCGATAACCATGCAACACCGCCTAAGTTATACGCAATACTTTCTGGCATGAGTTGATGGAACAACCATAGACGTTGCTGAGAATGAGAAAGTGGACTCCAACCACCATTGGCCGGAGTCATCGTGATATCATCCACTGACATACATATACCTAAAAACTGTTAAATGTCAGGTACCTAAACAGCAGGTACCAAAATTAAGCAAAAGCGAGTGATGTTACTCTGCTAAAGCTTCTCGCAGGCTTTTCGGACGCATGTCAGTCCACACTTCATTTATGTGGGCAAGGCAAGTTTCCTTATTGCCAGTAACACCAACGGCTTTCCATCCATTTGGAATTGGATGATAAGTAGGCCAAATGCTGTACTGTTCTTGTGGGTTAATAACGACGGTAAATTCTGTGTTTGGGCTGTCAATACTCATAATATCCTCAACTAGATCGTTGTTGTTATTGTTTTGATTTTCTGGATGGTTGTTTCGTTAAGCGACGACACTTTCTACTGCTTGTTGAGCTTGTGATTTATCCGCAGTATCCAGTTCCGTCAGTTGCCCACTGTCCATTTTGAAAATGCGATCTGCCGCATCGAAGTAACGGTCATCGTGGGTAATAGCAATTACAGTCACACCACGCTCTTTAAGCAGAGGCAGTAGCTGTTGGTAAAAGACTTTTCTAAAGCGAGGGTCCTGATCTGCCGCCCATTCGTCGAGAAGCATGCAACCTCGCTGTTCAGCAACGGCCATCAGTAGCGCAAGACGCTTACGCTGCCCCTGTGAATAACGAACATCCGACAAGCGACCATTCTCTTGAGTCACTTTGTGGCTCATTTCTAGACGCTCCATCCACTCTTTGATATCGGCCTCTGGAACATCCTGACCTTGTCCATTGGTTATCTGATGGAACAAGTAGAAGTCACTGAACACCGTAGAAAACTGCTGGCGATAGTGAGGCCAGTTGAGCTCAGTCATAGGTTGACCGTTCAAGAAAACATTACCTGTATGCGGGCGATAAAGGCCGGTCAGTAAACGAGCAAACGTTGATTTTCCGCTGCCATTACCACCAATGATGAAGATCATCTCACCTTTCGAAGCTTTAAAATTGATCGGGCCAACTTTAAACGGACGGTCATCGCCATCGGCGCGGTATTCATACGTCACTTGCTGGAGATCGATGCCTTCAAAGACTTCTGGTTGTTCATTAGCCTCAACAAGGTTTTCATTGTCACTTAAATCGAGCGATTCAAGCTTGCGCATAGAAATATTGGCGCTAATAAGACCTGGCAGCGCACCGACTGCCGCCATAAGCGGCATGCGCATAAACAAAATGACCAGAGCAAAGGTAGAGGCGACGTCAAAACTTGCCCAACCTAAACCCAACGCCAGATAAAAGTTGAGACCAATCAGTGCCAGTACAATCGTGTTAGCCATGTTGGCTGCAAAACCATTGTAGATGTCCGCTCTTGTGACTTCGTCTCTATAACCCTTAGCATTTGGGCTGAACTCATCCTCGAAATAACGACGAGCACGATTTGGGTTAAGTGATAGCTCTTTGCGACCGTCAATCAATGCCTGATAATCGTGATAAAGCTTGTCTTCAAAGTCACGAACTTGACGTACATGGAAAGTGATTCGAGTCACCAGTCCATAACCAATAATACCAGTCGCGCCTAACATCAGCAGGCTTACACCAAATAATGGTAGTGAGAGGAACGCGAGATAGGATAATGCCACTACGGTAAGTACCAAGCCATAAATCATTTCCGGCAAAGTAACGAAGGCAATAGTAATATTACGAATGTCAGTGTTCAGTGATGCCAGAACCCCGGCACTACCGACATCTTCTATTTGTTCAATATCCGTGTTGATCAATTGCTTAACCAATTGACAGCGCTTCGAATAAACGAACTGGTGACCTAACTTGTGCAGTGACACCTGCGCAACGGTTGCGGTGATCAACAAAAGTACCAGTAAACCAGCAAATTGCCAGATAGCACTATGAACACTGGTTGTCTGACTCAATAGTTCATATTGAATAAAAGCAATCACGCCAATACTGAGAAAGGCACTTGCTACACTCAACAAGATAACCAAAGCGAGCGCTTTATGTTGTTTATGGGCCAACTGAAAAAGTAATTTCATCTCAAATCCATATATTGATTATTATTGTGATTATCATTATCAACAAATTTTAAAACAGCATTGAGGAAAGCTGAGCATTGCCTCCCTCATGACTAAAAATTAAAGTCTGCGAAGTCCCCACATCAGGTACATACCGCCAATCAAAGACGCAACCAAACCGGCTGGGATTTCTTGTGGGTACAACATTTGGCGCCCTAGCCAATCTGCCAATAGCATTAATCCCATACCGACAAGCGCCGAACAAATCAGATGTTCTCGAGCTCGGCTAAAGCCAAACAAACGAGCGAGATGCGGCGCCATCAAACCGATAAAACTCAATGGGCCAACAACGAGAGTGGCACTAACTGTCAGCAATGCCACCAGCAGTAATAGCAAACCTCTCGCCTGCCCTACTTTCACTCCAAGTGCGCGAGAACTGGCCTCTCCCAAAGGTAATATGTCCAGCCAACGAGCCGTTAAGAAACTGAACCCAACAAGCACGAAAGTCGCAACCGCTAAAGGAAGTAAAGTCGCCTGTGTAACAAAGTAAGTAGAGCCAGAAAGCCAGGCTAGAACTTGATAGCTCCTAGGGTCACCGCCCGCCAATACGAAGCTTTGTACCGCGTTCATAAGAGCTGTGATAGCCACACCAGTCAGCAGTACTCGTTCCGGTTGGAAGCCAGACTTACGGTTCAAGAGCACAATCACCGAAAGTGACGCCATCGCGCCCACTAGTCCACCTAGATACAAGCCAACGAGACTAACGCCAATGCCAGAGAACATGGCAATGATCAAACCCAAAGCGGTACCCGAACTGATTCCGATCACTTCAGGACTCGCCATTGGGTTGCCACTTAGACGCTGGATCACAGTACCTGCGGTAGCCAACATCACACCAGCCAAGGCGGCGGCAACAAGCCTAGGCCAACGCCACTCAAGCAGGTTCCACTCGCCTGAGAACACTAGCCACTGCCAACCAGAGCTTTGGATTGAAATGGTACTAAAGATAAATAAAGCGGCTGGGATGACGAGCGCAACCAATGCAATGGCATGACGATTCAGGCTCTTCACCTGCTCACTATGACGTGTCATGACCGTTTGCGTCTGGGTTTGACTGCGCATCGACAACCTTGGCAGTAACCACAATAAAAGAGGAGCACCTAATGCAGCAGTAGCAGCGCCCGTTGGCACAATCATAGCGGCAATACCTGGGAGCTGCTGGATAAGCAGATCCGTAAGCGTTAGTAGTAAGCCACCTAACAGCATGGAGACGATTAACTTAGGCACAAGGCGATGTACACCGGTTGCACGAGCAATCGCTGGAGCAGCGAGGCCAACGAAGCCAATCACTCCAACTTTAGCAACCACCCAAGATGTCAGTAACACTGCAAGACCAAGACATATTACGCGCAGCTTTGCCAGAGACACGCCGAGACTCTTTGCGCCTTCTTCAGATAATTCCAACAAGGTTAATGGTTTAACGAATAGGAATGAAACACCAATCGCTAAAGCAAGTCTTGGGGTGAGATAAGCAATATCAGACCATCCGGTTTGGACAAGTGAGCCCGCACCCCAAATCATTAAGCCTGCCAGCTTATCCTGATTCATCATCAACAGAACTGTGCTGACAGCGCCGAAATAAAGGTTAATCACCAGACCCGACACCACCACAACTGTCGGTGAAAGTGCGCGACGCCATGACAGTGCAAACACCAGTGCCATTGTCGCTACGCCACCTAGCAAAGCAATCAGTGATTTAGAAAACGCCAGTAACCAAGGGGCATACAAGGTCGCCATCATAAGAGCAAAACTGGCACCACTTGCCACACCCAAAGTGGAAGGTGACGCCAAAGGGTTACGCAATACTTGCTGCATCAGTACACCAGCAGCAGCCAAAGCCGCACCTGCTATCAGTGTCGTGAAAAATCTAGGCCACCAAGTTAGATGCAATCTAACCGATTCTGGCGACATCCAGTCTGCTTGGAAAAGGCTATTCACGCCTGCTAAGAAATTGCCAGAAGCATTTAATTGAAAGCCTGCAATGGTCAGCATAAATGCCGCGAGTGTCGCGACAAGACTCAAAGATAAGATTCTCATCGGGTGAACTCCTCAGTCAGTGCAGAGGTGACCAAATTAGCGAAACGCATCGCTGATGGTAAACCACCAAAACTCCATGTCGCTTTTACGGTGATTACCGGACGACCCGTTTGCTCAATCAAGTACTGCCAATACTGATCTTGCGTTAAATGTTCCTTAACACCCGCCGGGAGAGGCTCAATGACAATAAACTGCGCATCGATACCCTGTAACTTATCAACGCCTGTGAGGGCAAAACCCCACGCGCTAGTCGCTTTGTCCCAAGCATTCTGAATGCCTAACTGATCCAATGCCACTTTATAGATGCTGTTCTCACCAAATACTCGAACATGTTTGGTATCCATAAACTGTACTAAAAGCACTGGATCTATGTTGTCAGGCAGTGTTGCTTTTAGGTCATTCAATTCAGCTTCACTATTGGCTATAAGCTGTTCAGCTTGCTTATCAGCGTTAACCTCTTTTGCCATGCGGCGTGTGAAATCAGTGACGGCATCCCAGTTAACCTCACCCACTTTATACAGACCAAGGATTTTTACGGGTGCAATACGAGATAACTGAGTCTCCAGCGAAGCAAAACGAGGAGAAAGGAAAATGGTGTCGAGGTTTAGCTCAGATAACCTTTCTAGGTTAGGCTGAGTTCGCAGGCCAACGTCCACAGTCTCATCCGGTATTTTCGGACTTCTGACCCAGTCGTTGTAATCCGATTGTTGAGCCGATGCCACAGGCGTAACGCCAAGAGCGATCATGGTTTCCGTCTGAGACCAGTCAATAGACATCACTCGCAGTTTATCTTGTAAAACCTCTGCTCCAGCCATGGCAGGCATTACTGCGGTCAACGTAGTAAGACAGGCGATTGTCATTCGTTTAATGTTTAACATGGCATTGCTACCGGGTAACCTGCAGCGTGGTCGGTGATCTGCATTTCGATACCATATATATCGTTTAGCTGCTGTTCGTTAAACACTTCAGAAACAGAGCCCTGAGCGATCATTTTCCCGCTATGAAGTGCCACTATGTGGTCGCAAAAACGAGCGGCCATGTTGATATCGTGTATCACGATAAGAACGCCTAATTCGAGTTCAGTTGCCAGTTTCTTTATTAGTTCAAGCATTTCTACTTGGTGAGCGATATCCAGAGCAGATAAGGGCTCATCCAAAAGCAGATATTGAGTTCTCTGAGCCAGAAGCATGGCTAGCCACACTCGCTGACGTTCACCACCTGACAAAGTATCAACCAAGCGGTCTGCATACTTTTCTGTATCTGTCATCTGCATCGCTTGTTGAATGAACTCTTTATCTTTCGCACCTAAACGCCCAAGTAAGCCGTGCCATGGGTAGCGACCAAAACTCACTAGGTCTTTTCCTGAAAGGCTATCGGTCGATGGTAAATGCTGAGGAAGATAGGCAATTTGCTGAGCGAATTTCTTATCTGACCAATCGGAAACTGATTTGCCTTGTAGCAAGACATCTCCGCTGGTGGCATTTTGCTGCTGTGCGAGAAGTTTAAGTAACGTTGATTTACCTGAGCCGTTGTGACCGACAAGCGCATAAATCTTGCCAGGCTCAAAATTCATATCAAAATCTGACAACAAGTTTCTGTTGCCAACGCTAAATGCTAGTTTTCTAGCTTCGAGCATATTATTTCCCTTAAACTCTCTTTTTACATAGGGTTAATCAATAAAAACTATCAATTAACAAGGTGGGATTTATATAACAGTAAATAGATAAATGCAAACCATTTTCATTTGCAATACTGTTCACAAATGATATTGTACCCCCTGTTTTATAAGGGTTAAGCTTAAAGATTTAAGAAATGAACACTCTGCTTAAAAGCGAACAAAATTGGCTTCAAAGTCTTCCACACCTGCCATTTACTGTTAATAAAATGAAACTGGTTGTTTGCATGGTTTCATACGATAAGTCTCTGTTTCCCAAATCACTTTATTCAATTTGTGTTCAGCCCAATTCAATACGAAAGGCACATTTTTCACGTCAGGCTGAATTTGTTGCAGGTCGCACTGCAGCTGAAAACGCCATGGCCCTCCTTGGTGAGTCGCACAAGGTAGGCATAAATTTAGATCGCTCTCCCAATTTCCCATCTCACTTGACTGGCTCAATTTCTCACTGTGAAAACTACGCGCTTGCCGTCGTAGAGAGGAAGACAAAACTAGCGGATCATCACCTAGGCGTGGATATCCAACGTGTTCTTTCAGATCAGGAAGTACAAGATACTCAGGCTTTTATTGCGAGAGAAGAGGAAATAGACTTGCTTGTTCAAACAGGTCTAAGTCGAAATGAAGCGGTCACATTATTGTTTTCAGCGAAAGAGTCACTCTACAAAGCTATCTACCCTCAAGTTCAGGAGATCCTTGAGTTCGATGTCGTTCGTTTAGTGAAAAGTGGTGAAAATAGTTTAAGGTTCGAATCGAGCCAATATCTGATTTCGAAGGGAATTTCTAGGACTTTGGAGAGTCACTATACATGGTATCAACAGTGTGTGATTTGTCTCTCTAAAGTGGCAGTATAAAGACGGCAGTGCTATCCACTGCCGTATTCGCTGAACCTAATGACTTATCTGATAAGTTCGAGCTACGTTTTCTGCAACGTTTGCTATGTTAGTAGCGGCTTCATCAAATGCTTCTTGCAGCGACATTGGCCTAGGTAAACAGGCATAGACAGCATCAATACCGTGCTCATAGACCGCTTGGAAATTATTCCCTGTGCAGCCCGCAATCGCAATGACAGGAAGATTAAATTGCTTAGCTAGCTTTGACACCCCTACGGGAGTCTTGCCATGAACCGTTTGGTCATCAATTTTACCTTCACCAGTGATCACTAAATTCGCACCCATCAGTTTCGACTCTAGCTCAACCGTATCCAGAACAATCTCTATACCCGGCTTTAACACTGCATTAGCGTAGCCAAGTAAAGCCGCACCCATTCCACCAGCCGCACCAGCACCAGCCGCAGTAAGCACATCAACGCCAGCATTTTTTTCTGTTACTTGGCCAAAAATCTCTAGAGATTTATCCAGCAGGGCCACATCTTGCTCAGTTGCCCCTTTTTGTGGTCCAAATACAGCGGATGCACCTTTATCACCACAAAGAGGGTTATCTACATCACATGCGACGATTACTTCACATTGTCGTAGCCGCGGATCCAGCTTGGAAGTATCAACACTTTCTAGGTTTGCTAGACTTGCACCGCCAACAGGCACAAACTCTTCGCCTGTTTTATCTAAGAAAGTAACACCTAATGCGGCAAGCATCCCAGCGCCAGCGTCATTAGTCGCGCTGCCCCCCAACCCAACAATCAGCTTGGTTACACCTTGATTTAATGCGTGCTTAATCAGCTCACCAGTTCCGAAGCTGATTGTGATCTTAGGGTCTCGTTTTTCTGCTGGGACAAGATGTAAACCACTTGCTTCAGCCATTTCGATCACAGCGGTTTTGCCGTCACCCAAAACGCCATAGAAAGCTTGCACTGGTTGACCTAATGGTCCTGTTACCTCAGTGAATACTTTTTGTCCTGAAGTGGCGTCAATTAAAGACTGAACCGTCCCTTCACCACCATCTGCCACTGGCACTTTGACAAACTCAGCATTAGGCCATACTTTTTCCAACCCTGTCTGGATTGACTGAGCAACTTCTATTGCGGATAAACTTTCTTTAAATGAGTCTGGAGCGATAACAATCTTCATATTGGCCTATTCCTTTCCACTGATCACTGTAGACATTATGGAACAAAACAAGAGCCACAGCATTGTGCAAACCAACAAAATTAAAGCTATATAAAACTTAATCATGGTAACTATGCACAATTCAACTAAGTTTACCAAGCTGAATAGCCAGATAAAGCTGTGCCATATGAGAGAAATCTGTTGTCTCAAATCCGGTGATTTCAGTGATCTTGTCCAAACGGTATTTAAGAGTATTTCGATGGATAAACAATTTGGAAGCCGTATCATTTGCGCTGCCATTAGCATCAAAGTAGGCCTCCAAGGTCGCGACAAGCTGGCCTGATTTATCATGCTCGGTCAAGGTTGCTATCATTTGTGACAGTTGCTCTCCCTGCCAAGTACCATGCAACGGTGCTAATAAAACTGGCAACTGATACTCTTCAAGAAGATAAACCGCATTCTTAGGGCGAGCCGCTTTGCCTATTTTCATTACCTGAAGTGCTGAGTGGTACGCGGTTTGCCATTCATCTAGACTGTGGGCAAACTTTCCCGTTGAGATCTTTAGATTTCGACATGGTATTTGCTCTAACCAATGAAGCCACTCGTTCACTTTGCCTACGCTCAAAGGCTGTTCAGTTGGAACAAATATAACTAAATGGCGAGCAGACAAGTGAGCGCAGAGATGATGTCCCGACTTTTGGTACAGATGCTCCGTAAGAGTTGTGGTTGAGCTATCTTGATTTGGCATCTCGACCAGCAGTAGCTCCCATGAATCACTCGGATTCACTGATATTTGTTCAGCACCATCGCGCATTTCCGATGGAGTCAAACGCCCTGTTAAACAGGCTAGGATAAATTCATCTTTATATCGCCTGTCACGTTGAACTTTTTCCAGCAGGTCAGCTTGATCAATAATCAGCTCAGCCGTCATTGCCACAAGTTCAGCTACACCACGAATCTCACTAGGCTCCCCTGTAATCCCCACCACACCAAGGATCGCATTCTTATGCTTCAGTAACAGGTTAACACCGGGTTTAACCCCAGATAAGAGTTTGCAGTCTTCTGAAGAGACTTCAACTGACGCTTTTCGGTTTAACGCTAGCAATGCCCCGTCATGGGTCTGGCCAATGCGTGATTTCTCTCCACTCGCGACGACCATTCCAGCATTGTTCATTACGTTAATGTTGTGACCAATAATTGGCATTGTGCGATCAACAATTCGTTGAGCAAGCTGAGCATCTAACATGATCTTCCCTGAACTCTTTGATTTTTAAACTTTAGAGAGTCTGACAGATCTCTACTCCTGCTCCTACAAGATTTTCATTGTTTTGCATAAAAGTGACAATAGAAGAAAATGAAACATATACCAGTGGCATCAATTTAACCAATGGCTCATGAAGCATCCACTTCAGCAGAAAAAGCAGCGATCAAGTGCTCCAAAAACAGTTTGAGACGTTTAGGTTGATATTTACGGTCACGGTAGACGGCATAAAGCTCAGAGTCATTCATTGAAGAAATGGGCTTAAAGTCGACGCGAAAATCTGGTAATAACACCTGCAATGCACCCATTTTTATATCAGTCTCAACATCTAACCTTGATTTAAGCGCAATTCCCATTCCTTCCCTAGCCCAATGACGTATTACCTCACCATCATCTGAACAGCGAAAACTCCACACTTGCTGGGATGAATTACTCTTAGACTCTCTGTGCTGAAAGTACCAAAGCTTCATCTCTTGCTCATTTCTCAGCAGAGATAAGCATTGGTGTGTTTGGAGTTGTTCAGGAAAATTGGGCCGACCATGGCAGTCAATATAGGCGGGTGATGCGACCAAAACACGTTCACTCACTGCTAGCTTTCTGGCAATCATGCCACTGTCGGGAGGAGAACCATAACGTATCTGAAGATCAAGGTTACTTTCCGACAAGCTAGATAAATTATCATGCAGTAATAGATGAGGCACAACTTTGGGATATAGCCGCTGAAAGGTATCGATAGCAGGCATAACGAACTGCTTCCCAATATCTTTAGGTGCTGAAATTCGTATTTGCCCCTCTATTTGAACAGCGGTGTTCTGCAATTTCGCTTCTGCTTCACGGACGCTTTCTAAAATCTGTACACACGACTCGTAATAGCTGAGGCCTGAATCTGTCAGCGCGATATGTCGCGTACTGCGATTGAGGAGTTTAACGCCGTGTCGCTCTTCAAGCCCTTGTAACCTTGCTGTTACAGTGGCAGGTGATAATCCAAGCTCTCTACCGGCACTTGCCAACCCTTGATGTTTGACGATCAGAGTGAACAATTCCATATCAGCTAGTTTATCCATATACCTTTTCACACCATTGTTCGGGGTAGCTAAATTATAAATTTTACTTTCACTCAATTATCAATTAATAGCAAACAAATAAAATGCACTCATCGCCCGATAAAGTGAAAAAACGAATGATAGCCAAACTCTTAAGCCACGTGAAAACACTTTCTATATCGATGTTCAGCCCAACAATTCATCTAGGCGTATTCGAATTGTTTTTTGCATCTCTTCAAGCCAGGCGTAACGTTTTGTGTAAAGGCGTCGCTTGGCTTTTTTCAATGAACTTGGATCTTTACGAGCAGGACAAAGAGGTATTTGATACAAATATTTTGATACCTCTACACCACCATATTCTGCCCACAATTCAGAATAGTTATACGTGATGCTTGAGCGCTTAGAGCCCGTATACCTTAGTGCTTGGTAGACATGGCCTTTGTTGGTAATACCATAAACCGATTCAACACCCCACTCACGTGCAAGTATCAGAAGTACCTCTAGCATAAGCGCTTTGGGGCGAAGCCCGTGCATTCCGCGCGTCAGGCTTTTAATAATTTCACCACGACCAGTGATATGATCGCCTGGACCTTGCAAGGCTCCAATGTGGATTTCGCGTTTTGGTGACGAAGAAATATTGAAGGCTAAAGTAAATAAATCCTGTTTATTTTCATCGACCAACTTCAAAGCCAAAGACCCTTCCCTTTCTGGACCCGCACACAGTATAAGACTGCAACCCTGAACATCCAGCAACCACCACCCTGCTTCCGAGTAAAAATCGAGGAATGCGCGTCCGTACATTTGGTGTAGTGTCTGAAAATGCTCATATATTTTTATGGCGCGTTGCTTAGGGCGCCACTGTAGACAAACAAATGGCTTTAGAGGCTTTTCAAACATCCTTGGATTTGTCTCTGTAATTGGACGAAAGTCAGGGTGTTCAAATAACCGCTGCATTTGTTTAAGCGCATTGGGTTTTAACATTGACCACAAACAGAAACGAACGTTATATCGGACTTTCTTTAAACCATGGATTTCAGGATAAACCCTCTGTGCGACAAGCGGCAGAGATCGTATAAAAGTAAAATAATCGGACAGCATGGTTTCACTTAAATTCAGAATGGTGTGGAACTTGAAGAACGAAGGTATGTGAGCCTGACTAATACAGTCAGGCTTCGAGCGGAACTTTTTATTAGAAGTGATAAGCGACGGTTGCACCCACCATCCATTGATTAGCACTATCAACAATCGGAGAGTCTGAGATATTGTCACCTAGGCGAGTGTAAGCTGTCGTTTGGGTAACTTCCCAACTGTCATTAATTGGCATGATCAGTTTATAACCTAGGTTATAAGAGACATCGCCACTTCCTTTATACGCCTTACGTGTTTGAGTCGCTTCTTTATCTTTAACACCAAAATAGTAATCGACGTAGTCTTTGCTCTGATAAGTTAAGCCCGCAAATGGAACAAGGTCCATGCGTCCTACACTCATAGGTAAGAAGTAAGTGACACCTGCAAGGTAACCATCATAAGTATCCGTCACGTCATGCTGAGCGTAAGTAGAGATGGTACCTTGAGATAAGTGGAAATCAGCATTAATACCCAAATCCAAACTCGCTTTGCGCTTATCCATCCCCTTTAGGAAGTCAGAGGTGTCATGGTCATACATCAAGCCAGAAGTACCCAAGTAACCACTCATATTGAACATGTCACCGGTATTCCCAAGGAATCGGTAGTTGACCCCTTGCAGGCTCGCATTGAAGTCTTCGCCTTGGTAACCAAAGTTACCAAGAAGCGCCGCATTATGTTTTTGGTCCTTGTAAAGGTCACTAACGCCAGCAACACCTAACTCAGCAATCCAACTATTTTCCTTGGTATAGATATTACCGTTGCGAATGTAAGTATCGCCTGCTGCATGTACCGCAGTCGCAGCAACAAGCGTAGAGATTAGAATGGTCAATTTTTTCATCATTTTGTCCTTGTGTTAACTTGTTATGAACACTGTACAAAACAATTCAAACTGACAATATATTGACTTTGTCACTCGTTTGTCATCGTTTGTCAGATTCCTCTGACAAACGATGTAAACGTAATACAAACTTGGCTCCACCTAACATACTAGCCCCCACTTCTGCGTGTCCACCATGGCGTTCAGTGATCAATTTTACGATCGCTAACCCCAAGCCAAACCCTGTATTGGTCTTATTTCGAGAAGGGTCCGCACTATAAAATGGATCAAAGATGAAATTCCAATGATCAGTAGGAATACCTGGACCGTCATCTTCGACAATGATCAAAACGGCATCGTTCTCTAACATGGCGGAAAGGCGTATCTTCTGTTCGGCATAGCGCAGCGCATTAGACAACAGGTTATTAATAGCACGCTTAAGCAACGCACTATCGCCTTCAATGAATAAGCTGTGCTCAACTTCTACTTTAACCATCTCAGCTTTTACATCGGGCAGTTTATTGGTCAGCGCATGCATAAATTGGTTGAGATCAATTGCTTCAATGTTAAGCACTGAGTCCGGACGCTCAACTTTAGCGAAGTAGAGAAGCTCATCAACCATTTGCTCCATCTCTTCCGTGTCTTCAATAATACTGGCAACCTTTTCATGTTGATCTTGAGTGAGGCTCTCGTCTTGAAGCATTTCAGCCTGCCATTGAATACGAAAAACGGGAGTTCTTAAGTCATGAGCAACAGAATTTGTCAGTGAACGGTTACTGGTAATCAGATCGGATATTTTATCGGCCATATAGTTGAAACTGTCGTTCAACGATCCTACTCGATATCGACTGCCTGTTGGCGCTCTTGAGTTAAAGTCCCCTTGTGCGAACTTCATCGTCGCCTCCTCAAGAGTACGGACTCGCCGGCTTAGGAACCAGATCAATCCAGAGGTGTAGATAAAAAAGCCGCCTAAAATAAACCCCCAGAGAATGTCATCGTCAAATTCAATGGCTTTACGAAGATCGGACTCCACATCAGGTTGAACTCTATAAATAACATCAGGAGACGACAGCATGAACCAAAAGTCACGCTCACCATCGTAGAAAGTGAATGGGTGAATACGATCATTGTCGAAGTAGTTTTTTACTTCGTCAGGCACATCAGAGCTAGGAAAAACAGTCAAAGTTTTTGCGGTATTATCGATGAATTCTTTCAAAACGGCCAAGGCTTTCTCCTTGCCCTGATGGTCTGAAATCGTCATCAACACCTCTCTAAATGCAGCTCCTTCTAGGTCTTCTAAAACAAAGTCATAATCTGTGTTCAATTGATAGATGATGATTTCATACGCAAACAAACTTAGGGTGAACAGCACCAATAATCCGAAAAATGCCTCAATGTAAATTCGGCGCATACACCCTTACCCTCAAATTTATAACCAGCTATCTGGTACGAACAAGTAACCTTTGCCTCTAACAGTGATGATGCGTTTCGGTGTGGCAGAGTTATCACCGAGTTTTTTTCTTAAACTCACCACTTTGTTGTCAACCGTACGATCTAAACCATCATACTCAATACCACGTAATCTCTGAGTCAGGACATCACGTGATAGCACTTCGTCTGGTGAGCTGGCCAATATCCACAACAGATCAAAATCACTGTCTGACATACTGACTTGGCTGCCTGCTAACGTGCAGATCTTACGCGCATGATTCAGGCTTAACTGACCATAAGTCAAGGTATTCGCCAGTTTTGACTCATTCTCTGTTGTTGATTCTCCAACAGGGGCTCGTCGCAGTAACATACGCATTCGGGCAAGTAAGACACGTGGCTTGATTGGTTTACTCACAAAGTCATCCGCACCGATTTCAAGCGCCGCAACATGGTCAAAATCATCATCACTGGCTGTCAACATTAAGACTTTACCGGAGTATTTCGCTCGAATCTGTCTACAAATTGTCAGGCCGTCCATTCCCGGCAGCATCAGATCAAGCAATAATAAATCAGGTTGTCGCTCGACAATTGCATCAATAGCGCTACTTCCATCTTCAAAAGTCGTGACATCAAAATCTTGTTTAACGAAGTATTCTTCCAACATAGAACGTAGCTTTACATCGTCTTCAACTATAAATAGGGATTGCAAAGAGCTCATCAACCATTTACCAGAATTCTGAAATTTGAGGTGAGATAATATTAGCGCAAGGCTATCAAAGTTGCCTTATCAAAAGTGCGCTTAACAAACTTATTTTGAACACAGTTCAATTATGAGACAGGCCTTGATTCATATAGACAGATACAACATAAGCCATACGTTTGAAATTAGGTTAGTGGAAGCTTAAATGAAGGCTAATTTTCCTTCTAAACAGCGCTACTTTGAGTTTAATTTTAAAGCGCTAATTTGCTAAAAAGCATAAATCATCCTTAATGACTAATATTCATCGCAACAAATCGGTAGAGTGAATTGTGCGAAGTAACAGTAAATTGCTCACTTACGGCGTCCTGTAGTTTGTTGTTACTTCATTCCCTACAGAGCTAGCTTGGACATTAAGACGTGATTAGCTGTGTGTTTTTTTTGGGGGGCCCTTCTCGCCCCCGTTTTTTTGAGCTTTCATTCCCTTTCCCCACCTATTTTAATAACCCCCCATGCCAAAACAGATCAGATGAACCAGTAGGGCCACGTATCCAAATAGGAAAGATGAAGAGTCAAACAAAGTCTGTTACTATGCGCGCCCCTCTGAATACTGGGCGACAGTGATGAACCGTAAGAAGAAAATTAACCAGATCCTAAAATCGAAACAGATGAAGCAAAACGCGAAGCTACATAAAAGCAACAAACCTCGCTACATTTCTAAAGCGGAACGAGCGAAGCTTGAAGCAGAAGAAAAAGAGCAGCAAGCCGCTGCACAAGCGGAAAATCAACAAAGCGCAGACTCAGGTTCGTCTGAGCAATAATTCTTCTTCAATCGGGATGAACTTATCGCACACGTCGATTAGTGACTGTGCGCTAAGGCTCGGCACACCAAACACATCCACTTTGGTACCAAACCTTTCCTGGACTCGTTTGACTAACACGTCAAAGTCACCATCTCCTGATAACAAAATGACTCGGTCAACCTTGCTGGCAGCTTCATACACATCCAGAGCAATACCCACATCCCAATCGCCTTTGGCGCTGCCATCTTGTCGTTGAATAAATGGCTTTAATTTCACGTTAAAGCCAATACCGCGCAGGATATGATGAAACTGTCTTTGTTTCGGGTCATGTGAAGCAATCGCATACGCATGAGCCTCAGTGACGTCTCGACCTTCCGTTGCAACGTACCAAAACTCATTGTAGTCAAAGTTTGCGCGGTACTTTTCTCGTGTTGTGTAGTAGATGTTCTGGACATCAACGAAAATGGCGACTTTTTCCATCAGGAATCCTGTTTAATCAATAACGCAGGCATAGTAACAGTTATTGAACTCAAGCTGTTGGTTTTCTATGGATTCTGATGCGAAAGGCAAAGACTCTTTAATTAAACCATTTCAGCTTATCGTGCAGCGAGGTCACGCTACCAACAACAATAAGTGCAGGACTGACTGCTCCCTCTGCTAGCTTGGGTAAATCTTTTAGTGGCCCAGTGAATACACGCTGTTCGCTGCGTGTTCCATTTTCAATAATGGCGCAAGATATCTGTTCATCCAGACCATTTTCGATAAGCTTGGTGGTAATTCGCTGGCTCTGCTTTAGACCCATATAAAATACCAGTGTGTTGTTAGATTGGGCCAGTGATTGCCACTCAATTTCCCGACCATCTTTCTGCACATGACCAGTAATAAACTGAACGCTCTGAGCGTGGTCACGGTGTGTCAACGGAATGCCTGCATATGCAGTTGCGCCAGCTGCCGCTGTTATTCCCGGTACCACTTCAAAGTGAATTCCGTGGACAGCCAACTCTTCCAGCTCTTCACCACCACGACCAAAAATAAATGAGTCCCCACCCTTGAGCCGAACAACACGTTTTCCTGCCAGTGCTTTTTCCACCAAAATCTGGTTGATTTGATCCTGAGGAACGCAATGAAAATCAAGCTTCTTGCCGACATAAACCATCTCAGCTTGAGGATTGGCTAACGCCAATATTTCTTTAGAGACAAGGCGATCATAAACAATCACTTCTGCTTGCTGTATTACTCGATAGCCTTTCACGGTCAGTAAATCTGGGTCTCCAGGGCCTGCGCCCACAAGAGAAACAAAACCGCATTTTGGAGAAGAAGTGGGATGAGTAGTCATAGCTGGGCCTGTTGATTCAAATTTGGATATAAGAAGTAGCACTCAATCATCAATCGCGACTTTTTATTGCCAAACTCACAATAGCTCTAAAAAGCCCCACGGTATGTCATGGGGCCATATCGATTTATTTCGCCATAACTGGCTTAGCTTTAACTTCCTGCTCAGAATCAATGGCAGGGGCAGTTTTCGCGTGAGTCAGGTAAAGAGGAATACAAGTGAACAACAAGCCACCGACAATGTTACCCAGAATCGTTGGAATAAGGTTGAAGTTCAGCCAAGTTGTAATACCAAAATCCGCCCCAAGAATCATACCCAGTGGGAACAAGAACATGTTCACAACAGTATGCTCAAACACCAAGGCAAAGAAGATGAAAATCGGTAACCACATGGCTGCGATCTTGCCAGCCACACTGCGAGCCGTCATATTACCAATCACACCAAGGCAAACCATCAGGTTACAGAAAATGCCACGGACAAAACAGGTAATCCATCCGTCCATTCCCATATTTTCAAAGCCAACAGTACGTGCTGTTGATATCGCGATAAATTTCTTAACTACTGCATTCGGGTCCAACGTGAAGTTGCCTGTTAGAGAAATAGCAACCAGATAAGCGACAATCAGAGAGCCGATCAAATTACCTAGGCCAACCCAGCCCCAACAACGGAAAACGCGGTGCCAAGTAATACCTGGTCGGTTGTCAAACTTGGCAAGAGGTGCGAGGCCAAAAACACCAGTGACCAAATCGTAGCCCATCAGGCTGAGAATACAGAAACCAACTGGAAACACTAGCGCACCGACAATACCAAGACCTGTCTGTACAATAGTTGTAATGGCAACCACAACGGCCAAAGATAAGATGATACCCGCCATTGTGCCGCGTAAAACCAAATCACGTGTACTGGTTTTAGTTTTCGCTTCGCCAACATCGATCATAGTTTGTACGAATTCGGCAGGTTTTAATGCAGAAGACATAGCTGCGTCCTTATTAAAATTGAAAGTTAAAATTGAATAGTGAAAGGTTCGTTGCTTTACCTGTTCCCAAAAGGAAAGCAACAAACCTTTAAGCTATTAAATCTCGCTTAATGCCTTACTAAGCCGACACTTCAACCTGCCCTTTAACAACACGTGTTTTGTATGCTTTAACACTGAACTGTTCATCTTCCATGCATACACCCGTTGATAGGTTAAAACGCTGCTTTTTCAGTGGGCTAGCGACCCACAACTCTTGGTTGTGCTCGACGATCAATCCACGGGAAAGCACATTCGACTGATAGAATGGATCGGTGTTGCTAATTGCCATCACTTCTTCAGTAGGGGAAGGGCGAAAAATGGCAATCTGCTCCCCAGAAACCAACGCACACACGCCAGTGCCCGGGATGATATCTTCAATACTGCATACTTTTGTAAATGCCATGATGTCGTCTCCCTTAGACTAACTCGACATGAAGGATGTCACCCTTCTCTTCTGGATGTTTTTCTGTGTACGTCGCCGGACGGTGCTGTTCACGCTCTTGGACAAAGACAACGTTGTCATCCCGCTCATCACTGTTAATGAAATGTGCGAAGCGTTTTAGCTGGGCTTCATCGTTGATGGTATCAGTCCATTCGCAACGGAACTCTTCTACTAGCTTGGCAACATCAGCTTCCAGTTGAGCATTGATACCGAGTTTGTCATTGACGATGACTTCTCTCAGGTAATCAACACCACCTTCCAGATTTTCCATCCACACAGAAGTGCGTTGCAGTGGCGCTGCCGTACGAATGTAGAACATCATGAAACGGTCGATGTATTTGATGAGGGTGTCCTTATCGAGGTCGCTCGCTAGAAGGTCAGCGTGTCTTGGCTTCATTCCGCCATTACCACACACGTACATGTTCCAGCCGGCGTCTGTCGCGATAATACCTAAGTCTTTACCTTGAGCTTCTGCACATTCACGCGTACAACCCGATACACCAAACTTCATCTTGTGCGGAGTACGAATGCCCTTGTAGCGGTTTTCGATCATCACACCAAGACCAACAGAATCTTGAACGCCATAACGACACCAAGCTGAGCCTACACAAGTCTTTGCCATGCGAAGCGCTTTGGCATAGGCCTGCCCTGTTTCATAGCCTGCGGCGATTAGCTTCTTCCAAATCGCAGGTAGGTCGTCTTTTTGAGCGCCAAACAAGCCGATACGCTGAGCACCGGTAACTTTAGTATAAAGGTTGTACTCCGCAGCAACTTCAGCCAATACCTTAAGTGCCTCAGGCGTCACTTCACCACCCGCCATACGAGGGATCACAGAGTAAGTACCGTCTTTCTGCATGTTGCCGAGGAAGTTATCGTTGGTGTCGTGAAGCTTGACCAGTTCAGGCTTTAGAATGTGCTCACCCCAGCAAGACGCGAGGATTGAGCCTACCAGTGGCTTGCACACTTCACAGCCGTAGCCCTTGCCATATTTTTCCAACAGCTCATCAAACGTTTTGATTTCTTCAATACGGATAAGGTGGAACAACTCCTGACGAGAATAAGCAAAGTGCTCACACACATCATTTTTTACTTCGACACCCGCTTTGGCTAATTCAGCGTTGAGTACAGAAGTCACCAGTGGAATACAACCACCACAACCCGTGCCTGCACCAGTTACCGCTTTGATATCGCCAATAGTGTGATGACCTTGTGCCACGGCTTCAGCAATCTTGCCTTTTGTCACATCAAAGCAAGAACAGATAACCGCTGATTCTGGAAGCGCATCAGCGCCTAACGTTGGCTTTTCTGCCCCAGCGTGAGCCGGAAGAATTAACGTATCAGGATGCTCTGGAAGCTCGATTTCATTGAGTTTAAGTTGCAGCAAATCACCGTAATCTGACGTGTCCCCGACCATAACAGCGCCAAGCAGCTTTTTACCATCTTCGGAAACGATAATTCGCTTGTACACTTCCTGCTCTTCGTTTTGATAGACGTAGCTCTTGCATCCCGGTGTACGCCCATTTGCATCACCAATTGAGCCAACTTTCACACCAAGCAGTTTGAGTTTCGCAGACATATCTGCGCCTTCAAACTTGCTGTCGTTTCCTAATAGGTGATCAACGGCGACTGTCGCCATCTTATAACCTGGAGCGACAAGGCCGTAAAACGTGCGATTCCAAGATGCACATTCACCGATAGCGTAGACATTTTCGTCAGTTGTCTGACAGAAATCATTAATCTCAACACCGCCACGTGGTGCTATGCCTAACCCCATTTGGCGAGCAAGTTTATCTTGGGGGCGAATGCCGGCAGAAAACACAATAAAGTCCGTCTCCAACTCGCTACCATCAGCGAATCGCATGACGTTTCTTGCTGTTTTGCCTTCTGGTGCAATCTCTAGGGTGTTTTTGCTAACGTGCACCGTTACGCCCATACGTTCAATTTTCTGACGTAATTGATCACCACCAGCCTGATCTAACTGTTCAGCCATCAATTTCGGAGCAAACTCCACCACATGGGTTTGCACACCTAGTGCTTTCAGTGCACCTGCGGCTTCAAGGCCAAGTAAACCGCCACCAATAACGACACCAACTTTGCTGTTCTTGGCACATGCTTCGATCGCTTTGAGATCTTCGATGGTACGGTAGACAAAACAGTCTTTGCTTTCGTGGCCTTTAATTGGTGGAACGAAAGGAAACGACCCTGTGGCCATGACAAGTTTGTCATACTGAATTTCACGCCCAGTGCTTGAATAAACCGTCTGCTTTTCTCGGTTAATATTGATGGCACGCTCACCAATCAGCATGTTGATATTATGCTTTTCGTAAAAGCCTTCTTTTACAAGAGAAAGCTCATCAGCAGTATGATGGGAAAAGTAAGAAGAGAGATGGACACGGTCATAAGCGACGCGAGGTTCTTCACAGAAGACAGATATTTCATATTGAGAAACATCCGTCTTCTCAACAAGGTCTTCTATGTAACGGTGCCCGACCATGCCGTTACCTATAATGACCAGCTTCAACTTGCTCATAGTACTTCCTAAGGGTTAGGTTTTTATCACTATGTGCATTGTTAAATGTGAAAGAAAATTAATACATGATGTAAATCAATTACAAAATCAAACTACCCTAAAGGGGTAGATTAAAGACTAAACCCATAAAAATGTGTATATAAATTACATTAATGAATTAATGTTCCCATAGAAAATCAAGTAATATCTCTTTCTGCTAACACGGCTTTACAAGCCGCTGCTTGTCTATCCAAAGCAAAGAATAGACTTGTTACTCTTTATTACCAGGAGTTAACGACAAAGAAATCACGAAAAACTGGTCTATTTGGCCTATAAATCTTATTAATGATACAGACTTCGCCTCAATCTAGCTCACAATTAGTATTTATTCACACTTTGTCGCATTTTTGTGACTTCAGTAAGAAAATAAAACCATTAACAACAGTGATATTAGTTCCACTATTTAACAATTTCTTGATTGAGTTTAGAATGGGAAAATAAAGATGAAAACTGATTATTTTACCGGCAATACATTTACTTGCGCACATTGTACTCGCATAGTTTTAATAAACAGTGTCATCCACAGTCTTAAAAGTGTGATCCTTGTTCAATATTATGCTTGATTCCACATGTGAAAAGCATACTATTGTTTGATATTCATACTTGGGCATATTCCTAGACAAGGCTACTCAGAATGGAGCTAGACATATTTAACCCTTCCAGACAGTTACGTCGTGCAGTCTTGTTCTGGCTGAGTATGCTTCTAGCCCTAATATCGCTGATTATTGCCACTATAAATGTGTTTTTTGGCATTTATCACCTTCTTGCCATCGTTCAGAGTCTTTTTTGTAGCTTTTCTCTTTATATCGCATTTAACAGTTATCGGAGTTCTGCATCTCTCCTGCTCTCTAACTGTTATGTTTACTGTATTATCGGTTTGATTTATTTCACCACACTGGTGTATCCCATTGAGCACGGCTTGTTTGTTTGGAGCTTTCTTTATCCCGTTCTGTTTTATCTCATTTTAGGTAAACGCTATGGATTCCTAGCCACCTTAGTAGGCTTTATCAGCCAGCTGTTTTTGGTCGCGGATAAATCCATCTCTGGCCATGTGACCGCTCACTATGAACTAATCATCAACTTTGCCCTCGCCTACCTTAGCGTCTGGTTAGCAAGCCACATTCTAGAGGTCAAAAGAAAAACATCGGAAGCCTCTCTTGGCCAACTCGCTTCTCGTGATGCGCTAACTAGTGTGTACAACCGCCATGCCCTCATCCACAACTTCGATCGATATCGCCAAGAGAGTGAAACATTGCCTTTGTCACTATTGGTTCTCGATTTGGATTATTTTAAGCAGGTGAATGATGAGTTTGGTCACGATATTGGCGACAAGGTCTTAGTACAAACAGCCGCCTTGATCGATGGGTTAACTGACGAACATTTGGTCTATCGTATTGGCGGTGAAGAATTCTGCATTGCTCTACACAACACGAATATCCAACATGCGATGATCAAAGCTGAACAGATCAGAATGGCGATTGAACGCTATCGATTTAACAGCAATGACCAACCTATCTCCCTTACAGCAAGCATTGGAATTTATCAGTGTGATCTGTACAACGACCTAGAAAGCGTGCTTAAAGAAGCGGATAAAGAATTGTATAAAGCCAAAAAGAACGGGCGCAATCAAGTTATGGTCTGTAATCAAAAAAATCAAACCGTCGCGACTTACTCTTAATATCGATCATAATAAAGCCTAGATTCATCGGCAAAGTGAATCTGTAAATGACAGAGTCATAACCCAAAAAAATCCTATCCTAAACAAGGCAGCATTTTACGTCATAAGCCTTGCATTTATTGATTTAACTCAGAGAACCATGCCATATGGCAAAGATATGGTAACGACCCCTGTTCCCGAAAAGGTCATACAATAATGAGTGAAATTAACCGCGAACGTCTGATTGAGCATTTTTGCCAACTCATCAAAATCGACAGTGAATCACGTAACGAAAAACAAATAGCTGAAGCACTTTCAGAACAACTGGGTAATATGGGGTTTACTGTACATAAACTACCAGTTCCCGATAAGGTGTCGAATGGTTTTAACCTCTATGCCCGACTCGATGGCAGCATAGAGGACAGTGTTGTTTTGAGCAGTCATATGGATACAGTCACACCCGGTATAGGTGTCGAGCCTGTTATTCAAGACGGCATTATTCGATCCAAAGGCGATACTATTCTTGGCGGGGATGACAAATCTGGCATCGCTGCCATTATGGAGGCTGTACGCTGTATCCAATCTTCTGGTTCAGCCCACAAAACCATTGAGCTTGCATTTACTGTCCATGAAGAAGGTGGGCTATTTGGCTCCCAACATTTTGATATGTCATTCATTACTTCAGATAAAGCCATTGTGCTGGACACAGGAGGCCCTATCGGCACAATTGTCAATGCCGCACCAGGTCAACAGAAGATAATCGCGACAATCAAAGGCAAGCCTGCTCATGCTGGATTAGCCCCAGAAGAAGGGATAAGTGCTATCCAAGTTGCAGCAGAAGCCATCAACAATATGAAATTACTCCGCATTGACAAAGAAACAACTGCAAACATTGGCATTGTAGAAGGAGGAAATGCGACTAACATCGTTATGCCAGAACTCAAAATTGTAGCTGAAGCACGTTCACTTAATGATAATAAGTTGACGCAGCAAGTTTCTCATATGATTGAAACATTTGAGCAAGCCTGTCAGCAACACGGTGCTGACGTAGAGATTAAATCCACTCGCGCATACAATGCATTTGTTATCGCAGACGATCATCCGCATATTGAGTCCGTTAAAGCATCATTCGAAGCCATCGGCGCCACCCCTTACACCAAAGGCACAGGCGGTGGCAGCGATGCGAATAACTTTAACGCGAAAGGGTTAACAACAATCAACGTTTCAACAGGTATGGCAAAAGTGCATACTACTGAAGAATATATCGCAGTTGATGATATGGTAAAGATATCTCAATTTGTCAAACACTATCTCACTCATTAAACATCACTAAATTAGAGCCAGCTTATATTACTGGCTCTTAACACACCTTTCTTGAGTAAATATCGATCAGTAAAGTAGCCATTAATATCTGATTACTTTATCTCTACTATTTCTCCGATATTTTATAGTCAATAATATTGATAGCATAAATATAGCTTGCTAAACTGCATCGTCTTAATAACAATACATGCATAATAATGTTTATAAGAACTGCATTACTCACCGTCATTTGTGCTTTTTCTCCGTTGTCATTCGCAGAATCCTCAGAAAAAGGAATAACTGAGCAAATCTATCACTCTGGGAGCAATTACTTATCTGAAAGCTATGATGCCTTCTCACCCAATAACAGAACTTTTGAACTTGTTTTGAAAGATCAAGGTTCCGATAAAACCGTGGTATTTCAGAAAAACGAAAAGTCCGATTTAGTGCGGATATACGCGACTAACTTAAACAAAAGTCATTACGTTACTAGGCCTATATCAGGCAAGATTCAGATTCGTTTTAGCCAAGACCCAGACGTCTATGATCTGACCACCAATCGTCACTACATCAGGCCCACGCTAACTCGTCTAAGTAAAGAAAGAGATGCCAAGCTGTTCGCGAGTTTAAAATCTCGTAAGGTAATGTTCGTAAAGCTCGACGTGTTAGGTAAAGAGCACGTATTAAAAATTAATATTGATAACCTAGAAGAACTCTTAAGAATGGGAACTTTTATCTAATATCTATATTCAATAATTTATTAATGAGCTTATGTTAAAGTTAAAAATTAATATAAGCTCACTAATGGCTATTTTTTAAATAGTCTGTTCTCTACCAGTAATTACTCAAAAATTAATTGATAGATTAGAAAATTAAAAAACTAGAAAATAACCGTGTAACGAATAGCCTGATAAACAATATGCACCCGAAAATATTGATAAAACAATCAGTTTATTCTCTAAAGCCAACCATTTACTCCCTACACGGTATCCAGTACCTTGCCAAAAGGTTGGGAAACACTTTACCCATAACAATGTTTTCTAATTGACCACCATTCGCTTCAATCACTTTTCGGGATGGCCAATTATCATCATCTGCAGTCACAAGTGCGTTGGATATCCCCAGCTTGCGGGCTTCCACCAAGGCTAACTTCAGCATCAGCTTACCGTTACCTTGACCTCGGAAACTAGGGGCGATGTCATACCCGATATGACCGGCCTCAAAAGAAAGGAATTCATTTTCAATATGATGACGAACCCGAATAGCTCCGCGAATGCTCTTATTTTCATCAATCAACCAGAAATGACTACAAGGGACGTAACCCGGTTTTAAATCGATACCCAAGGATTCATTGGAAAGTCGACTTACATAGCGTTCAATATCATTCTCACCTTCCTCATAGTAATCTGCGTTCTCAGGATCATTGTGCTTGAAATCTTGGTAGAATCGAGAAAATGCCTCTTTGAATTGCAATGAAGGGGGGATTAATCTCATCAATTCTATTCCTCACTCTCAGAATTATTTTTTAGATCATATTGATAGAAAACCACTCGATGTTCATTCGTGGACTGTTTTACAAAGCCAAGTTTTTCTAAAAGTTTCAACAATGCAATGTTTGACTCATCAACACCAGCTACGAGCTCTCTCCAGCCACTTTTGTTCGCAATAGAATCAATAAACCCAGTGAGCAGCTCACTAGCCAACCCTTGCCCCCAGTACTCTTCTGCGAGTAAATAGCCGATATGAGCACTACCGCTGTCTTGATAGACAAATACGAACCCTGCTAACGCACCATCGTTAGCTCTCACTACGTACAGCACGCTTTCATCATTCATTTTGCTTAACCAGCTCTCTGCTGATTCATTAGACCTGACTTGCTGAAAGTACGGTGGTAAATTCTCAACAACCTTTTCTGTCAAGGTTGCTTGAATTTCAGATAGAAAATGAGCATTGCGGTCACCATCTTTAAACTGCTTTATGGTTAATCTGTTTGTACGATATGCTTCCACCGGAACCTCCCTTACTATTAAACTCATCTGTGTTTACGGTGCTTTTTAGCTAGCCTTTCGTTGCCCCGTTTGTAATTGCCAGTAACTCTCGCCATCAGTTGCTGTTGGTCATGATTTGAGAGCGCACTAACCTTAGAAACGAATTCAGATGCCTGTTTTCCACGCAATATGGTAACAATCTTACCGTTACGCAAAATCCTTAGTTCAGCCCGATTCTCTTCAAAGGAAAAACCTAGGTCAGATCCCATATTAGTACTCCTCAACTTCAAACTGGTAAGCGACTCGTCTACCCCACCCGTTTGCCAATTGCTGAATATCCTCAATACCATAGGGTTGACCTTCAATCATGCGTAGCGCAAGTTCAACACTCTGTGATTCTTTTGGATAATGGCGTAACACGGCTTTTGCACACGATGTTATCTCCACGTGCCAACTGTTGTCCTTTTCTGCGATCAAGGTGTAAGCGCTACGGAGGGTCTTCTTAGCCAACATTTTACCAATATACTTATGGTTAAACTCATTAAGCTCATCACATGCTTGAGTAATGAAAGATGAGAGATCACCGTTGAGAGCAAAACCGATTTTTCGGTTTGGTTTCAACAGATTGAATTTCAGGGACAAATCATCACCTGACACGCAACAACAGCAGTGCTTTAACCAAAACTGCCAATGATGAATTTCATTTGGAGAAAGGATTGCTTCTAAATGGCCAGGATCGAAGTCTATCTTGCTGAAAATCGTTAACTCTTGCTCTAATTTTAATTTGGTGGCCTGAAGTTTTCGTCCGGTTTCAAGATCCAAAGGCTTAGTGAAAACAATGGATAAGTCTAAATCTGACTCAAACTCAACCGCAGTTCCCCTAGCTACACTCCCGTATAGATAAAGGCTATGAATTTTGCCTGCAAAAGTGTCACGTAAACAGCTAACCACACGATCAACAGACCTTCTAAACGCGGGCTGAATATAGGCGACTGAACAATGATTGAGAATGTAACCTTGCTCGTCCAACCCGTTATTCATTGGTTTCATCAAGTTTGTCACGCCACTCATGTTGTAATATTGCCATAACTACCGTGTCCCACCAGCGCCCTTTAAAATATCTGTTCTCTTTGAACACCGCTTCTCTGCGCATACCCAAGTCAGAGCAAAGCTTAAGAGCCGCGCGGTTTTCCTTAATCGTTTCGGCGTATATCCGATGCATATTAAGCTCACGAAACCCATAATTTGCCAAAGCCGTCGCAGCTTCATAAATCAAACCGCTTCCCTGAAATGAACGGGCTATTCCACACCCCATTGATGCATTATGCTCATCTTCCAATCTCAAGCATACCGTACCAATAAATATGCCTTGCTGTTTATACTCTATTGCAAGTTGGTAACTCCTTCTTGGTATTTCGGCAGCCTGTTGAATAAACAATTTGGTCAATTGACGGTATTTTTCTGCTTTGCTGTCCGCTTCGTCATAGAAACGTTGATACTTTTCGTCTTGAGATATCGCCACAAACGCGGCTTCATCTTCTAGCGACATGTCTCTGATAACAAGTCTTGGTGTTTCTAGCCTAAACAATTGCTTTCCCTAAAGGTGCTTTTCCATAACAAAATTTGTCAGTACCTGACCACGCATCTCAACCTGTTGCTCTTTCACTACTTTAAACCCCATCCGCTCATAGAAAGGACGAGCAGTAATGCTCACCTCCGAGTAGAGGCGGCTGATACCCTTGTCGTTCGCAACCTTTAGCACATGTTCCATAAGCGCCCGACCAACGCCCTTACCCTGGAAAGCGTGATGACAAAAGAAATGATCAACTAATCCGGAATCTTGCAAATCAGTATACCCCGCGACTTGACCGTTCATTTCAGCGATGTAAGGGTTAATTTGGCACATTTTGTTTTTCCACCTTTCAATGTCCCATCCTTCTGGCGCCCACGCTTCAACCTGATCCTGACTGTAATGCTGGCGATTTACATTTCGGACTGTATGGAAAAACACTTCCCAAAGCGCTTTAGCATCTTCTGGCTGATATTGACGAATAGTGATCATAACGCTCCCCTTAGATTGCAGGTCTTTGTTATAACATAAAAAAAGCTCGCTAATCATTAGCGAGCTTTACCTTTAAATAGCAGTCTGTAGCTTTTCTTCAACCTGTTTTAAAACTTGGTATTCTTCTTTATCACAGCCACGAACAATCGACACCCAGTGATCACCCGTTTCATCAGTTCCTTTAAACTCCGCACGCAATTCATACTTGCGCCACGTAACAAAAGCCATAACGAGGGTTAACGCTAAAGTATACAGTCCAAATTGAGGAACAAATGCCCATGTAGCTGCAGACAACACCAATGCCAAAGATAACACTCGAACAATATTTTCTTTGATACCTAATCGACGAACTTCAAAACGTTTGATTTTGCTCAACTTATAAGCGTCAGACTTAACCACTAACTCGTTAGAAGTAAGCATGAAGTCTTGCTCGCTTACCGTTCTGCGAAAACGAAACAAATCCACTAGTTTTTTACTATGAGTGATTTTACTCATCACTTTTCTCCATGTTATGAAAAATGTACAAAAACTACGATACACATGGAGTTACTTATGAATACGATTAGATTCATAAATCAAGAAAATACAAAGGGCAAGTATAATTGTGCGAACCTGCTAAAGATAAGTACTATTTTACAAAGAGTTAGCCACATCAGACCTTAGAGGGCTCTCGACAAATACTCTCACTAAACCATTCAGCAATGGCACGAGCTCGCCCAAGGTCTTCTTCTTCACTCACAGGAAGATAAGCAAAGCCTCTAAACTCAAGCTGCATGTAGCGAGCAGTAAGCTTAAAAGGTTCAACAAAACAATCCGGTAATTCATGATTGTAGCCAGTCGAGATAACAGATATTTCCTTACCTTTCAGCTGACGTCCAAGTGGCTTTTCTATAGTCAACAGATCGGACAAGCGATCGAAGAACACTTTCAGTTGTGCCGACATGGAATACCAATAAACAGGCGAAGCGAACACAATGTGATCATAGGTGGTAAGCATGCGAATCAAAGGAATAAAATCATCGCTGCGATTTTCGTGTAGGTAGTCATAATAAGAGAGTTGGTAATCCGCTAAATCAAACACCGCAGCATTTGTCATCTCAACAAATTTATTCACTAAGTGACGCGTATTACCATCTGTTTTTGACGTACCCAAGACCACAGCTACCTTCATTAGAATTCCCTCTAGTTTAGTAAGCTAGGCCGTTTTTTCGGTGAAATGTCCGCAATCGCTACATTTATAACCGTGTTTATAGAAAAACAGCGGAAAGCCTAAAAGAATAAAGACTAAAAAAGCGGGTCGCTTACCTTTGGTAAACGGCTCTAGTTTTAGGCTACCACAGTTAGGGCAATGATCTTGTGAAGTGGAACTTTCTTCAGAGCATAAAGCATCAGAATAGTCGGTATTAAGGATAATGGTCGCTTGCTCAGCATCCTCTTCCTGAACCATTAAACGAACTCCGCCAATCGCATTTGAATAGAGCCACTGGGTGTTAACGGTATGTTCGTCAGCAATATTACTTTCAATTCCAGCGGCTTCCAAGCTCGCTTTCGCAATATGAGCCTCATGAGGGAAAGAAAAACGAGCTACAACTACCATACGACCTCTCCTGTGCTAAACCATCACTCTTCGCATGCCATTTTTTCGGACGTATCATAGTCAGCTAACGCCAACTTGTACTCCGCTCTGGCACTTTCACTCAAATAGACCGCCATACCTTCAAATAGGTTCCATAGCTCTTGGCCATATTTCAACTTAAACTCTTCGCTTGCTAATACCAACTCAAGTTCATTGGCAACGGTCAACTCACAAAACTGGTGTAACTGCTCTTCCGCCATCTCGAATACCGAGCCCGTAAATCGGTCACGAAACTCGATGAACGGTTTAGAATCAAACTGAGGAAACACATAGTCTCTGTCGCAAGAGCAATAGAGATAAACCAGATCTTCTGCTTCTCGACCAATAACCGCGGCGATTTCGCTTCGCATTTCCAGTGAGACCATGCTCTCATCAAATCCAGCGGTTCCGTATGCCGCATGGAAGAGGCCAGCGCTCCTGACCATATCACTCGCATGCCATTTTGCCAGCAAGGACTCTGTTCCAACCAAGTGGGATTCAAGCGAACCGTTTAAGTGCTGAAAGTCACCCGCTCCTAGAGATTTCAAGCGTTCAAAGTGTGTATTCATAATTGATTTCTTTTTAGTTTAACCAGTAATGACCTTAGACATGTTGTAACCAGTGACCACAAATCCCAACTCTTCATATAGATTCCGAGTCCGCTCATTGTTGAAGGCAACGCGCAATTTAATCTGCTTAATACCGACATCTTTCATTTTCGCTTCCAAAAGCTTGATAGCCTTACTACCCAAACCTTGCCCTCGAAAGGCTTCCATAACGTAAAAGTCGTAGATAAATGTCGACCCTTCTTTTTGATTAACGCAATGCCACAAGTAACCTGCCAGTATTGATTCGCCATCTTTTTCAGCATCGATACACATCAGTGACTGCCCTTTCGATTCAACACCATCGGGAAAACAACGCTTCAAAGCCTGATGAGCGAGTTCAAGAGATTTTTCAGCAGCGTGGCCTTGATTCTCTGCAATATCCTGCGCATAGGCCTCGGCAGCATAGTGATAAAAATCCGCAAACTCTTCCGTTCGCATTTCTCTTAGCTTAACCATACTTATCTTTTAACCTCGACCACAAACTGATGTCATCATGATATGTTGAGGGCCAACAGGACCACCTAAATACAACTCATCCGTATCAGTGAAACCACTACTTAAATAACATCGATAGGCGGGCTCGTTTCGACAGTTTACTGTGAGATAAAGCGAGTTGACTTGTGGATAGACTTCACCAACATACTGGGGAAGCAATTTAAGTGCATCACGTGCAATACCTTGCCCCTGTAGATTACGATCGATCAACAATGCTCTGATTCCAATACCGTCTTCTGGGCAGAAACTGAATTTCTCAGCGTACCCTATATCAAGAAGAAAGAAACCCACGGGCTGATCGCCTTTCATAATCACGTAGGGATGTTCACTTTCTTTCAGTTTGGGGATCATTTCGCCAATGTTATCAACGGTAAACTGAGCTTGTTCAGGTGTAACGCTTAATGCATGTATAAGGTGTGCTTTTTCAGCACTGAACTTTTCTATAGAAATCATAATTATCCGATTAATTTTTCCAGCCAAACGGAGCTTATATAGAGTCCGTTTTTCTTTGCATGCGAATTAAAAATACCTACATCAACCGGCATCAATATTAATCATTCCATGAGCAACATACTCCTTAACCCGAAATAATTAATTCGAGAAAAGAGTAAATTCTGCGTGATATATACTTAGCGAAGTAGATAGACTGAAGATTATCACTCCCGACTGCCATATGAAACGCGTCGATTGATAAAGAAAACTTAACGCACATTCTTCACATATCTTTATTTGCAGGCCCCGTCCCTATAAAATACGCAAAACATTTATCAACACGGATACCCCATGGCAAAACTTACTCTGCAAGAACAAATGCTGAAAGCTGGTTTAGTGAATGAAAAAAAACTAAAGAAGGCCAAAAAAGGTTCAAAAAAATCACGCGTACAAGCTCGTGAAGTAAAAACCGCGGTCGAAGAACAAAAACGTCAACAGCAAGAGCGTGATAAAGAGCTAAGCAACCAACAAAACGAGCAGCGTCTGAACAAAGAAATTCAGTCGCAAATCAAACAGTTGATTGAGATGAACAAAATCGATCAGAAAGATGGTGATATTAAATACAACTTCACCGATGGAACACTCGTCAAATCCCTTTACGTTGAATCGATTATCCGCGAACAACTTATCAAAGGTATCCTTGCTATTGCCCGTCATGAAGATGGTTATGCGGTGATCCCCGGGGTTGTTGCAAACAAAATTGCACAGCGTGATGACCAGGTCATCATTGAGCTCAAAGAACCGGAATCAGACGTGCCAGCTGAAGACGATCCATATGCAGACTATGTAGTCCCAGATGATCTGATGTGGTAATGATGAAAGCCATTCGAGTATCGAATGGCTTTTTATTTTAAAGTCAGTTAACTGGGTGGTTGGAGAGTTTTCCCTTTAGCATCAGCTATATATACCTAGTTACTCGCTCATGTCTTCTTCATCAAATATAACGTTGTAGTTTTCTGTATAAGTACACTGTGGCTGACGACTACAAGTAAAGAAACGTCGACCTTTAAACTCTCCTTGTGATGCGGTTTTAATCACCATCGGGCTCCCACAACGTTTGCAGAAACGCACCTCTTTATCAGGTTCGATAAGATCAATATGGGAGGCCAAAAGACGTCTAAGTTTCCCTACTTGATAGCTATGCTTAACGGATGTACCAATCAAAGGAATCCCAGACGATTTACAGACATGCATTAAAAGCTTCTGGCGCTCTATTTTGCCTTTGTCCAATGCCCGACCATCATCGAGCTCAATAGCGACACGAACTTGCAATGTGCGTGGATCACAAACAACATAATCAAAATAGCTTTTAGCAATCCGATTATTGGCGATAAACCATTGTTTTTTATCCGTAGCCAACGGTGTCACAACATTAGCCATATTCACCTTTGACATCACTACACCATGCTGGCCAACTGCAGTAATCAAAGCGTTGTAAAACGCCGATTCCTGCATATTCATTAATGACCCTTTTTTCTTATAAGCACTGTCTTTCAGCTCGTCCTGTTTTAGATAACGCTTTTGAACAAAAACAAAAAATAAAACCAACAAGACGACAACGATGAAAACACTTTCCATTTCGCTTTAACTACTCCCACTGATGAGAAAACGCATGAAACTCTTAAAGAATTTATACGCTAACTTAAAGTATCTGTCAGTTTTTATATAGGAATAGGTTACTGTTTGTGGGATCCAGCCTCAGGTAAGCTCAAATTAATCACAACTCGATTTTCAGGCTTAATCTGCTCAAACGTCAATCGCCAGTATTTCTCTAACAAGCGATCCATAAGGCCACTCTCTCTTGCCCGAGTTAAAGCCTCTTCCAAAATGGGTTGGTAATGTGCTGCATCATCAGAAAGGTAGAAATAGAAGTCGTTTTCGTATGTTAATAGTAAACGTTGTTCTATCGCTAAGTGGGTATTCTGAGACGCCTCTCTAAGGATTTCTGTCATTCCTCTCGGAAAATAATTGACGCTCCCTTCAGGGGTTAGTTTGGAATACAAAGAGCGCCATTCACCGTCTTCCGTATAGACTGGCAATTGATTGGCTTTCCAGACCTCAACATCGTACCATTGCATCCCTAAACCAGCGACTAACCCTGACTCTTTTAGATCTTGTAGCGTATTAATTGTATCGAATTTATTTTGTAACTGAGGGGGAATAAGGAGCACTCTTTTACCGATCAATCCATTCGTTAACGGCACTCGAACAGGGATGTATTTTTTATTTCTCTCTTCAGTGGCAATCAACCAAGTTAAAGATAACTGATTTCTTGCCACCATTTTTGTCGACCTTTTTTGAGGAATATGCTCTTGAGGCACCTCAATTGTGACCTCGTAACCAAGTTCAGATAAAGATTTATGCAAAAGTTCATGATAGAAGACGTGCCCCCCATCAACTTGAGACGGCAATACAAGTTGCACTGCTTGATGAGCGAACGCTCCCTGGCAAAATATGAATAGAAAAAAACCGATTAGACGCATCTATACTTGTCCTGATACTACTGTAACTATTCCAAATCAGCGATAGATTTCAACAATCTCCTGATACCTTGATATACTGGCCTCATTGATCGTTTTCTTCATTTGATCGATACCGCGCTGCAGTTTCTCAGTCAATTTTTCATCAACCGCTAAATTAAAAGCATAGTAGAGTTCACCTTCGCTGAGCACAAAGACAGGTTCATAATCGTCCGTATCTTGGCCAATTTTCTTTAACCACCATTTAGCAACATTTTCTTCATATGCCCATAAATCAATACGCCCTTTCGCTAATTGTTTGGCCAGTGTTTCAGCGACAGAGTTTTCTTGCATAGAATCTCTTGGAACGCCAAGTTCCAACATTAACTGTTCACCGACATCATCGCGAATGACACCAATACGATATTGAGCAAAGTCCATCGCATTCTCAATACTAATATTTCGGGACTTCTTGGCCATAACCACAATTCGTGTGGTACTCAAAGGGCCAACCCATTGAAATAAGTGTTCACGAAGCCGAGTGCGGGTAGTGGCAAAAAGCACGGCATTAGGCTTAATCAAAGCCGTTCTATATGCTCGCGCCCATGGCTGAACCTTGATCTCTTCTTTATTGATTTCAACCCCTTGAGATCGTGCAGCCGCTATCAGCAAGTCAATCGAGATGCCTTTTGCTTCACCATCTTTAGTAAAGTTATATGGGGGGTACTCTTCGGTCAAAAAAACAAGTTCATCGAGCTCTACCGCTCCAATCGGTAGTGAGAAAACAAAGAGCGATAAAGACAGGCTGAGTATATATTTCATAGCCGCCTCTAGCAGTTTTAATATTTTATCTATCAATAAACTGTAGAGGCGGATAGTACATCCGTCTAGGCAGTTAGGAGAAGAAAGTTATCGTGATGCACGTTTATAGCAACGTTCTGGCCTTCCGACAGTCCCATAGTTAAGATCTGCCACCAACTCTCCAGCACTGATCAGGTACTCAAGGTAGCGTCTCGCGGTAGTCCGACTAGCGCCAATACGCTCTCCAGCTTCATCTGCTGTCATACTCTCACAGCCAGAAAACAATGCGCGTATTTTGTCCAGCGTCACGCCGTCGATACCTTTTGGCAGCCTCTGCACATTTGTGTCAGTGGGTGAAGCAGTTTGCATCATCTTATCCACTAAGTTTTGATCCAAATCTAGTGCACACGTTAGCTGATGCTTTTGAGCTACATACTTTTTCAAAGCCGCCTCAAGTCGAGGGAAAACTACAGGCTTTAATAAATAATCAACCACTCCACCACGCATCGCCTGTTGTAAAGTATCAACATCACGAGCTGCTGTGATAAGAATGACGTCACAGCTCTGATTTCGAGATCGAAGCGCCTGGAGAAGCTCTAATCCTGTACCATCGGGAAGATACACATCAAGCAGCAATAGATCTGGGCTAAGTACGTCTAGCTGAATTTCTGCTTCCACTTTGGTTGTGGCAATACCAATAACATCGTAGCCATCTATTTGTTCCAAATATCGCTGATGCAACTGAGCGATATTGAGATCATCTTCAATGATCATCACTCGTGTTACGGATGTCATATCTGTTCTTCCTTTGGTAGATATACCGTCATTCTAGCTCCATAGGGAGTGTTATTTGTGATTTCTAGAGCGCCGTGATAACGCATGGCGAATTCATTCACAAGATGTAAGCCTACTCCACGGGTGCTTTCATCTTTGGTAGAGACGCCACGCTCGACTAATTGTTCTGAAGAGAGTTGAGAAGGTAGCCCACAACCCTGGTCGGTAACTTCTAAAATCACTTCATTACCAAAGTCACTGATGGACACCTCTATCTGGCGTCGAGTAGGAGAAAAAACAGGATCAGTTGTGACGACACTGCGCGTGGCGTCAAAAGCGTTATCAATGAGATTACCTAATATCGTCACTACATCCTCTGCGTTGATGCGCTCAGGTAATGGCTCAAGCCGAGAACCATCTTCAACCACTAACTCAAGTCCCAGCTCTCTCGCTCTTTCTGTTTTTCCTAACAACATGCCTGCGATTAATGGTTCCTTAATCGTTTCTCGCAAGAATTCAATCAAAGATTGATAATGAGCCGTTTCCTGGCCAATAAGATGCTGCACCGCATCGAGTTCCCCCATCTGTACCATTCCACTGATGGTATTTAACTTATTACGATGTTCGTGGGTCTGGGAGCGAAGCATTTCTGCGTACTCTTTCGTTTTTGCCAGTTGCTCTGAGAGTTCATTCAACTCATCCCTTAATCGAAAACTCGACACTGCACCTACCACTTTACCATCGACAATAATTGGGCTTCGATTCGCGATCAGCCTTTGCTTATTCAGATAAAGATTTATATCGTGATCAGTCCTAGCACTCGTCAGAACACTATGCAAATCACTCTCTGGCAGCACATCGTTCAGCGGCTTATTCAAGCATTGATTCTTGTCGAGGCCAAGAATTTGGCAAGCACTCTTGTTGATCGAACGTAGTAGGCCAGATTGATCGATACTCAAGATCCCCTCTTTAAGAGTCTCCATTGTCACATCTAACTCGACATATAATCGGCCTATTTCTTCAGGCTCGAAACCAAGAATGGCTTTCTGGAAGCGACGAGAAGCGTAACTCGATATGATAGCGTTGGCGGCTACAACCAATAACGCCATCACTATCAAAAAAGCAAGAAATGGTTCAATACGATCCTGAAGGCGATCAATCAAATAGCCGACAGAAACCACACCAATAATATTTCCGTTTGAATCAAAAACTGCCGCTTTACCTCGAACAGAATAACCTAATGAGCCTTGAGCAAAAGAGATGTATTCCTTTCCTTCAACCAGAGCACGATTGTTATCGCCCCCTTTCATTGGTTTACCAATGCGATCGTCGATAGGGTGGATGATTCGGATACCCTCTTTATCACCTATGACGATAAAAGCGGCACCAATTAACTCGGTAAGATTACGATAACGGTGTTGATATTCTGAGCCTCCGCCCTCTTCGATCATATTGACCACAAAGGGAGACTTAGCTAGAAATGAAGCCACTCCTAAGGCTTTCATTCCTACTTCCTCTTCCTGTGCCTGCTTGACGTAAAAGAAGCCAGACGCTGTCAGCAACAATAACTCTATCAAGCCAGAAAGTGTCATGATAATCAGCATTCTTTTACGAAAGCTGATACTGCTCCATTGCATAAACTCTCCCTTATCGACCAACGAGGCTAACACCCAATTAACATTTATACGAGTTAATGAGCCTTATTTTGTGAGGCCTACAAAGCAAAGCATAGTTGGAGTGGATAGCCGGCATTTACCCATTCACTACAAGCGTGAGTTGAGAGTTTAAATGCCCATTCATATAAAACCAGTAGAATAAGTGATTTTGATCACAAGAGATTTAGAACATTTTTTGTACTGACAGCTCAATTTGACTGTATAATTATTGAGCATGAACGTGTAGGAACACTAGATGTAGACAGTAGGCAACAGACTAAAAAAATTATAACCCACTGTCTGCGATATAATGTCAGAAGGAAAGACAATGAAACGGGATATGTTTGGCATCTGCCTGTCAAAATCTATGCTGTCACACAATTTGTCCAGCACCTTTACTCATGTAAGGGCTTACGAGCAGTCCAGTCATGATAACGAAGTGAAAGTGATGCACGCCTTTCCACAACTATCAGGGCAAGAGCTGCTCACGACCATTAAGTCTTCCAAGCGGTTACTGTGGCGAGCTGAGTATGTCTGCTTAAGCCAAAAGTAATAAGCTAGACAAATCAAAGGGAAGCAAATCGCTTCCCTTTTTTAATGGCTCAGCCTGTAGTCTGCTGTTGTTGACTGACTTCCCTTAATTGAGAGAGGTATTTAATCCAACTTTTCGCTTGGCTTGAAGGTTCAATATTGTTTGCTCGTTTTGCTTGAACCAACGCTTTATCCAACTGGTTCAGTTTATACAGCGCCCTCGTTTTTGCCAGTGCGACGTCTGCATCGCGGCCTTTCACTTTGTCCAACACTGATAATGAATCTTTGTAATAGCCTTGCTGAACCATCAGTTGAGCGACGCTCCAGTGATACTTAGCATCTTTCTTAGCCGCCAACTTCCAAATAGATAAAGACTTATCCCACTCTTTTGCCAATTGCCAGTAAGTCGCTTGCTCTGATAATAGCTGTACATCCGTATCTGCCTCATCCAATTCGCTAATCTCTATCGCTGCTTTTTCGGGGATGCCACGTTTAGCGTACATCTGAGCCAACATGCGCCTATCACTTTGACTTAAAGGCAAATCATTAAGCTTTGCTAGTGCTAATGTGTCCAGTGCCTCTTTGTCTTTACCAATGCGCATTTGCAAACCAACCAGTTGACGCCACCAGCTTAGCTTGTCGGGCTGAATGGTAATCATTTGCTCCAGCGTTGGAATGGCTGCACTCCAGCGTTTCAGTTCCAACTGAGCCCCCAGCTTGAGAGATAAAGACTGAAGGAGCCTTTTCTTTTCCACTTTCATGTACTGGTCAGCAGCAGAGACAACTTTCTCCCATTGCGACAACTGATAATGAGATTGCGCGATTCGCAGCCATAAGTCCTGCGCTTTTTGAGTTTCCGGTACCGACTTAACCAATGGGTAATAGTGCTCAAGCGCTTTGGCAAACTTTTGATCATTTAGATAAAGGTCTGCCAGCATACGCTGGCTTACCCACGCTTGCTCATCTCGAAGCAAACCACTTTCAACGGCATACTCCATTTTGGAAATCGCTTGTTTGGTATTTCCATCCTGCCAATAAAAAACTGCCAGCATACGAGCGACGAATGCTTTGTCATAATCACGTGAGGTCTCGATGTCTTTAAGCACAGCAATCGCCTCTTTCAATTGTTCTTGCTGCGCCAATTCATTTGCTTTTTGAACACGAACAGCTGTGTATTGAGTCAACTCCTGTGCCAAAAGCATTGGCGAAGCAAGAAGCAAAACAGTAAGGACGAATCGTTTCATCATTTGTCTAACTTAAACTCCACTCTAGCCGTTTTATTCGGTTGAGAAACGGCCGCTCCATCAACTACTTTAGGTTGATACTTCCACTTCTTAAGCGCTTGAATCGCATTGCGTTCAAACATGCGCTTCGGGCTGGCTTCCACAACCTCAATATCTGTCGGACGACCTGTAGGATCGATGGTAAATTTCAGCACTACGTACCCTTCCGCTTGGCGCTTCATGGCTTTCGTCGGATACTTTGGCTCAACACGGTATAGAGGCATCGCCTCCTGATTCACGCCAAAATCACCAAACGTTGGCGCACTGATCGCCACACCTTCTATGCTCGTATTTAAGCCAAGAGATGGCTGAGCGATAGGCGAGATTTTCGACAGCTCTGTGTTGGCTTGCGATGTAGGCATCTGTTCAGGGACTTCTGGTGCTTTAGGTTGCTCAGGTACCGTGCGCTGACGACGCTGAACATCTTGCTCGTTTTCCACCATCACCATATTGAAACTCAACGACTCATTAGACTCATTTATTTTTCGGTGTTCGCTATCAACCATCCAAGCCATAAAACTGAAGATAGCTAAAGCACAAGTGATAGCAAAAGGAGTAGCAATGAACAAACGTCCCACTACCTTTTCTCCGCAGCTAATGCAATGTTCTTAACGCCCGCACCTTTTGCCGCATCCATCACTTTCACCACTGTGCCACTATAAGCATGCTCATCGGCCTGGATAACAAGGGATGCGTCTGGCTTATCAAGTAACAAGTGCTCAAGTGTGGCTTGTACACGTTCAACATCAACATTGCGCTTATCAATATAAATATCGTTTGCCGAAGTAACCGCGACAAAGATGCCAGCGTCTTTTGGGCTAACCACATTCGATGCCTGAGGACGATTAACTTCCACACCAGATTCACGAACGAACGAACTGGTGACGATGAAGAAGATCAACATGATAAAAACGATATCAAGCATAGAAGTCAGATCGACCTGAGCTTCATCTTGTTTATGGTGGCGTCGACCGAGTCTCATCGCTGACTCCTTAAAGATTTTTCTAGTTTAATTTCTCTTAATTGACAGGCTTTGATCAACCGCGCATGAAAAAACATTCCAGTCAACGCTGCAACCATACCTGCCATTGTGGGCAAGGTGGCGAGTGAGATACCTGAAGCCATCAATTTAGGATTGCTGCTACCTTGGTTAGCCATCACATCAAAAACAGAGATCATCCCCGTTACCGTACCGAGTAAACCCAGCATTGGGCATATCACAACTAGAACCTTAATGATGTTCAGGTTTTGATAAAGCTGACTGTGTGCTTGTGAAAGCCAGCCCTCGCGGATAGAACGAGCGTACCAAGAGGTTTGGTCACTCCTCTCGCGCCAAGCTTCAATCCAACTCACTCTCTGCTTTGGAAACTCAACAAGCAGATAAAGGATACGCTCCAGAATCAATAACCAACACAAGGTAACCACACCCAACAACAACCACAGCACCTGACCACCCTTCTGCATAAAATTTTGCAGTGTGAGTAGCCAGTCACTACTAGCCAAGGATTCAGGTAACAATGCGAATAGTGCATCCATTACGCAACATTCCCCAACGCATCCTGAGTCGGTTTCAGATCTTTCTCTGCTTGTTCAGCGACAAGTGAAATCCCCTGCTTCTCAAGAATGTTGCGAATCGCTTCTGCTTGCGAGTTCAGAATATTGTGAGCTAGCAGCAATGGCATCGCTGCAATCAAGCCAAGTACAGTGGTTACGAGCGCCATTGAGATACCACCCGCCATCACTTTCGGATCACCGTTACCAAATTGAGTGATCACTTGGAATGTTTCAATCATGCCTGTCACAGTGCCAAGAAGGCCTAACATCGGTGCCAAAGCCGCGAGTAGCTTAAGCATGGACAAGCCTTTTTCTAGCGTTGCTTGTTCATCAACGACCGCTTCAAGTAGACGCAACTCCAACGCTTCAACGCTGCGGTTTTTCTCTTTGCAGTAAACAGATAAAACACGTCCGAGTGGATTGTTACCTGGGTTTTGCGGTGATTTAAGCTGGGCACGAATCTTCTGACGTGCAATAGATAGGCTTACACCGCGAACAACGGCAATGATCAAACCAATCGCGAGCAGCCCAAGAATGATTTTACCCACGACACCGCCTGCTTGCAGTCTATCCACAAGGCTTGGGTTGTGAGCAAGTTGTTCAAGCATGACACCACGAGATGGGTCAAGAACCACAGTCTCAACCTTACCATTTATGAGAGAAGATAAAGAGGAAATCGTCGGCGCCTTTTCAGGTTGCTTGATATAAGCCTGCGCTTCACCTTTTAGCGCATTCCAGTTCAGATACCCTTGCTCTCCAACCAAACCGATAGAACCGAGTCGAAGTGCAGATTCAGTCTGGGCAATACCATCACCATTCACAAAACGAACTTTCGTGAGAGCCACTTCACCACTAGCAGTGATTTGCTCTTCCAGCGCTTTCCAAAAACCATTTAACTGAACCATGGAAGGCAATGTCGTGGCTGCGACAATCTCTTTAACAACGTCAGTGTGAGTCTGTGCATCAACCGACGTGACTGAGTATTGCAACTCAGATTCAAGCTCTTTCGCGTTCTGACGAACAACACCAAACACTTCCCCTAAGCTGCCTGTTTCTAAGCGAAGTTTTTCTTCCAACCGAGCTAGGGTGTTCTCATTGTCACTGAATGTGGCAGCTAGCTTGTCATTTTGCTTTTGTAAATCGTCGCGCTGTTTGATTAACTGTGATTTCAGGGCTTTGAGCTCTTGTTCCGTTTGTTTAAAATCGGACTCTCTTTCGATGTTGTGCTGCGCTTGCTGCTTGTTCTCTGCTTGTGCTTTATTGACTAACTCAGACGAGGCTTGTGCATTGCACGCTAATCCAGATAACGCAATCAAGGTAGCAATTAATGTACGTTTCATTTATTTCGCCTCCGCAACGTTAAGAGAAACCGGAAGCGTAATCAGGCTTGGTGCCACTTGTTTCGCCGCAACGTTAAAAGCCTTGTCTAGCTCTGACTTCATTGAACTGTCAACACTCTGCCATTGCTTTTGTGATTGATTCCATGACCAAAATTTCGTGCCATTTAAACTGCGTGCAACCAGTGAAACTCGACCCAGATGAAGAATATCGACCTCACGCTCGCCATCATTCACTGCAATCTGATCTTGATACAAGCCAAGCTTAGTGCCGTAATCGAGTTCTATCTGATACGCCTCTAAAATACGACGATACTTCTCTGCGTCACTAACATCCGCACGGGTCATCATTTTTTCTAACTTGGCGACACGCTCCTGACGTTGTGCTTGTTTGATCGGCACATCATCAGCGATTAAAGCTTGTAAGCCAGATAGCATTTGATACATCAATGGGACGACTCCCTGACGAGTTGTTTTTATCTCATCTATCTGACTTTCAAGACGATTTGCTTCTTGCTGCTGGCTTTCTACCAATGCAGTTAAGTGAAATCGATAAACATCAAGATTCTTGACTTCTTCTTGAAGTTGCTCGATTTCAGCTTGAAGGCTAAGCGTATTTTCAGCACTGACATCAATGCGCTTCTGGCTCGCTGCGGATGAAGAGTGGGTTTTACTTTGAATAGATTGAGCACGGTCAAGGCTCGAGGCCGCAGCACTGAAGCCTACAGCCGTAACCATCACCGCCAAACTGGTTTTAAATAGATTCATAAAGGGTATTTTTCAATGATGTCAAACAGATTAGTGAGAAGCAATCTCATTTTCACTCGACCGACATAGTAACGCGATTAGATAAAATTTCAATAAACCATATGCTCAATATGCATTTAGAGGTAAGTTGAGCCTTCTGCACTAAATACTATACAGGGGATACTCAACGCTTTTTCTTCAATCCAAACGCCCAAATCGCCCCCAACAGTCCCCGTAATTTAACTTTGGTCGCTCTCCAATGAGTTGCAGGGGTACGTGGAGCCACCTTGAGTAGGTGATCATAAGCGTTTTGGTCAAATTGGACTTGCCCACCATGGGCGAGTAACAAAGTTTGAGGCGCCATCTGGTATACACGATGTAAAGATTCACGGTATTTATTTGGATGAAAGATCGGGAATGGAGCAACCAAACGTTTTTTAACTTCTACCATTAAGTCCGCGACATAAAGAATATCTTGCTGCTCATGGTGAAGGGATAAATCGCGATCAGTATGACCTGGCGTTTCCAGTACTTTCCAGTCTTCAAAACTGGGAATAGCTTGCCCGTCAGTAAGCATGATATCGGGGTGCAGATGTCTCGAATACCATAATTTACGCTTAGGGCGTTTCATTCTTCCCGCAACCCAACCAGCTAACGCAAGATCCGTCCAGTGCATTAGGACGCCATCTAATCCAGCATACCACTGCACTTCCTTCTTAGCAGAAACGATTTTACATCCTGTCAGTTTCCTTAGTTTATGTGCCGCACCCGCATGGTCTGGGTGCATATGAGTCACAACAACAACTTTCAATGTATGAAAAGGCTGCCCAATCGTTTCGGTGATGTAACGCTCTAAATAAGGGATGTCTGCCCTACTCGCTCCGTCCAGTAACATTAACTTATCCGGGTATTCAGCGAGATACATTTTCTGAATATAACCATCAATAGTATGTAGCTTCATTTCACTGCCATTCTTAACAATGCATTTACATCTGCCAATGTAGCAACAAGCCTAAGAATAAACAGAGTGAGCACTTATAGGTGTGAAGTCGGACCAGTTACTGAGTTATACGGATTAGCGTTTTAGTCTGAAAAGACGACCGTCTGTCCGATAGAAGAGCAGAGCAAGCAAAATAAGACTGCACCCTAATAACTTATTAGAAGATAGCTGCTCACCATACCAAAGGATACTCAAGATAACAGTCCATATAGGCTCAAGTAACATGATCAATGCGGCATTGCCCGGATTACTGTGCTTTTGACCCAGCGTCTGCATCACGTAACGCAGACTCGTCGCCAAAATAGCGCTAGCCGCAAACCATGCCCAAATACTCGAATTAACACTAACCGGAACCGTTTCAAATATTGCCGAAGCAACCAAAGCAATAACTCCAGTGGTCAAGAGTTGGAGACAAGTCAGCATCAGCACTGGCATACTTTGCGCTAAGCGACTATTTACATTGAAATGTAGCGCGAGCAAGCACGCATTAGCCAAAAACCACAATTGCCCAGCGGAACTGTTCCATTCCCCTTTGAGTGACAAGAATGCCAAGCCTGATACCGCAATCGGCATCGCAATCCAAAAAGCACGCTTTGGGCGTTCTTTATACAAAGCCCAAGCAACAATTGGCACAATGATCATAGATAGACTAACGATAAATGCGCCTTCCCCAAGGGTTTCACTAACGGCAATAGCGTGTACCCAAGCCAAAAGAGCCAAAGCAAGAATACAGCCACCACCCATTGCTTGAGCAAGTAGTCTGAGATTAAGTTGTTTGAATGATTTAAAACAGAACGGGAGTAAACATACAGAAGCAACCAAAAAGCGTAAGCCGACAAAGCCAAATGGTGGTAGCCCCTGAATCGTTTCTTTCGAAAAAATCCAGCCCAACCCGGCCAGTGCAGTGGTAACAACAAGAATCCAAGCAGCTTTGCTTTCTGAGTTCAAAATAAATTCTCTTAATTATTATTCTGTTAATTCATGAATTTCCGATAGTCTCAGATTTATTCAACAATTACCAAGAAAAGTCTTATTACATTTTTGCAGCCAATAACATGCACCTTTAAACTATTCATAATACCTATCAGAACCGTCTATGAGACTAATGTTAGGCAGAATTAACGTGTATTTTCACCATTGCATCACCGCAAGCAGACGACCTGACATTTAGAAAAACACTGTATAACACTGTATAGAAAATGATGTTTCAGATCACATTTTCTCATCCTTCCCTTACATCTGGACTCCACACCAAAAAGAAAAAATACTCTTATAAAACAGACACATAAAACAATTCAATCAAAAAAACAACGTTGTTAACGTACAAAAACACAGCAAATATTGCTTGATCAGTTCACTTAACCAAACTACTGTATACACATACAGTATGTATGTAAGGACAGTAATTATGTTTCAGATACACACAACAAATCGCTCAGTTTCTAAATTCAATGTTTTGGCTCAACCTACTCAGCCAATGAACATTGCAGACTCGACACTCAGCCGTTTAGCAGGGCTGTCTAACCAGAAGCAATGGATACTGTTCACCGCTGAGTGCCCTCGACCAGACTATGATCAGTTTTCTTCATACAATGTCAGCTGTAAAAAAATCATTCAGATGAAGCCTTCACAGACCCAATCCGAATTTGAGATCGTAATGAAAGCAATCAAATCCGGTAACGCTAGCGCTGTTGTCGCATCAGATAACATTGAACCCGTAGAACAATCTCTGCTCCGCGATTTAGCTGCTCAGCACCGCTGCGAAGTCTTCTTTGTTGCAAGTAAACTCTCTCGATTTCACTAATTACATTGCACTGCTTTCTACCTCTCTTCATTGAGAGGCTTTTTGTTTTACGCTATTTTTAAGTTTCCGATAAGATTTAAAAGCAAACGTTTGCTTTTTCTCTGGAAGGTTCATCTAGTTCTGGTATCATGCCTTGCAAATTGATTGCCTCTCACGCGCAATCCCCCATTTTTGACAAAGATAGGAATGTCTAAATGAGTCTTGCTGATCAAGTTCTTGCTGTTAATGATGATCTTCCCATTCGTACCAACAAGCCAGTTCACAGTGGCAAAGTACGCTCTGTATACTGGTTAACAGAGGAAGACAGTAAACGCCTAATCAAAGAAAAAGGCTACGATGTTGCTGAAGATGCGCCGCTCGCCATCATGGTCATCAGCGATCGTATTTCTGCATTCGACTGCATCTGGCACGGACAGGGGGGACTGAAAGGTGTTCCCGGTAAAGGCGCTGCACTCAACGCGATCTCCAACCACTGGTTTAAACTCTTCAAAGAGAATGGCCTAGCTGACAGCCATATCTTAGATATCCCTCACCCCTTAGTGTGGATTGTGCAAAAAGCCAAACCTATCATGATTGAGGCCATTTGCCGACAGTACATCACAGGCTCAATGTGGCGCGCTTATGAGAAAGGTGAACGCGAGTTCTGTGGTATTGAGTTACCAGAAGGACTCGAAAAAGATAAAGCCCTCCCTCAATTGCTAATGACCCCGTCTACCAAGGGGATCTTAAAAGGTATTCCCGGCGTTCCTGAAGCAGATGACGTCAATATCACTCGCCAAGACATTGTTGATAACTTCGCTGCATTCAATTTTTCTAAAGCGGATGATATTGCCCAATATGAAAAGTTACTCCGTGAAGGTTTTGTGGTAATTAGTAACGCTCTAGCCGAAATAGAGCAAATCTTCGTCGACACTAAATTTGAATTTGGCTACGTACATGATGCGGCTGGAAATGAAAAGCTCATCTATATGGATGAAGTAGGCACACCAGATTCTTCACGCATTTGGGACGAACGCGAGTATGATGCTGGAAGGATCATTGAAAACTCAAAAGAAGGTTTCCGTCAGTTTTTGCTTAATCATTTTCCTGACCCTGACATTCTCCTTAACAAAGAGCGTATGGATGAACGTGAAGCATTAGCTCGCGATAATGAGCTTCCACTAGAAGCTCTTATGGATATTTCCACGACTTATACCGGGATTGCAGAAAAAATCACAGGAAAACCAGTCAGAATGGGCGATAACCCCAAACAAGAAATCATCAAGGTACTGAGTGAAGAATACGGCTTGATCGACTAAATGGAATACGCCCAAACATAAGCTTGGGCGTATTTCTCAACGGTTTGAGTTCCGATTAAATCTGGCACTTATTTATCTTTACCTTTACCTCCTTTATCACTTCCCCCTTTGTTACCTCCTCCTTTATTTCCGCCACTATTGCCTTTACCACCGCTGTTTCCTTTGCCATTACCACTATTACCTCGAGCTTCAGAGTCAGCGTTATCTGGTTTATTTTTTAAGTCACCTGTACCATTACCGGGGTTTGAGTACTTCGCATGGGCAGCCAGCTCATCTTCTGAAACAAAACCATCCTTGTTTTTGTCAAACGATGCAAAGGCACTCAAGCCACTTTCGTTCTCAGATTCCTCATCACCTTCAGAGTCCTCCGACTTACGAAATTGATCGAATTCTTCTTTAGAAACTTGACCATCTCCATCGGTATCCATCGCTGATAACTCAGGAGGTGACTTCGTTGCATTATTTCCTTCATCTTGCTCATTTTCCTGCGCTAAGACAGAGGGGGATAAAAATAGCAAAGCCGCTAATATTATGTTCAAAGAATGCTGCATGATTGACTCCTTATATCTCACTCTTCTCAGCTAATAGTTTAGCCCAGCGATTGAAACTTCGAATTAGAGATGTAAGTTCAAGAAGAAGTTTTGATCAGGCTCGTATCTAATTGGGGCCATCAAAGGTATAACTACTCCATCTTGTTTATTTGGTCTTTTCATGGATTACCTTGCCCTTTCTCGAATTAGCTTAAAGCACCTGACGGTATTACAAGTGTTATTGAGCACACACAGTGTCAGTGGTACCGCCCAAATTTTATGTGTTACCCCTTCCAGCGTAAGTAAAACGCTCAGTCAACTGCGAACACAGCTTAAGGATGAACTGTTTTATCGAGAGAAAACTTCGTTAGTTCCCACACCGTTTGCATTATCTATTGCCACAGACGTACATAAAATTCTTGCTTGTATGAACGGAATCCTCCACCAAGGTGAATTCGAGCCTAAGAATTTTATTGGAACAATAGCGCTTTCGATGCGTGAGAGTACCTTCGAGCTATTTTCTGGGAGAATTACTGAGATCAACGCTCAGTTGACGTCAGCTAACATACAGATTTTCGCCAAGGAGCAACTTAGCTTTGATGCCCTGCTGCGTGGACAAGTTGATTTTATGATTTTACCTCACGATATCAGCCAACCACCAACGAGAAGCCGAGACCTTGTCTGGGAACAGATTCAAGAAGATGAAATGGTCTGCCTGATGAGTCCACAACATCCTCTGGCTAACCAATCGCTGAACACTGAAGAATATCTCGCTTACCAGCACATTGGTATTTTAGATAAAGACCTCTCTACGCCGTACTTTGAACAAAACCTTACTCAGCAATACTCGTCGAGAAACATCGCCATCTCCGTCGCTGATTTTGGTTCTGCAGCAGTCATCTGCCATCAGACTGAATTCTTGCTTACCTGTTCAAAAATGTGGGCTGAGAAATCATTGCAAGCACAGTCTCTGATCCAAAAGCCTCTGCCATTTTCCTATGGGAAAGTGGCTTATAGCTTGGTCTGGAATCAAGCCAGCTCGAATGACCCTGCCCTAAAATGGCTGCATTCTCAACTGATTAAACCTATTTAGACATACACGCTAGGTAGCTGAATGTTTTGGTGAATCAGTGGCCGTAAAGCATCATGAAACTGCAACATTTGCGATTCAGTGCATTTCGACCACTCAAGCGCTTTACCCATTACTCCATGATGCTGAAACGCATTAAGCCGCACATTAACGCTATCAGGCAGCGTATTAATAAGACGTGCGACTTCTTTGACTTCTTTGTCCAGATCGCTTCGGTTCGGGATATGGAGTAAGCGAAGCTCGTGCAATTTCTGCTTCTCAGCCAAATAACGTATTGATTGAACCACCTTGTGATTATCACGGCCAACCAACCAGTGATGTGTCTCTTCCTGCCATGACTTCAAGTCAATCATTGCGCCATCAAGATAAGGAAGCACTCGATCCCAGCCCGACTGACTTAAGTACCCATTACTGTCTATAAAGCACGTAAGATGGCTAAGTTCCGAGTCGGCTTTGATGCATTTGAATAATTCTATGATGAAAGGTAACTGCATTGTTGCTTCGCCACCCGAGATCGTGATACCGCTGATAAACCATTTTTGCTCATTTGTCAGCTCGATGATTTCTGATACCGAGTAGTGACTTACTTTAGGGCTAGAACGATGTGTGCACACATCAATGCACTGATCGCAATGCGTACATTTACTCTCATCCCATACGACTTTCTGGTTCGTGTCGAACGACAGAGCATTTTCCGGACACCCTTCGACACAATCCCCACAATGATTACAATAATTAATCGTATGGGGATTATGGCAGTTAATGCAGTTAAAATTGCACCCCTGTAGGAAAAGGACCAGTCGGTTACCTGGCCCATCCACGCACGAGAACTTGAGGATACGGCTAACGATGGCCTGCCTTTCGCTCATATGCTTACCCTATTTGTAAACAGGCTGACTTTCCATACTCACTACTCGTGGAGCCCGATCTAGGATCCCAGTATTGTTGGCGGCTTCTGCGCCAAGGAAAGTCGTATTCTTGCGCGATCCCTGGTCTGAGAACTTCTCTATATCTGACAGCTTCATCATATAGCCAGTAACTCGCACCAAGTCATTCGAAGCAACATTAGCCGTGAATTCCCTAAACCCTAAATTCAATGCTCCCTTACACAGATTAAACATGGCTTCTGGGTTTGACTTCACCGTTTCGTCTATTGTCAGGATGTCACTTATACCTGAGATGTAATGCTGATGGTGCTTTGCGGTCGCTTGTACATAAGCGACAGGGTCTGGCTCGGTGCCATATGGAATGCGAACTCCCGGAGTCACTCCTTCATCAAGGCTTATTCCCCCTTGAGCATGTAGAAGCGCCTTGCCTTCAAGGCCGTATTTCACCTCTGAGCCTTGCACGATTTCAGCCAGTTTCTCAGAAATTAGATGGCCTAGCTGGTTCGCTTCTAAATCATGCCCATAGCAACCCTTTTCTCCCGACTTCTCCATAAGAAGATTCACCGCTTCAGCCATGCCGTAGATACCAAACATTGGCGCAAAACGCGCTTCGTCAATCAAACCTTCTTTGGTTAAGAAACCTTTAAAGAAATTCGATTTCTCATGCAAATGTGAACTTCGTGAGTCCATCAACTCGACCATTAATTCACTGTAATAAGGCAACAGTTGGTTGAGAAAGTCGTCAGTGTCTGATGCTAGGTTCGCCAACAGCTTAAGGTTCATTCTGACTAGAGTGTTCGACCCACCAGCCAAAGGCAGAGAATTGTAACAACTCACAATACCAAATCGCTTCTCGCCGTAGCTACTCGCGTGCATTGGGTAGTTCGCAATATGAGGTTTACTACACTTACAAATGTTACTGGTTGCCTGACGTAACAAGTCATCCGGTGTCACGTTCGGGTCATACATAAAGGTCAGATTTGGCGCGATTTGCTTGAGCTCAGCGTCTATCTTCAAGATCGTCCGACAAATAATATTATCCGAGGGGCCAATATTAACGTGCATAAAAGCATCAGGCAGAGTTCGGTCTAGCATGATCCAAAATCGTTTGAGCTTCTGATAAATCGCCTGCTCACTTAATTCACCCACATAAGGTAGCAATACATCATCAAGCTGGCCTAGATATACCGGGATATTGGTCACTGACGGCACATGATGATAAATGATGGTCAGCAAGTTGATTGCATCGTCAAAATCACTCGCAGGTTCAAGCTCTAAGTACTCAGAGCCTTGCTGAAGAAACTTGGCATAATCAGGCAAGACATAGCGTGGTTTAAAAGGTGCGTGACCTTCAAACATATCGCACAGAACACCCTCTTCCAATGCTAGCCGAACCGGATCCGAAACAGGCATATAAGGGAGGCTTGCCTCTGCTTCTAAGGCTAAGAATTGATTCTTCTGTTTAGGGTTTAATTTGGCATCAGTGACAATTTCTTGTACACGTTGTTGGAAAGAGTTGAGAGCTTCAGACATTGTCTATTCCTTATTGTTTTTAAGGATTTTAGACGTCTACTCTCCATGTCGACAATTGAAATATCTTTAAACCTTCTTTTCCATTTTGGAAATCAAAGCAAATAAAAAAAGACTCAGTAGCAACCGAGTCTTTTGTTTTTTAATTAGGCACTTAAAGCTTAAAGCGACCAATTTCCTGTTCAAGCTCGTACGAAAGCTCTGAAAGCTGAGCGGCTTGAGCTGCAGCATCATGAGCTTCATCCGCAAGCTCATTTGATACGTCTCGGATACCCACTGTGTTACGTGTAATTTCAGACGTTACCGATGCTTGCTCTTCTGCTGCCGACGCAATCTGTGTGGCCATATCGCTGATTTGCTCAACCGCTGATTGAATTTGAGTTAAGCTGACCGCTGCTGAATCCGCATCAGTCACACTGGTGTCTGCAAGCTGGCGGCTATCACCCATAATGCTTACCGCTTTACCAGTGGTACTTTGGAGTGTTTCAATCATCTGTTGAATTTCTTGCGTCGAGGCATGTGTGCGCTGGCTTAGAACTCGAACTTCATCAGCAACGACTGCGAAACCACGACCTTGTTCACCAGCACGCGCCGCCTCAATCGCCGCATTCAGAGCAAGCAGGTTCGTTTGCTCAGCGATATCTTGGATGGTCGAAAGAATCGTACTGATGCTGTTACCGTGAGCTTCCAACTCTTGGATCACATCCGTTGCAACTTGTACTTCTTGTGCCAGATTCTGAATTGAAGACTGAGTCTGCACAACCTGCTTACCACCATGAACACACGCCGTCACCGCCTCCGTTGAGTTTTGTGCGGTATTGTCTGCATTGCCTGCGATTTCTTGGGTTGCAGCGGCCATTTCATTAATCGCAGTCGCAACCATGTTAATTTCGTCTTGCTGGAGGCGAATACGTGCGCTGCGCTCTTCGGCGTGCTCTGCCGTCTGCTTAGCTTGTTCAGACAGTGACGCTGATACATGACTTAGCTTAGAGACCATGACATGCATATTGCCAACAAAGGTGTTGAAGTTCGTCGCTAGCTGGCCGACTTCATCATCGCTGCGTGGCTCAAGGCGCTGTGTGAGATCTCCTTCACCAGAGGCAATTTCTTCAAGTGCTTGAGAGACGCGTCCAAGATCGCGGAACAAGAAACTCACTAGCCAAGACACAACAGCGATAACAATGATTGTGATAATCGTTGCCGTCAGCAGTAAGTTTTTCAGTAATGCGGTGTGCGCTGCTTCTTCTGTTTGACGGTCCATTTCAATAGCAAAAATCCACTGTGTGCCCGGAACCTTTTTGAAGAAGTAGAACTTTTCTTGCCCTTTACGTTCAATAATTTCCATGACACCAGAATTCGCCGCTTGCTCGATAGCATTCATGGTTAGCTTTTTAGACAGCGTATTCACTGGCTTTAGGGAAAGATCTTTGTTCGGGTGCGCGAGGAATGTACCGTTTTGCGTGTCAATCAACATCGCATAGGCATTTTCGCCGGCATCTAAGTTGATAACGTCGTCGATCAGCTGGTCAATCAATACATCCGCACCAACAACACCCACCAATTGGCCATTGCGACGAACGGGCTCGGCAATGGTGACTAAGAGTGCATTGGTAATCGCATCTTGATACGCTGTAGTTATGATCTGGCGACCAGCTGCATTCGCATCTTTATACCAAGGGCGAACTCGCGGATCGTAGTCGGCACGGTTACGCTCAGGGTGAGAGCGGAACATCTCACCTTGTGGCGTACCTAGGAAAATATCGTCAAATCCGCCCGCTTTACGAGCTTGTTGAAGAAAAGGCACAACCTCTTGCTCTTGGCTGTAATCATTGAACGCTTTGGCAATATCTTTACGAATGGCAATCCAGTCAGAAATTCCTTCCGAAGCAGCAGTCGCTAGACTCTCTGCTCGGGCATTAACGCCGTTACGAGTTTGTTGAAAAAGTTGGTCGGCAGAAAGCCAAGTAAGTGCACTCGCCATTAGCACAACGGCTAATAAGCTGGCACCGATGAGTTTTTGTTTCAGTGACAGTTTCATAATAGTTAATAATATTTGTGGAACAGACAGAGACTGCGAATTTTATAGACTATTTATCATTCATGCACGTAATATTATTGAAATATTATTTAGCTGTAACTGACTGTATTAACGCTATTTTTTTGGCGTCATACCTTTGTCACTAATGGTGTTATCAATAATTTATAAACAGCCTATTTGCTCTCTAAGTTTGGCTGTATATTTTAAATAATGAGAGGTCCATTTCACCTTTACTATTGGTTACTTAACTAAAACTCTAGATATAAAAAAGCCGGGTCACTGCCCGGCTTTGAAGATAATATCAGCGATTATTCTTGTTCGTCTGTATCCGTCTCTGAGGTTGATTCTGGTGCAGCTTGGGCCGTTTCCCCTTCCTGACCTTCCATTTCCTCACCTTCTGGTAAGTCCACTTCTTCAACTTCATCGATACGCTGCAGACCTACAACGTTCTCGTCTTCGGCAGTTCGGATAAGAGTAACACCTTGCGTATTACGACCAACCTGGCTAACTTCACCCACACGAGTACGTACTAACGTGCCAGCGTCGGTGATCATCATCATTTCATCACCTTCAACAACCTGGATAGCACCAACTACCGGGCCGTTTCGCTCAGAGACTTTAATAGAAACTACACCTTGAGTGCCACGACCTTTTGTCGGGTACTCGCTAAGTGCTGTACGTTTACCATAACCGTTTTGTGTAACAGTCAGAATATCACCTTCGCGCGAAGGAACAATAAGTGATACAACTTGGTCATTTTCAGCCAGTTTCATACCACGGACACCAGAGGCGGTACGGCCCATAGGACGAACACCTTTAAACTTAATCTCTGGCTGACCATTCTCATCAAGAACTGGTTTACCATTTTCGTCAAGTACTGGAATCTCTTCAGCTTCTTTAAAGCGAACCACTTTACCCGCTTTAGAGAACAGCATGATTTCGTTTTCGCCGTTAGTGATATCTACACCAATTAACGAATCATCTTCTCGTAGGTTGACCGCAATCAGACCATTAGAACGTACGTTCGCAAACTGATCTAAAGACGTCTTCTTAACCGTTCCATCACCGGTGGCCATGAAGATGAACTTCTCTGGGCTAAATTCTGAAACAGGTAGAATCGCGGTAATACGTTCGCCTTCTTCAAGAGGAAGAATATTGACGATTGGCTTACCACGCGCTGTACGACTTGCTAACGGTAATTGGTAGACTTTCAGACGGTAAGTTTTACCGCGAGTGGAAAAACATAAGATGTTGTCGTGAGTATTCGCAACGAGAAGACGTTCGATATAATCTTCGTCTTTCATCTTAGTTGCACTCTTACCTTTACCACCACGACGCTGAGCCTCATAATCGCTTAGGATTTGGTACTTAACGTAACCTGCGTTCGAAAGGGTCACAACCACATCTTCGCGCGCAATCAGCTCTTCCATGTCAATGTCATGGCTTGCTGCTGTAATTTCAGTACGGCGTGCATCACCAAAACTGTCACGAACGGCTTCTAGCTCTTCACGGATGACTTCCATCAAACGCTCAGTGCTTGCAAGAATGTGCATTAGCTCTGCAATTTCATCTAGTAGCGCTTTGTACTCATCAAGAATCTTCTCGTGCTCAAGACCGGTCAATTTGTGTAGACGTAGGTCAAGAATTGCTTGCGCTTGCTGCTCAGTTAAGAAGTACTGACCATCACGAATACCATATTGGTCTTCTAGCCATTCAGGGCGAGCTGCATCGGTACCTGCTCGTTCAAGCATTGCTGCAACATTACCCAAATCCCATCCACGAGCAACAAGGCCAGCCTTCGCTTCTGCCGGTGTTGGCGCTTTACGGATAAGGTCAATGATCTCATCAATGTTGGCCAGTGCTAAAGCAAGACCTTCAAGGATGTGTGCACGCTCACGTGCTTTACGCAATTCATAGATAGTACGACGAGTCACCACTTCACGGCGGTGATCAACGAAGCACTTCAACATGTCTTTCAGATTGAATAGCTGCGGCTGACCATTGTTCAGTGCAACCATGTTGATGCCGAAAGTCGTTTGTAATTGAGTGTTAGCGTATAGGTTGTTTAGAACCACTTCACCTACCGCATCACGCTTACACTCGATAACAATTCGCATACCGTCTTTATCAGACTCGTCACGCAGTGCGCTGATGCCTTCAACTTTCTTATCTTTTACAAGCTCTGCGATCTTCTCAATCAAACGAGCTTTGTTCACTTGATATGGAATCTCGGTAACAATAATGGTCTCTTTGCCATTCTTGTCTGCTTCAACTTCCGCTTTAGATCGCATGTAAATTTTACCGCGACCAGTCTTGTACGCGTCTACGATACCTTTACGGCCACTGATAAGCGCCGCTGTCGGGAAGTCAGGACCCGGAATGTAGTCCATAAGCTCATCAATAGTGATATCTTCATTATTGATGTATGCAAGACAGCCATCAATCACCTCAGTTAAATTGTGAGGAGGAATGTTGGTTGCCATACCTACTGCGATACCAGAAGCACCGTTAACCAGCAGGTTAGGAATTTTTGTCGGAAGAACCGCAGGGATTTGCTCTGTACCGTCATAGTTAGGTACATAATCAACGGTTTCTTTATCTAAGTCAGCCAGAAGCTCATGGGCGATCTTCGCCATGCGAACTTCGGTATAACGCATTGCCGCCGCTGAGTCACCATCAATGGAACCAAAGTTACCTTGGCCATCAACAAGCATATAACGTAATGAGAACGGCTGAGCCATACGTACGATAGTATCGTACACAGCGCTATCACCGTGCGGGTGATATTTACCGATTACGTCGCCAACAACACGGGCAGATTTTTTGTATGGTTTATTCCAGTCATTACCTAGCACATTCATCGCGAACAAAACGCGGCGGTGTACAGGCTTTAGGCCATCACGCACATCAGGAAGAGCACGACCAACGATAACGGACATCGCATAGTCAAGGTACGAACCACGAAGCTCATCTTCAATGTTTACGGGCGTGATCTCTTTAGCTAGATCGCTCATAGAGCCAATATCCCTCTATTTATAGATCGTATGTACAATACGTTTAAGGTGCAAAAATATAACACACAAATCAACAGTTCGGCATTACTTTCCCTCTCCTTTTATCAGGTTGTGAGCTTGGTTGTGAATCAAATGCTGAGAAATTGCACACTCTAGTTTTATCTTGCTGATTAATGGTTATATTTTCACCACCTCAAGAGAAAAGTGATCCTGTCTATGGAGTGTTGAGAGTTAGGAGTTATAATGCCTTCCAGTTTCAAGGAAGCCGGTTGCTAAGTAGAGTAGTTATGACCCAGTCACAAAATGTCGATCCAAACGAAATTAAGAAGTTTGAAGAAATGGCCTCTCGATGGTGGGATTTGGAGGGAGAATTCAAGCCACTCCATCAAATTAACCCGCTACGTCTCAATTACGTTCTGGATAATGCCGATGGTTTGTTTGGCAAAACCGTCCTCGATGTTGGCTGTGGTGGAGGTATTCTTGCTGAGAGTATGGCGAAAGAAGGCGCAACAGTGACTGGACTTGATATGGGTAAGGAGCCGCTTGAGGTGGCTCGATTGCATGCACTGGAAACCGGTACTGAGCTGACTTATATTCAGAGCACAATTGAAGATCACGCTGATGCACACCCAGGAAAATATGATGTCGTGACTTGCATGGAAATGCTGGAGCATGTTCCAAACCCTCAGTCGGTCATCAGCGCATGTGCAGCTTTGGTTAAACCCGGCGGCCATGTTTTTTTCTCAACATTGAATCGCAATTTTAAATCGTACCTATTTGCTATCGTTGGCGCAGAAAAGCTATTGCGCATTGTTCCCGAAGGTACCCACGATCATGAGAAGTTTATCCGCCCAGCGGAGTTGATAAAAATGATTGACCATACCGACCTAACCGAAATGGGAATTACTGGATTACACTATAATCCCATCACGGATACCTATAAACTCGGTAACAAAGTTGACGTCAACTATATCGTTCATACGCAAAAGTTTTAATATTTAGACATACTATTCATGTGACTAACCTATAGAGAGCGGTGGTATATATACCCCGCTTTTTTTGTTGTTTTTCGCCCATTTTTGGGGCTCTGATTCCAAAATATACAGACTCAAAATCACGCTCAGAATGACTGAAAGATCAAGGAATTTTTTTTTGTTTGTGGTTACTTATAAACCGATCCTAAAACGGTAATTTTATACAATCAATTAGACTCTAATCCCATCGGTTAGTATTCACTTACTGAAATTTTCAATTTTGTTAGTTATCCACAAGTCATCCAAGATCTGTAACTTGAAAAGCACCATAGATAGCACTATCTTGTAACTCGCACAGCAATGCACCCCTATATGTTGTGTTTGGACTACAATATATAGATAGACTTTGATCACAAAGCCGGAACAATTTTTACAAGAATTACACGAAAACACGGCTTTTATCAGTTTTGTTAGGGAAATTAAGCAGAATGAACCAACAACTAACCGTTACCAAACGTGACGGCCGCAAAGAAAATATTGATCTAGAAAAGATCCACAGAGTCATTACTTGGGCTGCGGAAGGTCTAGATAATGTGTCTGTCTCTCAAGTAGAACTTCGCGCTCACATTCAGTTCTACGATGGAATCACAACAACAGATATCCATGAGACTATCATCAAATCAGCGGCCGATTTGATCTCTGAAGAAACACCAGACTATCAATATCTAGCGGCTCGACTGGCCGTTTTCCACCTGCGTAAAAAAGCATACGGCCAGTACGAGCCACCAACGCTTTATGACCATGTGGCGAAGCTCGTCGATAAAGGCAAATACGATCAGCACATTTTGGAAGACTATACAAAAGCTGAGCTGGATGAACTCGATGCGTACATAGATCATAAACGTGACCTAGATTTCTCATACGCTGCGGTGAAACAGCTGGAAGGTAAGTACTTCGTCCAGAACCGTGTATCAGGCGAAATCTACGAAAGCGCTCAGTTCCTGTATATCCTTGTAGCTGCCTGTCTGTTTGCTAAGTATCCAAAAGAAACTCGTCTTGATTACATCAAGCGTTTCTATGATGCAACGTCAACGTTCAAGATTTCCCTACCGACACCGATCATGTCTGGTGTACGTACTCCGACCCGCCAATTCAGTTCGTGTGTCTTGATTGAGTGTGGAGACAGCCTAGATTCCATCAATGCGACAGCAAGCTCTATTGTGCGCTACGTTTCACAACGTGCAGGTATTGGTATCAACGCTGGTCGTATTCGTGCGCTAGGCTCAGAGATCCGTAACGGTGAAGCTTTCCATACAGGCTGTATCCCTTTCTACAAGTACTTCCAAACAGCAGTAAAATGTTGTTCTCAAGGTGGTGTTCGTGGTGGCGCAGCAACCGTATTCTACCCTCTATGGCATGGTGAATCTCAGGCATTGATGGTGCTTAAGAATAACCGTGGTGTAGAAGAGAACCGTGTTCGTCATATGGATTACGGTGTACAGCTAAACCGCCTGATGTATCAGCGTTTGGTTGAAGGCGGAAATATTACCTTATTCTCTCCGTCAGACGTGCCGGGCCTATACGATGCGTTCTTTGAGAATCAAGACGAGTTTGAACGTCTGTACGTTAAGTACGAAAACGATCCGTCAATCAAGAAAGAAACCGTTAAAGCTATCGAGATGTTCTCTATCTTGATGCAAGAGCGCGCTTCAACTGGTCGTATCTACATTCAAAACGTAGACCACTGTAATACGCACAGCCCATTTGATTCAGAGGTGGCGCCTGTTCGTCAGTCGAATCTATGTTTGGAAATTGCTCTTCCAACCAAGCCACTGACTAACGTAGAAGATGACTCTGGTGAAATTGCTCTATGTACGCTTTCAGCGTTCAACTTGGGGGCCATCAAGTCTCTGGATGATTTCGAAGAGCTGTCTGAGTTGGTTGTTCGAGCACTTGATGCTCTGCTGGATTATCAAGACTACCCACTTCCAGCGGCATACAAATCAACGATGAACCGCCGTACTCTGGGTGTAGGTGTGATTAACTACGCTTACTACCTAGCTAAGAATGGCGTGAAGTACTCTGACGGCAGTGCAAACGGCCTAACACACCGTACTTTTGAAGCGATGCAATACTACCTGCTCAAAGCATCTGTTGCTCTGGCAAAAGAACAAGGTAAATGCCCTTCTTTCCACGAGACCAACTACGCGAAAGGCTTGCTTCCAATTGATACGTACAAAAAAGATGTTGACCTAGTTTGTGATGAAACTCTTCATTACGATTGGGACGGTTTGCGAGAAGAGATCATGACTCATGGTCTACGTAACTCAACACTGACTGCTTTGATGCCTTCTGAAACGTCTTCTCAGATCTCGAACGCAACAAACGGCATCGAGCCACCACGCGGCTACGTGTCAGTTAAAGCATCGAAAGACGGTATTTTGAAACAGGTTGTGCCTGAATTCACTGAATACAAAGATAACTACGAGCTTCTTTGGAACATTGGTTCTAACGATGGTTATCTACATCTGGTTGGTATCATGCAGAAGTTTGTCGATCAGGCAATTTCAGCTAACACTAACTATGACCCTAGCCGTTTTGAAAGTGGCAAAGTGCCAATGAAGAAACTGCTACAAGATCTTTTGACTGCGTATAAATATGGTGTGAAGACACTTTACTACCATAACACTCGTGATGGCGCGAGTGATGACCAGAAAGACGCAGTACAACCACAAGATGACGATTGTGCAGGCGGCGGTTGTAAGATCTAATCACTAATCCAACGATTGGATTAGCAAGGCTTAACAGATTATTTGCCCCTCTGAGAGGGGCTTAAAAGGAATTGAGGCATCATGGCTTACAGTACTTTTAACCGAAACAAAAATGACCAACTAAAAGAGCCAATGTTCTTAGGTCAATCCGTAAACGTAGCTCGATATGACCAGCAAAAATTCGAAATCTTCGAAAAGCTGATCGAAAAGCAGCTGTCTTTCTTCTGGCGCCCAGAAGAAGTTGACGTATCAAGCGATCGCATCGACTACAACAAACTTCCAGAGCATGAGAAGCATATCTTCATCTCAAACTTGAAGTACCAAACTCTTCTGGATTCTATCCAAGGCCGTAGTCCAAACGTCGCGCTACTTCCATTAGTCTCACTACCTGAAGTAGAGACGTGGATCGAAACTTGGTCGTTCTCTGAAACAATCCACTCGCGTTCTTACACACACATCATACGTAATATCGTAAACGACCCAGGCTTAGTATTTGATGATATCGTCGAAAACGAGCACATCCTAAAGCGTGCAGAAGACATTTCGCAATACTACGACGACCTGATCCAAATGACGAATGACTACCATCGTTACGGCGAAGGTACACATACTATCAATGGTGAAGACGTTAAAATCAGCCTTCACGAATTGAAAAAGAAGCTGTACGTATGTTTGATGTCTGTAAATGCGCTAGAGGCCATCCGTTTCTACGTCAGCTTTGCTTGTTCATTTGCATTTGCAGAACGTGAACTGATGGAAGGTAACGCGAAGATCATTAAGCTTATCGCACGTGATGAAGCCCTTCACCTAACAGGTACACAGCACATGATTAACTTGCTGCGTAACGGCCAGGATGATTTCTCCTTCATGCAGATAGCTGAAGAATGTAAGCAGGAATGTTTTGATCTATTTAAAGCAGCCGCAGAGCAAGAGAAGGAATGGGCAGAGTACCTTTTCAAAGATGGCTCTATGATTGGTCTAAACAAGGACATTCTTTGTCAGTACGTTGAGTACATCACCAACATCCGTATGCAAGCAGTAGGGCTGGATGCCGCATATCCAGAAGCGACCTCCAACCCTATCCCATGGATTAATGCGTGGTTATCTTCCGATAACGTACAGGTAGCTCCACAAGAAGCAGAGATATCCTCTTACCTAGTCGGTCAGATTGATAGTGATGTGCGCGCAGACGACTTTAAGGATTTCGAGCTGTAATGCCCAACATAAAAATCAATGGGATCACTGCGATTCAGTCTAATCCTTCTAACACCATTCTCGAAACAATGGAAAAGGCAGGAATTGAACCTGAATACAACTGCCGAGACGGGCATTGTGGCGCTTGCCGCTGCAAGCTAGTCAAAGGTGCAGTGGAATACGTTGGTTTTGCAATGGCATATACGCAAAGTGATGAGATATTACCTTGTATTTGCAAGGCTAAATCCGACATTGAAATTGAAAGCGTAAATTATGCGTTAAAAGAAAAACGCGCATAACTATGCAAATTATAAAAAGCCCGGCTTGTTATGCCGGGTTTTATTTTATTATTTAGGCACGAATCTGAATACCGGATAAGAACTCATCGGCGGTCAACATGGACACTGCTTTGTCGGCAATCTCTCGTCCGTCATCATCGAATAAAGACAAGCGGTAGCCTAATGAATTTTCTTGATTTTTTTCTTCCGGAGCATGGAGCCACATAGAAATAACGTCCTGATTATCATCGCTAAGCGCCTCTCCTAAAACAACTTTCTGACTCGCCACCTGATACCAAACCATTATTTTTGAATGATGGAACATGCTTACCTCCCTGAGCAAAACCCGCGACGAACTATCATTTTAAGCACAATTGAAACAAATGCACGTTGCAAATAAGCGACAAAGTTGGCATCTATTTAAAATCATCAATTTAAGCGATAGATGATTTTCTTCTAAGAAATATTTATGAAAGCATGCGAGTAATAAGAAACATATTCATTCACTTATTACTGCATGCTGCTCGGTAGGAGTTTGACAGTTTTTTAAGCTTGTTCTAGCCAGCAATAACACTTTGAGGGACATACATTTCTTTTTCCCTGGTCAGTGAACTGTAATTCGGAAACATGGTTTTTCCTGAGAGATAGCGTCTCAACATATCAGCTGCGACTGTCGTGATAATGGTCGTTTGGTCAGTTCTAGAAAACGTTCGGTTAAAGGTGAGTGTCTGCCCCCACTCCCCTTCTCTTGCCGACATAGCCACTGAAAAAGTTCTTTCTGTTACTTTACCTGTAGCGATGGCTATATCGGTCGCACATTTATCTTTGGTCGCACCTGCAAGTGCAAACGCAGCAGCAAGTTCATCGTTATCACTGTTCCCGACATCCACTTTATTACCGAGTACCCACCCATGGCCGCAGTAATTAGCCGCTTCTTCGTTTGAGTGAAGCCATTGCGACAAACTACCGTGAGTCGATTGCTCCGCAGTCGAAATCGACAGCTTTTTCTCGAGAATCAAATGGCCGACATTCTCTTGCATTGATTCATCAACGCTCACCACGTTACTTTCTATCAAGTTGAAAACCAGCTGAAGTAACTTAACGCGGTTATCTAAATCACCTTTAGGGCCAAATAATTTGACTTCAATATAAGGCAGATAGGAACGGTAACCTAAGAAATAGCCTTCGGGTAGCTGCACTTTATCAAGTTTATCTGACAACGCGGACTCAGAGGTCCCAAAGGTATGAAGTTTGCTACATTCATAACCGGTAACGTCAGCATACTTCTGTTTCAGGTGTGGCAAAATCTGAGACTCTGTCATCAACTTAAATTCGCTTGGTACGCCAGGAGTAAAGTAAAAATCACAATCGTTAAAGTTCAACAAAAAACCGCAAGCAGTACCGATTGGATTATCCAGAATTACCGATCCTTGTGGCAACATAGCTTGCTTACGATTACTTTCTGGCATTGCAACACCGCGAGCACTAAAAAACTGCTCCAACTTCTCTAGCCATTCAGGATAAAGCTCTAACTCCTTATCCGAGGCTTGCGCTGCTGCTTCTGCACTAAGATCATCCGTGGTTGGGCCTAATCCACCATTTACAATGACAACATCACAGTTAAAGCTCAACATCATCAGCTCTTCAACCAGCGCTGACTGGCTATCACCAACCGTTGAACGTTTCGATAGGGAAAAGCCTTGTTGAAAGAATTTTTCTGACAACCAAGCCGCATTAGTATCAACGATATCGCCGTGAAGGACTTCTTCACCGGTACTTAACATCGCTATTTTCAACATAATTATTTTTCCTTTCAGGAAGCCTTTGGTTTTATGTCACAAACAAAGACAATCAAACTGCATGTTTTCATTGTTTGAGTGTAATTAAGAAACTAAGTTTCTTAATTAAGACAATTTCCGGTTTCCATTCCTCTTGCTTTAATGGATAATTGTGAGCCTGATCATAATAAGATATAGACTGTGGAGTTTATCCGTGTACAAAAAACACATCACCGCTTTGATGTTGTTGGCTTCTGCTTGCGCCAATGCCAATATCTACGATTCTCCTCAACATATTGAGTTCTCTTATACCGTAGATAACACCGAAAACTACAGTCTTTTCAGCAACTCTTATTCCTATAAGCCTAGCAATAGTTATGCCTTAGGTTTAACAGAAAGTGAATTAAAACTTGAAGAGCCAGAACTCCCTAGATATCTCACTGTACAAAGTGAGAAAGATTGGGATTACCTCAAAGGCCAAACTTACACCATTTTAGGTCTTAGTGTTGCGACAGTTGGCTTGATGACACTACTGCCGGAATCCATAACAAAATGGGATGAAGAAGATCGTGATTTGAGTGGTTTAGGTACAAAATGGAAAGATAATGTAACCTCAGGACCGGTTTGGGACCGAGATGACCATTTCTTAAACTATGTCATGCACCCTTATTTTGGTGGTGTTTACTATACAGCAGCCCGTCACGCTGGGTTCAATGAATTTGAATCTTTTTTATACTCTGCCACTCTCTCTACCTTCTTCTGGGAATATGGTGTAGAGGCCTTTGCTGAAGTCCCATCATGGCAAGATCTCTTCATAACGCCCTTCTTTGGTGCCGTTGTTGGTGAGATGATGTTTGAGGCAGAGCAAGACATCGTCGCGACTGGCGGTGAAGTTTGGGGATCTCAAACCATGGGTGACGTAACCTTGTTCTTCCTTAACCCTGTTGGGCACATCCACGGCTGGGTAAGCAATGCTTGGGGCGGCAGCGCTGAATTTCAATATAATAGTAAACCTTGGTTTGGTAATCAGGGGGCCGCGAAATTTGCAATGGATGCTGGTGCCAGCTACGACAGCGTTTTCTATGGCGTAGAAATGAAAATCAGCTTTTAACCTGAATTCAACAGTCATTGAAAAAGCGGCACTCAGTTGCCGCTTTTTTATGCCTGCTGCACAATATTATCCCCATAACCTAGGAGACAAGGCTAAAATTTGACCTGAATCAAACCTAACTTTCCTGCGACTCCTACACTCAATTTAGTTCTATAAAAAGAAATGCTTGCATTCAGGAGGCACATTATGAATTGCACATTTATCGTCAACTTTGTTGGTAAAGCAACCCCTGCCACGATCAAGCAGTTGGCGGCGGTCACTCACGAGAATGGAGGAAAATGGTTAATCAGTAAAGTGAACTTTATTGAGAATCAGGTAGCTGCAGTCATCAAAGTGGAACTCCCTGAGGAGTCAGCGGATGCAGTTAAAGCGGCCTTTCGCAGCAACGATGAGTTATTGGTCCAGATAGTCGACTCTGAAAGTAATACGCACAATGCCGATGCCATCTATCAGGTCCGCTTAGACTCCAATGACCGAGCGGGCATTGTTAATGAGATCACCCATGTTCTGGACAATCAAGGCATTAATATTCTAGATATGGACTGCCAGCGTGTGTTTATCGCGGGTGGTGGAGGCGTTAGCTCTAGCTTGTTCACGGCGAATATCGCATTGAAGTTACCGACCGAAGTTCAGATAGACGATGTAGCTAAAGAGCTTGAAGCCTTAAGCGAAGATATTCGAGTCATGGTGGAAGCATAATAAACACAAAGAGCAGCGATTAGGCTGCTCTTTTAGGTTATTCGACACTCCACTGTGAGAGCGAGCGTTTGAAATCTGAATAATCGAATTCATTTAGCTTCTGAATTTCACCGCCTGAGCGTTCACAGTACACAGAAGGCATTCTTAAGCCGTTAAACCAGTTAAGCTTCACCATTGTATAGCCCGCACTATCTAAGATATGAAGACGCTGACCTATTTCCAATGGTTTATCAAAGCTAGCTTCACAGAACTGATCACCCGCCAAACATGAACAAGAGCCAATCACATACCCATGCTCACCTTTATCCGAAGCTTCTAGAATAGAAGCGGGTTCATTGTAAATTAGCGTATCCAAGCGATGAGCTTCAGTTGCAGAATCAACAATCGCTGTTTCTTTAACGTTCTCAACGATATCCACCACGGTCACAACCAAGTCTGTTGTCTTGGTGATGATAGCTTCACCCGGTTCAAGGTACATTTGAACACCGTGCTTCTCAGAAAAGGCTTTAAGCGCTAAGCCAAGTTTTTCGATGTCATAGCCCGGCCAGGTAAAAAACACACCTCCGCCCATACTCACCCAGTCAAGCTTATCCAAGTACTGACCAAATTGCTCTGAGATGGAGTCAAGCAGACCGATAAACGCGTCGACGTCTTTGTTCTCACAATTCATGTGGAACATCACACCGTCAATATCTTCAAAGACTTCTGGATCAATATGGTCCGCTTGCACACCAAGACGAGAAAACTGACGCGCTGGATTCGCTAAATCTTGGCCGGCATAACTCACACCTGGGTTAAGGCGTAAACCCAGCGAAGCCTTTCCTTCTACAATGTGTCTATACGCAGCCAATTGATTTTGTGAGTTAAAAATCATTTTGTCGCAAATATCAGCCACATCACGGACATCATCCTCACTGTATCCAACACTGTATGCGTGAGTTTCACCACCAAAAGTTTCATGCCCCAGCTTAACCTCGAATGGGCCGGAGCTCGTTGTGCCATCCAAGTAAGGCTTGATGATGTCGAAAACACCCCATGTAGAAAAACACTTCAACGCCAGTACCAGCTTCACACCCGAGATTTCTTTGAGTTGCTTGGCTTTTTCTAGATTTTCGACCAACTTATCTTCATTGATCATAAAGTATGGTGTTTTCAGTTCGTTTTTTTGCATTTTATATTCTTACCCAATTAATACCGTAAAAATCGAACAAAGCCGACACTAGTGCATCGGCTTAATCTTATAAATCCAAATTAAGAACAATAAGTGCTTACTTTAGTTTGTGGATAACAGGTTGACCCGGCTCTAGTTCCTGAACATGCCAATCAAGACCAATGCTTGGCATAGTCTCAAGGAATGGGTCTGGATTGAGCTGTTCCATATTGAACACACCTTTATCCGCCCATTCACCACGGAAGAACTGAAGTGCAGCGGTGATCGCTGGTACACCTGTGGTGTAAGAAATTGCTTGATGCTCAACGTCTTCGTACGCAACTTCATGATCAGCGTTATTGTAGATAAATACGCTACGCTGTTTGCCGTCTTTCGTGCCCTGAACCCAAGTACCGATACAAGTTTTACCTGTATAACCTGGGGCAAGAGAAGTTGGGTCTGGCAGCAGTGCTTTAAGTACATGTAGAGGCTGTACAACCGTACCATCGTGAAGCGTCAGCGGATCTGGGCTTAGTAAGCCGATGTCACGCATACAGTTGAAGTAGTTCAGGTATTTATCGCCAAAGCCCATCCAGAACTCGATACGTTTAGCTGGAATGAACTCTTGCATAGAACGAACTTCATCGTGCGCCATAGAGTACACTTTGTGCTTACCCACCAGCGGGAAATCGAATTCAAGCATACGTGAGTGACACGGGACTTGTTTCCACTCTTCATTTTCCCAGTAGAAAGAGTCCCCTTGGATTTCAAGCATGTTAGTTTCTGGGTCGAAGTTGGTCGCGAACTTCTTACCGTGATCACCTGCATTTACATCCATTACGTCAATGGTGTCGATTTCATCAAACAGATGCTTCACTGCATACGCTGCAAATACCGAAACCACGCCCGGATCGAAACCAGCACCCAAAATACCTGTGATGCCCGCTTCAGCGAACTTCTCACGGTAGCCCCACTGCCAATCGTAAGCTTGAGGAACTTGCTGGCCTTCAGAACATAGGTCAACAGCAACAGAGGTATCTAGGTAGTTCACTTTTGCTTGGTAACAAGCTTCCATGATCGTCATGTTAACCCAAGGAGGGCCTGCGTTAATGACAAGGTCAGGTTGAACTTCTTTAATAAGAGCAACTAATGCCTCAACGTCATCCGCATCAACAGCACGCGCTTCCAGCTTCTTCGATGGGTCTTTCAGGTTGTTTTTCTTTTGAATAGATTCGATGATTTTTTCACACTTGCTCACTGTACGTGATGCAATAGTGATATCACCCAGTACTTCGTTGTTTTGCGCAGCTTTATGTGCAACTACCCAGCCAACGCCGCCTGCACCAATCTGTAGAATTGCCATAGTTTTCCGTTACCTTAATTACGCCAGCTCAGCGGCTAGCTTATTGATTTTAATTAGTAAAGATTCAAAATCAGCCATCGTCAGGCACGGATTAAGAATCGTAAATTTCAATGCGGTTTTACCATCAACAATGGTTTCACCTAATACCGCAACGCCACGAATCAAGGCTTCCAGTCTTACGACTTTGTTCAGCTCGTCCAGATCTGCTACCTGAGCATTTGCTACGCGGAATAACACTGTCGACAATGATGGCTCAGCCAGCAATTCTAAGTTGTCGTCGCTACGAACGAGATCTGCGACTTGCTGAGTTTGTTCGAGAAGATGGTCATACATGGCACCCAATGTATCTGGACCAACATTCTGCATCGTCATAAAGACTTTCAATGCGTCGAATCGCTTCGTCGTCGCAATCGACTTATCCACCAAGTTAGGCAACTCATCATGCTCACGGTTGAGGTAATCCGCATGATGCAGCAGATACTTGAAGTTGTGTTTGTCTTTAACTAACAAAGCTCCACAACTGATGGTTTGGTAGAACAACTTATGAAAGTCAACGCTGACTGAATCTGCGCGCTCAATACCTGCTAGACGCTCTTTGTGGCGGCTTAAAATCAGTGCACCACCGTAAGCACCATCAACATGCATCCACATCTGGTGTTTTTGCGCTGCATCGGCAATCACATTCAAATCATCAATTGCACCATGGTCAGTGGTTCCTGCCGTCCCAACGATGGCAAATGGAATCAACCCTTGAGATTTCGCCTCGCTAATCACTTCATCTAGCTGAGCGACATCCATCGTGCCGTTACTATGAGCATCAACGGTTAGCACCGCTTTCTCACCTAACCCCATCCAAGATGCTGATTTCTGAACCGTAAAGTGAGACTTTTTCGAGCAAATAATACGAAGTTTGTCGGCGTAATCCGGCAATCCAAATTTCTGGATAGAGTGTCCTGACAGCTTGTCTGCAACCCTATCACGAGCCAGCATTAAACCCATTTGGTTACTTTGGGTACCACCACTGGTAAATATGCCGTCAGCCTGTGTGCCAAGCTCGTACTTCTCGCACAACCAATCCACCACTTTCTGCTCCACATAAGTCGCAGAAGAGGCTTGGTCCCAGGAATCCATTGACTGGTTAAGAGACGCAATCATCGCTTCTGCTGCAACGGCCGACATTAGCGGCGGAGTGTGAAGATGAGCGATACAGTTTGAGTGCTGGGTGAAAATAGCATTCTTTGCCACTAGTTCTGCGGTGTCCGTGATCACATCCGTCAGGCTGGCATTTTTGTTGTTTAGATCAACCGCATTAATCGCCTGTTCTAACTGCTTTGGTTCAAGACCTGAATAAGGCGCATCGACTTGTTCAAAGACTTGTTTCATTGCCGCAGTTGTGTGATTCATAACTTTGCTGAACTCATCACTGCCAGACTCACCGGTATGAATGAAATGCTGTTTCCATTGCTGATTGGCGTCTTGCGGCTCTACATGGCTTCCACCAGCGACCAGAATCGCCTCTTCCAGCACTCGAAGTGCAAAGTCGATCTGCTCAAAGGTGATGATCAATGGTGGCAGGAATCGAATCACCGAACCGTCACGTCCACCTTTTTCAACCATCAGCCCTCGTTCAAGGGCTGCTCTCTGAATCGCCAAGGTCAATTCACCATCAGCGACTGGCTCACCAAATTTATTGCGTTCTGTACCGGGTTTGCGGATTTCCACACCAAGCATTAAGCCTTTGCCACGAACTTCAGCAATACAGTTGACTCGTTTTTGAATCGACTCAAGCCCCAAACGCAAATACTGACCAGCAACATTCGCATGCTCAACAAGATTATCTCGCTCGATGATTTCCAGTGCTTTCGCCCCAGAGACCATCGCCAACTGATTACCACGGAATGTGCCCGTGTGCTCACCTGGCAGCCAAGTATCATGTTTCTTATTGATGACCAGGAGCGACATTGGCATACCGCCACCAATCGCTTTCGATAGGCAAAGAATGTCTGGCACAATGCCCGCTTCTTCAAACGCAAAGTTGTAGCCTGATTTACCTACACCACACTGAATCTCGTCAAAGATCAGTAAGATACCGTGCTCATCGCAGATACGACGTAGTTCTTTCAACCAAAACGCAGGCGCAGGTACAACACCGCCCTCGCCCTGAACAGGCTCAACAACTATAGCGGCTGGTTTCATGATTCCAGCTTCATCATCATTGAGTAGACGCTCAATGTAACGGATACCGGCTCTTGCACCTTCATCACCACCTAAACCAAATGGGCAGCGCAGACTGTAAGGGAATGGCATAAAGTGCACATCTGACATCAAGCCAGTACGACGCGCTTTCGTTCCTAGATTACCCATCATTCCCATAGTGCCATTTGTCATGCCATGGTAAGCGCCACGGAAAGCAAACATGGTATTACGGCCTGTGGTTTGCTTCGCCAGTTTGATTGCAGCTTCCACAGCATCCGCACCTGACGGACCACAAAATTGGATCACGCAGTTTTCGCTCAGCTCTTGAGGAAGAAAATTCTTCACTGAGCGTATGAAATTTGTTTTGGCTTCTGTTGCGATATCCAGCGTCTGATAAGGAAGACCAGAGTCGAGCTGATCTTTGAGTGCCTGGTTGATTTCTGGATGGTTGTAACCCAGAGCCAACGTACCCGCACCGGCAAGACAATCTAAAAATATTTGACCGCGAGTGTCTTCAACCAGTGCGCCATAAGCTTGTTTGATCGCAATCGGAAGGCGGCGAGGATAAGAACGTACCGCTGATTCGTGCTCGGCCTGATCTTGTAATACCAGATCAGGTGTCAGATCATAAACGCCTGCAACGACAGGAATCTGGGTGGAAGAAAATGGTGTTGCGATAGCGGTGTTGTTCACCGAATTATCGACTTCAAAGGCTGTGCTCATGATTTAATCCCTTTGAAATGTAATTCTCCTGCCATACGTGAAATGCAAATAGCAGGTACAGTTATCCATTTCGTGTAACTCAAATAGCGCGTACACGAAATCGCTCCATCATTTCGATGGACTACATGTTCAATAGGTAAATCAAGGTTCAGTAATGCTGCTGTTTTGCAAAACAGGGCATTTAGGAAGAACTAAGCTGATTAATGGTTGTTTGTTATGTGAGTTCAATGTTGGGTTTCCCATAAACATGCCGCTACAGCGACAACAGTATCCCGTCTATCGACAAAAGGACTTGCCGATACCTACCCTACGGAGTGTTCACTCAGCCTGAATGCTCACTACGCGTATCCCCCAGAATGTCTTTTTGCGACTCACCTCCGAGATTGCGCGCGAAGTTATCACAAAATGAAAACAGTTCGCAACATTTTTTAATTTTTGGCTTTCCGATTATTTATCAACGTATCAAAAAGGCTGATCTAGCATCAGCCTTTTGTTGATTTTAAACCTCTTATGCTGCATCTGTTTTTAATATTTGAGCAAGCATATTAAGCTCATCAGTAATAGAATTGTTGACTATCAATCCTGCGTCCTCAAATGAAGAGGTTACCCCTTCCATAACAATGGTTTGCTCCTTCCCTTCATCTGTGACAGTTAACACCACATCATCTTCATCAACAACCAACTCAATCTTATCGATCAAGTCGGCGACTTCTACATTATCGTCGTCTTGCAATATATCGGTAAGGTCTATTAGATCACTACCTAATTCAAAATTATCAATGACATCTGTCCCACTATCTAGGGTTGAATCGAGCCAAGTAAAGACGTTGTCCTCACTGTCTCCAAGCATCATCTGGTTACCTAATTGAGAGGTCAACTCATCCCCGAGCTCAGCAGATAAAACTTCATATTCAGGTGAATCTGATACATCAATAGTCACCGTTGCTTCGTTACTCACTGCAAGGTCTGAGTCAACAGCCACATAGTCGAATGTAACATCTTCAGTAATGTCCTGAGTGCCTGATATATATCTTAGCTCCCAGTTCCCGCCTGTTGACGACAACTCCATTTGTACAATCGGATTATCTGGCGACGAGTAGCTAAAATCGTAAAGGATTTGGCTATTACCCACGTCTCCTTCATCTTTCTGATACTGCTCGACATGCGTGGTACCATCTTCAAATGTATACGTGACTTCTACATAAACATTACTATTAGTGTTGAACTCAGCCCCCATACCATCTAAACCAAATGTAACAACATCGAGTGGATTCTCACTAAAGTCGACAATTAAAGTTTCTTGGGTGTTCATACCATTACCATCGGTATCCCCTATCCCCCAGCCTACATGTGGAACCCCTCCGGTATATTGTTTTAGGGGTTTGTCATTGTTGTCAGCGATGCTAATTCCAATCGTATTACCGTTCTCCAGTGTAATAAGACGCTCTGTGTCGCTAACATATTCACCCCAATTGTAAAAACCATCCTCACCTAAAACGATGTCTCCTGAATCACCGCTATAGCCAATTTCAAACGGATCACCAGCCCCTGGTACATAAGTAATGTTGTCCGGGTTAAACAGTTTATCAACATCCACCTCATCTCCAATGGTATGAAGATCGGCTTCAGTCAGTACACGTGTTTCACCAAATTCATCGGTATACAGTAAGGTTCCGTACTGTGGAAGTGATGTGATCATCACATTGAGCTGGACATCATTAAAATCGTCATCCTCATCAGATATGTGGTCTAGCGCTTCAGTATCCGAGTCAAACACAATAGGCACAATAATGGCGTCACCAGCATCAACATCAAAGTCTTCTGCCACTGGAATTTCATTCACATTAAGCTCTGATAAAACCACATCAATATCAGTAGCTTTTTGTGTACCAAAACCATCGACTTCAGTCGCCGTTATCACGAGGCTATGAACATTCGCCAGTGCTTCGAAATTATTAGTAAATGCCAAGACACCTGCGGATGTGAGGGATATGGCCCCTGAACTCGGATTGATGGTAAAGAGAGGCTCATTTGAATCATTAAACACATTGGTTTTTATGCTGTAGGTAACCGCTTCACCATCCGCATCCGTCGCAGATACTGTACCAATTACGTATTCGTCATTATTGTTTTCAAAGTACGAGAAGGAGTATTGGTCACCATCATTTGGGTCAAATACAGGAGCGTTATCATCTAAATTGATTTCTTCCAGTGTGACATTGACATCTGTAGCCTTCACTTCGCCTAGACCCGCGACTTCAGTAGCGGTTACGACAAGGTTATGGATATTAGTCGCCAACTCATAATCGTTGGTAAAAGCGATTACCCCCGCGACAGTCAAGCTGATCTCACCAGTCCCCGAATCAATCTCAAATAGAGCTTCATCAGCATCGTTGAGCACGTTGGTTTTAATGCTGTAAGTTATCGCTTCTCCATCCGCATCGGTCGCATTTACTGTACCGATAACATAGGCATCAGTAGAGTTTTCGTCATAGCTAAAATAGTATTCGTCTTGCTCATTGGGGTTTTGGAATATGGGCTCATTATCATCAAGATTAAGCTCACTCAGTTCGACAGTTACATCGGTCGTTTTTACTTCACCAAAACCTTCATCTTCGGTCGCAGTCACCACAATATTATGGACGTTTGCCGCCAATTCATAGTCGTTAGTGAATGCTGTGACGCCAGCCGCAGTAAGACTAATTTCACCACTGTTTGCATCAATCTCGAATAAGGGTTCATCGGCATCATTTAGCACATTCGTGGTGATGCTATAGGTGACGTTCTCTCCATCGGCATCAATGGCGACTACCGTACCGAGCACATCGCTGTCTACCGAGTTTTCGTTATAACTGAACGCGTAGCTCTCTGTAGACTCTTCTCCATCGTAGAAAACAGGCGCGTTATCATCGAGATTAAGCTCACTCAGTTCGACAGTTACATCGGTCGTTTTTACTTCACCAAAACCTTCATCTTCGGTCGCAGTCACCACAATATTATGGACGTTTTCCGCCAATTCATAGTCGTTAGTGAATGCTGTGACGCCAGCCGCAGTAAGACTAATTTCACCACTGTTCGCATCAATTTCGAATAAGGGTTCATTGGTATCATTTAGCACATTCGTGGTGATGCTATAGGTGACATTCTCTCCATCACTGTCACTCGCAGAGACCGTACCAAGTACATCCTCATCCAATGAATTTTCATTGTATTGGAAAGAGTATCCACCATCTTCATCTGTATCTTCAAACACAGGGACGTTGTCATCGCTATTTAGCTCATTAAAGAACACATCTACGTCAACTGACTGAGGTCCACCTATGCCATCCCCCTCCGTGACCGTAACAATAATTTGATGAACATTGTCCAATAGCTCAAAGTCGTTTGCATATGAAGCGGCCCCTTCATCTGTAAAACTTATTTCACCCGTATCAGGATCAATTTGGAATAAATCTTCACCGTCATCATTCTGAATGTTCGTTGAAATACTAAAAATGAGCACATCATTATCAGGGTCAACGGCTGCGACTTGACCAAGAACCGCACCTGATAACGAATTTTCAGGGATATCGAAAGTATACGCTCCATCTTCAAAAGCAAATGTGGCCAAGTCACCGTCATTCTGAGTCTGGAAGTCATTGGTCGCAACAAATTGAGGTAGGTCATTGGTACCATTGATGGTCACGGTCACACTACCCACAGTGCCATCCGCAGATTCGATTGGAAATACATCAACCAAGGAGTCGCCTATGTTGAGCTCATCAAACGCACTGTTGGCAACGTAAGTCCAGTTACCATCCGCATCAATAGAAAAAGTACCATGTTCTCCGGCAACATCATCTTGCACAACAAATGTTGGCACATCCGTTTCTGTTGCCTCAATTAATCCATTAACAACTAAAGGAGAATCTGTTTCAAAAACCGTGACCGAGTCATCCCCAACAAATAACGCCTGTGCGACTAAATCAAGTAGTGTCAGGCTCTGAGTTTCAGACAGCCCTTGAGACTCTAGCCCAGAGGTATCAAACTCTGTCTCTGCGAGGGTTTCAGCCCCCGTTCTTTCAATATCCCCACTTCCTGTAGGGCTTGAACCATTTTGCCCCCCAGCAGCGGTCGCAAAATCTTCATTTTGCGTTGGGTCTACACCTTGTTCGATTTGTTCAAAAATGGAGGCGATTTCATTATCCAAATTGATATCGAACGTTTCCCCATCGTCGGCAATAAGCTGAGCATCAATATCCGTCGCTGCTGTGTCCCCTTGAGCAACTACCACAACGACTTCCCCCGGCCCTGGTTCTTCTCCTGGCAGCAGCGATCTTAACTGGCCATTGATATCAATCACAACAGTCGTATTTGCCATTAAGAATGGCGCTAGTGTTTTGGCATTCATAAGCAGATCCTCGGTCTGCAATACGCGCAAAACCTCTACTCCAGTGATAGAAGTTTTTTAAAACGCGCATTTATACATGATATAAACCTTAGTCGTCACGCCATCGACTCACCAGTTAATAACAAAAAAGTCCATACGAAAGTTTATAACCCTCGGATAAAGTTCGACTTTTTTATTTTCGAAAAGATTCTCATATTGCAGCGGTCTCGACTAAGCTTCCATTAGTGTATTCAAGTTCGAAGTCTGTACCTGAAGTACACCAAATACTCTCTCCTTTTTACTAACAAGGAAAATTAAAGGAGGCTCCCTTGAACTGGAAAAAAACAATTTTGGCAAGCTGCATTATCGCAATAAGCTTTAGCAGTTATAGCCAAACACTTGAGCAAGCGGTGGCAATCACACTCGCGACCAACCCTGAATTGAAAAGTGCCTTCAATGAATATAAGAGCGCCCGAAAGCAAGCTGATGCTTCCGGAGGAGCCTATCTTCCTAGTATCGATCTTGATGCGGGCATTGGTTATGAAGAAATCAACCCAGCAGAATCCACTGGACGGTCAGATACCGACCTAACACGAAAGGAAGCGACGATAAGCCTAACTCAGCTGATCTGGGATGGTAACGCTACACTGAACGATATGGACCGAACTGCTGCTGAAGCAGAGTCGATCAGACTTCAGCTCTGGGCAGATGCCTCCGATTTAGCTTTGCAAGTAACTCAGGTTTACCTAGATGCGGTAAAGGCTACCGAAGTACTGGCATTATCAGAAAGTAACCTCGCTGTGCATAAAGATATCTACCGAGACATTAAGCGCAGAGCAGAGTCAGGGATCGGGTCAACTGCAGATGTTTCTCAAGTCGAAGCCCGTATTGCTAAAGCACATGGTAATTTACTGGCAGCCCAAAATAATCTCGTTGATACTCACACCCAATTTAGGAGATTAGTCGGTCAGACCCCTCTAGGTTTGATCTACCCGAGGGCGGATGAGTCAATGCTGCCCCTTTCGCTTGATGAGGCCTTGGATGTGGCATTCAATAGACACCCTGTCATACAAGTATCAAAAGTCGATGTCGATTCTGCTCGTTATCAATACAAACAGTCTAAAGGCAATTATTACCCAACCATTTCAATCGAAGCCAGTCAGACTTGGCGGGACGATGCGGGAGGAGATGTTGGAAGTAGTGATGAAGCTTTGGCTATGCTTAGGCTCAGTTACAACCTCTACAATGGTGGCTCAGATAGTGACTTATCCGAGCGTGCCGCGTATCAATTAAACAAGGCAAAAGACTTACGCAGCAATGCCTATCGGCAAGTTGAAGAAAGCTTAAGGCTTTCTTGGAGTGCTCTTGACCTTACGCTACAGCAGAAAAACTTCTTGGCTGACCACGTTGACTCTGCTTCAGAGACTGTCATTGCATACGAAAAACAATACCGCATTGGTCAACGAACGTTACTTGATTTACTCAACACTGAGAATGAGCTTTTCGAGGCAAGGAAAGATTACCTCGATGCCCATTACTCAGAACAGTACGCAAAATATCGTGTGATGAATGCCACCGGTAACCTGCTAGATGCTTTGCTGGTTGACGTACCAGCAGAGTGGGCACAACGAGTGGAGTATTGATTATGTTGAAAAAAGCCTTACTCTCGCTCTCCGTTTTAAGCCTGACAATGTCTAACACATTAACGGCAAGCGAAGATGAATACGACTATATAGATACACCAACCGCCAATCAGATATCAGATATCACCGACGATGATAGAGATGGTGTCGTCAATGCCAGAGATATATGTCCAGACACGCCCCTCAATGCTCAAGTAGACAATGATGGTTGCGGCACTTCAGTCAGAGAAGAGGAGGAACTACAGCTTAGGATTCTTTTTGCTAACGACTCTTACGAAATTAACCCTATCTTTTCTGATCAAATCCAAACCATGGCTGAGTTTTTAGCTAAATATCAATCCGCTTCCATACAGATTCAAGGCTATGCCAGCAAAATCGGTACACCTGAATATAATTTGGAACTATCCAAGAAACGGGCTCATGCAGTACAGGATGAACTTTTATATTTTGGTACCGAGCCAGAGCGAGTAACTATCGTGGGCTATGGTGAGACGAGACTGGAAGCCGATGGCGATGATGAGACCTCCCATGCTTTAAACCGAAAAGTCACGGCTACCGTTGTTGGTTTAACGGAAAAAGTAGTTGATGAATGGACCATTTTCACAGTCATAGAAAAATAATTCATCGAAAAAAAACGCTCCTACCGAGGAGCGTTTTTTTACTGTTCAGATTTATTGATTAGCTTCAGTCGCTGGCTTATCTGCCAGCGTTGTCTTTTTTGGTAAAGAGATGTGCAGTAGTACGTAGCCTATTATCGCGGCCGTCGTTGAGCCCATCAATATCCCGAGCCTCGCATAAGTATCAAACTCTGCGTTAACTGGGCCAAATGCCAGTGATGAGATAAAAATCGACATCGTAAATCCAATACCACACAGCACAGAGACCGCAAAGATATGTCTGAAAGTGATCCCCTCTGGCAACTTCGCCACGCCCGCCTTAACGGCAATCCAACTAAAGCTAAAGATACCCAAAGGCTTACCGAGCAGCAGACCAAGAGCAATCCCTAGAGGTAGCATTGAAGTCAGCCCGTCGACAGAAATCCCTTCAAGAGAAATACCTGCATTAGCGAAAGCGAATACTGGAAGGATACCAAAGGCTACGTATGGGTGAAGTGCGTGCTCCATATGTTTGAGTGGAGACCTCTCACCTTGATTTCCTTTAAGAGGAATCGCAAAACCTATGACTACACCCGCTAACGTCGCATGCACACCAGATTTGAGCACAGCAAACCAGAGTATTGCCCCGACAATCATATAAGGTGTTAACTTAGTGACCTTCTTCGAGTTGAGCATAAACAACGCTGCGGTCATAGCAAAACCAACTGCAAGCGCAGAAGTTGATAAGTCACCTGTGTAGAAAAGCGCGATAATGACAACAACACCAAGGTCGTCAATGATAGCCAGTGCCAGTAAGAATACCTTCAGGCTTACTGGGACACGCTTACCCAGCAATGCCATAATACCTAACGCAAAAGCAATGTCGGTTGCAGCAGGAATAGCCCAACCTTGAATAGCTTCAGCATTACTGTAGTTAAAGGCAACATAGACAAGGGCTGGTGCGAGCATACCGCCTACAGCAGCGATCGCCGGGAAAATCGCGGTCTCACGAGATTTCAAAGCCCCTTCAAGAAGCTCACGCTTAACCTCCAGACCAATAAGAAGGAAGAATACAGCCATCAAGCCATCATTAATCCAGTGTGAAACAGACATGCCAAACACATAAGAATGCAACACTGTTTGATAAGTATCGTTAAGTGGTGTGTTAGCTATAGTCATTGCGATTGCAGCAGCGATAACGAGAAGAATTCCCCCTGCTGACTCCATTTTGAAGAAATCGCGAATAATATCACTCATGATATCGTCCTTTTATTTATTATGTTAATAAACGATGAACAAAGAATAGAGTTGAGTTTATAGATATCGATTCTTCAGGAAAAATCGCTTGTTTGGATGTTTAACTTCGGAATTTTCGATATAAACACTCTAATGCAACGCTTATTCCTTAAGTAATTATAGGTAAATTCAAAAAATTACCAACACCAACAAAAAACGCAGTTCCTCAAATAGTGAGAAACTGCGTTTTAGTCACTTAGTCGTTCGTTTTTACTTAGTATCCTGTCAACTGCATAAAACCTTTCGCCTTATGAGTGCCCGTCGTTTGAATTGGCCCCTCCCAATAAGGAACAACGAACGGTAGCCAGAGCTGTTGGTTAAGCGCCTGAGTTGTCAGGTTAATATTATATCGAGGGATATGAATATCCCATTGTAGCGGGATACGTTTTCCATTGCTAAATAGAGTCGACTCATGAGGTTCGATTGTTATATCTTCTGCTGATAGATTAACCACCTTTCCATCATTGCGAGACAGCGTGCCAAATAAATAAGGTAATTGCTGGGCATGGCGATAACGACTAATTGACAACGTCGTTTCATCATCAAGATGAAAGACAAACCAATCCCAGCCTTTTTGCCCCTCAACAATGAGACCACTACCCCATTCCTTGCTCATCCAAGCGCTCCCCTCAACAGGAACCAACAGACCTGAATCTAATTGAAGAGCACCCTTTACTTTGATAAATGGGCTGGTGAGATTGTAAGACGCAATCGGCAGAAGATCGTGTTTTTCAACGTAGCCTTTATCACCCGGTAATACATAAGGCCCATGAGCCACGGCTTCTAGCTGAACATTGAAACTATCGCTCGCGGCACTCAACTGTCCCGGGAACGGAGTTTGCCCTAGCGAGCGCCAAGACCAGTTATCAATCCAGAGACGAAAAGGCCGATTAGCCATACCCGCTTGACCAATACCGCCACGAGCGAGCCTTTGCTCTTTCCATACTTTGTCTTTATCCGATACAACAACGTGGGATACATAAAGTTGAGGGTTTTGCCAACCCATTCCCTCTCTATCATCCATCGCCACTCTGAAGTAGCTCCATTGAATGCCGTATTGTTTGCCATTGACATCTTCAACATTAGCAAAAAAGTGCCACCACTCATGCTGATACTCATCATGAAAGCGAAAGTCTTGGGGTATTTTAACTGGGATATTTGGTAATACGGGCTCAAACACCTGGGTCGATTTAGATTGCATCACATTCTCAACAGAGCCCTGCTGAGTAACCGGAGGGGCAAGATAGAACCAAAGGTACACTCCTCCAGCAATCACACCTGCAAAAATAAGCAGCATCAATACGCCAATCACTTTGGCTTGGACTGATTTTCGCATTTATAACGCATCCCTTAGCGATTTCATTGGCGTATTTCGAATCATCCTCAACACAGGTAGCGCTCCAGCCAACATCAATGAGCCCATCGCCATTAAACTGGTCTGGAAATACTCTTCAGGAATCATTTGCAGTTCAAGTGTCCAGCCGAAAGATTGCTTTATAACAATATCCACAACCAAGTTGGCTAAAGCGAGTCCGAGCGGCAATGCGATTAATATAGATATGGCACCGAAGACAAACAGCTGCAGCCCTCCCATTACAACTAGCTCCTTACCAGACATGCCTAAACAACGTAGTAAGGACACGTGCCTTTGCCTCGATACTTCGCCAGCTACGGTCGCAAAGAAAATACCAAACACAGCAATAATCAATGTAATATTGCCGAGTGTATCTGCAATGGAGAAGGTTCGGTCAAACACTCTCATTGCCTGCTTATGGATGTGGCCATTATCGAAAATACGCTCTGAATTCAAACGGAATACAGATTCCATACGCCGTTTAAGACCGATAGAGTTAACACCATCCTTGAGTACAGCGCCAAGTGCTACCGTCCCATTTCCTGCAAACGCATACAACCAATTTCGGTGGGAAAGCAGTACTTGGTTATACGGGTTACCGTAGTCGTAATAGACGCCAACCACTTGCCAGCCTTGTCCCAACTTGCCCGATAAATCAATGTAATCACCCGGACGGATACCAAGCTTTAGCGCCATCGATTCACTGATCATCACACCTTTAGAATGATGGAGATGATACCAGTAATTAGGAATACCCAGCTTGACCGTAAGAGAATCCAACTCACCTTCTGAAGCGCCAGTGCTGACTACTTGAAGTACACCTTTGTTGGAGTTGACTTCTTTCTCCCAGCGCCACCAAACAGAATCCACTTCCGGTTGTTTAGACAGCCAGCCACTCATGCGTGCAGCCGCACTATTATTGGGGTAGATATACAAATCAGCAGCTAGACGTTGGCTTAACCATTTATCAGTGGTATCACGAAAACTCCCCACCATGGTTTCAACGCCGATATTAGCAGCCATTGCTAACATAAATGCCATGGTTGCCACTCCACGATAGCTCATGCTAGCGGCAGCATCGGCAAAGAACCAACGAATCTTCACCCATTTAAGAGAATAAGAAAGACCATCGAAAACTTTCCATATCAAATACGGCGTAAATAAGGCGACACTCAATAGCATTAACCCAATGATTGCCAAGCCAGACTCCTGAGTTTGAGGAGCTTGATAAATCGCAATTGCAGCAACACATAATGCGCACGCTAATAAAGCCTGAATGGCAAACTCAATGCCTGCAAAACGAACCAATGATAGACGAGCAGTTAATCGAATTGGCTGTGCTCGTAACAAGCGTACCAGCGGCCAAGCACAGGCAACAAAAGCACCAATCACTGTCATATATAGACTGTAAATGCTCGACTTCCAACTCCACGCGATGAGTAGCCCAACGTTGGCATCATAAAGATCACCCAAGCTGGCTGATACCGATGGAATCAACTGGTTGGCAAGTAAAATGCCAAGGACACTTCCACAAAGCCAACTAACCAGAATGAGAACCAAAAGCTCCATACACAAAGCTTTCGCCAACTGCCACCCCGAGACCCCAGTCTGGCGCATCGCACCGACCAAAGGCTGTCTTTGAGTCAGAGATAATGACATCGCTTGATAGAAGATAAAAAGACCAACTAAAAACGCCAACATCCCCATTGCGCTTAAATTCATGTGGAAAGCCTTCGTCAGCGACTCCAACTCTGCACGAGAACTACGCATAATACTCATGCCATTAGGCAGGTACTCTTTCAAACGAGCAAGCTTTTCAGGGGGCATCTCTCCGCATGCAATGACAGAAATACCTGAACTTCTTTCTAGCATACGTAGTAAAGAAATATCAGCAATAATTCGAGTACCATTTAACCGCTCTTGCGTATCAACAACGATAGGGCCTAATTTGCTGCCATCACTCAAGACGATAAAATCGTTATCTTGCCATTTCATATGTGCCGCAAGATCTGAACTCACCATAATTGGATATGGGCTGTTCATTAACTTAAGAGAAGAGAAGTCATATATGCTGGTCGCCGGATGGAACTGCAGCATCGCAACTGGATCCACTCCCACTAACATAAGGTCTGTACCATTGGCCATGCTCACGCGCAGACTTTCAAAGGGAGCACATTGGTTGAACCCATCACGGCGAAGCTGAACATAGAAGCCCTGTGGGATTTTATTGGTCACATGTTTAGGGCGTATACGATAAGGAAGAGGATTAGAGAAAAGTTTTTCACCGTGCTCATAACTTTGTCTAGCGTGTTCATTGATAGAGGTTACTCCCACTAACAACGATACACCCAACGTAAGACCAAGCCAGACAAGAAGAATTTGAAAAGGGTAGCGTCTGTAGTGCCCAAGCAGTGCTTTAACTACGGGCCATAACATGAAGCTGCCCTCCTTGAAGACGAATTCTCCCTTCCATATGTTCGGCAACACGCTCACTGTGTGTCACGAGCAATAATGTGCATTCCAACTGGCGAGTCAGTGTGGTAAGAAGGCGCATAACCGCTTCAGCATTACGCTCGTCAAGGCTTCCCGTTGGTTCATCGGCCAACAAAATCTTGGGTTCCATATAAAGCGCACGAGCAATAGCGGCTCGTTGCTGCTGGCCACCTGAGACTTCTTCAGGGTAACGCCCAAGTAATGGCATTAAATCGAGAGCAGAGAGGATCTGGCGCCATAGCCCCTTGTCCTCAGGAAGCCCTTTAAGCTGTCGACAGAAGCGAATATTGTCAGCGACATTAAGGGTGGGAAGAAGATTAAACTGCTGAAATATAAGACCAATATTATTTCGTCGATAGGCCGTACGTTTCGTTTCAGCGATTTCATGCATGGAGAAGTTAGGAAACCATATTTCTCCTGAATCGACCGTATCCAAGCCCGCGATCAAATTCAGTAGCGTACTCTTGCCAGAGCCACTTTCGCCCATCAGAGCGACTTGATCACCTTGTTCTAATGTCAACTCAGCACCTTGTAAGACAGGGTGAAACTCGCCACCATCGACATAGCCTTTACATAGGTCTGTTAGCTGAAGCATTAAAAGTCTCTTAATCGTTCAAAATTGGACTGTGAATCTACACTAAAACCACGCTGGGAGGAAGTATTTTGGATACTGGATCACAAGATATGCATCAAAACACACCAGATGAACGATTCATGTCTAATTTTCGATCAAATTCTTCATCCAGCGTTGAGTTTTCATTCTATACAAAGAGCCGCCCCATTTAATGGCTTCTTCTGTTAAAAAGAGTAGGAAAACCCACTCAGGCTCCCACCCTAAGCCAATGGCCGCAAATGCTGCGAGGGGTATGCCAATTAACCATTGAGCAATCAAGTCTTGATAGAGGCAGAACTTTACATCTCCCCCCGCTCTGAGCACACCAACGATCACCATCATCGGGACTGAACGTAAAATGATGCCAAAACAGAGAATCACCATAAACTTCTCAGCCAGTTCACGAGTCTCATCGGTCAGCGCGCTGAAGGCATCGAGCACCACGCCTTGACATAAGTACAAGATCAACGCAACGACAATGCCAACCATCAAACTCAGTATGGTCATGCCAATCGCCTGATAATAAACCGCCTCATAGTGCTTTGCTCCGATTTGGTTACCGACCAACACCGCTGCTGCATTGGACATGCCGATCAGTAATGCCAAAGCAATGGACTCAACGGGAGACATCACAGACAACGCAGCAAGACCTTGAACACCGGACTGACCCATAATGGCGTGATAGGCAAACAGCCCACCCGCCCAAGCAAGGAAATTAAACGTAGTGGGCAGAGAAAGTTTTAGAAAACGTACAACTCGCGACCACTCCACTACTGCTTTGAGGTCTTGAATTCCAAACGCTAGAAGATGCTTTTTCGCGTAGATATAACCAAACAGCGTGGCTACTTCAATCGCTCCACTCATCACAGTAGCTATGGCGGCACCTTTGATTCCCATTGCAGGGAAGCCCAACTTACCGAAGATCAACACCCAGTTAAGAAAAATATTGGACACAATACCAATACCACTAAAAAAGGTACTGATACCGGGTTTGTGCATCGAACGCAGACCGACAGACATACTGGCCACACAGGCTACTGCAAACATGGTCACTGCTGTGATCACCAAGTACTGACTACCTAACTGATTCACTTCCTGAGATTCGGTGGTCAAAGACATAATTTCGCTCGGGAACAGGATGAAAATCACCACAGTAAACGCAGCAAAAATCATTGCTACCAGCCAAGTTAGAGCAGTACTTTCTTTGACGCCTTGCCGATCAGCCGCCCCCCAGTATTGAGCCGTCAGCAAAGCCCCACCAGTCGTTACTCCTACTAGCATGATAGTAGTAACAAACGTGGCTCTAGCGGCTACGCCGACCGCAGCTATCTCGGCTTCGCCTAACTGGCCAAGCATTAATACGTCCACTAGGCCACGACTGGAGAACATGATGCTTTGAAGCGTAATGGGTAAGGCGATAGCGATCATTCGTCGCAAAAACTCACCGCGTGTATGGAATAGAATCTGTGAGACCGTGCTCAATTACTCACCTCAAACGACAACACTATGATAGAAAGGGAAAAATATACCGTTTATTATATGATCAGCCTTGCTCATAAACCATATTATTAATAAGGGGTCGAGATGAAAAAAGTGCTAGTACTGGGCGCATCCGGCTACGTGGGTTCGCAATTGCTACTGCAATTATGTAACAAAGGCTATCATGTAACAGCAGCGGCTCGGCAAATTGAGTATTTGAAAGCACGAGTTACTCCCCACCCCAACCTTGAACTCATTTATCTTGATCTCGCTGATCAAGAAACAACACTACGTACTGTACCAGAGTTTGAGATCGTGTATTTCTTGGTGCATGGGATGGCACACGGCCATGACTTCCTTGAATACGAACTCTCCCTCGCTGAAAACTTCAAACTGGCCTTAAAAGACAGCCATATCAAACACGTTATCTATCTCAGCGCAATTCAACCTCAGACAGGTAATTCCGAGCATCTCAAAGCACGCCGAATGACAGGCGACATTATTCGCAAAGCAGGCGTACCCGTGACTGAACTCCGAGCTGGAGTGATTATAGGCCCCGGCTCTGCCGCATTTGAGATTATGCGAGACTTTGTCTATAACATGCCTCTACTTATCACTCCGAAATGGGTCGACTCTAAAGCCAACCCTATCGCTTTAGAAAACCTCAATCACTACTTACTAAAGCTGGTCGAAGAATCCCCTACCAGCCACGCACTTTTCGAGGTCGGCGGGCCTGATACTCTTAGCTATCGAGAACAATTTGAAACCATTAGCGCCGTTATTAGAAAACCTATCAAGCTCTGGTCAACATCATTACTTACGCCCCAACTCGCATCACATTGGCTGGGCATTGTCACTTCAGTTCCATCAAGCATAGGTGCCGCGTTGCTCTCTGGTCTAGAACACGATTTTATCGCCGAGTCAGATGACATTCGTCAACGCTACCCTCAAACACTTATCAGCTACGAACAAATGGTTAAAAAAAGCATCGACGAAGAAGGTCATTTTGTTCGCAGTGAAATCTGGGGCTTCGACCCTGCTGCATTGACCCGCTGGCAAGCAGGCTACGGCTATTACCCCAAACAAACTGGCGCCAGCATAGAAACAGACTTGAGTTTTGAGCAACTATGGAAGGTGATTAAGCAAATTGGCAGCAGAAAAGAGGGATACTTTTTTGCCAACCTAATGTGGCGTACAAGGGAATGGCTCGATCTGTTTTTTGGCGGAGGGCGACCGGTGCGGCGCTCTCCTCCCGGGCCAGAGTTGCAAGTGGGTGACTATATTGACTCTTGGAAAGTGATTCGCTGCGAAAAAGAGCAATTTCTGTCACTATTGTTTGGTATGAAAGGCCCTGGCCTAGGGCGCTTAGAGTTCCTATTAGAAGATCTAGGAAAAAAGCGCAGGCTAACCGTAACGGCCTGGTGGCACCCGCAAGGGCTACGAGGCTTACTTTACTGGTTTGCCATGATGCCTGCGCATCTGTTTATATTTAAAGGCATGGTGAAAGCCATTGTTCGAAAAGCAAAAGAGCTTCCTTAACGGAAGCTCTTTTCTAATCCAAAAGCACAGCAAGCTAAACTTGATAACCGATTGGAATCTCAGCCAAATGATTGCCTTGGTTACCTGGATAAACCAGATACTCGCCATGGTACTTAACGTTTGACTTGTAGTCGGTAATTTTGTGCAACATAAAACCTGCTGCCGACGCTTTTTCAACAAACTGCGCGTGGTTACCACGAACAAACCAACTCATTGGCTTTATCAGCGTTTCCCCGTCAAAACAGTCATCACACTGGTTAGTACACAGCGCGAAAGAGTTTGGGCCTTCAGTAAAAATCTGAACTTTACCGCAGTTAAGAAGCGGCTCTGACGTTGACACTTCCCAACCGCCTTCTTCCATCTGGTCGAGAAATGCATTAATTTCACTGTCTTTAATCACTCGCTCCGCTTCCCCTTGAGGGAAAAACTCAGCATAGAACTTAGAAATACGCTGGAAGGTAAACATCAGCCCAGCTTCGTTACCTTTCGAGCGCCCCGCTTTTTGCCAGCGAGTGAGATCATCAACCACGCAGCGATGGAAGCGTTGTGATTTGAGAGCACGAGTCACCCAACGCACCAGATAATGATTGTTCGCCACAGGCGCATCTACAGCCTTACCTGATTTATGATCAGTGGCCAGCTCTTCCAGAGCGGTATTGACTAAGTTTTGAATTTCAACAGTGTACTGAGACATTACGCCTTTCTTCCAAATATCCAGTAAAATGCGGCGGACAGAATTGAACACGCCGTCATAACAGTAATCATTGGCCAAGTCGCCCCATCAGGCAACACAGCAACCACAACGCCAATCACAGAACCGGTGCCAAAGCGCAGCGTTCCTGCTAGTGAAGAAGCCGTACCCGCCATAGCTGGGTATCCACTGAGCAATAAGCCCATGGTGTTACTACCAATTGTCGACAAGGTACCAATGAAAAGGACCACGAAAGGTACAGTGCCCCACAGCCCTAGGTCAAGCATCCAACCAACAAATAACCCCAATCCAGCGACAAGTTGCACCAACAGAGCAAATCTGAGCATGGCATGGGAGCCGACCTTCTTCACCAGACGGCCATTAATCGTTGTCATAATGATCATCGCCACGATGTTCAGTGCAAACAAATAGCCGAAATGATTAGGTTGCACGCCATAAATATCGATATAGACAAACGAACCTGCGGTCAGAAACGCAAACATACCTGCAAACGAAAATGAACCAGACAGAATTAATCCCATTGCAATCGGGTTTCGACATAAGCGGACATAGTTACGCATTGTGGTAGCAAATCGAAACGGTTGCTTATTCTCTTTACTTAACGTTTCTGGGATTTTCCAAAGGACTAATGCAATCACTACCGCAGCAAATGCAGCCAGAATCCAGAAAATCGCGCGCCAGCCAAACCAAACCGCCACATACCCTCCAATCATAGGGGCAATTAAAGGGGCAATGGTAATGACTAAGGTCACAAACGACATAGCACGAGAAAAATCCTCGCGATCAAACATGTCACGAACCACAGCCTGAATGATGACAGCCGCCGCTGCGCCCGCAAAGCCTTGTGCTGTACGTACCCAAATCAGGGCTTCTATGCCCGTTGTGGTGGCACTCACTACAGATGCAAGTCCAAAAAACAAAACACCTAAGATCAGAACGGGCCTACGGCCATAACTGTCGGCGAGTGGACCATGAATCAACTGACCAATGGAAAAACCTGCGGTATACGCGGTTAAGGTAATTTGCACTGCCCCGTCTGCCACGCCTAGGTCACGGGCGATGGTTGGCATCGCGGGCAAGTACATGTCGATGGCTAGTGGCGTCAATGCGCCGATGGCACCCAGAACAAGAAAAAGAAGAAAAGTGATTTGGGGTGCTTTGGTTTGCTCTAATGCAGTATCAGACATAAATCTCCTACTCGGTTGCGTTAGATATGCAGCTTCCGTGCTGCAACCAAACAGAAAAGAGAGACTCGCATCCACGAGTCTTGTAGCCGATCTATACTGAGCGATATCTCTATAAAAGACTAGTTCCTAGTTGGAACTAAACTATTTCCAACTTAGATGATTAGTTCCAGACTGATTCAATTTCTTCTTGCGTCAAGTAGCGATACTCACCAGGTTCCAACTCGTCATCCAGAATGATATTGCCGATACGTTCACGGTGTAGGTGCTCTACTTTATTACCCAACGCCGCAAACATGCGTTTTACCTGATGGTATTTCCCTTCCGTTATGGTCAGCAGTACTTCTTTTTCTTCTTCATCAACGATTTCCAGTTTCGCTGGCAAAGTGGCCGCCTTTTCATTGCGAAGTTCAATACCCTGCTCAAACTGTGCCACATAATCAGCCCCAATCGGGTCAACCAGCCAAACGCGATAAGTTTTTTCACATTTGTGTTTCGGCGAAGTAATACGGTGTGACCACTGACCATCATCGGTGATCAACACTAGACCTGTTGTATCTACATCTAAGCGCCCTGCAAAATGAAGATCTTCCATCTTCACTTCGTCGAGTAACATAAAGGCTGTTTGATTAAATCCATCTTCATGCGAACAGACAAAACCATCGGGTTTGAACAACATGATGTAACGAGGACCCGGTTTCTGAATCTCACGTCCTTGCCATTCGACAATACAGTCATCCGTCACTTTCACCGCACCACTTTTCTGTACGATATCGTTGACGGTGACGTCACCACTTTTAATGATTTTTGTTGCTTCTTTACGTGTCGCACCCAGTGCATCACACAAGTATTTATCTAAACGCATGAATACCTCATCTTAATCAGGTGAGGTATTATAGAGCCACTAGACTAAATAGTTGAGCTATTTCACACAATTTATGTATACACTCCGCCCATACCAAGCCGACTCGGTGAAAGCCGTTATCCACTATTTCCGCAAGCACTCCAGCCCCGCCGTCCTTGTGCTACCAACAGGAGCAGGAAAAAGTCTGGTTATTGCTGAGCTCGCCAGACTGGCTAAGGGACGAGTGTTGGTCATGGCGCACGTCAAAGAGCTGGTTGAGCAAAACCACACTAAATACGAAGGGTACGATCTCAAAGGTTCAATCTACTCTGCGGGTTTAGGCCGTAAAGAAACTGACCAACAAGTGGTTTTTGCATCAGTGCAGTCTGTGGTCAGAAATCTCGATGACTTCAAAAACCAATTCTCGCTACTTGTGATTGACGAGTGCCACCGCGTTCCGGATAACAAAAACACCAGCTACCAGAAAGTGATTTCTCACCTGCGTGAGCTGAATCCGGGCATCAAAGTGCTCGGTTTAACCGCCACGCCTTACCGACTTGGCATGGGTTGGATTTACCAATATCATACACGCGGCCTAGTCAGAACAGAAGAACCTAGGTTCTTTCGAGACTGCATTTTCGAGCTGCCTATTCGTTATTTGCTTGATGAAAAGTTCCTCACCCCTGCTCGCATGATGGACGCTCCCGTGCTGAGCTATGACTTCTCACAGCTTAAACCCGCAACCACAGGTCGCTACAAAGAAGCGGAGCTGGACATGGTGATCGACAAAGCCAAACGGGCGACGCCTCAAATTGTCGAGCAAATCATTCACCTCGCTAAAGACAAACAAGGCATCATGGTTTTCGCGGCAACGGTCCGGCATGCTCAAGAAATCTACGGTTTGCTTCCTGAGGGCCAAACTGCTCTTGTGATTGGCGACACCCCAACACCTGAGCGCGACACCATCATCCAAGATTTTAAAGATCGTAAAATTAAGTACTTGGTTAATGTATCCGTGTTAACGACAGGATTTGATGCCCCTCATGTCGACCTGATAGCCATTCTTCGCCCAACCGAATCAATCAGCTTATATCAGCAGATTGTTGGACGAGGGCTACGTCTTTCTCCGGGCAAAGAAGAGTGTCTGGTATTGGATTATGCAGGCAACAGCTACGATCTCTATCAGCCTGAAGTGGGTGATGCCAAACCTGACTCCGACAGCGAAATCATTACCATCCCCTGCCCGGCTTGTGGCTTTAACAACAATTTCTGGGGAAAACTGGATAACAATGGCTTCTTAGTTGAACATTATGGCCGAAAATGTCAGGGCTTTTTCGAAGACGAAGAGACAGGTGAACGAGAGCACTGTAACTATCGTTTCCGCGCTAAATACTGCGGGGAATGCGGTGCTGACAATGATATCGCTGCGCGAATTTGTCACGAATGCGATGCCACCTTAGTGGACCCAGACAAAAAGCTTAAAGAGGCGTTAAATTTAAAAGACGCCTTGGTATTCGAGTGCCTGTCGATGGATTTGAGTGTTCACAAAGATGACAAAGGCAAAAGTAGCCTCAAGGTCTCTTATGTGGGGGAAAACCAAGCTCAGGTGCACGAATTCTGGTCTTTAACGACCAAGAAACAGAAGCAGACATTCAAAAATATGTTTGTTCGCCCTCACCTAGCGGACAAACATCGTCCTTTTGATGAGACTTCTCCGGCCAAAGTGGTCAATAATCAACATCGTTTCCGCCCACCCCAGTTTGTGATCGCGCGTAAAGCTGGCCGGTTTTGGAAAATGCGCGATAAAATCTTTGAGGATGAGCTGACCAACTAAGCGGCTCCGTCAATATTATTCACTTTGTATTCAGAAAAGATTTATTATACTCAGCCATAGAATTTCCGAGAAGGTAACACTATGTATCATAAGCAGTTAGTCTGCGCCCTTGCCGTCACATTTTGTGTTGTGCTTGCTTATCCCTCCTATGCGGACAAGCACCATGATGGGCACGCTCTCGTGCAAGATGTCCATAAAGCCGGGACAGAAATTGAATTCGAAGAAGATCAAGATGAAGTTTATGACGCTGTTCGTAAAGGTTATATTCGTCCCTTTTCCGATCTTTATGCTGCAGTAGAACAAGACCTTCGCGGACGCATTATCAAAGTCGAACTTGAAGAAGATGATGACATCTGGATTTACGAACTAAAGTTAAATTACAACAACAACATCATCAAAGTTGAGTACAACGCGAAAACGCTTGAGATGATGCTCATCAAAGGTCGCAATTTCAAACAAGCTCTTAAGAATTAGAAGAAGAACGTCATGAAAATACTTGTAGTGGAAGATGAACCTCGCCTTGGGGAACAAATCATAGAAGCCCTTGAACAGAACGGTTGGGTACCTGAACTGTCAACAGATGGCATTGACGCACTCTACCGTGCAACCTCCGAGGAATGGGATGCGATTGTACTTGACCTTGGCCTACCAAAGATTGATGGTTTGACCGTTCTAAAAGGCATTCGAGATGAGAACATCAACACGCCCGTCATTATTCTGAGCGCGCGTGATACCCTAACTCAACGCGTTGAAGGCCTTAATGCAGGTGCAGACGATTACCAGACCAAACCGTTCGAAATGGTTGAACTGATCGCTCGCATTCGCGCCCAGCTTCGCCGAGCCTCGGGTAATGCCTCACCGGTTATGCAAGTCGGCAACCTTAGCTTAGATACACGCTCATCTAAAGTCATGTGGCAAGGCCAAGCCGTTGACCTAACCGCACTCGAATACAAAGTTGTTGCTTACTTTATGCATAACCCTGAGAAGGTTATTTCTCGTACCGAGTTGGTAGAGCACATCTATAAACAAGACTTTGACCGCGATTCAAATACCATCGAGGTGTTTATTGGCCGCATTCGCAAAAAAATAGCCCCTAAAGTCATCAAAACGGTACGAGGACTGGGGTATCAGCTTAATGCCGAATAAAAAAACGCATTTACTCAAACGGCTCAGTCTAAAGAGCCGTCTAGTGCTGGCCGCTGTTGTCTGGCTAACAGCCATGATCATCGCGGCAGGTGTTACAGTACCTTCTCAAGTTTACGTCTACATGGAAGGTGACGCTAAAATTCAGCTTGCTACTTACATGGATGAGATCGCGGCTACGATTGAGGCGGATGAGGAAGGCAATGTAACCATCACCACTCCTCTCTCTGATCCAAGGTTCAACCGCCCATACAGTGGACTTTACTGGTCCGCCAAAACAGATAAAGACTTACTGCGCTCTCGCTCCCTATGGGATAAAGTGCTAACCCCAAAAGGCAAACATGATTTGCTGGGTGCTCGAGGTGAAAAGCTCATCTACATTGAGTCCACACTGTACTACCCAGATTATGATGGCCCAATTGAAGTCACTATCGGTATTGATGAACAACCGATAGAAGACACGGTACGCAGTCTGATGGGCCAACTTTGGGTTATACTCGCCCTACTTTATCTTGGCATCCTGACCCTTATCATTATTCAAGTGCAGTGGTCTCTGAGCCCACTCACCAAGATGCACAAAGAGCTCTCTCAACTGCGTTCAGGTAAAAAGACCCAGCTTGAAGAAGATTATCCACGTGAAGTAGCTCCTGTCGTTTCGGACTTAAATGCCTTGGTTTTCCACTATCAAGAGTTGTTAGAGCGAGCTCGTCACCATGCGGGGAATTTATCCCATGCACTGAAGACTCCCCTTTCTGTCCTTAAAAATGAAGTCGCCAACAAAGACGAACACACAAAGCAACATCTTCAACCTTCGCTCGATCAAATTCAAAACCAGATTGACTATCACTTAGGCCGAGCTCGAATGGCGGGCTCTAAGAACATTTTATCGGTTAAATCCTACCCTTCTAGACGTGTGGATGCGATCTCAATGGCTTTCGACAAAGTCTATGCAGAGCGTGATATTACTTTGATCAACGAACTGGACTCAGAGTTAGTTACCGCCGTAGATCAAACCGACTTGGATGAAATGATAGGTAATATTTTGGAAAATGCTTACAAGTGGTCTAACAGTATCATTCGCGTTCACTCCGCTCAAAATCACCACAATGCAGAAACCATCGACATCATTGTTGAAGATGATGGTAAAGGCATCCCTGATGAAAAACTCGAACAAGTCACCAAACGCGGAGTTCGTCTAGATGAAACGACTCCAGGTACAGGATTAGGCTTAAACATTGTCAGTGAAATGGCCCACAGTTATCGCGGTAAATTGACACTAGATCGAAGTTCCATGGGAGGGCTGAAAGCCATATTATCGCTAAAAATTACCCACTAAAACGACTAAAAACTCAAGAGCAGGCTCCTGCTCTTTTTCATATCTGAACCGATTTCAGCCGCCACATCTTTATGCCCGTTCGCTTGGAACGCCGCCTTTCATTTACATCATTTGAGAACAACAGCACTGAGACAAATCATTATTCATGATGATTCAGTTAACATTTTCAGGTGGGGCAAACACAATGAGCAAATATTGTTCAAGAACTGTTTTATTCTCATGAAAACAAAGTTAATCATTGCTCTTGCTGCCGCTCTAAGTACGAGTACAGTTCATGCGGAGGTTGAAGAGACACTTCCTAAAGACCCTTTTACAGCTCAAACAAAACTGGGCTTTATCTACACTGAAAACACCAGTTCTTCCCTGTCATACAATACTGCGTTGAATTTAAAATACAGTGAGAACCAATGGGAACATAAAGGTGGATTTGAAAGTTACTATACAGACGCTGACAACGACGATGATGGTGCTAATCGCTATACGATCAACGCTGGCTCAACCTACGATTATACCAAGGCTAGCTTCTTAAAAGCTGCCACACGATTTGAGAATGACCTATACGGTACATATCGCAAGCAATGGGTTTTAATGAGTGGTCTCGGTTTCTATTTACATAACACAGAAACAGCCAAGCTGTCTGTATCACTCGGTCCGGGTTATCGAATATCTGAACGTCAGCCAAACGACAGTGAATTCCCTTCTTTACGCAACTACGAAGTGATCGCAACTTCGAATATTGATGGCTCAGTATCGTTTTCAGAAACCTTTTCTGTGGGAGCCGCCGTTGACGTCGCGCACGGTGAAGAAAATACCCATTACAACACCAAAGCGTATATGAAGAATATTCTCATGGGCAGTTTGGCGTTGGTTTTCGATGTGGAATATATCTACAACACCACAGTGGCAGACGATCAATCTAACGATGAAATCTACTCAACCATGAGCCTCAGTTACGATTTTTAAGGTTATTTCATTTATTAATTAGATTAACACTCCGTTAGGTTTGAGTTATGAAACAACATCAAAACAGATAAAAGCAAGAGGCTAGACAAGGATGATCGAATGAATAAAGCCCTATTGGTATTAACTATTACCGGCATAACTATAGCTGGTGGCAGTCTTGTCACCAGCTACCTACGCGTAACTCAAGATAAACGCATAGACGAACAGGACGTGCTAACCGCGATTCAGAATGACAATCAACTCACAACACCTGAGCGTATCGTTCAGACTTCGGAGCTGTTTATCGGAGTCGACTATGAAACCAACACTCTCACTTCCATCAACTCAGAGAAGGAGGAGTTGGTTAAAAACTTTAATCATGTCGATTGTTTTACCCTACTTGATTACGTGACTTCCCTCGCCTTCTCGGACTCCTTCAACCAGTTCGACCAAAACCTTAAGCTGGCACGTTATCTCTACGGCAACGTTGATTTCATTACACGTCGCCATTTCTTTTCTGACTGGTTAGACGACAGTGCATTTCATGTCCAGGATGTCACCCGTCAGCTAGATGCGAGAGCCGTTACGACGGTCAAGCAAATCAACCAAAAGACCCCAGAGGGTGAACGTTGGATCCCTTCTGTACCCATAAAGTACAAAGATATCAGTTTTATTCCGCGTGAATTTGTCGATGACGCTTTGATTAGAGAACTAAAAAGTGGCGACCTGATCGGCATTTATAGTCATAAGCGAGGATTAGACGTATCCCATACCGGCATTTTCATAGAAAATGGAGACACTCCGCTTTTGAGACATGCTTCATCTAAGGAAGGGAAAGTCGTTGATAGTCCGATGCTGGAATATTTAGGCAATAAACCAGGTATTATTGTTTATCGATTCTCTCCAGATACAGCCTCAAGCTAAAAAAAAAAACGGCAACGAAAGGTTGCCGTTTTGTGCCCATTAAAGCCCGTGATTAATAAGTCATATGCAAAACGACTTTGTGCCCCACCAGAGCAGCACTATTTTCACCCAACTTAGCCACTTTCATATGGCCGTCAAAAGAACCAGGCCTGACAAACAATTGTTCAACCATGCCTTGACGTAAAGGTTCAATATCCAACGGTTCATGCTCTTCTACAGCAAAGAACACACCATCACTATCAAGTTCATAACGACCCGAACCTGTGTAACCCACGCGGCTTTTCGGTAAAACCGCGTACACATCGTAACGGCTGTTCTCTTTTAAGGTAAGCTCAAGACGTAATGGCAACGTGGCAGAGAAATTCTCATCTGGATCACTTGAAGTCACATGTGCCACCGTGTGGCTTATCATATGACGATTCAGTTGGTTATCGTCACTGTAAGACACCGCCGCTCCGACAACCGCACCAGCGATAAGAGGAATGATGGTCAATAACTTATTCACAACTCACAACTCCACTCTCTGCACTGAAACTCAAAGATCGACCTTTGCTATCCACTAACAAGGTGAGTTCATCAAAATCATATAGCGTCGCGTTCTGGTAGCTCACTTTCGCTCCGTTGTTTTCGGGTGTGAACCAGCAAGAAGCAAACTCTTGCTGTTCGAAAGACGTGTACGCTAATGGCGAATGCGAGTGTTCGACGATCAAGTAACTCGATACAGCACCAAAAGCAAACAAACCGACGGCCATTAATTGGGTACGGTACTGCGCGATTCGACTGCCTAACGTCTCTTTAGCTGGCGCCAAAGAAGCGGGTACCTCGACAACCTCAGGGGCTGCGGCCTCAGCAGGTTCTGGATTAGACTCCGGTTGATACTTTTCGACACGACCAACAAACTCATAACCTGTTCCACGAACCGTGCGGATGATTTCACCCGCACGATCTTCCAAGGCTCGTCGGCAGTTTGAGATACAGTGCAGCAGGCTACTGCTCTCAACCACAATACCTCGCTTCAACCAAACCTCATGCATCAGTTCATGCTTGGTTAACGTTTCTCCGACATGATCAATCATGTAAGTCAACAACGCAATTTCATTGATTCCAATTGGATGGCGGACATTGCTTCCCTGACTATGGATATACCCCTGTTCAATATCAAGAATATGACTTTCATTAATGATTAACACGTCTTAGCCCTCCACAAGCTGCTTACGCGCCAAGCTTTTTTCGCGTATTTTAGCAACAGCGACATAAGCCATAGGCACAAAGAACAAGGAGAAGAAAGTACCAATTGTCAAACCACCCACCAGAACAAGGCCAATATTCACTCGACCTAATGAACCGGGGCCTTCAGCTAAGGCAAGAGGCAGAGAGCCAATGATCATCGTCAGAGACGTCATCAAGATAGGACGAAGACGAGAACGCGCACTCATCAATGCCGCCTCCATAACTTCCATCCCTTCTTTACGCTTAAGGTTGGCAAACTCTACCATCAAAATACCGTGTTTGGTTACTAAGCCTACCAAAGTCAGCAAACCAATCTTGGAGTATAGGTTCAAGCTCTGCCCAAATACACTGAGCGTTAATATCGCACCAACCAGACATAGAGGAACGGTGATCAGAATAACCAGTGGGTCAACGAAGCTTTCGAACTGTGCAGCAAGGATCAGGAAGATAAAGATCAATGCCAGACCAAATAGCATCTGCATACCCGCAGAGGACTCATTAAGCTCTTTAATGACACCGTCATATTCATAGCTCTGCCCCGCTTTTAGCAACTCTGGCAACTGAGCATCAATGAAGGCTTGAACATCATCCGCGCTGTAACCAGGGACTAAGTCCGCCGTAATTTCCGCTGCATCCTTGCCACCATATGTTTTGATGTTCGATTCTGCAGTTACTGGTTTGATTGAGACAAACTGAGACAATGGCAACCTCTGACCCGATTCAGAGCTCACATAAAGCTTATCTAAGACTTTAAAGTCCCCCAGCGCTTTACGGTTAACCTGAACCTGAATTGGGTAAGTAAAACCATCATCGGCTTGTAAATCCGCGGCTTTCACTGAACCTAAGAAAGTTGAAATCGCATTAGTAACGTTAGCGTAGTCAACACCGGATAATACAATCGCATTACGGTCAATTGACAAATCGAACCTTAACTGGTCACGATGCGTTGAGTTATCAACGTTCGATAGGCCTTCATAGTCTTCAAGCAGCTTCACCACTTTTTCTGCAGTATTAGACAGTTCATCCAGATCACGGTTGACTGTTGTGATCTGCAGAATCAGATTGTCCGCAACATCAAGGTTATCTGCAGAACGTACTGAAAAAGAGGTCGTGTAAGCGGAGATGATTTCACTCGCTCTAGCACTCATCTCTGCAATGACTTCATCTGCACTCTTATCGCGCTCTTCCCAAGGCTTCAACAATACATGGTTAGTTGGAGCGGTTTCGATATAAGCAAGATTGGCTTCAATCGCATCATTTCCTCCAAAGACTTCATTGATTTGACCAGCATTTTCAAGGTCATATAGACGACCAGCGCCAGCAGGTCCATGAGAGGATACTTCTATAAAGCCAGTATCCTCTGTTGGCAGAAGGACTTTAGGCATGAACCAGACCGCGACAATGGACAAAGCAATCAAAGCAGCCGTACCTGACATCACCATACGTGGACGTTTAAACCAAGCATTCAAATAAGCCATATACTTATCTGTCATTGCATTGAGCTTAACTTCAACCCACTGGAACCACTTTGGTGACACCGTAACAGAGCGTAACATGTACGCACTCATCATCGGAGATAAGGTTAAAGCGACAAATCCTGAAATAATGACGGCTGCTGCCAGCGTAAAGGCAAACTGTCTAAATAAATCCGCTGTCAAACCAGACATTAAGCCAATTGGAAGGTAAACCACTGCCAATGTTAAAGTCATCGCAATAACGGGGAAAACGATCTCTTTACAGCTTTTAAGCGCCGCTTGGAAAGGAGGCAGCCCTTCTTCAATATGACGATAACAGTTTTCAACCACAACGATAGCATCATCGACCACCAAGCCGATGGCGAGAATAATGGCAAGAATGGTCAGTACATTAATGCTAAACCCTAGTAAAGCCATCACTGCAAATACGCCAATGACACAAACTGGAATAGTGATCAGAGGGATCGCTGCGACGCGTAACGAGCCTAAAAACAGCACCACTATCGCAGATACAAGGACAATTGCTTCGACCAAAGTCATAAACCCTTGGTCGATAGCCTCTTCGATGAAGTCCGCTTGGTTGTAAACCATCTTCATCTCAATGCCTTCTGGCATTTCCATCCTTGCCATTGCATCTTTTACGCGATTCGCTACTGTCACTGGGTTTTCAGTCTTCAAAGGAAGAACCTGCAGAGACATAGCCACATCGCCGTCAACGTGCAGCATACTAGGCTCTAAACTCTCTTCTCCCATCTGAATATCAGCCACATCGTTAACGCGAATGATGTTACCATTATCGACACGAATCACTAAGTCACGAACATCTTCGATAGACGTGACCTGATTGACAGGGTTGATTGAGAAATCACGAACTTCGCCTTTAATCGTGCCAGCAGTAAATGTGGCATTATAAGTACTCAATGTCCCAACCACATCTGACGCACTAACATTCAACGCCGCCATACGCTCAGGCTGCAGCCAGACGCGAATTGCTCGATTAGAGCCACCATATGGACCCCATACACCACCCACGCCAAGTACGTTCTTAAATTGAGGCGCAAGCTGTTGGCTGATGTAATCAAACATTTCTTGTTTGTCCATCGAGCTACTGCGATTGACAAAGGTAATGATATTACTTGGCATCGATGTCTCAGAAGAGTCATCGGTAACCGTTGGCTTGTCAGTCATCGCTGGAGGGAAATCAGAAATACCATCCACTTTGCTTCGCAAGTTATTCATCAAACTTGCGTACTCAACATCACTGATCCCATCTTCAAATTGAATTTTGAGAGAACAGCTGCCCTCTTGGCAATCTGTGGTCATGGTTTTAATCTTATCCAGACCAGTGACAGCAGTGATTAATTCTTCTGCCACATTTTGCGACATAAACTCAGCACTTGCTCCCGTAATCGAAGCACTTACTGACGCAGAAGCAGTTTGACGTTCAGGAAAATATTGAATAGCCAGTTTCTGATAAGAAACAATACCCAATAAAACGATCGCTATACTTAAAACAGATGCAAATACTGGGTGTTTAATACATATCTCAGGAAGCTTCATCCGTCACCTCTTCAGTTTTGGTATCCGTTGGTTCCACGACCGCTTGTGATTCTTCTGTATTAACTTCAGCGGCCTCTGTTTCTGGAGTTTCAGAACTTACCGGCGTCTCATTTTCCGCTACTGTTTTTTCTTCCTCGACCTGTTTTTCAGGTTGGGCTGGTAGAGTCCGAGAAGGCAGTGTGAGCTGTGACTTGGTCTGCTTAACCGCCACGCGAGAGCCTGAAGTTAGGTTTTGACGCCCCGTAACAACCACTGTTTCGCCTAGATTCAAGCCAGACTCGATCACAACATAGCCATTGTTGGTATTTTCACCGAGTGTGATAGGACGCTTGATGGCCTTCTCATTTTCAACAACCCAAACAAAGCGCTCATCACCGTCTGTCTCAATTGCCGTTTGAGAAACGACCACTTCTGCATGTTCCTCACTAACGGTCTGGGAGACCTTAGCAAACATGCCAGGGACCAACGCATTGTCAGGGTTGTCCAGATGCGCGTGAATTTCGACTCGACCCGAGCTTTCGTCTACAAGTGGTGCGATGTAATTAACGGTACCAGTGAAAGTCTGGTCTTGGTAAGCATCCACGGTTAATGACACTGTTTGACCTAACTTAGCTTTACCAACTTCTGATTGGCTGATCGAGTAATGCACTTCAACTGGATCAAGTTTAATAAGGCTAACCAGTGCTGTTGCTGCTTCTACACGGCTACCGACAGAATGGGTAAAGTTCGTTAACTGGCCATCAAAGGGCGCAATCAACTGATAATTTTGCATATCGGTTTTCTTTTGGCGAAAATCAGCACGCGCTAGGTTGGCCTCCTGCTTTAATTCTTCAACATCCTGCGCAGACATGGAGTCAGGCTGCTTCTTTAAGAGGGCCAAAACACGATTCAATTTAGACTCGGCGAGTGCCAACGAGCTCTCTGCTTTATCCAGTTCAGCTTTTGCTTGGTCATCATCAAGCTGAGCAATCAACTCACCTTCCTTAACAACATCACCATCACTGAAGTTCAATGCTTTCAGCTTTTCACCTGCACTGAAAGTCAGCGCGGCTGAGTCTGTAGCTTTAATTTTCCCGACTTCATTAATTGAAGCCGTACTGGATTGTTCAGCAACAATCTCTACGGTCACCGGAGTGGCTGGAGCTTGCTCTTCTGCTGTCACGTTCACGGCAAACACGGAGCTAGCAGTACATAAAACAGACAGTGGCAACGCCTTGTAATTTTTCATGATTTGTCTCTAATTGATGAAACTTGCCGCTTGTTATACCTAAGATTTTTCTTGCTAAGTTAGGGCTTTGTCAGGTGAATGATATTTAATCATGAACCATTATAAAAAAACCTCAAAGTCATGTTTTAAAAGAAAAAATAGCATAAAAAAAGCCAGCATTAAGATGCTGGCTTTGCACTGTTTTTGTACATTATTTTTCAGCGGTTACAAACAGGTAAGAATACCTCGGTGCCACCAAGATCGTTTGCTCTTTACCAATCCGGATCACTTTTAGCTCTTCCATTGAATGCATTCCTCGTTGACTAAACATCGTTTCCATTAAGTTCAGTGTTTTTCCTTCAGGGATCACTCGTTCTGCAGAAGTGGGCATCAGCGATAAACCATAAGAGTTAAAATCGTACTGACCCGTCGTATTAAATCCAATCATGTTATCTGTTAGGAAGTACAACTCGTATTGGCCAGAGCGCTTTAAATTCAGTGAGGCACGCATCTTAACAAGCTCACTCCCTTCTCGATCAGGCACCACAATTTGCGTATGACTATCAAAGTTCTGATTCATTGTAGGTGAATTGTCGTATGCCGCCAGTCCACCAATGAGTAGGCCTGCTATCACGCTGAAAAGGGTTATTTTCTTATTCACACACCACCTCCACTTCTTCCGGAAGGTAGCTGACCGACGTCCCATCCTGATCCACCAGTATCACCTGATTTCCTGTTTGAAAGGCACGTACGTTAGCTAAAGTAATCGGCTCATCCGTCTGTACGGTGCACCCTAAGTAACGCGTTTCTATATACTCAGCCTCCACCCAAGGTGAGCGAATAGCTGAGATAAGAAGATAACCCACCAGAGCACTCAAACTAAACACCACTAAATAACGTGCATTCTGCTTCCTCAATACTGATGACGCTGCATCCGCCTCTCCAGAAACGTTCAATGATGTAGATTGAGCTGACTCATCACTGTTTTCCTCAGGCTCATAATCTCTGACATCACCATTAAATTGATAACCAACACCACGTATGGTGCTGATAATTTCACTATTTCTGTCTTGAAGCGCTTTTCGGCAGCTTGACACACAATGAAGCAAGCTACTTTCTTCGACAATAACCCCTTTCTTGTGCCAGACCTGTTCCAGAAGTTCTGACTTAGATAAAGGCTTATGAGGGTGTTCGATCATGTATTGAAGCAACGCAACTTCATTACCGCCAAGCATAGTTTTTTGTCCGGATTCAGCATCTTCCACTGAGCCAGCAAGCAAGTTGAGAATATGATTATTATTAATTATCAGCATCGTAATAGACTGAATATAGGCAATTTATATACCTTAACCATATCTTAAAAATTATAAAAAAGGAAAACTCAGCTGATTGAAGCTGAGTTTTATTAGAGATTATGCTAGCGAGATTCCAGTCTAATCGCTAATCGCGTAGAGAGGTACTCCACCTCCCCCTTCATTACGCGCCACTTTAAACGTGGCTATACCCTGAGTCTTACTGCTCTTTATAATGGCCGAACTTGTTTTCCATCTCTTTATTACGCATTTCACCGAAAAAGAATCGGCGCACATTGGCTTTGAAGTAAGTCATGCCCACTTTGAAAATACCCTCTTGTTCTAAGCGGTGAGGATCAAAGCCGAACGTCAGATTCAAGAAGCGAAAGCGCCATGTTTTGCTAGCACGCTTCACGTAATCACAGCCTTCACACAAAACGATTTGCTCATCAAAACCATTCAACTGCTCGTGAACACGTTTGGTCGAGAAAATACACGCCCCGACCGCTGTGGGAAAAATATACTGTGTCGTAAACAGACCTAAGTTAAACAAACCATAACCTAGCTTGTGTACCACAGGCAGATCTTTGGCGCCCATATACACACCCGCAACCTCAAGCTGCTTTTCTTCTAACTGGCTGACGACGTTAGCTAAAAAGTTTGGCGCTAGTCGCACATCGGCATCGAGAAATAACAAACGCTCATGCTTTGCCATAGATACGCCCGTATTACGCCCTAAACTCTCACCACGTGTATCCATCTTATGCACGGTCAATGCAGGTAAAGAAGCCTCATACGCACTCGCCACTTCTCTAGTTGCATCTTCGCTGTCTGAGTCAACAAGAATCACTTCAAAACCACGGTGTGTCTGTTTACTCAAATCTTCCATTAGGCGGCCAATTCTCTTCTCTTCATTCAACGCGATAACCACAATACTTACTGAACTCATAAAAACTCCTCAGTCGATCTCTCATTTACGATATGAACAATACTGTGGTGAGGCTTAATCACGCGTGAGAAAGATATTCAGATTCGGTTCATTTGAATACTTGTTTGGAGATGACAATATGGCTATCTTGCATTTGGTTCAATCGACAGTAAGCGACTGAAAATATTTACTCAAAAGATACCTTGTTAAGCGGGTTTTCTATTGCGAGAAAAACCAGAGAGTGATAGTATCCGCGCTCGCTTGAAGAGTTACTACCAATTACTCGAAAGCGCTTACCACATTCACGCGAGGTCGCATCGCAGAATGTGACGTTATTTTTTCATATTTGAGAGTAAATACTATGAAATTTGAAGCAGTAGTACGTACTGAACTAGGTAAAGGTGCGAGCCGCCGCCTACGTCACGCTGGTCAATTCCCTGCTATCGTTTACGGTGGTGAGGCTGCACCAGTATCTATCGTTCTTAACCACGACGACGTTGTTAACCAAATGGACAAGCCTGAGTTCTACGAAGGTATCGTTCTAGTGATCGATGGCGCTGAAGTAAAAGTTAAGCCACAAGACGTTCAACGTCACGCTTTCAAGCCAAAAGTTGAGCACATGGACTTCATCCGCATTTAATTCCCTACCAAGGAATTAAATAGGATTACATCCAGCCTTTTGCATAAAGAATATCGGCCTTACCAACCGAGACTTCTAAAAATTCGAAACCCCGATGCTACCAACATCGGGGTTTCACCGTTTTAGTGCCCCAAAAACAATATTTACTCATAATCATAATTCTATGATTACTTTTGTTTTGTGTGGATGTTGGTGCACTACGATTAAAAAACACCTCGCAGCTCTCTTGCCACCTGTCACGGTTCACGATCGCAACGCATCTGACATTTTCATTAGCTGTGTATTGTTAGGTAATCCGCACCTGTCTTTTTGGCCAACCGACTCCCTTTCCTACACTTTCGGCTTGAACTGTACCTCTCTTTGGCTCAAACTAAGCACTGTGTATTTAAACAGTACTTAGTTGTATGCATGTAATCCCAATCTACGCAAGCGCAGGTGTATCAGGTTTTGAGTCACCTGCCGCTGAATACGCTCAACTTGGTTGTGACCTGAATGAATTCCTTATAGATCACCCAAGCTCAACTTTTATCGGTCAAGCTAAAGGCGATTCGATGCAAGGGGTTGGTATTTTTGATAATGATATTCTGATTGTAGACCGCTACCCTACCGCTCAACATCTAGACATAATCGTTGCAAACATAAATGGTGAGTTTGTATGCAAGCAATTCGACTTAACCAAGCGATTACTACTTTCTGCCAATCCAAAGTATCGACCTGTTCCGATTATGGAATATGACACATTTTCGATAGAAGGCGTCGTTATACGCTCCATTCGCTGCTTTAGGCCTTGTTACTTGTTGGACTAATATGTTTGCTCTCGTTGACTCTAATAGCTTCTATTGCTCTGCAGAGCAAGTGTTTCGGCCAGAATGGAGAGGAAAACCTGTCGTTGTTCTATCAAACAATGATGGTGTGATTGTGGCGGCAAACCGACAAGCAAAAATAGCAGGTATTCCTAAATTTACGCCCTATTTCAAAGTTAAAAACCTTTGTGAGCAAAAAGGGGTCATTGTTTGCTCATCTAATTATGAGCTTTACGCTGATTTATCATCAAAGATGATGGACGTAATAGGACGCTTTGCACCTCAACAGTATGTTTACTCAATCGATGAGTCGTTCCTTTCATTTGAGCGTGTTTACCCTGCAATTCCTGACTTAAAAGAGCATGGCTTAAAACTGCGTAAAGCTGTTTGGAAAGAGTGCCGTTTACCTGTTTGCGTTGGTATTGCACCTACCCTCACCCTTTCAAAAATCGCGAACCACTGCGCTAAAAACATTCGTGATCATCAGGGAGTGTGCATATTAGGAAATCAGCAAGATATAGACAAGGCTCTGTCTTTGTTCGAAGTTTCTGACGTCTGGGGTATTGGCAGGCGCTTAACTACTCACTTTAAACACTTAGGCATTACTACTGCCCTGCAGTTAAAGAATTACCCTGTTGGTCTTGCTCGTAAAAATTTTAACGTTGAAGTCGAACGAACAGTGAGAGAATTAAATGGTGAAAGCTGTAAAGTATGGGATAACGTCCAGCAAGATAAAAAACAGATTTACTCAACTCGCTCTGTGGGTGAACGAATCAAGACACTTGATGAATTGACTCAGGCACTAAGCCAACATGCAAACATCGCTTCCCGTAAAGCACGTAACCAAAAGTCACTTTGTAAAGTGGTGCTTTGTTTCGCTGCAAGTAGCTCTTATGATGAAAAAACATTTTCATATAGAGCTATACACCGCTTCGCTTACCCGACTTCTGACGTGAACCAGATAACTAAAGCTTGTGTTACCATGGCTAAAGAAATCTATAAGCCTGGTGTGCCTTACTATAAAATTGGGGTGGGTTTGCTTGATTTGGTTGATGGTAGATATGCTCAACCTGACCTTTTCAACCCTGAACCAAATAACGATAAGCTTATGTCTGTGTTTGATAACATCAATGACCGATACGGAAGAGATACTGTTTTTCTTGGCGCTCAGGGAATACAGAAAAAATGGGCTATGCGTAGAGATTTGCTCACTAGACAATACACAACGAACTGGCAACACATACCTATCATTGCGTGTAAGTAATACTCTATATGTTGTAGAACGTCTATCCTACAAGATAGCCATGACTTAACTCACGCATTCACTTACATCATGTTGTCCAGAAATGAGCCTATACGTGACGAGCTCAAGCCACATTATGTATATCAGAACGCTCAAAGTACGTATATGCCCTTACAACTTAAAGGGGAACTTTTCGTTACGCGTCACCCCTTGCTGACATGAACTTTCTATTGAAAATGGGGTTCAACGATTTGTTTTTATGGATGTTTATTGGTAACTTGTTCGAATGAACAATATTTCTGCACTCACTTCATCTTTCTTCTGGTGGCGCTCTAACTAGAGCGGCACTGAATTCTTACATTCTTTAGCTGCTGGAAGGTAGCTAAGTATGTCACTTCTTTTATCTCCAGTAGCAACCTATTTAACTAGGAGATAAAATCATGCTGAAAAAGCAATCAACTGAAATACGAGAAGTTATCTTAACCGGAGATAGAGCGACCGGCCCATTGCACCTCGGACATTATGTCGGGTCTTTAAAACAGCGTGTCGACCTACAGAACACTCATGAGCAAACCATTCTTGTTGCGGATATACAAGGCCTTACTGATAACGCTCATAACCCGAAAAAGGTATCTTCGAATATCCTAAATGTGGTTGCGGATTACTTAGCAGTCGGCATAGACCCATCTAAAACGACCATTTGTCTACAGTCACAACTACCAGCTCTTGCCGAATTAACTATGTATTACAGTAATCTCGTTACTATCAGCCGGCTAGAGCGAAACCCAACGGTCAAAAGTGAAATTCAAAACAAAGGATTTGAACGTTCTATTCCAGCAGGTTTTCTTACCTACCCTATATCTCAAGCTGCTGATATCACGGCTTTTAATGCCTCTCTAGTTCCCGTTGGCGATGACCAGATACCCATGCTAGAACAAACCAATGAGATAGTGAGGAAAATAAACTCATTAGCTGGAAAAGATGTCTTAAATGAATGCCGTCCTTTACTCAGTAACGTTCCCCGTTTACCTAGTACAGATGGTAAAAATAAGATGTCTAAGACGATGGGCAATACCATTAATCTCGGTGCCAGTGAAAAAGAAATCTCTGTAGCGGTCAAATCCATGTATACCGACTCCAATCACCTGAGAATAGAAGAGCCAGGGTCCATCGAAGGCAATGTCGTGTTTACCTACCTTGATGCTTTCCATCCAGATAAGGATTATATCAGCCAACTCAAAGAACATTATCAACGCGGCGGGCTGGGTGACGGCACAACAAAAAAAATACTAGAAGAATGCTTACAAGAGCTACTTAAGCCCATCAGAGAAAGAAGACAGATGTTTCTTAATGATCGCGCCCAATTAATTGATGTTTTGAGGAAAGGAAGCCAAACATCTAGAGAGAAAACAGAGACCGTTCTTTTTGATATTAAAGGGAGCTTTGGACTAAATATTTTCTGAACTGATGTATTAATTCAGACCTGATCTGACAGTTACTCCCTTTTCGACTCGTTCCTGTCAGATTAGATCTGAGCCATTTCCTTTTCACATAGTTTTACTCGCCATTCATCATTGTTCTAAAGAACCATTTTGCTATAAATCAGCACTAAAGTAGCTTCGCCAGCAATGTAATCCACGAGTGATATGGGCTAAAGGCTAATACCCTTGTTTATTAAGTTGATAGAATAAATGTCTCCGCATCGCCCTAATTGTTACAGTGACAAGAAATTCATATTAAACATAATTCATATGTGATTCATATCCTATCCTTTTTAATCATTTCCTTTAAAGTTGGCTCACCTTTATCAACTTGCTCAATCTGGTTAATGAAACGGACACTACTTTGGGTCGTGCTGCATGGGTTTGCCATGCTGTGTGTTCTGATGAATCTTTTCACAGGCTTTCGCATTGCAACAGTAAGCCATCCGCAATGGCTTTTCTTCTCGGTGTGGCTTCCTCAAGGGCAATTGCATTCAATCCACATCTATTCCGGTATTGCGTTGAGTGCTTTGGCGCTCTCATATTGTATTTATCGTTGGAGGCTCAAGCCGAGTGTTAAATCGAACCAGCGTCGAGGCATAAACGCATTTAATCAACGCTTCATTAAAGTCAGCTACCTCCTCTTCCCTGCATTAATTGTGACTGGGTGGCTGCTGCTTGGCGGTTACGCAGGTGATGCAAGCAAGCTTCACTTTTATCTTGCACACGGGGCACTACTTTACGTATTTCTGCACGCTGGCGGTTACTTTATTCAATATGGTGTGGCGGCATTTCTCACTATCTTTTCAACTCGAATAACCAAGCATGAAATACTGCAAATATTAGCCGTATTAACGCTTACCCTTCTCCCTTGGGCGGGCATCTTTCTGACTTCCTCTGCGGTGCTGACGGCCACAACCCTACCTTCAGAGCAAGTTATCAACATTGATGGCATTGCCGAAGAGCCCATTTGGCAAAATACACCATCGACCTACGTAGAAACCTATGGTGGAGAAGGGTTTGAAAATGGGCATACTCGCATCAGCATCAAAGCGCTCCACAACCAGCAGGATATTTTCTTCCACATCACTTGGGATGATCCAACCGAAAGTCTGGATCACCTCCCTCTGGTTAAAACAGACAAAGGTTGGCAAGTCCAAGAAGACGGCTTTTATCGCTTCGACGAAAAGCGATTCTATGAAGACAAACTTGCAATTATGATCTCCAATTCATGCAACCTAGGCGCCGATGGAACCGCTCACCTTGGGCCTAAGCCACTAGAGGGAAAACCTGCCAATTGGCACGGCAAAGGTTATCACTATTCGCCAGATAACAGCCTTCGTGATCTATGGCATTGGAAGGCTGTACGAACCAATGGCATGTATCAGGCGGATGACAATTCGTTCACTACTCCTCAGCAAGTTGACCCAGCGAAGAGGCGCTATACCGCTGGCTATATCACTGACGGCAAAGAGTCTGGGGCTTACGTCATGAATTGGCAGTGGTATTCACCTAATGGCGTCACCCCGAAACGACTGCCTAATACAGACCTAACCGGCTCTTTTTCGTCTATCAACCAATCTACGAATCACACTCCTTACCTGAGCTGGCACGACACCAAGGTTTACTCACATAACATTGACCAATCTCCCCTCAAGACGCCCCTTCCTTCGGTATTACATAACTCCAATCAGTTTGAAGGTGACCGAGGTGATGTCCGTGCATTTGGGCAGTGGAACAACGGAGCATGGTCACTCGAAATCGCTCGAAAATTAGATACAGGATCAGCTCAGGACATTGCAATACATGATGGTGTATGTCTTTGGGTTGCCGCTTTTGACCATTCCCAAATAGCACACACACGACATGCTCAAGGCATACGTTTGGCACTTGAGGTAACACAATGATCAAACGACTGTCGATACTCGCTACTTTGATTGCAAGCATAGTGGTCATCGCCTACTTCAACCCCATTGAGCAAGCAGAACCACAACCATCACGATGGCAAAAGGTAACTATGAGAGGTCAACCCATCGATATCTGGAGTGGGCCTTGGAACTGCGTGTTGGATAAGAAAACTGGATTACTCTGGGAAGTAAAAACAGACTCTGAAAACATCCATGATTCGTATTGGTCGTACTCATGGTTTGATGGCACGCGAGGTGTCCCAGATCGCGGTGATTGTTTCTTTGACGATGGTCGCTGCGACAGTTTCGACCATGTCACTCGAACCAACGCCGAATCCTTGTGTGGCCGCAGTGACTGGCGACTCCCCACAACGGACGAGCTCTCTACACTGATTAACCTCTCGGTGCCGAATGGACAGGTCAAAATCAGTGGCGGAATTTTCCCTAGGGTGCGCAAAGGTGATTACTGGACAGCAGACCATTCGATTCCTTTAAGCGGCTTTTACTCTCGATTGGGCGAAGGGGCAAACGCCGTTGACTTTCGTGATGGGCAAGTGAAAACCCTTCCCTATCGAAATGCCGCCTTTTTAATCTTGGTCACTCAAGCCCGATAGTCGAATTTTCATGGTCAGTTTAGACCGATTCTAACCCATAAACTATGGACTTTATTATGATTCGAAGGATTGCAACACTGTCACTTATAGCCGTAGCCGGGCTCACGAGCCTGAATGCGGGAGCCGCGGCACAATATCATCGAGTAGTCTGGGACAGTGACCCTGCTCGAGAAGCGGTCATTGGATTCTCTCCTAACGGCGAGAGTGAACAACCCTATGTGCAATATGGAACGTCAACCGATGAAGCCACATGGCTAACCAAACAGCCTAGCTACGATCATGTATTTGCTGGCGACTTACTCAGCTATTTTGTCCGATTGGATAACCTGACGCCGGATTCCCCCATTTACTATCGTGTCTGTGACCAACAAGGTTGTGGTGAGCGCTTTTGGTTCCGTACCGCTCCTATAGACAATAGTGAGTTTGTCATGATCGCTGGGGGCGATACTCGCACAGGGTGGACCAACCGAAGAATGGGGAATCAGCTAGTCGCGAAGGTTCGCCCCTTATTCATTCTTCACGGCGGCGATTACACCAGCCAAAACAGCGCGTCGCAAATGGCTCAGTACTTAGAAGATTGGGCATTGACCTTTTCCAGTGACCAGATAGATGGCAAAGCGTACAAACGTACCTACCCATTCATTCCAACCCACGGCAACCACGAAGATTACGATTACTCAACGCTGTGTAAAGTGTTTGGAGTCGATGCTGACGGTAATGGCGAGTGTAATCCTTTTGATACCTACAACGTTGTTAACATTTCGCCATTACTTCGCGTCTACACGCTGAACAGCCAATTTCGCAAAAGTGGCTGGTCAAGCTATGCCTCCCAAATGAACAAATGGCTAGAACAAGATTTGGCCACTCATGGCGAAGAGAACATCTGGCGCGTGGCACAATACCACAGACCAATGTTTCCTCACGTTTCATCCAAGTCTGATAGCCCAGATCTGTTTAGCTGGTGGGCAGAGTTGTTTTACCAGCACAGTATGAATCTCGTTGTCGAATCAGATAGTCACTTAACCAAAGCGACCCGAGAACTGAAACCGGACGGTAACGACTTTGTTAGTTCGCCAACCGGAGGAACAGTGTACATCGGTGAAGGCAGTTGGGGGGCAGCAGCCCGCTCTGCTAATGACCCTAAAAGCTGGACGCTAGATGCAGCAAGTATTCAGCAAGTAAAAGTCATTCAAGTGTTGAAAAACTCCATGACCGTCCGAACTGCGCAGTTTGATGCTTCAGCTTCAACGCTGACAAGAGAGGAGAGAGAAGCGGATAGCCTCCGTTTACCAGAGAACGTGAATTGGTGGTCACTCAACGAAGTCGGAGAAACGATGGAATTGGTTCAATCCGCGGATCGTCTCTCGATACTTAAAAATCAAGATCCTGATACCTCCCCTTCGTTCATTCGCTTATCCGCCACACAAGATGTTTTTGTCGCACAATCACAGCCAGACACTAACTTTGATGGACACGAAGATGGCTTGCTCGCCGATGCATCTGATTCTACCTACGGCAGTACCATGAGCCTCATGACCTTTGACGTTTCATCCATTCCAACTTGTGTCGACATAGCCGGTGTTAAGCTTGAATTACAAGTCACCAACAAATCTTATGGTAAATATGGCGCTCATGTCGCTGCACAGGAGTGGAAAGACTCATCGGCGACCTGGAATTCGGTGGATGGTGAACAAATCGCCGGAAGAACACTGACCCAATTCATACCATCATCAACGGGAACGGTCGATGTTGATTTAACCGACAGCCACCTACTCGACCTATGGAATCATGATGGCAATTTTGGCCTAGTCATCGCGTCAGCCGGTACGACAGATGGCCTTGACTTTGATTCAAGCGAAACAGGTACACCACCAGCACTAGTCGTGAGCTACAACGAACGCAAAGACTGTGAGACACCTGTTAACTCATTATCGTTACCAACCAGCGACGATACCTTTATCGCCTCCAGCAAAGCTTCTGAAAACTTCAACAATCATGCAGACGGCTTACTTGCTGACTTGCTTGATACCAAATATGGAAAAACCAATGCGCTGATGAAGTTTGATGTCTCTGCATTACCTGAAGGCGTTGAATTCGATTCAGTGATATTGGCATTACACGTGACCAATGCTTCGACTGGCAATTTTGAATTATATCGCGTCAATCAAAATTGGAATGAGCAGACGGCGACCTGGCAATCGATTTACGATCATGGCGGTTCTGGCGACTACCTAACCACCTTCTCACCAAAAGAGACTGGTGTTTACCGTATCGATTTGACCAACTCGGGCTTACTTCAATCTTGGCTTAACGGAGAAAACACTGGGCTTATCATTGTACCCAAGAGCCTCAATGGTCTTGATATCAGCTCCCGCGAACTGGGAATGGGCCCCGTTTTAACAGTCACTTATCATTAGCGACTACGAATAGCTCGGTTTCAATCTGGGCGAAAGTTTCAACGCCCAGATTGAACGCTTTCACAGTTATTGGACGCTGACGTCTTTCTCACGAATTTGCTGGCTGTTGATATGCGCTGCCGCTTTTTGAGCAGCCGATTCTATAAGCGTAAGATCAGCTTCCGTTTGAATAGAGAGATATTGGTGGCCTCTGAAATCTAAATCAAAATACCGAGCGGTCATCACAAATGGTTCAATAAAACACGATGGACACGTAGATTGATAGCCCGTAGAAATGACCGACATGCTTTTTCCTGCCCATCGCCGACCTAAAAGCTTGTCGTTCTCCGTCAAGTCCGACAACCTGTCAAAAAACACTTTCATCTGAGCTGACATCGAATACCAGTACACAGGGGACGCCCAAACTATATGGTCTGCATCCACCAATGTATGCATCAACTCAAGAAAATCATCGGATTCGTTCCGATGTTCGTAGTCGTAATATGTAATATCATAATTTGACAAGTCAAACACGCGGCCCCCTGAAACAGCAGCAACGGCTTCAGCGAATTGAAGCGTATTGCCATCTGCCTTTGATGAGCCAAGCACAATCGCGATTCGCATATCTCGATCTAATTTTACATGATCTAAATTGCCCATTACGCCTCCCAAACCTGACGCTGCAATACAACGCGGTAACCATCGATGTCTTCAAAAGTACATCCAACGTTTTCCCAATAAGGATTGAATGAGGTCACTTTCTGAAAACCCGCATCGAGCATATTCTGACAGCAACGCTTCCAATCACTTTCGTCAGGTAAGTAAAACACCAGTAAGTTATCTTGACTTGGTGCAGGCGCAACATGGCTGCCGTAGTAGTGTGTAAATTCTAAATGATAGGGATGAGCTGGATGACCGATGATGGTTCCGCTAAAACCTTCATGGTCGGTAAAGCTGCTCAGCAATTCAAAGCCTAAGCCGTTGATATACATATTGGTGAGAGTATCTAATTCGTTCGTTGGTCGAGCGACACGCAATGTTGAGTTCCTTGGGATCATAGTTGCTCCTTATCAAAATCCTGTGCTCAGCGATGCCCCATCTCTGGGCCTCCTTTAAACTAAGAAAACGCAGGATAAAACCTCAACCTAACTTGAGATCAAGAACCAATTTCTTAGATGCACCTTGTTTACGAAAGAGTCCAAATTGCTCACTCGGCCTCTAAAGGCTCTGTGTCACTTTTCCATTCCCTGCAATCCCGAAATGCACTATGCTAAGACCGCCCATAACAATGGGTACTTAATACATATATTTATTCTCAGGGCGGGGCGAAATTCCCCACCGGCGGTATATCTTTAACAAGATGAGCCCGCGAGCGCTCGATTCGTCGAGGTCAGCAGATCTGGTGAGATGCCAGAGCCGACGGTTATAGTCCGGATGAGAGAGAATTGATGCACACCAGCTGTTTCATTGCGAAACGCTGGTGCATTTTGCGTTGTCTTCTATCCCATATTGCCCTGATTCTGGTAAACAATAAGGAAACACCATGAATCAGACATCTTTACTTGCCGAATTTGGCACTCCTATCGACCGCGTCAACGCGGCTCTTGATGCTCTAAAGCGCGGACAAGGCGTTTTATTACTTGATGATGAAAACAGAGAAAATGAAGGTGACTTAATTTACTCTGCTGAACATCTCACACCCCAGCAAATGGCACTAATGATTCGAGAATGCAGCGGGATTGTCTGCCTGTGCTTAACGGATGACAAAGCCACTCAACTCGATTTGCCGCCTATGGTTAGCCGTAACGACAGTGCGAACCAGACGGCATTCACAGTTTCAATTGAAGCTAAAAAAGGCGTTACCACCGGCGTCTCAGCCCATGACCGCGTCACCACTATCCAGACCGCTATTGCGCCAGATGCAAAGCCGCAGGATTTGGCGCGCCCTGGGCATGTATTTCCCTTACGTGCACGCTCTGGTGGCGTTTTAAGTCGCCGCGGCCACACAGAAGGAACGGTCGACTTAATGACTCTAGCGGGCTTAGCTCCTGCTGGCGTTCTGTGTGAAGTAACAAACCCTGATGGCACCATGGCTCGCGCTGCAGAGATTGTTGAGTTCGCACGAGAGCATGGGATGCCAGTTTTAACGATCGAAGACATCGTCGCCTATCGACTACAAAACACCAGCTCTTTAGCCAGTTGATCGTAAGGAGTAACGCCTATGTTTACAGGAATTGTCTCCTCCATCGCGACGATCCAACGGATTGACGATCGCGGAGGAATTCGAACCTTTGAGCTTGAGTTTGTCGATGACTTTTGCAAGGACTTAACCATTGGAGCAAGTGTGGCCGTTGACGGTGTTTGCCTAACGGTCACACACCAAATCAGTGACACCCGAGCATCTTTTGATGTTGTCCTACCGAGCATTCAGATCACGACTCTCGGCAGCGAGCAGGTCGGCTCACTCGTCAATGTGGAACGGGCCGCCAAAGACGGCGCCGAGATTGGTGGCCATCCTTTGTCCGGGCATATCGATGCTCAAGCTCCGGTTGTCTTAATCGAAGCAATAGACAACAACTATCGGCTGCGTTTTGGGCTCCCTGAAAACTTGAGTTCTTATGTGTTTGCAAAAGGATACATCGCCATCAATGGTGCCAGCTTGACCGTGTCCGCTGTCGATCATCAAGCTCAGTGGTTTGAAGTCTGGCTTATTCCCGAGACCCGACGTCAGACAACGTTGGGCGCTAAGTTGGTCGGTGATCGAGTTAACATTGAAATTGACCGTGGGACTCAAGTGGTTGTCGACACCATCAAGGCATCTGTCGCTGAAACCTTGGGACCTTTACTGCCCCACTTTGAGCAGTTTCTCGCTGCACGAGGCAGTAGTCTCAATGCTCTGACTCATACAACAGCACGTCCTCTGCAACGACCTTAAGCTTTATGTCGCGCCATCGCTTAGCAACGGCGCGGCATTATTACTGATTTATCAAGAGCCCTACCCTGCTCTTTTAAGTTACACCACTCTTTAGCAGTAGATCATAACCTGCAAGAAAAGGCGCAACATTGGAGGAGACAATCTATTTAGACAAAGGTGAAGTCTAGAAATCAGACACTATGATACAGATCACTTATGAATATTGAGTTTTCTATAATAATTAGCTTTCAATATTAATCTCAACTCATATAACACCAAGGAGGGATTCAAATGAAAAGGGGAATCCTAGTCGTCGCTTGCCTTGCCAGCCTAACCGCGTGCAGCAGCTCAAACCAACTGACTGTTTTTGACGGACTAACCTACACCGCCAAAAACGAAGGAGGGATTAACGACCCGATACGTTTTTATCCTCTGCAAACGACTCAAATAAGTCTAGATGGTCAGCTGACCTATCAGATTGGAGATTTGTGCTATTCAGACAGAAACCGCTCGCCAATGACTTCAAACTGCTTTAACCAACCATCAGGTAGTAACCCAGTCAACGCAACGGTAATTCAACATGAGTATAAATCGGATAGCGAAGATCCAATCGCGATTTCAACCCTCGCCTTTAACCTCAATCAGGCCCTCACAAACGCTACATTAAATTTAGCCACATGTAACGAAGAAGAATGCCAAGAAGCGCTCACTTCGAGTAGTAAGAGCATCAATAAAGCCGCCAATACTCTTCAGGAAGAATTGAATAGAACAAACGTAAGGGTCTACAACTGGAGTGATACTATCAAGCATTCCGCCGACAGCGGTTCGGAAAGCCTAAAAGCCTCAGGAGAATCCGCCACTCAGGGGATCACTATCGTTAATGGTTACAGCATCAATGAACTCAAGATCTCATGTATCAACAGTAAAGCGATTACTGCAAGCAAATCGGATCATTTGAAAGTCGTCACTAAAACCCTTGCCGCTGATTCTATTTCTTTCATCAACACCCAATCAAAAATATCAGAACTTGCCGCGACGTTGGATGCCAAAGAAATTGCGCAAGATTTAAAAGGGTTTTCGAAAGAGTTGCTCGCTTTAGAACTTTCATTAAAGTCCGCCAGTACAATTTCTAGCATGGGAATGCTACATAAAACAGGTACGGTCGTAGGCCCAGCAAACAACTCCAAAGCTTCGACTTACCTAGCCGTACTAACCGATCTTGAAGATTTAAGGGAACATTTTCCAGAGTGCGAAAAATGATACCAGTGATCTGTCAGTTCTAAATTGACAGATCACTCCCCAATCGACGCCATGTAAGCCTCATAATCTTGACCATGAGTGAGATAAATTTGTTTTAGTTCACCAGACTGGATAAGTTGTGGCATATGGGTATCAAACATCTCAATGAGCTTGTTTGATGACTCGGTGTTAGAAAATACGACGTAAAGTTTCTCCCCTTTCTTGGCAACTTCAGTAACAAGCGCTTCTGTCGCTAACAATTCTGAACTAGCCATGCTTGATGGATAGTCTATTAGAGCGTTCACTCTGCCCTTTTTTAGAAGTTTCATCCCTTGCTCGGCGCTGTCTACCTCAACCAGTTCAAGCGGAATATCTTTAAGGAAGCCCTTCTCAAAACCATAACCCCGAACCCATGCGACTTTCTTATTTACCAATGATGAAAGCTGCAGCTCTTCCCAATCAAGCGAGCCTCGAGCAAATACAACAATTACATTTTCTTCCACACTAAGGTGCCATTGTGGATATAGAAACGCATCCGCGTTTGGATAAAAGTAATCGCCCAGATAAGCGCTGGCTTCCTGTTTTCGGACAAGATGCTTGGCTCGTTTCCATGGCAATACTTCTAGGGAAAGGGGAACATTCAAAGGTTGGAAAACGGCTTTAATAATTTCCCAGTAAAAGCCTGTACCGTCGCTGTTGGTGTAACCGGACCATTCTTGGCTAACTATTTTAATTCGTTCACTATCACTGGCGTAGGAAACTGAAGTAACCATCAGTAATACCACACTAACAAGCCAAGACTTCAACCTCATTCGCAGACCTTACCTTTATCAATCCTTATAAATAGAGTCTAGTCCAGCAGATATAACAGAGGCTTGCGAATTTGGCTCACCCGCGTGCAACAAGGTCTTTGCTGAATGCCTCTAATAAAAAGTCGATAAAGACCTTTTTACGTTTCGGCATGAGTTGCCTATCTGCGTAAACCAAACTCACAAGCACTTCTGGCATCTTATATTCAGGAAGCAGTTGTATAAGTCGCCCGTTAGCAAAGTGCTCTCGGCAAATGAATTCAGGTAGTACTGCGATGCCAAGCCCGTCCAGACAGGCTTTCAGACAGGCGGTAATGGTGTTGACTCGCAATCGGTGTGGCAGGTCAATTTGCAATGAGTCTCCGTCTTCCGGGATCAAATGCCATTTAGGTAACCTCACCGCGCGGTTATACACCTCAACCATTTGATGCGGTGGAATTAAGTCACGATGAGACTCAATTCCGCCATGCTCCTCTAGATACTCTGGGCTGGCAACCAATACACGCTGTGATTTCGTCAGTGGACGAGAAACCAAAGCAGAGTCTTCTAATTCACCAATTTGCGCGTACAAATCAATGCCTTCAGCGATGATGTCGACTTCTCGATTCGACAGCTCAAGGTTTATGGTGACGCAGGGGTATTCTTTGAGAAAAGCGTTGATGTATGAGCCCATGATTTGATGACCCAACTCAACAGGCAACACCACATTTAAAGGCCCACGAATCAAATCCTGATTGGCAGACACTTCAAGCTCAGCCTGATTCATGATCTCCAGCATTTGCAGGCTGGATTGATAAAACCGCTCACCTTCCGGTGTTAACACTAGACTTCTCGTTGAACGCGTGATCAAGCGCACACCTAGATGCTTTTCCAGCTCAACTAACTTTCGGCTCACAGTTGACTTGGTCATATTCAGCGCATCTGCTGCATGAGTAAAACTCCCACAATCAACAACTTGTGCGAAAACGGTAATCGCATTCAAATCCATCTCATCACCTTACGCCTCAATTGGTTAAATTTTTACAACAGTGTTTCTCTTTTTTCCTATCTTATCAATCAATCCAGATTATTTACAATTTGTAACATCCGCCGTAGATGAAAACTGAATACGAGAAAAATAATGACAGATACACATACTGATACTAAGCCAGCAAAAACCAGAAAAGCCCCTCTTATCGCGACAGCCATTATGCTTTCACTGGGTTTGCTGGGCAGTGGATACTGGTTTGGATACGGTCAGTACTTCGAATCCACCGACAACGCCTACCTTCAGGGAGAGATCACCACGATTAGCCCTAAAGTGGCTGGCTACATTGAACACTCCTTTGTCAGTGACAACCAAAAAGTCAAAAAGGGCGATCTGTTAGTCCAAATTGATGACCGTGACTACCGCACTGCTCTCGAACAAGCGAATGCACACCTCACCGTCACACAGTCCAGCGTAGAGAATTTAAAAGCACAGCAAACCTTGCAACAAAGCCAAATTCATCAAGCAGAAAGCCGCGTCGATTCAGCAAAAGCGGAATATGATCGCGCTGTGCAGCAAGTACAACGTTCACGCAGCCTTCTTAAACGCAACTACGCTTCGCAAGATGAAGTCGACAACATGCTGGCTCAACAAAAAGTCACTCAGGCCGAGCTGGATGAAGCGAAAGCGAGTCTGGTTGCAGCTCACGATCAACTCGCGGTCATCGATAGCGACATTAAACAAGCTCAGGCATCCATTGTTGAGTCTCAAACAGCCGTCGAGCAAGCTCAGCTCAACCTCGACTACACCAAAATCTATGCGCCGGTAGATGGTATCGTGGGCAAGCGCAGTGTGCGTGAAGGTCTATTGGTTCAAGCTGGCACACCATTAATGAGCTTGGTGCCGACGAGTGATGTCTGGATAGAAGCTAACTTCAAAGAGACTCAATTGAGCGGCATTCATCAGGGACAAAAAGTTGAGATAGAGCTTGATGCCTTTCCGGGCCAACCATTAGAAGGTGTTGTAGACAGCTTTTCACCTGCCACTGGCGCTAAATTTGCGCTATTGCCTCCGGAGAACGCGACAGGTAACTTCACCAAGATTGTTCAGCGCGTACCAGTTAAGATCACCATCCCTGACCAACAAGCATTGAAAGGCCGACTGCTACCGGGGTTATCGGTTGTGGCAACCATCGATACCAGAGGTTAATCCATGTCGGAAGCAACCTTAAACGCACCTGCCGTTGAAGAAAATGAAGTGTCAACACGCCACTGGATCTCTTTATTTGGTGGTTTGATTGGCGCCTTCATGGCCATTCTTGATATTCAGATCACCAACTCGTCGCTGAAAGACATACAAGGTGCCTTGTCTGCGACTCTGGATGAGAGCTCATGGATTTCGACATCCTATTTAGTCGCTGAGATGATTGCTATCCCACTCAGTGGATGGTTGTCTAAAGCCCTAGGCAAGCGTCGTTACCTGACTTGGACTACAGCAATCTTCACACTGTCATCACTGCTTTGTTCCTTCTCATGGAACATGACCTCGATGATCGTCTTCCGCGCAATGCAAGGGTTTAGTGGCGGTGCATTAATTCCTCTCGCCTTCTCTCTGGTTATTCAGCTACTGCCGATTAACAAGCGAGCCGTTGGTATGGCGTTGTTCGGTGTTACCGCTACGTTTGCTCCGTCCATTGGTCCAACGTTTGGTGGCTGGCTGACAGAAAATCTTTCCTGGCACTACATCTTTTATATCAACATTCCACCAGCGCTCCTGGTGATTACAATGATTCGCTATGGATTGGATGACGAGAAGTTAAATCTAAATACCCTCAAAAAAGCCGATTGGTTCGGCATTGCGACCATGGCGTTAGGTTTGGGCTGTCTCGAAGTGGTGTTAGAAGAAGGAAACCGTGAAGAGTGGTTCAGCTCTAGCTTTATCATCACACTAAGCATTATCTCTGCCGTGAGCTTAGTGTACTTCATTATCAATGAGTTACAGCATAAGAAGCCCTTAGTAAACCTAAGATTGCTACGTGACGGGCAGTTTGCCATGTCGTGCATCGCTTATCTGATTTTGGGCATGGCCTTGCTAGGTTCAATCTATGTTCTACCTCTCTACTTAACTCAGATCCAACAATACAATGCGATGGAGATTGGTGAAATCCTGATGTGGATGGGCTTTCCTCAGCTCTTGATCTTTCCGCTGGTTCCGAAGCTGACTCAAATCATCAAACCTAAGTATTTAGTTACCTTTGGCTTCGCGATGTTTGGCTTGAGTTGCTACGTCAATACTCACATGACGATAGATTTTGGTGGTCACCAGCTCATTCTGTCGATGATTCTACGTGCAATTGGCAGCCCGTTCATTATGGTACCTTTATCTCTGGTCGCGATGAAAAACATCAGCAAACTAGACACTCCAGATGCCTCAACTCTAACCAATGTTATGCGTAACCTTGGCGGTGCTTTCAGCATTGCCATCATTGCGACTTTACTCGACAACAAAACCCGTGAACACCTAGCACATATTAAAGAATCTCTGCCGTCGGTGAGTGCATTAGGTTGGGATACGCTGCACCAGCAACAAGCCTTCTTTATGCAATCTGGAAGTGACGCCGCAACAGCCATGATGCAAGCTGAAGCCAGTTTACTCAGTACTATGCAACGCGACGCCGCGATCATGGCCTACAACGATGTCTTCCTGATGATGGCCGCTTTTCTAGCGTTAGCAGCGGTACTTATTCTTAATATGAAGAACTAAATTCATAGCGAAGGTACAAATCTGGGCGCGACGTTACCAAGTCACCTCGCGTCCATTTTCCACCACGAAGCCTGAACTTAGAATCGTTGTCATAACCAATACGTTTTTGGGCTCGACAGAAAAACTTTCTGATAAGGCTTTTGCCAACCCCAACTGTAGCGCGCTCACTGACTTTTCTGACCAGACTGACGGTAAGAAAAGGTTGGCAATGATTTGGTACGGCCTCCCCTCTTGTCGCTCAGTCCGAACAAAATTAATGGTCATATCTGTGGTAGGCTGCTCAGACAAACTACCCCAGCGCTCAATAACTTCACCGGTCTCTGCTTTGCAAACCAAATCCGGCGAGATTGTACAATGTGCTATTGGCATATCAGCCCCCTGTTTTTTCCGATTTAAACAGATATAGGGCAAGCAGCGACACTCCTACTTCTAACATGAGATAGAAATGCATTGTACTGTTGGTTTCACCATCGCTTACCAAGCCGATGATTCTCCCCGTCGCTATACTCCCATTGACAAAAATGACGGCCAGTAAGCCTGTACTGTGTGTTGACGTTTTTTGCGAAAGTAGGAACAGGATAAGCGCGACACCGATAGACATGCCCCCATAGGTTGCCCGCATATCAACCAGCATGGATGCAGAAGTCGCATATCCACCAGTCGCATGGCTAAGCATACTGTTCGGGGCAATAGCGAACGCCAGACCATAGAAAAAGAATACGGCAGAAGTCAGTAGAATGAGGCCTTTTGACATAGGGAAAATTCCTCTACCCCTAGAACACTAGTTTGGCTTAACCTGAGCGAGCTTGAGATATGAGTGTAGTTCACCATTTTTGTATTCGATGGGGGAAGAGGCAAAAATGCCTCAGCTTGGTTCATAGTCCCCCCCTCCTAACTAACAAAGATGATGATTCACTCGTTTGAATTCTTCTATCGCTCGCTTATCGGCCTCAATCGAAACTGAATCTGATTCAAGCTTTTCCCAACTTACGCTCTCCGCTTCCAGTGCTTTAATCTCACCTTGCCACTCAGTCACAACGTAATAATGCAGAAGCTGTAACTCAGAGGTGGGATGGTAAAGAGAACACAAGTAATGATACTTATTGGCGGTAAGATCCAATTCTTCTTTTAGCTCACGGCACAGGGCTTGTGGCTGAGTTTCGCCATCTTCGATATGTCCACCGGGAATACAGGTTAAGCCAGGGTCACTCGCTTTATGTATCGATCTCTTTTCCAGCAGTATTCGGTTGTTATCCAATAAAAGAAATGACACACATTCAAAAGGCTGCATTAATTACACTCCCTGTATTTATCATTTTGTCATGTTTAGCTTGCCATTGTTTTGATGTGTTTTTTCACTTTTTTCAATGCCATACGCTGCTTTAATGGAGAAAGATAGTCGATAAACAGATTACCTGCCAAGTGATCGATTTCATGCTGCATGACAATCGCAAGAAAATCATCACTTTCAATCCTCACAGGTTCGCCGTGTCTATCTAGAGCTTCAACGACAACGGATGTGTAACGCTCAACATCAGCATAATAATCCGGGACGGATAAACACCCTTCTTGTCCCATCGCTCGATTCTTACCCTCTACTACTTCTGGATTCACTAATATCAGTGGCTGATCTCGGCTCTCCGACAGATCAATAATCACGATAGCCTCACGGTGGCCCACTTGAGTTGCCGCCAAACCAATTCCATTACTTGTCGCGTAGAGTGTTTCCAGCATGTCATCGATTAGGGTCTGAACAGATTGAATGTCCGATACTTTTTCAGCTTTTATCTTTAGCTTTGGATCTGGTGCGGTAAGAATCTTTAAGACAGCCATTAGGTTCCTTATATGAAAACTAGATTGCGCAAATAACCTATCATTTAGGCTATATAAGTCACTGTAAATAATGAATATATGCGGAAACGCTCAAAGTTATTAGCTTTGAGCGTTTCTTCTAACAGATTGAGTGACGACAAACCGAGACTTAGAGCGTCATATGCAAAATTGGAAATGGTTTTCCCATATCATCAACAGGTGAGCGCGACTCAACATGGAACCCCATGTGTTTATAAAAGTCGACCGCCATTGGGTTTTGCTCATTCACATCTACTTTGCTTACACCAAGATGCTTAATGGCATATTGCAATAATGCTTTCCCTACTCCCTTTCCTCTCGCGGCGTCTAACACAAACAGCATTTCTACTTTTGCTTCATGAACACCCATAAAGCCTAGAATGTTGCCGGTTTCGTTTTTTATACACTTCAGTGTGACGGCCGGAAAAGCTTGTTCAATAATAATAGGTTTAAAAAACTCAATATCTTCTTCTGTTATGAAGTCATGAGTCGCTCGGACTGAGTTTTCCCAAACATCCAGCATCTCTGCGAAATTTTCAGGAAGCACATTTTCTACATTCATAATGAGTCACTTAATTCGTAAGTTGTATCCATGTGCAGCCGCGAATGCGGATCCTAGCAACCGAAAGGAACAATGTATAGATTGAAGAAAAGAAATGATAGGATGCTAACTTTTCGCTTCCAGATTCAACCCAAGTTCACTTTGCTTACGTTTACTCAAACCTGACGCAACCAGCCGATAAGACTCGCGCAAGTAGTACTCTAGTTCTTCATCGAGTTCACCCGACGTTTCCACTTGCTGAATCCATTTCATACCCCGATTCGCAAAGTAAGGCGCAGGAATATACCCATAATGATCGCTGAGAAAATCAAAATTTAGCGGGGAGGTTTTAAATGTAAAAGCGGGTTTGTCCGATTTGCCCCAACCGCCGACGGCAAATACCTTTCCTCCCACCTTCCAAACATGAGAGTCCCCCCATTGCACAATATGCGTAGTCGCGGGAAGTTCAGAACAAAACTGATTAAACTGCTCGTAAGTCATGTTTATCTCTTCAGTCACTTTTAGATCGAGGTTAACGAGAGCTTAGCGCATCAAGAACAAATCGTGATCGTTGCTCAACACTACCTGTCGGTACTTCCGTTAAGGTGTAGCCAAACAATTGATACGCTTCGCGCATTTTTTCAAAAGTGGCCACGGCTTCAGCAAAGTCTTGCTTCCTTTCCGCATCGTTGGCAAATATCTCTTTCCAAGGTGGGAACACAAACACCTGTAGGTTATGCCTGAGTTGATTGCAGTGCCGTGTGAGATTCTCAGTGAGGGGCAAACCTTCTAGTAAGCTGTAACCGTAACTATCAACAATGCTTCGATCAAAAAATACGTACTCTTCCCCAACACCAATTCGACGATACTTGTCGACTTCTGCTGAAACCATGGCGTCACGAAAAGCGGTTTTATCCAGCCATGGAAGGGCATTGCCACCGCTCTCTACCTGTTGTTGAATCACTCGTCGACCAACTTCGTCAACGGTCTTGTACCCTAGACTTTGCAGGTGCTCTATAACCGATGTTTTCCCTGAACCGGGCCCACCTGTAAATACAATAAAACGTTCCATTGAATTCCTATTAGCTGAAAGGATAAATCTTATTTTATTGCTACTTAGCGAAAAACTAATGGTACAGCAATGATGTGATATCAAGAAAGAAGTGAAATCTGAGAAGAGCTACCTTGAAGAGTTTAGGCGGGATAACTCTATCCCGCCCAGCAAGAAAAGTCAGTCGATTACGAGGCGCTTACCACCAAGCTTCTACCTGCATACCAACACTGATTTCTGTGTCTTTACCAGTGCCAAAAGCATTATCATTTTCTGCATCATTCAGATACGTAGCGAATACGCGAATCTCAGGTCGAGACCAAAAACCCGCTTTAGGTACCCAAGCCTGTGCAACAGTAAACTTGCTACCTGCACTATCTACGTTATTAATCTTTTCTGAGAAACCACCAATTTCCAGAATGGTACGCATTCTATCTGTCCATTTGTATAGCGGACGAACTACCACGCTGAGTGTGGAATCATCCGTCGCAGTACCATCCACATCTGTGGCTGTGGCATAACGGATAGAGTGACCAAATTCAATTTTGTCTCCAACAGAAACAACACCCCAGTTGATCAGACGGTAACCTTTCGCATCGTTGTTTGCAGCATCACGAACCAGACCATTACCGTGACCAAATGTCGTCATTTGCTCCGCGTAACCAGAGTTCGCTAACTGTAGGATTGTTTTGTTGAAACCATTGTCCAGTGATTGCTGAAGGCTTGCCGTAAACATCAGGCTGTTGTCGGCATCCAGTGACTGACCACTACGTTCGTTGCCCGCGTGATAATCCAAGCCGACTTCCAGATCTGCATTTTCCCACATTGGGATGCCAGCGTATCGAACATCGGCAATAACAGCCGTCGTTTCCTGACCATCATCTAAGTCGTCAGCCACAGTATCTTGTAGAAGCGCAACGGACAACTTACCCGGCCCCATATTAATGTGTTCAACACCACCACCGATACCGCTGACGTCCCAGTAGTAGTTATCTACGATATGAACGTCGTGACGTTGGTAGTAACGCTCACCCGCCCAGATAGTAATGTCTTTATCTTCAAATAAACCTGTTGCCTGAACGTTCAGCTGTGCTAACTCAACACTGCGATCTTTGGAGTTTTCATCTTGCCCTTCCCAGTATTTAAGCATCGAGTCAACCACAAAGGAGACTTCGTCTTCTGCATAGACTTCTTTTTTCAGGCCAAACTCACCATACAGATCATCTTCGTTACCAAGACGACCGACCTTGTTCACTTCCCATTTGCTGTTAGAACCGCCCTCATTACTTAGCCCGACTCCACCACGCATGTAGCCGTAAAATTCGACGGGAGAAGTGGCGGCTAATGTGCTGGTTGATAGAATGGCAACAGAAAGTGCACTGGCAATAGGTAATAGTTTCATAATTCTTTCCTTGTAGCGTAAAGCTCAATTGATTCACTCAAGTTTGTATATTTTATGACTTATGGGAACAATCCCATGGGATCGATCCCATCCTGAAGTGATAAGTAGACCAAGGAAAGCAATCACTGTAATTATTGTGATCGCCTTAACTATTAGAAATATTAATAAGTGAGCTGGTTATCGGTTTGACAATAGAGCGGCTGAATAAGAAAACCGCTCAAATTCATTCAAAGAGAAATAGAGGACAATGGAGAAAACAAGTAGAAAAACCAATTAAGCATTGATTTTAAATAGAAAAGTTTAAAGCAAGTGAATACTATTTGTGCTCAACAAAAATAAGCCGGTTCGTGTCAAACCCTTTCTCGTTGGCCATAGCAACAAACTTGTTAATGACATCTTGCTCTACTGAAGCGGTGCGAGCTAACAACCATAGGTAATTATTATTAGGCCCAGACACAAAGGCGTAATCGTAATTTTCTTTCTCAAGCTCAAAAACAATGTATGAGCCATAAAATGGCCCAAAGAATGATACTTTTAGATAGCCTTGATCTGCGCTTCGAACAAAATACGCCTTGCCTTCCGCTTCTTTCCATTCGCTAAGCTCTTCGGAAAAACCGCGGTTAATCACTTTAATGCCCCCATCATGTTTTAAGCGATACTCTGCGGTAACTTGGCTGAGCCCTTTCTCGAAAGAATGATCGAGCCTTGCGATCTCATACCATTTTCCCAAATACCTATCGATTTTAAAGCCTTGTACAGGTTTCACATCTTTCGGCATTCCTAAACAGCCGCTGATAAAAAGTACCGCTAGCAAAAAAATTACTCTGTTCATCATATCTCGCAGTCGTCTATAACCTTGTTGTAAAAATCACAAACCTTTTAGTGCCAATAAAGGATCACTTAGATATGAAAGGGAATAGGATTCAAAAGTTCACATGATACATTCTTGTGACAATTTGGCTTGTTCAACCCCATTCTCAATCAAAGCGATAGCATCTTCACTATTCACCGACGACAACAATTGATCTACTAGTTCAGAAGCGGTGGATTCAGAGGAAGTTTCAACCAAGCAGCTGTATGCATTTGCAATATGCTCCTTAGCTTGGGTCAAAGCTTCTGGGTTATCAAAATCAATGCTGATGGCCTCCTCTATAGATGTCGCCATTTCTTTAGCAGACTCAGTTGCAGCGCCAAGCTGATCAAGGTTTAACTTATCCAAGTCAATTGACTCCACTTGCTGCTGAATATCATCCACCGCTTTATTGGCGGCTTCTTGCGCTTGATCGATGGCTTTCGTTGCATCATCACAACCAATTAGAGCCCCTAGCATCACAATTAAGCTCACTGTTTTCTTCATGAATAACCTTTTTAGCCTTGTATGTTGTTAGACAATCTTAAAACAACATGAATCTCGAGCAAACAGGAATAAGGTAACGGATTGTTGATGAGCTTTTCTCCAAGTAATGCGTTTAATCCATGGTCGGATTAAACCTTCTTAACAAATTGCGCCGTTACCATCATTTCCCCTGTTCCATCGACTTTACAGTCCAGTTGATGATCCTTGCCATCGACAATACGTCGAATCACTGCTTTCGTACCAATTTTTAAGACCAGTGAGCTTCCCTTCACCTTAAGGTCTTTCGCTAATGTCACCTTATCCCCTTCAGCGAGGAGTGTTCCATTGGCATCTTTCACATGCAAAGTTTCAGCTTCCAATACTTCGGCTGGATTCCACTCATAAGCACACTCAGGACAAATCAGATGATCTTGGTCTTGATAAACATACTCAGATTGGCAATTAGGACATGGGGGAAATGACATCTTAAAAGACTTCTCTACAATTATTTTTCAATATGATACTGCGAGTTTTAGCTCTAAGCGAGCCATTACCTTCAACAACGAAAAGGCTTTTTAAGTACCCCAAAAGGGGGATATTTAACACATTGATAGTCTCTGAGATGCTTATTTTACAAGCCAGGCCAGAATAGCTCTACTCGAATACCACTTGGGTCGTAACACATAAGATGTTTGGCAGGGCCGGATTTAACAAGCTCAGGACCAAACTCAACCTCAATCCCTGATTTGAGGAACTGCTCTCGTAATTGATCTAATTGCCCTTCACTTTCAACAAGCAAGGCTAAATGATGTAAGCCGACATTCGTTTTTCGGTCAAACGGAGTAGGGTTAGCAACCTGGGAAGACCATAGCGTCAGCATGATATTGCCATCACTAACAAATATGGCTGGATAATCGGGGTTCCTCTTTACTTCATTCCAACCTAAGTGCTCAATAAAAAACTGAGTACTGGCTTCTAAGTCAGATACGGTTAATCCTACGTGATGTATACCTTTTGTTAATGCTGCCATTTCATTTCCTTATTATGTAAGTTATTGATGATAAATCATAAAACAACAAAAATTAGCAACAACACACATATTTAAATCAAGTCATTCAATATTTTCGAACAAAGAAATAAACGCTAGCCAGTAAAAAAGAGCGCCAACAGGCGCTCTCTATATAACCAGATGCTAATACTACTCAGTAAAGGTCGCGTTCAATTTCACCTTATAGTGAGCATGAATGTTTGACGAATAGTGGCTAGCAACCAGTTTTATCTTCAATTTCTCTACATCAACGGGTTGCTCCAAAGCAACAGATTGTCGGCCAGGGAATTTAAGGTAGCTTGAATAAACTCGGTTGCCATTTTCATCATGAATGAATGCAACGACAGATTGATTTCGAGCGTTGTCATTTGTTTCAACGACCAGCTCTAAAGACTTCACTTTCTTATTATAAGTTGGGGTAATTTCGATCCAATCCGTCACTGGCTGACCAAAACGGACATACATTGATGTTCCTGCTGAATGTGTTTCGTCAAAGTCAATTACAGGATCGTGATCAGGAAAGCTGTTTACGTCGTTCGGCTTGCTGTTACCAAAATACTCTTGAATTAAGCTAAAGTTGTCTCCGTCATAATCGGTATTTGCATCGAGTCCAACTGAGTTATAAGTTTTCTTCCACCATGTAGGTAGATGATCGTTGTCAATACGCGAGCTTTCACCAAAGTTAAAACGAAAATTCCCTTCAAATCGCTGACTCGATTGAGAAAAATCTGCATTATACAAAGAGATAACAGCTCGATAATTATCCTGCCAGTAAGCGATAGGCGTAGCAAATGTGTGCTCACCAATACCTGCGCGACAGTCTAGATAGTGCAGTAACGTACTCGCACTATCGTAAATACTAATCTTACAATCCATTGAAGAAGGCTGGTTGTTGTCATAACCTAACGTTGCCAAGTGGCGTCTGTCTTCAGGTAGTGAAAGGTTAACGGGAATATTCAAGCGCTGACCTTTATATATCGTCTGACTTACTTGGGTATTGTACGTTTCCAAGTGAGGATTAGTGTTCGCCACTGCCGCGAACGAGAGAAAGGGAAGCGCAAATAGAAGTTTTGTTTTCATTACATTAACCTATAGCCATTTGTTATTAATAACCTAAAAATCGATTTACAGATGCTATTGATCACAAGTAAGGTATGTAAATACTCAATTGAAGAAACCAATTGATTTACAAATAGCTATAGGTTGTTACATCGTAAAATGTGACTGGTTTAATCTAGAACGCACTCTCCTTTTAAGTGAAACCCCTTAGGCAACTTCTGTCTCTTCTTGGTTCCGCTCATCTACTGGCTCAATCTCAGCATCTCTTAGCTTTTGAATGAGCACAGGCAGATCATTACGATAAAAGCTAGCATTGTAGCCTTGAGCAGCAGATGGTAGAGACTGAACAAACTGACACAATGGCTCGCATGTCACAGTGACGTCATCACTATTATTAGGGACGAGCAACACCTTTTCATTAACCGTCAATAACACGCTTTCTAATGACTGTTCGTAATGTTCTACGTTTTCAGACGTTATCGGCTGAAAAACAAAAAAATAGTTCGGCAATCGAATCATCGTGCTCTCATCCTGCTTGGACAAGGCTCCAGAAAACATCCATTGCTGAACTTCTGACTTGAATCGCTTTTTCATTTTTTCGACACGCACGGTCAGTGCTTTTTTCGCATATTGTGCTTCCTTTTTCCGTTTAGCTTCAAAATAGAAGTACAAGGCAAAGAGGGTTAATAAAACAAAAAGGAGCGTAATAAGAATAAAAAAAGGCATGATGATTAGCTTAAAATTAGGTACTGAGTATCTGAAAAATAAAAGGAATTATATAGAATGATTCCACTTGGAATCAAAGGTTATTACTCAATTGGTAACATAAAGAGGATATACATAGATAACCAATAGCAAACCACTTCATTTCTTCATGAGCAGCTCTACATGTGAACGTCACTTCAAGCACAACATTCTTAACCTTCACAATAAGCCAAAAATCACACTTTTCTGTTCACGGAAGTCGCTATAAAGGTACAGGTCTAAACGAACCGAGGATGATTCAATGCCTGAGAAAAGCCCGTTTCTTAGAGAGGTATGTGAGTATATGAGGTTAAGTGGCTACAGTATTCGTACTGAGAAATCGTATCTGTACTGGATTCGTTCGTTTATTTTCTTTCACGATAAACGACACCCTCAAGATATGGGCGCATATGAAGTAACTCAATTCCTATCCTACCTCGCGAACTCTCGTAATGTGGCCATAAATACACAAAAGGTGGCACTTAATGCGCTGGTTTTCCTCTATCAGAGCTATTTAAAAATTGATTTAGGGGATTTGGGGTTTAGCTTAGCCAGTAAGCAGAGACAGTTACCGATTGTATTGACGCCGAGTGAAATTAAGCAAATCCTTTCTTATCTAGATGGAAAAGAAAAACTGATTATTGAATTACTTTATGGAAGTGGGTTAAGAATCTCAGAGTGCCTAAGGCTTCGGGTACAGGATATCGATTTAAACAACTTGTCTATTACCGTGAGGGATGGAAAAGGCAAGAAAGACCGTCAGACATTACTCAGCCATCAGTGTGTTAGTCAGTTACACCAACAAATAGATGCAGCTAAAAAGTTACAGCTAGCTGACAACCAGCATGGTATTGGCCCATCTTTACCAAATGCACTGCATAGAAAGTATCCTAACGCGTTTCAACAACTCGGCTGGATGTTTATCTTCCCCTCACCTTCTATTTCTCACAACCCACACAATCACCGCCCTTCTAGGCACCACCTTCACAGCAGTGTCGTGAGAAAAACCTTGAGTCGAGCTGTAGCTAAAGCCGATATCAACAAAAAGGTATCATGCCACACATTTCGCCATAGCTTTGCGACACACCTACTGCAGGCTGGCAGAGACATTCGCAGTGTTCAAGAGCTGTTGGGTCACAACGACGTTAAGACGACACAGATCTACACACATGTGATAGGCCAGCACTACGCGGGCACAATAAGCCCATTAGATAACCTCAACTAGTTCGCTCATAATACGTCTAGAGCAAACCGAGCGCTACGTGCTTCCGACAGAGAGCATCCGGTTCGCTCCATCAATTCATTTAAGGTGATAGCAGAGTTAGAACGCAATAAGCACTCAAGCTGTGCAGCAAGAGGCTCACAAGGCGGTGCATGGAAATCAATAAACGCTTCTAGTTTGTTCAACACAAACTCTAAATTCGATGCATGCTGATGTAAAGAATTGACCAGATCACGTAACGCTTCAGGTTCGCCAATCAGTTGCCAATCTCTAGACCGACGAATGCGCTTTAGCTCACAGTGATGTTGTTTGGCGATGACACGTAACTGTTTGTTCTGTTCACTACCAACCCGACGAATCAGCGAAGGGAGGGGAATAATCAGCTTATCGGTAAGCATCTAGTATCTCAATTGGATAACACTGGGGCACTGTAACCTACTCTGATATTTATGCCGAGGCTTTATTAGCACTCACATTAAACAAAGAGAAAAACTCTTTACCAGACAGGGGCTGAGAAAACAAATAGCCTTGATATTCATCACATCGCTCCTGACGAAGAACCTCCAGTTGATCTTCATCCTCTATTCCTTCTGCGACCACTTTAATGTTTAAACTGTGCCCCATCTGCACTATCGTTCTCAGCAACATTCTGTCGGAATCGTGAATTGCACAATCATCAACAAAACACTTATCAATTTTTAATACATCAACCGGAAGTTGCTTCAGATACTTCAAGCACGAGTATTCCACACCAAAATCATCAATCGCAATTGAGATTCCCAACGCTCGCAGTTGCCCACAAATATCCGTCACACTCTCAGGATCTTTCATCAATGTGGACTCCGTGATCTCAATCTGTAATAAGTGGGAAGGCAGTTGCACTTCTCTAAGAATTTCACAGATCACTTTAAACAAATCGGTGTGAGCAAACTGTACATTGGACACATTTACCGACACACAGATATCAATCCCCTCATCATGCCAAGCTTTAATTTGCTTACAGGCTTCACGTAAAATCCAGTGCCCTAAGGGAACTATCTGCGCTGTTTTCTCAGCAACCGGAATAAATTCCGCTGGCGTTATCGCCCCTAACTGTGGGTGTTTCCATCGAATCAGAGCTTCCGCACCAACCACTTCCGACGTGGTCGTAGAAACTTTGGGCTGATAACAAAGCACAAATTGATCTTTGGCTAACGCTTCTTTAATTTCTGTTTCTATCTGATGCTGGCGAATCGTCTCATTCAGCAAGGCTTCATCAAACCAGCACACTGTACCCGCTCCTTCCGAGCGCGCTTTGTACAATGCAAAATCGGCATTTTTAATCCAAACATCGGTACTTTCAGAGGCGTCTCTCGCAAAAGCGACGCCAATGCAAAACCCAAGCCTATGACTGGTATTATCTATGTTAAATAAGGTTTTTTTGTGCCTCACAAGAATCTCGACTACTTCATCAAGCACCAGTTCCACCCCGGTGGACTCGACCATAAGAACAAATTCATCTCCTCCCAACCGATACAATTTTCCATAGCCACCAACTAATTGCTTAATATGATTAGCAAACGCCACCAACAACACATCACCATGACGATACCCCAAACGGTCATTCACATTCTTAAACCCTTCAAGACCAATATGCAGCAAGCCAAAATGGTCAGCATTGCTGCCATTGACTTGTTTAATATCACTGTAAAAAGCGTGCAAGTTTGGCAGTTTAGTTAGATAGTCAGTGACACTCTCTTTCTTGTAGGTAAGTGCTTGTTCTCGTGCTTTAACATAGAAATATGACATCACGGTCAATGCAATGGTAATAGCACTGACTTCGGTAGCCACTTCGACGAATAACTCGAAGTCAGTGGTCGTTAATTGGTAAAGATATCCATTGATGAGCGCCGCTCCCACCGCGATCGGCCACAAGGAACCTGGGAACAATACGATGTAGCACAAAGGAATGAGCATTAAACTATCTCGGATGGAAGCTACATCAAACGGTTCAATCAGACCGCCGACTAAGAACATAGCCACACCAGAGAATGAAAATAAATGTCGAAGTGTTAAATCAGACGAGATTAAAGACAGTATCATTAGTATCGGGAATAAGAAGAAAATTCTCGACCAGGTGTGATCCTGATTGACTAGGCTATAAGACACAACCCCTACAGCACAAAGGAAAGCAAGGTTGGCAATAATTTGAAACCACTCTGTACTGTTATTCTTATGCACACCGCTTCCTTACTGCATTAGCAACGTTAACTACCTCACCTCTTAAAATTAGTAATAAAATGTTTTCTTGCCCACTTTAGGCGTAAAAAAACCTCTCATAAGAGAGGTTTCATATCAAGATTCGTTAGACTTGACTATAAGCCTAGCTCGTCAGTCAACGCTTTCATCTGCTTGAGATCCATTTGATGCACCCTGATCATCTGATTGACCTGACTTAAACGAGAGTTGGCTTCATCTTGCTTGTCACATGAGTCAGATTTTGCTTCCCAAGACGTCCCCGCCAGATACAGATCACAGTCTTTTTTAAGTTGCTTGATTTTAGGCTCCAGCTCTTCCCGTTCTTTTTCCAGCGCTTCTAATTCTTGTTTGACCTTAAGCTCCTGCTGGAAAAGCTCTCTAGAACGCTCAAACATTGTCGCTTGCATATCGGCTTGTCTATTTAGCTGCGTATTTTCTCTATTTGCCTCTGCAATTTCTTGCTTTTGCTGATTGAGTTGCTCTTCAAGAGACAAATTGACTTTCTCAAGCTCCGACACTTCAGAGCGTAGTGCTGCCAGAGCCGCTTCATGCTCTTGTTGCTGCTCATCAATGGCTTGCTGAAGTTTAACGGCAATTTCATCATCGACTTTCGCAACCTTAACTTCGACTTGGTTCACGAGTTGTTTCTTATCTTCAACCAGTGACTGATACTTTTCTTCCAGCCCATCATATGCTTTTTGCCATTTATCAGCCGTAACAACGGCTCCGGCAAGGCCGCCTAACGCTAGGCCTATGACACCTGCAATGACAATATACAAATAGCTGCGCTTGTCCCGTTCTTCGATGACCACAACATCATCATTCTCAACTTCAGACTCGTTGTTCAATTCTTTGCTCCTACAGATTTAGCGCATGAGTTCCGTAACCACTAGTGTCGTGGTATAAACTAGAAAGCCAGAGACCAGTGTTATGACGACGTATTTTTGCAATTTTTCATTGGTTCTATATCGTATTAGCACAAACGCTAACGCCACCAAAAAAACTATAGCAATCAATCTTGTCATACTCTCTCCTTAGCCAGACTCTGCGAGAACCTCAATAGCCTGTTAACTCATTCATTTATACCATTTTTTAAGAGCATTGGGTCAGAGTTCAGTTTGTTTTACACTCATTTGATTCAATTATATACATTCCCATTCCAGTTTCGTTATGTGATATCAAGCTAATCGTAACAAAACACAACCTTTTCAGTCTAAACGGCTAAGACTAGGCTTTAACAGAATTAAATTTGGGCCTGCATCAAATATAAGGTATAACGAACTATCTCGAAAGTTTGAGGCAAAATAATGAAACCATATAAGTTAGAAAATAAGAAACGCCGTATCCAGAAGAAGCTATTTTTGGGTGAGTTCGCGATGCTTGGCTTTGAAGTCAACTGTGAAACAACGATCACTGACTTTGATAGCTACGACGCGTTTGTTGACGAGTTCATTGATTACATCGATGCACTTGGATTGAGTTTTGGTGGAGGTGGCCTAGAGTTGTTTGAAGGCTTTATTTGTCACTCAGAAAGATATCAAAGCGTAACAGAAGAGCAGCAAGCCAAGGTTGCTGCATGGCTTGATGCGCGAGCTGATGTGAAATCAGTGCAGGTTAGCGAGCTGGTTGACGCGAACTACTTCTAAGCTTTGCAGTAGCGCCCTACTCAGGGCGCTATTACTATGTCATATCTATTTCACTTCCAAACCTAGATTGTATTGCGCCAAGCATCGGGTGACATAACTCACTTTCAAAAACGCAGCTATTACGATGGTACTGATATGCGCCGCAATTTGAGTATTCAGGCTGAAGGAGTTAGCGTATGGATAAGAAATCAGCACGCTGACCACCAGTGCGAGAAAAGTGACAACCAGTCCAATATTTGAAACAGTCAAAAGTGTTTTAAATGCGGTGCGAGTTGGTTGAGCAAACATAGAGACCTCACTAGATTATTTTGTTTTTCTCTCTACATAGCATTCTTCCTGCCAACTTTAAAAATTCTATATAATCAATAAAATAAAAACGCCATCAAGTTAATCAGAGTCAATAAGACTCAATAACAATCAAGTCAAAAAGACACTAAATGGTCGTTTTATTTAAACTCAATTTAAACACTCAAACACTCCATCCAATAGTTTTTCAACCAGATAAAACTCAATAATTTTAATTAGTTAAACTTTCACATATATCAATTAGTGTAAACACTCTAAATACTATTGATATGCCAATTGATTTGTATGTAGTATGGCTTCTTCAGAGCAACGAAATTCAACTTTTCGCCTGCTCTGATATTCATCGAGAGCTTAAGTTAGTCCGCAGTCAACTTGTTGTAAGTCTCATTCCGCCATGAATTCCTACTTCATTAGTGAGGAGAGACCTCCATGCGATATTTAGCCTTATTCGCTGCCTTATTTTCATTAAGTACAAATGCATCACCCAATTTTCCTGATTTATCCGATTATCAAAAAATCGACAAAGTACCAGGAACAACATCACTTTCACGTAACGTCGGCGTCATCGGAAACCAAATTATTTTTAAAGATTTTGGCGTTTGGAAGTTTGGCCCAAGGCTTCCGGTTACCGGCAGTGGATATACCGATAAGTACATCTACAACACAGACCGCTTTATTGCTATCGGCTCCAACTCTGAGCACAAAGTTTGGCTGTATGAGCGCGAGAACGCATTCAAACCGAACTGGACGTTATCTAGTACAATCGAATTGCCAGACGACGTTGATCCACAACTTTCTCTATTTGGTGAGTCTGTTTACCTTGATGACCAGCTACTCACAATTTCCGATCCCAAACAAAGAAGCGTTTACGTATACCTCAGAAACTCTGGGGAATGGCAACTGGTCGATAAACTAGACGTCAATAGCTTCCCCGACCCTACTTTTCGATCTTTAGGATTTACTGTTCGCCGTCATGCGAACGAGTTGTACATCAGCGAATCTTCGGCTGAGCGTATCTTTATTTTCCGAAGTAGAGATCTTAATACTTGGCACTTAGGTGATGTCATTGAGTCACCAGATAAAACCCCGACTCAATCCAGTCAGTTTGGCTTCGCGTTTGACGTGAATAAACACTTTTTAGTCGTAAGTAGCTACACAACATCGTACGTGCATATCTTCATAAGACGCCACCCCTACGAATCTTGGAGCCTACAGCAAACGATCAAGCAAGCGGATATCGATACCGAAACAGGCGATTTCGGTCATGATGTGGAGCTAGATCGTACCACCTTCATGATCGGTGATGACGCGCTAGGTAAAGTTTATCGTTTCGATATCCAAAAAGGTAAAGAGTTGTCTTGGCAATTGGCTGACATCTTTCAGACTGGAGATGGAAGCAGTCGATATGGCTCTAGTTTTGGGTTTGAATCTGGCACGTTATTGATTAGTGATATCCGTAATGCACACCTATTTACGCGCCCTACTTCAAAAGTGAACATTGAAGGATATGTGTATTCTCAGGCTGGTATCCCTGTTCAAAACGCAGACGTAAGGGGTTACTTCTCCATCGCTAGAACAGACGCTAATGGCGCGTACACTTTACCTGTACCAAGAGGTTGGAGTGGCAACCTATACGCGGAAAAGTTTACTGGGGCAATTTACACCAGTCAAACCATTGATCTCAGTCGCACATATCAAGATGTCACACTCGAAGACTTTACTATTTCAGAGCCGATTATGTTTTCTACCACTATTGCCATCTCAGGAAACTGCCGTGATTCTGAAATGTACATAGAGGAAATTCCTAGAGGAGATCAAGACAATGTCTTTAGTCGACGTATTCGATTTGATCTTCGCCATGGTACTAGCGGAACCTTAACCCCTATCTCTGAAATCTGTGACGTGACCCCTACGCAAATTGAGTATGACTTCGTGGATGACAATGTAAGCTATAGCGTCAATGCACGACACAAAGAATAATCCTTTAACTGAGCCTCTAAATTTATTAGAGGTTCTTCCATACCTCACATTTCCAATCGTTCCCCACCTTGTAAAACATGCAAAATAATTATTGAATTACACAAAAATAATGATAGAGTTCACACGTTGACAGCAACCAGTGCTATCAACCAACTTTTGCTCGCTTTACGAGCAATCGTTCCAATGAAGACTGCAGGAGAGTGGTTATTTACCAAGTTTTAACATTTGGACAAAATAACCTACCGAAGAAGTAAATCTTTCAGGTGCTGTGAAAACAGCGAGGACTGTAGTTGGAGGAACCTCTGGAGAGAACCGTTAAATCGGTCGCCGAAGGAGCAAGCTTCATACTATCAATGTGTGTAGTGAAACTCTCAGGCAAAAGGACAGAGGAGTGAAAAGAACAACCTAGCTATGATCGCTTTTCTGCCTGTAGCGTTTGTTGAGACTTGTCGTCTCTACCCTTTCACTCTTCTCCTTAGTAATGCTTTATCAATTAAGGGGAAATCATGGATAACCTTCAATCTTTACTTAAAACTATCGACAGCTTTGTCTGGGGTCCACCACTGCTTATCCTGTTAGTGGGAACCGGTGTCTACTTTACTTTTCGCTTAGGCTTACTTCAGTTTCGACACCTACCGACTGCACTGAAAATGGTTTTCAGCAAAGATGATTCTAAAAAACCAGGTGATATTTCAAGCTTCGCCGCTCTTTGTACCGCGCTTTCTGCCACCATTGGTACAGGTAATATTGTTGGTGTCGCAACCGCAATAAAACTTGGTGGCCCGGGTGCACTGTTCTGGATGTGGCTTGCTGCTCTGTTCGGAATGGCGACCAAATATGCAGAATGCTTATTAGCCGTTAAATACCGTAACGTAGATGACAAAGGCCAGATGGTTGGTGGGCCAATGTACTACCTCCAATATGGAGTGGGTTCTCGTACGCTCGCATCGCTATTCGCCTTCTTCGCTTTGGGTGTTGCCTGCTTCGGTATTGGTACTTTCCCTCAGGTAAACGCGATTCTAGACGCCAGCCAGATCTCTTTTGGCGTGCCACGCGAAGCATCCGCAGTGGTACTGACGCTACTAGTGGCGTTTGTCACGCTGGGTGGTATTCAGTCAATTGCTAAAGTTGCAGGCAAAGTCGTGCCAACGATGGCGCTGTTCTACGTATTGGCTTGTTTGAGCGTGATTGTCATCAACAGCGATCAACTGCTCAATGCTATCGAGCTGGTTCTGGTGTCTGCTTTCACACAAACGGCGGCAACAGGTGGCTTCCTTGGTGCGAGCATCATGCTAGCCATCCAGTCGGGTATTGCTCGTGGTGTTTTCTCTAACGAATCGGGTCTTGGCAGTGCTCCCATGGCAGCAGCGGCGGCGAAAACCGATTCGTGTGTGAGACAAGGTCTGATTTCGATGACAGGTACCTTCTTCGATACCATCATCATTTGCACGATGACAGGTCTTGCACTGATCCTGACTGGTGCCTGGCAAAGTGACTTTGCCGGTGCAGCGATGACGACTCACGCTTTTGCTGTTGGCCTGAATGCTGAAACGCTTGGCCCTATTCTGGTTTCCGTTGGTTTGATCTTCTTCGCCTTCACAACCATTCTGGGTTGGAACTACTATGGTGAGCGCTGTGTCGTATTCTTGTTCGGCACCAAAGCCGTTCTGCCATACAAGGTTATCTTCCTTGCTTTGGTGGCATCAGGCGCTTTCCTACACCTCGATATGATTTGGATTATTGCTGATATCGTTAACGGCTTGATGGCGGTGCCTAACCTGATCGGTTTGATCTTGCTACGTCATGTTGTGATTGAGGAAACGAAAGCGTATTTCAAAGCCGCTGTCGATAACATAAAGCAGCCTCAGATGCAGAGCTAACCAATAAAAAAACAGCGGCTTAAGCCGCTGTTTTTTATTCTTCCACCATAAGTTTCACACCCAAGCCAACGAGAACCACTCCCGTTGTTGCTTCCATCCGGCGCATAAACTTAGGGCTTTTAAGTAGGTTCTTCGCTGAGTTCAAAGTACCTGCTAAGCCACACTGCCAAATCATGGCAATCACAAAGTGGATAGCCGCCATCAAACTGGATTGCAAAAATGCCGAGCCCTCGGGATTGATAAACTGAGGCAAGAACGCGAGATAGAAAACCGCTGTTTTCGGATTGAGAATATTTGACAGAAACCCTTCTCGAAGCGAGCGTTTCATATCCAGATTATGCGTATGAGACTCCATATTCGATAGAGCAACATCCCCTTTCCAGACCTCTCTTAAAGTCGTCGCTCCCAGCCATATAAGATAAGCGGCACCAACCATCTTTACTGCATTAAACAGTTCTGCCGACTGAGCCAAAATGGCGGAAATACCAATTGCTGAAAACGTCGCGTGAACAAACAGACCTAAACAAATACCTAGACTGGTGGCAACGCCATCTTTCACTCCACCTCGGGAAGAATTGCGTAGCACCAGCGCAGTGTCCAGACCCGGTGTTAGCGTTAAAATGGTAATGGCGATCAGAAACGCTTCCATATTGTTAATCACATCTACTCCTTTCTATGCCTCTTCTCGAATTCATCGAGGTCATTTGATAACCCTCTTCTATCATCAAAACGTCAGTGAATAAACAACGAGGTGGAATTCTTTTTCGCCATACCAATAACATTTAAATCACTAAATGCTAGAAATAGTGTGATTTAACAGGGACTCAATCCAATGGATGTAACCGGATAGTACTTGGTCTGATTACGCGAGGTTGATACACTTTCCTTCTCCTAAATAGTCACGGAAGGCGACCCATGAGCGCATTCGAAAAACTCAAAGCACATTCTAAAAAAATCTCTCATTTCAGCCACCTTGCTTCTATTTGTGGTTGGGACCAAGCAGCAGTTATGCCTAGCGGCGGTAACCAAGCTCGCTCTGAAGCCATGGCGGAACTCTCGGTTCATATTCACGGCCTTCATACTCAGCCTCAACTGGCAGACTGGTTTGCAGAAGCCGAAGGTGAATCACTCAACACAGATGACAAGGCGACACTTCGCGAGTTGAAACGCCAGTGGCAGCAAGCCAACCTTCTCCCAGAAGAACTGGTGCAAGCTAAATCTCTCGCAGGTTCCAAATGTGAACATGCATGGCGTACACAACGTGGTGACAATGACTGGGTTGGGTTCGAGAAGAACTGGGCTGAGGTAGTGAAACTTTCTCAGGAAGAAGCGCAAATCCGAGCAGAAGCAAACGGACTCACTCCATACGATGCCATGTTGGATATCTACGAACCCGGCACCAGCTCTGCATCCCTGGATACTTTGTTTAGCAATGCGAAAAGCTGGTTGCCAGAACTTATCGATGAAGTGATTGAAAAGCAGTCTTCTGAGCAGTTTGTTCAACCTGAAGGTAAATTCGCAACAGATAAGCAGAAAGCACTTGGTCTCGAAGTGATGAAGCTACTGCAGTTCGATTTTGAGCATGGTCGTTTAGATGAGAGTGTGCACCCATTCTGTGGCGGTGTGCCATCGGATGTACGAATTACGACTCGCTACGACGAAAACGAGTTCGTTCAATCGCTGATGGGCATTGTACACGAAACGGGTCACGCTCGTTATGAACAAGGACTACCAAAACCTCTTGCTGGATTACCTTCTGGTGAAGCTCGCTCTATGGGTATTCACGAGTCACAATCGCTATTTTTTGAAATGCAGGTCGGGCGCAGCGACGCCTTTATCGCTCATCTGGCAGGTTTTGCGGCCAAGCATTTCGATGGCCATAACCCAGCGCTATTCTCGCAGGAAAATTTCCACAAGCTATACACCCGCGTGAAAAAGGACTTCATTCGTGTTGATGCCGACGAGCTTACCTACCCTGCTCACGTTATTCTGCGCTACGAAATTGAGCGCGATCTGATCAACGGTAAAATCAAACACACTGACGTCCCTGAACTGTGGAATGAAAAAATGCAGGCTTACCTTGGACTGTCGACCAAAGACAACTTTAAGAACGGTTGTATGCAAGACATCCACTGGACAGACGGCGCATTCGGCTACTTCCCATCTTACACATTAGGGGCAATGTATGCCGCGCAGTTTATGGCGGCAATGAAGCAAACTGTTGATGTTGATACAGCCATTCAAGCTGGCGATTTAACGCCAATCTTTAGCTGGCTATCAGACAATATCTGGAGCAAGGGAAGCTTACTCACAACAGATCAGTTAGTGAAGCAAGCGACAGGCGACACTCTCAACGCGCAATTCTTTAAAGATCACCTCAAGAATCGCTATCTAGGCTAAACGCTAAGGCTGGTGAATTCACCAGCCTTTTTTATTTCTCAACCTGCCAAAAGTCTGAAATCCCAGCAACGCCGTGCGCACCGTAGCTTTGTGCATGTTCTACGTTATGGGTACTTTGCCCACCGAGGGCAAAGGTTGGCATGTTCGCCAATTTGGATAGCTCCGCAAAGCGCTGCCAACCAATCGGAGTGGCATCAGGATGAGAGTTCGTCGCTTCCACTGGCGAAATAGTAATGAAGTCACACCCCGCTTTATTCGCCAGCTCAATCTCCTGCTCATTGTGGCACGATGCCGCCAGGTATTGCGCGCCGCTGTGACGAACTGACTGAATTAAAGCCTTATCTGAGAGGTCTTTCGAAGTAAGGTGCACGCCATGAAAAGGAGCTACATCCGAGCCGTCATAGGAAGCAGAATTGACTAACACAATCCCTTTCACGTTGGGACCAATTGCTTGCTTTAGAGACGATAAACTGTACGACTTGGCTCTCAGTTGGCACAAACTGTCAGCGCCTTGCAAAACAAGTAATTGCGCCAACTCATCTAAACTCTTCTCATTACGGGTAATGGCGTACTTTGTAGGTAACAACATTGGCGACTCTTTTCTCTTAAATAAACTCTGCTAAACATCTGAAATGTTACTACTTGAGCGCGAGATTTTCACTACCATCGTCACCTGAGCAGTTCAAGAAAATACAGACTTAAAAATAGCTATGCACAGCATCGCTATTTTACTAGCCCTATAGTTCACTGCTTTGGAAGCCAAGGTCTTGACCTTGGCTTTTCAGTATTAGGCAAGCTCTCCGGCACCTTGCCTTGAACGTTCGCTATTCTCGACCAGAAACACTGTCGCGGTCTGCTTTAGTAATTCCCATTCTTCGTCTTCAACGAAAATGCCCTCTCGCCATGAGGACTGCTGTGCATCGACGAGCTCCTTAGCATCAACATACACGTTGTAGCCTTGCGAACTGGCGCTGACATCAAAATCACTTACCGCCAATTCAATCGTCATCGAGTGATAACTTTCTATCGAACCACGGCTCTCTTCTGAGAAATACAGTTCCGGTGCAATATTACCTCGATTCAAGACGTACAATACATTTTTAGGGCTGGTGCCATTGGTCCAGCGAGCACGACACGCGATACCTTTAGCTGCCAACTTCACTAACTCGCTGTACGCCAACCAACGGTTATGGCACTGCTTGAGCTCAATTGTAATGGCTTTAGATTGGACCATTTTCTCCAGCGCAAAATCCAACACGGCAGGTAAGTGACAAGCCACACTGCTATTGTGCAAATCCACCTCTAGACTCTCATCAGAACGTTGCGAAATCGACACCGCGCAGTCAGAATCTAAGCCAAGAAAACGACTGGCATTATTAAAGTGACGGACACCATGCAATCCGGCCATTTGTAAATCGGCCACCATATTGGCAATGACATCCGCTTCACCACACAAACGACGTGCGCCTAAGAATGCTTTATTGACTGCCGCAACCAGCTCATTGTGTGACACGATCATAATGCGTTTCCTCCTTGGACCTTGTTCGACTGACGATTCTGGGTCTCACTTTCGGTTGGCATTAAAGGGAAGATCCAATTGTCGTTGTGCTGCTCTGAGCCGATTTCGTCCAGCAAAGGCGCACCTTGAAAGAAGGTCACCCGTACCCAGCGATCTGAGCGGGGATCAAATTTCGTCGCACCAAAGAAAGCCAGCTTACAGCGCAGCAAATACATAGGCAGTGCATCTTGGCGTAACACGTTCATCTGAATATCACCCATCTGGCGATGGCCCAAGGTCCAGACTCGACGCGCAATTGAGCGATATTGAGGATGTTGTAATAGAAACTGAGCCAGTGACATCTCACACGGCTGTTGAGAGACTGCGTTAAACAGGCGGTTGACCTGACGGCCGATATCAAGCGGCAGCTCTCGGTCTTCACCGGATTCCTCTCCGCGAACCCCAAGTCTCGGTTCTTCTTTATCCTCAGAGCGATACCAGAACCAATAGTTGTTCTCTGCCAACGAATAATCGGCGTCAATCGCCCAGCGATATTTATCGTTTAACACATCAAGCAAATCACCAACACTTTTCCCACTAGCAACAGACAAAGTTTCATCGGTGTTCATCTGCTCTTCAAAACGGTTAACCAGTTCGGGATAAAGCTCGATCAAACAAGAAGTGACAATCTCTTGAGTTTCCAAACTGTAGGTCGTCAACCCCTCCATCACACCCTGCCAGTTGGGCTGTTGTGAAGTGATGTTCGCCAGATCTTTATGAATAAGAGTCAGCTCAGCAATCGCCTGTTGATTCAACGCATTCTGATGCGGATTGATGGTCACTACCTGCTCTAAATGTTTGATGGCTTTATTCAATAACTGACTCAAAGGCCCATGCATCTCTGAATCGCATGGCTTTACTAAAACCTTCGCTAAAGCACTTTCACGTGCCGTCATCCATTGATCAACGATACATGGGTGATTAATCAAATAAGGCGCCATTCCCAGCCCAGTGGCATTACCAACGCCAAGATAGCGTTGCAGTCCTCGGTCTAACTCCACTGCATTTTCACCACCTTGCTGACGTGCAAGGTAATGCACCCAATCGAGACTGAACTCGCGCAGCAGGTACACAGCGCACATCTGCGCACTGAAGGACAGACTGAAGTCCGGGTTGTTCTCCAGTAGCTTGAAGTCCGCAATCCCAAACTTACCGTTGCCATACACGGCTGTTGTTCTGAGGATGTAACCCACCTGTGCCAGCTCTTCGCCTTGTGGTTGAACGCCTTTAGCCAGCGCCGAGACAATATGTTCGAACACTCGTACACTTTTGTTTGCTCTTGCCAGCACCAACACATTGTTTGGATTGCGCCCAGCTTCCTGAAGCGGAACATTGGCACGCAATTGCTCAAGCAAACTCACATCAACATCACCGTAAACCAAGGCAAACGTGACATCCCACCTTTCCGCGATGACTCTGTCATTGCGCTCTTCGTCTGCAATCTGATCACAAAACACCACGAGATGATAAACATGGTGCGGGGTGTTAAGTCGATAAATGACATGGCCAAACCCTTGCGGGCACAGTTGCCAATCATGACGGCTCACCTGCCATTGCTGTCTAGCCATTTTGCGAATCAGACTGCGTACAAAACTGATTCGATTTTGGTGCATAGCTCCTAGCCTTTCTGGCGCCATGACTACCTCTGCATTGCGCAACGATGTTTCAGTGTAAGTAGAACGATGTGCATCCATTTTGCTCACCACCTGTTGTTATTGTAAGAATGGTTAGAGTGTGCGGATAATTTCCGCACACTGTTCACGTTATTTGTTGTTAATAAGTAGTCTCTAGTACCCTTGTGCTTTCGCCATCTTGATCGCGATTTGTGGCGCATTCCAAAGTGATGGCAGCAGTATCAATGACACCGGAACCGCAGTGATCACGATAAAAGACTGCAATGCAGAGATCCCGCCAGAACCCAGTGAAATCAGAATCAGCGCCGTTACACCCATGGCGACACCCCAGAATGTACGCACGATGGCATTGGGCTCAGTATCTCCACTGATCACCACGCTGATGGTGTACGTCATGGAGTCACCGGTTGTAACGATGAAGATCGTCGTCAGGATAAGGAACAGCACCGACACCACCATAGGTAACGGTAGTTGTTGAGTGACCGCCAATAGCGCACCCGGCAGATTGAAACCTTCGAAAGCTTTACTGACACTACCTGGCTCAGCAATTTCAAATGCCAGACCAGAACCACCAACAATGGTGAACCAGAAGCAGGTCGCCAGTGGTGCCACAATGCTAATGGTCGAGATTAACTGGCGGATACTGCGACCGCGGGAAATGCGCGCAATAAAGATCGCCATCATAGGTCCATAGCCAAGGAACCAGCCCCAGAAAAAGACCGTCCACCAGCTAAGCCAGCCTTCATCCCCACGATAAGTCGCCATTGGGATGAAGTTATCGAGCATGCTGCCCACACCCTGAATGTAGCCGTTGAAGATAAAGTTCGTTGGGCCAAATAGAAGAATGTAGATCATCAGAGCGATAGCCAAAATTACGTTGTAACGGCTAAGCATCTGCATTCCACGATTCAGACCACTCAGAGCAGACAAAGTATAAAGTGCGATGGCAAACAGAATAATGATCAGCTGAGTGGTAAAGCCGTCGGGAATATCAAACAATGCGTTTAACGCGTAGCTAACCTGTAGACCTAGGAAGCCAATTGGACCTATCGTCCCTGCAGCAACCGCGATGATGCAACACGCATCAATGATCGCACCCGTATGACCTTTTAATGCACGTTCACCAAGAACCGGATAGAGAAGAATACGAGGTTTCAGCGGCAGACCTTTATCGTAATGAAGATGCATCACCACAATGGCGGTGAGACTGCCAACAATGGCCCATGCAAGGAACCCCCAGTGCATAAAGGATTGCGACAGTGAGTTGACGGCTAACTGTTGAGGGTTATCTTGTGGGCCGTAGAGTGGTGGTGGGCTAACGTAATGAGCAATTGGCTCTGCCGCAGCCCAGAACACACCACCACCAGCGAGTAAGGTACAGAAAATGATCGCAGTCCAGCGGAAAGTATCCATTTCGGGTTTGGTTGTGCCACCGAGTATCACCTTACCTGTTCGCCCTGCAGCGAGCCCAAGGCCAATAAGAAAGGTGAGAAGCAGTAGCAACTGCCAGTATGGACCAAACACTTTCACTGACCAGCCAAATCCTGCATTGACCAGATTAGACAGCAGTTCGCCATCATAGAGCGCTAAAGCAACAAACAGAGCGATGAACCCACCGCTATACCAGAAAGCGGGATTGCTCAGCCCAAGCTTGTCAGGCGAATTTTCATTGGCAGACGTATTGTGCTTAGCCTGTGATTTGTCAGATGCCATGTTCATTGCGGCAGCTTTCATGCTATTGGTTAAATCAGACATATGCTGACTCCAGAAGTTTTTCGGTAGTGGCGATCAGGCCAGCTACACGAGTGTATTCAACGACCCACCTTGTTTTAGTTGTTGTGGTGGGCTGCTCCATGTTTGGGTTAAGGTTTATGAAATAGGCTCAAGTCCTTCTTTCAGAAAGTTAAACCAGTTATCACCCAGTATTTGTCCCGCCTCGGACTCACTGAATCCATGACGAATTAATCCGTTGTAGATGTTCTCCATCCCTTTACTTCCGCTAAACCACGGCAGCGCATCCGGCCAGCCCGAATTGCTTGCAGAGCCTTCGCCATAATCCATCGCCTTAGACCAGCGCCCATTGCGCATCCACTCCAACACTTGTTGTGGTTGGTTGAGGCATAAATCGCTGCCAATACCAAGGTGTTCAACACCGAATAGCTCGGCCGTTTTCGCCACCATCTGGCAGAAATCCTCTAGTGAACATTGGCTGCCGTTTGGCAAGTGAAATGGGTAGAGACTGAAGCCAATTAGGCCACCACGCTCCGTCAGCGCTTTAATCACTGTGTTGGATTTGTTACGAAGCGCATCGTGAGCAAAGCTCGGGTTCGCATGGCTAATGCAAATCGGGCGAGAAGAAAGGTCAATCGCTTCCAGCGTCGAACGTTCCGCGCTATGGGACATATCAATGATCATCCCCACTCGGTTCATTTCTGCGATAGCTTGCTTACCAAAGCGAGTAATGCCCGTATCGTTTGCCTCGTAACACCCGGTCGCAAGCAAACTTTGGTTGTTGTAGGTTAGCTGCATAATCAGTAAACCTTGGCGGCGCATCACCTCAATCAGGCCAATTTCATCATCAATTGGCGAGCAGTTTTGCGCACCAAAGAAGATGCCGACCTTGCCTTGTTGCTTAGCGGTTTCCACATCGGCCATTGAGTAGATGGGCATGATGAGATCGGAGTTTTGTTCAAAACGTAAATTCCATTCAGCAAATCGGCTCAGGGTTTCACGTGCATTTTCGTGATAAACAATGGTCGCATGTACTGCGGTGATTCCACTGGCCTTGAGAGTTTGGAAATACTCTCTGTCCCAGTTGCAGTACTGAAGTCCATCAATGATGATTCGTTGTTGGTACATAACCATTCCTCATTAATTCTTTGAACTGCTTTATGTCGGGCAGCCCAGCGACTGCCCAATGCAGATTTAGTACGGACGTTGATATGCCGTTTTCACTACGGTGTAGAACTCTTTGGCGTATTGGCCCTGCTCACGAGGACCAAAGCTAGACTCTTTACGGCCACCAAATGGAACGTGGTAGTCTGTCCCTGCAGTTGGTAGGTTGACCATCACACAGCCGGTCTGTGCTTGCTGTTTGAAGATGGCACTCGTGCGCAAGCTTTGCGTCACAATCCCGCCAGTCAGACCAAAGCGAGTATCGTTGGTGACAGCAATCGCTTCATCCAAGTCAGCAACTCGAATCACGCTCGCCATTGGCGCAAACACTTCTTCCTGATTCACTTCCCAGCTGTTTTGCGTGTTGAGGAATAACGTTGGCGACATGTAGTAGCCATCATGTTTGAGGTTCAAACGCTCGCCACCATACGCTAGCTCAGCACCGCTTTGACGTGCTTTCTCAATCCACTCGAAGTTTGCCTCTAGCTGATTGCCATCAACGACAGGGCCCATAAAGATGCCCTCTTCCAACGCATGGCCTACCTTAAGTTCGCTCATGCGTTTGATCAGCGCTTCTACGTAAGCGTCATGGATCCCGTCCATCACCACTAAGCGTGAAGAGGCTGTACACTTCTGACCCGCACCGGAGAATGAACCCGCGATGGTTGCTTCGACTGCAATTTGAATGTCTGCATCATCGGCAACTACTAGGGCGTTTTTGCTGCCCATTTCAAGCTGGCAGCGAACAAAGTTTGGTGCTGTTGCCGCCGCCACTTTGCGTCCTGTATCGACGGAGCCAGTAAAGCTCACACCATTCACGTCTGTCGAATGAATCAGTGTGTTACCAACTTGAGAACCGCTACCCAATACCAAGTTAAATGTGCCTGCTGGCAACCCTTGGCGATGAATAATTTCAGTCAGTGCAACGGCACTGGCTGGCGTCAAGTTGGCAGGTTTCCAAACAACGCTGTTACCAAATGCCAGCGCTGGCGCTATCTTCCAAGCAGCGGTTGCAGTCGGGAAGTTCCAAGGAGAAATAATGGCGATAACACCTACGGCTTCGCGAGTCACTTCAACAGAGACCCCTGGACGGACGGAGGCAGCGTTATCGCCAATCTGACGCAACACTTCGGCAGCGAAATATTGGAAGAACTGGCCTGCACGGTAGATTTCACCGCGACCTTCAGCAAACGGCTTACCTTCTTCACTCGATAGTAACTTTCCTAGCTCATCGCAACGGGCAATCAGTTCATCACCAATCGCTTGCAGTACTGCCTGCTTGCGCTCGATGGGTGTTTTTTCCCACTCAGGTTGAGCCTGCTTAGCCGCCTGAATAGCTTGTTGAACCTGAGCTTCACTCGCCTGAGCAAAATCACCCAGATTCTCGCTGATATCGGATGGGTTAATGTTGGCAACGGTATTGATGCCTGACTGCCATTCGCCGCCAATGTAGAGCGATTTTTCGGCCTGAACCTTGTTTAATGATGTCATGATTGCTTCCTTTGTTCTTGCTGACGGCTTTACTCGCCATCAGGCTGTTATTCGTAATAAGGGGTTACTGGGCTTGGTTCGCAGAAGCGTAAACGACAAACTCCACCAACATCTCTTCTCTTGCCAGGCCAGCAACGACCATGGCAGCACGATTTGGGTACGGCGCGTCAAAGTACTCGGCGTAAACTTGGTTAACCGTTTTGAGGTATTCGCGGTCAGTCACGTAAATCAGCACTTGCAGAACAGAGTCCAATGACTCGCCTGCGCATTCTAGGGTGTGCACCAAGTTGTTAAATGTCTGACGGGTTTGCGCTTCAATACCCCCTTCCACTACAGCACCAGTAGCATCAATCGGGATTTGCGCGGTGTACAGCGTGCCATTGTTAACAATCGCCCATTCCAGAGGAGCCTTTGAAGCGAACAGTGATGTTTTGACTGGGTGTTTTTGAGTTTGAGTATTCACGTGCCTTCAACCTTTTGTAACCAAATTGTTTCGCAATAGTTAAATCTTGCACTTTGACAGACGATAAATCGAACGGTAAATTTCTTACATTCGATAAAAAAAACTTATCACCTTACTGAGACTATGGTGAATAAAGGGATGGTAAGGAGTCCGAGTTGAGCATCAAATTTCAACAATTAAAGCATTTTGTGATGGTGGTCGAAGAAGGCGGTTTTCGCGCAGCATCACATCGCGCCAACCGTTCTCAGGCCGCATTATCTACATCAATAAAAGAGCTGGAAAAGATATTGGGACAAGCATTATTCGAAGCGGGTAACAAAGCCAAGTTAACCCCATTTGGTGAAATCTGCTTGCCGAAGATCGTTCAGTTTCTCAATATCTACACAGCGCTAGACAACGATTTGCGAGCTGCTGCAGCCGGCCAGCAAGGAAGGGTAAAAATTGCCAGTGTTCCCTCTGTCGCCGCTAAACTCATTCCGAGCGTTTTAGGAGCATTCTGCGAGCAACACCCAAACGTAGAAGTCAGTTTGATCGATGACAATGCCGCAGGGGTCGAAGCGAGATTACTCTCTGGCGAGGTTGATTTAGCACTGGGAAACCCGTCTCATCTCGATGATGACAACATGACGTTCACGCCTTTATTATCGGACCCGATTGGTGTGGTGTGTTTGAGTGATAATCCGATTGCGACTAGCCGAGAAGGCATTGAGTGGCAAACATTGCTCAAGCAGCCATTTATTCGTAACGGTACCTGCACTTTGCTTGATCCGACGCCTGCCCGAGCTCTAAGTCAGCAAGCCCTCTACTCGGTAGAGAACATTACCTCGCTGTTTTCCGTATTAGAACTGGGCATCGGTGTCACAACCCTGCCGAAATTGGCCTTCCCTACCAATGAAACCAGATTGGTATGGATACCACTTATCGACCCGCCATTGGAAAGACAAATCGGTATCTTCACGCTCAGCGACCGCACTATTTCTCCGCAGGCACAAGCGTTTCACGATTTATGTGTGGAGTACTTAAACTATCAGGATGATGACAGTCAGGATTGATTATAAAAGCAACCCCGCCAAAATCAGCGGGGTCAGGACTAAAACCACTTTGGCTGGTTGAGTGTCAGCCAGTCGGATATGCGCCGTGCTACGGCGCCTGACTGCTCCATGCTGGAGAGGTGACCGCAGCTTGGTAATACGTGCAACGTCACATCTGGGATGTGCTTAGCCATCAGTAAGTGATTGTCGATAGGACACAGCAAATCATCTTTGCCGGTAATGACGAGGCATGTTCGTCTTCTCACTAGTTCTACTGTGGGGAATCAACACCTTCACCGATAACGCACCAATGTTTATCAACTTTGTTCGTGGCTGCTCGATTGTCGTTGCCATCAGTGTTGTTGCCTACGCTCTATATTCACTACGAGGTTCTAAAACAGTCAAACCGGAGCAGGTTGAGACGGTGGAATAGTTCTGGGTTGTACCCAATCAAAGTAGCCTAATAAACCAAAAGCCTTATTTTAACTTAAGTAAGGCTTTTTCTCTTTATGACTACGTACCTATTTATGTTAGGCTTGCTGTGTTTTTGTCACTAGATGAACGATAACCCATGAACTCCACTAAGCAGACAGTCACGTCAAAAGATGTCGCAAAACTCGCCGGTGTTTCTCAATCAACCGTTTCTCGTGTTTTCGTTCCTGGCAGCTCAGTGTCAGAGAAAACAAAACAAAAAGTTTATGAAGCTGCTAAAGCGTTGAATTACCGTCCCAATGCGTTTGCTCGTAGTCTAACAACCAACGAGTCCAAACTTATCGGTTTGGTTTTTCCTGATGCCGATTATCCGATTCATATGAAAACCCTTCAGCTTATTTCGTCAGAACTACAAAAACTGGGTTATTCAGCAGTTTTGATTCCGTGGCAGGTTGATGACAAAGAAAATCATTCTATCCCTAATATATTCCAGTACCGCGTGGATGGCGTGATTGCCGCTTCGGCCACGTTCAACAAAAGCCTCTATGAAGAGTGTGAAGAGTTCAATATTCCCATTGTTCAATACGCGCGTGTCGTCGAGGGAACCAAAAGTAGTTACGTGATCAGCGATAACTATGAAGCAGGCCAACAAGCCGCACAATTATTAGTTGAGTGCGGCGCGAAACATCCCGTCTATCTAACAGGCGAAGTACCAACTTTCACCAATGATGAACGCCAAAAAGGCTTCTGTAGTGAGTTTGAAGATTTGACAAGTACGCTCCCTCAAGTTGTTGAAGCAAACTACGACTATACCGCCGCGCTTGACGATATTCGTCAGCTGCTAAAAAGGACAGAGCGCCCTGATGCAGTGTTCTGCGCGACGGACAATCTGGCGATGGCATTAACGGATGTCGCTCGCTATGAATTTAGCTTACGTATTCCTGAAGATTTACAGGTGATCGGTTTTGATAATATCCCTCAAACCGAGTGGCTGAGCTACCAACTCACAACATTCAGGCAGGACTTCAAGCGCCTAGCCAGAGAAAGCGTCAAAATTGTGGTAGATCAAATCAACGAGCAAAACACCAGCATGGTCAAAATGATGGTGCCAGTTAAACGGATTGAACGACGCACGACCAGCCGTGAGTAAGTCGCGGCTCATGCTTTTCTAGAATGATTCTGAATGCTAATGGGTAAAGCTGAGGTTGGGTAACTGAAGTGGTACCTTTACCAAATAAGATACCTACATTATGAGGGATATTAAGCGATTAAGAAGCTTCTAATTTGCGTTGATGAAACGTTCAGCACTTGCGAACAAAGTCTCACACTTTTTTTTCTGTTTAATATGCTCAGGGCTGCCTTCAGCCATAGAATCAAGCACTTCTTTCGCTTTATTATATTCGGCTACCATGAGAGAAAATCGCTCTTCGAAGTTACTTTTGCGAAGTTTCTTACTTGATTTTTTTAAAGGTTTTTTCATTTTCATCTCACAGTTCCCATAGCTTTTTTTGTTCTCGTTCTAATAAAATATTCTCAATCTTTTTTCTAACTGTGTGAATATTTTCTTTACGATCACCATTGGCATCGCTTTCTAAATTTTCTGTTTTCGATTTTCGACCACTTGCTTTTTTCACAGCCTAATCTCCTTTGCCTGATGAAAGATAAAAGTGTCCCAAGACCATACCTTGTGAACTTTTTATTTCCCCAGTATTTTCGAATTCACAGAATGTGAAATTCAAGTCAAGGCAGTGAGTATGTACTCTCGGGAGGATATGACGCCTTAAAACGTCGCTATTGAGTTGGTTTATGGTCGATGACCAAGAGTCTTTGTTGTGATTAAGGTAATATTTAATTTGGTACAATTAACTTTTCTCTTTAGGTATTCTCTGCTCACGCAATACGTAATACCAATATGTTTTTCGATTACTTCTTCTATTCATTTCACTCCTTAATAAGTGATTAAAGGGAGAGATCTCGCCATAACTAGGAAGCTAGCAAGATCTCACCAAAATTCTTACAGTACTGTAACGTTAGCTGCTTGTGGGCCTTTGCCGCCCTGCTCTACGTTAAAAGATACTTTTTGGCCTTCAGCTAAAGTTTTAAAGCCATCACTAGCAATAGATCTAAAGTGAACAAATAGATCAGCACTTCCATTATCAGGTGTGATAAATCCGAAGCCTTTTGTTTCGTTAAACCATTTTACTGCGCCAGTTGTTTTATTTGACATGTATATCTCGATAGATTGAGTTGAAAATAGAGCTACTAAATAAGGAATGAAGAAAAAGGTATCGCAGGATAGATATGACGAGTCAAATCGAAAAAAACTGAGAAGATCTTGAACTAAATAAGTTATCAATAGCTCACTGTTTTGAGCTGGTAGCCACTATACACTGTATGAGCACAATAGATACCTATTTATTTGATTATTTTTAATATCTTTAAAAATCAACAAGTTAAAAATAATCACAATCTACTTAAAACGATGATATCTTCTATCGACTCATGTCTGTATCTCGGCCACTATTGCATGGCGGCCGAGATGCACACTTATTAAGACTCTACAAACTTCTTTCCCATGATCCAATCCGATACTTTTATAAAGTTAAGCGTATCGACGTTGTGCTTCTTAAACACTTTCACTACTTTCTCATGCATCATAATATGAGGGGTACTGCTGAATTTAGGCATAAAAACCAAGCGTTCTTCTTCTGGTATCGCTTCTAATTTTTCATCACTCAAACAGTATTGTTGAATTTTTTGCCCCTCTCTATTGGGATTTCTTTTCCTAATGGCACACCTATCCATATCCAACACATCCATTTTTTCAAATACGTTGAATACCCAGTAATCGTCATGGCTCTTACCATGATCATCCACAATCACTGCGGGATAAGTTTGACAATATTCATTATCAATATTGCCAAGTGACTGCTTAATAGCATCGGAAAACACAGGATAGGTTGAATCTAAGTGTACCTGTTTAATTGGCCTTGAAACCCCTTTCGCCAAATCTTCATCGCGATAGCAATTTTCAAAAAACATTGGCTCACCACCACTTAGCTTAGTGTATTCATAGTCCCTCATGGATGAATGTTTTTGAGGTTTTAGATACAAAGTATTTTCATCATAATCTTTAAAAACAATATAGTATTGATCGTTAAATCGACTCATTTTCCTACCTTAGACGTCTGACTTGATACCTGATCGTTTTGGTATTCCACGATAAACGAATCAACAAAATACCATGCCCTTTAGTATTCATCTCCAAGTTGATAACTTTCAATGGAATAAAATTTGAGATAAGGAATTTTTTTCTCCAGCTTCCTCTTGATGGTTTTATGTACAACTATTGGAGCTAAGTCATCTCCCCCCATCTTGAAGACCAATCTCTCTGATTCCCAAATTTCATCAAGAATAACGTGATTTAGGCTGTATTTTATAACATGTGGTTCATCATCAGGATCATCATGCTCATAAACTGAGCGATTTCTATCCCAACAATCAAGAGATTCATATATATTAATTAAAAAGTAATTATCTTTGGTGTTGTTTATTATTGCCGGATACAGTTTTCCGCCATAAATGCCGTCATCAAAAACCTCTTTTAGATCTTCAGATATAATAAAGCTAGGTGTGCAGAATAACATTTCTACATCAGCATCTAACTTTTGACCATTCTTGGTGCTAAATCTTAACGCCGGCTCTCCATAGACGAGTTCACGGTAATGAAACCTGCGAAGATCGGTAGAATCAGAAGGTATTACTGAATATCCTTCAACATTATAATCTGGACTCATAATGTAGTATTCATGATCGTATTTCATTTTACGTCCCAACTTCTAAAGAACATACGTCAGATGGTTAAATGTCTATTAAATGCTGAATAGTCTTAGCCCGATATTTAATAATGTTGCAATAGAACCCATCAACGACAAAAGGTGGGAGCGGTAACTCCCTTCCTCATTGGGTTAGACATATATTTAATACTCTGAAGCATCTCATATCATGCTCAACAATATTAGTTGTCTTTGGGGTCACGAATTTTTAATGTTGGTCCCCATACTCAAATTCACTGACTTTAAAGAATTTGATGCCTTTAACATCGTATTTTTTAAAAATATCGACTACTTTTTGATGAAAGAAGATTTTTCCTCTTGATGTATTTCCGATCTGAAAAATTAAACGTTCGTTTTCTGGAATAGCATCCAGCACATCTTCTCGAAGTCGGTAATTATCCATATCTGGTTTAATAGAAAACCCATCAATGTCCTTACTTCCATCACTTGGCATATAGAATTGACTTCTCTTTAGATCGATACAATCTAAGTCATCAAAAGTATTCAGTGCCCAAACGCCTTCAACAGCATTATTTTGTTCATCTTGAATGATCGCAGGAATAAACTGACTGCCGTAAAGGCCAGCTTCAAGCAGCTCTTTAAGTTTGTTTGTGACCACAAAGTTCGGTACGCTAAATGCTATAGTGTAATCTTGCTGCAAATAATCCAAATTATCATTATCAGAGACAAAAGTAAGTGGCTTTATACCAAAACTCAACTTTTCAAACTTCCAATGAGTGCTTGCCGTATATGAGGTTGGTGTGAGGTCATTGTCATAGTCCTCAAATTCATAATCCGGAAATATAATATAATAGGATTCATCATAAATATTCACAGTATTACCTTGTCTTAACCTATAATAAATAACTTATTTAGGATTTGAGTGAAACTCTAAACAAATTCCATTCCAAAACGATATTGACTAACTTTGAAAAATTTTACTCCTTTGATATTATTATTGGAGAAAATATCAACAATTCGTTTATGAACAAATATATTTGTAACGTCAGTATTATCCATTACAAAAATCAGCCTGTCATTCTCAGGTATTTCATCTAGAACTTCATGAGAAAGATGAAATGATTTAATAGAAGGCAGAACATCTATTCCTTGCAAGGACTTAGCCCCTCCAGGGTATATGGCAATTGATTGATTTCGGTCCCAACAATCCAAAGGTTTAAAGACATTCAGCGCCCATACATCCTCTCTGATTCCTTTATCTTCACCTTTTACAATGGCAGGATAAAATTTAGAACCGTATAAGCCTTCTTCTAACTCAACCTTTAACTTGTCCGTAACAACAATACTGCCTATTGGGAAAAATATCTCATAATCACCACTAGCAAAGCTCAAATCAGATGTTTCGGTTGTAAAGATTAAAGGTTTTTGTCCAAAATCAAGCTCTTCTGAGTCATAGTTTCGCTTTGCTGAAGAGTCATCAGGTTCAATGTCATATTCTTCATAGTCTGGATTTGCAAACAATAAATAGTAATCTTCATTGTAATCTTTCATTTTATCTACCGACTTCTAACTTATATGGGACTTGCTTAAAACTACTAAACTTTGCATGATCTACATTTCTATTGCAAACTCTTGATTCACCTATACTATATTTTGCAAACAAAGCGGGACCTGAGGTTTCTCCACCACAGCCAGGTTCATTTTTCTCAAATGCTTTGTAAGCTTTTGTTAAAGGTATTTCAAAGTCACTAATTTTTGATAACACAGAACGACTATACAGGCTAATATACCTTCGAACTGTTCTCTCATTACCAGTAGCACAATTATCTTCTAACTTTTTAGTTGCATTCCTCAACATATTCGCAATGTGCTTATGGTAGGATTTAGGATGGTCATCATCACTATCATTATTGTCTACAAAACCAGGGTGATTACCTCGATGAACCTGAACCCTTAAATAACAGGCTGCATCCATTTCATTAGGCAGAGCTACTAAATTCTCTTTAACGTTAATATCGTACCCATAACTAATTAACTCTTTGTCTTTTTTTGATTTGATAAAGCCCTGTTGCGACAACAAATGATGCACTTGCATTTTTATCCCATGATTAATTGGGTGATTAGGATCTTTTTTAGCCGGTTCCAGTACAACTTCTCTATATCCTTTAGCCATAGTGAACTCTATATATACTCTAACTCACCCCGTTTATAACGAGGCGTTTTATGTTGGTTGGAATGACAAAGCCTACAGCTTGCATCTCGTTTAACCGCTTTCTTTTTCGCAGTCATGGTTGTAACGGGCTTGCCTTTAAATTTCCCAAGTGGGCGTTTAACCAGTTTTTCCGCTAGTTCCTGATAATCAGACAGTACATCAATCAAGCTTTCCACTGCCTTAATAAATGAATCCAATGCTTTAGCCGCATTTCTTATTCCCTTGACCTTCTTAGCACCTCCCGCAAAACGGGCTACCAGTGTCGCAATACGAGCCGCTGCTCCTGTGCCTAACGTACAAATGGCCAGCACAACGGTGAGAATCAGTTCAAGAATCAAATATGTGCCCGCTTTACCGCCGTAGTAGAAATAGAAGTTAGGTGGAATAGCCTCAAGCATTAAAGACAGATAAGTCACATAGGTCAGAATCGTGTCGTGATCTTCTATGATTGCCATTGCGTTAGGGAACTGCTCGTGGCTCTTTATTTCCTGTGCCCAATCAGGGTCAAGCTCCATCAACACCGTGTCAACAAAGGTTTCGACCGCATCGACATCACCATTAGAGATTTTCTGTGGCAGCTCTAGAATCGTCTGTCGATGCTTAGCAATACACTCTAGCTTTCGCACCACATCTTGACTTTCCGCGTACAGCTTACTCACATCTTCAATCGCTTCATCGACAGATTCAAAAACACTATCTTGGAATGAGTCAAACTCTCTTCCTAATGTTTCCAATACCCAAGTCGGATTTTTCAGTTGCCCCTTCTCGTTAAGCATTGCCTTGGTGATGGAATTGAACTTATCGACTGAATAAATCGCCAATTTATCGACAGCAGAAGAAGATAAATCTGAAATAGTGTCCGCAGCATCTCCCCAAAAACTAGGTGACAACATATCAACAATATCAGCGCCCCAAGCTTGTGCACCGTCAATCACACCATCACCTAAAGTCCAGTAACCCTCTTCATCCCATTGTTGTTGGAACCCTTTCATGTCCTCAACAAGTGCGTTGTATGTACCATCAAGTGTTGCCTCAACGCTGTCTTGGATATTGACTATTTGCTCCTCAATACCTGGCTCACCAACGAACTCTGCAGTCACGATATCTGTGTTAGGCTTTAATGTGTCAAATACCGCTACACCACCTTCAACTTGGTTTGTTTCTACAGCCAAATCTATGGTTTCAGATTCCGTGCTATTCAAAGGTAAAGCATTAAGTGACGCGTTCTCTTCATGCACCACCGAGTTAGCGGTTATTTTGAGGTTTTGAGCATAGATAGGTGTCTGCCACCGATCGGAATATATTGCACGGACCTTGACCCATTTCTGCTCCTCTAAATCTATCTTCGGTATCGCATTCACCACCACTTCAATCGTTCCTGCTTCGGCAGAATAAACATGGTCAGGCGCTTGAATGACCGAGACACCCGACACATCACTCATAAGTTGGCCAGCTTTTTTCTCCATACGCTTGAAAGCTTGGCCGAGGTTATCGGACAGCTTTTTAGCATAGGTATCAATGGTACTAACATGCTTTTCATAGATATCAGAAGACAAGTAAACGTAATTCAACCGACTAGCTTCAGACTTCAGAGACTCAACACGCCCCTTTATCTTACTAAGTAGACCTTCAAGTTCAGAGTTGAGTGTTTTCTTAGCCTTATCCCAAGGGTAGCTATTGATGAAAGCCTGTGGATTGCCCTTACCACGAGCGCGCATGTAAGCCAGCATACGGTCTGCGGTTTCATGTTTGGGTAAACGAAATAAGACAGAGAGGATTTCCCCTTCTTCCATCACCATTGGTAGGCCATTCGTCAGTACACAATCAAAGCTGGTATCAGAGAGACTCTCAATCCCCGCTATCAACGATTCTGCCAATACGCTGAACTGAAAATCAGGGTGTCTAAATTCAAAGTGGGCTTTCGTTTCGGCTTTCACAATATCGGCAAAATACCGGTCAGCTGTGAGGCTAGGCCCCATGGTTCCCCAGCCTTCTACTGGCGGGGCAATACGGTTCGGGTGCCAGAAGGTTTGCTGTCCCTGAGCAGACCTATCAAAAAAGTCATAGTCATTGTAATCCGGCAAATAGTGCGGGTTGGTGATACGAACAGGCGTCGTAACAAACTCATCCGTACTTTCTTTAGCCAGAATTTTGATTTGACCAGGCTTTAAGCCTGATACTTTGCTTTTGCCAGAGTCGTCAAAATGACCGGGAGACAGAGAACCACCAGAGACATCGGTAATATCAAAGTCTGCATTTTTTAGTAGCGTTCCATCCGGGTACCTTGCCTTAACGTAGACGGTATAAGTCCCTTCTTCATCTTCACTCACGGTAACCGATGGGTTTTGCACTCCACCAAGGCACATAGTGTTAGCCTTGTTCATCGTCATTTGGTCAGAAAGTCTTGCGACACCTTTCCCTTCGATGACCACATTCGGTGATGCGGATATAAATTCCGCCTCAGATTCTATCGTACCCGATGCCACACCTTTTTTGTCCCCTCCGGCATCACCCGTACTTTTAGCAAATTTACTGCCCTTTAAAGCAATGCTGTTACCACCGTCCGCTGTGACTGTCGTGGTACCTTCGACTAAATCCGCTGACTTAGCGTTGTTACCATATGGAATAGGCACAACTGAAGGGCCTACAGTTGTAAGGCACACATCAGGCAAAGTGGCGTTAGCCTCCCCACCCGAGCCTTTATGGACGATACTGAGACCATTCGCATTGATAGTGACTGACATATCTACTCCTAGTTATCTCTTATCTACAGTCAGTTCAACGTGACTTTTGAGCCTTTAATCTTATGAACTTTTTCAGCATGACTCGAAATGTATGTCGCCTTAGTCGTAATACGACCATCATTACCACTGAACTTCGTTGTGACGTTACCAGATCCAATCGTGACTTCTTCTGTGCCTTCTAGAACTACACGTTCGGCTTTGATCACCAGCTCTTTTCGCTCTGCTAATGAGAGATAAATATCCGTCAGGATGGGGACATCAAGGTCATCGCCAACAAATTCAATCCGACAATCAAGTTGATTATCGATTGCCAAATGAATCTCTGAGCGCGTAAAGCCTCTGCCCAAAGCCGCCCAAACAGGCTGCCCGTAATTATTCCCAAAGAAGTCGATTTTGACTCGGTGGCTTTCTGGGTGTACTTCTTTTACCCAGCCAATACGAGCATCCTGCTTTAACGTTGAAGAATCAGTAAAAGGTTCCAGCATCATTGAAAGATCGCATGATTATATTAGAACCTATTATTCTACCGATACGAGATTCGATCACGTAATGTCAAAAAAGAAAGACTTTTATTTATATGCAAGGAAAATAACAACACAAACCACTCATAACACCCACCGAAACCACCATAAAGAAAGTTAAGACCGTCATTTTGACCAATCCCAGTCTTTAAAGACGAACCAAATTATGTGATGTAAATCTCATTATTTTTGTCGAGTCATACTTACTCAGACACATCAGACGATGAATCGTTACCAGTGCACATGTTGGTACGGATTCAAAGGGGTGGTTGACATCAGAGAGATGTGAAGTGTACTTCAACACGTCGGCCATACTCGATGGCACTATTCTCATAGTACCACCCGTATTGGCTGATCAGCCGTTCGGTCAATTCTAACCCCAAGCCGAAACCCAACTCTTCTTCTCTTTCACCATGGGAAAGATTGCGGTTCGTGATAACCAGACGACTTTCGGCTTGTTCAATAGACACTTCGCCTTGATAGGTATGCTGAAACGCGTTACGAACGAGATTAGTGATCACAATTCGACATAGCCCAAGTGGTAATGAATGCTTCGTCTCACCTACATTGAGGCTAACTTTGACCGCTTTTCCTTGCAGTAAGTATTCGAGTTCATGATCGATCTGAGTAATGAGATCACCAATCACGAGATCACTGAATGGCAATGTCTTGTCTTCTTGTCGGTTGAGCCACAATAGCGTTTCAGTCAAATCTGTCATTGTGTACCCTGCACGCTCAATACGTTCCAACACTTCAAGCTGCTTGTCCTCATCCAACTTCTTAAGGATCATCTTTTTCAGTAGCTCTGAATTGGTACGAGTAACAGCTATCGGCGTTCTTAGTTCATGGCTAGCATAACCCAAAAAGCGCTGCTCTCGTTCAAGGCCTTCCTGTACACAGCTCAAACTGGATCTGATGATTTCTGCCAATGTGTTGAGCTCACTGTAGTCAAACCCCGGAATTGGCTGGCTGAGCTTTTCTTTGTCCAAGGATTTCGCCCAGTCTTTAAGCTCCTCTACGGGAGTTGAAACACTGCGAATAAAGGCAATAAGTATCAAAGAAAACGCTAAGATTGCAGCGATGGCAACAAACACGATGTAGATAAACTGAGGCATTTCACCCGGAGAAAATTCATTATCGAGAAACAACACCGACGCGTACCTGACGTCTCCTTTGTGCTCCATTTTCATTGCGAAATAGCCCGCTTTAGGCGACTCAATAAGAGGGACTCCGACAACTTTTTTAAGTACTTCATTGAGAACCAGTTCGTTTGGATTCAGGTTGTCTTGAATTGGCTGAGGTAAGTCTTGCCATCGTCTTGCCACTGTCAGGTCATTGATTTTCACTGGAGTGTTATCCGTCAATTCAACTTGGTACGCCTGCGTTCGCATGAACCCTGTCATAGCCATATCCAAACCTGAAAAGAAGTAACTTACCGCAACACCAGACATCGCTATAATCGTCAACGACCCTGTCAGTAGCATGGCAAACAAAAAATAAAGCCTCAGGCTACGTCTTATTTTCATTGAGAAGTCTCTTGTTTCAATGCAAAGCCACGTCCTGTGATCGTATGAATCAATTTGGTTTCAAAACGGCTATCGACGGCTTTTCTCAGATTAAACATGTGCACCTTTAGGCTATTACTGTCTGGTTGTTCATCCCCCCACACACTCTGCATCAATTTTTCACGAGAGATAGTATTGGGACTCGCCCTAACCAAAGTTTCAAGTAACTTGAAGCCGATTGGAGAGAGCTTTAATGGCTCACTAGAACGGGTTGCGGTCTGAGTCTGTAGGTCAACTTCGAGATCGGAAACAGAAAGCTTAGTGACTTGCCCACTCCGACGACGAGACAATACCTGTGCACGCACAATCAGCTCTTCCATAGCAAATGGCTTCACCAAATAGTCATCTGCTCCTTTCGAAAAGCCCGTTAACTTGTCATCAAGGGTATCTTTTGCCGTCAACATCAGAACAGGCACGTCACCCCCTTGCTCTCTGAGCCTTGCACACACTTCCAGGCCATTCATTTTTGGCAAGTTCAAATCTAGAATCACCGTGTCGTACTGGCCTTGTTGAATCAGGTTTAATCCGGACAAGCCATTTGCAGCGTGGTCACACTGAATGTCTTCCAGAGCGAGGTAGTCAACAATCGCCTTAGCTAAATCCAGATCATCTTCGACCAGTAACAGCTGCAAGTTTTCCATGACTACCTCTTACTCTATGAAACTACTATTAATTTAGACGTTAAACGCTTTGAGCGAGCTTTTTCTCACCCAACACCGCTGCCTTCACTTTGTGAAGACCATTATGAATATCACATTGGATCAGTAGAAGTGATGGGGTCAGCACCAATGTAATCATTGTCGCGAACAAAATACCGTAACCTAACGCAGCAGCAGCTGGAATTAGGAACTGTGCTTGCATCGAGGTTTCACTCAGCAATGGTGCCAAACCAGCAAAGGTCGTGACTGAAGTCAGCAACACTGCTCTGAGTCGGCTGCTGCATGACTCAACAATCGCTTCATTCACCGGAGCGTTATACTTCCGCGTTAGTTCATTGAAGCGTGATACCAGCAATAAGCTGTCATTGACCACGACACCACTCAAGGCAAGGATACCATTTAGCGACAGGATACTGATCGTCAGATCATTCAGCCAGTGACCTAAGATTGCTCCAACTATACCAAACGGAATCGCTACCATAATGATGAGCGGTTGAACGTAAGACTTTAATGGTATCGCCAGCAACGCAAAGATCACTATCAACGCCATAATGAAGGTCGATTGCATTGAATCTGTCGACTCTTGCTGCTGCTCCGCTTCCCCAGTAAAGTCAATTTTTAGTGTTGGATATTCTGATTTTAGCTGTGGAACCAGTGTTTTCTCCAACTGGGCCACCAGCTCATTAGACGACACCACATCTTTATCCACCACCGCGGTCAAATAAACCGCACGTAAGTTGTCAATACGCGTAATTTCCGCTTGCTGATAATCAGAATAAACATTCGCGACCGACAACATTGGCACTACTTTTCCATCTGGAGTGCGGACACTCGATTGCTGAATATCCGCCAGCGTTTGGCGAACACCTTCTGGATAGCGAACTCGAACTTTGACTTCATCTTTCCCACGCTGAAAGCGCTGAACAATGTCACCACCGAAGGATTGTAATACCTGTTTCGCGAGACTCGAGGTATTCATCCCTAGCGCACGCCCCTGCTCGGTCAGCTCAAAACGGTATTGCGGCTCACCGAGATCCAAGTTGTCATCAATACCGCTCACACCCGGTGTCTGTTCCAGAGCCTGTTTAAATGTATTACCTGCCTGGGTTAGGATCGTGTCGTCGCTAGCTTTGAGCTCTACTTTAAAGTTATCGACCATTTCCATTGAAGAGAGCACTTTAAGCTTCTTCATCCCTTCCATCTGCCCGGACATCTGCAACCACAATTCAGCAAACTCACCTGAGCTGTAAGTCGCATCCGTAGAAAGTTCTACTTGGACGGTTCCAGTGCGGTCTTCATCAGCAATCACCTGAAGGCTAGTAATATAAGATGTATTCTGATCGTTGCTCTCGCTACTCGCTCTCAACTGCTGATCAGCCTTAAGCGCATTGGCTTCCAATTCAAGAAGATTTGTTTGAGTCTGACCAAAGCTGGAATCGTTGTACATGCTGATTTCAGCACTGACCGTATCGCCTGCAATCTCAGGGAAGAAAGCGATTCTCACCGCTCCAGTTAATGGCATGCCAATCACCAAAATAAACAGAGCGATAAAGGCCATGACCACAGCATAACGGAACTTTAACGCCTGCTTAATCACCTGTTTGTACACTTTATGATTGAACCACTCCAACCCGTTGTCCGCGCCTTGTTGAATGCGGTTCCAGATGCCTTTCTTATCACTTCGATCGGTATTCATATGGGCAAGATGCGACGGAAGAATAAACTTGGATTCAACCAACGATAGTAGCAAACAGATGGTAACCACAGTGGCAAACTGAGCGTAAATCTGGCCCATTTTTCCATCAACCGCTGCAATTGAAAGAAACGCCACGACGGTTGTCAGCACGCCAAACACGGTCGGCGCCGCCACCTTTAATGTTCCGACAATCGTGCTATTGAGTGAGTCTCCCTCTTTCCGTCGCGTCGAATAAATACTTTCCCCGACGACCACGGCGTCATCAACGACAATTCCCAGTGCCATGATAAAGCCAAACGTGGTCATCTCATTGATGGTTAAGCCAACAAAAGAGTCGGTCATAAAGAACAATGTGCCGAAAAATACGAACGGTAAGCTCGCTGCAACCCAAAATGCGACACGAATGTTCAAAAACAGCGCCAGTACGATAAACACCAGAGCAATACCTGTGAGGGCATTTTTGGCCAGAAGAGACAATCGCTCTTTGATCAGCGTACTTTTGTCATACCAAGTCTCAACGCTGACGTTGTCAGGCAACAGGTTACTGCTACGCCACTGTTCTACCACTTGTTTGGCTTGCTCTACGATTTGCACAACATCGCTGTACTCATCCATGACAATCTGAATGCCCATCGAGTTGCTTTGGTTGTATCGTGACAGGCTGAAAGTGTCTTCCTCAAAGGTATCCGTGACACGGGCAATATCGCCTAGCGTAATTTGGCTGCCGTCGGAATAGGTGAGAACAGGGATCGCTTTAAAGTCTTCAATCTCGTAAGCCTGCTCAGAGACCTTAAGACGGACTGTTTTCTCATCATTACGCAAACTGGTTGAAATACTAGTAGATGATTCGGCATTAATTGCATCAGATACATCTGTGAGCGTTAAACCATAGGCTTGCAATTGACTCTCATTGACCTCGACCGAAATCATAGGATCAATTTCCGCTTTAATCTCCAGATCACGAATGGCGCTTTCTGCTAGCAAATCGGCTTTAAGCTGCTCCGCCAAATCCTGCAATGTAGCACGGTCCGCGTCGCCATAAAGTTGAACCCATAAAGCGTGGTCCTGCATCCGAGCCTTATCAATCACAGGGTTGTCGGCTTCCGCTGGCAAATTGTTGATGGCATCTACTTTGGTCTTCACGTCAGTCAGCAAAGCATCGAGACTATAGTTGGTCTCTTTTTCGATGGAAACATGGCTACCCGATGCGCTGGAAGTCGACGTAATGCGCTTTATGCCGGCGACCGTTTCCAGAGCTTCTTCAATCTTTATCGATATCCCCTCTTCTGCCTGGATAGGATCGCCACTGTCATAGTTGACAGACACAGTCACAATGTCCGGCTCTAAACTTGGGAAGGCTTCCTTGCGTAATGAATTGACCGAAAATAAGCCGACGATAATCACCCCTAACATGAGCAGGTTAGCGGCAACCGGATTTTGCGCGAACCAAGCGATCATGCCCTTTGACGTTTTGGTTTGGTGCTCCATATTACCCCTCCTCCGTTGGCGTGACTTTCATACCTGGCTTGAAATTACTCAGCGGTCTGACAACCACTTGAGCCCTTTCTTCAGCCAAGCTCGGAGTGACATACACTTTGCCATCACGACCAAACAGCTTGCTGACGTTCGATTTGTGCAGCAAACCTTGCTCATCTACCGTCCAGATTTCACCCTGCTGAGATATCGCTGACGCTGGCACTTCCCAAAGACCATTAACTTCAGCTCCACTCAGTGTTGCTTTTACGAAGGTACCCGGATACAGAGGTGAGTCTGCTTCGAGAGGTTTATCTACAACCACAACCAGTGAGCGCTGGCGCGTGTCCTGAGTCACGTGTTGGAACTTTCTCTCAACCTGACCAAGCCATTGGTGAACACCACTACTGTCAGTCAATGTCACCTGCCAGTCCCCCATGTCGCTTGAGGTTGGCAGATTTGCCCATTGCTGCTCTGACAACGGCACTTCCACTTCAACACGTTCAACGCTGTATAGAGTGGCGACTGCGCCGCCCGCACTCAAATAGCTCCCCGGCTGAACATCTCTGCTCACGACTAGCACCGTAAAAGGCGCACGTATTACCGTGTCTTTTAGGTCTTTTTCTGCTTTGTTTAACGCCTGCTTTGCATTGGCTAATTTTGCTTCAGCGCTGGCGAGTTGAGGCTCTCTAAGGACCAGTGGTGAGTTCGGCTCGCCACTCAGACCTGAACGTTGCCATTCCGATTTAGCCTGCTCTCCTTCTCGCTGCTCTTCCAACAACTCAAGCTCAGCCGTTGCAACATCAGATTTGGCCTGAGCTAACGCCTGCTGATATGACGTATCATCCAGCTTTGCCAGTATCGTACCTTTAGTGACTACTTTTCCTGTCTCAAAATCATCAGATAGGGTGGTAACTCGCCCACTGATCTCACTGGCATAGTTAAGTTGGTAGCGAGATCGAGTTTCACCATAACCCACAACCTGAGCCTGATAGCTGGCACTGGTTGTCATCTGCACTGCAACTTGCTGGAGGTTTAAGCTTTCTTTCACCAATGGCTGCTGCAAAGTTTCCATTGCTTGTTGCTCAGACTGGCTATTTTCACTCGCTTGAGCCATATAGCTACTGTTATAGCCAATGGCGGCAAAGATGCTTCCGGCAGCAACAAGTGTCGCCGCTAGAGTGATGGCATTTTTTTTCATGATGATACTCCCAAGCCCAGAGCTAGGCCTAAATCGATTCGGTTAAATAAACGTTGATAAGTAACGTTAACCAGTTGAGCTTCGGTGTCGTAGGTCTGCTGCTGAACGGTCAGTAAATCAAAGATGTCGACCAGACCTTTTCGATATTTCTCTTCGTAACTGACAAAGCTACGCTTCGAACTTGTGAAGGCTTGATTAAGATGCAATTGCTGCTTTTCAAGCGAATACTCCTGCCCAACAGCGTTTTCCACTTCATTGATCGCCGTCAGCAAGGTTTCCTGATAAGCCCAATAGCTTTGCTCCGTGGTGAGTTGAGCAATTTCGGCCTGAGATTTAAGCTTTCCACCCTGAAATAGTGGCGCCGATAGTTTTCCGAGTAAGCTCCACAGTGGATCTGTTAGCAAGGCTTCGCTGGGTGACTGGGCAATATCCGTTAAACTTGCCGTCAAACTGAACGATGGCAGCATAGCTTTGTAAGCAGCGTCGGTACGAAGGGCTTCAGCTTCGATATTGTAGAAAGCTTGTTGTAGATCTGATCGGCCTGCCATATTCTGCTGGGCAAGAGAGTCGAGAGGGTTGACGACTTGTGGAAACGTCATCGCTACCTCTGGCTGCTGCAACTCGGATTGCCATTGCCCGGTTAACAGTTGGAGGCTGCGTCTGCTCTGTTCTAGATTTTCTTCATACTCAGCGACAGTTGAGCGCGTCGACGCCGTGCTGGTTTTCGCGTTATCTAAGTCTTCCAGACTGCCTAGTCCCACTTGATAACGCTCTAAAACCAACACCTCGTTATTTTCCAACACATCCAACCTTCTCAGCTCAATATCAAGTAGTTGCTGGTTGACGCTAATTTCTAACCAATTACGCATGATATTAGCCGCCAACAAATCTTTTGCTGATTGCAAACTTGCCTGAGAGGCCGCAACATCTTTTCGTGCTGCTTCGCTGCTATCTGACAGTTTTTGCCACAGATCTAGCTCCCAGCTCACGGTCACTTCGCCGGTATAGCTGTCGTCGGTATCTTCTTTGGATTGACCTGTAAAGCTGGCATTCGCCGTAGGCAGCTGGCCTGCCACCGTGATTCCTTGCTGGGCATAAGCAATTTTCAGTGCAATCACGCTTTGTTGCAGACTGGGCCTATGAGCAAACGCGGCTTGCAAGTATTGATCAAGCTCAGGGATAGAGATCAAATCCGTCAGTTGAGTCGGTTGGCTGATGTCGTCAGCCTCAAGTGAAAGTTGTCGCTCGGCTACCACCTGCCCCAGCAATTGTTCTACAGACTGGGCTCTATTCAGCTCAGCCTGTCTGACAAAGTCTGCACTAGTTCCCGACACACAACCCATAACGCCTACTAGCGTCAGTGCAAGAATAGAATATCGCAATGTCATCGTTGTTATCTCCCACTAATCTGCAAGCAAGGTAACAAACGAAGGGGTTAAGGTAGGGTTAAGAGCAACTCTATATGCGTATTAAACGTGAGAAAATACTCAGGCTCCTGTGATAAGGCTTCAGGCTATACACGACAGAGTACACTTACCACTTCAGAGCGCTATGTGTCAGAGGTTTTTAGGGGCATGTTGCCCCTGTTTCCTTAAACGGCCTTTATATTCAATATGTTGTTGATTCCGGTTTCATCGACAAAATCTTGATCATGACTGACCAAAATAAAAGGCCCTGAGTACTCAGCTAACGCTTCAGCCAAAAGTTGCTTTGAGTCAATGTCTAGATGGTTGTCAGGTTCATCAAGCAATAGTAACGGTGAACTGGGTTGATGACTCACCATCAATATCGCCAGCTTCATTTTCTCTCCACCACTTAGCATAGAAACCGTTTTAAAGACGCTGTCTTTACGAAAACCAATTCCAGCCAGCACAATCCGAGCTTCACGCTCTGATAAATTAGGACAAAATTGACACAGCGTAGCTAGCACACTGAGCTTCTCGCTCAACAAACTAAAATGTTGATCAAGATAGACAGTTTTTGTTTTGCGTTTCAATCCTTGGTGAAGATTTCCCGTGGGAGAGTTCAGCGCTTTTAATAGCGTCGATTTACCGCAACCATTAATACCTGATAGATGTATACGGTCTGTCTTCCCTATCCTTAAGCTAACAGGCTGCCAACGACGTGTATCTACGCAGAAGTCAGTGATGGAAGCCAGATTAGCTCGTGTTTCCTTGTGAGGTTGAGCCAGATAAAAGCTCTGTTTTTTCACTTCTTCTTGCTGTTTTTTTAAGGTCTCCAGCTTGTGCTGGTTGCGCTTCAACTGGTTGTTTTGATTGGTAATAGCAGCAGAGCGAGTGGCTTGCGCGCTATCCTTCATTGCATCCATAAGAATTTTGGGTTGGCTCCCTGACTTTCTGGTACGATTGCCCATCGCCTCTCGCTGCTGGGCTTTTTCGGCATTGAGCTGGTTCTGACGCTCAATCTTCTTCTTTTCTGATTTGAGGTTGTCAATCTTGCTGCTTAAAGCCTGTTTCTCTACGTTATATTGGCGCTGGAATTCATCATAACCACCTCGATAGCTTTTCAAACCTAATGATGAGAGGTGGCAGATAACATCAGCACAGCGTAGTAACGCTCTATCATGACTGACCAATAGAATCTTACCGGGGAATGCTTTGAGTTTATTTATCAACCACTGTTTTCCTTGGGTATCGAGATGATTGCTTGGCTCATCAAGCAACAAAATATCCGGACTTTGCTCAAACAAATAATAGAGCTGAAGCTTAGCCAATTGCCCTCCACTTAGGTGGCAACAGAAGTCATCCAATGACAGCGCAATGCTCAAATGAGCCATAAGCTCTATTGCTCGCTGCTCTACCTCCCAGTCATCGCTAAGGCGGTCAAAGTCCTCCTGACGGGTGCTTCCTTGTTCTATAGCCCTCAGAGCCTGACGTTTGTCATCGATACCAAGGTATTGCGCAATGGTCATATCACTGACTAACAACTCTGAAGGTAACTGCGAGTACGTAGCAACCCTCCCTTGACGTTCGACATTACCAGCGTCAGGCAAGCAGTCCCCCGTGAAGATGGAAAGCAACACCGACTTACCACTACCATTTTTTCCAGTTAGGCCAGTAATACGATGATTTAACGATAAATTGATCGAACGGAATAACCATTCACCCGTTTCAAGCTGATGTGAAATTTGAGATGCAATTAATGCAGGCATATCGCCTCCTTTTTAATTCAAAAGGGGTCGCCATTGTGCGGTGATATGGCCGAGCGTATAAAATGCCGAGATGATCCAGATAAACTGGCAAGAACCATCATTGGTGGATTTTAGAAATGTACTAAGATTGCGGCAACGCCCACTAACCCCGAGTGTCCAAAGTGTTGTTTATATTGGATGTCAGGAAGTTAGTTGTTCATTTAGGCGTTAGCTCCTAGAGAAGTGATGTGCAGATTATAACCAGCTTTATTTAAAAGTTGCAATATCGCACAGGAGATAATAGCAAGAAAAGATAACCACTCGAACTGTTTCGCCACAATGGCTAGACAGTAAGGCCTAACACGCCTTAACTCTCAGATTTTGAGGCTTAGACTCAAGGTATCTATTAGTGAATATTTATCATGTTATATTGCTCACAAAGCATACTTAATAGATAAGTGACGCAGACTCGAAATTCAAATGTTGGCTATTAGGATAAACAATGAGTATAACGTTCAGAGATGCAAAAATTTGTGATACGAAGGCAATCAGTGAGTTGATTTTACCTTTAGCAAAAAAGTATGTTTGTCCAACGTGTGATCCCTCAGTACAAGGTGTTTTGCTCAAATCCATGTCAGAAGAAAAGGTAGAGCATTATCTTTCGACAAATTATCACTACGTCGTTGCGGTGACTGCAAATGATGAAGTCATTGGCGTAGCAGGGATTAGAGACAACTCACATCTGTATCATCTATTCGTAAACGATCGCTTTCAGGGCCATGGACTTTCTCGTCAATTGTGGGAAGTGGTTAAGGAAAATGCGCTAAATAACGGCAACAAGGGGATATTTACAGTCAATTCAGCGATAAATGCGGAATGCGTATATTTACGTTTTGATTTTAAGCGCACTAAAGGTATCAGAAATCGCCAAGGTATGATTGATATTCCAATGATGTTAGAGGCTAGTTGCTAACAAATAGGTGGATATGCTCTTATTGCTTTTGTTACTCGAAATGAAAACATGATCTCAACACGGCTGTATAAGGATGAAACTATAAATTATGGATGAAACAGTCTTTCCAAATATTCAGTTAAGTCATATTGAAATATATGTCAAAGATATAGTAAAGATGGAAGACTTTTATACGAGGAAGTTAGGTTTTGTTGTCACTGACAGAGGCGAAGGGGAAAATGGTCTGGTTTTTATGAGTCGCAGTCCTGAAGAACACCACCAGATTGTACTCAGTCCCATACACTCGTCTAGGCTTGATGAAAGCCCAATTGATCATATTTCTTTTAGAGTGAAAAGTATTGGTGATCTAAAGCTTTTCAATTCATCATTAAGGTCAGTTTCTGGCATCAATTTGCAAACTGTATCTCACGGCACCACTTGGTCTATATATTTTCGTGATCCTGAAAACAATAGATTTGAAATTTTCACAGATACACCATGGCATGTAAATCAGCCATGTAAGTTCCCTATTAATCTAGAATTATCTGATCAAGAGTTAATTGAATTTACAGAGAATGAGGTTAGAACCATGCACGGTTTTTGTCCAAAAAGCGATTGGAAAATCGCTCATAAAAAGAGTTTAGGCGAATTTGCTTAACCAAGACCGTATAAGAAATTCAAAAGCCAACAGAAAGGGAGTAGTAACTTGATGCTATTCCCTTTTGTTTTTTCTATTAAGTTAACCGAAAATCAGAACTTAATATTCATACCAGCAAAGACTACATCGGACTCAAAATCATCAGCCAACACAAACTTCCTATACTCTAGGTTTAGACCAAGGGTACTAAAAAATATCAGCTCAGTACCCACTCCATAGTATGGGTGCAATCCGGTGTGAGAATCCGTTCTTTCCGTCTCGCCGGAAGGCGTATAAGTTTTCTCAACATCGGAATAATTCACGCCTCCAACCGCATAGAGGTTAAGGAAAGAGATAGGAGACACACCCGCTTTCAAACCTGCAAACCCAGTGGAGTATGTCACTTCTTGCTTGGTTGTCCCCAACACGGTAGTAACGATGTTACTGGTCATTCCCTCAACCGCAGCGTAACCAAACTCCGCAGCAAAGTTCGGGTGGAATTGATACGCGTAATCAATCTTGCCCGCAAAACCTGAGTCACTCCAATCGTTAGGACCGTCCGTACCACCTCCTCCAATCCCAAATCCAATTTGGTGATTCCCTGCAAATGCCGTTGAAGACAGTAATAATGGCAATAATAAAAGCGCTTTTTTCATAACTGATTATTAATCATAGACACGAAACAGGAGCGGAAAATAACACAACAACTCAACATGTTGTATATTCTTTTTGTATGACTTTGTCATAATATTGTCTTCGGTTCGCAGCAGCCTATATGTCCTCTGACGCTGTGTTATTTAATATAGAGCGATATTTACACTCTAGCTCTTTCAAGGCAGCTTCTATACTTGGCTCTGGTTTACTCAGGTGAGTAATCAAAGTCATAAAATAGCAGTCTAAAAATAGGGGTACTTTCTCTGCTGGATTGGCAGATAAGTTTGAGTATGCGAACACTGCATCATTGTAAGACTGGTAATAGTCCATATCCCAAATCACCTCTTTAAGCAGAGCTCGACTTAGGTTTATATTGGAAAAATAATAACCATAATAGGTTGCCGCAAACTGCATCCCCGCTTCCAACATGCCATTAACTGGCCTGGAATGCCCTTGTTCAGCAAGTAGAGTAAGCTGATTGAGCATCCCTTCACGTAAGATCGCTAACTTGTTTTCAAAATGACTAAAGACTGTACCATCAGCAACGCCTGCTTGCCTTGCTATCTGGCGAGTAGATGTTTCCTGATACCCCTGCGTTTCAAACAATTCCCATGCAGCGCTAAGAATCCGCTCTTTTGTTTGTTCTCTCTTACCCATGCTTTTTTCATCCCAAATATCGCTGTGAGATCATACCTATACCCAAACGAGTTGACAAATTGAGCGCGCTCACTTAATAATTGAGCATGCTCAATTACTTTTGGAAATCGTAATGAAAGAATCCCTCAAAGAAGTCGTAACTCTGCTATGCAGATGGACAGTATTTATCCCAAGCTTATTTTGTTTCTCTTACATATTAAGGCCGATACTGATGGCAATATTGATACCAGGTGGCCTTTTGTTTCTTGCCATCATTGGAGGTTCAGAGGTAAGAAAAACAATGAAAAAAATGCTATTGTCGTCTTTACCCTAGCGGGTCCTCGATTTGCTATAAAAAGTGGCATTGATGGTTCACTGCCGCTTATTTCTTCTTTATACCTGCCAAGGTCAAATCATTGGGCCAAGTGAGGGTTTGATCACTTACTTTTTACAATTCAACACCTCAAGCTCCTCACTTATTATGTCATTTTTGGAAAAAGACAATAATACTTCTTCCAATAATCGAAGAATAACACTAGCTTAAGTGATTGATATTTGGTGATTAAGCTTCCAAAGCGTGCTTTATTGACCAAGAAAACACACAAGTGTGAATTTCTGCTTCTGGTTAGAATTGAGTTTCGAATTTAAAATATGCAAAACCAGAAAATAACAAGCACGTCACAAAGGAAGCAAAGGGACGCCATGAGTAATCAAGCGCTAGTTCAGACATTCATCGACATTGTCGGCCAAGACCATGTGTTAACCGATAACAAAAAAACCGAATATTACCGCTCAGGCTTCCGCTCGGGTAAAGGCAAAGCACTGGCCGTTTTGTTTCCCGGTTCATTAGTTGAACAGTGGCGTCTGCTTCAGGCCGCAGTAGAAGCGAACTGCATTGTGATCATGCAGGCCGCCAAAACCGGTCTGACCGAAGGGTCTGCACCAAGTGGTGACGATTACGACCGAGAAGTTGTGGTGATCAACATCATGCGTATTAACTCACTGCATTTGATTGAAAACGGCAAACAGATCATCAGTTTACCGGGTGTGAGTCTTCACCAACTTGAGAAGAAGCTTAAGTCCGTTAACCGTGCGCCTCATTCCGTGATTGGTTCTTCTTCAATTGGCGCAACAGTTGTTGGTGGTATTGCCAACAACTCCGGTGGTGCTTTAGTCAAACGCGGCCCTGCGTATACGGAATTAGCGCTGTTTGGCCAGGTCACCAAAGAAGGCAAACTAGAGCTTGTGAATCATTTAGGCATCGAAGGCCTTGGTGAAACACCAGAAGAGATTCTGACCAATGTTGAACAAGGTAACTTTGACCCTTCTAAGATTATCCACAGTGACGCGATGGCATCAGACAAAGAGTACGAAGCTCGCGTTCGTGACGTCGATGCAGAAACCCCTTCCCGTTTTAATGCTGATTCCAGACGCCTGTTTGAAGCCAGTGGTTGTGCAGGTAAGCTGGCAGTGTTTGCAGTCCGTGTCGATACCAACCCTGTCGCTGAAAAAGAGCAGCTTTTCTATATCGGCTGTAGCGATCCAGCAAAGATGACGATGCTGCGCCGTGACATGCTGAGTGACTTTAAACATTTGCCAGAAATGGGCGAATACATGCATCGTGACATTTTCAATCTGGCGGAAACTTACGGTAAAGATGTCTTCCTGTCGATTCATCACCTAGGCACTGACAAATTGCCTAAGTTCTTTGCGCTAAAAGCAAAAGTTGAGTCGATCCTGAAACGCATTCCGTTTGTGTCAAAAGATTTGCCCGATATTACGCTTTACTGGCTCACCAAGCTGTTCCCACAGCACCTTCCTAAGCGCATGCTGGAATTCAGAGATAAGTACGAGCACCATCTGATCCTAAAAATGAGTGATGGTGGTATCGATGAAGCGAAAGAGTACCTGGAGAACGTCTGGTCTAAGCAGGACGGGTGTGAGTACTTTGTTTGTGATGCTGATGAAGGCAAGAAAGCTCTGCTTCATCGCTTTGCGGCTGCGGGTGCTGCGATTCGCTATGAAACCATTCACTCCAATGAAGTGGAAGACATTCTTGCGCTGGATATTGCTCTGCGCCGAAACGACATTGACTGGGTGGAACAGCTACCAGAAGAAATCACCAAAGACTTAGTTATGGGCCTCTACTACGGTCACTTTATGTGTCATGTTTTCCATCAGGATTACATCTTCAGAAAAGGCGCGGATACGAAGAAGATCAAACAGAAAATGCTTGAGCTTTTAACTCAGAAAGGCGCCAAATACCCAGCAGAGCATAACGTAGGCCACCTCTATGAAGCAGAAAAGCAGCTTCAGGAGTTCTACCACTCGTTGGATCCTACTAATACCTTTAATCCGGGTATCGGTAAAATGAGCAAGTACAAACGTAACTGCAGTTGCTGTGGTGGTTAACAGGCTTATTTAAAATAAGACCCACTCTGAGCTTTTTCAGTTCTTAACTCAAAGAGCTCAGAGGCCTTCTCACGATCACTCTGCTACATTACCCCAAAGCTACGTTATTCTGGCTCCAGCCAAATTTGTCGCACAGCATTTTGAGTTGGTTCAGCTCATTTTGAGTCTGTTCAACCAACCAGTTAAGGATTTCGCTGATCATGGGAGAATGATTACGTTGATAACAATAGTATTGCCAGTCGCTATGTTGAAGTGAAAGCTGTTCAGGGCATTTGAGAAACTCACGCTTGAGTTCAGGTAATACCAACAGCAGATCTGTCACTGTCACTCCCTGGCCGGATAGGCAGGCACTTAGCGCTAAATCCAAGCTGAAGAACACGGTATCCCTGCCCTTTTTCGCCCCTTTCAGATCAGCGTTGCTTAACCAGTTTTTCCAATCCTGATGATCAAGGGTGGCATGCAGATGTGGCAACGTCAGAACGTCACTTAACTGAATATGCTGCTTAGAGAGGGATTCAGCGTAAACCGGCGCCATAAACTCATCACGAAGAAAGGTCACATCTGAGCGATTCTGGTATCGCTCACGCTTTCGCGTGTTCACGATCAGCAGATCGCAGTCTTCAGAATCGAGAGGTGGATCTTCTTCAATCGATGGGATGATAACAATCTCGTGCTCAGGGTATCGCTCGTTGAGCATCGCAACCTTAGGCATCAGAATACGCGTGGCGTAACTGAGCGCACTTTTGATCACAATACGCTTCTTATTCGGCACCGCCCACTGAGCAATCAAGCTGTCTAGCGCAACGTAGTTTTTGCGCAGCACTTCATAGAGATCTTTCCCTTGCGTTGTTAACTCAATCGCTCGATGTTTTCGGCTCACTAGAGATGCTTTTAGCTCATCTTCAAGTTGCTTTATCTGACGGCTAACCGCACTTTGGGTAACATTAAGCTCATCAGCCGCTTTGGTAAAGCTCATAAGGCGCGCCACAGATTCAAAGACTTTCAATCCGTTGTGTGAATAAGGGAGACGGTTATAAGGGGACATAATTCACTCGCATGATCTGAACTCATGTAAGAGTGGCATAAATGTCATTTGAAGGCCAGCCAGCAAACTCGTACCTTATTGTGATAACGATCACGAGGCACACAATGAAAAAAATTCTCTCTCTGGCATTTCCACTGATAATTTCGCAGCTCATCGCAATGGCACTGGTTCTGACTGATGTCTGGATGATGTCGCGACTCAGTGTGTCTGCGCTGGCAGCTGGAGGATTGGGGGCGTCCATCTACAGTTTCGTCTTTATTGTGGCGAGCAGCACCGTGGGTTGTGTGGCAAACTTAATTGCGATTGCTTATGGTCAACGTATTGCGAGGCCAGAATACGGCAATCAGCAAATCCGCTTAGCAGTAAAAGGGGCTGTACTACTGACGGTGATCCTGTCTGCGATCTTAACCTTGTGTTTTGCATATGCACCGCAACTACTAGCACTGGCAAAGCAGCCTCAAGAACTGGCTGGCCCAGCTATGGAATACCTGGACGCATTAAAATGGGCCATGCTGCCGTCTCTGATGCTACTGGTACTGCGCGGCTTAACCAGTGCGCTTGGTAATGTTCGCTCGATCATGGTGATGTCATTACTGACCGTTGCGCTCAACGTACCTATCAGCTATTTGCTTGCTTTCCAGCTAGAGCTTGGCTTGGCAGGACTTGGCGCGGGTACCGCTTTAGCGGCGTTCATTGTGATGATGGGCTACGGCTACTGGGTGTTTAAGCGCCCTGAATACAAGCCGTTTGCGCCGTGGAAAAATACAGAAGAATACTCGCTATCATTGCTTAAACCTTTACTGGCGATGGGATTGCCTATTGCACTGGCTGCGCTGCTTGAACACGGCCTGATTTACGGTGGCACTTTGATGGCAGGCACCATCAGTATCGCCGCGCTCGCATTGCACCAAATTCTGCTGCAATGCCTGAGCTTCACCTGGAACATCAACTTTGGTTTCTCGCAAGCCGCAGCAATTTTGGTCGGTCAGGACTACGGTGCGGAAGACTATGATGGTATTAAGCGCACAGCCCAGCGTAGCTTTGGCCTGACGACAGTGATCAGCGTAGTACTGGCAGGGGTTTTCATGTTATGGCCTGAGCTAATCGGTTCCATTTTCAACCTGGATGCTGAGCTTTCAACCCTACTCGTCGCCGTTCTATGGGTAGTCGCGCTCTCTTTCATTGTTGATGCATGGCAACTACTGGCGATTAACCTACTTCGCGGTATGAAGATCGTTGTAGGCCCGACTGTAGTGACTGCTGTTGGCTACTGGCTGTTTGGCCTGCCTGCTGCATGGCTGCTACTGCCAGACTTTGGTTTAGGTGGCATCTGGGGCGGTATCGGTATTGGTCTAGGCGTCACAGGTGTGTTGCTACTTGTTCAGCTTCTGCTGGCGATTAAGAAACAACGCAATACAGATTCTCTTGCCGTAGCCATGGGTTAGTCGGTAGTATCGCTTCGACCATGAGTGAGAGAAGCGATGACAGACCTCGATATTGAATTTGAACATATTTTTCTGGAAGTAAAAGCCGAACGCTGGCACAGCATCGAACGATTCTATTTCAGCTACTTTTGCTTCCGGGAAAATTACCTCACCAAGAAAGGCAAACCAGATTGGGAACTCGCCCGCCAGCAGTGCCCTCGTTCCCGCTCTCTCACTATCATTAAGCACGCTGAGCTTGAGCCGCTGGTTCCACACGAAGTGATCACCGGAGAAATCAAACGTTACTGGCGTGATGGTTTACTCACACCAAGGGCATTACGCCGTATTCTCGACAGCCTTCTGGATTACACGACCATTACTAAAGCAGAAAAGAACGCCTTAAAACAAGCAGGCCTTCTCAACACAATGCCAGCCTTTTGGTATCAATCCAAAGAAAAATCACCGATATCAAGGTTCGCAGCCGCAAATATCGAGATGCAAGACCAATCAAGAGATTAGCGCCTACGATGAATTCTGGCGGGCAACACCGTAATGCCTGTTTTCATCTCCGGCTGCTTTAGAATGGCTTGTCCGTAATCAAATAGTGTCTGAGCAATCAGCTCGCAGTCCTGTTCAACCGAGTCAATTTTCACAGGTAAGCAATCCAGAATGTCGTAGTTATCGAACGTCGCCAAGCGAATATCTTCACCCAGCATGTTCTTCTCGGTCAAAAAACGCAAAACCCCTTCCAACAATGAATACGAGGCGGTATACACGGCTTTAGGTAGACGCCCTAGCTCTTCTACAGCCAGTGTCATGAGCTCGTAGCCTGACTCAGGTTGATAATTCTTGGTATACACGTAGCGATCATCAAAACACACACCTGCATCCTTAAGCCCTAGCTGATAGCCCTTAAAACGATCTCGGCTCGTAGACAAGTTAAGCTGACCACCGATATACACGCACTCTTCACCACTTAAGGCTAATTGAGCCACCACGTCCTTCGTCGCTTGTTCAGCATTGGTTTTGATATTGATGAAATGGCTATCTTCTAATATACGGTCAAAGAAAATTACTGGAGTGCTTGGGCTGATAGGTTGATAAAAGGTGTCATCCATCATGCAAGTTGCCACTAACAGGACATCCACCTGCCGCTCAATCAAGCTCTTTACTGCCTGTTGTTCCTGCTCATGATCATCATCTGACGAGGCGATCAGTAGCTGATAACCATTATTCCGACACAGTATTTCCAACCGTTTAGCAATGTTCGCAAAACCCATGTTCGCAAGATCCGGAATGACTAAGCCTACGGTATAGGTCTGCTTAGACTTGAGCGCTCTGGCGTAGATACTCGGCTTGTAATGATACTGTTCAGCAATAGCCTGTACTTTCTCCACCGTGTCTTCATGAATACGGTGCTTTTTTGCGTGTCCATTGAGCACAAAACTCACTGTTGACTTGGAAACACCCGCCAATGCAGCGATGTCTGCCAATTTCAGTTTTTTACCTGCCATTATTCTCTTTTCCTACTCGGTGCCTTTATCAGCCTGCCTTGCTGCTAGCTCAATCAACGGCACTGCACTCTCATGTTTAGACTCTGACAATGATCACAATTTGATCTTTATCGTGACAAATGATCTTTGAAAACCTAGATCGCTAAACCGTTTTAGCCATACAATCAGCTTAATTTAGTTAAGTAAGAGATGCAATGATGAAGAACAGAGTTTGGGTAACAGGAGATGCGGTTGTAGACCTGATTCCAGATAGCGAGTCCAGTTACTTGAAATGCCCAGGTGGCGCGCCTGCTAATGTGGCAGTCGCCATCGCCAGATTGGACGGGGACGCCGCTTTTATTGGTCGTGTCGGGCAAGATCCCCTCGGCCGTTTTATGCAACAGACACTCAAGCAAGAGCAAGTCGATACGCAGATGATGATACTCGACGAAGCACAGCGCACTTCGACCGTTATTGTTGACCTTGATGATTCTGGCGAGCGAAGCTTTACCTTTATGGTCAAGCCTAGTGCAGACCAATTCCTTGAAACCACTGACCTACCGACCTTCACCCAGGGTCAGTGGCTGCACGTATGCTCAATTGCGCTAGCGAACGAGCCAAGTCGCAGCAGCACACTGGAAGCGATGCGTCAGATTAAAGCCGCAGGTGGATATGTAAGTTTTGACCCTAACTTAAGAGAAGAGGTGTGGGTAAATCCAGAAGAGCTCAAACCTATCGTACGTGAAGCAATTGCGCTGGCCGATGTCGTCAAGTTTTCCGATGATGAGTTGCTGTTTTTGATAGGCAGCGATACCCTTGAACAAGGTGTGGAAGCACTGGAACCGTTTAAAAATAGACTAGTCTTAATCACTCAGGGAGCGAAAGGTGCATTAGTCCTGTTTGAAAAAACACAACAGCTTATTGCCAGCCAAGCAGTATCACCCGTTGATACTACAGGTGCAGGCGATGCTTTTGTCGGAGGCTTGCTCGCTAAGTTGTCTCAATATAATGACTGGCAGCAGCTTGAGGTCATTAAGTCTGCGGTAAAATGGGCTAATGGCTGTGGCGCACTTGCTACTACGCAGAAAGGCGCTATGACTGCTCTACCTTCCTATAAGGCTCTAGAGGAATATATTCAGAGGTAATTGGAAGGAAATTCTGGATAAAAGAAAAGGCAGAGAGATCTGCCTTCTTAGTTTATTAGTAATAACCACTAGAATTAGCAAAGCAGGTTAGTCTGAAAATAGAGTGTTCTGCTTTGTTAGCTTTTAGAAAACTAAAACTGCATCTATGTAAATGAGCTCACGTAGCTTCCTTTTACTATAGGTATTCAGTTAGTCTTTTTCCGGCTTGTTCTAAAGCAAGGTGTACAACTTTTGTGATTTCAGGATACCCATTATCACGATCATCCCAGTCAACATTTTCAGGTAAAGCAACCTGTTCATTAATTTGGTGATCCATAACAATCTTGTTGTCCGATAAATCCACCAGCTTTACCTGAGCATAGACATAGCCTCTAGGTTGACTCAGCGGTATGAAACCATAATAGTCACGAATGGTACCGGATGCTAAAACCTGAATGACAAGCAAATGGCTTGCAGAGTATTGCTCTTGTAGCTCTGTCAAGTCATACCCAAAAAAGCCTTCTTTTTGCTGAGCTTTTGGGAGTTTAGTGGCATCGGAGGCTTTGTAATATTCTGGAAGTACTTCACTTCTACCGCCTCGCCGTTCGATTTGTTGCGCTATAGCTGACTTACTTAACTCAAATTTGTCATGGGATAAAGTATGAATATGCGATTGAACACCATCAGTGACGATCTCATTGATTGCCATATCAAGTAAACCTTGCCCGCCCATACGATGCGCATTCATTTCTGGAGGCTGAACAAATGCGATTGCGATATTTTTCTCTCCCCCTGTTTCCCAAAAGTTTACTGGTATGTCCATTGCTTTCTGAGATACACATCCAGAAAGAAAAAGTACACCAAACATACAACTGATCAGCTTTACAAGTCTCATTGAGTTATTCTCTTGATTATTAAGAGAGCGCAAACTAATAACCAAGATATATTGAAGCAATTGTTAAAACACACAATTGTGACCAAGATCGATATTTTGGGATGTGTATTAGATAAAAAAATGATAGAGGTTATTGTGTAAGCAAAGTTGCGCATTCCAAACAAAGGCGGTTACAGAGCGTCGTTAGAAACAACAAAGTAATACATTTTACTCAAACACAGGTTGGGAGAAACTCCTTTAGCAGCTGAAGACACACTCTGTCTCTTCGGCAAACTTAATTGCCTTCCTACATGCTTCGTCTTGGAAAGATTCACTACGGTACTCATCATAAGCCGTCAGACGTTCAAAATTTAACACCGGTTACGCCAACTCACCGCCGCAGTCCGTTACCTAATCAAGCAAATGGCTGTTGTGCTGCTTTGAATGTTTTTAATCTGGCGGTCTGACAGCCATGCAACAGTGAAATACCTGTCGCTACCTGCTCAACGAAAACTCGTGATGTCATCACTGCCTGACCATGGTTGACAAAAACTTCTATTGAGGAAGTATCGGCAAGAATGCGCAGTTGAATCTTATCTGTATCAAAAAATTTGGTGGAAACCCGTTCCTCGGGGCTGCTCTGGGTATGCTGATGGTACACCCAGATCTGCTGAACGGCTGGGGATTCGGTGGAGCAAGCGTAGCTGGGACAATTCCGACATGGAACATCTTTGGTTTCGAAATCCAAAAAGTCGGTTACCAAGGTTCAGTTCTACCTGTATTGGTTTCTGCCTTCATCCTTGCCAAGGTTGAAAATGGCCTACGCAAGGTGATTCCTTCTGTGCTGGATAACCTCCTAACGCCGATGCTGGCGATTTTTATCACGGGTTTCCTGACCTTTACATTGGTTGGCCCAATCACGCGTGATATTGGTTTCCTGCTTGGTGATGGTCTGAACTGGCTATACGATTCTGCTGGTTTCATTGGCGGCGCACTGTTCGGCTTCATCTACGCACCGTTTGTGATTACCGGCATGCACCATAGCTTTATCGCAATTGAAACTCAGTTGCTCGCCGATATTGCAGTCACTGGCGGCACCTTTATTTTCCCTATCGCTGCCATGTCTAACATCGCACAAGGTGCTGCAGCATTGGCGGTTGGCTTTGCCACCAAGGACAATAAACTTAAAGGAATTGCAATGCCTTCGGGTGTCACTGCTCTACTGGGTATTACCGAGCCAGCCATGTTTGGTGTCAATCTTAAACTGCGTTACCCGTTTATTGCGGCGATTATAGGAGCGGCATCGGCCAGTGCATTTATTACTCTGTTTAACGTCAAAGCTCAGGCATTAGGCGCTGCGGGTCTACCTGGCGTGATTTCGATTGTGCCTGATAAGCTAGGCTACTATGTCACAGGCATGGCTATTTCATTCGTTATAGCGTTTGCTCTAACACTAGTTCTTGGTACTCGCTCCGGCCAAGAGTCAGGCAACGCTGCAACAACATAGCAGAGAACAGTCCCCCGTAGCTAAAACATGGTTTGGCTCACTCCTACCCCGCCTTAGGCGGGGTATTTTACTTTTTGATGCTCCCCACTCAAATATCAGTTAATGGGACCACTGAGCCATCTATGTGCATGACTAAACGCTAGCTTTCATAGATAGAAACTTTAATGTTATTCCTAATGAGACTAACACGTTTTATATTTGTTTAACTTCATCATGGAGTAGCCACTACTAAAATCGGGGTACTGCTAACTCACATTTTAGAACCATAAAATGAAAAAAGCCCACCAAAAGGCAGGCTGTGATTCCAAACAATAAGAATACAATTGGCAATAATATAATTATTTCCCGATTAAACAGATTGCGACTTCAACCAGAGCAATTAACTGATAATTAACTCTGGATTAATAGCCTAAAAACATTTAGATTCACGGAAAACAAATAAAAATTACACATATCATTAAAACAAATCAAAATAATTTATTTTAATGAATTACAAGCATGAATTAAATCACGTTTGGCTGGCTATTAAATGATAAACAAGATAATAAAGCTTATTACAGAGAGTAAGCATGATACAGGCGGTGTAAAATTCCTCGCTCAGGAAATGGGCATAAAATACAGCACGCTATACAGTCTCTATTCAGGCAAAAACAGTAACCCCACCATTGATACAGTCGGAAAGATCTGTGATTACTACAACATCACCTTTTCTGACCTTTCAGATGAAGCGACTTCATCTCATCACTTTGACTCGTTGCACCCTGAAATAGTCAGACTGTCGCAGCATGAAGGTGTCGATGTTTTCATTAAAAACAACCACCTTATTGACAGTTTACCCAAAAGTAGCCGGTTGATTTTTGAAAAGTTCACTCCCCCTTTGAAAAACAAAAATCATTATATTTGCCTCACAGAAACTGGTGAAATTGTCTTGAGAAAAGCCATTGAAGAAGATAATAAATTTCTATTTATCTCTTCAAATAGAATAATTCACAAGAATGATTATCCAATAATGCAACTAAAGAATGTCAAAATATAACTTCTTCAAAATAAGGAAAAAACGCTCTCGACTCTATTCTATCGATGGATTGGTAGGTTTTATAGACAAAGAGATGTTTCGACACGCTTATATTGATAAACACGACGTCGATCTTCACAACGGCAAATACTCTATTTCCGACAAGCGGATCCGCGCTATCAATGTAAAGGAAAAAACCATCGAAATGGAAATCTCCGATATTCCAGTGACCGTGACGATGAAAAGCCTGCTTACACCTTCAATCAGACAAGAACTCGATATTAGTAATGAAAATTTTGTCGCTATCTATCACCAAATGGAACAATAACTAATGAACGTACTAGAAAAGTCAACCATGCTTGCGACTCTAGGGCTGTTCTGTTTCCTAACTGCTTCAAACATGGCCGCAGCAAAAGCTGTTGAATTCTTCGGTATCCATCTTACGGCGGGATTCTTCACCTACCCGTTTGTTTACCTCTTCTCTTCCATCATCATGGCCACACGCTCTCCAGACGTGTACTTCAAATGTATTACCTTTGCCTATTTCGGTTATCTGTCATTTATAAGCTTGATGTACATCGCAGCAATACTCCCTGGAGTGAATACTGAATCGACATACAACCAGAGCTTCGATTTAATCTATAGCCTAAGTAATTACCGGATCTATTTATCTTCGCTATGCGCTTATTTCATCTCAATGTTCTTGTTTGGTGTACTCTTCAATTCACTGAAAATTGAAAGCATTGGCATCAGAATTGTGCTGGCAACACTGATCGTTGCTCTCGCTGACGTTAACCTTTTCCTCATCCTAGCTTTCTCAGGTGTCAAAGAAAGCAGCTTACTAATGAACATTATGTTCTGGGCGAGCATTAAAAAGCTGGTTGCGCAGCTGGTTCTGCTAGGACCAACTCTATTACTTATTAATCTGATCAGGAATAAACATGAGTACTGTGTTTCAAATTAGCGATTGCCATTTGAGCGATGAGTCGAGCTTCCAGAACTTAGAGAAAGCGCTAAATGTCGCCAACGCTGATAGTGCTTGCGACACAATTCTGCTAACCGGTGATATCTGCTGTGGCCCTAAATCAGGCGATTATGCAAAGCTTCTGAGTTTCGTTTCCCAACACATTGATAGCAAAAAACAGGTTTATGCCATTGCAGGTAACCATGATGATATCGTTTTGATGAAAGATGAGCTGAAGGGCTCTTTGATTCAGGTGGTGGATCAATGTGAGATTGCAGGGCGCGATTTCATTTTCCTCGACTCCAGTCAGAAGCCTATTGATGCTCAACACCCTCTCGGCTCAGGTAGAATTGACAATCGCGGTATCGCTCACCTGAGAAAGCAAATCCGTAAGAAGAAAAACCCTATTGTGGTCGTACATCACCCAGTGATACGTGTTGGCTCTGAGTGGATGAAAGCTATCTGCCTTGAGAACGACCAACGGATATTCAACATCCTTAAGCAATCTGGCGTCAGAGTAGTTATTTGTGGTCATGGTCATGATCATATTACCTGCACCAAAGAAGGCATCACACAATACATGGCGCCAGCCACAGCTTACGGATTTGATCACTCCATTCCCGAATACAATCGAAGTGAACGTATCGGAATGAACAAATTTACTATTTCAAAACAAACAATAACTGTAAATGAGGTTGTGCTATGAGACTGAGCTTGGTTCTCGATATTTCGAAAGCTGTTGTCGCGATGTATGTGGGAGTATTCTGCGTACTGGTCAGCTATAACAATGTGATTGACTACAATACAAACTTCCAGTTTGTACAACACGTATTGGCAATGGACCAAATGAAGGCATTTTTTACAGGTGATAACCTGTATGGACGTGCGATCACTTCTCCGACACTTCACACTGTGTTTTACAATCTGATCATCGCACTTGAATTCCTTGCGGGCGCTTTGTGCGTTATCGGCGCTGTGATTATGTTCTTCAAACGTGAAGCAGCCGGATTCTCCAAAGGTCAGGCTTTCTATGTAGCCGGTGTTACCGTCGCTTTAGGTGTGTGGTATTTCGGTTTTGGCGTGGTTGGCGCTGAGTGGTTCTCGATGTGGGCAAACTCATGGAATGGCCAGATGAAGGCATACACCTTCGCTATGTTTATCATTCTGACGTTGATTTATGTCCTGATGCCGAGACCAAATAACGACTAGTTCATTACTAACAGTAATAAAAAAACCCTACTGATTGAGCAGGGTTTTTACTATTTAGTCAGAAACAATTAGTCACGAAGTAACGCGCCAAACTTCTCAGATACGTGAGCAACGATAGCATCAACCGCACCAGCAATATCAGCATATTCAAGCGTACACTCAACTGGCTGTAGCGTCAGTGCGATTGCTAGGCTCTTCTTACCTTAAAATCTAACCTCTTCATACTTTAGGCTAACTCTACGACTAATGTCTAACTCACTGAGACTATTTGTTTTTTTCAGTTTGGTTTAAGGTACTAACAACTTCAATAATTGCGTTTATTTATAGGGTAATTTGTTCTTTATCTTTAACAGTGAACCTCAAGCTTTTTACACCAGTACCAACGATATTCTTGCTTGTTTCCGACCCTATTCTTAGTCAGTCATCTTCACTTTTTAATAATAACTCAAGTTACACCTAATAAAGATTTGTCGCATTCTTTGTAGCAAACACTAACTACTCCGCTAAATCTTCATGACGTGAGTACATTACGTTTGTTGGAACAACAACACAAACCAAGCTCTGAATTTGAGTCCCGAGAGCAGTATCTAGAGCACGAATTGCAAATCATGTCGCCTAAACGCTGGCGTCCAAACTTGCCGTTTAAAGATTATCGATTTGAGATTGAAGACACCATCCCAGCAATGGCGGCGACCATTGGTAAAGTGGTAATGGTGGGCGCTATTGCAGCAACCTTTGCCGGAGCTCTAGGACTAAACGAAGGATTTATTCTAGAAAATGTTCGTTATTAATTACTTATCGCTTCAGTTTTCATTATTCTTTTCTCCGGTTTTTTATTGCCAACTGCTAACCTCGCAGGTACACACAGCCCACTTATCCCTTTAATTCCGATTGTTGTTGCCGCTGGTGGACATACGATGGCCTTTGGCATGTCGGTGATAAGTGCTCATTCCGCCTAGAGAAACGCCAACCTCAGACTCCATCTTCATACATTCGCCTCTCAAGCAAGTTGTGCTAACTACTGAGGGGAAGTTCCTACAGGTTACTTGAACAATTAGATAGGGTTTATCGCCAGCTTGCACCCTTACAGCACATCAAAAGAAAGAAATAATTTGCACGAAATGAAACTGAATGCATATTCTATATAATTCCTGAAGGGAATTTATAAACAGTTACGTGTCTATTTAACAAATAGGATATTACTCATGAATGGAAACGATAACGCGGATTCGTCCAATACTTATCTGACCCCTGCATTGGTGAAAGATTTTCCCAATGCTCCAACACTACAGAATAAGCTGGATGAATTGTGGCACACAGGTTTGGATGCTGCCAACCAAGCTGCTATTGTCAGCAACCCATGGACGGCAACCTATCTGGCCCCTTGCGACTGGTATGCCAACAGGACAGATATTCAATTTCCACTTGCCATCAATGTCGTTGAATCAGTGTTTTGGACGGCATTTCCAAACCGCCTGAAAATCTATTTTTCAGCCAATGAAAAAAGCCCCTACAACATGACAGATGACGAACTGTTTCATCTAGCTGATTTTGGTGATGTGGATTACTCAGGTAAACTGCCCAAGTTTCCAACCAACAATGGAATTCCCTTTAAAATACCAGGAGATACTTGCCCGCAAATGTCATGGGGAGATGTCACCAGTCACTCAACTGAACTACCAGATTCCTGGAAGGGTTACGATCCTCTTGGACCAAGAGGCTGGTTGGATGAATATTGTGAATGGTCTGTAATGAGAAACGACAAGGGCCAAATTACCCAAATCAACTACACCTGCGAAAACCCTGAATACTGGTACACCCTTTGGAAGGTGTCACCGCAAAGAGTGGCAGAACTATATAACGAGTTACTCAACACCGGTAACATCGTCAAAGTAGAAGATTTACAGCTCACCGATGAAAACGGTAATGTTGTTAGCGATCCCTTCACCGGAGCCCCGGCTTATAATCCACTTAACAAATGGAATAGCGGTACCATTGCCACAAAAGATGGCGGCGGAGCAATTCACCTGACCAGCCCGCCGAATACTATTGGCGCTGAAATCCTACTGGCTTCTCAGGCAACTCTGCTTAGAAACCTAGCTCCAGTGAACTACAACATGCAAAGTCTCGTGTGTGCCGGCGAATTTGGACGCCCCTATCGTAACAGTGATCCCCACATTGGCCAGCAGGTGAATCAGGTGGTTAAAAACGTTGGCGTCAAAACTATGCTGACCAATCCACTTGGATTGTATTTACAGGCCCCGGACTTTAGTAATTATACATTTCCGGAAGGGACCACCGTTGACGACTGGTTTAGTGTAGTACGTGGTTGTCGTGCTGGAGAGGACGGACAAACCTATGATCAGATCCTGCACATGCGATTTTCAGCACCAGAGGGCTATACTCTGGAAGATGTGACTATTGGTACTTTAGTTGAAGGTGGTAGTAGCGGCCCAAGTCAACAACCCAAAGCCATTAAATACGCAGGACAAATTGCCGATACTTTCAAAGTAGGTATTGCCGCTACGGCTGTGCCGGCGGGCGATGCTCAGCCTCAAACACCGTTGCCTGCAGTAGGGAAGAAAACCGGTGAGCCCAATGGTTATCCCGCTCTTCTCATTGGCGACTCAGTTTACAAGGCCATGACTAACGTCAACCCCAACCCTCCATTTGTGGCATTGCCTGTCACGATGCAAGCAGGCGAAATCTATTCCGATGTACTTTTGCAAGCCTACTACATAAGTGATTCAGATAATGCCAATACAGCAACCATCGAAGTATATGAACGTGATGGTACGACTATTGACCCCAACGTAAGTGTCGTGGTCAATAAAGTACTGACCTCCGACGGTACGCCTGTGGGTGGTGGTTCTGGTAGTCAGGGGGACTACTTCAACTTTTACATCACAGTGAGTGTCTCGGCCTTGGCGACAGCTGGACTTCGAGGGCTCGTTCTCAAAAACCCTGCGTCGACAGACGCAGCTCAGCCCATGCCAGGCTTAATCTACATCAATGCATAGGAGGGCCAATCATGGAAATTCACCACCTGAACAAGGAAAAAACCATGCGTTACTTGAAAGCTGCTGTCTGTGCATTAACGGTTGCGAGTTGCACGTTTGCCTCCATGGCCACCACTACATCTTCTGGTGGCTCATCATCACAACAGTCATTGACTTCATTTGCCTGCTTAAATGCACCATCCGTATCTGACTTTGTGCCAGGCGATACCATGATCACCTCACAAAATGGCGTGAACTGCTTTGCCTGGCAGGTATTCATTGGTCTCAACTGGCCAGCCGATACTAAAACTCCCGGACAGCCCAGCTCCAGTGCTAAGGCTACAGATTTTGGCAAACCGGGTAGTGGAAATACGCAACCAGTATCGACATGGGAAACTTACGCTAACTCTGATGCGGTGTTTTTACCTAACGGCGAAAAACCCAAAGCCTTTGGTTCGCGCACATCCCCCTGGGGAGATGGGCCCACACCGGAAAGCTGCGTCAGCGATGACAAAGCCTACCGCATCATGAGCTCTTCCCGTAAGGCCAGTATCTCCGAAGGAAGTGATGGTACCTTCAATATGTCCGGAGATATGGCTCAGGCATTCCCCAGTGATAATCCCAACTGGCTGGCTGACAAACGTGGCAATCTGGTGTATTACGAGATCTTATTCAGCAAGGACCAGTACGACTTCATCGTAGATAATGAGCTGTACAACACCAATGGTCAGGTAGATATGATCAAAGCTAACAAAAACATCGCAATGCCTCTGGGTATTGGGGTGAAGCCCTCGGATGATGTGACTCTGGGTGGACTAGAGCTAAAAGCCGCTTGGCTGGAAGTGGAAAACCCTGAGACAGGCACCTGGAAGACAGATTACAAGCTCACAACAGCATCTGTTTACGATGAAACTACACAAACATGCAGTGATAAAACCCTCGCTTTAGTAGGGCTGCATATTATTCATAAGACCGCCTCCCAACCACAATGGATTTGGGCAACTTTTGAACATAAAATGAACGTACCAGACAACGCTGACCTAGCAACTGCCAAAAACTTGGGTGATTACAACTTTTATTCCGAAAGTTGCACGGAGATGGACGTGCCATCCCAGTGTACTGCGAAAACGGTCAATGATGTGCCTACCACTAAAACTAGCTGTGACGTTAATGTCTCACCCGCATTTTATCTAGATGGTACGAAAGACTGTAATCCGTATCCTATCCAGGTATCTCGCTTGTTTAAGATCCAAGACACCACAGACAATAAAGTGGCTTCCATTAATGCCGCCGCTCAGGCCCTGATTACAGAGACCAACGCCGGCTCTGTTTTCGCTAACTACCAACTGGTGAATACCCTCTGGTCTTCAGCGGCAGTTAATGACAATTCACCTCCAGGAAAGCCACCGATTACACCGCTATCTACCAGTGGCGCAACGCCAACCTTGAGTGAAGTCCCCGTGGCAAACACTATGCTGGAAACCTATGCTCAGGGTTTTAACTGTTTGTCTTGTCATGCTTATGCCAGTGTGGCTCAGGAAGCCGAAGAGGAGTTGGGTAAGTCTTACGCCACCGACTATTCATTTGTTTTTAGTCTGGCGAACCCGTTGCCCAGCTTAAGCTGTTATTGGATGGAGAATTATGACAATTTCTCCTGGGTGCCAGCGCCTCAAGGGGAGCTGAGCAAGCAACAATGCTATGAGCTTAATAGTTGCGGCGATGGCGGCAAACAATCCGGCGGTGGTTGCTACAAATGGGCATCGGGTCCAGACCAACCCGCACACCCCTGGCAGTAAAAAAATACTGGAATGGCAGCGATCTCATCGGTACGCTGCCATTTCTAAATCGAAAATGCCCCAAACCTTCTTAGCCCCAACGAACTGACCACCTAGCCAGTACAGCAGTAGACCAAATTAATATAATCTGTACTTTGGGAACTTATACAGAAGCGTTCCGTAGTTCTACCTCGAAATTCTCTATCGATTCATTGAAAGGCGGCGTTATTGCAAACGCCGCACTTTTCCGGTTGTAGACGCTAGTCAACTTTGATTTTTGCGACTGAAATACTGACTACTCCCATCTCTAAAACGTACTGTTCACCTGTATTTGTAGGTAACTGAAAATCCACATGTGTAGCTAAAGTCTCTGTCTGCAAATATCTTAAGTACTTTTCTATCCAATTTCTTACGTGATCTGATGTGTTCATAGACACCGAGATCTTATCCGTCACACCAAAACCGAAGGACTTTCTCTGTTTCTGAATACGGCTCACAACTTCTCGAATCATCCCTTCTGCAACCAACTCTTCTGTGAGGTTAGGTTCAAACTCCATAGAGATATAACGGTTAGAAACTGCGTTTACCCCCTCCTTCGCCTTTCTGTAGATGACAATTTCTTCTTCGGAAAAGCGTTGTCCATCAATTTCCAGAAACCCAACTTGCTGAAGTTGAACAATATCAGTCGGTACAAGGTTAGCAATCAGATTGGCATAGTGTTTCATTTGCTTACCCAGACGTTTTCCCAGTGCTGGAAAGTTTGCCTTCGCGTAAAGGTCGATAAATTTTCCTTCCTCTGTACTAAAACTTAAGGACTTAAAGTTAAGCTCCGCTTTTATGTAATCAGACAAACGTCGAATGTCATCCAGCACTGTTTTATCTCGGTGCAGCACCGTTGCCTGGCTCAAAGGTGTTTTTAGCTTTACTTTAATATCATTTCTCATTTGTCGGCCCATGATGATCAAATGTTGAAAACCCTGAACACTTGTCTCGAGATCGGGCACCCTGAGCTCCTCGATTGTGTGAGGATAACGACGCAAATGCACCGACAATGGTCGCTGCGCATTCTCGTCATACTCTTTAAGCTGTTGATAAATGAACTCCGACAAGAAAGGGGCAAGCGGTGCCATTAACGTCGTAAACGTGTCTAGACAATAATAAAGGGTGGCGTAAGCGCTCTCTTTGTCCTTATTCATTTTAGGTTGCCAGTAACGAGAACGGTTCAGACGAATATACCAGTTGGTTAAATCTTCCAAAAACTCAAACAAAGGTGGTACCACTTCATACAAATGGTACGCCTGCATTTCAGCGTTCACTTTTTCTTTCAAACTTTCCAAACGAGAAACAATCCACTGATCAAGTACGTTGTTTCTCGGCGCGGAGCCTTCGACTTTCCATCCGTCGATATCAGCATAGGTTTTAAAGAACTTAAATCCGTTATACCAAGGGAGCAGTACCTGTCTCACCATTTCCTGAACGCCTTTATCAGAAAATTTCTGTTCCTCGGCTTTTACCAGACCAGAATTGATTAGGTACAATCGCAACGCATCGGCACCGTACTGTTCCATTAGGATATCAGGAGCTGTGTAGTTTTTTAGCCGTTTAGACATTTTCTTACCGTCTTCCGCCATCACAATGCCGTTAACAATGACATTGGTGAAAGCGGGTTTACCGAACAGACACTCGCTTAACACTTGTAAGGTATAGAACCATCCTCGAGTCTGATCTACCCCTTCAGCGATAAACGATGCAGGAAAACTTGCTTCAAACTCTTGCTTGTTCTCGAATGGATAATGAACCTGCGCATAGGGCATTGAGCCTGACTCAAACCAACAATCAAAGACTTCCGGTATCCTACGATATACACCATCCTCTCCGGCTAAAGTAAAAGTTAAATGGTCGATATGATCCCTATGCAAGTCTTCAATTTGAGCCCCGGTTAAAGACGTCAGCTCTTCGATAGATCCAACACAGTATGGTTTTTCTGTAACATCATTTATCCAGATAGGCAGTGGCGTCCCCCAATATCGATTTCTTGAAACCGCCCAATCAATCGCATTTTCCAGCCATTTGCCCATTCGACCCTGCTGAATATGTTCTGGCACCCATTTGATCTGGTTGTTGTTTTTAACAAGCTTGCCTTTCAGTTGGGTTACACCGATATACCATGAAGGCACTGTGCGATAGATGATTGGTGTATCAGAGCGAGGGCAAAAGGGATAACTGTGCATTAACGTGTCATGCCGATACAACAGCCCTCGTTCCTTAATGGTCTGAATTATCGATTTATCAGCATCTTTCACATAAACGTTGGCAAAATCACTCACTTCCCCAGTAAAGCGCCCTCGGCTATCCAGCGGACACACACTAGCCTCGACACCGTTTTCACGGCAGACTCGTTGATCTTCCTCACCAAAAGCGGGGGCGATATGGACAATACCAGTACCGCTTTCCTGCGAGACAAAAGTATCCGCGAGGACTTTAAACGCACCTTTGGCTTTGTTCTGTACAAAGTAAGGAAAGATAGGCGTATAGGATTTACCTGCAAGATCTGAACCCTTAGTGGTAGCGAGCACTTCGACTGAATGTCCTTTAGAAAAACTCTCTAATAACTCTTTAGCAATCCAAAGCCTTTTACCTACTGACTGGTCGAACACCTTAACGTAATCAAAGTCAGGATTTACGCAGAGAGCAAGATTTGAAGGTAAGGTCCAAGGTGTTGTCGTCCATGCAGCGAGATAACCATCTTCGTCTTCTAGTTTAAACAGTACCGAAATTGCGGGGTCTTGCACATCTTTGTAGTTCGATGTTGCCTCAAAGTTTGATAACACGGTTTCGAGTTCTGTTGAGTAGGCGACAACCTTTTCCCCCTGATAAACCAAACCTTTATCCCACAGCTGCTTAAACACCCACCATACGGATTCCATATACCAGGGTTCCAGAGTTCGATAGTCATTATCGAAATCTACCCAACGGCCTAGGCGGGTTATTGTTTTCTCCCACTCCTGTGTATACCGTTGAACGATACCACGGCATTCGTCGTTATATTTAGCGATACCAAACTTCTCTACCGCTTCCTTAGCCGACATCCCCAATGATTTGTCTATCTCATGCTCGATAGGAAGACCATGACAATCCCAGCCAAATCGCCTTTCAACGTAATGTCCAAGCATGGTTTGATAGCGAGGGATTATGTCTTTGATAGTGGAAGCAACTAAATGGCCGTGGTGGGGTGACCCTGTAGCAAAGGGAGGACCATCGTAAAATACGAACTTAGGTTTATCTTTTGACTGCTCCAGAGATGCCTGGAATACGCTGTGCGTTTCCCAGAATTGCAGCATGTCATGCTCAGCATCCACAAAAGAAAAACTTGTTGATGGAGATGCCTGTTTTTGTTTAGAACTCATATTTACCTCTTAACTTAAGATCCTAAGAGGTAAGTACAAAAAACCCGCCTCTTAGGCGGGTCTTAAAATTTAGTTGCACTAACTATCCCACCATTTCTTAAGAAATGATGATAATAATTCGTTGGAAGTTAGGCGTCATATTCATAAATACAGGTTCGCACTTGCCGCTTTGTTTGTCAATCAGTGTATAAGTGAATTGGTCCACATTCATGTCTGTTTAGCGCATGGTTTACAATATCAGAAGAGGTGAACCGAACAGTCAGATTGTGTTTTAGTTTGTAACTCGGTTTTGTCCATGGATGATTCTGAGCACCCTGAACGACTGCGTGATCGATGGCTATCAGGCTGGAACAGTTTCAGTTTATAGCCAGACTTTATGTTGACCAATAATATCGAAGAGGAGGTCAACATGAGAAAGTTATCTTCGGGAAAATGCAGCGGTATTAAAAGACCATTCAAGTTGGAAGAAATTTGGCGAATCAGAACTAGGCTAGAACTTGAAAACAACCTCATGCAGCTTGCGCTACTGAACCTAGCTATTGATAACAAGTTAAGAGCGAGTGATTTGCTAAGGCTGCACGTATACGATGTTTCTTCGCAAGGAGTTATCTATGAAAGGGTTCAATGCATTCAACAGAAAACGGGCACCGACGTACACTATGAGATTACTCCGAGAACGCAACAAAGCATTAGCCGATGGATCTACTCGGCATCCTTAGAGGCAAGCAGTTTTCTGTTTCCAAGTGGTCGTCGAAAAGGACAACCTATCAGCTACTCATTCTATCGATCGATTATCAGGAACTGGGCAGTAAAACTTGGATTGAATGCGGACTACTATGGCACTCATTCCATGCGCCGTACTAAAGCAACCTTGATCTATGCCAAAACAAAAAACATCAGAGCGGTACAGATTTTACTGGGGCACTCGAAGCTAGATAACACTATTCGTTACCTTGGAGTGGAACTGGAAGACGCTCTGAGGCTCTCAGAGCAAACAGACTGCTGAGGCTTGCTGATACAGGCTTTTCTCCTGAAAAGCCTGTGCCCCTTTATGCGCTAGACTTTTTACTCATTCATACTCTGTTAATATGCGTTTACCCTAGCAAAAGTTATCCACTCTTCTAATACTGCTTGCTGTGAATCATCACGATATATAACGGGAGAAAAGGGTAAATCCGATCCATCAGTACGCATACAGCTCTGATCCAGTTAAGCTGGACAATGCATTAAGCGACATATTATTTTTCAAAGTTAACCTTTTCTTCTGTCTTGAGCTGACCAAGGACCAGCTTATTGGACAAGGTGTAAACGCTAATCACGTAGTAATAAAATTTTACGTACAGGCTTAGTTATGAGCAGAATCATACTGAAGTGATTAGATTGGTACGGGTTGAGTGATCTTTGAGGTTTAACTTAGAATTATGCTCATTGATTGAGCTATAGGCATGGATCTAGGCTGATGGATAGATTCAGCGATAAGAATGCAGTTTTTTATTCCATTGTTTTGTTCAATAACGCTACCTTGATGCTAAAAGTTTCCTATATCTAAAAAGAGCACAAAAAAGAGAAAAACCTAGAATTGCTCCTAAAGTATTAAAAAGTAGATCATTTAGGTCAGAAGTTCTTCCAGCACCTATTGCAAATTGCATAACCTCTATCAATGTACTTAATGTGCCCGATACTATAATCGACGGAAAGCACCTCATACTGATAAGCCTTAGAAGCATTCCACAGGGCAAGAACAATAATGTGTTTAGACAAGCGTCAATGACGTCTGCACGATTTGTAACATCTAATAACGTGAAGTTGATAGCGCTGCCACCACCAGAAGGCGTACCAAATGTCAATGTAATTAACGCTGTAATCCATATTAAAGAGAGAAGTAAAGTGATAAGATTTTTAGTTGTTTTAGTATATTCAACCCATACACAAGAAATAATTAATAACATCCATGTTAAAGTAATTAAATAGAATGAATTCAAAAGATCTCCTTTTTAATTATAGGAAGTTTATTTTTATGAATAGCCTGCTTATACACTATAAAAACTAATTGACATAGATAGCCTTAAATGCAATTAAGAATATTCTCTTTGGACGAGATTTTATATTACCACCACCGATTTAACGGTGGTGGTTAAAAAATATTTAAGGGTATTGTTCAAAAATTACTTTGCCGATATCTGCGATTACCTGATCGCGTTCTTTCATTGTGGTGTTACTTTTTCGAACATACATGGTAATAATTACCGGTTCATGATCATTAGACCAAGCCATCGATATAATTCCTCTTACGCCGTAGTCACTTGCCCCTGAACGATCTGCGATGGACCAACCTTGTGGAAGAGAGGCTCTCAACAAGTCGTTTGCTACTTTATTGCCTTTCATCCACTTTTTAAGCTGAAGCTTCGATTCTTCGGATAATACATTCTCTAATAGAAGCTTGTTAAGACTGGATGCCATTGCATTCGTTGTCGTTGTATCTCGGATATCGTATTCAATATTTTTAGTCAACTCAGGCTCGTATCGATCTGATCTAAGTACATCGTCTCCTATCGAACGCATAAACTTCGTTAGCCCTTCGGGACCGCCACCCGCAGATATCGTATAGTTAGCTGCTGTATTATCGCTATATGTTAGTGAAGCTTCACATGCCTTTCGTAAGGTTAGTTTTTTACCTATGTAATCTTCAGTTACAGGAGAATACGTTACAATATCGCTTTTTTTGAGAGAGATAGAGTCATCCAAGGAAATCTTATTTTCATCGACTTTAGATAAGACATTTGCACATGCTAATGCTTTTATAGTGCTATTAAAATGAAAACGATTATCACCATTTACAGAATTAACGTTACCTGATTCCGTATCTAAAACAGTTACTCCAATACTCCAACCTTTATCTTCAAAGTATTGAACTCTTTGCTCTAAATCCGAAGCATAGGCACCGAATGAGAACAAAAAACTGGTAGAAAATAATAGTGTTGGAGATAACGATTTATTTTTATATACAATATATTTTTTCATTTCTAACCCTTAAAAGTTAATATGGTGATTAAATTTCTATCAAATTTTTATTTTTGATATCATATTTAAAAATTTGTGGTTTTATAAACCACTCTAAAAATATGCCTGAAGTATTCGGCTAGTAAATAAGGATACAATGGTTGTTGATGTGTATAGAAGTTTAAAATTACCTGTGGGTTTATCAGTTTCTCTTTCATTGACGCCAAAGCGGGCTTTCAATTGATTTAACTAGATCTTGTTAACTCCTACATACCTGCCTTAATTGACCTTGCAACGTTATCAGTGATGGTACTGAGATCACCTGTTTCACTTGAAGTACACTAGTTATATTCCTGATTGTTTTTCACCGTATCTGGACACTGCAACGGTAACCCGCCTGCGATGTACGCTCCTAACTCTTGCAAGGTTCGAGCACCTATGGTGTTGCCTTTCAGTTCTGACATGTGTTGTTCCGCCGTATCCGTTAACGACAATTGCCCCTTCATCTGCGCGTAGCTCGCCATTTATCTATAACTGTTACTTATTGGTTTTTAATATGTATCACTCTAAAAACACACTAATCGTAACGATAGACGTATCAGGGAACAATGTGTTAAAACTAAACTCAGCCATAAGTTTAACTAAGATCTAATCATGAACATCACACATCTGCCGTTGAATGCACTGAGGGCATTTCTTATCTCTGCTAAGCATCTGAACTTCACCAAAGCCGCTATCGAGCTCTGTGTCACGCAGGCGGCGATCAGTCAACAGGTTAAGATGTTGGAGCAGCAACTGGGGGGAGCGCTGTTTTATCGACTTCCTCGGGGATTAGCGCTGACCGATGAAGGAATGATGTTATTGCCGGCGGTAAAAAATGCGTTTGACAGTATGACCGATACGTTAGAGATGCTTGAACAAGGAATTCACCGAGAAGTGGTCTGTGTTGGTGCTGTGGGTACCTTTGCTCTGAACTGGTTGCTCCCAAAAATCAAAGACTTCAATGAACGTTTTCCCTATATCGATGTCAGAATATCGACCAACAACAATGTAGCGGCTCCCGTGTCCGAAGGGCTAGACTTCTTTATTCGTTATGGTAAAGGCAGATGGCATGCGACCGAAGCAGAACATTTGTTTCCTGCCCCTTTAACCGTGCTTTGCAACAAAACGATCGGACGCCACTTAGAGAAACCGCAGGACATTCTGGGCTACACCTTGCTGCGTTCATACAATCCAGAGGAGTGGACGTTGTGGTTTCAACAAGCTCATATACCGCTACCTAAGTCCAGACTCAACAGCATCACCTTTGATTCATCCATTGCGATGATAGAAGCCACAATTCAGGGATTCGGAATTGCATTAGCACCTCCCGTTATGTTTGAAAAAACACTCATGGAAGAGAAGCTCATCCAACCCTTCGATATCTTTCTCGATAGTGGATCCTACTGGCTAACAAAGCTCCAAAGTCAAACTGAGACCAAAGCGCAAACCCTATTCAAGCAGTGGATCCTAGAGTATTGCTGATAGTGAACGGGTATTAATCCTAAAACGTCTAGCTGTCAGCGCCATCTAAGTAGCGGACATCGATGTCCCTCACCTCTCTGGGGTCAAACATCCGATAATTCACCGCCAGACGATCACTATCCCACGCTTCAGCTGCGGTGTAATGCGTCACACAACCGCATTGATTACAATGCTTAAAGCTAATGCATTTGTCTCCATGTTCGTAACTTCCCAGCCCAAACTTCCCGACACCCACCTACAATTGTAAGAAGTGATAGATATACCTTAACTTAGTTTATTCACCTAATTTGGCGTATCTGAAGTGCTTGATTTAGGTTTTGGATTCTAACTCACTTCTGTCCGCGGGCGCTTCATCTAACCCAACCCCTATAAAATATGACTGCCAAACTTCATGTTGGCCAACAACATTGAGAGGAGGTCATCATGAGAAAGTTATCTTGTTCAAAGTGCAGTGGTATCAAAAGGCCCTTTAAGATTGAAGAAACCTGGAGAATCAGAACTAGACTTGAGATTGATAACAATTTGATGCAGCTTGCACTACTGAACCTAGCCATTGATAGCAAGTTAAGAGCGAGTGATTTACTAAAGCTACACGTATACGGTGTTTCTTCACAAGGAGTGATCTATGAAAGGGCTCAATGCATTCAGCAAAAAACGGTCACCGATGTACACTATGAGATAACTTCGAGAACACAACAAAGTATAAGTCGATGGGGCTACTCAGCACACCTAGAATCAAGTAGTTTTTTGTTTCCAATTTGTTGCCGTAACGGTCAACCTATTAGCTACTCATTTTATCGTGCGATTATCAGGAACTGGGCTGTAAAGTTTGGATTGGATGCGGACTATTATGGTACTCATTCCATGCATCGCACTAAAGCCACTCTAATCTATGCCAGAACGAAAAATATCAGGGCGGTACAGATCTTACTTGGGCATTCGAAGCTAGATAACACTATTCGATACTTGGAGTTGAACTAGAAGACGCTCAGAGGCTCTCAGAGCAAACGGATTGCTAGAAGCACTGTTACAGTCTTTTCTTCCCCCTGAAAAGACTGTGCCCCAAAATCATTTAGACCTAATGCTCATAACACTTTCAGAAAACTGTGCATGCCCCAATTTTTATAATGAGCCAAAAATTGAAGGTCATTGAATGTTGAAAGGTCGTTCGCTAGACACACATAGTCATCACGCTATCGGATAGCGACGGCATTGGCCAGGGGTTATTCCAAATCTTTTCTTGAAAATCTTGCAAAGATAGCTGATGTCCCGAACACCCACTTCATCTGCAAGTTGGACAAGGTCATGACTAGAATGCTTCAATCGCCAGTACACATGTTGTAAACGTAATTCTTGCCAATAATGACGTGCCGAAATGCTGAGCTTTTGCTGAAATAAGCGGTCTAACTGTCGTCGACTAATACCGATGAGCGCAGCAACTTGCTCTACGGTCATTGTCTGTTCCAAGTTTTCTTGCATCAAAGAAATCGCTCTGTCCATATGACGATTCCTGTGTATTCCTTGCTCTGACGACTTCAGACAGTGTTGCATGCTACGATTTTCATCAACCAGCATATCCGCTAACCCTTTTTCTGCCTTTGTTTGCCCGACATGCTTTTGCAAAATTGCCACCGCAAGGTCGATAGTGGCACTTCCGCCAGTGCAACTGATCAAATTTTTATCAAAATGATAAAGCTGTTCATCTCTTACAACCACTTTAGGGTAGGTTGCTTTGAACTCAGTATGATGCCGCCAATGAACCACGACTTGATAACGGTTAAGTAGCCCTAACTCAGCTAGAGTAAAGCAAGCGTTATCAATGCTGACAATTGGTATTCCATTGGTGACAACATTTCGAACAAAAGAGCGGTAATAGGCGGCTTGCTGCTGAGATTCAGTTGCCGTGCGGCTACCAAAGAAAACCACATAGTCAAATTCCGCAGGTTTAACGTCACTCAGATCGAGATCAATTTTAATGGGGATCCCACTACTAGAAATGACTAATCCTTTGTTGTGCGACACAACTTTCCACGAGCAATATCGTTGTTGACTGTGATCCGCTTCATCTGCGGAGAACCGGAGTTTATCTAAGAAGCCACCAAACGGGAGCAAGTTAAAGTTATTTAGAGGTATCAATAAAAATCGGACACCATTATTTTTATTCATTTGTATTGAACCTTTGTCTAAATATCCATACTTTACGTCCAAAATATACCATAGATAAATTGAGAACTGAGAGATACTAATCTCCCTTAAGTTCTCAGTTTGCCGGTTGGTTATGACGTTTGAAATTTGGTGTATCTTTGCTTTGTCTGCACTAGGGCTTGCTTGTGTCCCAGGTCCTAACTCGCTTTTAGCACTCAGCCACGGTGCAAGATATGGCTATAAGAAGACAATTTGGACAATATGTGGTGGCGTGAGTGGCTTTTTCATCTTGATTACGGTAGCTATGCTAGGTTTAGGTACAATCCTAGAAGCAAAACCTGAATTAATGATTGGTCTTCAATGGTTGGGGGCTTTATATCTTGCATGGTTAGGTTTCAAACTGTTCTTCGCGTCTGCAATTAGCATTGAGCAAACAAAAACTGTAGCGTCTGTTTTGCCTAAAGAGCTATTTAAGCAAGGTTATTTCGCTGCTTTGTCTAACCCGAAAGTCTTACTATTTTTCACTGCTTTTTTAGCTCAGTTTATCAACCCCGACGAGGCGTTCATTCCCCAGTTTCTGGTGATAACATTCAGCTTTCTTTGTATTGAATTCGCCGTAGAGTATATCGTGGCCAGATTGGCTGATAAGGTTAAAACAGTGCTTTTAGCCAATGGGCGAATTTTCAATCAATGTTGTGGTACAGTTTTCTTGCTGTTAGCAGCAGTAGCTGTTGTAAAAAGCCTAGTTTAACTGAAGTTCTTTGAGACATTAATATTGGGGTAATGCACTTACTTAAATCGCAACACCTTTGCCCCAAACTTCGTTAGAACTAATAGACAGTTTAAATTAAGTAATCTAATGCAAAATGAATAGCCACCGAACTGTTTTACAAAGTTTTTCTTGGCAACTCTATCAACTTATCCTCTCTATCATTAATAGCAGATTGGACTAACATGTTTAATCCAATCGTGAATGAGCAAACAGTAGAAATAGTGCTGGCCTTTGTAATTATGGTTCTCTAACAAAAGCCAGCACTTTCGCAGATTAATTCACTTCTGAAAGTTTAAGGGCGGGACCTTTTTTCTGGTTTAGTAAGATACTAATCAACGCTAATACCGTAAATGCTAAGCTTGATAGGAGTAGATTTTCCACACCGAACTGAGCGATAAACCATCCAGCTACTATCGATCCAATGGTGATCCCAAAGTTTGAAAAAGAGATGTAAAGACTATTAGCAAAGACTTTCGCATCACCAGCGTTATCCATCACCCATGTTTGACTCACAACCAAGCCAGCAGAATGTACAGCGCCCCAAAATGCGACCATGGCTACCATAAAGGAGAATGAGAAGCCCATGAAATATACGGTAACAAAGATAAGGCCAAGTATAACAGGGTAAAGCATCACGGTCTTTTTCATGTTTTTGCCAAGTAGTTTGCCAAAGATGAAGTTACCAAAGATACCAAATACACCGAACACCATCAGCATTACACTAATCCACGTACCGCTCATATTCGTTACTGTGCTTAAGTATTGAGTAATAAAGCTATACGAAGAAAACATCGCTGCAAATACGAATATTACAGACGATAAAGACAGCCACATGGGCTTGCTACGTACAATAGTCACTTGAGAGCCGAATGATATTTTTTCCTTAACGGGCGCGCTTTCCATCAAGAACATCACACTCACTAACGCAATGGCGCAAGCAGTTGAGCCAAAGTAAAAGGCATAATCGAGAGAGTACTGTTCAGCTAGAAAAGCGCTAATCGGAATACCGAAGACCAAACCTACAGCTACCCCACCGAATACTTTTGCTGCAGCGTTGCTTTGTTCTTCAGCTGGAACCATAGAAGTGGCTGCTACTAATGCAACTGAAAAGAAAACAGCATGCATTAAGGCTGGCAGAATTCGAAATATCATCATGGTCGTATAATCTTGCGTTATGGCGTACACAAGGTTCGATAGAACGAACAAGGAAAGTATGCCAATTAAGACATATTTCCTATTCCACCCTGACATCAATAATGTAATAAATGGTCCACTCACCGCCACTACGATAGCGTAAACACTGACTAACAGCCCCGCTTCTTGTACGTCAACATTAAAGTCTTTCATGACTTGTGGAAGGAGACCGATAATACCCAGCTCTGTCGTGATAACACCAAAAACGGCTAAAGATAGAGCAAAGATAAACAAGCTTTGTTTTTTCATTGTTTCAACTCAAATGATTATTAACGTTTGGAATATATGTACTGTTAACATTAATTGTTGTTAGAAAGCTCAATCCAAGCCAATGAAAGGTGACGAAAAAAATTTTCATCCAATAAGAATGCCGTTATCAATGCAATTGAATTCGAAAAATTATCGGAATTCGCATTATCAAAGGGGAATGGCTTCTATTTTTTTCCGATGACATGCGCTGAGAACCGTGTTGTACGGAACTTGCAAATGACGACTGGTTGTTCGCTTTCCATGATTTTGTGCGGTCATTTCAATAATTCTGCTCCTTATACCTAATTTGCAGGCTTCGTAACAATAATTCACTTGAAACGTGCGACAGCAACTCAGGCAGCGATACCTTTGGTGGCCTTTAGGGCCATAGCCATGCTTTACCACGCTGTAACTCTTACAACAGAAGTGGCAATAGAGGTTATTCGTCGTCACATCGAACCTCAAAGTCTCAGCGAGAGATACCGAGAATCTTTTGAATGTAATTATCAAGTTGGATTGCACAATAGGGGATAACACACGCCGAATTAAGTTCTTTAAATTATTAATACATATTCCCACCGGGACTTAATGTGTTTTTTTGCAGTGTTAGACTGAACATTAAGCTCAGAAGAAAGAAAAACAAGTATCTGTTTTTAAATGATTTACTCTCTGGTTTCTTTCGATAAATAGAAGGTGTGATGAATGCACACAATTTAGCCGTTACGTTGATTTGTTAAGAAACACCCAGTTGACGACTCGAACATGCCATGACACATTTTGTGACCTGCTTCGGTATGCCATTTAGTTTGAGTGCATATCGGTTTATACGTTATGAGATGATTTAACCTTATGAAAAAATGGAAGAAAACACTTTTAGCCTCATCGGGTATTTTACTTTCCTCAATGGCTTTTGCGGGTAATGAGCAGAGTCAAGCGGACAGTGAGTTTCCAATCCCTGCTGGCTTTGAAAGTAACTTCAAAGAAGTGAATGGCGTAAGACTTCACTACGTAGTTGGAGGTGAGGGACCTTTATTATTAATGGTTCATGGTTTTGCTCAGTCATGGTACGAGTGGCACCAATTAATGCCTAAATTAGCAGAAGAGTATCAAGTTGTAGCCATGGACCTGCCAGGTCTGGGGTTGTCTGAGCCGCTCGACTCCTCTTATACAGGGCAGGACGTATCACCTTATATCCATTCTTTAGCTAAAGCCTTTAGTCCGGAAGAGAAATTTAATGTTATCGCTCATGACATTGGCGGTTGGGTGACCTACCCAATGCTGGCTCAGCATCAGAATGATATTGATAAGGTCGCTTTATTAGAGACCATCGTACCAAGCGACCTCATTTATACGTTCCCAGCCTATACGCCTCAGGGAGAGTCGACTGCGTGGCACTTTAGTTTTTTCTCTGCTAAAAATGAATTAGCTGAATCACTTATCTCCGGTAATGAAGATAAGTTTTTTAAACACTTCATTCTTGAGCATGCAGAAAACAAGAATGCATTTTCAGATGAACTGTTCGGTATGTATGCCAACTCTTATAAAAAGCCTCAAACGCTACATGCTGCTTTTGAATATTACAGGGCGCTCCCAGAGTCTGTGATTCAAAATGACAATCTATCAGAGAATAATTTGTTGAAAATGCCGATTCTGGCGATATCAGGTAACGGTCAAGGTAGTTTAGGTAAAACTCAAATCAATCAAATGAAAGAATATGCCAATGATGTTCAAGGTCATATGTTGGAATCATGTGGTCACTGGTTGATGGAGGAGTGTCCCGCCCAGGTTGAAAGTATCGTTGCTGACTTTTTTGACAAAAAATAATTTACAAAACTGAGCTGAGTTTTGTTTCTATTGCGGTCTTCATTGCTGCCATAGACTGCCTATCATCGCTGTTAATACATACCCTAGAATATAAACTCTAGGGTATTTTTTCATTAGAGCGGTGATGAGTCTAAAGTACTGGAGAGGCTCAGAGAACAGTGGCGATTGAGTTGATTTGTGCTCAGCCATATCGCAATACAACGAAAACGCTTTATTCGTTGTCTAGTTCAGAATGTACCCAGCGAGAAAACGCTTGGAATTTTGCTCTCGTTTCCATGCCTTTAGGACAAACCAAATCGTAGCCCTTTCCTGATTCAATACTCAAACTTTGGTTTGGCCTCAATATCGTTGGTCTAGCTAAAATGCAATAACACTAAAACTACCGCAATGTCAGTCTTCGATTAATCAACGTTACAAAGAAGCCTCAAAAACATCTGGATGACGGCTCGATAATGCAATGATTTCATCTATGATGACTCTTATTTTAGGCAAAATGTAAGGTGTTTTTAGCCAAACAATACTTATGGGAGCTCCTTCGCCATTGAGTTTCTCTAATACAGGAAATAATTGCCCATCATCAAGGTATTGCTTCACTAACCATACTGGTAGTTGAGCTAAACCTGCACCAGATAAAGCCGATTGTAAAATACCTTCACAGTCGGCTATCTCATGACGTGCTGAAATATCGACAGATTCGGTTGCCCCTTTGGCATTTTTCAGTAGCCAACTATGCCTTTGTCCTATAGGCCAACCGACGATGCAATCATGTTGGGCAAGATCTTCTTTTTTGGTAATCGGCCCTCGAGTTGCTAAATAAGATGGGGAGGCACATATCACCTTTTTTTGCTCCCCAATTTTACGTGCAACAATATCGCCCGAGTTTTCTAAGTGCCCAACACGGATCGCAAGATCAATCCCGTCACTGACTAAATCCGTAGGGCGGTCATTAAAGGTAATAGATAGATCTAATTGCTCGAACTTGGACGTTAATTCTAGCAACTTGGGTAGAATTGCTCTTCTACCGAGAACTGCGGGTACATCAATACGCACACGCCCTGATGGCAATAACTGTTGATTGCTTAAGCGCTTCTCTGCTTCCTCTAAAATAGTCATCGCTTTAAGGCAGTCTACTAAATAGGAATCCCCATCATTGGTTAACGCGATGCGTCGAGTTGTTCGATGAAGGAGTTTGGTTCCTAGCTGTTTTTCTAGTCGAGCAACGCTTTTACTTAAAGCTGAACCGGTCATCCCAAGAGCTTGGGCCGCAAGAGTAAAGCTCCCCAGCTGCGCTATGGTGACAAAGTAACGAACTTCCACAAACTGACTTTTTAACATTAATTAATTCCCCATGGGACTTTATATTTATCATTGTATGGACTTAATAAGCGAATGTGAATCGATTATTCTGCATACATCAACGAGATGGTTACATCGATTTTTTTCAATTAAGGTAAACATGATGAATAACTTCAATAGATTCAAAGGTAAGGTTGCTTTTATCCAAGGTGGCAGCCGCGGTATTGGTGCCGCCATTGTTGAGAGATTAGCATTGGAGGGAGCGTCTGTTGCTTTTACATTTGTGTCATCCCACGTAAAAGCCAAATCGCTTGCAGAGAGCTTAACTTCACAAGGTGGCAAAGTTATCGCGATAAAAGCGGATAGCACTAAGCTTGAAGACATCAGAAATGCAATCAGCGAAACCATAGAGCAACTTGGTCAAGTTGATATTGTCGTAAACAACTCAGGTACTCTGATCTGGGACAGTATAGAAAATTTGACGATGGATGATTGGGACAAGACCATCAATACCAACGTACGAAGTGTGTTTGTTGCGATTCATGAAGCCGCGAAACACATGAATGATAATGGCAGAATAATCAATATCAGCAGTACCAACGCTCAGCGCATTCCTTTTGCTGGCGGTTCAATATATGGAATGAGTAAGTCTGCACTAACCGGATTGGTCAAAGGTCTCTCTCGTGATTTAGGCCCTAGAGGCATTACAGTCAACAACATTTTACCTGGTCCGGTAGATACTGATTTAAACCCAGACAATGGCGATACTTCGGAGCCTGTAAAAGCTATCGGTACACTTGGTCGTTATGGTCAAGTTGAGGAGATTGCTAGCTTAGTAGCATTCGTCGCTAGCTCAGAAGCGGGTTACATCACTGGTGCTGATTTGATGATCGACGGTGGCTTTTCCGCTTAATTAAAATACACGGTCAAGTCACTCACGATTGATCAACCTAACATCAAGCAATCATCACTTCATGATGGGCAAAGAGAAATACGATGATTGACCTATATCAAAGGTCAATCGTTCAAAGCCTATTAGTTTTACACGTTTGCTGATGACATCAAGTTGTTACCACATAAACAACCGATGTTAAATATTGAGTTTCCCAATAAAACAGATAACTCAATAAAGAATTGGCGCTATTAAGTTGAATGCCTAGTCTTAATCCTACTTTTTTAAACAGAGAGGTAAATTACTTCTATGGGCGACTCCTTTAGGTGCCGTTTTATCTCACTGTCTCCTTGTATTTAGTAAGCAAGCAAATGCTAGAGCTCTTTTTGCAACCTTAAATTTGGGTAGTATTTATTTTGCATTGGCAGGTGTGGCGTTTGCTGCTGGGTGGACATATCACTCGATCGACTTGTTAGAAAAATGGTTATATGTACAGTCGAGATTTAACAAAAGTCACCCCAAAAGGAATACATCTGATGTACGTGAAAGCTCGATGATTTAACGTAACGTCACTTAGTGAGCACTTAATCCAAGCCTTTTAGCTCGTGCTGATGTTACTCATCGCACTAGCTCTTCACAGCTAACTTGAACATACCTGAAGTTATTCATAAATTGATAATATTAGATTTTATGAAACTCACTTATGTCCACTAATGAGTTAACACCGACTCCATGTTCGCCCCAAACAAAAAGGCCTCGCTGTTGCGAGGCCTTTGGTTTTCTATCTAATCAGAAGTGATTAGTCGCGAAGCGATGCACCGAACTTCTCAGATACATGAGCAACGATAGCGTCAACCGCGCCAGCGATGTCTGCATCTTCAAGCGTACGCTCTACAGATTGTAGTGTTAGCGCGATTGCTAGGCTCTTCTTACCTTCTTCAACGCCTTTACCAACGTAAACGTCGAACAGTTTCGCATCTTTCAGGAACTCACCACCTTGTTCTAGACATGCTGCAACGATGTCGCCAGAAGCTACCGCTTCGTCAACAACTACCGCGATGTCACGACGGTTTGATGGGAACTTAGAAAGCTGAACTGCTTCAGGGATCACTTTAGTGCTGATTGCAGACCACTCCACTTCGAATACGATAGTACGGCCGTTTAGACCAAACTTACGCTCTAGTTCTGGGTGAACCGTACCAATCACACCAACTTGCTTGCCATCAACGATGATAGCTGCAGATTGACCTGGGTGAAGTGCTGGGTTCGCAGCTTTATCTTCAGCAGAAAGCGCAGCAAAAGAGTACGCGTTTTCGTTGGCTGTTAGCTCAAGAACCGCTTCTAGATCGCCTTTCAGATCAAAGAAATCAACTGTGTTAGTTTCGATGTCCCAGTGCTCTTCGCTGCGAGTACCTGCGATAACACCAGCAAGCATAGGCTCTTGGCGCATACCGTTTTCAGCAGACTCACAAGGGATGAAACGTAGGCCGTATTCGAATAGACGAACACGTGGCTGTTGACGTTTCTGGTTGTGAACCACAGTGTTTAGTAGACCTTGGATTAGGCCTAGGCGCATTGCTGACATGTCCGCTGAAATTGGGAATGGCAAGATCAGCGGCTCAACACCTGGAACAACAAGCTTTTGCTGCTCTGGCTCAACGAAGCTGTAAGTGATTGCTTCTTGGTAACCACGGTCAACAAGCAGGTTACGAACGCGTTTTAGCGGAATGTTCGCTTCAACGTGGTCGTGCATCTTAAGTGCTGCCGCTGGGTTTTGGTTAGGAATGTTATCGTAACCGTAGATACGACCTACTTCTTCAATTAGGTCTTGCTCGATAGCTATGTCAAAACGCCAAGTCGGTGCGGTCGCAGTCCAACCCGTTTCTGTAGCTTCAACAGTTAAACCAAGACGCTCTAAGATTTCAACCACATCGCTGTCTGCAATATGATGGCCAAGAAGGTTGTCTAGCTTAGTACGACGTAGTGCCACAGTGTTAGGAACCGGAAGGTCAACTTCTGATTCAACAGCTACAACAGGCGCAACTTCACCACCACAGATGTCAACAAGCAGCTCTGTGGCGCGCTCCATAGCACTCGTTTGTAGTGCATAATCCACACCACGCTCGAAACGCATTGAAGAATCCGTATGAAGACCGTAGCTGCGAGCTCGACCACGGATATGATCAGGGGCAAAGAATGCACACTCAAGCAGTACGTCTTTGGTCTCAGCCGTTACACCCGACTCTCCACCACCGAAAATACCAGCTATAGCCAGTGCTTTATTGTGGTCTGCTACCACTAGAGTATCTGCGTTTAGCTCTGCTTCGTTGCCATCGAGAAGAGTCAGCTTTTCGCCCTGCTCCGCCATGCGAACGACAATACCACCTTCAATTTTTGCTAGGTCAAACGCGTGCATTGGTTGACCTTGTTCTAGAAGAACATAGTTAGTGATATCGACGACTGGATCGATAGAACGGATACCACAGCGACGCAGTTTCTCTTGCATCCAAAGTGGAGTTTCAGCTTGAACGTTTACGTTCTTAACCACGCGGCCAAGGTAACGCGGACATGCTGCTGACGCTTTCACCTCGATAGAAACCGTGTCGTCAATCGCTGGAGCAACTGGAGCAACTGTCGGCTGAGTCACATCAGCACGGTTTAGAACACCGACTTCACGAGCTAGACCACGGATGCTGAAACAGTCAGCACGGTTAGCCGTTAGATCAACATCGATGGTTACGTCGTCCAGGCCAAGGAATTCACGGAAATCCGTACCAATGACTGCGTCGTCTGCTAGCTCCATGATGCCATCAGATTCTACGTCGATACCAAGTTCAGTGAATGAACACAACATGCCGTGTGACGGTTGGCCACGTAGTTTTGCTTTTTTGATTTTGAAATCGCCTGGTAGAACAGCACCAACAGTCGCTACAGCAACTTTGATACCTAGGCGACAGTTAGATGCGCCACAAACGATGTCTAGAAGTTCTTCAGCGCCAACATCTACTTTAGTTACACGTAGTTTGTCAGCGTCTGGGTGCTGGCCGCACTCAACCACTTTACCTACTTTAACACCAGTGAAAGAACCAGCAACAGGTAGTACGTCGTCTACTTCTAGACCCGCCATTGTGATTTGGTGTGTAAGTTCGTCAGTCGATACCGCAGGGTTTACCCACTCACGAAGCCAAGATTCGCTAAATTTCATAGTGATGTATCCCCTGGATTACTTGAACTGTTTTAGGAAACGAAGGTCGTTCTCGAAGAACGCACGAAGATCGTTTACGCCGTAACGAAGCATAGTTAGACGCTCAACGCCCATACCAAATGCGAAACCAGAGTACTTCTCAGGGTCGATGCCTACACTGCGCAGTACGTTCGGATGAACCATGCCACAACCTAGAACTTCAAGCCATTTACCGTTCTTACCTTTCACATCGACTTCTGCGGAAGGTTCAGTAAATGGGAAATAAGAAGGACGGAAACGAACCTCAACCTCTTCTTCAAAGAAGTTACATAGGAAGTCGTGTAGGATGCCTTTTAGCTGAGCAAAGTTTACGTTCTCATCAACTAGCATACCTTCCACTTGGTGGAACATTGGCGTGTGCGTTTGGTCGTAGTCGTTACGATAAACACGGCCCGGAGCGATGAAACGGAATGGCGGTTTATCATTTTCCATCGTGCGGATCTGAACACCAGACGTATGCGTACGTAGCATTAAATCTGGGTTAAAGAAGAAAGTGTCGTGGTCAGTACGCGCTGGGTGATCTTCTGCGATGTTTAATGCATCAAAGTTGTGGAATGCATCCTCAATCTCAGGACCAGACTCAGTGTTAAAGCCTAGCTCACCAAAGAATTGTTCAATACGCTCAACTGTACGAGTCACAGGGTGAAGACCACCGTTCTCGATACGACGACCCGGTAGAGTCACGTCGATAGTTTCTTCAGCCAGCTTCGCTTCTAGCTCTGCACGTTGCAGTGCGTCTTTGCGTGCAGCTATCGCTTGTTGAACCGCGCCTTTTGCTTTGTTGATCTCTTGACCAGCAGTACGGCGCTCTTCTGGTGGTAGTTTACCTAGGCTTTGAAGCTGAGCCGTTAGCTCACCTTTCTTACCTAGATACTGAACACGCACTTCATCAAGTGCGACTAGCGAATCAGCAGCTTCAATTGCTGCGCTCGCATTAGCAATGATCTCTTCTAGATGTTGCATCGTTTCCTCATCTACCTTTTGGTAGTGTCCATAAGGGTTCCCGCAAGGGATTTTTGGTATTTTAAATAGTTTTACATAGTAACGAAAGCGAGGTCTAAATCCAATCTGAAATCGGGATTCGACTGCTCTTTGAGTAAAAAATCAGCTTAATGATTGTTCGAGTTCAATAAGCTCAGCAATTTGGAGCTTAATCGTTGAGGGAACTGGGTAGAGGAAAGTAAGCCCTTTAGGTATAGCGCATGCGTAACAGAATATTGTGTGGCTCAGCCATTACAGAATATGCTAAATGTTACAAAGCAAAAAAGGGAGCAAATTGAGCTCCCTGTTTTAGGAAAAAATACACAACTAATAAGCGTTATTGGCTAACGACTTAGAAATAATATTCTAACGACACTTCAATGAAATCGTCCTTACGTGCGAAGTACAATAAGTCATTCGGTGTATCATTCTCAAACCACCACCCATCAAGACGCCATTTTAGGTGATTGGTTAACCGGCTTGAGGCTTCCAACTTAGCACTGAACACATCGCTGTTATCCAGATCCTGAGTGAACCCCAGTAATATTTCGCTACCATCTTCATCATTAAGTGCAAATCGTGAGCCAACGAACACATCATTTTGACCTGCATTTTGAGCATTATTGCCACGACTGTCATAAAGGTACTCAGTAATAAGACCAACATCCCAAACACTGCCTAATGCGCCAACAATGGTATATTCAAATCCTGAAACCAATCCAATGTGATGATCAAAGCTGTCACGATAGATACTCTCGAGTTTCCATAACCAATCACCAGTAATCCCCTGAACATCAACACCGATTTGCTTCGCCTGTGCATAATAAGGCTTCAAGTCCGTCCCCTGAAGCCGGAAATACGGCTCTCGGTTAGTGCCTTGAAAATAGCTAAGCCCTAGATCCCAGTCACCCAGCATTTGAGAATATCTCGCCGCAAAATCGACATGTTGCTCTTCTCGGGACGACTCATAAATCACATCCTCAGATACTGGCAATGCCGGTCTTAAACGGCCATCCTGCCCTGCAAAAGTACGTTCGCGGAAGTAAGGCAAAACCATGGTATCAAGCACTCCCCAATCTTTGACCGAGGTGAGATGTAGCATGGGTTGTCCTAATTTGTCTTCACCGTCTACCGCCTCAATCGAGTCCGTTTGATTTACGACATCGACCAAATGTGTAGACTCAGTGACACCCCAGAAAACTTTTCCCACTCCAGCACGTAATTCATAGTCATCCCAGTAGGTTAAATACAGCGCTTCTCGTATATCACCGTGACTCCGCTCATCATCTTCGCTATCTAGGCGATAAAATGGCGTGAAGGTAAAATCAGAGCTATCGTTGATCTCCCAATAGAATTCAGGCTGCAGGACGATAGAACTTTGACCTTTATCTTGCCCTTGCAATCCATCCGAAAAGAACTGCCGATGCTCTAGGTTCATCTGACCTGAGAGCTCAAAGCCATAACAATGCATCGCAAGCATTGTCAGTGAAATACAGGCCGCCACGCGACCTGCTCTACTCCATACTTTGTTCATAACGCCCCTTATTTCACCCTTTTAAGAATATTCTTCTCAAAATCTCGCTCACTCAAACCCGTCTGGAATTGAAGATTACTGGTGGTGAGTAACGTACTTTTCCCCGTTTGGTGGTTCGTCATTGCCATTTTGTGAGCACGCCAATATTTATCTAGGTAAAGTTGATAATCATCAAACTTGAGCGTTTTCAGCAATGAGCCTTTTCGGTCATAGAACTCAATTTGGATTGGTCGATAATGTTCTTTATCCAGCCAGACCTGCTGCTTGGTGTAACCCGAATTCTTATCAGTCGGTATCTGCTTTAATACGAACGTGTCACTGCCATTCACTCGCTCATCACGCAAATAGTGGAAAGTATACTTCTCTAACTCAAACGAACTTAGGTCTTCGTAGGCAAATTCACTACCCATAAACGGGCCAGACTTATTCCGTGAGGAAATGCGCTTAACCCGTTTTAGAGCGGGGAGATACAACCACTGGTCATCAGCATCTATGGTATGCGAGTGATTAAGGAATGCTGTACCTTTGACATCTCTCGGCTGATCGAAAATCGTCAAACCTTTATCGCCATCATCCGCTACTTCTAATGACTTAAGGCGCATTTCACGAGTACTACTTTCCCCCTGAGCATTCTTGAGGATCATCTGCATAGTTGCGACTGAGTCTCCCCAACCTTCATCACGTGCTTTACGTTCAGTGGCAATTTCAAGCCCTTTTTCTACGTTGGCAAGCGCCACGGGCTGCCCTCCGAGCATAAGAAGTGAAGACAATGCAATCGATGTGAACAATGAGTAATTTGAACGTTTCATAGTGTATTCCTTTAACTTTGTGTCTGAGGAGCCGCTGATGGCTGAGTTGGCGTGGCCGCTGATGTCTGCGATTGGTTTTCCTGCGCATAACTTGCGGTATCAAATCGCATTAACAGTGCAGGTAAGAAAACAAAGTCCACCACTAAAGCAATAAAGATAACCATGGCACTCAATTGGCCCATATCCGCATTAAGTCTGAAAGTGGACATAGCTAGAACGGTGAAACCTGCGACCAAAACAATAGTAGTAATCCATAGAGCTCGACCTACTGTATGGAATGCATAACGCACAGCCTCTTCAGCACTTTGTCCTTGTTTACGCGCGCGCTGGTATTTAGAGAGGAAGTGAACAGCATCATCAACCACAATACCCAAGGTGAGTGTGACAACGACAGATAAGCCAAGGTTGATCTCCCCCGATAACAAAGCCCACAAACCAAAACCAATAATTGCAGGTGCCATGTTAGGCACGATGCTGATCATCCCAAGGCGCACAGAGCGTAGTGCAAATATCATCAGTCCAGAGATCAGTATCAGAGTGATAGGCAACGTCGACAACATGCTCGTCATGTTGGTTTCACCGATATGTGCGAACATCAAAGATGGGCTTGAGGCAACAACTTCGTACTGTTGACCATTTTCCTTGAACCAGTCATAAATCCTGTTTTCTAAGGCAACCAATTCAACGCTGCCTAAATTATCAACGGTCAAGACAAGCTTAATGGATGATTTATCTACATTAATCTGATTATTGAGATCCAATCCATACGGTAGAGACATCTCATACAACAGAAGATATTGTGCGGCTAATTCCCGTTGTAATGGCAATGTGTAATAACTGTCATCATCACCGTGCATGTTCTTATTAAGGCGCTTATACACATCGGAGAGTGTTGCCACGTGATCGGTTTCCGGCTGGGTACGCAGCCAATCAGTAAACTCACTGATGGTTGTGAGGAATTCAGGATCGGCTATCCCCTGAGATTCGTGTGTTTTCACTGCAATGCTGATAGTTGTCATACCGCTGATACGCTCTTCCATAAAGTCAGCCGCGCGTCGAAATTCATTGCGCGAGTCAAAATATTTCACTGATTCATCGTTAACTTTATTCAAAGGTATCAGAGCAGCAGAGACAGTAATCACAATGACAGACAGAGGCAACAACACTTTTCGATTGCTGACAACCCAATCCCCCAGTTTGTCCATGGAATCGTAAGTCTCACCAGAATCTAACGCTTTCTCCTTCACCTTGATGGGTAACAGTTTGAGAAGCGCTGGCAACAAAGTGACAGAAAGGAAGCACGCTAACATGACACCGAGTGCCGACAGATTGCCAAAATCCCTCAATACTGGAGAATCGGACATATTCATCATCAGAAAGCCCAGTGCAGTCGTCACGGAAGTGATGACAATAGGTATGAAGTTTATCGAGACACTTTGATCAATAGCATACTGTTTTGAATGACCTTTCTGCATGCTTTGACGCATTGTCGCAATAACATGAACACAGTCTGCGACGGCCAAAGTCATCACTAACGTGGGAATATTGACGGTCGCTGTGCTCAGGAACATACCGGCCCAACCTGATAGCCCCATGGTTGCTGCCACTGAACCAATGATCACCACTAACGTAGCAATCACACTGAGAAAAGAGCGCAGCATGATCGTTAGGAACACCAGTATCACTAACAACATGGCTGGTACTAAGGTCGAAGTATCATCTTGAGCAGCCACCATAAAGGCATGGTTCATCGCAATGATCCCTGCTTTGTGAAACTCAACGTGCGGGTATAACTCACCGTATTTGCTCAACAGTTGATCGACCCCAGCAACCACTTCAAGAACTTCCGTAGTCTCATCGACTTCCGGTAATTGGACTGTCACATTCACCACGGTCACATCTCCTTTTTCAGAGATAAGCGCATGTTTTATCACAGGTTCGGATAAAGCTATTGCTCTCACTTTCTCGATGCGTTCAGCGGTCAGAGGATAATCTTCCAACAGAAGGTCCTCGACTATCAGATCATCTTCAATGGCTTCGGTGTGCTGATAATTAGCAATGGAGTCAACTCGGCTTGAATAAGGAACTTGCCAAGCATCACGAGTGAGTTTTTGTATCAATTCGAGCGTTTTCGGCTCAAAGACGTTACCACTTTGTGGGGAAATGATAATCGCAAGATTATCGGACTTTGCAAAGGTAGTTTGTATCTCCTCGTACGCTAATAATTGCTTGTTTTTTCCATCAAAGAAAATGTTGTAGTCTCCGCGAAAATAGAGATTCTTTCCCCCTAAAGTCGCAGCAATGACCAGTGCTAAGGTCAATAGGAACACCCATACACTGAATCGTGTGGGTAACGTGAGCCACGAATGCGGCTGATGAGTATTAGAGTTGGCAGATGTCATCACACTCTCCGTTTGTGACGTTTCGTCAAAAGTTGTTATTTAAAAACCAGCAGATGCTGGTGCTTAAGTAACAAAGCTCACGCTTGAAAAATTCAAGCGCTACTGAGTGCCTTTTTTTGACGATTCGTCACTTAGAGTGATAAATAAAACCCATAACGGGCTTTATTTGAACTGGATGGTATTAGCGTCCGACCGATTCTAGGTATTCTAGCTCTTCACTAAAAAGTTCTTGTTCGACCCGGCGCCAAGTTTTTTTGTAATCCCACTCACTTGAAAGCGGTTTCCAATTCAGTCCATCCAACAACATATTGGCATTATGTAACACGGAGAATGGGTCCTGTAAGCGATTGATGCAGCGGCTATTAGACGCGTTTTGCGTCAGAGCATTTGAGCCGAAGGCAATTGACCAGTTAGCAAACACAATTGCATCTGAGCTTATTCCCGGAGAAAACTTCAAGTCTCCAGTTTCCACTGCATAGTTGACTAGCTGATCTGCACTTTCAATGACTTGCTCTTCCAATTCATTTAGCTCTCGAACCCGTTCAGACGATGCTTTTTCAAGCACCCACGGGTTTTTTGCCATCAATGCGCACATCGACAAAATCGGCTCCATGCGAGCATAGATACGATAGCCTACATGCATAGCCATGATCTTTTCCCGAGTCTTACCTTCAAATTCTTCGGCACGGGCAAATAACACCGCTTCGCTTTTCAAAGAATGAATACATAGCGCAACAATCGCGTCTTCTTTACTGCTAAAGTGATTGTAAATTGTACCTTTCGAGTAAGGGCTGGCCGCCGTTAGCTTGTCCATGGTCAGGTTGCTCCACCCTTCCTTTTGAACTAGCTTTTTCGCGAGCAATATCAGTTCCACTTCTCTATCGGCAATCGCTTGTTGTTTTTTGGTTAACCCAAAGCCACAACCTGCATTGTCTTTCTTATCACTTTTTTTGCAGTTAAACCCAAACATGATTATTTCGATCCGTACCCGTTCGTTGCTCCTCAACTCTCCAATTGTAACACGAATACTAAATACGTGATAAACACCATTCATGACGAATCGTCATTTTTGACACTTCGTCATAATAGACCAAACATTAGCCAAACAAAAGGGGTAATGTGAAATATATACATAAAAACGATGATTTATTATCGTGCTACACTCTATGAACTATCTGAGCTAGGGAGACAACCTAACGTGATCAAATACTTAGCCCTACCCTTAATGACTCTCACATGCTGGGTAAATCAGGCATTGGCAATGGACTATGCAGTAGAAAAAGTAGCATCTGGCTTATTGGTTCCCTGGGGAATGACATTCGCAGATGACAGTACTTTGCTTGTCACAGAGCGTAATGGACACATATTGTCAGTGGACATCACGACAGGGGAAAGCACAAGATTGATGGGCAACCCAGCAGGGTTATACGCAAACGGTCAAGGTGGATTACTTGACATTGCAATGTCACCATTTGATGCAAACCAAGTTTATGTGACCTACAGCAAACGTACTACTAATGGTTCGGACACCGCACTCGCCACGTTTCAGTTTTCTGAAGACAAATTATCTCACTGGAAGAATATTTTCACCTCCACTTCCTACTCATCTACCAACCGCCACTATGGCAGCCGCATTACGTTTGATGAGCAATTCTTATACATGAGTGTGGGTGATCGAGGGGAAAGAGATAACGGTCAAGACCGCAATACCCACGCAGGTTCTATCCTTCGTTTATTGCCAGATGGTTCAGCTGCTAACGGCAACCCTTTCGCCAAACAAAAAGGGGCGGCAAAGGAGATATGGAGTTATGGTCATCGAAACCCGCAAGGCCTGTATTACGATCCCCAGTCCAAAACACTTTGGTCTATCGAACATGGGCCAAGAGGTGGGGATGAGATTAATCAGATCAAGAAAGGAAGAAACTACGGTTGGCCTATTACTTCTCACGGAAAAGAGTACTGGGGCCCTATCAATGTCGGAGAGTCTGAGGAAAAAGAAGGTATAGAGCCTCCAGTTAAGGTTTACGTACCCTCTATTGCGCCATCAAGCCTACTATTGTATCGAGGCAAGAACTACCCAGATTTGGATGGAAAACTGCTTGCCCCATCGCTGAAGCTCACTCATATAAATGTGGTCACTCTTGATGACCATAATCAAGCCGTTGGTGAAACTCGTATTCTAGAGAAGCTCAATGAGCGTATCCGACATATTACTGTCAGCCCCAAAGATGAACTCTTCTTTAGTACCGACCGAGGTAATATATACCGCCTTACTCCAAACCACCCTTGAGACAACTACAACCCATGGAGCAGCCTCAGATCAAAGGTAGGTCGTATTGGCCGACCTACCTTCACTAAAAAGATGAATCTCAGCAGTCAAAGCAGGCCCATCGATAGATGAAGGAATCTTTACCCTGTAAGCAACAAAAACTATTATTTATTGCTGCATCATTGCAGGTAACAAGATACCGATAAGTGGAATATGCTTACCATTTTCAAACACAAGATTGCCATCTTTAAGCTCTGCTTGAATTTGATAGCCTTGCTCATTTTGGCTGACAAACTCCATCACAATCGCTTCATCGATACCTTGCTTGATAAATGGATACTGTTCGACTAATCCCTTTGAGAAAAAGGTGTCAAGGTTACCGGTCAAAGAAGGAAGAATCATAGCGGGATTTTGTGTAACGTTATTGGTTCCTTCAGGCACTGTAATTTTCCATGTACTCTCAAACTCACCATTATCACCCAAAGTCAGCGCCATCTTGTTCATCGAGAGATAGAAACCTTTTGAGAATAACGTCTCAACATAAGGAATCGCGTTTTGAATGTCATCAGTAGTCAGTACTGGATTGTTCTGATACATACTGACTAAGTGTTCAAACGAGTCACTGTCTAAATCACCAAACTCTAGATCCAAAACTAAGTTATCCGCTTCTCCCTCAGACATCAGGAGTTTACTTGCACTGACAATATGTTGACTATTCACACGTTGAGAAACATCATCAAGGGAAGAAGAGAATTGATACTGGCCACTTTTCATTGAGAAAAGCCGCGCTTGGCTCGAATCAAGTATAGAGATATCGGCGATATTGATTTCTTGATCACCTAACCAAAAGCTATTTTGCTTTCTGCCCTGACCTGAACCTTTGATATTTGTAAGCAACATTTTCTCGCCGCTATTGAAATCTATCTCCACTGAAGGGATATCGAGATCGTAGCTCATCTCACCTAGGACGGTAACGTGCCCTTTGAGCGAAGAAGGCGTCACAGACACCATAGCTCCACCTTTATCCTCCGTCGATTGATGCCAGTTATCAAGATCCAAAACGTAATCCGTATTGCCATTTAGCTGTGTGACCGTGGTCAATGTCAGAGGAAACTGTTCGACATCGTTCAGCGTTGACGTTGCTTTCAAACTCAGCAAACCGTGAGACACATGGCTGTTTACGACAAATTCACTTGGTAGACCATCCATGCCAAGTTGGCTGGCAAGCTCTTGGTCGACGATGGTATAGCGAGTTTGAACTTCAGAAGACAGATAACCGCGATCGTAAGAAACAATTTCCGCTTTCAGGGAGTCATTGCTCAAATGGGCAATCCCGTCATGAATAACATTCTGCCCTATCTGCCCAACCGCCAGCGGCCAACACAAAGCCAAAGAGATGGCGCCACCAATAGCGCCGTATTTTTTCAACTGATGCATGTATTTATCTTCACTTAAGTATTTATTGCAGTTTACACCAAAAAACATTGAGTTAAATCAGAGTATTGGCATTCTTCACAAATCGTAAAGGAATCTAAAACCTGTGTCTCAGTCCCCTTGTTCAATCCTTGTTAGAGTAAAACCAGATTGGTGAGTTCAGAAAGAGACGAACGAGAATTGTGAATCAGTATGCCTTACTTTGTTTAGACAACAATCCCATTAGTGTAGAGCAACTGCGACGAGAGCTGAGTCAATTCGCTGCAAGGTTCGATATCCACACTGCAGATACGCTCGACGACGCTCATGCCGCACTCTCCTTTTGTCAAGAAAACCAACAATCCGTCGCCCTCGTCCTTGCCAGTCATCATGAAAACTTTAATGGGGCTGACTTTTTAATCCAACTCGACAAAAGCGCTCACACTCAAAGTGCGCGTAAAATTTTAATCAGTTGCGGACAAGATATCCAAGCCATCTTGTCTGCTGTCAACGAAGGGCGACTAGACCACTGCTTAACCAAGCCTCTCCAAGATAACCTCGTATACAAAACGGTTAAGAAAGAGTTGACCACATTTGTACTAGAAAACGATAAGGATAACCTTCTCTCTTATAGTCAGATACTTGACCAGCAGCGGCTGCTTCGCTCACATATTGAGTTGAAGATGCGTAGCTACCGAGAAGGGTTCATCACCGATCATCACAAACTCTCAGATCAAGAGCTGGCAGAACAGGTCATCTCCGCTCTTCATGATTTTTTCTCAGATACCGACGACACGCGTGCATGCCGTACCTACTCCTCACAACACTTACTGACGAAAGAAGGTGAAGAGAATCGATTTCTTTGGTTTATTACCGACGGGGAAGTCGCTCTCTATAAAAAAGATGACCAAGGAGTACAAAGAGAAGTCGTCCGCCACACAAAAGGGAACATTGTTGGAGGAATGTCGTTTGTTACTGGCGAGCTCTCTTTCTCTACGGCACTCACATTAAAAAAGACCGAGGTGATAAAGCTGGATAGAGACGTGTTCGCCAAAGTCATGCACTCAAACACAGCATTGCTCCCCCTCTTTACCAACCTTCTCTTACGGCATTTTAATCGTCGATTGCAGCGTAGCATCAATACCAAACTTGAACTGCAAAAGACTCTAGAATCCTTAGAGTCAGCACACCAACAATTGATAGAACGAGAAAAGATGGCCATGCTCGGCCAGTTAGTCGCGGGAGTTGCCCACGAACTCAACAACCCTATCGCTGCTATTTTGCGTGGTACAGAGACCATTACAACCAACATTGGTAAACTGGTGAGTGATCATAGGGATGAGCCATTGGCGGTACTAGGGGCTGATATTTTATCTAATTCGCTTGTGTCCAAACCAAGATCTACCTCTGAAGAGCGCCTGTTAGCGAAAAAGATTGAGTCTCAAGTGGGTGATCGACGTATTGCAAAAAAATTAGTAAAGCTTGGACTAGAGGAAAACCAAACCTGGCTAAACAATGCTGAGCAAGCCAGTACTACAATATTTGATGAGCTAGATACACTAGAACGTTATCATTTGGTTGGTTCAACTTTAAGATCAATCAATGTTTGTGCTCAGCGTATTGCCGATATGGTTAAGAGCCTGAAAGGCTATGCTCGCCCTGACGATGAGACCTTTCGCCTAGCCGATATACATGAGGGCATCGAGGATACTTTAGTTATCTTTGAAAACAAGCTCAAGATGCATACTGTTGAGAAAGAATATTGCGACTTACCCCCAATACAATGTATGCCCATTGCTCTTCAGCAAGTTTGGACCAACCTAGTTTCGAATGCCATTGATGCTTTACCTACAAAAGGAAAGCTTTCTATCCGCTCTGAAATTCATCACGCCCAAAATCAGAAATGGGTGGTGATATCTTTTGAAGATAATGGTTCAGGAATACCTCAATATTTACAGCGTCAAATTTTTGCCCTTAATTTTACGACCAAGAAAGAAGGGAATTTCGGGTTAGGTATTGGGCTATCGGTCTGCCAACAAATTGTGAATCAGCATGGCGGTAAGATTGAAGTGCAATCCGAAGCGGGAAGCTTTACCCGTATGTCCGTTTGGTTACCTTTCAAAACGCACAAGTCATAGTAAGGAATTAATATGCCAAAATACTTAATCTTATGTGTCGATGATGAGCGTGAAGTCTTAGATAGTGTCATTCAAGACTTAGAATGCTTCGAAGAGTATTTCGTTCTCGAAGCAGCCGAGTCAGTATCGGAAGCTAAATCTATTATTGAAGATGTAGAAAAAGAAGACGGACACCTGGCACTGATCCTGTGTGATCACATTATGCCAGAGCAAACTGGGATCAGTTTTTTGATTGAGCTAAGCGATAACCCTTCCACAAAAAACGCGCGGAAAGTCTTGCTAACTGGTCAAGCTGGCTTAGAAGACACTGTGGAAGCGGTCAATCATTCGAGTCTGCACTTTTACATTGCTAAGCCTTGGCGCGGCGAAGAGTTACGTGATGTCATTAAAAATCAACTGACCCAATATATGATCGAGAACAGTCACGATTTAATGTCTTGGTCTGCGGTGCTCGATACCGAACAAATTTTAAATGCCGTCGCAAAAAACAGAATGAGTTTTGGTGAATAAGCCACTATTTCTTATGTTTTTTGGCATATTTATTGCTTTATCATGTAAATAACGACAGAACAATGACATTTTTTGTAGTGTCGGACTGTGACAATGCATTATCATGTCGCGATATGGCAGCACTCCGTTGCACCTGACCAAGGAAATTAACAAGAATAGGTTTTCTTTTGTATGCGTAAAACAATCTTAGCTGCAGCCTTAGTGCTAGCATCTGGTCAAGCTTTTGCAGAGACCGACCCAAACAGCCCAACCGTAATGAGTAACTTCAGCTACGATTATCTGGAAGCTCGCATTGGTGCAAGCCCTGTAACCTTTGGTGCGGCTGCAAGCAAATCTATCCACCCTAATGCTCACGTTATTGGTCGAGTTGATTCAGAATTCGAAGGCGACTACGACGCAGCCGCTGGTTTTGGCTTTCACGCCCCAATCAACAACTGGGCCGATTTCACTGGTGAAATGCTGTTTCGTTTAGTGGATTTCGGTGGCAAAGCAGGGAAAGGCACAGACACAGGCATGGAGCTCAATCTTGGCGTACGCCAATGGTTAGGGCCACAACTTGAAGTGGGTGGTAAAGCTGGTTATGTCTCCATCGAAGACAATGACGACTGGATTGGTGCAGCGTATGTTCGTTTTCACTCAACAGAACTGTTTTCTCTTGGTGCTGAAGCTCGCATCAATGATTTCTATGGTGATCAGCTCATGTTCACCACTCGCTTCAAGTTCTAATCAAGAACAAGATGCAAAAAAGCCGAGGTACTCAGACCTCGGCTTTTCTTTTCCAGTATGGTATTTCCTCACACTGACTATGCGCAGCTCGCCAATAACTGGCGTTTACGTGGCTCTTGAATTAATTTCCAATGAACGCCATCAATCGCACCTGCAAATTTCCACAGTAATTTGACATCAACATCATTACCGTAAGTCGCCTTGACCTTGGAAAATACTTCTGGCGCACCTAGCTGCAGGAAAGTATCAACATCACCAACGCCTGCTTTTTTTACCATGCGTTCAAGAGTCAACTGCATGTTGGGTAAATCACGTAAACGTCGACTCGCGGATGATTTCTTATAGTGACGCTGAGATACTGAAAACTTAATTGAGTTCTCAACAATCTCATCCAACACCTCACTTTGATTATTAAATAGCTGAGTAATGTCGTAGTAATTGACCGTTGCCGTTGTTTGCTTCTTCACGTGACGGTACTTAATGCAGCCCAGTATAGCCAATTTGTCGTCTAGATATTCTCCACCTCGAATAAACACCTTATCAGCGCTGATTAATGCGAACATAGCGTCTTGCTTGAAGAGCCCCGTTCCACCAAACATTGAACGCTTTTGGAAACTACCAAACTTGTTAACATAATTAATAAATTGTTGCTCTGTCATATCCATTGATCCTTCTAATCTAGAAAACCCCGATTATTTTCGATCACCAGATAGCAGCAGCTTTAAGCGAAAAAGATAAATCAGCCAGCCAAGCTATGGTTTATGTTGTTATTAGCATACTGACTGCAAGTACAATAAATGATAGTTAACGATGAAAAATAAGTCTGTGCACAGCTCACACCAATAAAACTAAATTCATATAAAATCGAGACTAATATCACACAAGTAGGGTTTACAGACTTCACTGGCTAAAATACACCGGACAAAAACTCTCATTTAACTTATCAATAATTTGCATAACATTAGATATGGAAGTTAAACTGTAACAAGTACAATCTTTAGCTGATCATGCATGAACCACCTATCCTTTTATTGGCTTCCAGAAAACAATGAGCTTTTAGTCAAAGGCATCGAGTCTGAATTCTCAACGTTAGTTGAACATGCCATTAACTCGGGCAAAATTGCACTGCCGCCGATTTCCGATGTTGTTTTAAACATTCAAAAATTATGTACCCAAGATTCAACCACAGTGTTGGATATTGCAGACCGCCTGCTTGAAGATCCTGGCCTTGCCGCTATTGTCATTCGCGTGGCTAATTCTGTCATATTTAATCGCCGTAACATAACCTGCACCGATTTAGTAACTGCGGTATCTCGCTTGGGTATTCTACGAGTACGCGATATCGTAACAGCGCAGGCTATAGAGCAGTTGAAACACTCCGTTAATTTGAGTCGCGGCTGTAATGAAGTATTAGTGAATAGCGCTCATAACTCACGTGAGTTGGCAGCCACCATGGTGATGGTTGTGAAGGGTTTTAAAGAAGCTAACGCCCCTAAGTATAGTAATCTCGAAACAGATAAAGCCCTCCTCACTGGTTTACTCGCTGATATCGGCTTATTTTGTATCGTAAATGAATACCACATGTATCTTGAACAAGGTAATTATCTTGATGAAGATATCGCTTTTCAGATTTTCAATAACCAATGTTCCAATGCGAGCCGACTGGTGTTAAAGCATTGGGGATTTGACAGTGATTTCTTGGAAGTCGCAACCAATCAACTGCATCAAAGACAAAGTGTTGATGTGAGTTACCTAGATATAGCACGCATTGCCAATCACATTCTGATGTTCCGTCGACAAGATGAAGAAATCGACGAGCACACGGTTGAATTTGACCTAACTGGCGCAGATATACTGTACAAACTCAGTAATTTAAGTGATATTGAGTTCAATACACAGATCAATGAGTTAATCAGCGCTAGTGGACTTTAGCGCTTAACGTACCAGTACACAGGAAGCCACATGTTCTCAGGGATGATATTCATCTTTGCCCCACTTGTTGTGGGGTATTTAATATCGATTTCCACGTCGTCCATTCTTGATAAAATCAACGCAACTACTGCAAACCTGATTTATGTCATCTTAGCACTAATGGGCTTAAGTCTTGCTGCGCTGGATAACCTCGGGCAAAACCTACAGCTCATCCTCAAATACGTTGCCGTATTCTTTACTTGTCTTAGCCTGAGTAATTTGGCTGCTCTGCCCATCCTCGATAAGCTTTTGCCTATAGAAACCGATGCCAAACAAACTAAGATCCCTCTCTCAAGCATGGCCATGGAGTCCGTCAAACTCATTGCTGTTGTCGGAGGTGGTTTGTTCGCAGGATTAATGTTGCCGATCGATTTGAGTTGGGTAGACACAGCTAGCGAATGGATTCTGTTTGTCTTACTATTTTTCATCGGCATCCAACTGCGCAATAGTGGCCTGACGCTTCGCCAAATATTACTCAACAAACACGGTATGATCATCGCCTTAGTGATCATCGCAACCTCTATGATTGGTGGTATCGTGGCTGCCGTCCTATTAGATATCGATCTTTACCGTGGCTTGGCAATGGCCTCTGGCTTTGGCTGGTATTCTCTAGCGGGTATTTTGATGGGTGACGCTTTTGGCCCCGTTTATGGAGGTGCATCATTTATGATTGAACTCCTTCGAGAACTGATTGCCTTAGTATTGATTCCCCTCGCGATACGCTCTCGGCCTTGCACAGCAATTGGCTACGCTGGTGCAACGGCGATGGACTTCACATTGCCTGTCATCCAAACTACTGGAGGTGTCCGATGTGTACCCGTCGCGATAGTGAGTGGATTTATATTAAGCCTTTTAGTGCCCGTATTGATGCTTTTCTTTGTCTCTCTTGCAGGCTAGATCGCATGATTTTATCTTTAGATTCACTATATTAAGGCTCGACCACACATAATAATTTAGTGATTACTAATTTAGTGGTTTTATAATAACTATTCTTCAAAAGGAAACATTATGACACGTCTACTGATTGCATTGCTGTTAGGCGCGACCTCTACTATGGTTGCCGCTTCTGACAATGCATGTTTGTCCAAGAAATACGACGCTTATGTTGATGCTTCTCTACACTGGTACGAAGATCTAGCAAAGCTAACTTCTGAGCAATACCCTGATCTTAAAGAGGTCAGTGAGTGGTTTCTGGAAGGTCGAAAAAACCATTTTGAGTTAAACCGTGCAGCGGTTCACTACTACCTTGAAAACGACCCATCCAAGATAGCAACCAGTCAACCGGTCGAAGCATGGCTTCAACTAGAGCAAAAAGACATCAAAACCTTGTCTTCACGCAGCGACAAATTGGGCAGGTTAGCTCAGGTAACCTTTAGCGACCGTCAGTCTAAGCCACATGAGAAGAACTACGACCTTCGCTCTGCGTTTGCCGATCTCTTAAGTCACCCCACTAAAATAGACGACGCACTTAAGCGCTACAATCAGGCAATTAAAGAGTTAGAAACCATTGCCTGTGACACGTAATACGCTTTGCCACCAAGCCAGTTTGCTGGTGGCAAACTTCTTATTGCAGAAAAGAATTTCAAATAATTAAGACGGGACTTTGCGCCCGTTTTCGTTTAGATTGTCGCGCTGCAACAAAAAAGATAAGAGCAATGAGCTGTATGGTATCGGAACACAAAACGGCTGACGTGAGTTTCGAGAGTTTACTCCGAATCTTCACAGTCCCTGAAGGGCCAGACTCAACACTAACTAGAATTGAAGAGAAGCTATCGCAAAATCTAAACCAGTTTTTGCGAGAACATATTGTCGCGGAAGAAAAACCACTTAAGGAAATTGAGAAAGATTTCTCTAACGCTACGCTTCCAGAGCAGCCCGAGTTTGTTTCCGAACATACCCAGCACTTACTTGATACCTTGGTTTCCCACTCTGTGCACACCTCTGCACCAAGTTTTATTGGTCATATGACCTCGGCACTACCCTATTTCTTGATGCCGCTGTCAAAGATCATGATTGCGCTAAACCAAAATTTAGTAAAAATCGAGACTTCTAAAGCATTTACCCCCTTAGAGCGCCAAGTGCTCGGCATGCTGCACCGCCTTATTTACAATCAAAACGATGAGTTTTACGCCCAATGGATGCACAGTGCGAATCACTCACTAGGTGCGTTCTGCTCTGGTGGTACCATTGCCAACATTACCGCCCTTTGGGTTGCGCGCAACAACGCTTTAAAAGCTCAAGGTCACTTTAAAGGCGTAGAAAAAGAAGGCCTTTTCAAAGCGATGAAACATTACGGCTACGAAGGATTAGCGGTACTCGTATCAGAGCGTGGGCATTACTCACTAAAGAAGGCTGCAGATGTACTTGGGATTGGCCAGGAAGGCCTAGTCGCGGTAAAAACCGATGCTAACAATCGTATCTGCCCAGAAGCACTACGAGACAGCATCTCTCAGCTTAAGCAACAAAACATCAAGCCCTTTGCTGTGGTCGGTGTCGCGGGAACAACGGAAACAGGTTCAATCGATCCCATTGCTGATATTGCAGAAATTTGTCGCAATGAAAACTGCCATTTCCACATTGATGCAGCTTGGGGTGGTGCAACCTTGATGTCGAACAATTATCGTCATCTTCTCAATGGTGTAGAGCTTGCAGACTCAATTACCATTGATGCCCATAAACAACTGTATATTCCAATGGGCGCCGGTATGGTGCTATTCAAAGAGCCGGAAGCGATGAAGTCCATCGAGCACCACGCACAATATATCTTGCGAAAAGGTTCTAAAGATCTTGGCAGCCATACACTTGAAGGATCTCGCTCTGGGATGGCCATGTTAGTCTATGCTGCAATGCATATTATTAGTCGACCTGGCTATGAGCTCTTGATCGACCAAAGTATTGAGAAAGCTAAGTACTTTGCCGAATTGATCAAACAGCAAGACGACTTCGAATTGGTATCGGAACCAGAACTTTGCTTACTCACTTATCGCTATCTTCCTTCCGACATTCGTCGCGCTCTTGAGAAAGCAAACAACCAGCAAAAGTCTGAACTGAATGAGCTACTGAATGAACTAACTCAATTTATCCAAAAACGACAGCGAGAAACGGGCAAATCGTTTGTTTCGCGTACTCGCTTAAATCCCGAGCAGTGGGATAGGCTAAATACGATAGTTTTTCGAGTTGTGTTAGCTAACCCACTGACAGGAAGAGATATTTTGGGTATGGTGTTGGATGAGCAAAGAGAAATTGCTCAACAAGCGCCAAAACTAATGGCAAGAATCCAATCAGCTGCTCAAAAAATCAAAGAAAACTGAAAATTTCTTTCTAAAAAGCTGTAACTTGCCAAACATCGATGGCCTCAAATCGCGAAAACTTTTGCATATAACGATAATTTGTGTAGTTTTGGCAAAGTTTAGTTTGAGGCTTGTCATATTCTCACTAATTGAACTGTATAAAAATTACTGTAAATCTGTTGCTTAGGTTTATACTGGACCCATGGCGCTGGATAGTTATTGCCTTTAGGTGACGACTTGTAACCTTTTAATGAACAGGTATATCCAGTGAGTTGTTCTCTATACCCTCGTGAACACTATGAATACATTAGAAAAAATTCAGAAAAATCTAGAGAATTTTAGCAAGTCTGAACGTAAAGTGGCTGAAGTTATTATGGCTTCTCCTCAGACAGCAATTCACTCTAGTATTGCGACACTGGCCAAAATGGCAGACGTAAGTGAGCCAACTGTTAACCGCTTTTGCCGCCGCTTGGACACCAAAGGCTTCCCCGACTTTAAACTTCATCTAGCGCAAAGCCTCGCAAACGGAACACCTTATGTGAACCGTAACGTAGAGGAAGACGATGGACCGGATGCATACACCCATAAGATTTTTGAATCTACAATGGCTTGTTTAGATGTTGCGAAGAACAGCCTAGACTCAATGCAAATTAACCGGGCTGTGGATTTGCTTACTCAGGCAAAGCGCATATCATTTTTTGGCCTTGGTGCTTCTTCGGCTGTGGCTCGAGACGCTCAGAATAAGTTTATTCGCTTTAACATCCCAATTACCTGCTTTGAAGACATTGTGATGCAACGTATGAGCTGCATCAATTGTACTGATAACGATGTCATTGTTTTAATTTCCCATACAGGCCGTACTAAAAGCCAGGTAGAAATTGCCAACCTAGCACGCGAAAATGGCGCAACGGTTATCGCTATTACCGCTAAAGATTCTCCGCTGGATAAAGCAAGCTCTCTATCTATTTCATTGGATGTTCCTGAAGACACCGATGTCTACATGCCAATGGCAAGTCGTGTCGTACAAATGACGGTCATCGATGTGCTAGCAACAGGCTTTACGCTGCGCCGTGGTTCCGGTTTCAGAGAGAACTTAAAACGTGTAAAAGATGCACTTAAAGATTCTCGATACGATAAGCTGTCACAGTTTTAAAAAAGGAGCGCTTGTCGCTCCTTTTCTCTACCCTCCATCTAAATCTTGACTAAGAGTTTTGTGTCTTAACTTCTCTACTTTTAAGCTCACCACCTAAGACACGAGCAGTTGCTTGTGACTCGGTCATATTTTTTTGCCTACCATTTTCGCCATGGCAATTGCATACTTGTCTAAGAATATAAACTAACCGATCTTGGGTGAGTGGAAGAGGATTACCTTTAATAGCGACAGATTTGAGTGCGTCAGCAGCAACCAAATCAAACGAAGTGCTACAGATACCGAATTGATCCAGCTTTGGGAGATATAATTTATCTAGCATCATGTTTACCCAAAGTATTGCATCCTCTCGTCTAGCATTTGTTCGTCTTGTCAAAATCCTTGCAATATTTTTATAACGCTTAAGGACGTCATGCCGACCCACTATTTTAGCCTCTTTAATGTTTTCCGACATCACATATGGTGCTAAACGAGCACTAATTACACTATGCGGAGCTTCTAACTTACCGCCTAAAGCAGACGCCAAACCATGAGCAGCACCCAACTTAGCATTAGTGCTCGCCATCCCTCCCAACATAGCGGCGAAGGATAGGTCAGAACGTGCATCTGGCTTATCGTCAAGGCATCCAGAGAGAATTGAAGTACTCAATCGCCGAAGCCCTTCTTCACAAATCATATCAGTCAATGGGTTCGGATCTCCGCAAACATAAGCTTCCATCAAATGTGTGAAAGCGTCCATCGCTCCTCTGCCCGATGTATAAAGGTCTGTACCGTAGGTCAACTTTGGGTCAACGATGGCTACATCCGCTAACATATCAGGGCTACGTAGGCTGACTTTGACTTGATCTTGTCCGGAGCGTAAAACTGCATTACGTGTGACTTCAGAACCCGTACTTGCCGTTGTAGGAATGGCAATGAAAGGAATAGGCTTGGCTTTTAAGGGAACACTACGCCCAACCACTTCAACATAATCATATACATCGCCCTGATTGGGAATGATCGCTGCCAACGCTTTGCCCATATCCAGAACACTACCCCCACCAATCGCAACGACCATATTAGGTTTAAACTTTCTCCCAATTAACGCTGTTTCTTCCACCATTGTAATATTTGGCTCACCAGACACCGACACATGTTGATAACGCATTGATTGAGATTCTAGATAATCGACTACAACTTTTGCCCTATCTAGGCTCTGACCCGAAACAAGTAACACGCTATAACCGTATTGGTTGAGAATAGAAAGCGATGACTGCAGCGAACCTTCACCAAAAATAATTCGGGTGGAAGTCATGAATTGGAACATACCCGAACACTCCCTGCTTGATACATACAACGAATAGAGTGCCTTGAAGCGATAGAAATTAAATTGATTCAGTGCAACTTGCATCCATTAACCCTATAAAAAATAAGACTTTCGCGAGCAAGCCCTCAAGTTAACTATCACATGCATTTGGTAAACTTGTACGGATAACGTACAAAAAGACGTCAATAGCTTTTACCTATCAAATCAACAGGTAATTGCATCTTTATTTCCTACTTTTATTCGTGCATAGTTGCACGTAACAAAATAAAGGAGAAAGACATTATGTTCGTAGTTATCTTTGGTCGCCCAGCATGCCCTTACTGTGTTCGTGCAAAAGAACATGCTGAAACGCTTAAAGCTAAGCGCGACGACTTCAACTACCGTTACGTTGATATCCATGCAGAAGGTATCTCAAAAGCTGATCTAGAAAAAACAGTAGGTAAACCAGTTGAAACGGTTCCACAAATCTTTGTCGATCAAGAGCACATTGGTGGTTGTGATGACTTTGAAGCGTATGCAAAAGAGCATCTAGGTCTTTTTGACGAGTAATTATCACGAATTAAAGAAGCCGCTTATTAAGCGGCTTCTTTTCATTTTGAATTAAATCAATATTGTGAATTCGTTACTCAAGTCAGCTAATAGTAAATTATCAAATTTTTCACTTATCATTTTGCAATATTCAGATACAATTCGCACACTTACCCTATGGCACTGAAACAAGAGCTGCCCAGTGAACATCGATGTTGTAAATTTGCTTGAGCAAAATCCAATCCTTCTCATTTTTGTGGTCCTTGCCATCGGCCTGGCAATCGGAAAAATTCGCTTTGGAAATCTTCAACTTGGCAACTCCATAGGAGTACTCCTGACTTCGCTGATTATGGGGCATTTAGGCTTTACGTTTAATGCTGATGCGCTGACGATTGGCTTTATGCTCTTTATTTACTGCGTAGGTATCGAGGCAGGTCCAAACTTCTTTGGTATTTTCTTTAGGGATGGCAAACACTACTTCATTCTCAGTATGGTCGTGCTTTCAACCGCTGTATGTATTACCTATTTTTCCAGCCACAGCTTAGGGCTTGATTTCGGTCTTTCTGCTGGCATGATGGCGGGAGCTTTAACTGCGACACCAGTACTTGTAGGGGCTCAAGATGCACTGAACTCTGGACTAGCCACAACCCCTCGCGGGATGGACTTTTCACAAGTGATTGAAAACCTGTCTGTTGGTTATGCCATGGCCTATCTGATTGGTTTGATCAGCATGATTATGTTCGCTAAATTGCTACCCAAGTTGCAAAAGCAGAACCTATCAGATTCTGCTCAGCAAATCGCTCAAGAGCGTGGGTTAGGAAACACAGGACAACGTAAGGTCTACTTGCCCATTATTCGTGCTTATCGTGTCGGTCAGGAGCTGATCGATTGGATTGATGGTAGAAACCTGAGGGAACTCGGTATCTATCGACAAACTGGCTGCTATATTGAGCGTATTCGTCGAAATGGCATACTCGCCCATCCTGATGGTGACGCTATTTTGCAACAAGGCGACGAAATCGCACTGGTTGGTTTTCCAGACAGCCATGCTCGGCTGGATCCTAGCTTTCGAAACGGGAAAGAAGTCTTCGATCGAAATCTTTTAGATCTACGCATCGTTGAAGAAGAAATCGTCGTAAAAAGTGACTCTATCGCCGGTAAGCGTCTGTCAGACTTGAATCTATCCGAATACGGCTGTTTTTTGAACCGCGTAGTACGAGCACAAATCGAAATGCCCATGGATTTGGACATTGTTCTGGCGAAAGGGGACGTGCTGCAGGTCAGTGGTGAAAAGAGCCGTGTTCGTGGCTTAGCGGAAAAAATCGGTTTCATCTCAATTCACAGCCAAATGGCAGATTTGCTCGCTTTTTGTAGTTTTTTCATACTCGGCATCCTGTTCGGCCTCATTACTATGACTTTTGGTCAAGTTTCGTTTGGCTTAGGTAATGCCGTCGGCCTGTTGCTATCAGGTATTACCTTGGGGTTCTTACGAGCCAATCACCCCACGTTTGGCTATGTACCGCAAGGCGCACTAAACATGGTTAAGGATCTAGGCTTAATGTTCTTCATGGTTGGCATTGGCTTAAGTGCCGGTGGTAAAATGTTTGAGCATTTAGCGCAAGTTGGCCCACAGGTGATCGGTTTATCCTTCTTAGTTAGTGTCGTTCCAGTCGCTCTTGCCTATTTGGTTGGAGCTTATATCCTCAAAATGAACCGAGCACTGCTTTTTGGTGCCATTATTGGTGCTAGAACCTGCGCTCCGGCAATGGACATTGTGAACGACTATGCTAAATCGACCATTCCAGCACTTGGATACGCTGGCACCTATGCCATTGCAAACATTTTGATGACCTTAGCGGGTACGATTTTGATCATTCTTAGCTAACTAAAAAGGCTTCCAGATGGAAGCCTTTTTTAATTCAGCTTAACGGTCTCAAATATGCCAAGAAACGTTTCTCTGCGTATTTGAAACACCAAAGAATAATAAACGTCAACATCATATAGAATAGACCAGCCGTTAAGAAAGATTCGAATGGCGCATAGTAGCGAGAGTTAACCAATCGTGCCGCACCTGTGAGGTCCACAATAGTAACGATACCTGCCACCGCACTACCGTGAAGCATAAAGATCACTTCGTTGCTATAAGCAGGTAATGCTCGACGCAAAGCGCTTGGCAAAATGATCCTACGGTATGTCATAAACGTCCCCATTCCATAGGCTTTAGCCGCTTCAACTTCACCTTTAGGTAAACCATTAATAGCACCGCGGATAATTTCAGCCGTGTATGCTGATGTGTTGAGCACAAAAGCAACAAGAGCACAAAACCATGCGTTCTCCCACAAGGTATCTTTGACTGGGAAGAACTGATCCATACCGTAGTAGATCAGGTAGAGCTGAACCAGCAATGGTGTACCACGGAAAAAGTAGATAAATGCCCAGCTCGGTCCATTAATTAAATAATTTGTGCTATTACGCGCCACACCAAGAGGAATCGCGACGCAAAGGCCAATAATCAGAGCTAAGCCCACCAGCCACACAGTCGTCCACAAGCCTTCGAGATAGATAGGTAAACTTTCGATAATCAGTGAGAAATCCATTTCTTACCTCGCATGAATACTGAATTTGCGCTCTACAAGCTTGAGCAAGCCCGTCGATACACTGGTGAAGAAAAGGAAAATGATCGCAACAGCCATGTAAAAGGTAAACGGCATTTTAGTAGAACCCGCAGCGAGTGAGCTCATACGGACCATATCTTCCAAACCGATAATGGAAACCAACGCTGTTGTCTTTAGTAATACTAACCAGTTATTGCCAAATCCAGGCAACGCGTGACGGATCATTTGAGGTAAAAGGATGCGTCGAAAGGCCAAGACTGGATTCATCCCGTAAGCTTTTGCCGCTTCTAATTCACCCTTATCTACAGCCATGATTGCGCCACGGAAAGTTTCCGCCATGTAAGCACCAAAAATAAAGCCAATCGTAAGCACACCGGCAATAAATGGACTGACATCAATGTAATCCGGCAAGTATGACGTCCATTCATGATTTGGGTCACTAGAAGCAAACCACTCATTCAATGATTCATTAATGGCATATAAGCTGTTGTTAAGCAGAATTTGTCCGCCGAAGAAAATCAGCATCATTAAAACTAAATCGGGAATACCACGGATAACTGTGGTGTAAAGTGTTGCAATTGCGCGTGCCCAGCGGTATGGCGCCATTTTTGCCAATGCGCCCAGCATGCCTAAAACCATCGCAAGCAGCAGCGAAAGTAGCGCTACTTCTATGGTCACAATGGCCCCTTTAAATATAGAGGCTTCGTATCCTTGTAAATCCAGCATAGGTGAGTTCCTGATCCCTAGACTCAAAGCTTGCTTACTGACTTATATAACCATCAACAAGCTATAGATATAGTTCGACCGCTGGCTACTTCTAGGAACTAGAACCAGCGGTCGCTTATCGACGATTACTGACCGTAAACGTCGTAGTTGAAGTACTTAGCAGCAATTTCTTGGTAAACACCTTTCTCACGTAGAGATAGGATTGCAGCGTCTAGCTTCTTAGTAAGATCTTTATCTTGCTTACGTACTGCGATACCAAAACCTTCACCGAACCATTTTGGATCCGTTAGTGACGGGCCAACAAATTCGTAAGCTTCACCGCCGGCTTTATTTAGTACGCCTTCTTCAAGAGCAGATGCATCACCAAGAACCGCAGCCACACGACCGTTTGCTAGGTCAAGGTATGCTTCGTCAAAAGAGCCGTAACGTACGATCTCAACTTTGTCACCGTAGTTATCAGTTAGGTACTTATCGTGAGTTGTTGCACGTTGAACCGCGATTTTTTGACCATCTAGGTTGTCAAAATCTAGACCTGCGCCTTTTTTCGCGATGAATTTGTTAGGGATCAAAGCGTATTTGCCCGTGAAATCAACTTTCTTCTTACGCTCTTCAGTGATGGACATCGCAGCAATGATTGCATCGTATTTACGCGCTAGTAGAGAAGGAATGATGCCATCCCAGTCTTGCGCAACGATTTTACATTGAACCTGCATTTCCTTACATAGAGCATTTGCCATGTCTACGTCGAAACCTTTAAGAGAGCCATCCGCTTCTGTCCAGCTAAATGGAGGATACGCACCTTCAATACCAAAGCGAACTGTCTTCCAATCTTTCGCTTGAGCCACACCTGTTGCTGCCGTAGCAGCCAAAGCTGCAACTACTAACCACTTTTTCATTTCCATACTCCTGTGATTGTGATTTTTATCTTATATTGTGTCTGTCATTAGCCTGCTGTAAATGCAAGCTTAGTAAATCGATGAGATGAACTGCTGTAGACGTTCTGAGTCTGGGTTAGTGAAGAGCTTAGCAGGGTCTCCCTGCTCTTCCACTAAACCTTGGTGTAAGAACATGACATGGTTAGAAACATCGCGTGCAAATGCCATTTCATGCGTTACAACCAACATGGTTCGGCCTTCTTCAGCCAAATCTCGCATTACACCCAACACTTCACCTACCAACTCTGGGTCAAGTGCAGAGGTAGGCTCGTCAAATAACATCACTTCAGGATCAACAGCCAATGCTCGTGCAATAGCAGCACGTTGCTGTTGTCCACCAGAGAGGTGACCAGGGTAATAATCTTTACGCTCGTACAGACCAACTTTTTTGAGTAGCAGCTCGGCATTCTCCAACGCCTGAGCTTTAGGTACGCCTAACACGTGTACTGGCGCTTCAATAACATTTTCAAGAACGGTCATGTGCGACCAAAGATTGAACCCTTGAAATACCATGGCAAGCCTAGAACGGATGCGCTGTACTTGCTTTTCGTTGGCTGGAACAGCCTCACCTTGGCGATTGTTTTTCATTTGGATCAACTCACCGTTAACCCAAATTTCACCTTCAGTAGGCGTTTCAAGAAGGTTGATACATCTTAGGAAGGTACTTTTACCTGAACCTGATGAACCGATAATGGAGATAACGTCCCCTTTGTGTGCCTCAAGTGAGATACCTTTAAGGACTTCATTTTGCCCGAATGTTTTGTGCAGTTCCTTTATGTCCAGCGCTGGTACATCATTCATGCGCTAATACTCCCTGTCTTTTATTATTTTTCCAACCCTTTATACGGCTCTTGTGATTGGTTAACTGCTGGGTTCCACCCATATTTCGCTACAAACTAGCACTCCCCAGAGCAACATGCAACAAATTATTAACCTTCATTTTTGAGATATACAACCACTTTATACGATTAAATATTCAATTTTTAGTGCAATTATCTCCATAATGCGCATAAATCATTTTTATAAACACATTATCTACCGAACCGATGAATTAACATTTTTATAAAAACCAGATCTATCTCAACAATTCTCTCAATAGTGATAAAGAGTGTAATATTGATGTTGTTTCAAAAGTCGTAAAAATCACATTGTGAAAATTATTTTCACTTTGAATTTCAATAACTCATTATCATCTCAATCACTCTGTAGTTTTCTTTCACATTCTTTCATAAAGTGATCTAAATCAATCACTCTTTAGGGTTAGCACGTTACACTCGCCACAAAGATAAAAGCCTCAATAAGCAAATTTTTGTCTTTTCTATCGTCTATGCTTAAGCACGCTAAACACACCGCACAGACAATAGTTCAAGGACCCAAATGCAGGAAGCTGAGTCAGGTTTTTAATAAGATCGTCTACCTACAATAATTACGGGCGACTCTTTGAAGAATTATTAACTTTTTAGAATATGAGGAATCTATGTCAGACGCAGTCAATAAACCGCACTCTGATTCGGATATCGAAGAGAAGAGCTATCGTGAGCTGCACCGCCCAGCTTCCGAATTTGAAAGCCGTTCAGATTATCTAGATCATGAACTACAAATCATGGAGCCTCGTCGCTTCGGTTTAAACTTACCTGGTCGTGACTTCCGCTTTGAGCTCGAAGATTTAGTCCCCGCATTAGCAGGGACCATCGGCATTATTGCGATGTATTCAGCCGTAATGATGTCATGGGCTGAAGGTCTGACCGCAGCGTGGGAGCATATCAACCTTGGTAAAGACTTTGCTATCGAAGTTGCTCGTGTAGAAATGTTAATTCCTGCATTGCTCTTCTGTGTACTGGCTTCCGGCTTTATTAACCCGAAAGCAAACCTAGCTGGTAACCACGGTCCAATGATCCCTCTAATTGGTACCATCGCTTTAGCTGGCGCGCACCCTCTTGCATTGGCGATTCTTATCGGTATCTTCGGCCTGCTACTGAGTTTCCTCAAAGGCGGGTCTAAGCTCGTTAATTTGACCTCACAAGGTACTGCTGGCGGCTTGCTGATTTTCCTCGGTCTAACTGGAACCATGAGCCAAATTAACTCAATCCAAGCTTGGGCTGTAGGTCTTCAATCGGACACAGTAGCCGCTGGCAGCATGGGCTACGTTGGCCTGATTGTCCTAGCCGTAACTATTGCTCTATATGCGTTCTTGGCAAAAGTAAACAAACGTTGGCTTGCGATTCCCGTCTGTGCATTTACAGGCTTAGCGATTGCACTCGTACTTGGCGCAGGTTTCGACATTAAATTCGTCACGGAAACAGGTCTTCCTAACCTAAACCCAGTATACTGGTGGGGCAGCACCGAAGAAGGTTGGATGCTAGGTCTTCCTAATATGGAACACTTCATTGCATCACTACCGTTTGCAATCCTAGCAGTCGCTATGTGGTCTCCTGACTTCCTAGGTCACCGTATCTTCCAAGAACTGAACTACCCTAAAAAGACTGAAAAAGTACTAATGGACGTTGATGACACTATGACAATGTGTTCTGTTCGTCAGATGGTAGGTACAGCAGTGGGTGGTGGTAACATCACTTCATCTTGGGGGACTTACATGATCCCAGCAGCGATCGCAAAACGCCCTATCCCTGGCGGAGCTATCCTTCTAGGTCTTCTAGTAATGATTATTGCAATCCTTGGTTTCCCAATGGATATCGCAGTATGGCCTCCAGTCATGCGTGTAGCTCTTCTTGTTGGTGTCTCACTTCCTCTACTCGAAGCGGGTATGCAGATGGTGAAAGACTCGAAAGATTCGCAAGCAGCAGGTATCTGTATCTTTGGTTCTGCTGTCGTCAACCCTGTACTTGCTTGGGCTCTGACTATGCTACTCGATAATAATGGCCTGATTGGTGATAAAGAACGTGCTGCTCGTCTGTCATTTGTCGACAAGATAGTTATCCCAGTTGGCGTACTCGTTATCTGTCTCGTCGCTATGCTGGCAGTTGGCATGCTTGAAGGCCAGTACGGCATCCAAGCTTGGTTATAACAATTCAATTATTTTGTGGGTGGCAAGCTTTGCCACCCTATTTTTATCGAGTTTTTTGAGGATTTATTGATTTAGTTTAAGGTTTGCAATTTTTTTTTAGTTTAACCTTGAAACCAAGTTAATAAGAAACCGTATCAGAAAGTAACAATATTTATAGTTTGTAGTGCTTTCAGTAATCACAATTAGAAACTATACATATTGTTATTCATAAAGAGTGTACCGCCCCAGCGATGGGAACCTGACTCGCTCAACGGATCAGACAGGTACGTGTTTTTTCTACTAAAAAGGTAGGTATGTCATGGCAGAGCAATTTGCTAAAGCTTGGGAAGGTTTTGCTGAAGGTGATTGGCAAAACGAAGTAAACGTTCGTGATTTCATTCAGAAGAACTACGCACCGTATGAAGGCGACGAATCTTTCCTAGTTTCTGAAGGTACTGAAGCAACTAACAAGCTTTGGGCTAAGGTAATGGAAGGTATCAAAATTGAGAACTCAACTCACGCACCTGTTGACTTCGATACTGACGTTATCTCTACCATCACTGCTCACGATGCAGGCTACATCGAAAATAATCTAGAGACTATCGTTGGTCTTCAAACTGATGCTCCTCTTAAGCGCGCTATCATCCCTAACGGTGGTATCCGCATGGTTGAAGGTTCTTGTAAAGTTTACGGCCGTGAACTGGATCCTAAAATCAAAGAAATCTACACAGATTACCGTAAAACACACAACGCGGGTGTTTTCGATATCTACACTCCTGATATTCTAAAATGTCGTAAATCTGGTGTTCTAACTGGTCTTCCAGACGCATACGGCCGTGGTCGTATCATCGGTGACTACCGTCGCGTTGCGCTCTACGGTATCGACTTCCTAATTAAAGACAAGCTAGCTCAATTCGCTTCTCTACAAGAGAAATTTGAGAATGGTGAAGATCTTCAAATGACTATGCAGCTGCGCGAAGAAATCGCTGAGCAGCACCGTGCACTTGGCCAAATGAAAGTTATGGCTGAGAAATACGGTTGTGACATCTCTCGTCCTGCTGAAACTGCACAAGAAGCAATCCAGTGGACTTACTTCGGTTACCTAGCAGCGGTTAAATCTCAAAACGGCGCGGCTATGTCTCTAGGCCGTACTTCGACGTTCCTAGATATCTACATCGAGCGCGATATCGCTGCTGGTAAGATCACTGAAGTGCAAGCTCAGGAAATGATTGACCACTTCGTGATGAAACTACGTATGGTTCGTTTCCTACGTACTCCTGAGTACGATGATCTATTCTCTGGCGACCCAATCTGGGCAACAGAATCTATGGGTGGTATGGGTCTTGACGGCCGTACGCTAGTTACGCGTACTAACTTCCGCTTCCTAAACTCTCTATACACTATGGGTCCTTCTCCAGAGCCGAACATCACTGTACTTTGGTCTGAGCAGCTACCTGACGGCTTCAAGAAGTTCTGTGCGAAGGTATCTATCGATACGTCTTCTATCCAGTACGAAAATGATGACCTAATGCGCCCAGACATGGAGTCAGACGACTACGCAATCGCTTGTTGTGTATCTCCAATGGTTGTTGGTAAGCAAATGCAGTTCTTCGGTGCTCGTGCTAACCTTGCGAAAACTATGCTTTACGCAATCAACGGTGGCGTTGATGAGAAGCTGAAAATGCAAGTTGGTCCAGAAATGCCTAAGATCACTGCCGAAGTACTAGACTTCGACGAAGTGTGGAATAACCTAGACCACTTCATGGATTGGTTAGCTAAGCAGTACGTTGCTGCACTAAACAGCATCCACTTCATGCACGACAAGTACTCTTACGAGTCTGCACTGATGGCGCTACATGATCGTGACGTTTACCGTACTATGGCTTGTGGTATTGCAGGTCTATCTATCGCAGCTGACTCACTATCTGCAATTAAACATGCGAAAGTGAAACCAATCCGTGACGAAGATGGTATTGCAATCGACTTCGAAATCGAGGGCGATTACCCTAAATTTGGTAACAACGATGCACGCGTAGATGACATTGCTTGTGAACTAGTAGAAGTGTTCATGAACAAGATCCGTAAGCTTAAGACTTACCGCGATGCTGTTCCTACTCAGTCTATCCTTACTATTACATCTAACGTTGTATACGGTAAGAAAACAGGTAACACGCCAGACGGTCGTCGCGCAGGTGCTCCGTTTGCTCCAGGTGCAAACCCAATGCACGGCCGTGATGAAAAAGGCGCGGTAGCCTCTCTAACGTCTGTTGGTAAACTGCCGTTTGCTCACGCGAAAGATGGTATCTCTTACACCTTCTCTATCGTGCCAAACGCACTGGGTAAAGAAGAGACTTCACAGCGTGCTAACCTTGCTGGTCTGATGGATGGTTACTTCCACCACGAAGCAGGTATCGAAGGTGGTCAGCACCTAAACGTGAACGTACTTAACCGCGATACTCTAGAAGACGCTGTTAAGCACCCTGAAAAATACCCACAGCTAACTATTCGTGTTTCTGGTTACGCAGTACGTTTTAACTCTCTGACTGCAGAACAGCAGCAAGATGTTATCGCACGTACTTTCACCGAATCACTATAAGTTTGGTTGATTGACTTTAAAGCCCCGCTTAATTGTGAAGCGGGGCTTTTTTATTGCGAAGCAAATCAAAAGTTAGACTCAAGCCACATTTATATTTCAATTTTCTTTCTTTCCTCTCTGATGAATACGATATGGAGTAATATCTAGTCTCCATTCAGAAATGATGTATTGAAATGAACCTATTACGCACTCTTCCCTTGATATTGTTGGCTTCAAGCTCCGTCGCTTCAGAACGTTCAACTGTATCGTTTTCTATCGATAATGATGGCGTATTCGGTGTCGATCAGGATTATACCAACGGACTGTTTCTCACCTATACCTCTGACGCTGTCACTCCCAATTGGTTAACCAACCCAATGAGCTTATCATTTTGGGGTGGTACGTCTTTAGATAAATATGAATTCACACTTGGCCATAAAATGTATACCCCTTCAGATATTGAAGCGACAACTCCTATACCCAATGAACGCCCTTACGCAGGCTACCTTCATGCTGAGTTTAATTACATCAGTCTTCATCCTCAGCAAGCCCAGCGTTTCAATTTAACTTTGGGTACAACAGGTGAAAGCTCATTGGCTGACCAGGCACAAGATATCGTCCACGGTATTACCGGCTCTGATGAACCTCGTGGCTGGGCCTATCAAGTCGATGATGAATTTGTGGGTAGCCTTGGGTACCTCAGTCATTTTAACCTTTGGCGTGATCGTGCAATGGCAAATACAGACTGGGAAATTTCGAACGTTTCAGAAGTGAACGCTGGTAATTTCCGCAGTGATGTTTCAACCGGCTTTATGTTCCGCTGGGGAACAGATTTAGCCGGTAGCATGGGCGCTGCCAACATTGATAACGAAAACCCATTCCGTGCAGGCATGCTAGGTGCTTCTAAAGGCGGTTGGTTTGTATTCGGTGGCATTGAAGCTCGCTACCGCTTTAACGATATTACCATCGAAGGTGACCGCTCAGGTGTGGTCGACTACGCTAATCGCAACGGTGAAAACCCAAGTATCTATGATGTAACACTAGAAGAAAAACAAGCCAGCGCAGTGACTGGCTTTGCTTGGTATAATGAACACTTTGGCGCTGCGGTTACAGCGACAGCCAAAACGCCTGACTACAAAGAAGCGAAAGACTCAATGTACGGAACAGGTGGCCTCGCGTTGTACGCCTTCTTTTAAATCGTGAACCTCTGGCAGTCACTATTGAGGCTGCCAGCTCTTTGCTCAACAACTTGGCTGACGGAACGCAACTGTTCATTATTCTCTTCTAGCTCTTTCATTGCGCTGGAAATCTGAGTCATATTATCGGCCATTGACTGACTGGTTGTTGCTAGCTCTTTAATTGATGCAAAAATTACATCCGTTTGATGAGAGGCTTCATCCGCTTTTTCCGTAATGGTTCGCAGTGCCTGCATTGCCTCATGACCTTTTTCCTGACCTGTACGCATCGATGTTTCAGATTGACCAATGTATTGAATCACTTCAGCGCTCTCTTTCTTCATGGTATCGATCGTTTCCGAAATTTCCGCCACTGCATCAACCGTTCTTACAGCAAGGCTACGAACTTCATCAGCAACGACAGCGAAGCCTCGACCTTGCTCGCCAGCTCTCGCAGCTTCAATGGCCGCATTTAGAGCAAGAAGGTTAGTTTGTTCGGCAATACCGTTAATGATTTCCATCACTGAGTCAACTTTGGAAGACGCTTCTTCCAACTGCTGAATGTGTCCTGCGGCAGATGTCAAAATCGAGCCCACTTCTTCCAGAGAGCCAATTGCAGCTCCAATAATTTGCGCACCTTTTTCCGCTGACTCAGTTGAAGAACGACTGATTTCAGAGACAAATTCCAATGAATTCGACACTTCTTGTGTTGTCACACTGACTTCTTCGGTAGCTGAGGCTAGCAATTGGGTCTGTCCAAGTACTTCTGATTGGTGATGCGCCAGCTTATCCAACCCCTGATTAAGCTCAGCCGCGTTGCCCGATAGCGCTTGACCACTCTCTTGTACCCCAGAAACCAACTCGCCAAGGTTCTCACAACTTTCATTAATGCTAATTGCCAGCTGATTAAACTCATCATTAGGGTTCTTTGTTAACGCCATACGCTTAGAAAGATCGCCTGCTGAAACGTTATGAAGTATTTCTCTGGTCTTAGTCAAAGAGCGCGACAATGAAGTGCTTTGCATGATGAAAATAGCAATAGTGAAAACAGCCAAAATAATACAGGCAACGAGAATAGACCAAAGAGTCTGCTCTGATGACTTCTCAGCTGACATTTGATACTCAGAACTGATGCCACTTAATTCACTGGTAATAGAAGCAATCAATTGAGTCAGTTGAATTTTATTTGAAATAAGTTGCTGCTCAACACTGCCAAGTTGCTGAGAAAGCTCACTGACACGAACAAATGTCGCTTTGTATTGCTCTATCTCTTTCTCATACAATTCCAACATAGCGTAGACGTTAGACATACTTTCAAACGCCCCCATCGCCCTGTTGAATAGCTTGAGGTTTTGTTCATTCGGCTGGAGTAAGTAGTTTTGTTGGGACTTAACCATAGCTTGGAAGTCAGAGTTAAGCGTCACCATGCCCGTTTCAGCAATTTTCTGTTCAATAATACTGGCTAGCTTCTTCAGCTCGCCCAACTTTCCTTCATCAATATTAAAACCGAGTTCCTGTTTTAGCTCTAGCCATGGTATTGCTGTGGTTTGAAAATTGTTAATACTCTGCTCTAGTTCGCCTCCATAACGCTTAAGATTAAGCGTATTTAAAAAGGAAACATCGTTATTAACAGCCTCAACTATATCAGCTATATCCTGCTTCGCTTGTGCGACTTGTGAGCCTGCCAAATTATCTAATTCGCTACTCAGCGTTAGTATCTTACTTTGAGTTTGATAGATTGAAATCGAACCAGATGAAATATCACCGCTGTGGTGATACTGCTCACTCATATGAGTCAGCCTTGAAGAAGTAAAAACAGCGAGAGTGACAAACCCTATTGTCAGTACAACTAAAAACAGAGTCACTTTTTGTTTCTGTGAAAGCGCAAGCATATTCATAGAAAATCCTTTAACATCAGACGGATGCAGCCAATAACTTGCCTAGCCTATATGTATACCAATTATTATAAAAATCATTAATGGCAACATTTTTATAACATACATTTTAGTCTATGTGCGCTTTTTTTATTAGTCAGCAAAAACTTAGCGATAAAATCCTGAAGTGCTATTTAAACCCTACTTTTTGTAATAAAATAACGAACAAATCACTAATTAGAGATGTACACATGTCAACAACCGGCCGTATCCATTCTTTCGAGTCCTGTGGAACAGTTGATGGACCAGGTATTCGCTTTATTGTCTTTATGCAGGGGTGTTTAATGCGATGTATGTACTGCCATAATCGAGACACGTGGGACACACATGGAGGCAAGGAAGTCACGGTTGATGAGATCATCAGTGAAGCGAAAAGTTATCGTCACTTCATGAATGCTTCAGGTGGTGGCGTAACTTGTTCAGGTGGCGAAGCTATGCTTCAGCCTGAGTTCGTACGAGATTTCTTCCAAGCAGCAAAAGCAGAGGGTATTCATACTTGCTTGGACACGAATGGGTATATTCGCAAACATACTGAAGTGATTGATCAAGTATTGGAAGCGACTGACCTTGTCATGCTCGATCTTAAACATATGAAAGACGAAATTCATCATGACTTAATCGGGGTATCTAATAAGCGAACCCTAGACTTTGCACGTTACCTGCATAACATTGGCCAAAAAACGTGGATCCGTTATGTCGTGGTCCCTGGCTATACTGATGATGAGGAATCCGCACACATGCTGGGGGACTTCATTAAAGACATGGATAACATTGAAAAAGTGGAGTTGCTTCCATATCACAAATTGGGCGCACATAAATGGGAAGCGCTAGGCATTGAATACCCATTAGAAGGGACCAATCCACCTTCAAAAGAAACCATGGATAATATTGTTTCAATCCTTGAGCAGTATCACTCAAATGTAAAATATTGATACCATCTAGTGACTATTTCGTAAAAAATACCAGCCCTATCAGGCTGGTATTTTTTTGAGGTCACTTTGTTGCTATCCGAACTATTCGCGCTCGTTATCGTCCTGCTTTCGATTAATTTTATCTGGAAAGATGTCTACTACACTTTCTGGCCTAAGCTCAGCGCAGAGCGAGGGTTTCAACACCTAACTTTCGCTGTCATCTTGGCCTTGTTTGCTCTTTGGTCTGCACAAGCAGGTGTCAAAGAAGGACTGTCGATTCATTTTCTAGCGCTGACCTCTTTGACTCTAATGTATGGTTGGCGCAGTGCCTATGGCTTATCCATCATCATTTCTTTGTTGTTAGCCTTATTTGGCCAACGCAGTTTCACTGAACTGCCAGAGTATCTTCTTCTTTCCTGTCTACTCCCAATCGCCATTAGCTATTTTATCTTTCTCACAAGCTACCGGTACTTACCTAGAAACATATTTGTCTTTATATTCGTAGCTGGTTTTTTCAATGGCGCGTTAACAGGAAGCGCACATCTGCTCATCAACTCTACTTATCATGTGATACAGGGATCATACGACTGGGAAACCGTAGTCGACAACTACATGGTATTTGTCCCATTACTTGCTTTTCCTGAAGGGCTGTTGAACGGCATGACGATGGCGATGTTTGCAGTGTTCAAGCCTGAATGGCTACGGGTTTTCTCCGACCGCGATTACATCTATAACCACTACCATAAAAAGTAACCATCAAAACTGAAATTTCTTTACATTTTTCATAATAAACATGGTTTGAGATCATGTTTCATGGTGGAATGAAACGATAACCTAAGCACATTAAAGATGTATTAGATTATTTAGTGAGGCCACCATGGAAATGACTAACGCTCAACGATTGATCCTATCTAACCAGTATTACCTCATGTCTCAGTTGAATCCAGAGAACGCCGCGAAATACAGCCGTTTACAAACGATCGTTGAACGCGGTTACGAACTTCAGATGCAAGAACTGGACAAAGAATTCGGTTGCTTGAAAGAAGCGGAATGCCGAGAAATCATTGATATCATGGAAATGTTTCATGCTATGCAAGAGTCAGCCAAAATGCTGTCTGAAACAGAGCAGCGTGATATCGATCAACGCCGTTTGGCTTTCCTCGGTTTCGACATTGCGACTGAGGCACAGCAAGTTCACTACGTGAGATTTCTTGTCGATTCTGAAGGCTTATATTCTCAGTTTGATAAAGGCGATCATCATTTCAATGCACAAATGCCAATGCTGGAAAAATACCGACGAATGCTGATAACTTGGCGCAACTGCCCTCGCCAATATCATCTGTGCAGCAATGAACTTAAACAAATTTTTAATGCTTGACCTATCGTTTCAATGAAGAGGGCTGTCATTTGGCAGCCCTTTTTGTTTTCAGAAACAATCTCTAAAAAAACGGACGCCAAACCAAAAACTGGTCGACAACCAGCTGTCTTGAATTTGGGGTGTTATGAAAAGCAAGTCAAACAGCCAATTTAATGCTGCTATTTTCCACAATAAGGTGCCGACTTCCTAATAGAAATGGGCACCTAAGCACCCAATACAGAACAAAACTCCATAAAAGCACTCATTATCAATAAGCAATCCTCTGTTTTAGTTGGCAAAAATGATATCCATTGGTCATATTTATTCACACAGTAAATATCAACCACTTTGCATTCGATACCTCTACTTTTTTGTTGATATTTAACAAGTGGTCAAATGTCACAATTTGCAAATAAACACATATTTTTTAAGCAAAATTCTAAAAACCGACTAGTCTTTAATAGGAAAGGATTTGTTTTTTCTATGCGGGTTGATTGTCTACAAAGACAGGTTCAGAGGGGAATTCATTATGAGTATTTTCGACCATTACCAAGCGCGCTACGAAGCTGCCAAGGATGAAGAATTATCTTTACAGGAATTCTTGACGCTATGTAAAGATGACAAAAGTGCTTACGCCAATGCCGCAGAGCGTCTACTAATGGCAATCGGCGAACCAGAGCTAATCGATACAGCGCAAGATCCATGCTTAAGCCGAATTTTTTCGAATCGGGTCATTTCCCGTTACGAAACCTTCAAAGATTTTTATGGGATGGAGGAAGCGATTGAACAAATCGTTTCTTACTTGAAACATGCAGCTCAAGGCTTGGAAGAACGTAAGCAGATTCTTTACTTGCTCGGCCCTGTTGGCGGCGGTAAATCCTCCTTGGCAGAGAAACTGAAAGCGCTCATGCAGCAAGTACCAATTTACGTATTATCCGCTGATGGAGAGCGCAGCCCAGTCAACGACCATCCATTCTGTTTATTCGATGTAGGCGAAGATGGGGAGCTACTCAAACGCGAATATGGCATCGAAAAACGTTATCTGCGATCGATCATGTCCCCATGGGCAGCAAAACGACTACACGAATTTGGTGGTGATATTACTAAGTTCAAAGTGGTAAAAGTACGGCCTTCCATCTTGGATCAAGTTGCAATTGCCAAAACTGAGCCTGGTGATGAAAACAACCAAGACATTTCTTCACTTGTCGGTAAGGTGGATATTCGCCAGTTAGAACATTACTCTCAGGACGACCCAGATGCTTACAGTTACTCAGGCGCTTTGTGCCGAGCTAACCAAGGCTTGATGGAGTTCGTCGAGATGTTCAAAGCACCAATCAAAGTGCTTCACCCTTTACTAACAGCCACCCAGGAAGGCAACTACAACGGTACCGAAGGTCTGTCTGCCCTTCCATTTGATGGCATGATACTTGCTCACTCAAACGAATCCGAGTGGCAGACTTTCCGTAACAACAAAAACAACGAAGCGTTCCTCGATCGTGTATACATCGTCAAGGTTCCGTACTGTTTACGTGTTTCCGAAGAAGTCAAAATCTATCAGAAACTGCTTGATCACTCAGAGCTTGCCAAAGCACCCTGTTCACCAAGTACACTGGAATTACTGTCTCAATTTAGCATCCTCTCTCGACTAAAAGATCCCGAGAACTCATCAATTTTCTCTAAGATGCGCGTCTACGACGGTGAAACATTAAAAGATACCGATCCAAAAGCGAAGAGCTATCAGGAGTACCGTGATTTTGCGGGCGTTGACGAAGGCATGTCAGGTTTATCAACGCGTTTCGCATTCAAGATCTTGTCAAGAGTGTTTAATTTCGACCAGACTGAAGTCGCTGCAAACCCAGTACACCTTTTCTACGTAATTGAGCAACAAATTGAACGTGAACAGTTCCCTCAGGAAACCGCAGAGAAATATCTTGAGTTTCTCAAAGGGTATCTTGTGCCTCGCTACGTTGAGTTTATTGGTAAAGAAATTCAGACCGCCTATCTAGAATCTTATTCTGAATACGGTCAAAACATTTTTGACCGCTATGTCACCTACGCGGACTTCTGGATTCAGGACCAAGAGTATCGTGACCCAGAAACAGGCCAGCTCTTCGACCGTTCTGCACTGAACAATGAGCTAGAAAAAATAGAGAAAACGGCAGGTATTAGTAACCCTAAAGATTTCCGTAACGAAATAGTGAATTTTGTTCTTCGTGCACGTGCAAATAACAACGGACAGAACCCTGTTTGGACAAGCTACGAGAAACTCCGCACTGTTATTGAGAAGAAAATGTTCTCAAATACGGAAGAACTATTACCCGTTATCTCCTTCAATGCGAAAACCTCTTCTGAAGATCAGAAGAAACATGACGACTTCGTCGCTCGTATGATGGAGAAAGGCTATACAGAGAAGCAAGTTCGCTTGCTATCGGAATGGTATTTACGCGTGCGTAAATCATCTTAATAGCTGAGATAACCTTCCTCGGAGCTAGAAGAGGAAAGCCAATGAAGTACCTGCCAGATTAAGACTCTGGCAGGTTATTGGACGCGAACAAGATGCATGCCCTGTCACAAAGGCATGTACCAAAAGAGGGGTGACTCATGGCGCAATTTATTGACCGACGACTGAACGGAAAAAATAAGAGCGCGGTAAACCGCCAACGCTTTTTACGTCGTCATAAAGAACAAATCAAAGAATCTGTCGCAGACGCAGTCAATCGCCGTTCAATCACGAATACCGAAACAGGCGAAGATGTCGCGATACCTCATAAAGATATAAAAGAGCCTATTTTTCACCAAGGCAAAGGCGGTGTAAAAGAACGGGTCCACCCGGGTAATGACCAGTTTATTACTGGTGATAAAATTGAGCGCCCTAAAGGGGGCGGTCAAGGTGGAGGTTCTGGTGAGGGTGATGCCAGCCCCGACGGTGAAGGGCAAGACGAATTCGTATTCCAAATTTCAAAAGATGAATACCTAGACATTCTGTTTGAAGATCTAGAGCTTCCCAATCTGGAAAAAAATCAGATCCATAAAATCACCGAATGGAAAACACACCGAGCGGGTTACCAAACTGCCGGTGTTCCTGCCAACATTGCTATTGTTAAATCTCTTCAGCAGTCTCTTGCACGTCGAACAGCAATGACAGCAGGTAAAAAGCGGATGTTAAGAGAACTTGAGCAGGAGCTTGATCAGGTAAAAATGAGTGAACCTGCTCAGCTACTTGAAGAAAAAAGACTTAAAAAAGAAATTAAAGACCTAAGAAGGAAAATCGACACAGTTCCTTTCATCGATACCTTTGACCTTAGATTCAAAAACTATGAAAGACGCCCTATCCCATCAAGCCAAGCGGTAATGTTCTGCTTAATGGATGTTTCAGGATCCATGGATCAAGCAACCAAAGATATTGCCAAGCGTTTTTACGTTTTATTGTACTTGTTCTTAACCCGGACTTACGAAAACGTGGATGTCGTTTTTATCCGCCATCACACGCAAGCAAAAGAAGTGGACGAACATGAATTCTTTTATTCTCAGGAAACAGGCGGCACCATCGTATCAAGTGCTCTGAAGTTAATGAAAGAAATTGTCGCAGAACGATACCCAGTGGGAGATTGGAACATTTACGCTGCACAAGCTTCTGATGGCGATAACTGGGCAGATGATTCACCACGTTGCCGTGAGCTATTAACAAAGAATCTACTACCTACCTGTCAATATTACTCTTACATCGAAATCACGCGCCGCTCTCATCAGACCCTATGGCATGAGTACGAGAAACTGGAAGGTGCCTTTGATAATTTTGCAATGAAAAACATTCGCAGTGTCGAAGACATATTCCCAGTATTCCGAGAGCTATTCAAAAAAGAAACCGCTTAGAGAGGCCGCTATGACAACGAAAACGAAAAAGGCAACGAAGAAAAAGACGCTGCCAGATGGCCCAGATTGGACATTTGACCTTCTTGAACGCTACCACGTAGAAATAAAACGTGTCGCCGATCACTATCGTCTGGATACCTACCCTAACCAGATCGAAGTCATCACGTCAGAGCAGATGATGGACGCTTACTCAAGTATCGGTATGCCCATCAACTACAATCACTGGTCATTTGGCAAAAAATTCATCCAGACGGAGCAAGGCTATAAACATGGTCAAATGGGACTTGCGTATGAAATTGTTATCAATTCAGATCCTTGTATCGCCTACTTAATGGAAGAAAACACAGTGACTATGCAAGCACTAGTTATGGCGCACGCATGTTATGGTCACAACTCCTTCTTTAAAGGTAATTACCTGTTTCAAACGTGGACAGATGCGAGCTCCATTATCGATTACTTACTGTTTGCCAAAAACTACATTGCGGAATGTGAACAAAAATATGGTGTACAAGAGGTAGAAGACTTATTGGATTCATGCCACGCTCTGATGAATTTTGGTGTTGACCGTTATAAACGCCCCGAAAAAATCTCTATTGCAGAAGAAAAAATGCGTCAGGAAGAGCGAGAAGCTTATCTACAATCTCAGGTCAATGACTTATGGCGTACCGTGCCCAAAGGGAAAGTAGAACAAGAAGAATCGAAAGTCCGATTCCCATCCGAGCCACAAGAAAATATTCTCTACTTTATTGAAAAACACGCACCACTACTTGAACCTTGGCAACGAGAAATCGTTCGTATAGTGCGAAAAATCAGCCAATACTTCTACCCTCAGAAACAAACTCAAGTGATGAACGAAGGGTGGGCAACCTTCTGGCATTACACCATACTCAATCACATGTATGACGAAGGGCTAGTGACCGAACGTTTCATTTTAGAGTTCCTTCACAGTCATACCAGTGTGGTGGCTCAACCTGCCTATAACAGCCCTTACTTCAGCGGCATTAACCCTTACGCTTTAGGCTTCGCTATGTTCCGTGATATTCGCAGAATCTGTGAAGAGCCTACTGACGAAGATAAAGAATGGTTCCCAGAGCTCGCGGGAACGGATTGGCTCGAGGCCGTCCACTTTGCAATGAAAAACTTCAAAGACGAAAGCTTCATCAGTCAATATCTCTCTCCTAAACTAATGCGTGATTTTAAGCTTTTTGCCATTACCGATGATGATAGGAAGAACTACGTCGAAGTCACGGCTATCCACAATGACCTTGGTTATCGGGACATTCGTGAAAAATTGGCAGGCCAATACAACTTAAGCAGCCTTGAGCCGAATATTCAGGTCTTCAATGTCGATGTTAGAGGCGATCGTTCACTCACACTACAGTATGTGCCACATGACCGTATTCCACTTGACGATAGCTATGATGAAGTCTTGAAGCATTTATATCGCCTTTGGGGGTTTGATGTCATTCTTGAAGAGGTCAAAGAGTCAGGTAGAAGAGAGATTCTCGGTACTTGCCCTAAACGCAACGACTACGATGGTAAAATCTAACCATAAAAAAAGGCCCCGCTGGGGCCTTTCATTATTTGTTAGCAATGAGTTTTCTCACTACCTCTAAGTCTTCTGGTGTGTCCACTCCTGCTGGAGGCGCTTCTTTCGCCACTTCAACATGAATTTTCTCACCATACCAAAGTACACGAAGTTGCTCTAAGCTTTCGATTTTCTCTAGAGTGGTTGGTTCCCAGTTGATATAGGTATTAATAAAACCAGCACGATAGGCATATATTCCTATGTGACGCATCAGAGGTTGAGCAACCGTTTTTCCACCATTGGCAAAATTATCTCGATCCCAAGGTATAGTTGCACGACTAAAATACATCGCATAACCATCTTTATCCGTTAGAACTTTCACAGCATTCGGGTTAAAAACTTCGTCTTCATGTGAGATTTCTACCGCTAGGGTCGCCATTGGAGCTTGGCTTGCAGCAAGGTTATTAGCCACCTGCGTAATAATGGTAGGCGGGATCAGCGGCTCATCTCCCTGTACATTCACGATCACATGATCATCTGGAATCTTCATGACCTTAACGACTTCAGCTAAACGCTCAGTTCCTGATTCATGTTCTGCAGACGTCATACAAACTTCACCACCAAATGCTTTAACAGCATTCTCAACCCGCACATCATCTGTTGCCACAATGACTTTTTCTGCACCGGCTTGTAAAGACTGCTCATAAACCCACTGAACCATTGGCTTCCCACCAATATCAGCTAATGGTTTACCGGGCAGACGAGTGGACTCGTATCGCGCGGGTATGACAACGGTAAACGACATTATCGCCCCTCTTCCATGCTCATCTCGCGCGCTTCTGGTTCCAACAAAACAGGAATACCTTCTTTGATAGGGTAAGCAAGGCGATCTAACTTGCAGATCAGTTCTTGTTTATCTTTATCAAACGTTAGTTTGCCTTTACACACTGGGCAAGCAACAATCTCAAGCAGACGATGATCCATACTTTTCCTTAACCTCTTTAATCTTACTCAAAATACGCGTCTCATCTAGAGCACTAAAACTAGCAGTGACCGGAAGATACCACCAGTTTAGCTCTGCATAGCTCGCGCATTTTACTGCATCTTTCTCTGTCATAATCAAATGTTGGCCTTGACTTGCCAAGGCTCTCAACTCTGACGGTTCAAAATCTTTGTGGTCGGCAAAACCCTGGGTTACAACAGGAGACGCGCCAAGAGCCTCCAACGTGTGAAAAAACCTAGGAGGATGGCCAATGCCAGCTATCGCAACGAGCTGCTCTAAATGACTTACAGGCACTGTTTCTCCTGTTTTCAGGTTAACAGCAAGCTTAGGTGTCAATGTCATGGCAGCTTCATTCTCTCTTGCCTGACCACCATTGGTGATAATGAAGTCAACCGAGGCTAACCGCTCTGTTGGTTCACGTAGAGGGCCAAGAGGTATGAGCTGTTCACAGCCAAATCGACGATGGCCATCTACCACCACAATCTCAACATCTCTTTGTAGTGCGTAGTGCTGTAAACCATCATCAGTAATGACAATATCTACGTCAAGAGGAAGCAAAGTTTTCACGGCATCACTGCGCACAGGAGATACTGCAACAGGCACCCCGGTGCGCTTGAAAATAAGTTTAGGCTCATCACCACAATGCTTGGTCGATGTTTGCTCTTCCACTAGCAGAGGATAGCACGGCGCTTTCGCGCCATAACCGCGAGAAACGACCCCTGGTGAATATCCCATTGCTTGGAGTTTCTCCACCAGCCAAATCACAACAGGTGTTTTACCATTACCACCAGCGGTAATATTACCCACGACTACAACAGGTATAGGCGCTTTATAGCTGTCTTTTTTACCCGATTGAAATGCTTGACGCCGAGCTCGGCTGATCATCCAAAAAACTCGGCTAAGTGGCCACAACAAGGGCCACAGAACATAGCTAATAGGATGGTTTTCAAACCAGATTTTTTCAATCACCGTTTAAGCACCAAACTGAATTCGATGCAATTGCGCATACGCGCCGTCTTTCTCTATCAAGGTGGCATGATCACCACGCTCAACGATCTCACCTTCGTCAACGACCAGAATCTCATCAGCCTTTTCGATCGTAGATAATCTATGCGCAATCACAAGTACCGTTTTGTTCTTCTGAAGCTCATCTAATGCTGATTGAATAGCCTTTTCCGACTCGGTATCAAGTGCAGAGGTCGCTTCATCGAGAATCAAAACTGGTGCATCACGCAATAAAGCGCGGGCAATGGCGATACGCTGACGCTGACCGCCGGAAAGGCTTGTCCCGTTTTCACCAATAATGGTATCCAACCCATCATCCATATTATCGATAAAGTCCATCGCATAAGCTAAGCGAGCAGCTTCTTCAATCTGCTCACGGCTGTAATCCTCAGTGGCAGCATAAGCGATGTTATTGGCAATGGTGTCGTTAAATAAATGCACATTTTGCGAAACCAGCGCAAAATGACTACGGAGGTTGGTCAGCTTGTAATCACGAATATCATGACCGTCTAATTCGATGCTGCCTGAATCAACGTCATAAAAACGGGTAAAGAGGTTAGCAATGGTACTCTTACCCGAACCAGAACGACCAACAAGTGCGACAGTTTTGCCTTTAGGTATACTAAAGCTCACATTTCGCAGTGCTGGAGCTTCTTTCCCTTCATAAGTAAACGTCACATTTTTTACAGTCACTTCGCCACGAGCTTTGTCAGTCTCATACTGACCGTTGTCTTGCTCTGTTTCCAAGTCCATTAAGGCAAACAAGGTTTGGCTTGCCGCCATACCTCGCTGAAACTCTGAAGTCACATTGGTGAGAGCTTTCAGTGGACGTAATAGTCCAAACATAGCGGAAAAGACGACCGTGAAGGTACCGGGTGTCAGCTGTTCTTTAATCGAATCCACACTCGCTAAGAAAAGCACCACAACCAAGGCGATAGAAGCAATGATCTGAATCACAGGGTTGGCAATGGCTTGTGCAGCAACCAGCTTCATCGACTGCTGGCGCATTTGGTTGCTCACAGTATCAAAGCGCTCTCGTTCAACCCCCTGGCCTCCATAACTTAGTACGACCTTATGCCCTTTTAACATCTGTTCCGCAGATGCAGTCACATGCCCCATAGTGTCTTGCATACTCTTAGATATCTTACGGAACCGCTTTGAAACAATACCAATGGCCCAAGCGACAAGTGGTGCGACAATGAAAAGTACCAGTGACAGTTGCCAGCTATTCCAAAACATCAGTACCAGTAAACCGATAATACTTGCACCTTCACGAACAATACTGACTAGGGCTCGACTGGTGGCACCTGCTACCTGCTCTGAGTCATAAGTAATGCGAGACAGCAACCCACCTGTGGATTCTTTATCAAAATAAGACACTGGCATATGCATAAACTGACTAAAGATCCGCCGACGCATTAACATAACGACGTTGCCTGATACCCAACTCAAACAGTAGGCAGAAACAAATCCACTCAGTCCTCGAAGAACCATCATGCCAAAAACAATGAAAGGCAGCGTGCGAAGAAAATTAGATTCGGTATCTCCAAAACCTTCATCCAGTAGAGGTTTTAGTAGCGATACCATGTAAGTATCCGCAACCGCATTGATAATGAGAGCAACGACCGCGACAGCGAGACCCGCTTTGTACAGGCGAATATAGGTCCAGAGACGCTTAAAAGTCTGCAAGGTCGTTTCATCTTGATTAAGAGACATAGAACTGCTTATTTTTCTTACAATATTCGCGCTATTCTACCCCCTTACGTAGCGTCTGCCTATACCAAGCCCGACCTTTCCTTGCTCTGATTGCCTCCACTTTCCACTCTAGTGGATAAAAGCTGATGCTAATTTGTCCAGCACTGCCAGTGTCGAGCCATTGAGCCCCTAAGTTTTGGTATCTTTTTACAACACTTGGATGAGGCAATAACCACTTCCCTGCTTTGGCCGTTGAGCCTATGGCTAATTCTGGACTAACTGATTCTATAAAACGGGGAGTTGATGAAGTTCGGCTGCCATGATGAGGAGCAATGAGAATGTCACTGTCAAGTAACTCAGCCTCTCTTACCAGCAGCCACTCAACAATGGCATCCACATCGCCAGACAACAAAACGGATTGCTGGAACTCAGGATGAAAAAGTCGTACAACGCAAGAATGCGGGTTGTATGCTCGCTTGACCGCATTGGATGGCCACAAAAACTCCAACTCTAGGTTTCCCCACTGTAAATGACTCTCTCTAAGGCAGGCTTGAGCACCCGTTATTTGCTGACTTGCAATCAGTTTTTTTGGTTGCCAATATTGAATGAGATGTTCCATTCCTCCTGAATGGTCCTTATCCGAATGAGATATAATCAACATATCAATCTCATCGACTCCATGGTAGTGGAGAAAAGGAGTGATCACTTGCTCTGCGATACTACTTCCGCTCCAAGCCATACCTGTGTCATAAACAATGGCGTGAGAACCTTGCTTCACTACAATGGCTAAGCCGTGACCAACATCTAAAACAAAGACTTGCCATACTGGGGGAGTCCTCCAGTTGATAGTATGGATAAACAAGCAAATCACTATAGCTGCCATGCCTAGACGGCTTAGCCAGTGAGTCAGCACCAAGAAGAAAAATCCCAGAAATAATAAAGCTATTTGGTGTTGGCTAAGAGTCACCCAACCATTCTCAGCAAGGGGAATTACAAACAATACTGGCTTTAAAACTACATCGACCCATCCCCACATAAAAGATGCGTTCAACAGGCACTCCATCATCAACGCCAACAATATCATTGGGACCACAATGAAACTGAACCAAGGAACAAAGACTAAATTGTATAAAAAGCTACTTAAACTAAGACCATAAAAAGAAGCCGCAACAAGCGGAGTCATTCCAACCACTAATACCAGTTGTAGTCGTAGCGCATTTATCCAACTTGCGCGTGGATGTAATGAAACAAAAATAAGAATAATCGCGACGGCCCACATGGATAGCCAGAGGCTAGAAGACGTCGATGAAAATGGGTCAAGCATCAACAACCAAGATAGAATCATCAGCCACTTGTAGCTAGCAGGAAGACGCTTAAAGGAGACTTGCAAGAGCACCATTAAGCAACATGCCCAAAGTGCTCTTTGAGTGGGAATGGAAAACCCAGCTAACCATGCGTATGCACTTGCTAATGCAATCGCAATGACAAAGGGTGCATGTACTGCTTTAGGCAAAGCTCTTAAAACCCACTTTCCTAACAACCAACCGACATAAAAAACAATGCCAATATGTAACCCCGAAATCGCGATGAGATGACTGAGCCCACTGGCTTTTAAGTGTTCTTTTAACTCAGCGGTCAGAGCATCACGAACACCAAACGTCAGGGCCAAAATTATCCCACGGCTTGGCAGGAGATCTATAGAGTCCGCGACTTGCTGATACAAGCTATAACGAATAGTACTTAACTGACGAACCCAATAATGCGCTTTCACTTTGACAGTGGCTTTACCCACAATACGCTTTTGTAACGCATACGTTTCGCGATCGAAACCAACCTCATTGAGTAAACCGACAATAGGCTTAAGCTTAACTCTCGCGGTGATCTCATCACCTGGGGTAAGCATGTCAGGTGAGGCAAGCCATATTCTAGGCCTCAATAAAATGTGTAAGTCTTTACCGTTAATTGATCTCACCACAGCTTCCCCTTGAAAACCGTGACTTATTTGCTTAAAAAAGCTGTCAACCTTCGCATTTATGGTAATATCCTGACCAGCTTGGAAAAGGATTGCTTGCTGGTGACGTAAAAGGTTACTGTGTACCACGAGTATCAAGCATGCGAATACAAAACCAGCACACCACCTCAGCGATTTTGAGCTTATGCTGAGCATCAGGGTCAAGAGACAGGGAAACAACCACTCCCATGATGGCATGTACCACCAAAATTGAGCGGTTGATATAAGGAAAGAGAACGAAATAAGCGTCCAGTAATTAAAGTAGAGAGTCATATTTCCCTATGCCAAGAAAATTCATCAAACGCTTTATGCCTGACCACGAAGTAATAAAGCGTCAGAAAGCACTCAAAATTTTTGGCAACGTGCTGTACAACCCAAACCTATGGTGTCTAAACCGCCGCTCTGCGTCTGGGGCATTTGCTGTTGGCCTATTTATGGCTTTCGTTCCTCTCCCTAGCCAGATGATCATGTCCGCTGGCTTGGCCATTCTTTGTGGCGTTAATCTTCCTTTATCCGTGGCTTTAGTTTGGGTAAGTAACCCCATTACCATGCCAGTGCTGTTTTATTTTGCATACAAAGTGGGCGCTTGGGTGATGCACACTCCTCCCCAAGCTTTTCACTTTGAGTTATCGTGGGAGTTTATCTTGCATCAGATGAGCACTATCGGCCCCCCTTTCCTACTTGGCTGCATTATTTGCGGTATCGCCTCTGCAATTGCTGGCTACTTTGGTATTACAGCTCTGTGGCGATACTCTGTTGTGCGTAGCTGGCAACAACGAAAGATTAGATTAGGCGGGTTGCTTAAGAAGTAGAAGTTGATCTGATCAGAATTCGACCAAACTTAGTAGAACATGAAACGGTTATGTCGACTAAAAATGAAAAAGGACCACTTAGGTCCTTTTTTCGTTATCACACTTCTATTTTGCGCTTAATACAGCGGCGGGGTTGAGTTTGCTGGCACGCGATGCTGGGTACCAAGTCGCGAGTAGACTTAAAACGATTGCCGTTCCTGAAACCAATCCCACATCTGATAAGTTGATTTGAGAAGGAAGAAAATCAACAAAATAGATATCACCGGATAAGAATTGGTGTCCAACTACCTCCTCGAGACCTTTGATCAGTTCAGTTAAATTCGCTGCCACTAAAACGCCACAGACACTTCCAACTAGACTACCGAGCACTCCAGAGAAGACTCCTTGCCAGACAAAAATACGCTTGATGAGACCATCACTTCCCCCCATGGTTCGTAATATTGCAATCTCTGAAGCGCGATCTTTCACCGCCATCATTAGTGTAGAGACAATATTAAAACTTGCGACGCCAATGACGAGTACCATAACTACATACATAATTGTTCGTACAAGCTGGATGTCACGATACAGAAAACCGTACGTCTGTTGCCAGCTACGCAAATAAACATAGACGTTCAGTGTATTCCCTGCCTCTCGGACAATTTGCGTTGCATTCAAGACATCAGAGACTCTTAAAGAGACCCCCGTAACGGCCTCACCCAACTTAGAGTACTGCTGAGCATCTTTCAGAGGAACCAATGCTAAATTATGATCAATCTGCCCATTAAGTTTAAGTAATCCCACCACTCTGACACGAACGCGTTTAGGAGCCTGAACCTTGGTAGTCGAACCCGATGTCGGGATCATAAGCGTAATATAATCGCCTTGAGAAACACCTAATAGCTTTGCTACCCCTTGACCCAAAATGACTTGCTTATCTCCAGCTCTAAACTGCTTCCACACTTGAGCATCGATGTATTGGCTCATATTAGAAACCGCTGACTCTTGTTCGGGATCGATACCTCTGACTTCAAGCGCTTTAAGCTGTTGACCTTTTTCCGCCAAAGCTGTGATCTTTACGTAGGGCGCTGCTGCTTCCACTTTAGGGTGTTTCTCCGCTTGCTCAACCACAGACAGCCATCCCTCTATCGGCCCGCGAACTCCTTCAAACTCACCATGAGCGATCACCGATAACACGCGATTTTTTAACTCGCGCTCAAACCCATTCATTGCCGACAAACCAATGATGATCACTGCCACACCAACCGCAATACCAATCGTGGAAGACAAGGAAATAAACGACACCATTTTGTTGCGCTGTTTTGCTCGGCTAAAGCGACCACCAATAAACAGGGAAAGAGATGAGAACAAATTACGCCTCCTGCACATTGAGTAGCAAACCATCTTGCATGTGTAATTGACGATCCATCTTGCTAGCCAACTCCCCATCATGAGTCACGACCAAGAAAGCGGTACCGGATTGCTCATTCAATTCGCGCATCAGATCATAAATAGCGAGCGCTGTTTTGTGATCTAAGTTACCCGTGGGTTCATCTGCTAAAACAAGGGCCGGATTATTGACTAGTGCTCGAGCAATAGCGACACGCTGCCGTTCACCACCAGAAAGCTCTGAAGGACGATGATCAATGCGATGACTCAAACCGACTTTGTCCAGCAGCGCTTTTGCCGCCTCTTTCGCCTTGGCTGTTTTAGTTCCACCGATAAGCAGTGGCATCGCAACATTTTCCAACGCACTAAAGTCCGCCAACAGGTGATGAAACTGATAAACAAAGCCAAGATGCTGGTTGCGAAGCTTAGCTTGTTTATTCGAACTCAACTGAGACAAGTTCTGCCCTAAAAAAGTGACTTCTCCCTGAGTGGTATCATCCAACGCTCCTAAAATATGCAACAAAGTACTTTTTCCTGAGCCTGAAGAGCCAATAATGGAGACTAACTCACCTTTCTTCAGTTCGAAACTGACCCCTTTAAGTACTTGAGTATCCAGAGAACCCTCGCGATAGGTTTTACAAATATTATGACATTGAAGCAGGTTACTCATATCTCAAAGCCTCAGCTGGTTTAACGGAAGATGCACGAAAAGACGGAAAAAGTGTTGCCAGCAGACTGAGTGCAATAGCAAGAACAACCACAATAGCTATTTGAATAGGGTTAATAACGATCGGCAACTGGCCGCCTACTGCAAACAAAGCAACCCCTGCACCATCAAGTAACGTATTAAGGTTGTTGGCGAGTAGAACACCCAAAGTCCCGCCCATGAGCGAGCCAATGACACCACTGCTCGCACCCTGGACCATAAAAATCGCCAGAATTTGTCTATCTGTCATTCCTTGAGTTTTTAAAATCGCCACTTCTGACTGCTTTTCCATTACAACCATAATCAGAGCCGAAATAATGTTGAAGGCAGCGACGCCAATGATTAAACCTAGCATTAAGCCCATCATATTCTTTTCCATTCGGACCGCCTGAAACAGTTCACCTCGTTGATCTCTCCAATCCTGCCATTGCCAACTGTCAGGAAGAGGCATCTTACTGAGCTCGCCAACCACAAAAGGATCATCAAAAAACAATCGCCAGCCCGTAATCGTGTCTTTTTTGAAACGTAGCAATCGTGCCGCATCATCAATATGGGTCAACATTAACTGGCCATCGACATCTGACCCCGTGTTATAAATTCCCGCAACGGTAAATATGCGTTGACTTGGAATTCGACCAAGTGGCGTAAACTGGCTGGCACTTGTGACCATTAAACGAACCTTGTCACCAAGCGAAACATCTATTGCTCTCGCTAAAGTATGCCCGATGAAGACCTGATATTTGCCTGCTTGCAAAGATGACAACCGGCCAGTAACCAAATGCGACTCAATAGGATCATGATCACTAGGTTTAATGCCAATCAGTAGGCCTGCGGAAAGATTGTCAGAGCTTTGAACCACAGCTTCGCTTTGTACAATGGGCTCAGGATGCGCTGCTGTTGATAACTGCTTGGCGAAATCAGGAGCTTGTTCAGTATAAGGCGTTTTGCCATCCACTTCAGACACAATCGCCTGAGGCAAGACACCTAGAATGCGCCCTTTAAGCTGCGCTTCAAAGCCGTTCATCACTGAAAGCACCGTCACGAGAGCCATCACACCAATCGTGATACCTGCGGTAGACATGTAGGAAACAAAACGGCTGAACCTATCACCTGAGCGGCCGCGTAAGTAGCGTAAGCCAATAAAGGTGGAAACCGGATGGAACATATATAAAACCAATAACGTTTGATAAGCGATACTGTAACGATTTATAGCTAGAGGTTGTAGCCCCTAAATGCCAATTAGACGTCAAAATGTGTGATAAACAATGACATACCTTGATTAGTTGCTTCTTATAGCGATAATCAAAGGATAACTTAAAGGAATTTTCACATGTCTGATCAAGAATACTTCACTGTTCACCACAAAATGACCGTTAATGTGGAGCCATTGGCTCAAGACGGAGCATTTCCGAGTTATGATCAGTTTGAAAGTGAAATTCCTGCACCGTTTTTAGTTGCCAGTGAGTTCAGCCACCTTGACCTTCTAAACGACAACGCTCGTGCCGAACTAAAGAATAATGATTTCAGGCATGTGATTGAGTTATTGGATACTCAAAATGCAAAGCTAAATTTACTGTTAACCTTTATGCTTTCTCAGCAAGATGATGAGCAATACAGGCATCAGACCTTGTCTTTTGGCGCCAGTAAATTCAGCTACACCACAAATCACAGGCTTGAATTAAATACCAAAGCTCGCGTCAAAATGTTCATGGAACACCCATCCGCAGCCATCTATTGCTACGGCCACGTTGAAAGCTGTCAAACACAAGACGACCAGTACATTATTACGATAAAATACGACCTATTGCGTGATCAGGATGAAGACCTTCTGATCAAAGCCGCTCTCTATCAGCAACAAAAATTACTCCGTCAACGTTCACTAAACCGCGACAAACAATAATTCTATTATGCCTATTACATCGCTTTTCAATCTGGCTAGCCCGACAGGCGCCGGAGATAAAAAACAGGTCGGTAACCTGCAGGGCGCCAGCTTGGCGCTTGCGATTGCTGAACTTGCTAATCAACACTCCAGCCATACATTATTGGCTGTTGCCGATCCGCAAACAGCATTGAAACTGTTGCAAGAAATTGAGCAGTTTACTGACCAAGAGATCGCACTGTTCCCTGATTGGGAAACCTTGCCATACGATAACTTTTCACCACATCAGGAAATCATTTCCGATCGTATTGCGCGTCTATACCAATTACCGACTCAAACCAGTGGTATAACCATCGTTCCGGTGAGTACCTTGTTGCAAAGGCAGTCTCCTCGGGACTTTTTGTTGCAACACACACTGATGGTCAAAGTTGGTGACCTTTACTCTCTTGAAAAGCTGCGTATTCAGTTAGAAAAATCTGGCTACCGACATGTTGATCAGGTCTTTGGGCCTGGAGAATATGCCAGTCGTGGTTCTATTCTCGACCTCTTCCCTATGGGAGCTAATGACCCATTTAGAATCGACTTTTTCGATGATGAGATCGATACAATCCGCACTTTCGATCCAGAAAATCAGCGCTCTATTGAAGACGTTCAGGAAATTCGTCTATTGCCAGCCCATGAATTTCCAACCACTGAAAGCGCAATTGAGGACTTCCGTATTCGCTGGCGCCAAAGGTTTGAAGCTAGGCGCGAACCCGAATCCGTCTATATACAAGTCTCGAAAGGGACTTGGCCTGCAGGCATAGAATACTGGCAGCCGCTCTTTTTTGAACAAACTGAAACACTGTTTGATTACATCGCAGATGATAGCCAACTGATTACGGTCGGCAACTTAGAAGATGCTGTGGATCATTTTCTTGCGGATGTCGACTATCGCTACGATCAACGTAAAATCGATCCTCTGCGACCTTTATTGCCACCTGAAGAGCTGTGGCTGAAAAAAGACGAGCTATTCAGCCAGTTCAAATCTCTGCCACAAGTGCAGCTTTCAAGTGATGCCGTTGTAGAAAAGCAAGGTCGAACTAACCCAGCGATTCAGGCTCTACCGGACTTAGCGGTTCAACACCAAAACAAAGAACCCATGTCGGCACTTCGTCAGTTCAGCGAAAGTTTCACTGGTAAGATCATTTTTTCTGTCGAGTCAGAAGGCCGTCGAGAGGCCCTTCTTGAACTTTTACAACGAATAAAACTTCGTCCCGTTGAGCATCATAGCTTTTCAGCTGCCATGGAGAGCAAAGATAAGTTCGCCTTAGTGCTCGGCGCTTCAGAACATGGTTTTTTATTTGGCGAGCATCAGCTTGCTTTGATATGCGAAAGCGACTTACTTGGCGACCGAGTCATTCAACGTCGTCGTAAGGACCGAAAGACAACCAATAGTGATGCGGTTATTCGTAACCTCGCCGAGCTCAAACAAGGTCAGCCCGTAGTTCATATTGACCACGGCATTGGACGTTATATAGGCCTGCAAACGCTTGAAGCCGGCGGTATGACAACCGAATACGTTACGCTTGAATACCAAAATGACGCCAAGCTTTACGTGCCTGTATCTGCACTGAACTTAATCAGCCGCTACTCTGGTGGTGCGGAAGAATCCGCTCCTCTACACAAGTTAGGCGGTGAGGCATGGGCAAAAGCGCGACGTAAAGCAGCGGAAAAAGTACGCGATGTCGCGGCTGAGCTTTTGGATGTATACGCTAAGCGCGAGATCAAACCGGGATACAAGTTTGCCCTAGACAGAGACCAATACGCCACGTTCAAAGCAGGCTTCCCATTTGAAGAAACCGACGATCAATCCATGGCGATCAATGCTGTGATGTCTGACATGTGTCAAGCTAAAGCCATGGATCGATTGGTGTGTGGTGATGTCGGCTTCGGTAAAACAGAAGTTGCCATGCGCGCTGCTTTCGTTGCAACAGATAACGGCAAACAAGTAGCGGTATTAGTTCCAACGACGTTACTCGCCCAGCAACACTTCGAAAACTTCAGAGATCGTTTTGCCAACTTACCCATCCGCGTTGAAGTCCTGTCACGTTTTAAAACTGCCAAAGAACAGAAGCAAGTTTTACAAGATATTGAAGACGGCAAAATCGACTTAGTGGTCGGCACTCACAAACTGCTGTCTAATGACATCAAATTCAAAGACCTAGGCCTGTTAATTGTCGACGAAGAACACCGGTTTGGCGTACGCCAGAAAGAAAAAATGAAGGCTATGCGCGCGGATGTAGATATTCTGACTCTTACTGCAACACCAATTCCACGGACTTTGAACATGGCAATGAGCGGCATGCGTGATCTATCCATCATCGCCACGCCTCCAGCTCGACGCTTAGCAATAAAAACCTTTGTTCGCCAAAGTGACGATGCCGTAGTCAGAGAAGCCGTGCTACGTGAAATCATGCGCGGCGGTCAGGTGTATTTCCTACATAATCAGGTAGAAACCATCGAAAAAGTGGCCGCTGACTTGGAGAAACTGATCCCAGAAGCCCGAGTCACCGTCGCCCACGGCCAAATGCGAGAGCGCGAACTTGAGCGAATTATGAATGACTTCTACCACCAGCGATTTAATCTTCTGGTGTGTACAACTATCATTGAAACAGGCATCGATGTCCCAACCGCTAACACTATTATTATGGACAGAGCTGACAACCTAGGTCTTGCGCAACTGCACCAGCTTCGCGGTCGTGTGGGGCGTTCGCACCATCAAGCTTACGCTTACCTACTCACGCCTCACCCTAAAGCAATGACGAAAGACGCCATCAAACGCCTTGATGCCATCGCTTCGCTCGAGGATCTCGGTGCGGGCTTTACCCTAGCCACTCACGACCTTGAAATTCGTGGTGCCGGAGAACTCCTTGGTGAGGAGCAAAGCGGACAGATACAGTCGGTCGGTTTTACTTTGTACATGGAAATGCTTGAACAAGCAGTCGAAGCATTAAAAGAAGGCAAAGAACCGTCTCTGGATGAGTTACTCAGAGAGCAAACGGAAGTTGAAATGCGTTTACCTGCCCTGCTTCCCGATGACTACATACCGGATATCAACACCCGCCTTTCGATGTATAAGCAAATAGCCAGCGTGTCTGATAAAGCTGAACTCGATGATCTCAAAATCGAGTTAATAGACCGCTTTGGGCTATTACCGGATGCCACTAAAAATTTACTTTCAGTATCAGAAATGAAACTTGAAGCGGCCTCTATTAAAGTCAAGAAAATCGAAGCGCATGACAAAGGCGGATTCATCGAGTTCTATCCTGACGCTGACATAAATCCAGCGTATTTAGTTAAACTATTGCAATCTCAGCCACAAAAATTCGCAATGGAAGGCCCAACTAAGTTCAAATTTACGGTACCATTGGTCGACAGACGTAAGAGAATTCAATTTGTCGGTGACATGTTGTCTGAGTTCAAGCTGAACTTACTGCCACAAGCCTGATTTAATCAGGTTGACTAATTTTCCAAGGTGTATTCACCTGATTATGGAGTTGTAATGAAAAAGCTGATCCCGCTACTACTTCTTGTTGTTGCTATGCCGTCATGGGCACAGCGCCAATTTGATATAGAAGTGATCATTTTTAAGCGTGCGGTTAACCCTGAGCAAACCGCTGAATCTTGGCCGAACTCGCTCCCTGATATTTCCATGAACAAGGTGGGTAACTTAAATGATGCCAACTACCGCACGCGAAAAGGAGTAGAGCTTCTACCAGCTTCGTCTTATAAGCTGAACTCTCAGGTTCAGAAGTTGAAAAATCATGCGGGTTTCAAAGTCTTACTACATACCGCTTGGCGTCAAGGAGACGGTAACCGTCACGTTGCCCCTACATTTCACATCCAATCTGGACGCGATTTTTCCGGCCAGTTTAACGCTGACGGTTCACAAAGATACTCTGCAGGTACGGAAGTTATTGATGGCGTAACAGAAGAAACTATCGCTAAACCACTCTATGAGTTAGATGGTAAGCTTCAGGTTTACGTCGAGCACTACCTTTATGCAGACTTAAAACTAGATTTGAAGTCTCCGAGCGTTCGTGAAGTCTCTTTCGAGTCCAAGCCTGTAGATTTAACAATGACCGAAAACACACTCACTGATGAGCCAGTTCAGGCTGGCTTAATGGAAGACGTTACTCCAACTCTTCATACCGAGGAATTCTTAAAGAGTTACCGGATGGATCAAAAACGACGCATGCGAAGTACTGAAACCCATTTCCTAGATCACCCACTACTCGGTATGATCATTCAAGTACGTCGAGTCGCTCAGTAAGCAGAATAAAACCAAATAACAAACAGCCCTAGATAGGGCTGTTTTACTACCAAGGAGTGATATGAGCCCAGACTACCACATCATTACCCCTCGGCTTGTCTTAAAGCTCATTCCACAAGAAGATGCTACCAAGTTGGCTGATTGCGTCACAAGCTCTCCGAGCCTACACCGCTGGATAGACTGGTGCCATGCCCAATTTTCCACCAAAGAAGCAGAGAGATTCATTCTAGCTACGCGCCTCAACTGGGTGAAATCAGAAGCCTATGGATTTGGCGTATACCGCCGATGTGATAATGCGCTGATTGGCATGGTCGCCATTAACGAACTCTACCATACCTTCAACATGGCAAGCCTCGGCTACTGGCTAAGCGATGCTTATCAGAAACAAGGCTATGCCAAAGAAGCCTTCGATTCATTAGTTGAATTTTGCTTTTCTCAACTAAAAGTGACTCGCATCGAGGTGGTGTGCGATCCGGAGAATAAGCCGAGTCAAAAGTTAGCGGAATCGTGTGGTGCTCAATACGAAGTCAGCGCTCCAAACCGCTATCTCTTTAACGGTCAACCTCGACAAGGTTTTGTCTATTCAATCCTCCCAGACAATCGCTGATAGCTTCCTCTTGAACCCGAGACGCTTAGCGGTGGGATATTGTGATAGTGGATACGAAAAGAGCACTCATTAGTGCTCTTTGTTTGTCGTTTCCAGCATTAATGTAGCTTGAGGTTTGGACGAAGGACTCGGTTGATCCGCCCCATCAAAATAATTAGAGCCGTCTTGAACACGCCATGTAACGCCATTTGATGTAAGCGATAAAGCGATATATAAACGACTCGGGCAATGCGACCTTCCACCATCATAGAACCTTTGGTTAGATTACCCATCAAGCTCCCTACGGTCGAAAACTGACTCAAAGACACCAAAGAACCTTTATCTTTATAGACATAGGCTTTCAGATCTCGACCATTCAACTTCGCAACGATGTTAGAAAATGCGCAGCTTGCCATTTGATGCGCAGCTTGGGCTCGTGGGGGAACAAAAGAACCATCTGCTTGTGTACACTGAGCCAAATCACCGATAACAAAAATATCGTCATCACGAGTCGTCTGTAGCGTATCTTTTACCACCAATTGATTAATACGGTTAGTCTCAAGACCACCAATATCTTTGACAAAGTCCGGAGCTTTGATGCCAGCAGCCCAAACCATAATTTGAGCAGGAATCTTTTCTCCATCTTTGGTGAGTAGTCCATCATCACCAACTTCTGTGACCATGGTCGTAGTACGAACCTTCACACCTAGTTTGGTCAGCTCATGATGCGCTGCACTGGAAATTCGTGGTGGGAGAGCAGGAAGAATGCGTTCACCAGCTTCGATTAAGTTGACATTGAGCTTACTGGAGTCAAGATCACCAAAGCCATAGGTGCGAAGCTCTTTTACGGCATTGTGAAGTTCTGCCGACAATTCAACGCCAGTTGCACCCGCACCTACAATTGCAATATCAACAGTGCCATGGCCATGCTTGGCGTGTAATTTGAGGAACTCATTGTTCATCTCAGTTCTGAACTTGTGTGCCTGTTCAGTGCTATCTAAGAAAATGCAATGTTCACGGACACCCGGAGTATTAAAGTCATTGGAAGTAGAGCCAAGAGCCATGACGAGAATGTCATACTCAAGTTCACGTTCTGGCATTAAAAGCTCTTCATGTTCATCTCTGAGTTCTCCCAGCCTGATGACTTTGCGCTCTCTATCGATATCCTCAAGGCTACCCATTTGGAAATCAAAATGATGATTTTTTGCATGTGCGCGATAGCTTAGAGCATCGACCCCTTCGTCTAATGAACCTGTAGCTACCTCATGCAAAAGAGGTTTCCATAAATGGCTTGCTTTCCGGTCGACAAGGGTTACTTTCGCTCGCCCTTTTCGACCCAATGTACGGCCAAGTTTAGTAACAAGCTCAAGTCCGCCTGCACCACCACCTACTACGATAATTCGAGTCACAGCAACAATCCTCTAGAAATAAAAAATAGGTTTCGAGCCGATGATTCGTCTCGATAAAATTGTGTGATTTCATGCCGGTCTGCTGAAAAAGGTTTCAGTCTTACGACTTCAAGGCAATTAGAGGTTTCGTTTGTAATGTTGGACACGTTAATTGGAAAATATGTTTCTGAGATCAAAGCCAATCTGCTCAGATAATTAACATTCTGTGGGCAAGCTCTACACTCGCTCTCAATTTTTTTTGATATTTATCAAAAAATTTATAATAGATTCATTATATAGAGCAAAATATGCCACGCAACAAAAGATTACACCAATTACCCTTAAATTTGTCGCGATGTTGAAATGAATGGGAAGTAAGAAAGCGAAGTGCTAGACACACTTCGCTTATTAGTCATCTGAGTTGAAGAAAACGATTAACTTGCAGACTTAAAAGCTTTCATCGTTTGTAGGTGTTGGGAGATCTTCTTAAATTTGTGGCTTTGCGTTTCATCCCATATCACTTGATAGTAACGACCTAACTCATCAGCCGTTTTTCGATTATCGTGTACTTCATCCTCTTTGGACAGGATAACGAGGCAACGGTCTTTATTCTTGGTACGAAATTCTTCAACACATTTGGTGGCGATATCTTCGTACTCCTCAGGGCGGTCAATGCGGCCCTGCATTGTTTTTTCTGGGTGCAGGTTAGGATTGAAAATCACCTGCTTGATACCACATAAAAAGCCTATTCGCTCAGACCAGTAGCCACCTAATCCAACACCACAAATAATTGCATCGCGATCCCCAGACTGCTCAATCGCTTTATGAACTTCTTTGAGTAGGTGTTGCATATCATGCTTAGGATGCAAAGTGCTGTAGTTAATAAAGCGGACGTCTTCATCAATGAACTGCAACTGAAGCACTTTTTCGTGGTTTCCTGGACTTGTGGAATCAAAACCATGTAAGTAAATAATCATTCTATCACCCTCGATTCTTATCCATTAAATCTACCACGAAAAGAAAGGTTTTAAAGTCAGCGTAAACAATTAAGTATGTCAGACGTTCAAACAGTGATCTTAGCTACAAAATGTGTCGAGTAAAGCTTGGGCTTGGGTTAAATAATGCTCATCCCCCCAAAGCTGATAGGCCAATAAATACCAAAGCATTGCCATCATGGTTGCTCTGGGTTGCCAAGCAAGGACACCCTCGACCCAATCATCGACTCCATCAATGTTTCTTAGCTGGCAATACCGATATACTGACTCTAGTGGCTTTTCCCCCACCACACCAATACTGAGAGTCAAATCCAAGCGAGGATCTGCAATCGCTGCATATTCCCAATCAATCACCATAATACCCTCTGAGTGTTTAACCATGTTATAGCCCGCTAAATCTAAGTGACAAAGAGCTAAGCCAACATCAGACAGACTTGGTGAACTGCGCCATTGCTGGTAAATATCCAGATAGTCGTTAGATCTTAACTCTTCTCGTAGTTGCATCCAGTAATGGTCAACACGAGCGGTAAAATTAAACGGAGCAACCGGAATCCTTGTGGTGTCCAAACTGTGGATCTTAATCATCGTTTTGAGTAACGAATCAAAAGGTAAGCCATCAGCCAACGACTCCCCCTCAATCCATTCGACTAGTAGCCCATGCTCATTAATCTGAATAGCTTTAGGCCCAAGTTGAAACTCTTCGACAGCAGATAGAAGTTGATATTCTTGAAAGCGGGAAATGGAAAAGGCTTTAGTAATTGGTGTGTTAGGTCTCCAAACAAAACAATCGCTGCTTTGGGTAACTACCTTCCAGCAGCGATTGGTCAATCCTCCGGTTAACGTTTGAGCATGATCCGGAGCAACAGAAAAGAAGTGATCCAATGACTTTAATGAATCGTCTAACTGACATGCTTCATGCCATGACATCCTGGCCATAAATCACTCCTCTATCAATTAAAGCCCTAAGAAGCTCTTAGACTCTTGCTTACGAATTTCAGTCTCATCGGCCCACTCAATAAGACCTGTTTCAAGATCCATTAGACGCATGGTCATTTTGTAATAGACATCTTTATCGCTGCCACCTGCTTTAGCAATGCTCGACAGGTTGCCGTATAGCATGTATTGAGCCCCTACCATCTTACCAAACTGGATAGCTGTACTCTGGTTAACTAATTCGTCGTTGTTTTGGAAATTAAGCTGATCACGAACTGACTCAACTCGGTCCATATCAACAAAGCGGAATTTACCTGAGTTCAACAACTTAGTACTGATAGTATCGGTAATAGATTCAGTATCAATGTGTTCACTTGTTTTATTCTTGATGCGTTCGACAAAAACAATAGGACGAGAATCACGAGTGATCGCAGAAACAGAGCCAGACATCATCATGCTATCGACCATTTCACCTGCAATCTTTTGCAAATCGGTTGAGCCAAAATCGATTGTCGTGGTTTCCACCGCTTGTGCATCACCGTAGCTCACTTTATTAGAACAGCCGCCTAAAATGACAGCTAAGCCAAGTAATGCAATAACACTTTTTTTCATTCTTGGTTCCTCAAACTTTTATAGAATCTTATGTTATGAGTGTATGACTAAAGTTAATGAACTTTAGTTCGGTTTAGTGTTCATTTTCGCGAATCTGAACACGGAACTGAGTACCATTCGGATTCACTGAAACTTCAGAAATAGCAATGGTTTCCATGCCACGGACGATAGCCTGACGCCAAGGACCTAACTTGCTATTCACTTCTAGACCTTCATCGTCATACCAGTAAAAGCGATACTGAATATGTTGATCACCCTGGTATTGACTCGCTAAGCGGACAATCCCCCGAGCACGGCCATCAACTTGCGTTGTTGAGATATCTTCGATTTGCAGACGCCCTGCGAGGACGTTGTCACCAAATAAAACGGTTTGCGACTGACCATCAATCCGCAGCCCTGCTGTGTTACTAGAACAGCCAACCATCACCAAAGCAGCCATTACTGCAATAAGCCATTTTTTCATCGAATTTTTCCTAACTGTTTATGCCAAATTGTAGCACTGCCTCCCTGACGAGAAACCCAAACTAAAGCAGTACGACCTGCTTCAACATCAAACTGGTACTCCTGACCCGCAACATGAATCACCTGTTTTCCTGGCTTCACGACTGCACTGCTACTACGAATTTCTCCGGGTAACGTAATCCAACTGCGTGTATCCGGTTGCTCTGTCAATGTATTCCAAATATTGAGCAAGGCATTACCAAGTTCATCATCTTGGGCTGCACTCTTACGCAGCTCATCCTTGGCCCAAACCCGCAATGCCTGACGGATAATGATCATTGGCATTCGCTCAGACAAGTCTCTCTGCGCCATCAAGTTAACGTCTGTCAGCAAGTCACTACGCAGCTTATTATTATTGAGCTGTACTGGAGTAAACGACTGACTAACTGGCTGAGGGTAATAAGGTAATGCGATAGAGTACAACGCCCCATTGCCACGACCATCGTAAAGAGGTAAGGACTGCTTCCAGCCACGCATCGCCTCGACGATACCTTGCTCTTCTAAGACGATAACTCTTGCTTCGTCGTCACTTAAGTAACGGGCCTCTCCGTAATACTTCTCTAGCTGAACGAGGTCTTCATTCATACCTAGTCGCTTTGCAACTCGCTTAGCGCCATCAATGATCTCAGCATTATCTGGCATCACGGCTAATGCACGCCGATAATCCACATAGGCATCGTTTAAGGAGTTATCCGCTTCATAAAGCAAAGCCGATAAATACAACAGATAGCCATTTTGTACCGCCTGTAGGGTTTCACCCGCATCTGGGTAGCTCGATAAAATACTACCAAGGTTCGATGTTAATCCCTGAGCCTGTAGGTCCTGCTGGGCAGACTCTAGCTCTCTTTCTCTGTCCTTACGAGCTTGCTCCTGAACCTGATTTGCACGGCGCATTTCAATCAACGCACCTTCAAGGCTGTTGTTCTTGAGGTAATTCAAGCCCAAATAAAGGTGCAAAAAGCCCAGCTCGTAATCAGCCGATGTATATATGTCCAGATTATCGTTGACAGCCAAAGCACCAATACTTGTCGCCGTCCCTGTGACAGATATTGTTGCTTTATCCAGCTGAACTCGAACCGCTTGGTCACTCGCTTCAAATGCGGACTTACTGTCAGCGTACTGCTGATTAAGCAAGTAAACTCTGCCTCTCTCAAAGTTATCCAGAATATCGCCAGCAACATTTTCAGGTAAGGCTTCTTCAGCCTTTTGATATTGACCTGCTTTGACTGACTGATAGACCTCATCATTTTGTGCGCTGTAATGACTAAATAAGTTCCCAGCAGAAAAATTGGCACAGGCAGAAAGCGCAGCAAAGCTGAATATCACGAATGCGAGTCGAATGTGTTTACGCACTTCGTACTCCGAAATTAGTTATTAGATTTTCATCATCGTCGCGATTGGACAACGGCATTAATAAAAAGTTTGAATGAATGCCGCCATCCTTATAAGAAATATATCTTTAACTCATTAACATTGGCCCAAGTGGACGGCCACCAACCAAATGCATATGGATATGATAAACCTCTTGCCCACCATGAGAATTACAGTTCACGATTAAACGGTAACCGTCCTCATCAATGCCCTCTTCTTTAGCAAGCTTACGCGCGACAGTGAACATGCGCCCCATCGCGGCTTCATCCGCCTCTTCAATATCATTCGTTGTTGGGATCAATTTATTAGGGATGATCAAAATGTGACTTGGCGCACGAGGGTTGATGTCACGAAATGCGGTAACGAGGTCATCTTGGTAAACCACGTCGGCAGGGATTTCTTTGCGAATAATTTTACTGAAAATGGTTTCTTCAGCCATGAAGCACTCCATTAAGCGTTGTTATCGTTGATCGTTTCCATGGAGTATGCGCTAAGCTTGTCCAGATCACAATAAAAAACAGTGTTCACTTAACATATACACCGTACTGATAGTAGTAGATGGCTAAATTTGTATGATGCGTCATAAAATGCGCGTCTCACCCTCAATACAATACCTCTCTTTTTGTTAATTTTTTAAGACAAGTAAGTTTTAGGGAGAGATCTATGAGAGGCTCAGTGATCAAGCGTATGTACGCTGGGTTTGCATTGATCATCATAATGTTTGTTATTTCAACTATTATGACAATGCGAGGGATGCAACAAATTCACACCAACTTTGGCAGTGTTTCAAACACCGCTCTACCTTTAGTGTCACAATCTAACCAGACCAGCGTTTACCTACTCTCTGCCGACAAGCTTTTTAAGGACTTTTTGACAACGCAGAGCTCAAGTCGCATGGAGGAGATTCGCGGACAATTTGACCAAGCAAAACAACGCTATGGTCAAGCGCTTCTGGATTTAGCCAAAGCGAGTGATGGAAATACCGAACTACTGACCAGTATCGAACAGCTTAAAGAGATGGAGCAGCGATACTTCACCGAAGCCGACGACGCTATGAGTAACTATCGCGACATGTTTGTTGCTCAAGCCGAAGTACAGAAATCATCTCGCCGCTTCCAACGCCTACATTCTGAGCTCAGTGTGGGTATGAAAGAATATGTCGATGACCAAAGTAGTATTTCGGTTAAAGTGATGGCTAAAAGTTACTTTATCAAACTAAAAGATGCTGAGGTCATTACTTCTGATGCTCTGGCAAGCAATGATCTAGAATTCGTCAACAAGGCCGTAGCCAAAAACAAAAAGGCGGTCACCCACCTTAATTATGCCTACCGCGGTTTGACCGCTCAGATGCCAGAGATCAAGCAAGTTTTCGATGAGTCTGTTCAGCAGTTCACCACTGATATCGGAAAAAAAGGCGGCGTACTCGACCAGCATGCATCCTACCTTCAAGCGAAAGCAGCCCTTTACGCTAACATTGCTAACCTGACCTTAGAAGTCGATAATACAATGGCAGTCTTAACTTCCTTTGGTCAAGCAGCTCAGGACAGCCTTCACGCTTCTCTTGCAGAAGCCAGTGAGGTATATGATCAAGGTGTGATCAATTCTGTCGCACTGGGTGCTTTCGTCATAGCCCTTGCTATAGGTATTGGCTATCACATTGCCCATAGCGTACGGTCACCTCTGACTCGTATCCTCTCAACTCTAGAGAGTTTGACACAGGGTGATATGACTCAACGAATAGAGATACGCTACAACAACGAATTTAGCCGAGTCAGTGGACACATCAATTCTCTGGCGGATAACCTCCACGATATTTTGCAAAAGTTAAACAGTGCGTCAGACAACCTAACCAATACTGCCAGTGTGAACCAAGAAACCTCCTCTCAGGCACAATCGCAACTTAGTCAACAGCGCGAGCAAACTGCGAATGTTGCAACGGCAATGACTGAGATGGCTCACTCTGTTCAAGAGGTTGCTCAAAGTGCGCAAAGCTCTCAACAGATGGTCGAGCAAGTTGAAACCGCTTCAGAATCTGGTCGCCAGATAATGAACGACAACATTACAACGATTAACCAACTTGAAACACGCTTAACTCAATCCGTTGATGCCGTCAAAGATCTCCAATCGATGAGCAGTCAGATAGGCTCAATTTTAGATGTGATTCGCAATATCGCCGAGCAAACCAATTTGCTGGCATTAAATGCAGCCATCGAAGCTGCGCGAGCTGGTGAGCAAGGTCGTGGCTTTGCGGTCGTCGCGGACGAAGTTCGAGTACTAGCGCAACGTACGACGGAGTCCACATCAGAAATCGAAAACATGATCAGCAACCTACAAAATAGCTCCACCTCTGCCAACAAGGTCATTCAAAGTTGTATGGAGGATATGGATCAATCAGTAGCTCAGGCTTCCAATGCCAATAGTGCCATGGAAGAAATTCAAGCCCTGATCATAGAAATTAGCCAAATGAGTGGCCATATCTCCCAGGCTGCGGCAGAGCAAAGCGAAACAACTGGAGAAATTGCTCGCAACATTGATGAGATCAATCTAATTGCTGATTCTAGTTATCAAGCGATGGCGAAAATTGCGCAAACTAGCACCGACCTAACCCAGCTAGCTAACCAGCAAGGTGAATTAGTACACCGCTTTAAACTCTAGTTTTGTAAAGACAATGCAAATAATTCATCTCGGGCGGTTAATTTTATTAATCGCCCTTGTTTTTTATATGCGCTGTCGTTATATGGTTACTAAGGCTTGCCCACTTCTCACTTCACATTTTTTGCAAGCCAAGCATGAGGAAGGTTTATGGCAGTTCATGTTGGCATCATTGATCAGGACCCAATTCGTTTAGTCACACCATTATTGGATAACCGAACCGTCAGTGATCACATTGTTTTTATAGGCGTTAAAAGCCAGAAAGATATGTACCATCGTCTACATAGTGTTCTGGCCAAAAGAAACATCACATCAGAGTTTTTTGAGATTCCAAATGTGGCCAATACATCGCGAATAAAGCGTGCCGTCGGCATACTTGCCGATGACCTGAGTGTGCGTGGGGAGGATGTCAAACTTAATGCAAGTTGTGGCCTACGTCACCGCCTACTCTCGGTATACGAAGTATTTCGTACTTTCCATTGGCCTATTTTTGTCGTCGAGCCAAACAGTGATCGCCTTTGTTGGCTATACCCTGATGGAAAGGAAGACACTCAGGTAGAAGATCGTATTACTATTGACGACTATCTCACTGTATTTGGTGCCCGTGGCGAATTCAATCAGCAACAACTCCCTCCGCAGCTTGATCAGAAACTCTATGAACTCGGTGAACGCTGGGCCAGTAACGCTCTTGAACTAGGGCCTGGTTTAGCTACACTTAACTACCTCGCCACAACCTGCCGTAAAGAGCAAAAACTCGATGTGGCGCTGTCTGAAAAGCAGCAAAGCTATCGTGAGCTTAACATGCTGCTCAGTGACCTAGTAGAAGCTGAAATCGCCACTTATGAGAATGGGATCTTGACCTTCGCAGATGAAGATGCTCGACGTTTTTCTAACGGTGAATGGTTAGAAACTCTGGTTCATAGCACTGTACGTCAAATCCAAAAAGACATGCCTACCATTCAAGATCACTCACTCAACGTTCAAGTCTACCGTCAACTTGGAGACCGCGAAGTACGCAATGAATTAGACGTGGCTTCTGTAGCAAATAACAAACTTCATATCATTGAATGTAAAACGAAGGGAATGCGCGACGATGGTGACGACACCTTGTACAAACTGGAATCACTAAGGGATTTGCTTGGCGGTTTACAGGCTCGTGCTATGCTGGTTAGCTTCCGACCATTGCGCTACAACGATATCACTCGGGCTGAAGATTTGGGCTTGGCTTTGATCGGTCCTGATGAGCTCAAAGATCTCAAAACACACCTTACCAACTGGTTTAAAGAAGCCGGTGGCTACGACGACTGTGATGTCTGCTAACGTTGCGTTCAACCATAACTCTAAGAATACAAAAACCCGCCATGATAGCGGGTTTTCTTCATTTAGACTAAACGATTAGCAATCGTCTTCAGTGAAATTCGTCGGTAAAGACGTTTTCATCTCATTCCAAATCTGAGCACTTTCCATACCATAGTGGCGAACCACCACGATGATTTTGTCTCGGTTACCTGTCTCACAAACTTCTAGCAAGTCGCGGTAAAACTGTAGAGCCAAATTGCGCGCTTCTGGGTTAGAGAAATAGTAACTCCCTACGCGATCATAGAGCTTCTTAAGACCATTAAAGATCAAACCGTAGATTTGGTTACCTGAGTGAAAAGCCAAACGCTGGAACAACATATAGTCGTAATAATTAAAGGTCTTGGCGATCAAAGTAGCCTGACGCTTCGCTTCGTCTTTCTCACCATCATCTTTAATGTGCTGCTGAATTTTTTCAGCGTACGGAGAAGACGCCATAAAGGTATCCCAAGAATCCGCAGCTAACAAGCTTTCACAAGACTCAATGACACCGCTAATAGTACGCTCTGCACTTTCTTTATTCGCTTTGAACGCGTAACGCATAAAAATAGGGCTGATGTTAGTACGTGCCGCAAGCAAATCTTCAACAATAGATGTTGCGTTCTCTGCATCAAGAGTCATCAGAGTATCGAGGATATGCAACCCCGATGTTTCCATAAACTGGTTCACCTTAGTCGGTTTACCATGTTGAATGGTTAACCAACCGTCACGAGCTAAGCGCTGAAGCACTTCACGCAGTGTCGTTCTGGTTACCCCAATTAATTCAGAGAGCTCGCGTTCAGCGGGAAGAATAGAGCCTGGAGGGAAGCGCCCTTTCCAAATACTCTCAATGATGTATTTTTCTGCAAAACCTGCAGGGCTCTTTGCCTTAATGACCATTAACTTAACTATCCAATATTTTTATTTATAGGGTCGAATAGAACTCATCATACCACTAGTTCTCACGTATCGGAAACAAACCTACAGTAAACATGCACCAAACCAACAATGGAGTTAAAGCTCTAATTTAAGCTGATAGATTGCGTTATTATGTCTTTGAGTCAAAGCTGATTTATTTTAGATTTAATAAAAAGTTAATAGTTATTAGCCCTTATAGGTATTGACTTCTAATGCAAAAACTAATTTTTTATATTTGCAAGGTAACTGGCCCATTTCCATTCAATATAATGACATAATCTGTCTTATTCAGCCTTTTCATCCCTGAGCTGCCATGAATTGTTTTTTTTCACAACTCTCATCCCACTTTAACGCCACTCGGATCGCGTTTTTAAACAAAAGTCCACTGAGTATTTTATCAAGATAAACATTATTATTGACTAAATTAACTTGAGGAGTACAGTTGCGACCGAAGTAAGGAGTGCTTGTCTTTCTCAGGGAGTGACTTGGCAAGACCACATGACATATTTCTCTATGTTGTTTTTCTAAGTCACTGTTGAATCAGGTCTGTTTCAACATTTGTTTTGTCCGCTAAATGTTCACTTAATTGCGGTAGCTCAAGCCAAATTTTGTGCAGATATAGATACAAGCACACGCAGTGTCTATTCATTACAACATTTAAGAGTATTAGTATCATGCCGATGTCACTCGGGAATGCTTTCATTAAGAACTTCTTAGGCAAAGCTCCAGATTGGTATAAAGTTGCCATCATTTCATTTCTCATTATCAACCCCATTGTCTTTTTCTTAGTTGACCCATTTGTTGCTGGTTGGCTACTGGTTGCAGAGTTTATTTTTACGCTTGCGATGGCCCTAAAATGCTATCCTCTACAGCCTGGTGGCCTTCTCGCTATTGAAGCGATAGCAATTGGTATGACTAGCCCCGAGCAAGTAAAGCACGAATTAGTCGCCAATATTGAGGTTCTTTTACTGCTGGTCTTCATGGTTGCCGGCATCTACTTCATGAAGCAGCTCTTGCTGTTTATCTTTACCAAAATTCTTCTCGGCATTCGCTCTAAGAGCCTACTTTCAGTAGCATTTTGTTTCGCAGCGGCTTTCCTGTCTGCCTTCTTAGATGCGCTGACAGTCATCGCAGTTGTTATCAGCGTGGCAGTGGGCTTCTACGCTATTTATCACAAAGTTGCATCAGGAAAAGGCTCAACCGCCTCACACGACCACACTCAAGACGATCATCTTTCAGAGCTCACGCGTGATGACTTGGAAAACTATCGTGCATTTCTACGCTCATTATTGATGCATGCAGGTGTCGGTACTGCACTCGGTGGTGTAATGACCATGGTGGGTGAACCACAAAACTTAATTATTGCCGATCAAGCAGGTTGGCAGTTTGGCGAATTCATTATCCGCATGTTGCCAGTGACAGCTCCGGTTTTTGTTTGTGGCCTCATCACCTGTGTTCTTGTCGAAAAACTGAAAATTTGTGGTTACGGAGCTCAACTTCCTGATAATGTTCGTCAGATTCTGGTTGACTTCGATAATGCAGAGCGTAAGACACGTACCAAGCAAGATGTCGCCAAGCTATGGATCCAAGGTGCGATCGCAGTCTGGTTGATTGTAGGTCTGGCACTTCACCTGGCCGCCGTTGGTTTGATTGGTCTTTCAGTGATTATCTTAGCAACCGCATTCACGGGCGTGATTGAAGAGCACTCTTTGGGTAAGGCATTTGAAGAAGCCCTGCCATTTACCGCACTACTGGCTGTTTTCTTCTCTGTTGTTGCTGTTATTATCGACCAAGAACTGTTTAAGCCTGTTATCGATACGGTTCTTCATGTCGAAGATAAAGGTGCTCAGCTAGCTTTGTTCTACATTGCTAATGGTTTACTGTCTATGGTGTCTGATAATGTTTTCGTTGGTACGGTATACATCAATGAAGTCAAAACGGCTTTAGTCGAAGGTATCATCAGTCGTGACCAATTCGACTTACTTGCAGTCGCTATCAACACAGGCACTAACCTACCTTCAGTAGCAACACCAAACGGACAAGCTGCTTTCCTATTCCTACTGACATCAGCATTAGCACCTCTAATTCGCTTGTCGTACGGGCGAATGGTGATCATGGCTCTGCCTTATACCGTCGTTTTAGCATTGGTCGGTTTAGCCGGTATCATCTATCTTGTAGAGCCAATGACGGCATGGTTCTATGACGCAGGTTGGATTGCACAGCATACAGGTGAAGTTATCCAAGCAGTATCCGGTGGACATTAATCACTAAAAATCAAAACTTTTAGTTGAAGTCGAAACTTTTCCAAGATAAAAAGCTCTGATTAGTCAGAGCTTTTTTTATAACAGGACCACTCTGTGAACATTCTTTCTAACATCAAGCATTTTTCCCAAATACGCCTATCTTGGCTGCTATTACTTGCTTTTGTCGTTTTCTTTGAAGCAGCTGCCTTATATTTTCAACATGTTATGTTACTCGCACCTTGTGTGATGTGTATCTATGAGCGAGTTGCCATGCTGGGCGTTGGTGTAGCTGCTCTGATTGGTTTAGCCGCTCCGAACAATACAGCGATACGTTGGTTTGGTTTAGCGGCATGGGGTGCCAGCGCTTATAAAGGTTTAATATTGGCATTAGAGCACGTTAACTATCAGTTCAATCCGTCTCCCTTTGCCACCTGCGATTTATTCGTCACTTTCCCAGATTGGGCACCTCTTAACCAATGGGCACCTTGGATGTTTGAAGCCTTTGGAGACTGTAGCAAAGTCGTTTGGCAATTCCTGTCACTATCCATGCCACAATGGCTAGTTGTCATCTTTGCAGCAAATTTAGCGGCACTGGCTGTTATTGTTATTGCGCAGTTTGCAAAAGCTAGAAGCTAGAAGCTAGAAGCTAGAAGCTAGAAGCTAGAAGCTAGAAGCTAGAAGCTAGAAGCTAGAAGCTAGAAGCTAGAAGCTAGAAGCTAGAAGCTAGAAGCTAGAAGCTAGAAATTAAAAAAGGGTTGGCCCATATGGTCAACCCTTTCATTTTGATTTGTCATCCATTATTCAGATGGCATTAGTTCATCTCACGACCAGGTGCTGGAGCTAACACTTCTCTGTTACCATTGTGCCCCGGCGCACTCACAATGCCTTGAGCTTCCAGTTGTTCAACAATCCGTGCAGCACGGTTGTAACCGATCTTAAATCGTCGCTGAACTCCTGATACAGACCCTCGACGAGACTGAACGACATGCTCTACGACTTGATCGAACAACGGATCCATTTCTTCCTCACCTTCAGGTTTTTCTCCCGGTAACAATGCCTCTGGCCCTTGATCACCATTTGTGATCTCATCAATATAGTTTGGCTTGCCGCGCGCTTTCCAGTTATTTACCACAGCATGTACGTCATCATCCGATGCAAACGCACCGTGTACACGCACCGTATGACTAGAACCCGGAGGTAGATAAAGCATGTCACCCATACCTAATAGTGATTCAGCGCCACCTTGGTCAAGAATGGTTCTTGAGTCGGTTTTCGTCGATACCGTAAACGCCACTCGAGTTGGGATATTAGCTTTAATCAAACCGGTAATAACATCGACAGAAGGTCGTTGCGTCGCCAGTATCAAATGAATCCCTGCTGCTCGTGCTTTTTGAGCAAGTCGAGCAATCAGCTCCTCTACTTTCTTACCCACCACCATCATCAGATCAGCAAACTCATCGACAATGACGACTATGTATGGCAATTTCTCCAGCAATGGCGGAGTTTCATCCATACTGTCACCCGGTTGCCACAGTGGGTCGTGAATCGGGTGCCCAGCTTCTGCTGCCATCTTAAGCTTGTCATTAAAGCCTTTGATATTACGAACACCCAACGCGGACATCAGTTTGTATCGACGCTCCATTTCACCGACACACCAACGCAGCGCGTTCGATGCATCTTTCATATCCGTCACCACTTCAGAAAGTAAATGAGGAATACCTTCGTATACCGACAGCTCAAGCATTTTCGGATCAATCATGATAAAGCGAACATCTTCAGGCGTCGCTTTGTAAAGCATACTTAAAATCATGACATTCACACCAACCGATTTACCTGACCCCGTAGTACCTGCGACTAAAACGTGCGGCATCTTCGACAAGTCAGCAACGACTGCTTCGCCAGCAATATCCTGACCTAGTACTACGGTTGTCGGAGATTTAGCTTCAATAAAGTGCTGACTGCCAACAACATCTGAGAAATAGACTGTCTGACGGCTCATATTCGGTAACTCAAGGCCGACATAGGGTTTACCAGGTATCACTTCCACTACTCGGACAGCCATCGCTGACAATGAACGAGCCAAGTCCATCGAAAGGCCGGAAATACGGCTCACCTTCACTCCTGGCGCTAAATCTAGCTCGAATCGAGTAATCACCGGTCCAGGGAAAATATCAACGACTTCGGCTTTGATCTTATAATCAGCAAGCTTAGATTCAACTAAGCGAGCAATTTCTTCCAATGCTTCGCGATCGATGAAGTTTTCGCGCTTCTCTGGGTGATAAAGCAATTCCAATGTCGGCATTGGTTCTTTCGGTTTTGGTAGGTTCGCTTCTTTCTGGACGAGGAATGGATTCTGCTGCGCGGTGACTTTCGCTTGAGCATCAGCGACAATATTTTGGAACGCCTCTACATCTTCATCTTCGCCTTCTTCAGCTAATGCAGGATCCGAAGTATCATTATCCTCATCATCTGCCACATCAAATGTCGAAATCACTGGTTCCTGTTGGGTGCTTCCGGGCTCAACATGACTTGAAATGCGCTCAAGCTCGGTAGGATCAATAACTGGTTCAACAATCTCATGCTCTTCATGACCCTCTTCACTATTCCACGGCATCTCGTTAACGGAACCATCAACAGTTTTTGGCTTTTCAGCCATAACGGGTACTTCCTCAGTTTCCACGACATGGGTAGCTTCTGAGGTAGTGGCTTGCTCTTGAATGGCAAAGTCATCCTCACTTTGAGCAACCGCCTCTAGCTCTTCGATTGTCGAACCCAATTGCTTAGTACGTTCCTCTTGAGACACTTCATCATAAAAGTCAGCTCGCTCTGGATGAGCAACTTCAGGATCCGGCTCAGTAATTTGCTCTGAGGCTTGAGGTTCAACCACTGCGCTATCGGCAATAGGAACATTGACTACTGATTCTTTATGAACTTCAGGCATGTGGATATTGAATCGACGTGGTGCTTTATCAGGTTCCCTTGTGGAGAAGACGTCTTCTTGCTCTACAGCATCATTAACCTGAGGAGCTTCTTCTCGAGGCATCGCAAGCTGGGGCTCAAGAATTTCTTCCTTTTCACCCCGAACTCTATTAACCAGACTCGTCAGCGCTTGGATTGCCACTTCCCCAATTCGATCCACAATAGTGAGCCAAGAGATCCCAGTTAACAAAGTAAAACCAGCGCCCCATAAAAATAGGAACACTAGTGTTGTACCTAAAATATTGAGAGTTGGCAGCGCAAGGCTAGTTAAAACATCACCAACAACACCGCCAGACGAGAAATACCAAATATCATCGAAGTTAATATCTGCAAGACCACAGCTCGTCAGGATAAGTATCGTTAAACCTAGAAGACGTGTGCCCCATAGCATCAAATCAATAGATTCATTTTCATCACGCTTTCTGAGCATCACCCAAGCTGTAACGGTAATGACCACAGGGATGGGATAGGCAAGGGAGCCAAACGTGAAAAACAGAGTATCGGCAATCCATGCACCGACAAGACCGCCTGCATTGTTAATGTCTCCTCCCCAAGCCGTTTGCGACCAAGAAGGATCAGCAGGGTTGAAGGTGAATAATGCGACTGACAATAATATAGAAGACAGTACAATCACAATAAGACTGCACTCTTTAAGGCGTTGAGGCCCATCAAGACGAGAGGACTGAGGCTCTTCTCCAGTTTTGATTATTGTTTCAACTTTATTTTTGTTCTCTTTGAACATAACCAACTTAATCAACTGCGTGATACTGATTCCAAGCAAGACGTTCATACGATGTAACATCCATCCGGCTAATCAGTAAGGAAAAAAATAGTCCGAGCAGCTATGCCACTCGGACTATCGATTTAACCATATTGGGACTTAAAACCCAATTACCTTAAGTCAGAATATCGAAAGGTATTTGCTCTAATAAAGATTAGCGCGTTTTGATAACTAACTGGTTTGTCTGCTTCACTTCTTCCATCACAACATACGTACGTGTGTCGTTAACACCAGGAAGACGTAAAAGCGTATCGCCAAGGAGCTTGCGATATGCACTCATGTCCGACACTCGCGTTTTCAACAGATAGTCAAAGTCACCTGATACAAGGTGACACTCCTGAATATCGTCGAGCTTCTGCACCGCTGCATTAAATTGTTCAAACACATCTGGTGCACCACGGTTTAGTGTGATTTCGACGAAAACCAAAAGTGATGCATCAAGGAACTGCGGGTTTAACAAAGCTGTATAGCCCGTAATGTACCCTTGACGCTCCAGACGACGAACACGCTCTAAACATGGCGTTGGCGAAAGGCCAACTCGTTTAGACAGTTCAACGTTTGAAATACGACCGTCTTTCTGCAGTTCGTTTAGAATGTTGCGATCGATACGGTCTAGATCCTTAGACGGCTTCTTATTGTTGTCTGCCATTTTTTATTCCACCTTATTACTTCCTTGCAAAAAAATATACTACAACTTTTTAATATTCAGTATCAAATTTTATTGTAACCCAACTATACTAGTTGTTAATTCGACAGAATTACCCTACATGCAGTTAATGCAACTAATATAGTTTATACAACCAAAATAAAATGAGGATTCAGGATGATTATTGGCGTACCTAAGGAAATCAAAAACCACGAGTACCGTGTTGGTATGATCCCAGCGAGCGTTCGCGAGCTAGTCTCTCAAGGTCACCAAGTTTTTGTAGAAACCAAAGCCGGTTCTGGCATCGGTTTTTCAGACGATGATTACATCGCTGTAGGCGCATCCATTCTTCCTACCGCTGCTGACGTTTTCGCGAAAGCAGAAATGATTGTAAAGGTTAAAGAACCTCAAGCTGTTGAGCGAGCTATGCTTCGTGAAGGGCAAATATTATTTACTTATTTGCACCTAGCACCAGATTTTCCACAAACTGAAGAGCTAATCAAGAGCAAAGCTGTCTGTATAGCCTATGAGACTGTAACAGATAATATGGGTCGCTTGCCACTACTTGCTCCAATGTCTGAGGTAGCAGGTCGCATGTCTATTCAAGCAGGCGCACAAACTTTAGAGAAATCTCACGGTGGACGCGGCCTTCTTCTAGGTGGTGTTCCAGGTGTTGAGCCAGCGAAAGTAGTGGTTGTAGGTGGAGGTGTCGTTGGTGCTAACGCCGCTCGTATGGCTGTTGGCCTGCGTGCAGACGTAACAATCTTAGACCGCAACGTAGACACCCTACGTCGTCTTGACGAAGAGTTCCAAGGTCGCGCAAAAGTGGTTTACTCTACAGAAGATGCTATTGAGAAGCATGTTCTAGAAGCAGACCTAGTCATCGGCGCAGTTCTAATTCCAGGCGCTGCTGCTCCTAAACTAGTGACTAAAGAGCACATCGCTAAGATGAAGCCAGGCGCAGCAGTTGTTGACGTTGCAATCGACCAAGGCGGTTGTTTCGAAACTTCACATGCGACAACACACGCAGACCCGACTTACATTGTTGATGACGTAGTTCACTACTGTGTAGCGAACATGCCAGGTGCCGTTGCTCGTACTTCAACTTTCGCTCTAAACAACGCAACTCTGCCTTACATTGTTAAGCTAGCGAACAAAGGCTACCGTGAAGCACTTCTTGAAGACAAAGGCTTCCTAGAAGGTCTAAACGTTATTCACGGTAAAGTAACGTGTAAAGAAGTAGCAGAAAGCTTCGATCTAGAATACGTTGAACCAGCTAACGCTATCGCTATGTTCAACTAATATTGAATAGCAATAACTAAAAAAACGCTCACCTCGGTGAGCGTTTTTTTGTTTGAAATAAGAAATTTAGCTAGGCTGTGTATCACTTTCACGTAGTGGTACGGCTTTGATTTAGAACCAACGCTCCAAAGCATTTTTATCTAGCTGTCGAAAGGCGCGATTTAAGATGTGAGCGAGTTCTTTATAACGAGGTCGGCTTTTCATTGGTTCAAGCGCAAAACCACTCTCTACTATCTTCTGATGAATTTCCCGATACCAACCTGCCAGCGCAGGAGGAAGCTGAGTATTTGCACGACTACCAAGCCACCACATCCCCTGAACCGGTAAACTAAGAGCAAACAACGCCATGATGACAGCCTGTGGCATTGCCGAGTAATTATTGAAGGCCATTTGAGTGAGAACACTGATCGCTGCGATTGCGGGCATCACTTTCACCCCAAACTTGGTGGCTTTGATGATGCGCTGTTCTGGAAACAGTAAATTGAGTTCCTTACGCATAGGCCAAGTATCCATGTACTTCTGCCCGTCACGTAGGTTATTAACTAAACCGGCTTTATTACTCATAGGACTCTCTCACTTCAGTATTGGGCCCAAACTAAAATTCAGTTGAAAGATTCAACTTTCAGCGTAAAAAATTGATGAAAGTTAATATTCTTTCAAATTTTTTTGTTATTATTGGCTATTATCGTTATCCTTTGCAGGCCCACAATCTCATTGTTGCCGTTATTTACAATTTAAGCAACTCTCGGGACCTTTCTGCAGCGGATGCAAGAGCAGTGTTCGGGAATCACTGCTGTCTTTTATACGGAATTCGACGTTTTTTTGACCAAGATTAGTACGCAGCCTTTCTCGCTTCGTCTATTCTTGTGATTAATTTTTATCCTAACTGATTATTACAGGTAGTCACTCATGTCAAAGCTAGTTTTAGTTTTAAACTGCGGTAGTTCTTCTCTTAAATTCGCGATTGTCGATGCAGAAAACGGCAACGAGCACCTAACAGGTCTGGCTGAATGTCTTCACCTTCCTGAAGCACGTATCAAATGGAAACTGGACGGTAAGCACGAAGCACAATTAGGTGAAGGCGCAGCACACGATGAAGCGCTTTCTTTCATCGTTGAAACTATTCTTGCTTCTAAGCCAGAACTTGCCGAGCAACTTAAAGCAGTGGGCCACCGTGTTGTACACGGCGGTGAGAAATTCACTCAATCTGCTCTTATCACTGATGACGTTCTTAAAGGTATCGAAGACTGTGCAACACTAGCACCTCTGCATAACCCAGCGGCTATCATCGGTATCAAAGCCGCTCAAAAAGCATTCCCTAGCCTGCCAATGTCAGCGGTATTCGATACGGCTTTCCACCAGTCTATGCCAGAAGAAGCGTACCTATACGCACTTCCATACAACCTGTACAAAGAGCACGGTATCCGTCGCTACGGTATGCACGGTACTTCTCACCTATTCATCGCTCGCGAAGCAGCTGAGCGTTTAGGTAAGCCTGCAAATGAACTAAACATCATCAACTGTCACCTAGGTAACGGTGCATCTGTTTGTGCAATCAAAAACGGTAAATCAGTTGATACTTCAATGGGTCTAACTCCACTTGAAGGCCTAGTAATGGGTACGCGTTGTGGTGATATTGACCCTGCGATCATCTTCCACCTACACGACGCACTTGGTTACTCTGTAGAGCAAATCAACACTATGCTAACTAAAGAGTCTGGCCTGCAAGGTCTGACCGAAGTGACTTCTGATTGTCGTTTCGTTGAAGACAACTACGGTGAGAAAGAAGAAGCAACTCGCGCGATGGACGTATTCTGCCACCGCCTAGCGAAATACGTGGCTGGTTACACTGCGACTCTAGAAGGTCGTCTAGACGCGATCGTATTCACAGGCGGTATTGGTGAAAACTCTGGCCCAATTCGCGAGATGGTTCTAAATCGCCTAGGCGTATTCGGTATTGAAGTAGATGGTGAAGCTAACCTGAAAGCACGTTTCGGTGGAGAAGGTACTATCACTACAGCCGAAAGCCGCATCCCAGCGATGGTTATCTCAACTAACGAAGAGCTTGTCATTGCGGAAGACACTGCACGTTTAGCAGGTCTTTAATTGACTTCACCGGCTGACTGAAAAGTCAGCCGGTTTTCTTACTAAGGGGCGTAACTCCTATTCCACTCTAGGAATACGAAGTTGGGCTTTATCTAAAATAGCTAAAGGTACTCTACGAATGTCTCGTACTATTATGCTTATCCCTGCCAGCGCTGGTGTTGGTCTTACTAGCGTAAGCATGGGTGTTCTTCGCGCTATGGAGCGCAAAGGCGTTAAAGTTTCTTTCTACAAGCCGATTTGTCAACCACGCTCTGGTGGTGATCAACCGGATCTCACTTCCACTATCGTTGGCCATAACAGCGATGTGAAGATCGGTGAGCCAATGGCGATGTCTGTTGCTGAGAGCCTTATCGGTAACGACAGCATGGATGAGCTGCTAGAAACGGTTGTAGAACGTTATAACCAGATCAACAAAGACGCAGACGTTACGCTGATCGAAGGTCTAGTTCCAACTCGCAAGCACCCATTTGCTAACCAAGTGAATGCAGAAATTGCTGCAACACTTGGGGCAGAAATCGTTCTTGTCGCAACACCTGGTACAGATAACCCAGCACAGCTGAAAGAGCGTATCGAAGTCGCTTGTTCTAACTTCGGCGGTACTAAGAATAAAAATATCTCTGGTGTTATCATCAACAAGCTTAATGCGCCTGTTGATGAAGCAGGCCGTACTCGCCCTGACCTATCTGAAATTTTTGACGATGCAGATAGCGCGAAGCAGAACGAAATGAAAGTAATGGAGATCTTTAACACATCTCCAATTCGTGTTCTTGGCTGTGTGCCGTGGAGCATCGACTTGATTGCAACTCGTGCAATCGACATGGCGAAGCACCTGAATGCGGAAATCATCAATGAAGGCGACATCAATACTCGCCGTATCAAGAGCATCACTTTCTGTGCACGTTCTTTGCCAAACATGATCGAGCACTTTAGACCGGGCTCACTACTTGTCACTTCCGCAGATCGTCCAGACGTTATTGTAGCTGCAGCGCTATCAGCAATGAACGGCGTTGAAATCGGTGCAGTTCTTCTCACTGGCGGTTATGACATTCCACAAGAGATCGTTGGCCTATGTCAGCCAGCATTCGATTCTGGCTTGCCTATCTTTAAGGCACAAGGAAACACATGGCAGACGTCTCTAAACCTACAGAGCTTCTCTATTGAGGTTCCTGCAGACGATAAAGAGCGTATCGAGTTTATCAACGAACACGTTGCGGGCCACATCGATGGCAACTGGATTGAGTCTATGACGGAGGGCACTCAAAAGTCTCGCCGTCTGAGCCCACCAGCATTCCGCTACCAGCTTACTGAATTTGCACGCCGTGCAGGTAAGCGTATTGTTCTTCCCGAAGGAGATGAACCACGTACAGTTAAAGCGGCAGCCATCTGTGCTGAGCGCGGCATTGCAGAGTGTGTACTTCTTGGCAACCCAGAAGAAATCAAGCGCGTTGCTGCGCAGCAAGGCGTTGAACTCGGTACTGGCGTTACCATTATCAACTCTGATGAAGTACGTGAGAACTACGTAGCACGTCTGGTTGAGCTACGTGGTCACAAAGGTATGACGGAAGTTGTTGCCCGTGAGAAGCTACAAGACTCCGTATTCCTTGGTACCATGATGCTTGAGAACGACGAAGTAGACGGTCTTGTTTCTGGTGCAGTTCACACCACAGCAAACACGATTGTTCCTCCGTTCCAAATCATTAAGACAGCACCAGATGCGTCTATCGTGTCTTCTGTATTCTTTATGCTACTACCTGATCAGGTATTGGTTTACGGTGACTGTGCGATCAACCCAGATCCAACAGCAGAACAACTAGCTGAAATCGCTATCCAATCTGCGGACTCTGCGGCGGCATTCGGTATCGACCCACGCGTGGCAATGATCTCATACTCGACTGGCGAATCAGGTAAAGGGGCAGACGTAGATAAAGTACGTGAAGCGACTAAAATTGCTCAAGAGAAGCGTCCTGACTTAGTTATCGACGGTCCTCTACAGTATGACGCGGCTATCATGGAAAACGTTGCTGCTTCTAAAGCACCTAACTCTCCAGTAGCCGGTAAGGCAACGGTATTCGTATTCCCAGACCTAAACACGGGTAACACGACATACAAAGCGGTACAGCGCTCAGCCGACCTTGTATCTATCGGCCCAATGCTGCAAGGCATGCGTAAGCCTGTAAACGATTTGTCTCGTGGCGCACTCGTTGACGATATTGTTTACACCATCGCACTCACAGCGATTCAGGCCGATCAAGCCGCACAAGCAGAAGAAAAAGTGGTTAACTGATAATCCCTTTAAACGAATCAAGCCCTCTAAGTTTTAGAGGGCTTTTTAGGTTCATTATTTCTCTTAAACACACTCTGCTTACTTATACCTCAATCGAACTCTAGAGGCTTTCACGCCCATGAGCAGATTCTAGATCAAGTTCAGGACCTTTCGGGACTACCTGTGTTGGGTTAATGCCTGTGTGACTGAAGTAATAGTGACGCTTGATATGGTAGAAATCTGTCGTATCGGCGATGCCTTCAATTTGATACAGCTCTTTCATATAACCATACAGATTTGAGTAGTCCGAAATGCGCTGTTTGTTACATTTAAAATGGCCAACATAAACGGCATCAAACCGAATCAATGTCGTAAACAATCGCCAATCGGCTTCCGTTATCTGGCTACCCGCAAGATAGCGATGCGTCGCAAGATGAGTATCAATACGATCAAGCGCATCAAATAAGCTATCGTAAGCTTCTTCATATGCATCTTGAGTCGTCGCAAAACCACAGCGATATACGCCATTATTCACATTAGGATAAATATAGTTATTCCACTCATCGATTAAAGCGCTCAAATCACTTGGATAATAGTCATCATAATTACCAGTAAGCTCGTTAAACTCAGAGTTAAACATGCGAATGATTTCTGAGGATTCATTACTCACGATGGTATTATGTTTCTTATCCCATAGCACAGGCACCGTCACTCTGCCTGTGTAGTTTGGTTTTGCTTGTGTGTAAATTTGGTGCATGCGCGTATGGCCGAATAAAGGTTCAGGCAAACCCAGCTGCCACCCCTCCCCCATCATATCTGGACATACCACAGTCACATCAATATGCGCTTCTAGCTGTTTCAACTTTCTGAATATCAGGGTGCGATGAGCCCATGGACAAGCTAGAGAAACATACAAATGATAGCGGCCAGATTCAGGCTGAAACTTCGCATTAGCTTTGTTTTCTACCCAATCTCGGAAACCCGCATCTTCGCGAATAAACTCACCTCCGCTGGTTTTCGTATCGTACCAAACATCATGCCATTTACCTTCAACTAACTTACCCATATCACACTCTCAACTGGTTCATATTTATGAGCTAAGTATAGAAAAAGCCAACGTACTCTAAAGCAGAATAAGTTGGCTTTGTTGTTCGAATTATTTGAAGTAAAAAAAGCGCGACCCCCGAAGGATGCCGCGCTTAAGCCCGTCACAGGCTGAATCGATTAGACACTAACATGTAGGCAAGATACGGCATGTACATCATTACCCTGAATCGACGGTTTGGTGTTAGCGCACGCTTCCGTTGCTTGCGGGCAACGAGTACGGAATACGCACCCCGAGGGAGGACTGATTGGTGATGGAAGATCGCCCTCTAACATCTCAATATGCTTGTCGCGCTCAAGCTTTGGATCAGGAATTGGTACTGCAGACATCAGCGCGCGAGTGTACGGGTGCTTTGGATCGGCAAACAATGCTTCAGCTTCACCAAGCTCAACCGTATTGCCTAGGTACATCACTAACACTCGGTCCGAAATATGTTTAACTACCGATAAATCATGCGCGATAAATACCAATGACAATCCAAGTTCTTTCTGTAACTCTTTAAGTAGGTTTACAACCTGAGCTTGAATAGATACATCAAGTGCCGATACTGGTTCATCGCAAATAATCATCTTAGGTCTCAAGATAAGCGCTCGAGCGATACCAATACGCTGGCACTGCCCCCCAGAGAATTCATGCGGATAGCGGTTAATCACGTTTGGCAGGAGGCCTACTTTCGCCATCATCTCTTTGACGCGATCTTTTACTTCCTGCTTTGATAGCTCAGGGTAAAAAGTTTCAAGAGGTTCAGCAATAATGTCGCCCACTGTCATACGCGGATTTAGCGATGCCAAAGGATCTTGGAAAATCATTTGGATATCTTTACGTGTTTCACGTCGCTGAACGTCTTGCATCTTGGTTAGGTCTTGCCCTAGCCAAACGACTTCACCGTCCGTTGCTTCAACAAGGCCAATAATTGCTCGAGCAAATGTCGACTTACCGCAGCCTGACTCACCGACGACACCTAGTGTCTCACCTTCATAAAGGCGTACGTTAACACCGTCGACGGCTTTCAGATTCGAAGGCTTAGACCATGGCCATGCCGATTTAGACGCGATGCTAAAGTGAACTTTAAGATCGGATACATCCAGAATTAATTTTTTATCTGCACTCATTTTTCCCAAGCCTCCCATTCTGAAAAACATGCACGCTGACGACCATCTCCAAATGGCGTTAAGATTGGCGCTTCACGCTTACAATGATCCATCACACGATGACAACGCTCTTGGTAAGGGCAGCCTTGTGGTAAACGAAGTAAGTTAGGCGGGTTACCCGGAATTGTAGGTAGAATTTCACCTTCTGTATCCAGACGAGGAATCGCTTTTAGCAGACCTTCAGCATAAGGATGGCTAGGATTATAGAAAATTTCATCGACAGTACCGTACTCCATTGTACGGCCCGCATACATAACCAATACTTTGTCACAAGAACCCGCAACAACACCCAGATCGTGAGTGATCATGATGATAGCGGTATTGAACTCATGTTTGAGTTCATTAAGTAGCTCCATAATCTGCGCTTGAACCGTCACATCTAGTGCCGTTGTTGGTTCGTCGGCAATCAGCAGTTTAGGACGACACAATAGTGCCATCGCGATCATCACACGCTGACGCATGCCGCCTGAAAACTCATGCGGGTACATAGTGATACGCTTACGTGCTTCCGGAATCTTCACGGCTTCAAGCATGCGTACTGATTCTTCGAATGCTTCAGCTTTGCCCATACCTTTATGAAGCATCAGTACTTCCATCAACTGATCGCTGACTTTCATGTATGGGTTCAAAGACGTCATCGGGTCTTGGAAGATCATCGCGATCTGTTCGGCACGTACTTTGTTGAGTGCTTTTTCTGGAAGGTTAAGAATCTCTTTACCTTCAAATTTCGCGCTACCTGAGATGATGCCGTTTTTAGCAAGTAATCCCATAATAGCGAATACAGTCTGTGATTTACCTGAACCAGACTCCCCTACAATACCTAGGGTCTCACCTTGATTCAGAGAGAAATTCAAATCGTTTACTGCGGTTACAATACCATCTTGAGTGGTAAATTCGACACGCAGATCTTTGACATCTAATAAGCTCATCATTGCTTCCTTAATCTTTTATAGCTTTTGTTTTTATTTGCTATTCAGTTTTATCTGTCCTTAGGATCCAGCGCGTCGCGCAGACCGTCACCAACGTAGTTGAAGCAGAATAGAGTCACAACCATAAATGCAGCAGGAAATGCGAGCTGCCAGATTGCTACTTCCATTGTCTGAGCACCTTCTTGAAGAAGGGCACCCCAACTTGTCATTGGCTCCTGAACACCAAGACCAAGGAATGAAAGGAATGATTCAGTCAAAATCATGCTAGGGACAAGCAAAGTCGAATAGACGGCTACGATACCCAAAACATTTGGCACAATATGGCGAGTGATGATTTTCCACTTACTCACACCACACACATGTGCCGCTTCAATAAACTCTTTGCTGCGTAAGCTCAGAGTTTGACCACGAACAATACGCGCCATATCTAACCAAGCAATTGCACCAATCGCAACGAAGATAAGAATGATGTTACGACCGAAGAAGGTCACCAGTACAATGACGAGGAACATAAATGGAATCGCGTAAAGGATTTCCAAGATACGCATCATAATTCGGTCTGTCTTACCACCAATAAATCCTGAAGCCGCACCGTAAAGCGTACCGATCAATACCGCGACTAACGCACCCATTACACCGACCATCAATGAAATCCGGCCACCCACCAAGGTACGAACATAAAGGTCTCGTCCTAAACTGTCGGTACCAAACCAGTGCTCCATCGAAGGGCCTGCGTGCATTGCATACCAATCAGTATCTTCGTAAGTGTAAGGTGCTAGCATTGGCAGGAATATCACCGCCAAAGTGATGAGTAGAAGAACGAACAAGCTCACCATCGCTGCTTTATTACGCATAAAGCGAATGCGAGCGTCTTGCCATAAACTGCGACCTTCAATTTCTAAGTTCTCTGAAAACTTTTCGATCGCTTCTAAATTCTCTTTTTTCGTTAACATAATGTGACTCCAATTTAGTAGCGAATTTTTGGATCAATATACGCAAGTAAAATATCGACTACTGCGTTAAATAGGATGAATAAGAAACCAATAAGAATGGTTACACCCATAACCAAAGAGTAATCGCGGTTAAATGCAGCGTTAACGAATAGCTTTCCGATTCCCGGTAAGCCAAAAATAGTTTCAATGACGACAGAACCCGTAATGATACCCACAAATGCAGGTCCCATATAAGATACGACAGGCAACAAAGCTGGCTTTAGAGCATGCTTAATTACGATGTATGTATAACTGAGACCTTTAGCTCGTGCTGTACGAATAAAGTTACTGTTTAAGGTTTCAATCATCGAACCACGAGTGATACGAGCAAAAGTAGCAACGTATAACAGCGACATGCCGACAACCGGTAATGCCATGTATTTAAACGAACCATCTTGCCAGCCCCCAGCAGGGAACCAACCTAAGTTAATCGAGAAAATATAGATGAGTACTGGCGCCAACACGAAGGAAGGCATCACGACCCCGAGCATCGCGGTCGCCATTATAGAATAGTCAAGCCACGTGTTTTGCCGCAGTGCAGCTATAGTTCCTACTGATACACCCAATATGACGGTAAAGATAAAAGCAGCGAAGCCAACTTTAGCAGAGACGGGCAAAGCATCTGATATAAGCTCATTTACTGTAAAGTCTTTATATTTGAATGACGGCCCGAAATCACCAGAAATGATATTTGTTAGGTACGTCGTATATTGCTCGAATACAGGCTTATCCAGGCCGTATTTAGCGTTGATATTAGCCATAACCTCTGGTGGAAGCGGACGCTCACTAGAGAATGGATTACCTGGCGCAAAGCGCATAAGAAAGAAAGATACTGTGATCAATACCAACATAGTTGGGATCGCTTCAAATATCCTTTTCGCGATGAATTTAAGCATAAACTCACTCTTTCAGTCTGTGACGGTTAAAACAAAAGGTAACAATCCAAACCATTCCATAAGTTTGGACTGAAATAAGGCGCTACATGTGAGTTCTCACATGTAGTGCCAAATTTTTTATAGTTCTATCAGCTCAGATTATTGAGCTTTGATGTAGAGGTCTTTCGAGAAGATCTTATCTTCTGCGTTGTTTGATGGGTATCCACCAACATTGGTCGAAACAAGACGAGATGTTACATATTGGTAGATAGGAGCAATAGGCATATCACGTGCAAGCAGCTTCTCAGCTTCTACATAAAGCGCTTCTCGCTCTGCATCAGAAGTCGCAGCCATCGCTTTTGCCATTACTTCATCATACTCTTTACTATGATACTTAGGATCATTCGAGCTGTTATTAGACTGCATCAAAGATAGGAAAGATGATGCTTCGTTGTAATCACCACACCAACCTGCACGCGTCACGTCAAAGTTACCTTGACGACGTGTATCCAGATACGTCTTCCATTCTTGGTTTTCTAGAGAAACATTGACACCAAGAGATTTCTTCCACATTGACTGGATTGCAGTCGCAATCTTCTTGTGGTTTTCGGAGGTGTTGTACAATAGCGTGAATGACAGTGGATTTGACTTGTCAAAGCCCGCTTCAGCCAATAACTCTTTTGCTTCGGCTATACGTTGTTTTTGAGAAAGTGAGCCGTATTGAGGCAATTCAGGATTGAAACCTGCCGTAATTTCAGGAGTCAAGAAATAAGCTGGCTTCTGACCTTGACCAAGAATAGCATTGGCAACCACATTACGGTCTATAGCGTAAGAAAGAGCCTTACGTACGCGAACGTCATCAAACGGTGCTTTCTTGTTATTAAAGCCGTAGTAGTAAGAACATAGGTTGCCTTTCACTGAGACAAATTCAGGATGTTCTTTCTTCAGACGCTTAAAGTGTTCAATCGGAAGTTCGTTGGTGATTTGAATTTCACCAGACAAGAAACGGTTCATTTCTGCTACTTGGTTTTCGATAGGTAAGAAAGATACCTTATCAAGTACCGTGTGTTCATTGTCCCAGTAGTTTTCATTGCGCTTAAGTTCAATACGTTCATTGACAACCCAGTTGTCTAAAACGAACGCACCATTACCCACAAAGTTTTCTGGTTTTGTCCACTTATCGCCAAATTTTTCGACAGTTGCTTGGTGTACAGGCTTAACTGTTGTATGACCCATCATCTTCACAAAGTATGGAACTGGTGTTTCTAGTTCAACAACTAGAGTGTGCGCATCCAATGCTTTAACACCCAAAGATTCCTTGTCTTTTTTCCCTGCGATGATATCAGCTGCATTAACCATTGTGGTCATTTCTAGATACCATGCGTAAGGTGAGGCAGTCGCAGGGTCAACAACTCGCTTAAAGCTATAAACGAAATCATTAGCTGTTACAGGGTCACCATTTGACCATTTCGCATCTTTGCGTAGATGGAAAGTAAACGTTTTGTTATCCGTAGTTTCCCAAGACTCTGCGACACCAGGAGTAGTATTACCATCCGCGTCTTGATTCACTAAGCCTTCTAACAAATCACGAATAACGTGAGATTCAGGTACACCTTCTGTTTTATGAGGATCGATCGACGCAACCTCAGTACCGTTACCACGAACTAGTTCTTGTTTTTTTGCTAACTTAGTTCCTGCAGGAACATCTGCAGCGAGTGTTGCGGTAGAAGTAGCGGCGACAGCCAGACCTGCACCTAGAAGAAGGGCTTGAGTGATTTTGTTCTTATACATGAGTAAAACTCCAAGTTTTTCATTTGCATCCATGACGTCTTCATAAGGCCACTAGAACGGACAGTGATTTAGATCTGTTTAGTGCAAAAATTAAGCACAAAAATCTAAAGCCCTATAAAGATTGCAGCACACATTATCAATCATCGGTGTAATTTGCCATAAAAATGTAGCGAAAAATCGTTTAATTCTCCGACCAGTGCAACATTTTGGTAAAAAACACTACTGAAAAAAGGATTCCCAGTTTATTAGAATAAGAAATTATTCAGACTTAGATTGAAATGCCAATTAATCTAATAAGACACCTGTTTTTAGCATCTTATTCTAAAGATTGTGCAAAAGTTTTAACAAAAGTTATGTAAGCAAGCTAACATTTAACTACTTTCGTCTTACCAAAATAGCATTCTGTGAAGTTAATCACTCTGTTGCACAAGATATGCGCTCCGCTCCACACTTAGACACTCTTCTCGATATATACATTTATTTAACATCTCAGCAACAATGGTTAAGTTTATAAAAAATAAGCATTTTTAGGTTTTTATTAGCTTTTTTTAAGCTTAATCATTTGTGAGAGAGCCGTATGAGCATTCATATACCGCTACCCCCACAACTGTATAGGCACCTCTATTATGAGAAAGCTCAATATACTAGCTATCTCACTATCTGCCGCATTTATGCTCGCTGGCTGCGATGGTGAAGAAAGCACGACAGAAAACATTGCGGTAGAAGTCCCATTTTCCTCTAACAGCATCCCAATGCCGAACGATGGCTATGGTTACGATGAGGATGGTACTATCTCCCTACCCAATGAACCTTCCTCTATTCAAAATTACTCAACGCGCGAAGAGTTCGAGGCCTACTACCAAAGTTTTGAAACCAGCTTTGCTGCAGTTGACGGTTGGGGACTCTGTGTGGAACCGATCGAAATCCCTCTGGATAGCGTAAATTCGGGTCAGGTACCTGCTATAGACCCATCGTCGCTAGTGGGTAACGTACTGCTACTGGACAGTTCAGGAAATGAAATTGACGGTACCAAGCTGACAAGTGATGGTCGCCAGTTAACTATCCAGTGTAGTGCCGCCTTGCAACCTGGTACTTCCTACTACCTTGCTGTCACAAATGGCGTAAAAACCACTCAAGGCACGCCATTACAGCCTTCAAGCGGATTCACTCAACTACTTAATACATCTACAAATGAATTAGATGAGCACGAACAATGGCTACAAAGCACCACTCAAGAGGCTGTTGATGTTTACCACACAACAGGTAACCCACACAGCCTCGTTTATGCCGCTAAGTTTACGACCCAAAATAGTTACGCCATTATTGACACCATAGTGGAACAAACTCGTACGAGTGTCCCAGCTCCAAGGGTTGATATGAGTTTGAGTACAGAAGATCACAAGATCGACATAAAAAAGGGATGGGTGATAGTCTCCACTAAACTCACCACTAATAATTATTTACCCTTCACACAAGAAATTGCAGATAGTGAAGGCTGTACTTTAGACCGCTTCGACCCTATTGCAAGCTGCCCTTCTATGTATCGCTGGATGACCGGTGAGAATGGGGAAGCACTAACCAAGAAAGGGTTTGAAGAAAACGATACGAAAATCCAAGTTTACAACGACTCTTCAACTTTAATTGATGTCGACTTTTACTTACCGAAGAATGACGATACCAATACCCCAGACAAAGCTGCGTCATTCATTGAAGATCTCACTAACCCAGTAGTTATCTTTAATCATGGTATTACCGCGGATAGAACATCGGCAGAGTTGATGGCGAAGAAGTACACGGATAACGGTTATATCGTTGCTGCTATCGATATGCCTTACCATGGCAGTCGAATTGTAAATGATTCAAACGGCCTCCCAATTAGCGCCGCAATAGACAAGTCTTACTTTATTAATATTTCTTCACCGTTAGCGTTAAGAGCGAACTTACATCAAGGCGTCAGTGACTTTATTGGGCTGAGATGGGCCCTAAATTTTGGTCACCCAGACCGAGAAGTACATCTCGTCGGCCACTCATTGGGCGGTATTATGTCAGTGATGACGACTGAAGCCACCTTTAGTCCAGGTGGGACCACTGCCCCTTCAGAGGTCATCGAAGGCCTAGGATTAAAAACGTCCACTTTCGCGGTACCTGGTCAAGGTTTAGTTAACGTCACTTTATCTTCATTAACACTAGGGCCAGAGATGGAACAATCCGTCAAGAAGTCCCCGGATGTGCAACGTGGCATTGCAGAAACCTTGCTGCCTAATTTATGTCAGCCTGAAAACAGCAACCAAGAATGTATTGAAGCGCTTGAAGCAAACTCTGATGCACTAGCAGATAGTATCACTATGTTAGAAGACGAGATTTATGCTGCCGTCATTCCAGTCCTCCGACAGGGTGTTCAACAGACCATTGATAGTTCGGACCCTGCGGGTAAGGTCACTCGCCAACGCATCGCTAAACAACCAACATTGCTGATTGAAGCAAAAGGAGCCTGTGGAAGCACCTGTGAGCCAGGAGAATACATGCCTGATACTGTGGTACCTAATTCAGCAGACAATAATACGATGACCGGCACAGAGCCTTTGATTCAGGCTCTTGGGTTAGACACAATCTTGGACACCACCAATGAATCAAATGGGATCAGAGGCGTTATTCGAACAACCGTTGGCGGACACGGTACATACCTATTTCCTTATGAAGGCCCAATGGACGAAGAGACAGGTTTTCCCTCTGCTGACCCAAAATATATGCCGGAAGGTAAGAAGTCCAAAACAACCCAGCAAGATGCGGTTTTAGACATGGTGGTAAGTAAAGGTCAATACATCATTATAAAAGCCGACGACAGGGATAGCATTTACGATAATCAAGAGGTTACACAGTGAAAAAACCAGTACTGATCTTACTCCCCTTTATCGCATTTGACATCTATGCGGCTGGCTTTCAGCTTAACGCACAGTCAGCGACTGGCTTAGGGCGTGCCTATGCCGGCGATGCCATTATTGCCGACAACGCTTCTGTTGTATCAAAAAACGCAGCAGCTATGAGCATGATCGACAAGCCAATGTTTTCAGTCGGTGCAGTGAATATCGCCAGCCAAGTAGATTTCAACAATATTCGCTACACGCCACCAAGCTCAACAACCCAAGTTATTGACGATACAGGACTCGATAACAGCACCTTGGTGCCTAACGCTAACCTTGTATACCCACTTGAGGGAACAAAGTGGACACTAGGCGCGACGGTTCACTCAAACTTTGGTACCGACGTTGAATTTGAAGATAGCTTTGAAGCTCCGATCTTTGGTGGAAAAACTTACCTTAGCAGCATCAATGCTGGCTTTTCTGCGGCCTACCAGTTAAATGAAGCTTGGTCACTTGGTGGTGGCATCGATATTATTTACGGTGAGGGCGAGATATCTCGGACACCTAATAGTGCTAGCCCACTTCGGATTGATGCAGACGGCGTAGGACTTGGTTTCAATCTAGGTGTTGCCTATGTTGTCGATGAAAACAACCGATTTGGACTGTCGTATCGATACAGCCCTGAGCTAACAGCCGAAGGCGATGTCTACGCTTGGGAACAAGGTAAGACTAATAGTGTTGATATTCCTCTTCCAGATATCATTGAGTTCTCCGGCTACCACAAACTCAATGCTAAGTGGGCCGCGCATTACAGCCTACAATACGTTGCTTGGTCTGAGTTTGATAAGCTGACTTCGGAAAACTACAGTACATCGATTAAAGATTATGAATGGAAGAATGCAGGTCATGTTTCTGTTGGTGTAACACACTATCTAAACAAAGAGATTGAGTTACGAGCAGGTTACATGTATGACCTTTCACCTGTCGACCAAATCAGTTCACTGTCTATTCCTGACACAGACCGACACTGGTTTACCCTTGGTGGCTCATACGCAGCAACGGATCAACTCACCTTAGACTTATCCATTGGTTATCTGACAGGCGAACAAGCAGCAATCAATGAATCGCAAACCATTGTTGACGAATACAACATCGAGGCAACGGTGAATGCCAGCGCTTGGTTATTTGGCGCACAACTAAACTACTCGTTCTAGATTGCGAGTTGTGAACAATCAAAGCCAGCATCTCTGCTGGCTTTTCTGAACTAAAAGTCAGCACCGCCCTAGCTAATCAAATAATCTGCAAACTCATCAATATGACAGCGCTTGGTGTACGGGTTCAAAAACACGGCTTTTTCTCCCGGCAATGGCAAACAGTTCCCTAGTAAGTCGTAGTCGGTATGAGTGATGGACTCTACCCAATTAGTATTAAGCCCCTGCCTTTGCCGCTTAAGAAAGTGATTTCGATGATAAAACGTGTTCTTTACCAGATCATCGACCGTAGCGTCACCTTGCTTGATGGACAATTCTTTTTCATATAGGTGCAACACTGAAACCGTGTCTTTAGGATAAAGTCGAAACGCGACAGATGGACCATGGTTACCTTCACACACCGCCTTACATCCGGGTATTTCGCTCAGTCTCAGGCGAAAATAATTAGCGTTTTGTAGCCCATGTGCGAGCACAACCTGATAACCTTCTTTACCAAGGAACTGCAACGCAGAGTAGGCAGAAAACACACCGACCGCACCACGCGAACACTCGATAGTTGATTGCAAATGCGTCTTTTGTTTAAGCTGAGATTCGAAATAAGAAAAATAGCTTGGCTCTTGTCTTAAGTCTTCAAAATCCTTCTTGTCTCGGACCATTAACAAGCTCGAGGTATAAGGCGCGTAGCCCCACTTTTGAAAATCAACGGTAAATGAATCGGCCTCTTTCAGACCAGCCATCATCTTCTTTAGGTATCGTACGCTGGTTAAAGTGGCGTTATTAATGGAGAGTGGATTTTCTTGAGTGTCGTAATCCAGAAAAAACAATAAGCTCCAGCCTACCGCGGCATCGACGTGAATGTGCGGTTTGCGAGTCATTTCGTATTTGCGAGACAAACGCTCAGACAAGTCACGTACTCGTTTTACATCATCAATCGCAAATGTATCAGTAGTACCGCAAGTCAACATTATGGTTGGAACGACGACCCCTTGCTTGAAACAACTCTCTAATTGATACTCCAAGTCATCAAGACAAATCTGATTATTTCGATTAATACGTACCCGAATAACCTGTCTTTCAAGGTCAAGTCCTAAAAGGGACAAGTTGGTCATATTTGAGTAGTGCCCCGATTCAGAGTTGACCATACAAAATCGCCGCCCCGCCACTCCTTGTGATTTCGACTTTGGGAATGATTTACGTAACCCAAACAGGTAACCATAAAGATTGCAAAAGGTGCCACCCTGAGTAAATAGGCCTCCAGCAATTTGCGGATCGTACCCAGCTAATCGGGCAATCTGACGTACGACCATTTTCTCTAGCTCTACAGCCATACCCGCATACTCGCTGTAGACTAAGTTTGGGTTTTTCAATGTCGCCAACATCGCCCCATGAATTGCAGGGTCACAAGGTGTCGAGATAACATTCTCAACTGACGTTGGATCTTGCCAATCTTTGCTGTGATGGGCAGCAAACAAAGCTAATGGATCAAATGCCTCTGCAGGCGCATGCATCCGCTCTGGAATATCGTCACGCTCACGCAGAGCTTTTTCCAATTGGCGATAATCTTGGGTGGAAAAAGGTGATGTTCTACTGGCAAGCATACTTACCTCAGGGGAGGCAAATAGGGGCCATAACCGCTTATCACGACTAAAAAAACGGCGAATCACCTCATTATATTTCTTCACATAATGAGGGGATAACGCATTCGCTTTTAAGCCATCTTTTTCGAGTGTTGCAGTATGGTTCATACCTCATCTCCTAGTGGCTTAAAAGAGTCATTTTAATTTGAAGTTGGCGACTAACCTTTCTAACTCATGGTTGGACTCACTGAGAGATTCTGTCGCAGCAACGGTTTGCTGACCACTGCTCACTAACGATTCAACAATCTCTCTGATGGATAACATGTTGCGACTCAACTCTTCAGCAACCGTACTTTGCTCTTCCGTCGCCGCCGATATCTGAGTGCTGACATCGTCAATTTCTTTCACCGAAACACTCATCATGCTAAGACTTTCTGACACTTCTGACGTTTTCTCTGCCGTAGATTGGCACTGCTCTTTCGTCGCTTCCATCGCACGAACCACACTTTCAGTGCCATCAAGGAGTTGGCTCAACATGTCAGAGATTTCGGTCGTGCTGTTTTGTGTTCTGGCAGCAAGCGCTCTGACTTCATCTGCAACGACAGCAAAGCCCCGACCTTGCTCACCTGCACGTGCAGCCTCAATAGCAGCATTCAGCGCCAGCAAATTCGTTTGCTCGGATATTTCACCAATGACGGTCAGAACCTCACTGATGCGATTAGCGTCTTGCTTCATACTGACAATTCGGCCGGACATATCATCAACTTCAGTGACCAACGCACTGACGGTCGATACTGCGGTATTAACAATACCTAGTGACGATTGCGCCTCACCACTCGCCGCTTCAGTAATTCTATTGGATTGATGAACATTTTCAGCCACTGTCCGTGCGCTCTCACTCATTTCAGTGATAGCGGTGACCACTTGCTCAGTTTCGCTCGAATGGTTCAAAAGTTTCGATTCATTCTCTTTTGCGGTTTGACCGAGCTGGACAAGACTGGAAGAAATGCTTTGACTCGCTTGTGAAATTTGCAGCATCATCTGCTGAAGGTTTTCGACAAACTGATTAAAACCCTGGCTAATTTGCCCGAGATCATCGTTACTGTTCACTTCAAGGCGCTGGGTTAAATCACCATTCCCCTGAGACAGATCCAACACAGCAGACTTTAGGCCAAGCAAAGGTTTGTAGGCATAGTGAAGAATGACAAAGATGGCGCCAAAGCTGACAAGGAAAAGCAAAAAGCCTGTAATGATCGCTTCTTGTTCCGCTTGGTCAACATGGGCCAAGGCGGTGGCTTGATCAACAAACACCATTAATGTCCAGTACATATTGTCAGTGAGATTCACCCGCTGAAAATAGCCATCAAATTGAATACCAAGGTATGGAAAGGTCAAGTGCCCCGCTTGTCTTGAGCTAAACATCCGCTCCATTTCAATAAAGTTCGGGCTCACCTGCGATGGTGTACGACCAATATCATTAGGGTCATCACTAGCAAAAAACACCGCATTTTGGTCAGTGAGTGTCGCGGCACCACCAGCAAAACGCATATTACTGACTGTACTGATCACTTCACCTAACTGGATATCACCAAGCAATACACCAACAACCTGACCGCCTTGTTTAACGGGCATGGTCGCGCTGACCACTTTTTCTCCAGTAACTTTGTCTTGATAAATATCCGTCAATGCCACTGAGGAAGCTACTTTAGCTGCTTTGTACCAATCACGAGTTCTGAAGTCGAATTGATTGCTACTCTCGACAGACATATAGTTGCGTCCATCTTCATAGGTCATGATAACATTAGAAATCCCTGCGCTTTTGGCAAGTAGATTAACCATTTTCTGATTATCAGCATCAGATAAGCTAGGGTCGAATTGATCTGCACTGGTGGCAATAGCATTGATACGGAACTGCATCAACTGCTCAAGTTCAGTCACATGAAAACTCAGCTTGTTTTGAGTCTCATTGATCAACGACGTGACCATTTTTTCTTTCATAGATAGGATGTTCAGCGTGCCAAGAACAATCAAAGAGATGGTCACCAGCAAACCGACACCGAGATAGATACGCGTTTTAAAACCTATATTCATTACGCCTCCTCACTTCATGAACGAGCGATAAAAAGAACGTAAGGATGAATTCCGGTCTGCATTTTAATTTGTATATAGGTTGCTGAATAATTATCAGCAAATCGTGAGCTTGTGCCCACATCAAACCGTCTATACACCCAGCCAACACAATTACCTTAGCTTGATATCACAAATATATGCAACAATTATTATATAAATTTATTATCCTTAGAAAGGAAAAAGCGATGAGAAAATCGGGGAAGTCTATATTCTTTATGCTTTAATTCAGCGGCTTAAACAATATGAAAGCTAGGTAAGATGGCCCTATAAAGAGCCATCAATAATTCGCTCTTAGCGTGTGGAAGCTTCAAGCGTGACACCGTTAAACGAAGAGTATCCGTTTAACAAAACATGGTAAGTACCCGGTGTGGCACTACTGAATGTACAAGTCTCGCTATTTCCATAACGGTATGGTCGGCAGTCCCAATTCTGTTTACTGGCTTCCGAACCGAACTTAACGTAAAGATCCACATCACCTGAGCCACCCGATGTTTTAATCTCAAGTGTTTTTGAAGAGGTTAGTTCAAAACGGTAGGCAAGCTCACTACCTGCCGCTCCAGAGACTCCCGTCACTGGCACACTATCTTGTAGTACATTATCAACAGGTGGTGTATCCCCAGAGGCATTCCCCATCTCCACTGCGTAAGCAAGACCAAGCTTAGTAAATTTGGTTGCATGAGCACCAGTGGGGTCCGAATTCTCTAAGGTATCCTGAGAGGTGTGAATCTTAGGGTTATAGTCATTAAACTTTGACTCAAAAGGCATCGCAGCAGAATACCCAGCATTGTGCCAAGAAGCGTGGTCAGAACACGCATAACCACAACGATCATAACCATAACTCAACGCTGGTAGGTATTCGTCAAGCAGGCTAGCTAAAAACTGAGTCAGGCTGCTGTCGGTGTAATCGGTGATGAAGACGATATCTTGTGCAGAGCCTTGATAGTTGGTCATATCCAACTGAAGGGCTGACACCACATTTTTGCCCTGAGATTTGTAGGAGTTGGCGATATCCTGAGAGCCACGCAGCCCTACTTCTTCGGCGGCATAAGCCATAAAGGCCATCGAGCGTTTAGGAGTGAAGTTGTTCTCAGCCAGAACACGAATTATCTCAGTCACACTTGCGATGCCCGACGCATCATCGTCAGCACCGGGGGCAATTGTGTGTTCATCCGTTCGTGAGCCAATAGTGGAATCTAGATGACCACCAATCACAACCCATTCATCAGGGCTTTCTGACCCCTGAATCGTCAAGATCACAGATTTCTGGTTGTAACCTGAGTGAGAAAACTGCTCAACACTGGCATTAGACAGGCCAGAAACCAAGGAACGCCACTCGCTGGCTATCCAATCAGACGCTTGAGCACCAGAAGTGGTGGTGTAAAAACGGTTGTTGAAGCTCGTCAGCGAAGTGATTGTGCCAGTAATCTGCGCAGGATCAACTTGCGGTAACCAAGCATTGACTGTTGTTTGCTGGGAAATGTCAGGGATTGAGAAACTATTAAGGAACAATGGCATAGCGCTCGCCGCCATCGCACTCTGAGCGGAAGAGTGAACCATATAGCCACCACAGCGATGATGCTCTTCATGCATATTGTGAGACAATTCTGCCAGTTCCGTTTCATTAACCTGCCCGACCCAAACACTCCCACTACTAGCCAATGAATTCGGCAGCACAGCTTGTGCCCCTGATTTCGCTACTGTTTTGGATGCATCAGCACCGATTGATATCCATACTTTGTCTTCTGCGTGTGCATTTATGAAAGCCGTGGAAAGCGCCATAGCCAAAAGCGTTTTAGTGTAGTTCATTATCTCCTCCATGGAGTTTTATAAAATCACCAAAACTTAGGATATTTATTTACATTTTGAGAATTATTCGTTTTACATCAAGTTGTAAGAATAAGTTGTCACCTTTATATCAATACTGAGAATAGTTAATAAGGGCACCGAAGTGCCCTAAGATTGACTCAGACTATTTTGCCGTTACAGACAAGGTAACACCTGAAAAATTGCTGTACGCATTGAGCATGATGTAAAGATCTTCACTCGCATCCACTGCATCACACGACTCCGTATTACCAGAGCGATATGGTCTGCAGTCGTAGGCACTTCTGGTTGGTTGAAGTCCTGAACGAACATACAGATCAGCATCACCCGATCCCGATGCAATAGACACCGTGACGTCAGAGGTGCGTTTGTCTGAGCGAAGGACATACATTTTCTGCTCACCTTTCGTGAGCGTAATACCAGACAATGGTGTATCTAGACTCAGCTCGGTGATATCACTTCCTGGTTGTTCAACCATGCCATCGGGCAGAGTGTTGTTAAAATGGCTCGCCACTTTTGGCCAGATTTTACTGATTTTAACCCCTTGGTTTTCACAGCCACCAAAGTGATGCAGCGCAATGGCTTTATTGCTGCTGGTTTTGAGTACTGGCGAACCTGAAGATCCGCCAATAGTGTCACAGAAGTAACCTGTATCGGTGTTCACTCCACGGCCATTGGCTGAGGCAACATCAATTTGACACAGTCCGGAGCCATTTTGGTCGCTTTCAATCGCGAGTTCTTTCGGGTTACCCGATCCATGTTGTGGGATATAGATACCATCGCCATAGGTCGGCTCAGACGCATCAAGACCTAGATAACCAAACGAGGCGATTTTGGCGAAGTCATCAACAGTAAAAAGCGTGTAGTCCAGCTCATAGTCTGTGCTGAGCATTTGGTCGCCCATCACTTTGACGGTCGTCGACATTGACCCGTTACACGTTGAGCGTTGGTAGTTAAACCAGACTTCGGTGTTTTTCAGCTCGGTTTCGCTCTCAACACAATGGTTGTTGGTAAACATGCGGTTGTCCGGGCCTACGCGCCATGCGGTACATAGACTGCGACCATTGATCAGCAATCGCGCTACTGGCGTTGTCCATGCGACTTTCTCTGGATGTGAATCTTCCCAACAAGCCACATCTTTTCGCTCATTTACCCCACAGGTGGAAAGCGTCGACATCTCCTGATCCGCCGTATCTTTACCTGCCATGTAATAATCGAGCTCAAACTGTCCTTGCTGGCCTTTGGCATTCGCAATCAGTTCGATAACAAGTGCATCGCCTGAGATAGATTGTGCGAACCAATCTAGCTGACTGTCGGTGTACTCAACCACCTCATCCGTCGTGGCGGATTTAACACGTAAAATAGCCCCTTTTGGCAGTGAAAGTTGTTTGAAGTGCAACTTAATGAACGCAGCCCCTTGATGTTTCACTACCTGACTCAGATGTTGACCAGAAATGCCGGTTAATTCTGCATCTGATAGTGTGAATTTCACTTCATCAGCAATGACAGGCAACGCTGTATCTGCCATCGCGACTGGAGTGATAAAACATGCAATAGCCAACCCAACGTTGCATAAATTTGTCTTCATTGTTTTTTCCTTTTTGGTTTATTTGTGTTGTCCCAAAAACAAACATATGCAGAAAAGACCAATAAGCAATTTATTGCATATTGGTTTTGAGTAAAGAAATTTGAACAGGTCGCTTTATTAAGGTGAATAAAAAGGCACTCAAAGAGTGCCTTAATCAAGATATAATTTATTGAAATATCAGAGTTTAAATGTCGAAACTTTGGCCATTAATTCGCCAGAAAGCCCCTTCACTGTACCCGCTTCCTGCGAGCTTTCCTGAGAGCTATGAACTAACTGATCAGCAACATCTTTGATCGAGGTAATATTCTGAGTAATCTCGTTCGTTACATGGGTTTGCTCTTCAGCCGCTGTTGCGATTTGTGTCGCCATATCACTAATAGTTTGAACAGCAGTGTTAATCTCATCCAATGCCACACTCGCCTTGTCCGCATCTTCCACAGAATGCGTCGCCAGAGCAGAACTGTTTTCCATTAACTTAACCGCATTACCGGTAGTAACTTGCAACGTATCGATCGTCGCTTTTATTTCTTCAGTAGAATCATGTGTACGCTGAGATAAGACTCGAACTTCATCCGCCACTACCGCAAACCCTCGTCCTTGCTCACCTGCACGCGCAGCCTCAATCGCTGCATTCAGTGCCAGCAAGTTAGTTTGCTCAGCAATACCCTGAATTGTCGCCAGAACAGTTGAAATATCCTGAGAGTGGCGGTTTAATTCTCCAACTACATTGCTTGCTTCTTGCAGCTCGTTGGCGAGACGGTTAATGGAGTTTTTGTTTTCCAGAACAACAGCACGGCCATTTTCGGTGTTTTTCGCCGAACCTTGCGCAGAGTGCGCGGTTTGCTCAGCATGGGAAGCAATTTCAGCAGTTGCAGAGGCCATCTCTGTTACCGCTGTTGCCACCATAGTAATTTCCTGCTGCTGATGGTTTATCTCATCCACATTACGGTTTGCACGTTGGTTACTAACTTCCGATTGCTGAGATAGTTGCTGGGACTGCTCTCGTATATGAGCAATCAACTGATGCATACTACCGACAAAGGTGTTGAAGTTATTAGCAAGCTGACCCACTTCATCATTACTATCAACTTCTAGTCTCTGAGTAAGATCACCACTACCATGTGCGATTTGTTCTAGCGCATTGGAGACATTGGTCAATGGGCGGAACAAAATGCCACACAACATATTGAACAAGAAGGTACAGACAATCACCACAAGAATAGTTACAGCGATTTGCCCCCACACTGCACTGTAGAGAGGAGCCACTAAGGATTCACGATTCAACACAGTAACTGTAATCAGTGGCGTTCCTTGAATCGGTGCTGCGTAAACGACGCTTAACTCGCCATTAACATCCGTATAAACAACACTGCCTGAACTCATCGCCTGCTGAATCACACCGAAGTCTAGTCCAAGTTGTTGTACAGGCTGATTAAGCAGTTTTGTATCTCGGTGTGTGAAAACGTTACCTTGTTGGTTGGCGATAAACATGTAACCTTCACCAGGAAGGATTACTTTATCTAGCCCTGAGATAATGTCAGTAATTTCAACATCCGCCCCCAACACAACATTTTCGCCACCTAGACTGACCACGCTACCTAGAGAGACCACATTTGCACCTGTCGCCGCCGCTACCGTTGGGTTGTCCATGAAAACCCTGGATGGGTTCTTCATCGCATTGATGTACCACCCCCATTTACGCGGATCGTCATTGCCCGGCGGTAAAACGACACCATTAGCGTTATCCTGAGAACCGTCCGGGTAAGCAAGGAATACATTATCTAAACCTGCAGAGTTCTTAACTTGCTTGAGGTTACTGACTATCGAATCCATATTGGCATCAGGCACGATTGAAGTCAGCGCTCGCTCTTTAGATTCGATCCAATCTGACACATATTGGTTGTAGGAAGCTGTAGAACTTTCTAGTCGCTGAGTCACTTCAATATCTAAACGCTGCAAAGAAGCCCGAAAAGACAATAGCTCTACCAATAAACCGCCAACAATAATGGCAATACTGGCTGACAATGCCAGTTTGTTCTTTAAAGACAAGTTTTTAAACATAGGACAACCTTGTTTGATTATTTTTATCATCATGCAGTACTAAGCTTTAGTTGCTCACCTACACAATTGCAAAGATAACGTACCCGCTTTGAGCCTCCCATTTAAAGAGTCATTCTTTGTATGGTTATCACGGATTTATTTCACACTTTAAAATAAAACAGTCATACGAACTATTTTTATTGGCCAATATCAACTTAATGATGAGTTATGAATCTATACCAATAAGAGTAAATAAAATTTTTGAAGTGACTCGAAGGGAAAATTAACAGCCAGCAATACATTACTTATCGATGGGAACAATGTGGCAAATTGACATCAATGCGACGACTTATTAGTCACTTAACACATAAATTTATAAAATCCTTGCTAGGTTGAGATCTCTGATAGCACATCGCTAGTGCTTCCAGATGATCAATAACCATTACAAGGAACGATTATGAAATCTTGTTTGAATGTCAGTTTAGCGACCATGGGCTGCCTGACAGCTCTAGCTTCCATTAATGTTAACGCCCACGGTTGGGTTGAATTCCCAAGTGCACGCCAGAATACCTGCTACCTCGATGGTGGATTTTGGGAAGACCAAATTCCCAACGCCGCCTGTCAGGCGGCGTTTGATGAGTCCGGTGCCTACCCTTTTGTACAGCGTAACGAAGTGGCAGCCAATGTAGCAAACTATCGAGACATGGCGCATGTACAGGCTATCGTCAGGGATGGCAAACTATGTAGTGCTGGTGACAATGCAAAAGCAGGGCTAGATGTTGCTTCACCACATTGGCAAAAAACAGCATTATCACTGGATTCCAAAAATCAGTTTGAATTGGTGTTTAACGCCACCGCTCCACACAACCCATCTTACTGGCAATTTTACCTTAGTAAGCCGGAATACGACGCTAGCCAACCACTAACATGGTCTGATCTGGAGCTGGTTGATACTGCAGGTAACCTTGCCGTCGGTTCGGACAAAAAATACAGAATGACAGTTACACTGCCAGCTAACAGAACAGGTGATGCCATCCTATATACCCGCTGGCAACGTGAAGATCCAGCCGGTGAAGGCTTTTATAACTGTAGTGACATTACCTTCAATGGGGATGGCAGCACACCTACCGACCCGACGGATCCAACCGATCCGGGCAATAACCTCTCTGTACTTGGTTACTATGTCCCGCAAGGGTTTGGGCCAGTGGAATCTGGTGATACCGTTCGATTCCGCACCTTTGACCAGAGCGGCAGCGAGCAGCACGATATCTCATTGGCGATCACCGCTAACAATACCAGCGAAGAAATTTGGTCTGCGGAGTTGGCTGGGCAATTTAACAGCCTGACAGCGGGCGCTTGGTTTATTGGCATCTGGCATAACGAAATGAACCACTATATGTTTGACTCGTCGAACATATATGCCAATCAAGTTCACGCTCCAGCCGCAAACTTCAGCTATCAGTTGTCCTTGGTGAAAGGTGATACGCCAACGCAACCGGATAATGCTTGGTCTGCCGACAGCACTTATGAGCAAGGTGATGTGGTCACTCATAACGGCCGTTCATGGACAGCACAATGGTGGACTCGGGGCGAAGAACCGGGCACTACCGGAGACTGGGGTGTATGGCGCTAGTCTAAACTCAACATCTGCTCACGCTAATCCAAATCCCCACAATTTCTTGGGGATTTGGATTTTGATAAATCAGGCTCATAAAAGTCAGCATACCGCGCCATCTCAAACGAAAAACTAGAAGTGACACTGAAACGCGGCCAAATTAAGGTTCACTTTGTTTAATACGCAAAAACATCCCATCTCTACTCATTATTTTTCTGCTGTGATTTAGCAAACTCAGCCATGGTTTCAACCAAATTAATCGGCATTGGGAAAATAATAGTTGAGGTTTTATCGGTCGAGATTTCCGTTAACGTCTGCATATATCGAAGCTGCAACGCATTTGGCGCTTGATTTAGTATCTCTGCCGCTTCTCTGAGTTTATTCGAGGCCTCTAGCTCACCAGTCGCATGTATAATCTTCGCTCGCCGATTACGTTCTGCTTCCGCTTGCCGAGCCAGAGCTCGCACCATACTGTCATTGAGATCCACATGCTTAACTTCAACAGTGGCGATTTTAATCCCCCAATCATCCGTTTGCTGATCAAGTATCGCCTGTAGATCTTTGTTCAGTTGCTCTCGCTCTGACAGTAGTTCGTCCAATTCATGTTGACCTAACACAGAACGCAGCGTTGTTTGGGAGAGCTGGCTGGTCGCATCGCTATAACTTTCAATATTATTGATCGCCATTTGCGGATCTATCACCCGAAAATAGACCACGGCGTTAACGCGCACAGAGACATTATCCCGTGTGATCAGATCCTGAGTCGGCACATCTAACACCACTGTACGAAGATCAACACGCACCATTTGTTGTATAAACGGAATCAAGATTATTAGCCCTGGCCCTTTTACCTCTTGAAAGCGGCCAAGGAAAAACACCACACCGCGCTCATATTCACGCAGTACTTTGAACATTTGAGTCGCTACTGCAATCAACAGTAGCGCGATTACTCCACCTGTATACATCCACATAAACGCCTCCTAGTTTTTCGCGCCTTGCTGCGCTCTCACTGTCAGCTTTAACCCTTGAATTTGGATGACTTCGACTTTGTCACCCTGCCTTAGTATTTCTTCACCTGTCGCTTTTGCATGCCATAACGCACCGTCCATTCTTACCCTGCCAACACCTTCAGCAAAGTCTTCACACACCACCGCCATTTTTCCTGTGTAATTTTCCACTCCTGTTGTGACCTGCTTACGACGCACTTTAAGTAGCAGACCAACAGTAAGAATAATGAATGCCGCGGAAAACAGCGCAATACCGAGAATCAAAGGCACCGCAATCTGGAAGCCGGGCATGCCGCTATCAAGAAGAAAGATCGAACCGAGCACAAATGCTGTGATGCCACCCAAGCCAAAAATTCCAAAGCTGGGGTTAAATGCTTCCACAATCATCAACGCGATGCCGAGCAGTAACAACGCTAAACCGACATAATTTACGGGCAACATTTGCAAGGCGTACATCGCCAGCAATAAACAGATTCCACCCAACACACCGGGTAGGCCAATTCCTGGATTATAAAACTCAAGCAGTAAGCCATAGATTCCAATCAGCATCAGAATATAAGCAACATTAGGGTTGGTAATCACCGCAAGCATCTCCGCTCGCCAATCGGGTTTTCGCTCCACCCAAGCCACGTTTTTTAGCACCAGCTCTGTAGCAACGCTGTTAATCACCACCTCGCGACCATTAGCTTTTTCTATCAGCTGTTCTGGTGAAGAGGCAATAAAATCGATCACGTTCAATTCAAGCGCTTCCGTCGCATCCAAGCTTGCGGCTTCACTGACGGCTTTTTCTGCCCACTCGGCATTACGACCATGTAACCTAGCTAAACCTTTAATGTAAGCTTTGGCATCGTTGATGACTTTCTTTTCCATCGCCGTTTTAGCAGGCACTTTTTCTGAGTTTTGCGGTGCAGACTCATCACTTCTCTGAGTTGAGTCATCTTCATTAGCAGGTGTGGGAGACGGCGGTGCACCGCCTCCCAGACTGACAGGAGTGGCGGCCCCAAGGTTGGTCGCTTCAGCCATCGCTGTGATATGACTGGCAAATAAGATGTAAGTACCAGCACTGGCGGCTCTTGCGCCTGAAGGGCCAACCCAAGTGGCGACTGGAATGTGTGATGTAGTGATCGAGCGAATCATGTCTCGCATCGCACTGTCCAGCCCACCGGGGGTGTCCATTTTGAGTAGGATCAGCTTGACCGTGCCCGTCTGATGCGCTTGTTCTATCTCGCGAGACACATAATCACTGGTCGCAGGGCCAATCGCTCCTTTGAGCGGAATAATCCACACTTCATTGGCCACAGCCGATGACATCGCCAGTAACCAGCTGATGATAAAAATCGATATCCGTTTCATACCACCCTCCTGTTGTTAACAAGTCTTCGGTGGTCACGCCTTAAATTATAGATACCCAGTGTGAAGGTTCATAATCATGCGTCACAAAGCTACTTATTCCGCAATGAATATGCGACACGTAAAGTATAATTTTACCTTACCTGCAAAAACGTCATTCCAGATAACCGAGGATTCGTTTATACAAGTGGCAACGTGGTACTGTCATTTTTGACTGCTAAAGTTATGTGTTGAGTTACATATAATTTATGTCAAAAGGCTAGAACCATGGGAATTGCATATCACACTTATATCGGCAAACAGGTCACCCAATTGCCGAGCCTCCCCTGCCGCGCAGCAGGGAATGTTTCTCTTAATACGCCAGTAGGCAATTGCATCGATCGCTTCGGCCGCATCTGGCTGGCAGACACCGCACACAATCGTTTGTTGGTGTTTGATAGAAAAATGAAAAAGTTACTCGCCAGTTTTGGTTCAGTGGGAAGTGGCAGCCAACAGTTTAATATGCCTTTTCGCCTTCTTCCTCACCCAGAAAAACCATGGATTTATGTCAGCGACATTGCCAACAAACGCATCCATATCCTTGAATACAACCAAGCACTAAACATTCGTTCCATTCATCGTTTCGGGGCAGGTGAACCCGTTCACCTCGAGGGGCCAAATGGACTAGCGTTTTATGAAGGGAAACTGTGTGTCGCTGATGAATTTCACGAAGGACCCGACAACGAAAGCCGTTTGGTCGTGTTCGACGAAAATGGAAACTGGCTAAGGGATATTAATGTCGTTAATGCACAAGAAGCGGTGCACTTTCTGTGGCCACAGGGTCTGAGCTGCGATAACAATGGCCACTTGTATGTTGCAAATACCGGATTTGCCACTGTGGTTCGCTGCGATTGGGATGGAAATCCGGTCCCGTTTGCCAGCGGCAAAACTTACTTGGATGACATCGATCTTGCTCGTGATGTTTCAATCATTGATAACCGCATACTCATTCCAGGCGCGAAGCAGTACTCTGTATCGGTCTACGATATCGACGGGCATTTCTCAGGTAGCTTGAATGGATTCTTCTCGCCGATTCAGATCACCAAAATGCATCAGGATACATTACTGATCACTGAGCCTATCTTAGCTTCCGTTCAAATTCACAAAGTTGATTGGGCTGATTTATCTCCTGAGTTGCCGACAACAACCATAGTTGTTGACCAGTTAAGTGATGAGCGGGATCAAAAAGGCCAGCTTCACTTCGTCACTTCAGTGGCAGGTAATACTTCACTCGCCGCTCAAAGTAGATACACCAGCCAATACCCTTTGATCAATGCATGGTGGGATCAGCAATTCCAGCAACAAGATAAGTGGCTCAACTCGATACACCAACTTGATGCACCGTCTTGGGTATCGATGGCTTTGAGCACGCAGCTCGAATGGACGCAAAGATGGCAGCAAACTTGGGTCCGCATCTTCCTTGGCGATCAGTTTAACGATTCTAGTCAACTGCTATGGTTAGTTGATGCAGGTAACTACCAGCTTCAAGCGACTGAATACAATCGTCCAGACACTGCCAGGCCAAACAGCTTACCGCTGCTTCCTGGGTCTTTGGGTATCTGCTCTCTTACGCCTGCCATGCCATTAATTGGCCAGCTTAACCCCGAACTCCCGTTACTGGTTGTGAGTAACTACATCAGCGGTATTGTCACTATTTATCAATATGACGAGTTCATCGGTGAATTGGTGCCTTTTAGCTATTTTGGCGGTTTAGGCCACGCTAACTGGCAATTGTTTAAACCTCAAGGAATCGCGGTGGATCCAATCAGCCGAGATATATACGTTGCTGATTCTGGCAATAACCGTATCTGTCGCTGGCGACTGAATGCTCAAGGGATAGCTGGCTTAGTTTGTACATTCGGCCAAAAAGGTCACGGTGACCAAGATTTCTTTACTCCAACCGACATCACCATCACGCCAGACGGGCACAAATACATTACTGATCAGAACAACAACCGAGTCGTCATTTATGACCGTCATGACAAATACATAGGTAGCTTTGGCCAACAAGGTTACGGCACAGACAACGACAACTTCTTGTTGCCGACCAGTATCGATTTTGATGAGGGTAAGCTGTTTGTATCGGATTTAGTCAACCGCGCGATTAAAATCTTCGATCAACAAGGCGAGTTTATCGATAGCTTTAGTGGATTTGGCGCAGATCCAAGCAAAGGCGAACTATGGATGCCCTACCTTCTCCATGCGCACAATCAAACCCTTTACCTACCTGACTGCGCTTTGAATCGCGTCAACGTATATAAAATCAGCTAAGGAGAGCGTCATGACATCAGTATTCGACAAAGCGAAGACCAAACGTCTGAAGCAAGCGACAACTGACATTCCTGAACAATCGGTTGAAGCCAGTAACAAGCTCATTCAGCAGTACCAGTGCGTCACTGAACACTGCCTCAATCAGCCATCCTCAAAAGAAACCCGTAAAAAGCTTGAGGAGTGGCACAGTGCTCATCAGGCTCATGCCATCAATCACAACTTATCTCCTCCAAATGAAAATTAAATAAGCGGTATTCTCCGCTATACTTCCCATTAGGAGTCACTAATGTAAGGATAAATATGGTAAGGAAACCATTCTTGTTAACCATAGCGCTTGCCATATCGGCGTGTCATCATGACGGTGAACTCAACTTAGATGATTCTAATTCGGACTCAGATACTGGTACCATCACACATATGGGCTGTAATGTTGCCTCCTATCAAGGGACACACTTAGATAGCACAAGTGCATCCGTAACTAAAACATATTATTGCCCTCCCACTACGGATGAGGTAACAACTGCTGGTTACACATACAGCTCATCAATCACAGAAGGCACCGTTACCTACGCCTTAATGAACGCCACTGAAATTTTAAACTTTTGTAACGGGGTATACAGCGGCGTTCCGCCGTTAACAGACTATACCTCATTCATCAATGCCAATAGTGTGGCGGAATTCGGTGATACCTCGGGTTCCTATGCTTGGCCTGTCTCTGCGGTGTATTTCACATTACTCAATGGAAGTACTTGGGTCGAAGTGACACTGGATTCGTCAGGCGGTGCGACCGCAGACGTTGCAGGGGCAACGGCCATTGATGGGTCCAGCGAAAGAGCACTTGCTCTTTGTGTCACCTCACCATAACTACACTGCCTTATGAAAAGGTAGCCTGTCTGATATTACCTTACCGTCCTTGATGGTGATAATGCGCTTGGTTCGTTCAGCCAGCGCATTGTCATGCGTAACAATAATCAAGGTTCGTCCTTCCGCATGTAGCTGATTAAACAAAGCTTCGATTTCAGCACCTGACTTGGAATCCAGAGCACCGGTCGGCTCATCTGCCAAAATAATCTGCGGATCGTTAACCAGTGCTCGTGCAATCGCTACACGCTGTTTTTGACCACCGGATAACTGATTCGGCTTATGATCGAGACGATCGCCCAGTCCAACCTGCTCAAGCAGTTTGGCCGCACGCTGACGACGCTCTTTGGCTTTAATACCCGAATACACCAAAGGCAGTGCGACATTATCAAGTGCCGTTGCGTACTCAAGCAGGTTAAAGCTTTGAAAAACAAACCCGATTTTCTGGTTACGTATTCCCGCTAATTCATTGGCACTCAGTGCTGCCACGTTTTGTCCATCAAGCAAATAATCGCCATTGGTTGGTTTATCCAAGCAGCCGAGCATATTCATTAGTGTGGATTTACCTGAACCTGAAGGACCCAAGATGGAGAGAAACTCGCCCTGCTCAATCGTAAGTTCTACACCATCTAGTGCCCGAACTTCCACTTCGCCGCTTGAGTAATACTTACAAAGATTCGTCAGTTGAACCAATGCATTATCTGACATACTGACTCCTGATTTCTTGAACTCATCATTCACTTTGCAGCGCCTCCATAGGCGTTACTTTCGCAGCGCGATTTGCCGGTAACCAGGCTGATGCCACGCCTATGACAACTAGAGTAGCAATCACAATTGCCACCACAAGCCAGGAAAGCTCTGGGACAGGTTTGCCCAAACGTTCATAAAAAACATTGCCTTCTAGACTGACAGAGCCAATCGCCGATACCAATGCATAAGTGACTGCAAGCCCGAGAGCTCCACCCATCACCATAGTCATGAGCGACTGAACTAAATAGTGGAGCCGAATCGCCGTCGGCGTCGCGCCCACAGCCATTCGCACACCAATATCTCGGGTTGAACGTTTCACCGTCGCGTACATGACATTGGCAATACCGACTCCCGCTACCGCAAGTGTGATAAAACCAATGATGCCAAGAAAGCTCTGTAAGCCAACCAGAAACTGCTGCATGCTTTTTTGCTTTAAGAACATGTCTTCTACTTGAACAATCTGCTGATCAGTAACACTGGCACCATGCTTGCGCGCAATCACCTGACGAATGGTTTCCGCTAACTTGACTCTATCAACACCACTTGTTGGTTGAACATTAATACCAGCTATATCAGCACTAGTATGAAAGCGCTGCCACGTGGAGAGCGGGACAAAGCTGGAATAATTAATGGGATCACCCTGCTCAATATCGGCACTATTTTTTTCCAGTACTCCAACCACTGTGAACTCTTCACTGCCGATTTTGACCTTTTCCCCAACCGGATTGACTTTCAGTGTTACAGTCGCAAACCAGTTAAAGTCATCTTCTGGGTTAAACAAGTCAGCAGCTAAAAGGTAGCCAAGTACAACAACTTTACGTTGTTCTTTCTGATCAAGCGGATTGAGCCAGCGACCACCCGAAAGCGGAGCAAGGTTGGTCATAGCTCGAAAGTCAGTAGTGACTGCAAGTGGCTCTCGCCATGTACCGCGATCGCCAACCGTGATGCGCTCATCCCATAGTGCCGTCGGCGCTACAGCTTTGACTTCCGGCAGCGCGCTGACGACATCGGCATCATCGACTTTGAGCGTCAGCGGCTTGCCCTGATGGAACATACCATAATCTACGGTTGCCATCCCACCTGTCAGGTAGATCAAATTGCCATTGCCATTTTGCGCGGTTTTCAGCACTCCCTGGCGAATGCCCTCTCCCACAGCTAACATGGCCGCAATACATAAGGTAGCCCAAGCAACTGCCAATATTGTCAGCCCTAACCTCAGCTTTTCTGCTGCCATTTCCTGAAAAATCTGTCTCATTGGTAGCAACATTGTTTAAGCCCTCGCACTCAGTGCTAACACCGGCGTCAGTCGCGAAGCTCGTCTTGCAGGGAAGTAAGACGCCATTAACGCTAATACTACAGTGACCAGTAATGACAACGCAATCGAGTCAGGTGTAATCACTGGCGAACCAATCCACTCTGGTAATGCCACAGTGCTCAGTAGCGCAACCAATGCAAACGAGATCATTAAACCAATGGCCGTTCCAACGGCGACCAGTATCAACCCCTCAATGATAAACTGGCTCAGTATTGACACCTGTGTTGCCCCTATCGCCAATCGCACACCGATTTCTCGGGTTCGTTCAGTGACCGAAAGGAACATAATGTTCGCCACACCAAGTGCCCCCACCGCCATTGTCATTGCACCGCTGGCTCCCAGAAATATTTGAATCCCGCGAAGAATACCGCTTATCACAACTGCTCCCTCACTAAAGTCAGGCAAACGCACCGCATCCTTATCACTTGGGTCAAAGTGGAGCTGCTTAGCGTAAAAGCGAACAATACTCTCTCGGAACGAGGCAGAGTCCATACCATCTATCGGTTTCATCAACAGCATCCAAGGTTTATCGTTCCATAGATCGCGATAGGTGGTTTGCGGGATGAAAACTCTGCGGCTATCACCAAAAGAAATACCGGTGTCTTCGTCGCTGAGTACACCAATAACCAAGAAAGGAATGCCATTAACTTTGACCTCCTCACCAATCCCGATACCACCCATTTTGGCAATCTGATCGCCCAGCACAGCAACGCGAGTGTGGCTCGCAATGTCACTCGGTGAAATATTGCGGGAGCCCGTCTGAAGTTTCCGCTCTGCAAGAGCAAAGTAAGCAGGGTCAATCCCACTCACGGCGCGAGCTAAATTTTGTCCTTTGATATTCGTGACACTGGCATCCCACTTGGCATACACGGACGCAACTTCCTTAACAAAGCCCGACTGCTTGATCATCTCGACTTTATCTTGTGGAATATCGATTTCACGACGTGATGGCAACCCTTGCCAAGGTGTGCTAGTTCGAGATGGGAAAACCACCTGCACGTTATTCACCATAAATGAGAATGACTGACTTTGATGACGGTAAAAGCCTTCGCCTAAAGCCATTAACACCACAACAGAAATAATCCCCCAAGCGATGGCTATAATTGCCAACATACTCTTCATTCTGTGTGCTATTAGCGTCTGCCAAGTTTGCTGAAGCAGATTGCTCATGAATGGAAAGCCTGAGAAATTAAGGTCATGGTATTGTCGTCAAGCTTGCCAGCCGTTTGCAGCAAACCAACTCGTTGACGCCAGTAGTTATAAAGGTTGTTTTGCAAACTGTTCTTCGCATCAAACAGGTTGTTATGAGCATCAATCACTTCCGATGCTTCCAGAAGTCCAGCATCGTAGAGCTTCTCCTTACTGCTCAAAACTTTAGCACGAGACTCGACCACCTCATTAGCCATTAGGACCTGATTCCAATTGATGTCGACCTGAGTAAACTGCTGGACAATGCGTTTCTGAATATCAATTTCAACCCTGCGCAAGTCCTGTTTAGCACTCAATATATTCAGAGATGCTTCATCTACCTTAGCGCGCATCGCACCGTTTAGATCAATCGGCACACTCAAGGTGAGCCCGGCATTAAACTCTCCGTTAGAATATTTGTCATCATCACTGTAGCCGAGATTACCCTTTACCGTTGGGTAATAGCCGCCTTTGGCTGATTGGCGTGCAAACTCGCTGGCTTTGACCTTTTGCGCGGCTACTAACAGCTCTGGGCTACTGTCTTTGGCCAACTTAAGCCATTGTTCTTGGGACTCAACCAACATCGGAGGCTGAATCAGGTTGTCGGTGCGAATTTGGTCAACACGCTTAGGCATCTGATTGATGAGTGCCCCAAGCTCGGCTCTTTTCTCTTCCAACTGAGCCTGTGCATTGAGAATGCCGGCTTTATCTGTCACTAGAGTGGCACGAATCTCCTCCACATCAATCGACTTGACTTTACCCGCCTGATAACGTTTTTCGATAATCTTCAGTAGCTTATTGCCTTCCTCCAGTTTGCTTTTCGCCAGTTGAAGATCGCCTTGAGCACTGGCGACATCAAGATAAGTCGCCAATAGCTTCTGGGCTAATTCATTGTGAGCCTGAGATAGCTCCAGCTCCGTTCTAAGATAGTTTGCTTGTGCTTCATCTAAATCTGACCAAAGGCTGCTGTCCCATATTGTTTGGGATAACGTTGCACCGTAAGTATTAGTATTGTCACTGTCTTCGTTCCAATTCGCTGATGCGGTCGCACTTAAAGATGGCAACAACGAGCTGCGGCTAGAGGCAACACCTGTTTCACCAATCTGTACGCCAATCTTGGCTTTTTCGTAATCGGGGTCACTTTGTTTTGCTTGCTTCCAAGCTTGTTCAATAGAAATGGCGTAGCTGGGGAAACTCAAGGTTGCAGCCAGCAATACGCATCCAAAATATGAGAGATGATGTTTAGCCATGAGCAGCTCCCATCATACTGTTATCGATAATGTCTTCACCGAGATCAACACCTTCTAATACTTCAACATTGATTCCGTCCGACAGACCAAGCTTGACCTTTTGCTTATGGAAACCCTGCTCTGAACTATCAGGGATCAGCACATTTGGCGTATCCCCTTCAAATTGCAGTGCACGCTCTGGCAAAGTCAACACGTTTTCCGATTTCTTAAGCGTGATTTGTGCCGTGGAAGAAAACCCCGAACGTAATGTAACGTCTTGTGGAATTTTTAGTTCACCAACTTCCACTTCAAAGCCATTATCGAAGCTCTTTACTGTCGATGTATCTTCAGGTGAATTGAGGTTCTCCGATTGAATCGCTACCTTGGTTAAAACCCCTTCTATCTGTACATCAGGGTATGGCGCGACCGTCAGCAGAACTGGCATACCCGGTGTTAATTGCGCTGCGTCGTGCTCACTCACGCTGCCTTTGAAAATCAGGCTGTTCATGTCTGCGAGAGACATCATTTCTGTCGCAGCCTGACTCGATTCAGTCGAAATGATCGGTTCGCCCACTTCCACTTTCCGGTTCAACACTGTGCCATCAATCGGCGCATAAATGGTCGAAGTCAGACGCGCATCACCAATGGATGCCTCACCGCTTTGAATTAGCTCAAGGTTTTGGCGTTTTTGCAGCACTGCAGCTTGTGCTGATTTAACTTCCGAACGCGCGCTAACGTAATCGTCGTAGTTGCTTGGAATAATGTCTTGCTTAACTAAGCTCTCTAAGTTCGCCAGTTTTTGCTTAGCCGATTCAAGGGTGGCTTCACTGCTCATCAGCTCTGTAGAGGCATCGGTCAATGCTTGTGGCGTAGGGTTCGGGCGCACTTTAATAAGCGCCTGCCCTTGTTTAACCTTTTCTCCCACTTGCGCATAAATCTCTCCGACAATACCGTCGATTTGAGATTTAATGGAGACTGAATGCGCTGGAACAATTTTACCTACCGCTACGGCTTCTTTCTCAATCGTTCCTTTCTCCACCACCAAGGTGGGCAAGCTCTCAGGTTGAGACGAGGATTGCAGATAAAAATACGCGCTGCCACCGAGCAATGCGATGCTCGCAGCAGACAAGAGCCAACGTTTCGCCATGCTTTACTTCCAATGAGATTGATATGTAGCCATCTGACTACCCTAAGATTATTAAGTTCCGAAAATCATACAGCACACTTGTGTAATGAATACAGTCACAGATTGTATGAGTTTGTAGGTCTGTTTAGACAATGCAAAAGACTTAACTAATACACCTAAGCTGGCCCACCGGACAGTAAATTAATCTAAATTTATTCTAACAAGTTATGAATGCCGCTTTGCTGCCGATTTAGGCGCTGGCTAACTTTAGGCATCTCGCAACGAACCACACCATCATGCCTGGTCAGGCGCGACCATAAAGCACCAAACATGAAATGGAAAAAGCCACTTTTCGACTCAGCCTCTCATTTATTAGAGAGGTGTTGAAATGTTTTGCACCCAAGCATCATATAAAACCATTTGCACTTATGATTTCCACATCATATCTCTACTCTACACACGCAATTTTTCCCCAATCAATTGAAAAATAACTACAAAGGTGAAGTATGCGTAACGTTAATTTACTTATGCTGTTTCCAATGGCTTTCGCTTCTCAAGCTGCCAACGTTGTTGACTACTCTCAAGTTGACCTTTCCCAAGTACTTAATCCGCCGACAACACGGGCATTTTCAGCACCCAATCAGCCGCTGGCTTATCAAGATGCTAGTCGTGTGAAAGCTGGCCCGCAGACACTGCTTCGCAAGCAACAGTTACACTATGGTGTCCCAGTTTACGGCCAGTCTTTAGTCGCTCAAGTTTCCGCCCAAGGTACAGTGACACCTGTTGACGGAAAAGTCTTAACAGGCATTGATGCCGATATTGGCTCTACCTTACCTATGCTCAACGCAAAGCAAGCGATAGAGCTGGCAAAAGGCAATAGCCAAGGCTTTGCTTCTCAAGCGATTCGCGATCCAAATGCTGAACTAATGATCTGGCAAGATGAGCAACAGATCGCTCGTTTGGTCTACAAAGTCGACTTTATTCAGATGAATGGTATGGGGCCTTCAAGGCCGATTACTTTAGTCGATGCTAAGTCCGGTGACGTGCTTGACCGGTGGGAAGGGATTGCTTTCATTGAAGCGGAAGGGCCTGGTGGTAACCGCAAAAGTGGTCGCTACTACTTTGGACCTAAAACGCAATACGGCGGCTTTGAAGTTAACCAGTATTGCCAAATGGACAGCCCAAATGTCGTCACACTCAATATGAACAACCAGCAATACGGTGGGCAAGTTCATCAGTTTGACTGTAACGTCAATAACTACCGTAGCGTGAATGGGGCCTACGCTCCAATGAATGACGCACACTATTTTGGTCAACGCGTTTTCGATATGTACATGGATTGGTTAAACACCCGACCTATTCAGCAAAAACTGACCATGCGCGTTCACTATGGCTCTAACTATGGCAATGCATTCTGGGATGGTCGTCAGATGACCTTTGGTGATGGTAACCAGTCAATGTATCCACTGGCCACGTGGGATGTGATTGCACATGAAGTCAGCCACGGCTTTACAGAGCAGAACTCTGGTCTGGAATACCGTGGTATGTCAGGTGGGATGAATGAGTCTTTCTCTGATGTAGCTGCGGCGGCACTCAGCCAGTACGTTCACGGCAGCTTCAACTGGAAAATGGGCGAACATGTCATGAAGTACTCTGATGCCATGCGTTACTTCATTCAGCCAAGCAAAGACGGCGTTTCCATTGACCATATCAACCAGTATTACAATGGTATCGACGTCCACCACAGCTCCGGTGTGTTCAACAAGGCGTTTTACCATCTCGCGACCAGCTCAAACTGGGACATCAAAAAAGCGTTCATCGCCTATGCTACCGCTAACCAACTTTACTGGCGACCAAACTCAGATTTTCAACAGGGCGCTGAAGGTGTTTGTAAAGCGGCTCACGAACTGGGATACGACACTTCCGCGGTGAACAACGCGTTCGCTCAGGTGGGTATTCAGGTGGCACAGTGCGCTTCTGGACAGCCAGATCCTGAGCCGACACCTAACCCCGATATCGTAAGCTTACAAATCAATATTCCAAGTGCGATTGAATCAGCGGGTAATGACGAGCAACACTTTGTGTTGAAGAATTCACCAGCTGAGGATATCTGGGTACAAACCTATAACGGCTATGGCAATGTTGATATGTATGTCGCGATCAATCGTCCTGCTTCACTGTCGGATCATGACTGTGCTTCCACCAACCGCGATAACAACGAATACTGTGGTTTTAGCGGTGTTGGTGATGCCGATGTTTATGTGATGGTCACAGGTGCGCGTAGCTCCTCAGATGCCTATGTTGGCGTTAGTGCCTATCTCGAAGAACCGACACCAGAACCACAGGACTTGTGCGCCAACTTAGAAGAATGGTCACCTTATTACTATTACCCACAAGGCACCGAGGTGCAGTCCTACGGGAACCGCTTTGTCGCAACCCAGACTAACTGGGGAGCCGATCCTTACAGTTACTACTGGTACTGGTCATTTGAAGGCAGCTGCCTGCAATAATCGGATGAAAAAAGAGCCCGCACGCGGGCTCTTCAGTAAGGAGAGCATTGTTATTGTTTTAGTGATTTATTTCCAAGACCACTGACTGCCATTGACGTCAGCTTGGACCAACCAACTGTTGGAGTTCCATTTCAGCGCGTTATCTAGGCTATTTTTAAGCTGGCCATTTTCCATTCGCCATGTCTGATTCGGGCGCTGGCTACAAGTTTCCATAGTGATACTTGACCCTTGCTGATCCAGACACAGACCTGGTGCTACCTTGCTGATCATCTTACCTTCAGTCGTTAGTTGCCATTGTTGGTTGTCACCGCTGTGACAACTCCAGCCGTATACTCGAGCTCCCGGAGTGGCAGAACTTCCTTCAACGTCCAGACACTGGCTACCTTGAGTAGCAATTTGCTTCCATTGCTCTGCTGGCTTCTCATCGCCTGAAGCCGCACTAAACAAAGCTGAAACAACAGAAGTCATAGGTTGAGTATAACGAGACGCTTTAGGTGCTCTATCTTGCCAGCTCTGGGGAACTGACTGAGTCACATCCCATTCGCCACTGCCATCGTAGTAGGACTTCGCTACCGCTTCAGGGGTTGGTGTCCAAAGGAAATCAGGGTGACGATTCTGATACCACTCGCCTCCGATAACATTGCCCTGAGCATCCAATTCCAAATCGTAGTAATACGTCACTCGCGATACGCCATCAAGCTTTGGCTTGTCGTAATTTCGATGAGTTGGGTTCGTCTCTACCATGTAATCTACAACCATCTGGACACCAACGACTGAGACAACACGTGACGCGCGATACTGGGTGAACTTGTCTTTTTTGTAGTCCGCCATCGCGATAGTCACATCGGCTGGATTGCCTGATGAACGATTAGTCTCTGGGTTAAAGTACTTAACCTGATAGCCAAGGATCGGCTGGTTCCAGACTTGGTAATCGTATGTCGCATCCATAATCATACTACGACCGGTGATACCGATCTGGTTGAGTACAGATAAGTGCCAACTTGCTGGGTTGTTGTCCACACAGTCAGGTTCGATAACACGACCATTTTCGTCTTTTTCAGGGTTCTGAATATTACAGCGACCACCAATAAAACGTGTATTGAACGGCGCTTCAGCCCAAAGCAGTGTGCCTAGAGCTTTAACGTCTGACGGATAGAACTTAAGCATCTCTCCATTGGCATCAGGTACTGTAATCGACTTTTCAGGACGAGGAAGCATGTAAGCCGCCGCAGCCCAGCCATGGCATAGTCCCATCCAACGCTCTACTTTGCCCTGCGACTCATAGTAACCTTTACCTGAGTCCCACGAACGCTTGGTCAGCGTGAAGTTTTTATCCCCGACCAATAAGTCATACTTCTCTGCCGGAGAAAGTAAGTGGCGCTGCTCGCTTGAGTAGCTATCCAACGGTTTGATGGTATGTGAAAAATCGTAGTATTCCTGCCAGTCTGACGCGTAAAGTTCACGGTCAGAATAACGCCACGCGGCTGCGCCGGAGTACAAAGGCCAGTAAGTATCAGACCAAGGCTGAACATCCAGATATTTTGAATCTGGTGCCGCACTATCCAATTCAACCAGATTGCGAATCAGTGCGTTACCCACATCAACCAGACGCGCTGGGTTATCGTTGTTCAGGTTTGCTGAGAATCGAGGAGCAATGACTGACTCTGCTCTTTCCATAACCGTTTCACGCATTTGATCTCTGAAGCGCTCAAGCTCTTCAGCACTCATGGTTTGATATTCGTCTCCTTCTTTCTCTGGTAACGCATCCATGACTTTTTGCGGATTGGCGTGAAACGCCGTCATAAATGCATCTATGCGTGCATTGTCCGCAACAGCGGTCAAAGGCACCGAGATAGACAACAAGGTGATGATTTTTTTCATTATAAAGCTCTACGTTGTTAGTTTTTATGTTCTATAAGCCAGAGTGATACCTCGACTCTGGGCGGCACGTAGAGTGGTGATCTTTGTTCCGCAAATCAATCAGGAAAATCGACCAAACATCAGAACCGTGAATGGTTCCAACAAAAAGCAGGTTGGGTACTTCAATGTTTATCTAGAGCGATTTTTATTTATATATGAGAAGGTTATTTGCAATGCCCTGTTTCTGTTAACTTTGTTGCGCCGATAAAAATGCCCGCTCAAGGCGGGCATATCGACGATTTGGTTAAATTTCACTCTTCGTTGAGCAAATCTAAGAAAAAGGCGTATTCAAGTGCGTCTTCTCGTAAACGCTTAAAGCGACCAGATGCGCCACCATGCCCCGCCTCCATGTCTGTTTTAAACAGCAGCACATGATCGTCCGTTTTCAGTTCTCGCAATTTCGCCACCCATTTCATAGGCTCAAAATACTGAACTTGAGAATCATGCAGGCCTGTTGTCACTAACATGTTCGGGTAGCTCTGCGCTTTGACGTTGTCGTACGGCGAGTAGCTCAGCATGTAATCGTAGTATGGCTTGTCATTCGGGTTACCCCATTCGTCGTATTCATTGGTTGTCAGGGGAATAGATTCATCCAGCATGGTGGTTACCACGTCCACAAACGGGACATGCGCACCAATGCCTCGATACAGCTCAGGTGCTTGATTTATGACGGCTCCCATTAATAGGCCACCCGCTGATCCACCGACCGCAAACACTTTGTCTTTGGCACCATAACCAGCTTCCGTTAAGCCTTTGGTAACATCGATAAAGTCATTGAAAGTATTCTGTTTGGTCAGTTTTTTACCATCTTCATACCAAGGTCTTCCCAGCATTTCAGATCCACGGATATGCGCTATCACATAGACAAATCCGCGATCTAGGAGACTCAAGCGCGCTGAACCAAAAGTAGGATCGATCGTGTGACCATATGAACCATAACCGTATTGGTAGATAGGATTCGTGCCGTCTTTTTTGAACTTATCCTTACGATAAACCAACGAAACCGGCACTTTTTGCCCATCTCGAGCGGTGATCATAATACGTTCAGATTGGTAGTTGTCAGCATCAAAATCACCAAGTACTGGCGTTTGCTTCATGATTTCGGATTCACCTGACTCGAGGTCGAAATCGTAATACGTCCCCGGCGTCGTCAGGCTACTGTAGTAAATACGAACCTTTGAGTTATCGAGCTCTCGGTTGCCAGTCATGTAAGCCGCAAACGCGGTGTCGTTAAAGGCTAATAGAAACTCCTTGCCCGTCGAAAGCTGACGCACCTTAACCGTGGTTAAGCCGTCTTTACGCTGCTCATAAACTAAATGGTCCTCAAACAACGTAAAATCGACCAGTTGAGTTTTATCATCCGCGGCAATCACATCCTGCCATTTCGAACGGTCATGCATCTGATCCTTATGCACTTTCATTAAACGAAAGTTCACAGCCTGATAGTTGGTGTAGATAAAATACCAGTCGTTCAGCTTAGCGATGCTGTACTCAATGCCTTCCTCTCTCGGGTAGAAAGGTTCAGCCTTGGCTTTAGGATCATTGGCGTCAATGACAGACACCCCACTTGTCTCAGTACTTGAGTGGAAGATGTAAACTTGTTCGCCGTCTTTACTCTTGCCTAAAGACATGTAATACGCGCTGTCGTCTTCTTGGTAAATCAGCTCATCACTGCTTTGCGGCGTGCCAAGCACATGACGGTAGACCTGATAGCCCAGCAAGGTTTGAGGATCTTTCTTGATGTAGTAAAAAGCTTGATTGTCATTTTGCCAAGCCACACCGCTCGACGCCCCTTCGACTTCATCGTTGAGGTATTCGCCTGTGGCAAGGTCTTTGACTCTAATCGTGTAAATGCGACGGCTTAGGGTATCTTCACCGTACGCCAGTAAATTCTCATTTGGGCTAACGTATAAGCCACCCGTACTGAAAAATTCGTGCTCTTTCGCCAGCTCATTGACGTCTAAGATAACGGTCTTATCCGTCCCTGAGAAATCTTTGGCGCGCTGGTAGATAGGGTATTCATTATCACCAGACACCTCGTTCGAGTAGAAATAATTCCCTTTTCTCACTGGAACTGAACTGTCATCTTTTGCAATGCGCCCTTTGATCTCTTGGAATAGTTTTTCCTGTAGCGGTTCAGTGTGTTTTAACACCGCATCCGTGTATTGATTTTCTTTTTCTAAATGCGCCAAGATCTCAGGATCTTTTCTCTCATCATCACGCATCCAGTAGTAGTTATCTATGCGGCGATCACCATGATTGTTAAGGACATAAGGTTGCTTTGGGGCCACTGGAGCCGAAACTTGCTGAGCTGCGAGTTCTATTTGGGATGGTTGAGCCACAGTTTGAACTCCTTGAGAACTGCACCCAGCAATAAGCGCCACAGATACAGCTAATGTAGTTAGGGGAAAACGCATCTATCGATCCTTAAAACAGCAGAATCAATGAATCATTACTATCTTAACACTCAGTAAAAATCCACTAATGTTTATACTTAACAGCCAGTTACGCTATCAAACATGCATTCACTGTTCAAATAATATAAACCCATACCATGTCGAAAGTAAGTAATCACTGACAAGGAAAAAGATCGTGAAGATAAGCAACAGACGTATGATTTGGAAGTTTGTCATGACGACTCTAAGACTTCATGGAGTCAAGTGTCGATACAAAAAGCTTAATCTGATACGGCCTTTATACAAACAGAAGAATAAATTGAATCTTGGAGTAACCACAAAGATAAAAATAGCATTATATATCAGATGGTTGAAACAACAAAACCATCAGAACTAGCCTTAATAATCATTTCAAATAATGAACAAATAAAAATTAATAACTATTAATGATCATTCTGAGCCATTTACCTTCTCCTCGCCATATAGTCAAAAAGCAACTGGATGCATAGGGGCAATTTTACCCCCACCAGCAAGGCACGCTGAAGACAAAACTAACAAACGTTGACAACAAGAAGGCGAGTAGAAAGCGATGAAACTAAACAAGTTAGCATTGGGAATGGCATTTTTAACAGGCAGCGCATGGGGAGCGACAGATACTACACACTGCAATCCGCTGACTAGCGACTCATGTGGGTTACCATGGCCAAGTAATCAGGCTTTTACAAAGAAGGATAGTCAGTCTGACACAGGCCTGCGCCTAAACATAAAGAACGCAATCTTTTCTAACAACTTCATTCACGAGTTACCAAAAAGTTTTACCCCTGAAGACATCATCAATGGCAAAAATGGATTCTCCGTCGCAGCGCCAGTGCTGTTCGAATTCCACCAGCCATTTGATCCATCAAGTTTACCAAGTGATGGTGGAGATAGCGTTCAGGTTTTTGATTACAGCCTTGATGAGAGGGTACCGGTTGCACCATTGTCCAGCAAACCTGCAGAGGTTAAAGCCGATGGTAGCCATATAATGTCAGTCTACCCAAGAGCCCGATTTAACTACGGCAATACACATATCGCGGTGGTCACTAATGCATTGAAAAGCGACAACGGCCATGACTTTCGTCCCTCTAACGGTGTCACAGAAGCTTTAAGCCAAGATGGTTCCGAACTCTCCAATTTCTATGAGCCTTACATTCAATACCTCGAAGCTAAGGGGATCACAAGAGAAGAGATTGTATCGCTCACCGTCTTTACAACCGTGACAAAAGAAGAAGCAACCAAGCAATTTGCGCCATTAAAAGAGAAGGTGCTTAAGGCCACATCAAAAGTCGAGTTCGACTGGGATAACTCCAGCTATGTACACGACAGCAATGAAGTGGTTTACTCACTCAAAGGTCGCATGCAGGCCATGGACTTTAGAGACAAACAAACAGGCCGCATCACCAATAAGCCAAGTAATGTGTGGTTAGACTTTACCATTTTATTCCCTAAAGAGTCGCTATCTCATTCAACCCCTGTTGTCATATACGCCCACGGTTTGAATGGCGACCAGTCTGATGCCAAATCCGTTGCAGCACCAGCTCTTGAAGATGGTCATGCAGTGATCGCCATTGACTGGGTATGGCACGGTTCGCGAGCAGAAGGTGATTCTGATCACGTGGGCTCAATCATGACACCGGACAATGCCGCTAGCCTACCAGGTGGTGCCGTTCAGAGTAACCTAGATATGCACACCCTTCTCAACGCCATTAATACCTCACTGCAGGAGTTGGACTTCTTACCTTCTCCTGATGGTGTGCCTGACCTTGATAAAAGTAAGATCACTTTCCTTGGTACATCACTCGGCACCATTTTAGGCCATGGTTTCCTCTCTACGACAGCCGGTCAAGGGCTAAACGGTGGCTTCCTACAAGTACCGGGGGCGAACTTTGGCCGTATTCTAACTAATTCCGTCACCTACACATCAGATTCTGTATCATGGCAAGGCATTGTTCCAAAGTCTGCAACCGGATCCGAAGCGTCGCTATTCTGGTCAATGATGCAAACTGAGTTTGAGATAGGTGAAGGAGTCAGTTACCTAGACGAAAAAGTCACTCCTATTGGCATGCTATATGGCCTGAAAGACAGTTTTGTCCCTCCCTATACTGGAGAAGCTATCGCGGAATTGGCTAACCTACCACTGATCGAAGAGGTGCTTGAACCACGAGATTTTCTTGAAACTGCGCCAGACTATCGCTCCGGTAATGGCGCTCTGCAGCTGAATGGCGATCACTTAGTGTTCATTACTAAACCCGAAGCGACTGAGACTTATAAACACTGGTTATTATCTGTGACAAATACCGATCCACTGCCTCGTTATGATTATGTTTTTCCTAAAAGCTTAGAAAGCTATCAAGCTGGTACTCAGGTGCTTCAAGAAAAGGATGGCAACATATACCAATGCCTAAATGGTCAAGCCAGCGGTTACTGCAAGCAGTGGTCTGAATCTTCCAATCAATATGAACCGGGTGTCGGACTGTATTGGGAGATGGCGTGGAAACTAGTTCCTTAGTTCAAGCTGAACATTAAACAAGGCTGGAGGATCCCCCCTCCAGCTTTTCTTTTGAAAACATGTGACTGCTTGTCGTGTACCTGACATTGAATAAATGTACTCAACAAACCTCATAATTAAATGCACTTTTAAGCTTTAATTCAATAAATGCGGATATAGGCATATGATCAATGCAATCTGACACAACAAGTTTCATCAAAACAAAAGCAATTACAAAACAATAACTTAAAAACTTATTGAATTAAATTATGTTATAAAGATTTATATAAATACCTAAAAAATTATGACTCATAATTAAAACTCGAAGACTCTCAGAAATGAGACAGCCACCTATTGTTTAATCAGCCTCAACTTAATTTTGGGCCAAGGTGAGAAAAAGTTCGTTAGGGATAAACACTGTGGTAGTTAGACGAGAAATAACTTGGCTCTGACTCCCTTCTATACACAAGGGAAAGGCCTGTAATTTACGTTGTTTGTGTATCTATTGCACGACGATTGTTTAACTAAAAACTTGCGACGGTACGCCCTCGATTCGTCTCCGATATCTAGTGGCTCTACTGTCAGAATTGTGACCTAATGAGACTAACCATGCCCACTCCCATTAAAAACTTTTACTGGCTCAGTGATACTCCACCTTCTAGCCATCTTACTGACAAAGTGATTTATGTTCGCTCGGTTCAGGAACTGCCTGAAGTTTTTGGCGGTGCGGCTTGTATTGCCTTTTCAAATCAAGACACTCAAAAGGAAACTCTCAAAGCATTCTATCAGCAAAAGTTGAGATGGAGTTGGTGCCTTTTTAGCACAGAAGAAAACACGCTAACAACTTGCTTAACCGACGGTTTGTTTGACGAAAATACAGCGTTCGATCTATGGCACAATACGCAAAAAAAGCTATCAACGGCATCAGATATTCAGGCTCTTGACCCTATTATTGGTTGGCTAGGAGTCAATCGTGAACGCCGAATTACTTCACTCAAAAATGTCAGCGAACCGACTATATATCAGTACCCACTTATCGAATTTTTATATCCAGAGCTAGATTCCGCATACCGCTATGCTTTGTCTGAGCAGAGCCGTAATATCTTAGAAAAAGAGCACCTGATCGATCGAATTCGCCTTTGCTCTCAGTGTAACAGTGGGCACTTAAACTATGTCGACGTGTGTCCAATCTGCCAAAGCATAGACATCGAATCACAAAGCTCGCTGCACTGTTTTACCTGTGGGCATGTCGATGATCAACAAGCCTTTACTCGCAAAGGCAAATTAGCTTGCCCTAAATGCCTTACCCAGCTTCGACATATAGGGGTTGATTATGACCGTCCATTGGAAAACCAGAAGTGCCACACTTGCTCAAATATGTTTGTCGAAGCGTCGACCATCACTCAATGTATGAGCTGCGATTCCAAAGTTCCTGTACATGAACTGATCGAAAGAAAGATCTACCAATATAAACTGGGTGAATCCGGTCAATACATCTACCAACATGGAAAAGCCACCCAAGCTCCTGAACTGTCCATCAAAGGCAAAGTCGAGGCTGGCTATTTTGTTAATTTGATCAGTTGGCTAAATAAAGTCGCGTTAAGGCACAATGAAAACCATTTGATCCTTGCACTTTATCTGCCCTCTATTGACCACTATGGTCAACAACATGGGGATACAAAACTCTTCGCTTTGATCGAGCAAATTACCGCCCGTTTGAGCGGCTTGTTTCGAGATACCGATATCTGCTGTCAGTATAAGCAAGATGTGCTTTTAGTGCTCATGCCAAAAACTCACCACTCTAGCTTGTCAGCTATACAGAATAAGCTTTCCGCTCTGAGCAAACTCATTGAAGAAGACGATTTCGAACTAAATGTGTTTGCCAGAAGCCTACCTGACCACGCATTTAACGGGGATCCTGAGTCTTGGTTAGAAGCTTTACTGAGAGAAATCTATGCTGTCTGATAGCCTGACGTTATTTGATTATTTCAGGGGAATGCTCTTACACAACCAAGAGCTGTGGTTTTTGCTTTTTCCTCTGATGATCATCATTGAGCTCCCGCTTTATCTGCTAGTTCTCACTGGCATTTTTCGTTGGGCTTACCGTGCGCAAGTAAAGGAACCGCAACACTTTCCTGCCATTAGCTTTGTCATCACATGCTACGGAGAAGGGGAAGCCATCGGTATTACGATTGATACGCTCGTTGAGCAAATATACCCGGGTTCTATTGAGATCCTTGCCGTGGTTGATGGCGCAGTACAAAACCAAGCCACATATCAAGCCGCTGTTGAAGGCGTCAAACGCCATGCCCAAGTGAAGAATAGAAAAGTGCGTGTTATTCCCAAATGGCAGCGAGGAGGAAGAGTTTCTACCTTGAATGCGGGATTATCTATTGCCTCCGGTGACATAGTGATCAATGTTGACGGCGATACCTCTTTTGATAACGATATGGCCTGCAAAATGATGACATCATTTTCTTCAGCAGATGTCATTGCCAGTGGTGGTGCTTTACGAGTGAGGAATCACAGCCAGAATATCCTGACTAAAATGCAGTCTCTGGAGTACATGCTTTCAATGCAAGCGGGGAAAACCGGCATGGCTAATTGGGGTGTCCTCAACAATATTTCAGGTGCCTTTGGCGCGTTCAGAAAGAGTATTCTCAAACAGGTTGGCGGGTGGGATACTCATACTGCGGAAGACTTAGATTTAACCATGCGCCTCAAGCAGTATCAACGCAGATACCCTACAAACAAGCTTGCTTTCGCCACACATGCTATTGGTCATACTGATGTGCCAGATACCTTAAAAGGTCTGATACTACAAAGGCTTCGCTGGGATGGTGACTTACTGTTTCTTTTCCTTCGTAAGCACAAAGATGGCCTATCTCCTGCTCTATTGGGGTGGGGAAACTTCATTTCTATCATGGTATATGGGGTGATTCAAAACGTCCTCCTGCCGCTTTTGGTCGCTTTCTTCACTTTGTTTATTTTTTACAGCTACCCCACCCCCTTCGTTTTAGCACTTACGCTCATGTTGTATTGTGTTTATCTTTTCTTATCACTTGTCATTTTTATTGTGTATATCGGCTTAGTGTCTGAACGAAAGAGACAAGATCTCAAAACGATAAAATGGCTCCCACTCTACCCTATTTATCAATTTCTGATGCGATTAATTACTGCGTTTGCGGTGGTGAATGAAGTCGTCAGAAGAAGTCATGAAGAATCAAGCATGGCACCTTGGTGGGTACTAAAGAAAGGTAAGAGATTTTAATATGAAAGTGAATTTTCATTTAGATAAAAAGAATAACCCACAATCTGAGGGTGGTGTTAAAGTTGTCTATGGTCAGGCAAAGCGTGGCGGTTATCGCCTACGTTGGTACCTGATTCTAGCAATCGTCATTAGCCCATTAATAGCGATGGCTTACTACCTGTTTAAAACACAAGTATTGGTCACGGCACCAGCCATCATTACCTCACATCCAGTGACAATTAACGCCACTCACCCTGGTATTGTCGGCCCGATACCATCTGATGTAGGAAAAACAGTGTCCCACGAGCAAGCCTTGTTACTACTGAGTGATCCTGCTTTAGATCAAGAGCTTAACTTCATTAAGAGTGAGCTTTTAAAACTACCGACTGGTCAAGATTTCAACATTGAAGCCTTATATGCTGAGGCAATCAACCACACAAAGCGTAACCTTGATAAAGTTCAGGAAATCCAGCAAAACTACGATACGTACCGTTCACAAGGCCAAGTGTCTGAGGTCGACTATGCCTCAATGGTCAACATCACTAACGCTCTTAACACTCAATTAAGCAGTCAAAAAATTGCTTACGCTGAGTCAAAACGTGCCGACACTGAAACCAAACTGGCAGGCCCCATCGCCACCGAATACCGCTCTCTGATGAAAGCGTTTATCGTCAAGCGTTCAACTCAAGAAAGCTTAACCATTAAGGCCCCATTTGCAGGAAGGGTTATTGACATTCATGTCCTTGAAGGAGAGCGCGTTTTCGAAAACACGCCTCTTATTACGATCGCAAAAAATGCAACGCCCGAGATCACCGCATTTCTCGATCCAAAATATTTGCGCTTCAGTACCATTGGCACTCGTGCCAAAGTGAAATATCCAGATGGAGAAACCTACACAGCGACAGTATCAAGCCAAGTTGAAGTTGTGAACAAGTTACCGCAAGAGCTACAAAGCCCTTTTGAAGGACAACCAGCCTACCTAAAAGTCAATTTGAGCTTCGATCAGCCTATCTCTGAAGAACGTTGGATTGAAGGTGTGAGTGTAGAGGTATCCTTTTAGAAAACAGGCTTGAGATTTTTCCCCTCAAGCCTTGAATATTCACATTGCGCTCTTGCTTAGCAAACCCCTGATCATCCTGTTAGCACAGCACTTCTATTGATTAGTAACAAGTGACTTCACTACAGAAATACATCGACGTTATTAACAAGAATAAACCAACCGGATACCATCAAAATATCGTTCACGCAAAAAAACCAACAACATAATTTCATCCATTTTGTGAGACATACAGCCAAGAACCATCGATTTGGTGAATTCGAAGTGCGGAAAATTCACTATAACTATGAATTTAGTGAGATTGATGTGCGCTTTATTTTATATCATTGATCAATATTTGTTTAATGACTCAAGGTGCATCATGGGTGTAACAGTTTGTGCAAATGGACTCAGCGTAGTTCATAAGGGATCCGGCGGTGAAGCCAATGCCACATTGCCCGACGTTTGTCTGACCACAGTCGGTAATGCCGTTGTACCTATCCCATATGGTAATAATGCAAAATCCGCTGATCTAGCAGATGGAACAACCACCATATCCATGGATGGCGGCAATAGTATTGCGATTAAAGGCAGTAAGTTCGCAGCAAGTACCGGCGATGCGGGGGGCGATAAGAAAGGTGTCGCGTCAGGCACTATAGAAGCTGAAGCCGAGTTCATCTCAGCCTCTCCAACCGTTTCAATGGAAGGTAAAGGTGTTTGTCGTTTGTCAGACCAAATGACAATGAACAAAGCCAACACTATGTGTCTTGGCGGAGCCCAAAATCCTTCTGTCACTGTCACAGAGGAAGCTGAAGGGACTTATACTGTTGATCTATTCCTTTCTTATTCAGATGGTGACCCTGTTCAAGGTGCGACCTACAAGCTGACCGATCAAAAAGGCAGCGTTTTTGAAGGCACACTGGATGACAAAGGTAAAGCATCGGTAGGAGGTGTCGCACCAGGGGAATTTGTTATCGAATATGGGGAAGACTCTCGTGATTTTACACCTAATATTCCGACAAAAACCAACCCCAACTTTAATCCAAATGCTAATGCACAACTGCTTATAGAGAAAACAAAAAAAGGTGAAGTGGGCTTTTGGGAAAATGCTTGGAAGCGTATGTCCGGTGCAGCTAGCTGGATATGGGGAGTTATCCTTGGGGACTTCAATGATGACGCCTCAGTAGAACAAATTATCGTCAATACAGCATTAACTATGATTCCAGTCGTTGACCAAGCAGCAGATGTACGAGATCTGTCCGCTAACGTCATGACACTACTTGATGAAGCTGAACGTGATAAGCCAGAAAACTGGCTAGCACTCTCACTTACTCTTATCGGTTGTATCCCAACCTTCGGCAGCGCGGTTAAAGGTACCTGTAAAGTAGCCCTCAAAGGTGGTAAAGGGACATCTAAAGACACATTACTTGCGGTACTACGAGGCCTTGGAAAAGGAGACCCAGAAAAATTCCTCAGAACTCTGGACTGGATGGACTACGCAAAACAAGCAAGCAATATTATCTCTGATGTCCTAAAACCATGTATCGAAGTAGCAACAGAGCTAGCCTCTTACGCGAATAGAATGAGAGCGGATGAGCTTGGTGCGTATTTCTTAAAGCTAGCCGACGAAGTTAAAGTGATTGATAAAATGGTGCCAGATAAGCTGAAAGAAGCAATGGGCGAATTTGATCAACTTTTTGCACGAATCTTAGGTAAGAGTGAAAGAACTTATCCAGCAAAAGTGAAGCATGATACTGGTAAGTCTTCTCAGTCAGGGAAAAGCCAAGATAAAGCAAACGAAGAAAAAGACAAAGATAGCCCTAGATGTAAAATCTGCAAAAGGCCTGCAGGAAAAGGGGAAAGGCAATGTTCTGATGCGCTTAGAAGCAAAGGGAAAGCTAAATCATGACGAGTACAAACGAAAGCAACAAATGTTCAGTTAAAGAGTTCGAAGGTGACGTATTCCGCCAGTCAGACTCATATAAGCTAGCGAGCGCTGAACTTCGTTCTTCACACCCTCTAAACTTAAAATCCGGTACACTTGATGCTCATCATATTATTAGCGATATGGTTGTAGGCAGTCTAGCAAGTTTTCGAACTTTACAAATGCAAAGGAAAGGTTGGTCCATGAATCATGGGAGTAACCTAGTTTTACTTTCCTCAGATGAAGAAATATGTTGCTATTATGAGACCCCACAGCATTCTTCAGGCCATACTGACCCTGATATAGAGGGCTCTTTTTACAGTTCAAAAGCTAAAATGTCTGCTGAGTCAGCTAAAGTAAAAGATAAGAGCCTAAAGAAATCGATTGATTCAACTACTGGGTATCATAAAGTCGTTGCAATTAAGCTTGCTTTAACACTGAAAAAACTAGATTGTGACACAGACTTTAAAGTCTATGTGAAGGAAGTTGATAATGTATCTGAAAAGATCTTAGACTATATATCCAATTTTAAACTTTTGCTAAAGTCAGACGGTGTTAGATTCAAGAAAAACAACACAGGTTGTGGCATGTGTACATCAAGAGATAGCCATTATAGCTCAAAAGAGTTTGTATTTTATAATAGAAAATTAGATACAAAAGAGACACAGGATTATAAAGAAAAAAATAATGGCTCTATAGTAGAAAATACTACTTACGAAAAGAATGACAAAGAGTATTTTGCCTCTTCAAATAAAAATTCTGTTTATGAAAATATTTATAAAGAAGTAAAAAATAAATCTGAAGTTAAAATTATTATTTTTGACTCATTACAAGGCCGTCTCAGAAACGTTAAGGAGCTAAGTAAATGATAAAAACTGAAATGCTAGCGACATTTAGTGAAAACTTACTGTCAAATGACATTATAGCTAAGCCAGATGATGCAAGAGAATACCTTTATTCAAGTAATTCATACATTCCCGTATCAGCCCTAAGCCCAATTATTTGGCTAGCAGGTGACAATGATCTAGATGAAATCCCCGATATTATTGACAAGGGGGACAGAATGGTATCCGAGTTGATAATGAAAGCTATCATGTCTTGGGATCCCTATGGGATAATCTTTATGCCTGCAGCGCTAAAATCTGAAGATAAAAAACATTCAAATAGGTATATTATGGCCATAAATAATATAATCGATGTAATGAATGAGGAGGAAAGTCGTACTTACATGAAAGATAACTCTGATTATGGTCTTCCTCCGGAACTAATTGTTAGAGAACTTTTTATTTGTGAGGGCAAATACAATTTAATTCCTGAACACAAGAAACATATATTCAGAGTAAAAGGATCTGATGATACTATTTTCTTTTCTGCAGAATTAGTTAATCATGTATGGGATATTGCAGAGCAAAATGGTGCTATAGGCCTTGTGCAGGAACCATTTGATTTTGATGAAGAAGCACCGGTGTTTTAAAAATGCATAAAGAATATCAAATACTATCTACTCAAAACTTTAAGAACTTTCCGTTCAAAGAAACTCCAGCTCCTATAGTTCCAGTAGAGCCCGATTTGCTGTTGGAGATGACCTTTTCACCAAAGCTATTTATTATTAGCGATATTGCCTCAAAAGTAGAGCAGCTCGTGCAGCATGGCGTTGAATGGTTAGATGCTCGTGTTGACTGTTCTCCAAGCCAACCTTCAGATGATCAAATAAAGGTTTATGAAGACTATCGAATGCCTTATATCCATCAAACTTATAGACTGACGGACAAAGAAAAACAATATGGTAAACTGAACTGGCTAGACGTTAATTCGACAGATTTTGACTTCTCTAGACTTGAACATATCCCTCTAGAGGAACGTTTGATATTTAAACTCGAAGAAGATTTTGGGTTAATTTTCATCCACCAAAGTGTGATCGATTTGCTTAAGAAACATGTCAAAGACGTTTGGGTTAGAGATGTTTGATTAAAAAGCACCTTATGGTGCTTTTATAATTTTAAAACCTAAACATTATCACATTAGCTAAAAATTTTTTAAATTGAACTATTATTTATTATTTGAAAAATTCGAGGATGGCGAAGGTAGTTTCTCTGTCCGAGAACCATGGAACTTAGTTTTAGATTATGCCGATCCTAAAATTAAGCTTTTGAAGAAAAAAGGGAGCTACCAAGTCGATGATTGTTATGACGAGCGAGGAATGTCTGACTGTTTAAAAATTGGACTAGGCAAACTTGCTAGTACCAAAATACAACAAGTTTTTTTTGACAACGGATTTACGGGTATACAATTTGTCCCTATCGAAGTTCACAATAATGAGCTTTATCAAAACTACGCTTTTATGAATGTGACTGCTCACTATGATCTACTCGACCCTATAGCTTCCGAGGCAGAAGATTTTAGCGATACAATTGGCGGATATACTGATGTTTATGAGGAAATTATAGATGAAGATAAATTTCATACATCAAATATCGAATATGACTGCTTCACTTTAACAACTTACAAAGATCCTTACTATGTGAGCGAAAAAGTTAAAAATGCATTAGAAGCAGCTGGCGTCACTGGAATTGAATTCATACCAATGGAGTTTGCATGATCGAACAAAAGTTTCAGCAATCCGGCTTATTAGAAGAGACAGAGGTAAATCCTTTGTTCCCTATAATGGCTGATTTAGTTTTAGTGTTTTTTCCATCTCCAGGTGTGTTTGTAAGGAATACGCTCAATATACCTGAAGAATTTAAAACAGAAGCAACAGTATATTATGAAGCTGACGCGGAGCCTTTTGAAGAAATGTACGTTTTCTTGCCTGCGGTTTTACAAAGTCAATACGATGCAGGAAAAAATCAATCTGGTATCGTCTATAGCAAAGATGGACTAAAGTTCGAGCCGGCATTAATTCAAGCCCTAGCTGATCAAGTGACAGGGCCTATAGAGCATCGTTCTGGTTAGTCTCACTTGCAGTTTCAACAAGGTGCACCTAAATAAGTGCACCTCTCTCATTTGTAAGCTTAAAAAGCGTTAAGCTTTACGAAATATTCTGGCCAGGTAAATGTGTGAAAGCCTTCTTCCCTTCTGCTTTTCAATCTTCTTAGTCAAGAACAGAGTTGACAGCAACCCCTAAATCCATTAAATGAAAAACAAGCGTCTACCATAGGGGTAATTCGCAACTAAGGAGGATCACTATGAGTGATTTCTTGATTTCAGGCTGGCGTTTTTCTCAAGGGAAATCTGAGCCATTAGCAACTCTCACAGATAGCGTATTGCCTGATCACTGGTACCATTGCCAACGAGATGCAGCTAGTCTACGCGAATGGCTGCAAACTCAAGATCTTCCAGAGCCTTTAATTGATTCTTTGCTAGCAGACGATACTCGCCCTAGATTTGAATCATACGGTAAAGATTGTTTTCTGTTTATTTTACGCGGGATCAATCTAAATGCAGGTGCCGAACCTGACGATATGTTGAGTATAAGAATTCTCTGGTATCGAGGTGCTTTGATCTCAACAAGGAAACTTCCATCTAAAGCTGTTACAACGTTAATTGAGGCTCTTCAGCAAGGAGCTGGGCCTTGTGATATCTCGGAGCTTTTAGTGTCGATGATAAACCGCATCAGTGACGCCATCGCTGCCTTCCTACATCCTATAGAGGAGCAACTGATCAGGTTTGATACCCCTGACGTTAAAGATCTGGATGAGCTGAACGCGCTGTACTCTCGCCTTCTACGTCTACGTCGCTATCTAAAGCCTCAACGATATGCTCTTGATGACTTACTCCAGGCCAACGTTCCCTCACTACAACAGCAAGAACATCATTTAAAAAACGCTCTCGATACTGTAGCTCGTTTAAACGAATCCATAGATTTTTACCTAGAGCAGATTAATCAAGCTCTGAGCCATATTCATCAGGTTCAGACCCAGATCATGAACAGAAATACATATTTATTTTCCGTCATTGCCGGTATCTTTCTGCCTGCTGGTTTCTTCACTGGACTACTGGGGGTCAATGTTGGAGGGATCCCGGGGACAGATAACCCAATCGCATTTACGATACTTTGTGCGTGTATACTGATCGTTGTAGTTGCAGAAGTAATACTATTAAGAAAAATGAGGTTTCTTTAATGACAACATGGCTCCATACTCAGCCAATATTGCAACAGCTTATCTTGGGCGCTTTGTTAATATTGGTTTATATCAGTTTACGCCGTATCGGTAAGCGGGCTCTAATCACCGTCGCAGAGAAAAAACAGGTGACCTTGGCACGGACACAATTTGTGGTCAAAGTGTTCCACGTGTCAACATTCTGCTTATTTGCAGCCATGTTCATTCTACTTCTTGGCATTGGTTACGGCGATATTTCACTATTTCTTTCCTCAATCTTCGCCGTCTTAGGCGTGGCTTTAGTCGCTCAATGGTCAATTCTTAGCAACATATCGGCTAGCGTATTGATTTTTTTCGTCTTCCCTTATCGTATTGGCGATCAAGTTAAAGTCTGTGAAAAAGATGAAGACATCAGTGGGGTCATAATAGATATCACCATGTTTCATGTTTTATTACGGCATGAAAATGGCAACATCATCACCTACCCCAATACGTTGCTGTTGCAGAAGGGAGTCATCAAAATTGTAGGCAAAGCAGAGCCTCTACCGCCTTCAAAATAGTTATTCTTTATCAAAACTATCAACAATAATAGCTCCCATAGAAGCGGGCATAGTGATGACAACCACCCGTTTGAAAGCCACCATAGGTTCTTCCCAGAAAGGCAGCTTATCTAAGCAATAAAGGACTAAAGCGACAACGCACGCTGCCATAAGGTAAGCGGTGATGATTCGAAACACAAACACCATTTTTCGCTTCGAGATAGTGCGTTGAAAAACACTTTCATAGGTATATAAGGCAAGAAAGATCACAGAGAGACCGAACAATAGCCATAGCTTGGCACCAGGGAGCGTTTCTCCTAAACGCCAAGCTTCTTCAGAAAAAGCGACGGGGACAGCGAGAGCAAAGGCACCCACAAATATCTGGCTGGCATCTTGAGCATTAAAACTCAACTTCATATCAAAGGAACCTTACTAAACAAATCCACTATACTCAACATCATAGCGCTCCATCGCACCGATACCAACCTACACTTTTTAGCTCACGCCCCTTGCCTGAGCCATCCAAACAGCACAACCCAATCAAGTGATGTGTCATAACAAGCAAAGAATCATACTTAATTCTGCTCAGTGTCACTGTTAAAAAATGAAAAAAACGCTTTACCTAAACTTAACTTGAGGTTTTAAGCTGTATCTCGTTGGCTAAGAGAATAAAGGAGAAAGTCATGATCCAGCTAGAGCATATAAACTTAGTAGTTAAGGACATTCCTGAAATGTTGAAGTTTTATCAAACCGCTTTTCCCCATTGGGACATCCGAGCTGAAGGTACGGGAGAATGGTACGGTAAGGAGAGAAACTGGCTACACTTTGGTGATGATTACCAATATATCGCCATGAGCGATCATGGTGAAGGCACAAACCGCGATCTGCAAGGTCATCAAGTTGGACTTGCTCATTTTGCCTATGTGACTAATAACATAGACGAAGTCATTGATCGGCTTGTCAAATCTGGATTCCCAATTGCAAAACCAGGTGCTGAAGAGCCATATCGTAAGAACGTCTACTTCATTGACCCTGCAGGGTTTGAGGTTGAGTTTGTCGAATACCTAACAGATATCCCAACACAACGTAACTTATCGAGCTAGAACGCATAACTCACACCATCATCACTCGCGTAAAACAGAAAAGCCCGCAAATAACTTTGCGGGCTTTCAAATGGTGATGCTTGCAAGAAATAACATATATTGCAGGCTTCAAATGGGTGGAAGCCCCAGCCACATCCCGGCACACAAGTCACTCGCTGCGGCTGCTTCCTTCCGGACCTGACCGAGTTCACGAGCTATTGTTGCGGGAGGACCAGGGCCTCCATAGATTCCGTTTCCTTAGCACGGCTAAGGAGTGAGGGGATTATCAGTCATCACTGAGGGTAATTCAAGGGAAATTCTTAATATTAACCCCGTTTTCGTATCAAGTGCTTAGTCGTTAACCACCCTTAGTCAAAGGAACAACATTTTGCTCATCAGACTGGTGATTTATCATACTGTGATGTTTTTTCCTTTTGTGATCGTACATGGCTTGGTCAGCCTCATTAAGAACTTCTTGCAACGCCATAAAACGCTCTCGTGGATAGGACACCCCAATCGCGATGGAAATATCCAACGAGACTTGATGATCTTCAGAAACAAAATGAATTTTAGAAAGTTTTCCTAACAGTGAATTTAGTGTGACTGAATCTAGCTGGCCAACAAGTATAAATTCATCGCCACCAATTCGATAGCCGTACCCCTTCCAATAGAGTTCAATCTTGCCCGCCAACGCTCGAAGAACTTGATCACCAATTTCGTGGCCATAGGTGTCATTAATGAACTTAAAGCGATTAATATCTAGATAGAGCAAGGTATAATTAGCATTAATACCTGAACGAAAGCGCCTATGCATGGCACGTCGATTATTAAGTCGAGTCAGGTTGTCAGTATTAGACTGACTGTGTAAATAAATCGCGACGATGGCTAAGAAACCTAGCACCAACATAAATAGCGCCCTGCTCTGACGCGAAAAACGTTGCTCCGCCTGAAGAGTAGCTTTCCAATCAGGCCGATAGTCGTAGCGTTTTACAATTCGCTCAGTATCAATCATTTTTAATGCACGACTAAATAGGGGAGCTAATGACTTACCAACCTGATTTTTGGCAAATCCGATCGCAATATCAGAAGTGTAGTACCCCCCTATTAATGGATCTTCAGTCAGAGGTAGTAAGTCTTTTGACTCTCGCAACAGTATATTAAAGTTCGCTCGACTGATCGCAATGTAGTCGACCTCATGATTGATCAGTGCCTGTAGCTGCGATTCACTGCTGTCGTACGTCAGCAGCGCTTTCTTGGGGAGTAGCCCTCTCAGCAACTCTTCATAATAATCGTCCTTCACTACACCAATACGCTCGATGATTAATTCTGAGACATTACTGTATACATTGTCTTTATAGCCTTCACGTTTAACCAGTATTGCTTCAGGCCGATAGTATGGGTCACTGTAGTACACTAAGTCTTTGCGAGCTTCTGAAATAGCAATCGGAGAAAGCACATCAATTCGCTTAGCAAGCAAATCACCATACATACTTTCCCAAGATTCATCTGCGGTACTTTCAAGCTGACAGTTCAACATTAGAATGTCGCATGCTTGAAGAACAATATCAGCGGTGATCCCTGTCATCGAGCCATCACTATGATAAGTGGCATACTGACCAATGTTTTCGATTTTAACTCTAAGCGGCCGATTAAAGTTGATACCGCTATTAAGTACGGCCTGCCTCAATGCTTGTTGCCGTATTTCAAACTGGTATTGACGGATGGATTCACGTAATAGCTTCTGAACCTCAGCACCATGAATATAATGTTCAACCGTCCTAAGCAGCTGAGTATTACGACCTTTAGTGGAAACAATGGAAACCGGTTTAATGGAGATCTGATGATTAAGCAGTTGGGCATCAAACCCTGCTAGCAACATAGGTTTAAGTTGGTTAATCGCATCTACGACGCCATCGACGGTGCCAGACTGCAGCAGCTGCATAGCTTCTTCTTGACCTGAATACTCAACCAAAGCCATCGACGGAAAAGCGGCTTCTATCAGCTCTCGGTAAATCGTTCCTTTAGGCACACCTACAGTGTATAACTTATCTAATGTGGCATTATCTAGGCTGTATACGTAGGTATACTCAATATTGGTCGGGCCGGAAAAATCGAAATAGAGCGCCCTGTCTGGGGTATAGGTAACATTGGCTGCAAAATCACTGTTCCCTGTTTTCACAGACTTGAGAATAGCGTCAAAACTTGGGTAATAAACATATTCGATATCAAGTCGAAACTCAGACGCAACAGCATCAAATAAGACACGAGTAACAACATCGTCGGCTTCTACCGCAACTTTATAAGGTGGAGTCTGTGCTTGAGCTGGCAAAAAACAGATAGCCAGAAACAGACCCACTACCCAATTAATATTTCTTTTTTTAGGTATAGAAAACAACAAAAAGGCTTCACCACTGCAGTGATTACTATCGTGCAGACACAATCAGTAATATTCAAAATATGCGCAACTCTGGCATAGATAAGTAAAATCGCTCTAGCACATAGTTTAAATGCAAAGCATTGTTAAATACTATAGATCCGCTTCCTCATCGGAGCTGCGCAAAATATAATCAGTCATCCAAGCCGTTCCGAGAAGGCATATCCACACCACAAAGACCGGATTAGGGACATCCACACTAGGTGTGACGACTAACGCTGCAAACCCCACTGTAGGTAATGTCCAGCACAATAGTTTGCTCCAACGAAAGCTCTCTAATTTCGCTAAGCTCTCCATTGCGGCGATGATGCCTGTGATGCAAAGTGCGACTAACGCAGCATAAGATAAGTCTGCCATCCAAAGTGGCAATATTAATCCCAAAGCCCACCAACTGTGCTTATTGTTAGATTGCCAGTGCGTTGCCGCCCACCAAATCACCACCACTGATAATGTTTGTACTACTGTGACCATGGGCTCTCCGCCAAGCTTCCCCCCAGCTTGAGTGACCATGATACCGACTTGAAGCGTCACGACTATCAACGCAGCCATAAGCAACACGCCGATGCTACTGCGCCTTGAAAAGACGACCATCAATAATGGAAATAATATCCATTGACTGATCGACAGCGCGATCGGCTGATAGGGTAATGTCAAGCCATAAGTTGTCAGAGCGGCCATCAAAATAAGTCCGACAACGCCTCCTTGCGGAAATACCCACAACGCTGGAATCACCAATGCCAAGACTGGAATGTCTCCATCACTAAGGCTGATAGCTCGAGCACAAACAACAGCCAACAAGGTTGTCACTAAGAACTGAAAAGTAGAAAATACCATGCCCTCTCCTTATCCCTTCCATGGAAAAATCGAACTAGGACAAAATCATTATGGACCAGTTTTTAATGCAAATCTTTGCGGTGATTCACCAAATTCCGTGTGGAAAAGTAACCACTTACGGAGAGGTCGCCAAACTTGCTGGCTACCCTGGGTACGCAAGGCACGTAGGAAAAGCTCTCGGAAAACTACCTCATGATTCCAAACTGCCTTGGTTCCGAGTCATTAATAGTCAAGGTAGGATATCGCTCAAAGGTGAAGATTTGGTGAGACAAAGGGAGTTGTTGATTTCTGAGGATGTTGAAGTGACAAACGATGGAAAAATCAGCCTCCGAAAGTACCAATGGCAGCCCTAGACTGCCATCGGTAGCCAGCCAAACTCAGTTTCTTACACCAATTAACATCATATCGACATGGCTAGTTTGGTGTGGATCAGTAATCACTGGGTAAGTAGTGTCAGTGATGAAACGAAGTCGTCCATCCACCTCAATACGAGCACTCACACTGTATGTATGGCGAGCCTTTATTTTTCTTGGGTCAAACGCTAAATCAAATTCAACTGGCACTTGAATGCCACTCGTCTCAAATCGATGCTTAGCAATAACCTTAGCAGGAGCATCAGCCAAAGACACATCTTGTAGGGTCACCGTCACCAGTGCATGCTTAGGCAAAGCAATACGTTCACGATAAGAAATAGTTCCTGTAATCGATCTCACTTTGGTTTGCTCTGCTGGCTTCTCAGGAGACTGGCAACCAAGCATGGTCAAGACAAGGAAAGTAGAGATGATTAGCGTTAATACTTTTTTCATAGAGACTCTCTAAACCATTCAAACTCTGAAGATTATAAGTTTCAAGCTCAGATTTGTCATGACGCTAACCCTAATCACTATGCAGAGCCGACATTAAAAATATTTTTATAACTTATTGTTCAATCAACTGTTTAACTTATCAATTTATGCTTAAAATAACCTATATTGATTCATTTATTAAAGGTGTTTGAATGAGCAAGCCTCTCAAGGAACTTCTGGAATTATTGCAACTTGAAAAGCTAGAGGAAGGGCTTTTCAGAGGCCAAAGTGAGAACCTAGGACTGCCTCAAGTATACGGGGGACAAGTGATTGGTCAGGCTTTATCCGCCGCGAGATACACTGTTGCTGACGATCGTACGGTGCATTCATTCCATAGCTATTTTCTCTATCCTGGCGATCCTGAGAAGCCTATCGTATATGATGTTGAAAACTTGAGAGATGGCCGAAGCTTTAGTACTCGTCGCGTCAAGGCGATTCAAAATGGTCGCCCTATTTTTTACCTCACCGCTTCTTACCATGGTGAGGCTCCGGGCTTTGAGCATCAAAATACGATGCCTGATATCCCAGGCCCCGAGAATTATGCATCTGAATCAGAGCTCGCAGAGAAAATTGCTGAATTTTTGCCAGAGAAGATTAAAACGGCGTTTTGCGGTGAAAAACCCATAGAAACACGCCCTGTTACCGTTGTGAATCCACTCAAACCACATAAAACAGATCCGAAACAGTATCTGTGGATTAAAGCCAACGGAGAAATACCAGATAACCAATTAATCCATCAATACTTACTGGGCTACGCCTCTGACTGGGGTTTTCTAGTGACAGCACTTCACCCACACGGCGTGTCATTGATGACGCCGCATTTTCAAGTAGCAACCATCGACCACTCGATATGGTTTCATCGGCCCTTTAAGATGGATGAATGGCTGCTGTATGTCATCGAGAGCCCTACCGCAAGTAACACTCGCGGCTTAGTTCGAGGGGAGATCTATAACCGTCAAGGCCATCTAGTAGCTTCTGCGGTTCAGGAAGGAGTGATGAGGTTTACCAAGTAACTCCTCCCCAAGGCGACACTATATCAAACTCTTGAGTGCTCAAAGAAATCAAGTTGACTTCGAGCACCTCATCAGGACTTACTACTCAACGACCTATCAGGCTTTACCACCTCGTTCTTTCTTAAGCTTCTCCAATTGGTAATGCTGTCGTGTATTTGAGAGGTTCCATGGCAAAAGTGGAGGTCACATTAGATATGCCAGCAACGGAGTTGACTAACTTTTTATAAAAGTTATCAAAGCACTGCATATCTTTGACCTGAACTTTCATCATGTAGTCGTATTCTCCAGCCATTCGATAAAACTCCATCACCTCAGGAAAATCAGAGGCCGTAGACACAAACTGGCTGTACCACTCATGAGAATGATCGCTGGTTTTCACCAACACAAAGGCAGTAAAGGATAAATCCAGTTTTTCTGGATTGAGCAACGCCACTCGCTTTTCAATCACACCCGATTCTTCTAGCTTTTTTAACCGTTTCCAACACGGTGTTGTCGTTAAATTCACCGCTTCGGCCAGTTCATTTAATGACAAAGTTCCATCTTGTTGTAACAACGCAAGGATCTTTCGGTCCACTTTGTCCAGTTCCATACCCATCGCCTCATGATAGAAAAATTTTCTCCAAATAAAGCAAATCAAAGGCAATAAGGCAAAGTATTTCTCCTGTTATATAGATAAATTATTAGCATAACGATGCTAAGGAGATGTTTCATGTGTACAGACCACAACTGGATTAATAATGCGATTCGAAAAATTGAGGCCGACTTCCAACGTTCAGCGGATACTCACTTGATCAAGCTCGACTTACCCAGCGTGGAAGGTATTGATATTTACCTGAAAGATGAGAGCACACACCCAACAGGCTCCCTAAAACACCGTCTGGCTCGTTCGCTCTTTCTCTATGCCATTTGTAATGGCTGGGTCGGTCCCGAAACCACTATCATTGAATCATCATCTGGCAGTACCGCTGTATCAGAAGCGTATTTTGCTCGTTTACTTGGATTGCCGTTCATAGCCGTCATGCCTAAATGTACCGCTAAGAAGAAAATTGAACAGATTGAGTTCTATGGAGGCCAAGCTCACCTAGTGGAGCGTTCCGATCAGATCTACGCTGAGTCACATCGTTTAGCCAAAGAGCTTAACGGTCACTATATGGATCAGTTCACCTACGCTGAACGCGCAACTGACTGGCGCGGTAACAACAACATTGCAAATTCTATTTTTAGCCAGATGGAACTTGAAGATAACCCTGTACCAGCTTGGGTTGTGATGAGCCCTGGTACAGGAGGAACTTCCGCAACAATAGGCCGCTTTATCCGCTATCAGAAACACTCAACCAAGCTTTGTGTTGTCGACCCAGAAAACTCTGTATTCCATGAGTTCTTCAAAACCGGCAACTCTGAGCTAAAAGGCGATTGCGGTAGTAAGATTGAAGGAATTGGCCGTCCGCGTGTTGAGCCAAGTTTTATACCGGGTGTGATTGACGAAATGCGTACAATTCCAGACGCTGCTTCCGTTGCGACTGCGCACTGGTTAGAAAAAATTCTTGGCCGCAAAGTTGGTGCCTCTACAGGGACGAACCTTTACGGTGTTCTTCAACTGGCAAGCGAAATGAAATCGCGTGGTGAAACAGGGTCAATAGTGACGCTACTATGTGATAGTGGGGAGCGATACCTAGATACGTACTACAATAATCAGTGGATTGAACAAAACATCGGCGATTTGCAACCTTATCTCACGAAATTAGAAACGTTTGAAGCAACTGGCCAAATCTAGATAACAATAACAACGTCAGTTGGAAATACGAGCGCCACTCATCTGAGTGGCGCTTTCATATCGGTATACCCGAATCAGCTTTTTTTCTGGCGCGCTTCGAAAGCCGCAAGTTGTTCAGGTGTCGCTTTCGGCTGGTGGTTTTGTTTCCACTCATCGTAAGTCATGCCATAGACACGTTCACGTGCATCATCAATATCCAGCTCAAAACCCTGGGTATCCGCTTCCGCTTTGTACCACTTACTGAAACAGTTACGGCAGAACCCTGCAAGGATCATCAGATCAATATTCTGCACGTCTTTATTCTCATCAAGATGAGAAAGTAAACGACGAAACACCGCTGCATCCAGTTTATCCTGCTCTTCTTGTGAAAGGTTTTTATATTTAAACTCAGCCACTTTACTTACCTATTGTTGTTCTGTATCGAATCATCTTATCAAGTCTTGGCCCAATACAAAAACGCCCAAACACTTGGCTTGGGCGTTTATTACAAAATTGTGCTTAACCTTGAATACCGACAATCAACCATGGAGCGTTAGGTATCGTTAGGTCACGTTCGAGGTGCCAAATGTCTTCAATATTCTCTTCAACATTTTCCACAGCATCACGGTAGCGGCCGCTAAACTGTAAGCTAAGCTGCGCTTTGCTTGTATCATGGTCAGCCCGAACGATTTCTGCATCGACGTACATCACATCAGTGTGTTGCTCACCATCTAGTTTCGCACGTTCTGCTTTTAGGTCTTCAAACAAGCTCGGAGAGACATACTCTTCAATCGTTTCAAGTTGGTTGTGGTTCCATGCACCTTGCAGAATACGGTAATGCTCACGCGCACCATTAATAAACGCTGACTGATCAAAACCTGGTGGGTAGTTGTGTGGAATATCCGTTTGTGAGCCAAAGCCGAATCCACTTTGGCCACCTGTTTGAGGCTGCTGCTCAAAGTTATGAACGTTCGGTTGTTCAAACTTTGGTGCTGAACCACCAAATGCAGGCTGTTGTCTCTGCTGATTCATGCTGCCTTGCTTGGAGCCTAGCAACCCTCTCATCAGTTTGAAGATAACAAAAGCAATCAAGCCCATGATAAGAATATCCATGAACTGAATACCCTCAAACGCGCCACCAAAGAATGCTGCGAGTAAGCCACCCGCTAAAAGGCCACCCAGTAGGCCCCCCATCAATCCTTTTTTACTGGACCCTTGCGTCTTGGCGCCCTGATCTTTACCAATCGTGTTTGTGTTTTGCTGTTGTTGCTTCGGTGCAGGAGCTGTTTTAAAGCTCTTACCAAATGACTTACCGCCACCAAACTTCTTCGCTTCCGCGATAGGAGTAATAGCAACAGACACCATTAGCAAAGCAACGAGGGAAAAAAGTCGTTTCATATTTTTCCTTAGGGTTTCCTGTATAAGGTAAGAATTATACTTATTGAGCAATAGTAACTTTTGTCTCTAAAGAATGAAACATGCGAAAGACGAATACATGTATCAAAGTATTGCAAATTCGAACATAGTCAGTTGCGCTTATCACACAGCCTTATTAGAATATTGAACGTTGTTCATTTTTGAAATTTTGTCATGGCCCGTAGAAACGATCATACGCGTGAAGAGCTTATCGCTCTCACTTTAGATACTGTCAAAGAGTTCCTGAGCGAAAACTCCTATCACGAGTTAAGTCTGCGAAAGGTGGCGAATATGATCGGCTACGTGCCCAGCACATTGGTTAATGTTTTTGGCAACTATAATTTATTGCTACTCCACGCTGTGGCACAAACTCTCGATGAACTTGCCAATGAAGCAAAAGTGGTTGTTGCACAAAGCCAAAACCCTAAAACCGCCTTATATGAACTCGCCTATTGCTATCACGATTTTGCCCAGCGCCACCCACACCGCTGGCAGCTGATCTTTGAGCACAACATGAATGGGGAAACCCTACCTGAATGGCAAGCTGAACGCATTGATAACATGACAGGTATGCTCGAGCAACTCTTGCAAATCATTGCCCCTCATCGCTCCGAAAAGGAAGTGTTGCAAGCCAGCCGAGTGCTGTGGTCTGGTGTTCATGGTATTACCTTACTAAGCGTTGACGATAAATTCTTCGCAGCTGAGCCTATTGACGGCAAAGAGCTGATAGACAACTTACTCTCTCATTACATCGCGAACTGGTAATCGCATCCTAAAGGAACAAGGATCATCATGCCAAACAGCCAAACCTCTCTTTTAGGGCAGAGACGATTTCTGCCCTACTTTATCACCCAGTTTTTTGGGGCTTTTAACGATAATATCTTCAAGAACGTATTACTGCTCTTTGTTGCTTTCGCGGGTGCGGGAGCCTTACCTATCTCCAGTGATCTATTCATCAACCTAGCGGCAGGCTTATTCATTTTGCCTTTCTTCCTTTTCTCTGCCTCCGCAGGAGTATTAGCCGATAAATATGAGAAATCGTGGTTTATTCGGAAGGTCAAACTGGCTGAAATTGGCATCATGTGCCTAGGGGCAATTGGTTTTATTACCGAAAGCTACATCATCCTGTTAATTTTGCTGTTCTTAATGGGGACACAATCCGCATTCTTTGGACCAGTGAAATATGCGTTATTACCTCAGCAACTTAAGCCACAAGAGCTGGTACCGGGTAATGCCTTGGTTGAGACAGGGACCTTCCTCGCCATTCTTCTCGGCACATTGGGTGCAGGCCTTATCGCCTCTGCAGAGAGTGCAAAATATATCGCCGCAGCAAGCGTGGTGGTATTCGCGTTCTTTGGTTACCTATCGAGTCGCTCAATTCCCGAAGCCCCCGCCTGTGCGCCAAACTTGAAATTCCGCTGGCAGCCCATCAAGCAAACCCGTAACACCATCGCTATTGCCAAGTCCGATAAGACGGTTTTCCAAGCTTTGATGGCAATTAGCTGGTTCTGGTTCTTAGGAGCCGCCTATCTGACTCAATTCCCTAACTTCACTAAAATTTACCTCAATGGTAGCGAAAGTGCAGTCTCGTTTTTGTTGGCTCTTTTCTCTGTCGGTATTGCTGCAGGCTCACTCGCTTGTGATAAATTGTCTAACCATAGAATTGAAATCGGAATCGTCCCTCTTGGCAGTTTAGGAATTAGCGCGTTTGGTGTCTTAATGGCGATGTCTGTCCCTGCTAACTTGCCTGAATTTGAGACTTTCACCGACTTTGTCGCTTATCAGCCCCTGTGGCCAGTATTTATATCACTGCTCCTACTTGGGGCCTCTGGGGGCGTTTTTATCGTCCCTTTATACGCATTGATGCAACAGCGCGCCAAAGTCACGGAACGAGCTCAGGTTATTGCTGCGCTCAACATCTATAACTCTCTATTTATGGTAGGTAGTGCGGTCCTCGGCATTGTCTGCCTTGCCCTCATTGGCATAAGTATTCCCCAACTATTTCTTCTACTGGCAGTAATGAATCTCGTGGTAGCGGTGATTCTATTCCTACGCGTCCCCATTTTTGCGGTACGATTCATCGTCTGGATTCTCACGCATACCATGTATCGGGTGAAGCATAAAAACCTACACCACCTGCCAGAACAAGGGGGGGCATTAATTGTTTGTAATCACGTGAGTTATATGGATGCATTACTATTGAGTGCCGTTTGCCCTAGACTGATCCGTTTTGTCATGGAAGAAGACTACGCCAACCTGCCACCTCTGCGTCGATTTCTCAAACGTGCAGGTGTTATCCCCATTTCCGCATCCAATCGCCGTTCCATTCGTACAGCTTTCAGTGAGATTGAACAAGCGCTTAGCGAAGGTCACCTCGTGTGTATTTTTCCAGAAGGCCGCTTAACTGACGATGGGGAGATGAACGACTTCATGCGCGGCATGGATATCATCCTCAAGCGTAGCCCTGTTCCTGTGATCCCAATGGCAATTAAAGGGTTGTGGGGCAGTTTCTTTAGCCGCTATAAAGGCAAAGCCTGCAGTGGATTGCCTACTCGCTTTTGGTCTAAGTTAGAGATCGAAGCAGGTCAGCCCGTCGAGCCATCCGCGGCTAACACAGCTCTGATGCAAGCGAAAGTAGCTAAATTACGAGGTGATTGGAAATAATTCCGCGAACATACGTTCATTAAATCTGAACGTATGTTCAATTCATTCAAATCTACTAATCGGCCGGATTTCGTTACACTCACCGACTGCTTTGACTGCTATTTTTTGTAATGACAACGATGAAAAAGCCACTGCCATTCTGGTTAGCCTTAATCGTATGCCTAACACCATGGATTACCTCACCAACCGCATTGGTGATTGGTTTTCTGTTGGCTTCATTGGGCATGGTACCGCACGATTTTAATCTAGCAAAAGTGACCAAAAAACTATTGGCTTATTCAATCGTCGGTTTAGGCTTCGGCATTCAATTCAAAACTGCCCTTGCTGTTACCTCAGATGGTATAGGTCTTATCATTACCACTATTATCGGCACTTTGTTCATAGGCTGGTGGGCAGCAAAAGCCATTGGCCTCAATGCAGAAACGGGTTACCTGATTTCTTCTGGAACAGCAATCTGTGGCGGTAGTGCGATTGCGGCTGTTTCTCCTGCCATCAAAGCAAATGATGAACAAATCGGCCTTTCTCTAGCAACGGTTTTTGTCCTAAACTCCATCGCATTATTTATCTTCCCAGTGATTGGTCATGCATTAAACCTCGACCAACAGATTTTCGGCATATGGGCAGCGATTGCTATTCATGACACTTCGTCCGTCGTTGGCGCGGCATCCGCCTACGGTGAGGAAGCACTTACCACCGCAACAACCTTAAAACTGGCGCGAGCACTTTGGATTATTCCGGTTGCATTGTTCAGCGCCTTTTTATTCCGCAGTGACTCGAAGAAAATCACTATCCCCTACTTCATCTTTTTCTACTGTGCTGCTATCGCAATGAGCGATCTATTTCCTCAGTTTGAGGTGGTTTATCAAGGGATATTTGATGTCGCGAAACGGACGTTGGTATTGTGTTTGTTTTTGATTGGCTGCGGAATTTCGGTGGAAAAGATCAAATCCGCTGGGCCAAAACCTCTGATGTTCGGTATTACATTGTGGATTGCGATCTCTGTCAGCTCACTGACATGGCTAACGCTCAGTTAAAGCTCTTCTGGTTCTACTTTCAACTTTCTGCGCTTTTGCCTTTGATATCTCAGTACCAAAGCAACGACAAAAACAAACGCAGATAATTCCGCCAGTGAGCGTACTAACCCTTCACTTTGCACAGCAACCAGAATCTGAATCAATATTGCCAACACGATAACGGCTTTCATCCGCGCCTCTTATATCCATATCCTCATATTTCCGAAATTATTATGAGATAGAGTTATAAGTTTGATAAATTCAGATTTGGACTATGAAAGATCCATTTCAACTAAGTTGCCTGTCCATTAACGACAATATTTGAAGTGGCGCTACAACTGGCGCATCACTTTACTGCTCTAGCTGACTCAAAAGCCAATCTTTTACCGCTTTCCGAGAAACTTTAATTCCTGACTGATACAGTGATTCTGGCATCTCATAGTAAGCAACTGGCCATTTGAAGCGTGTCAAAGCTTTACTGAGTTCATGCTCAATATTCACAACATCTAGAGAGTGTTGGCCTTGAATCACTGCAACTGGGCGATGACCAAACTCGTTGTCTTCCACAGGGATCACGACTGACTGCACGATGTAGGGAAGTCGGTTAAGCACTGCTTCAATTTCTTCACAATGAATATTTTCACCACCTGAGATAAATAAATTGTCAGCTCGACCAATAATTTTGAGTTCGCCTTCAACCCACTCACCTAAGTCTTTACTGTCAAACCATCCATCGCGTGTAATAGCCTCCACAACCCCACATCGATAGTAACCACAAGCCAGAGTTTCACCGCCAATGTAGATTCTTTGCCCTTTAAGCCGGATTCGACGTTTAGGTAAGGTTTTGCCTGCTGAGTCTCGATTGTCGATTCTTTTTGCCGTCACGGTTGACGCTGCTTCTGTCATCCCATAGCCCAACCAGGTTTCCACCCCCTGCTGTGCTGCTTTTTGGCTTAATGACAATGGGACATGGCCCCCGCCGAGTAAGACATGGGTTAAATCAAGTGGCGAACCACTCTCCAAAAGACGTTGTAATTGCGTAGCCACCAGCGATGCGTGAGTCACTTGACGAATATCTTCAACCAGAACTCCGCTTCCTAGTTTCAATGTAGCCCCAACATACAACCAACGATAGACGATGGCTAACCCAGACACATGATACATAGGCAAACTTAACAACCAACAATCGTCCTGTTTAAAGGAAAACACTTCCAATAGACCAGAGGCAGAAGCAATATGTTGCGCGTTAGTGTGTGCAACCGCTTTGGGATTGCCCGTTGAACCTGAGGTAAACACGATAGAGGCAATATTATCTGGCTGATAACCTGAGCAATAGTGATGAGAATTTGAACGTCCGACATCAAATGTCGACAATGAAGATAGCAGTGAATCAGATTTCGATACCCAGACTTTAGGCTCAATACAAGAGGGGTAAAGTGACTTTAGCTTGGTTTCAAGCTCCGCTTGTGTTTGCGGCATGGCCAATGCGCATATTGCTCCAATCTCCATACAAGCCAAGTACGCGAGTAATAAATCTAAGTTGTTTTTACTAATGCAGGTAAACACATCACCTTGTACTAGACCCTGCTCACAAAGACTGGACGCCACTTCATCGACAAGATCAGCCAACTCAGCCCAAGAGTATTGCTGATCTTGATGATCCAGAGCAAATGAAGATGGGCTCGACTGAGCCCATTGTTTCAAAGGAGAGAGTTGGTTGTGCATTAAGATTGCCAGATTAGTGGCTGATCTGACAGAGAAGTCACCGGAAGATCACAGCCAGGCCAAGTAACTTCTAGCTGCTGTGCAAACAGACCTATCGTATCTAAGCCTGGAACTTCTTCTGGCAATTGCCAGTGGGCAAAGCGAGCCAATTGAGTCAGACCTAAACTCGATTCTATACTGGAGCTGATAATCGGCTTGATCCCCAACTTTTTAGCCTCTTCTATGAGCTCGACACAGCGTTCGACTGAGCCAATAAGGGTAGGCTTAATCACAATGGCTTTAGCACCGTTAAAGTCCTCGAGTTTAAAATCATCCTTGCGAATGGCGTGTTGAAGGGTTTCATCCCAAGCAATCGCGATACCCGTATTAATCGCAAAAGAGAAGCTATCCCCCGGTGCTTGACACGGCTCTTCAACAAACGCAATTCTTTGACGCAATGAAGGCGCTATCTTTTTAGCAAATTGTTGCGCTTTCTCGGCCGTCCAAGCGCGATTGGCATCTAGCCTTAGCGTAAGGTCTGGAATGGACTCCAAAAACAGGCTGACGATGAGCCCATCGCGGACAGGTTCATACAACCCTACTTTGATCTTGGCTACTTTCTCACCTTGCATACTGTGGAGCTTAGGCAGCAGTTCATCCGGATCACCTGAACACAAAGGTGCAGCCTGATAGCACCCCATGTCAGGGAGGCCATTGTTCAGTTCCAGCTCAGCCATAGATAGCCCAAAAGCCACAGAGGGGTATAACTCCTTATCATCAAAGGGTTTACCACTTTGCCACGTGGCTAGTTGCTCTATTAGTTGAGATGAAACCTCATCCATATTCTCAATACTAAACCCCGGTAGAGGTGCAATTTCACCTCTACCGATTTCCCCGTTGTTTTCTAGTACAACCACAAAGCCTTCTCGTTCCATGAGTCTTTGCTCTCTCAGTATCACACCGCTGTCCATCGGCAGCTTGTAGCGATACAGCTTGGCTGTTCTCATACCAATATCCCTTCTAATTATTTAGTAATCTTCAATCTATGCTGTTCACTATTTTGGGCTTCAATGGCAGATAAAAGTATTGAGTTAAGCACCTTTATCTTTACGCATTAACCAAAACAACACATCAAGGATTACGAGGGAATTTATTAAAGTCAGGCCGACGTTTTTCATTGAACGCATTCCGCCCTTCCTGACCTTCTTCAGTCATATAGAACATCATAGTCGCATTACCAGCCAACTCTTGAAGACCGGCCTGACCATCACAGTCAGCATTCAGAGCGGCTTTTAGACAACGCAGTGCCATCGGGCTGTGCTGCAGAGTTTCGCGACACCAACGAACCGTTTCTTTTTCCAATTCTTCAAGAGGCACAACTGTATTCACTAGCCCCATATCCAGTGCTTCTTGAGCATCATAGAAACGGCATAGGAACCAAATCTCGCGCGCTTTCTTTTGCCCAACAATACGAGCCATGTATGAGGCACCCCAGCCACCATCAAACGAACCAACTTTTGGCCCCGTCTGACCAAACTGAGCGTTTTCTGCGGCAATGGTCAAGTCACACATCATATGTAAAACATGGCCACCGCCGACTGCCCAGCCAGCTACTGACGCAATGACGGGTTTGGGGCAAGTGCGAATTTGACGCTGGAAGTCCAATACATTTAAGTGGTGAGTGCCGGAATCATCTTGATAACCACCATAATCACCACGAATCTTTTGGTCCCCACCCGAGCAGAAAGCCTTTTCACCAAGGCCTGTCAAAATGATCACACCCACGCCTTCATCGTAACGAGCATCAGCCAGTGCGTTAATCATCTCTTTGACAGTTTGAGGGCGAAACGCATTGCGGACTTGAGGACGAGCAATGGTGATCTTTGCGATACCATCTTCGGATTTATGGTACTGAATATCTTCATATTCGCCCGTGCAATCGTTCCAGTGCACTGGAGCATAGAGTTCTTCTTCTGAAATACCAACTGTTTTTGCCATGGTGATTCCTGTTTGTTGAGATTGCGCTGTTAGAAGAAAGCGCGAATTTGAGATTGAATAATCGCGGCAAATGCTTCGGGCTGTTCCACATGAACATTATGCCCAGCTTGCGCTACCTGGCTAAAAGACAAACCACTCTGTTCAGCCAGCTGACTGAACTTCATATCTTTTTCACCACAAATGTAATGTATCGGCATGCTTAAATCAGCCAATGACTCAAGCAAGTAATCTTGTTTTGCCAAGGTTGTCGCCATCAGCATCTTTGCGACGGATGGACCTAGATTAGCACTGCGCTTATCAATGATTGTTTGTCTTTGCTCATGATTTAGTGAACTAAATACCGGCTGCTGATACCAATCGTTTAACACTTGTTCAATGGGGTCATTTTGAAATCGCTCAGCCCAACGAAAATCATTGTTTAATCGAGCATTTTGTTCCGCACGATCATGCAACCCAAAGTGACCACCTTCAGAAATAAGCATTTGAATATTATGTGCGGAAAAATACTGTTGAGTGAGCCCTACCATCGCAATTCGAGCTCCCATTGAATAACCCACTAACACTATAGGGGGATGGTGAGGAAATTGAGTGAGTAAAACGTCAGATATTTGATCGCAGCACGTTTTAAAATCGCGACAATGCATCAATTTGCTCATCCCATGACCAGGCAGATCGATGCATAACGATGAATATTCGGGGAGCAATTGCCTGCAGGCACTCCAATCTTCACTACTACCCAGCAAGCCATGCAGATAAACAACTACAGGTCGAGAGCTATCGTGGCTCTCCTTATTGTGGAAGGAGCTATAGAGCATGAAGTCGCTGAGTTATCTCTTTCAGTTGTGAGGAGGCTTGTTCAGGAGGTGTCTGTACTTCGACAAGCAATGCGCCCTCACCCTGTTGTAAATGCTGACTAACTGACTCACTGTAAGCGGCAAGAGTGGTCGGTTTTTGGTATCGAATGCCAAATTGCATCGCAGCATGCTCGAAAGTGTAACCATGAGGCATCTGATAGAGAGGCTGTTTTTGTGCTTGGGGGACAGGGAGCAAATCAAAGATAGCCCCTCCGTCATTGTTAACTACGACAATGACCAGTGGCGTTTTTTCATGGGTCAGTAAAGAGAGCGAGTTGAGATCATACAGCGCTGAGGTATCACCAATAAACAATACGCTGGGTTGAGGATTTGCACGTACAACTCCCGCAGCAGTCGCAATCAGCCCATCGATCCCTGATGCACCTCGGTTGCTAAACGTTTCAAGGTTTGGCATCGAACCAAACATATCCACCAGCCGAACAAATAAACTGTTGCCCAAAAAGACCTGCGTTGGTTGTGATAAGTCTTTGACTGATTTAGCCAGAGCAATTTCATTGACTGACTGGTGGCTTTGTTCAGATAGTGCCACTACACATTGTGAATAATGCTCTAACTCCTTTGCCCAGCCATAGTGAACATTCTTGCCGCCAACACGTTCTCCCAGCCAACTCTCTATCCAAACCCCAATACCGACAACGTGATGAGTTTGTGGTAAATGACTTTGGTTGTTGCGATCAACTTGGGGAGAAACATAATGGTAATCCGCTTGTCTCGATTCGACTTGCTGAGATATCCACTGATTGAGACGTTTCGACACAATCCGCGAGCCAAACTGCACAATGACGCGAGCCTGATTCAGCACCGCTTGCGCAGTAGAATTCTGTAACCAAAGATCGTAATGAGCAAGAGGAGATGAAATCCCCGATTGCGGATCACACAGACAAGGCCAGCCCAGAGTTTCGGCTAATTGTTTCGCCTGTTGGGCCTCTTCTAAGGTGACACTACCCACGACAATCACCCCCGGTTTATCAGAAGAACTGACATCGTGAAGCGTGGGCAAGGACTGAGTTCGAACCTTGCAACTATAAGACATGTCAGAGTGAAGCCAAGCTTTTACTTCATCAAAATAGGCCTGAAATATTCCTTTCGACTCAGAGCCATACAAAGGCTCTGGAAATGGGCAATTGATGTGAATCGCACCGCCTTGCTCTGCCTGTTCAGACATTTTCTGATCAATGGAAGTCAGCAACCATTTAAGCGCTACTGACTCTGAAGGGCTGGGTAGCTCAAGAGTGGCACTCACATGAGAGGAGAATATTCCCACTTGATTGATCGCCTGATTGGCTCCGCAGCCAACCAATTCTACGGGCCTATCTGCAGTTAGCACGACCAGTTTCTCACCTGTGAGTTTTGCCTCTGCTATTACGGGCAACAGATTGGCGACAGCGGTTCCGGATGTGACAATCAATGCGACTGGATTATCGCTTGCCTTCGCTAAACCGAGAGCTAAGAAACCTAAACCTCGCTCATCAAAATGCGTATGCAGTTTCAACTTGTTATTCTGATGTGCTTCCAGCGTTAAAGGCGTAGAACGCGAACCCGGTGCAATACACACTTCACTGACACCTAAGCGAGATAACTCTTCAAGCAGTACCTGACACCAAATACGGTTCATAATGGCTTGATTGTGCAGACTCATTTATGACGCCACTCCCAGCGGGGGTATGTCAGCAATCAAAGACAGCAATGTTGACATTTTCTTATCCAACTCTTGCCATTCATTGTCGGCAATAGACCCCGGTACTATACCTGCACCTGCGAATAACTGGATCTCCTCACCAAGAATAAGAGCACTGCGTATTGCAACACAAAACTCGGCGCGCCGGTGGCTGATGAACCCCATCGACCCCGCATACCAGCCACGTGCAAAGGGTTCATTGTCTCGAATAAATTTCATTGATTCTTTGCGTGGCAGCCCTGCTACAGCCGCTGTCGGTTGTAACGCACTCAGCAACTGAACCCCATTTACTCCAGGCTTGAGGTGGGCGTGAATACTGCGCTTAAGGTGCTGAACTTTACGCAGTCTAACCAAGCGGGCTTCTTGCTCAACCTCGACATGCTCCGAGTGAGGCGTTAGTCGATCGATAATGTCATCGACAACATATTGGTTCTCATTAAGATTCTTGCTGTCTTGCGATAACCAATTTGCCAATTCCATATCGTGGGTGGCGTTGTCGCCTCGGCCTATCGTGCCCGCCAAAGCTTCAGTGTAGAGCTCCTGACCTTGTCTGGCATACAAACGTTCCGGTGTAGAGCCTATAAAGCTATGTCTTTTATCCAGCGAAAGCATAAAGTGGAAGCTATGGTGGTTTTGCAGATAACTTGATTTCAGTAGCTGCGCAGCACTTACCGTGCTGTCCATCTGTACGGAAGTTCTGCGGGCCAGCACGACCTTTTTAAAGTCGTCATTCTCTATACCAGTGAGAACTTTCTCAACCAGTTCAGACCATTGCGGCTTTTCCGGTATGTGGCTGATGCTTTTGATCTGCGCTGAAACGGGAAGCAATGCACCAACATCAATCTGAAGTTTCTTCAGCCCTGCAAGAGTACGGTGCTTCTCCGCAGTGAGATTAACGGCCAATGACCAACGGTCATCGAAACGAATTAACTCAACTTGTGGTAGGAAAAAGAAAGAGGACATACAGCGACGATTTTTTTCCGTCTGACCGTCGAAAGAACGCCCCCCCCATACTCGCTGGTCATCAGCTAAAATCGTGTAAGCAGGTGCGGGGTCGACAAAGGTATGTAGCTGCCCCAGCGCTACCACTTCCTCACGGGTATCGCGAGACTGCCAGTAAAACTTAGGGAAGATGGGCTGAGCTTCCAGCCAATCGATGAATGCAAAGTCAGGTTTTTCCTCAAGAACTTGAACCAGACGGTTTACGCCGCCTTCTGCATCCTTTACGCGTTCAATCAGTTCAGTAACGGCTTGATGAAAGTGTGACAAATCAGCCTCGTATGCCTAGGGATTCTTATTCATTTTATCTCGCTACTCTATTAATAGACCTTATTCAGATCAAGGTTGTAGCCCATCTTTTGCATGATCCTGTGATTGCAAACGAGCAAAGCGCATACAAAAACGCGCCACATCTCAGTTTTTTATTCTAACAAAGGGCTTTTTGATGTACTTTAATAAAGAAATACAATCATTTCTAGGTTTTATACAATGCAAAATATCGGGATGTCATCAAAACTCGATAATGTCTGCTATGACATTAGAGGGCCTGTGCTCAAACATGCTAAGCGTATGGAAGAAGAAGGGCATAAAATACTGAAGTTGAATATCGGTAATCCCGCTCCATTTGGTTTTGATGCCCCAGATGAAATTTTAGTTGATGTCATTCGTAACCTACCAACATCGCAAGGCTACTGTGATTCAAAAGGCATCTACTCCGCGCGCAAAGCCGTTGTTCAGCACTATCAACGTAAAGGGATTCGCTCTTTAGATGTTGAAGATGTCTATATCGGTAACGGGGCTTCTGAGCTGATTGTCATGTCGATGCAGGCGTTGCTAAATAATGGCGATGAGATGCTTGTTCCAGCGCCGGATTACCCTCTCTGGACTGCGTCCGTTGCTCTGTCTGGCGGTAAAGCAGTGCATTACCTATGTGATGAACAAGCAGACTGGTACCCCGATCTCGATGACATTCGCAAAAAAATCACACCCAAGACGAGGGGAATTGTCTTAATTAACCCCAATAACCCAACAGGTGCTGTTTACAGCCGTGATTTTCTCTTGGAAGTGATCGAAATTGCGCGCCAGCACAAGTTGATCATCTTCGCTGACGAGATCTACGATAAAGTACTCTATGATGGGGCAACGCATACTTCTGTCGCAACACTCTCTGATGATGTCTTAACCGTTACCTTTAACGGTCTTTCCAAAGCCTATCGCGTCTGTGGTTTTCGCGGTGGCTGGATGTTTTTAACCGGACCAAAGCACCTTGCGCAAGGTTACGTCAATGGGCTAGACATGCTGGCATCAATGCGCTTGTGCGCCAATGTTCCAATGCAGCACGCTATTCAAACCGCACTGGGTGGCTATCAGAGTATTAATGAGCTTATCCTACCTGGCGGCCGCTTATTGGAACAGCGTGACCGCGCTTTTGAACTGATCAATCAGATCCCAGGGGTATCTTGTGTCAAACCCAAAGGCGCAATGTACTTGTTCCCCAAAATTGACACTAAGATGTATAACATTAAAGACGATCAGAAAATGGTTCTTGATTTCCTCATTCAGGAAAAAGTTCTATTGGTTCAGGGATCTGGCTTCAACTGGCCGAAACCCGATCACTTCCGCATCGTCACTCTCCCGCACGTAGAAGATCTTGAGATGGCGATTGGTCGTTTTGAACGATTCCTATCGACTTATAGTCAGTAGTAGTAATTAGATTCGATTTTTCATATGCTTAATGAGCACTCAATGAGTGCTCTTTTTTTATTTTGGAGGGAGATATATGACAGAAAGTAAAACCAAAGAAAGTCACTTCTTCGCCCACCTTGCTCGAATGAAACTGATACAGCGTTGGCCTCTGATGCGTTCAGTATCTACTGAGAATATCTCAGAGCATAGCCTTCAAGTCGCCTTTGTTGCTCATGCTCTAGCACTTATCAAAAATAAGAAATTTGGTGGTAACCTCAACCCCGAGCGGATTGCGTTATTAGGGATGTACCATGATACCAGTGAGGTGCTGACTGGGGATTAGTTCGTTTTTCTAATATGAGTAAACCAGTGACTTAGTTCGTTAATACACAGAAGTTACCATTAGACTATTGTAAGGATATTCAGTTGAAAAAATCACAAAGTACATTCATGGCATGGGTGACACGTATGCCATTAATAAAACGCTGGGCATTAATGCACTGCTTTCAAGAAGAAAATGTTTCAGAACATTCTCATCAGGTTGCGGTAATAGCTCACTTATTAACTGTCATTAAAAACAAACGATATGGCGGTAACTTAAATCCAGAAAAAGCTGCAGTTACCGCCATTTATCATGAAATATCAGAAACAAAACTTCAGGATATAAATTCAAAAACCAAGTACCACAGCCCAGAATTTACAGCAGCATTTAAAAAACTTGAAGATATTGCAGAAAAAGAATGTTTAGAAACATTACCAGAGGATTTACGAAATGAGTTCTCAGATTTACTTGTTCAAAAAAATGTAGACGCTGAATATAAAGCGATTGTAAAAGCAGCAGATATTCTATCAGCTTATATAAAGACTCTAAACGAACTTCGATTTAACAATGATGAATTTTTACATGTCAAAAAAGGACTTGATCCAAAAATTAAAAGACTTATTACTGAAATGCCTGAAGTAAAAGATTTTATGGATGTATTTTGTGATAGTTGCACTACTACGTTTGACAAAATATCAGGATAAATAATACCTCTCGGTATCTATAGAGTTTTAAAAAAAAGCAGAATCTGTAATCACGCATAACTTCATCGCACATGCGTTATCAATATGAGTAACGTATGTAAAATGTGTTTTAACTCAAACTTTTACATAAAATCAACACATCAAAAATTTACATACAACGCCAAGTTTGGTAACGTAAAATTGTAAAGGTTATCGTCACCTAGCCCGACTCAAGGCAAAGACGATAGTTTTGAATAGACAAAGTAATCACTTTTCAGTGGCATTTTGCATGAGAGTCGCATAGCAAACTTCAATGCTGCACTACGACCAAGGTGAAACTATGTCTAAAAACCATTCATTACCTCAAATTTCTCCATCCGACATCTTTAAGTTAAAAGCAAAACAATTTTCATTGTTAATAACCAAAATATCAGGTTTTAGTAATATACCGTCAAAAAAAAGGTATGATTGGTTAGCTCATGCTCTAGGTTATAAAGACCACAGTGATTTATTACACTCTAATTATCTTAGAAGAATTACTGATAACCGTAATATCCTAAATATTTTTAGTAATAAAAAACAACGAGAAGAAATAATTAATATTTTCTGCTCTAACCTTCCTGCCGTATCAAAGAAACATATAAGTGATGCTACTATTTTAATGGCTATTATAGAAAAGCCAGAATATAAAAAGTTACTATTTTCACTAATACATAGTGGAATTAGATACTCCTCAATTTCTGGGTTAATTACACCTAAAAATAATAAAATAATCACATATAAATTAAACATCCCAAGAATAAAATCAGCACACCAAAGCCTACCAAATAACACCATCAACAAAAACCATATATTTTCGTTTTCAAAATTTCGTGAAGATTATGTTAAAAACACATTATCAGAAAACTTAACGACAAATAAATGAAATATAGATTTGGTGAAATGGGAAATAAAAAAATATCTATCGGAAACTTATCCGCAAAAATAATAAGTAGGAAAAACATAAGCATCGGTGATAAAAGTGCACTTGGTGAATTAATTAAATATTTAAAAAAAGAGAATAAAAGTAAATTAATAACAACCAACTTTGATGATGTTGAATTTCTTAAATTTCTGAAATATTTATCTAAGATTAAAACGACAAAACGCCGATATCAAATTTCTGTTGCAGTAAGACGCCTTATTGCTGAAGAATTTCACAACGGAGTTGTTTTCACTATATCACCCGACGAATGGCCTGTTCCGGAAAAACCGAGACCAACGCATTTTCAACCACTAAGCTCAGAACAAATAGTCAAATTGGAAGAATTTCTAAGAGAAGAAATTGACGTTGCTTATAAGAAAGATGAAATTTTTCAGAGTGCCCGAAAATCAGGAGTGGTTAGCAACAAAATCGGCATCGACTTTTGGCACCGAGCTAACCCAGATCCAGCGTTACCTAGATTTACTGACTGGCATGAAAGCCTAAAAAATGCCATTGCTACAATATATTCTATTCATCCAAATTTTCCTAATAATGCATCAAATGAAGATTTGGCAGAAAATGGAAAATTTTATATTCCCAAAGACCTTACATATACAAATCTTACAACAACATTTAAAACCCTCGCAAAGAGAATGGTCATGCAAAACATTCCTGGGTACACTTCATTTGTATTAGAAGCCCCAGAACTAACATATACAAAATTAATATCATATATCTACCCGGATTTACGTGAACTGATCGCTATTAAAATAGCGATTTGCTTCGAAACTGGTTGGTCACCCGATATCACCGAACGAATAGATCCAGATGATTATATTTATGACCCAATTCCTATGGAAAATGACTGGGTATTTATTAAATCAACAAAAGCAAAGGGAGCTTCTGTAAATAAGAAAACAAGACTTCGCGAACAGAGATTGATGATTCATCCTAGTTCAAAAACTGATAAATACAGTGCGTATAATTTAATAAAATTACTAGTAAAAAGAACTTCGACATTACGAAAAGGACATTTATACGAGAAAGCAACTACAGATCTTGACGTTCACCCTGCATTCATAAGTTTAGTAGTAAATGCTGGTCTAAAATTTGTAGCGCATTACCCATGCCGTAAAGGTGTTAATAGAAGTTCAAGTAGCAAGTTCATTGAAAAAAGTATTGGGTATAAGTTGGATCTAAGACGACTCAGGCCAACTCGATTGTATCTAAATGAAAAAGAAAAAAAGCTGCCGCTATTGCTTCAAGTCGCGCTATTTGGGCACTCAACATCTGCAATTACTGACGAGGTTTATAAAGACAACTCCCACTTCCAACAGCTAAGAAATGACAAACTAGCAATGGAATTAGATAGTATATTCGACAGTATTCGTGATGGTTCTTTCAAAGGAAAACTAGTTCCATTAAAACAAAGAACATGTATCAAAAAAAAGATAATAAATATCTATACAAACCACAATGGCGAGTCACCATTAGCAATCTGTAATAACCCATACTACCCCACCTGGCACTTGTCTGATGGTGGACAAATTCCCAGATCAAATAAACCATGCAAACAATTTAACAAATGTCTTACGTGTCAACAATCATCCGTTACCAGTGACAACATTCCATTTGTAGTAGATAGATTCCTCTATTTAGATCAGAAACGACGCTCAATGCGAAGTGACCAGTTTGATTGCATGTATAGGGAAGAATATGAAGCAGCAAAAGAAGTCATCGAATCATGGCCTTATCAAGAAGATATTCAAGAAGCTGAGTTGAGAAACGCTGTTGATGGATACCTACTTCCACCTATTATTTCAGAGAGTAACTAATGAAACTAATAAACTTTGGCGAGATCAACATTGATAAAGACATTCAAATATCAGAAGAAATAAATTTCAAATATAATGTTTGGAGAATTCAATATTCACAATCAGAACATATATCACTAAACTTTGAAAAGTTTAGTGATAATAATAATGTATCTAACTATAACGATTTGGTAATTTTAATAAAAATACTAACTTATTATGAATTCCCTAAATTATTCAATTTAAACATAACCAGTTGGTTGACAACAAATCATCGCCATTCATATTTTATTAATGTCACTAAAAATTTTCTCCTTGATTCTGGATTTACATCTAGAAAAATGCTTTCTAATATTACTTTAAGTCAATGTAAAGGATATATTGAAGATTGCATTTCACTATTTAGAAAAAGAATACCAGGTTCAATAACAAAACTGGATAGTGCAATATATTTTTTTGACAGATGGAGTGAATTATCTCACAAAAAAAGGTTACCAAAAGAATTCAGATTTGAATACGATAAGTATGATATTTTAGATAAAGAAAAACGTGCTGAACTAAGAACTCTCAAAGATGAACAATGCGATCCATGGCAACCATTGGATGCAGACATTGTAAAATCCGTTTTCGATGAATCATTAAAATATATACAAACTTTATCTCCAACAATTATTAAATGCTCCAATTTAGTAAAAGAAAAAGGACGACGAGACGATGGTTCTTCTTGGGGAACCATAAGAAAAGATGGTCGTACAAAACATATTTTTAAAGTACTCGAGAACATGAAAATTCCAGACATATATGATGGAGTTAAACTTTTCAATTTTAAGCCTGTAACCAAAGAGGTTACTTCTTTAGGTTACGCCAGTGGGAAGCAAGATAGAACAACAATACCAACCAATGAAATACGGCCAGCAGTTATAAAACTAAAACGAAGTTGTATATTTATTATAGGGTTATTTACTGGTTTAAGGCGTCGTGAGATTGCATCACTAAAGGCTAAGCCAGCATATAAAAAAAATGATTGTTTATACTTAGATATTATACGTTTTAAGCAAGCCGCCGATTCAGAACAAGAAGGTGAAGAAGATAGTATCCCTATACCAAAAATTGTTGGTGATGCTATTGATATATTAATTGAATTATTTGCTATCAGCCGAAAGACATTAAATAGCCAATATCTTTTGGTAACAGATATGCCTTCTAAAAAGAATTTCGAAAAAATAAAAATTGATACAATTACAAAAGACATTAGAAAAATAGTCGCTGATATGACAAATGTAACAGATGCTCACCCACACCAGCTGCGAAAAACTATCGCATGGTTACTGATTTCTAGAAGTGAAAAAAACATTGATCTTATTCGTCAGCTCTTTGGTCATAAAAGTTATGGTATGACACTTCGATATATAATGCGTAACGAATTAATGGTAGAAAGTGTAATAGAGTTATTAGAACACAACTACACAGAAGATCTACAAGAAATATTCGAGGCTATCAATAATAATAATACAGCGGGAGATCTATCAGATAAAATAAAAAAACGTATGGAAGAGCAAATTTATCCAGGTAGCATATTGGTAACCGATATTGAATCCTATGTGCGTGAATCACTAAAAGCTGGTATACCTTTGTTCGTATCGAGAGTCCCCATTGGTGGTTTCTGCATAAACGCAGGTAATGAAGATTTTATCCCACCATGTATGATGAAAACCAATTCAAAAAGACCATGCGTTGATTTCTGTAACTACAAAGTGTGTGATTACCTAATTTTTAATGATGAATCAATTTCTAATATTCACTCTCAAATTAACTACTACAAACAAAAGTTAAGCTATCTAGATGAATCAAGCAATGAAAAAGTTGTGACTTATTATCAAAAAGAAATTCTTGAACACAGAGAGCTTCTTGAGAGATTAGAAAATAAGAAAAATAACCAGAATTTTAAAAAGGCTCAATTATGACTTTAAAGGAAAAGGATGTGGAAAATGTAATTGATATCCTTATCTCATCAGATTCTTTTAATGTAAAAAAACTAGCTGAGTATCTTAAGGTTTCTCGGTCCTATTTATATAAAGAATTCCGACATCTACTACCTAAACCAGCAAGTATCACCCAAAAAAGAATAGAAAATGCTATTTTACGAATTAGACAACGGACAGGTCGCTCTCTCTTAACTATTTCGGAAGTAGCAATAGAATCAGGAGTAAGCAGGCAAAGTATTTCTAGAGATTACAGTCATCTTTTATCTATGATCAAAGGTAAAAAACCTGTTGATATAATTCCTAATTCAACAACAGAATCAGAAGAAAAAATTAAATTCCTAGAAGATCAAATTTCTTCTCTTAACATGAAAAATGAACAATATGAAGAGAATATTAAGTTAAAGGTTTACTCCGATATGATGAAGCAAGATCTTGCTTCATTTACAGCCCAAAAGGACAAAGCAAATGCTATCAAGCTACAAAATCAAAATGATGAAATAATAGCTATTAATAAACAACAAATATCAGAACTAGCGGATCTACGATCGCAATTATCAGAATTAAAAAGAAAGTCTAAAACAATCATTCCCGGGTGTAATATTATTGCTCATATCAAACCAGATTATAGTAATATTTCATCAAAAATGGATTTAAAAACTTCAATGGAGATTTTCTTCGAAATAGAAGAAAAAAACATAAACGATGCCATTGATATCTGCTTCACTTCACAACCTAATTCAGTAATATTTTTTCAACCTTTCCTTAGTTGCAACTTTGAAAGTCTTAGTATTACCTTATCAAAAGGTGATGTTATTATTATTGAAAGTAACTTTCCTCTTGCCAAGCAATTCAAAAAACTTTTACTAAATATAAGCGAAATTCCTGTCCATTCAATATCATGTAAAGGTCATGAATTACAATTGGCAAATTTCTATTGTCGAAAAAATCACACCAATAAATTTAGCGAAGAATTTATAGAAAAACTTTATAAAATAATATCTTACCCAGACCACAATGATGGTTTTAAATCCGTAACGCTTGTAAAGCCTAGCCCTTCTATTTCGGCGGTAAAATAGCATGCTTATTGAACGAAAATTAATCACATACCTATATGAACGAACTGATTACTCTCATTATATCCTAAATTTAAAGATTAATGATAAGACAATATTAATGACTGCTGTAAACCTATTTTTAAAAGAAAGAACATACAAAAGCTTGAAAACTAGCGCACGATATTCAAATATATTAAAACGTTTCTTTGAATTTATAATAAACAATAATGCTAACATAACTCAAAATTTCTGGCGAGAAGTTGCAGATAGCGATATTCGTGAATGGCAAGGATATATAATAAAAAATAGAGATAATAAAAATAAGAAAAGGCCAAATGATGATACTGTATATTTAGATGCTTGTATCGTTTTTGACTTCTATTCTTGGGCGGGAAGGAACCATTTCCCAGTTTTAATAAACTCAACAAGTGTTGACTGGAAGTTTAACTTTCGAGATGAAAGCAAACTTTTATCAAGTAAAGGCATCCTATCAGGAAGTGTTCCAGATTATGCCAATATTGATATTCGTAACACACGAAACAGACGATTTAGAAATTCTAATAGTAATAAGCCTGAAACAATCATGGAATTTGAAAATATCAGCGCTTTAGTGAACTCATATAGTGATCTTGTTTATCCAGTTATGTTTCTATTAGCACTAGCCACTGGAATGCGTGAACAGGGAGTATGCTCTTTCCCCTATATTGGAATCGGAGAGAATGATCATATTAGAACATATCCTGAAATAAAAAATTTAGTTCCCAAAGACCCCAAAGGAAAAACTTCAAAAACATTTCCTTTCACTACTATAGAAAAAGGGAACAAACAAAGAACGCTACAAGTAAATATGTCTGCTTGGAAAGTAATATGTAAAATATATTTACCACTTTATTACCAAAGAAAGAAATTATTTAAAAAGAAATTTCCTAATAAAAATGTTGATGCTGTATTTTTCTTGAATAAGGCTGGTAAACCCGTAACACCCAAAATGGTGTCAGATGCAACTAACCGAGCAAAAAAGAAACTTAATGACCAGCGCTTTCATTGGTCATTTCACAGTACAAGGGACTGGTATGCCACAATGTTTATGATCAAGCACTTAACTCGAGAGCAGATCAATGCAGCACATTATGACGCTGCTATTGAAGATGCATTACGCAAACAACTAGGACACAGTGATATCAGAACAACATATATGCATTACATTCGTGTTGCTTCGCTTCTATTGGCAACACGTAATGGTGAATTAGATTTTTCGTTAGGGAATTCTGATGATTTTTGGAGTAATATAGTTAAAACAATAGATAACTAGTGCTCTCGTCGTCATTCAACTTAATCCATAGCCAAGCAACACAACGCATAATAGGGAATAAATCGATGCACAAGGAAACCTTTAAAATTGCTCCTTTTAATCTTGATAATTTTAGATCGAAAGCAATACGATTTGCGTCACTTATAATAGAAAAATCAGGGTATGATAAGTTCAAATCAAAAGAACGATATAATTTGCTCGCTCAATCATTGGGTTATAAAGACCATGGAGCCCTCGTGAAGTTATCGCGTTCCAGGAAAATCAGTAACAATAATGCCGTTTTTAGCATTTTCGTTTATGAGAAATACAGAAAAAACATCATTGATACTTATTGCTTAAACCTTCCTTCGATCAATATAAAACATATCGAAGCAGCCGCTGAGGAGATGATTATTGACGAGCGACTAGAAATCTCTAATTTTTTACGCTGTACCCCCATGAGCCGAGAATCTTTTGTTCAATATCATAACCGATACTATTTCGAAGAAGTGACTTGGAGTAACTTTGATTCCTATAACTGAGGATCTCGAACTTATCAATCACAAAGTCTCAAACCATGTTAAAACAATTAACAAAAATGACTTCAAGCATTTATGCAACTCTTTCGAAAAGGCGGATCCAACTATATAGGATGGCCCGCCTCACGCCAACTTTATATTAACGTCTACGCGACTTTTGATTTCGAAATGCTGTCCTAAACTGTGATATTGTTTGTGCTTCTGAATCAGGATTTAAAGGAGTCAAACCAAGAAAACGTTGTCTTTTATGATGAGCAAGTACTCTGTCAAGAGATTTCCCATCACGGTTACTTAAGAAAAACCGATCTTCCTTACCTAAATCCAATGTTGTTCCCAAAAATTCTCGACCTAGTGATATGCCCAGATTTCCGGAATAAAATTTACATTCAGCAGTTAAGACCGTATGGCTTTTCTTTGGGTGGACCATGTTTCGTCGACAAAATTCACCTTCAGAAGCGTCAACAACTAAAACATCACATTCATGAACAACGCCAGCAAGTCCTTCAACATACACACCAACATGGCCTTCAAAAATCAGGTCGTTGCCAAAATCAATCACCGCATGTGCATAATCATTAGCCTTCGAATAGATTCGCCCTGGAGATGATCTGAAAAACAATGTCTTAGGAGATTTCGTACCATTAACTGTTTGAAATGATATCGACGCTCCTTCTTGCCGAGCTGCTTCCAACACCAATGATAATGCATACACTTCAAAAGCATCATTTGCCGCACCAGAAGATGTTACTGGAACCCTGTTTTTCAAATGTTGGTTATACGCGTTTTCAAGATCTTTCAGTGTCGTCATCGCCATTCTCTAACATTCCTTTAAAGCCATCGTACGCTAATTGACTTTCAGTCAAATCCCCATTTATGCTAATCGCTTTTATTTCATGAAGAACCTCTTGAGATACTTCATCATTATCTGATGGCACAAACTTTATTGATTCAATAGTTGAATCAAACTTCAATAGATTTTCCAGTGCAGAATGCCGTATTTTAGGTACATCTAAAAAAGCAACTTCGATAGATTTTAGGAGGACACCAACTTTCTCATCATGAGTAAAAGGTCTACTAGTTTCATACTTTTGACGTTTCCTCTTTTCCGGCGCAGGTAACTGGTCGGAAGGTACTAATTTAAAGAAGCTACTATCAGTATCAGCTTCCTGAGCCTTCATTGATATACCTTGAGAAAAAGTATCTTCAATTTCGTCAGCTATCCAAGATGTGCCTGAGCGCTGCCTCAAGACAATTAAAAAATCTTCTATTTTTTCCATCTATAACAACTCATTTCCACTAAAACAAAAATCTTCAATAAGGCTCTCATCAACCACCAACCATACGCTGCGTACTATGCGTCAACGCAGTCTCGAATGCTGTATCAGAAGCAAATAGCTTGTAAAACTCCATATCTTCTTTACGGCGGCGAAGCATGACTTCCTTCAGTATTTTTTTATACACCAGCTCTCGGTTGACCGGGTCTGGGTTATTTTTGTATTTCGATTCAAAATCCGGGTGTTGACGAACACTCTCGGCAATCTTGATAAACTTGATACGTTGTTCTTCTGGCGTGGCGCTCCACCCTTGGAACCAGCGCTCGTTAAAGGTACGGATGATTTCATCAAGCTCATCAGTTTCAGAGTCCCCCCCATGAGCACTTCTAGGGTTAGGGTTTTGAGGGTCAACTGGTGTTTCGTCAGGATTTAGATGAATAGAATGATTGAGCTTAACTCTCTGCAACCCATATGAACTCAAATCAACCGACTCTAAAAGCTTATCGAAAGCATCTGCATCTGAGTCATCTACCTTCAGTTTTGGAATCAGAAACTTGAGGAACCAAAATAGTTTTTCCCATTCGACAATTTCATATGGCATGATTGACGCCATCTGACCGTAAATTTTTACGAACTGTTTGGCTTTAATCTTGAAATCAACCTGTTCTTCTGGCTCTAGACCAAGCTCATCATCGAATCGAGCTACTGCGGTATCAATGATGGGGCTTAGCGTTTGTGCATCTTCGTTATTAAAATAGCGAGATACAAAATCTTCAACTTCATACCATTCATATACACCAACATCATCTAGGTCATCTTTCAACTCATGCAGGACATTAATATCAGTCGCTTGAGAGAGAGATGTGGCGGTATAGAAAGGATCAAATGATGCTTGTATATCTTCTACTGCGTTAAAGAAGTCCAGGACAAACAAATCTTCCGTTTTCTTACCCCATTTAGGCGCACTGCGGTTGAGTCGAGATAATGTTTGAACACACAGAACACCTGCAAGTTTTTTGTCTACATACATAGAGCAAAGCTTTGGTTGATCAAACCCTGTAAGGTATTTGTTTGCCACGACTAATAAGCGATGTTCATCCGTATCAAATTTGTCTTTCGTTTCCGTTTCTGCGAAGCCGTTAATATCAGCTTCAGTGTATTCAATACCATCAACAGTTTTTGAGCCAGAAAAAGCAATCAGAACTTTGAAAGGGTTACCTGACTCTTCAAGAATACGGCGAATAGCTCGGTAATAACGTATAGCAGTCTCAATGTTCTGAGTAACAACCATACCTTTACCCTTGCCTTTTAACTTCTTAGCGTTAACGACTGAAGGTATAAAGTGCTCCAGCATGATTTCAGCTTTCGTATCGATCGTCTGTTGACTGCGCTCAACAAAAGCCCTCAGTTTCTTCTGAGCTTTCTTGGTATCAAACTCAGGGTTTTCAGCTATCGACTTTTCAATCTCGTAATAGCTTCTGTAAGTCGTATAGTTGGCTAGCACATCTAGAATGAAACCTTCTTCAATCGCCTGCTTCATCGAATAAAGGTGAAATGGCTTAAACGTGCCATCCGGTTGCTGCTGACCAAATTTCTCCAAGGTTGTATTTTTAGGTGTTGCAGTGAAAGCAAGATAGGAGGCATTACCACGCATTTTGCGTGATTTCATCGCCTGTAGAATTTTATCTTGTGCGTCTTCTTCCGCTTCAACGTCTTGTTTACCCATTGCCCGGTTCATATTGTCATGCGCAGAGCCAGACTGGGAGCTATGTGCTTCATCAATGATCACCGCGAAACGTTTATCACTGAGATCTTCAATCCCATCGATAATAAAAGGGAATTTTTGAATAGTGGTGATAATTATTTTTTTACCACCCTCTAATGCGCGTTTAAGCTCCGAAGAGGTAAGAGCTGGCGCAATAATGTTTTTGACCTCGGAGAACTCTTTGATGTTATCTCTCAACTGTTTATCAAGTAAACGACGGTCCGTTACAACGATAACAGAGTCAAACAATGGTTGTTCCATTCCCTTACCGCCAGAAACTTCATTAGTTTCCGGATAAGTTTCTATCAGTTGATATGCAGCCCAGGTGATAGAGTTTGATTTCCCAGACCCTGCGGAGTGTTGAATCAAGTATGTATGACCAACACCATAAGTGGAGGCATGAGCAATCAATTTACGTACAACATCAAGCTGATGGTAACGCGGGAAGAATAAGGTACGTTTCGCCAATGGAGTTTTGCTACCGCCGTCAAGACGCACAAAGTGTTGAATAATGTTAGCGATGCTACTTTTGGTAAAGACTTCTTCCCATAGATATGCCGTTCGATGACCGTTAGGGTTTGGCGGGTTCCCTTTACCATGGTTATAACCTTTATTGAAAGGCAGGAAGAAAGTATTTTTCCCAGCTAATTTGGTGGTCATATACACTTCATCAGTATCGGCTGTCATATGGACCAAACAACGACCAAACGTGAGAAGTGGCTGAGTAGTATCTCTGTCTTCACGGTACTGTTTTTGACCATGGTAACGAGCTGTTTGCCCAGTCCACGCATTTTTCAACTCAAGAGTGACAATTGGGATACCGTTGATAAACAGCACCATATCTATTTCTTGCAGTGGATTGGCTAATGAGTAACGAAGCTGACGTGTACAACTGAAAATATTAGCTGCAAAATTTTGTTTTACCTTGTCACTACTGCTTGCTAAAGGTGCCGGATACATGAGATTTAAATGAGCATCATCAACTTTCAGTCCCTTTTTAAGCAGATGCAACACTCCATGTTTTTTGATCAGACGGTCGTAACGCTCTAAAATCTTACGTTGCCAATCACCCGGATTGTTCTTCTTCAATTTAGCCAGTTCTTGTTCCTGAGAGTCTTCAAGAAACTGCCAAAAGAAACGATCATCCAATGCGTACTGCATATTGAAATCAGAAGGGAAACCAGATAGATAACCGCAATGTTGCACACCATAAGGCGCAACAGGATCATCAGATATCCCTATCTTTTGATCTTCAAGACAATGGCCAGTGAGTGCTTTTTCAATACTAGCCTCTAACGCCTGCTCGTTAGTATTACTGACCATCGGTTACTCCTTGTGTGTAATGTGTTTCCAACAATGTCAACATGTTCTGTTGATGTTTTTCTATTTCGTTGGCAGACCATTGGTTATCTGATTGCGTGTATGTTTCAAAAATATCTTTCAGCTTCAACGCGTCATAACGTGGCTTAGAATCGAAATCCGCTTTTTTCTTTGCTACCGTTTGGTTGCTGTATGACGAGTTTTCTCCCGGGCTTAGAAGCACTAAATTACCAAAAGCATTCAATGGACTCCTTTCAAGCTGATGATGATACTCTTCATTTTGAGGGTGAACGTGCTCAACCGAGTTTTTCGAAGTAATCCGATAACGTTTTAACTTATCATCATTGGCTTTATCACCGTTTTTCCAGAGCAAGTATTCCAGCTTCTGAAACCAATAATGTTCGAATCGAGTTCCCAAAGAGCTTTTAAGATATATGGCTTGTTCTTCCCAGGGAATTGTTTGTGGCGATATCCCTGATGCAAGTTTAAAACTGGCTTCTTTTTGCGTTTCACAGGTAAGCGACATTTGATTATCGATGCGTTCAAGTAGCGCAATTACGTCTTCGTCTTTCGCTTTCGGCTCCGCAACCAACCGACTTAGAAACGCTGTCAACCAATACTGGGCTGAGCGATCACCGGTAAAGTTACGTACCGCTTGCAACTGTGCCAATAAACCAAGTTCTTTGGCTTTACGGTTGATATAGGCTTTATTCTTACTGATCGAGGTTAAACGTAGCTGGGCATCTTCTCTGTCATCATGCTCGACCCATTTTACAACCCAGGTATCGAACTGATAACGAACCTGCCATAACAACTCTATAAACGATTTAATGGTTCGTTCATCTTGTTGTAGTAGCCGTTCAAAACACAACATCAGATTGCTAGCACGAATACGTGGGACAAGATCATCCCACAATTTCTGGGTACAAAAAATTCTGAGCGTATGAATCAACAGCAATTCAAAACTTATAATTGAACGGCAATAAACGGTCTCATCATCAAAATCATCGCTTTGATTTTCAGGTTGTTCAGGTTCAATATCAAAGTCCAACGATCCTGATGCTATCTCTGCAATTGACTTACCAACTCGTTGAACACTATTACTAGAACTGGCTAGAGGAAATCTCTCTGCCTGATAATTGGCAAGATCTGCATACTCCATTTTTTGCCAGTCGGCACTTTTGAATATCTGTCTGAGATTGCGCTCAAAATAGTTATCGGTATGTTCGCAGGCTTGCCAAATACTGCTGTATATAGCTTTGTCAGTTGGAGTTTTAATGTGCTTGAACAGCTTGGCCTTCAATAAATCGACTGGTTCTAGCTGTATGCCACCAGTATTTAAGCTCGAAAACAAGCGATTAAGATCCATAGATGCTGGAACAATATTATTTACCCACTGCACTTGTTTAAAAATGTAGTCAGCAAAACCATGAATATCGAAGTCTGATTGCTCGGCCAACTTATCGACTTGCTGCCTCAAAATCGTAAGGTTAGCTTCCAGATGTACTAAATACTCATCCTTACGAATATCTTCTTCACCGGGTTTCGTAATTTTGTCCAGTCCCGCGTAGCTGCCAAGCAAGTTACGCACTGACTCTCTGATTTCGAACGTTAACCTTGGATTTTCACCTTTGATACTCACATGAGCCAGCTGAGTCTCGATACCTACTGCCTTGAAGGCAAGTGATAACAACATCAATGTTGTGGTTCTTTGCTGCCCATCGATCAGTTCATATTCGCTTTTATCACCATTTAACGCACTCAAGACGCTACCGATAAAGTAATGAGGCTCTTTAGCTAAATAAGCATCGCGAATGTCGTCAAATAACTTAATCACTTCTTCTTCACGCCAAACGTAAGGGCGCTGGTAGCAAGGAATAACGAAGCCCAAATTCTTTGTCGCTATGGTTTGTAATGAAAGCAGCTCTGTTTCAACCTTTGAACTCATGCCGCCTCCGTCATTTCAGTGATATTACGGGTTAATAAGTTAGCAAATGAAGACGCGTACTGTTCTGCTGACAACCCCAGCTGGAAATGCTTAGTCACTTCTGCAATAAAGCGTTTCTTGACACTATTGGTATCGAATTCTAAATTGCTAGGATCGACGACCAAATCAAACGCATCAAAAAAGGCAAAGCACTGCTTAGGCGTATAGCTCAAAGCAATCCAGTCCAAAACGGGATAGTCCTTCACAAAACTTGAAATTGAATTTTCTCTTACCGCTTTCTGATTACTCACTCTGCGGGAGTAAACGACTCTGAATAATTTTTTCGCTGCCAACTCTAACTGGTATTCTCCAAACTGGCTGATGTACATCATCAGGCACGCTTCATAGAGACCTTGCAAATAGCCACAGCCTTCTAACCCTTTAAGCCAGCAAATAAAGCGGTTGTAACCTTCTTGATGGGGCAACGTCGGGTTAACCCAGTATTGCTGATATAGGTTTTGGAAATACGCCAGGTAACGAATAGTGTTGATACCCGCATTAAGCGGCTGCCTGACTTCATACCCCTGTTGTGCGGCTTGTTGGACAACGTCGCCACCAATCCCAGTTAACCGCAGTACTTGACCATAAGCAATGTCACCACCTTCGGTTGTTTGTTCACCAAGTTCGGAGACAATTTGATCCCTCACCACTTTTGTCTGCTGATGTGGTGCGAGTTCTCTCATATTCAGCTGTTGCCAATAACGCCCTTTTAAAAGGGATTTGACTGAGTTGTCTAATTTACCCAACCCTTCCCATTGGAGCGCGAATCTTGATTGATGAACCTTAGGAACAGCTCTTAAATGATGGGCTTTGATAATATCGGGACCACCAAGTCTCACACCGCCAGTGTTTTGCGTTTCAAAAAAGCGGTACGCATCATCCTCTGATTCAGTGACCACCAATGAAAACTGAATACGCTCAAAATTGATAAGCTTCGCCCACTTGGATTTGCGATCTGCTAACCAATCAAGATTTGTCTTAATTTGTTGTTGGCTAAGGGGAGATTCAAAACGTAGATCAAGCAGTTGGTGCTGTTGAGATAGAAAACTGAATAGCGCTAACGTAGTAATACGCTGTTGACCATCGATAATTTTCAGCTGTTGTTCATCGTGGTGAAGAATAAGACTACCCAAATAATACGGTAGCTCACTATTCTTATGAAAATGTTCTCTTAAATCTTCTAACAGGCTATCAATTTGCTGACTTTCCCAGCAATAAGGGCGCTGGTATTCAGGGATGACTAACGTTCCAGTAAGTGGCTTGCCATTACTCGCCTGTATTTTTTGGCCTTCAAAAAGTTGTTGTGCTGAACAAGTTGCGACACTTACCGTCATTTCACATCCTTATGTTTTAATCTTTCAGAGGCTTGCAGAAGTGATGCCTTAAGTGCCTTTTCCAGTTTAACCATATGCTCAAGATGCCAGGTAATATGATCATGCCAAATGTCTTTGTTAAAGCCTTCCACTTTACAGGAGAACTGGATTCGAGATTGTTTCTTGTCATCTAGACGAAGCCACTCAAGAGGTTCTCCAAATGCAGAATCAATCTGCTCTTTTTGTTCGAACAATTGATCAAATAACCATTTGTTTTCTTCACCGTTGCTTCGACTTAACCACAACTCAACACGAAGTTCCTTTTGATTAAAAATAAGGCTGAACGGGCAACCTGTTACACCGGAACCAGCGCATAGCCAGTGATCTTTGGTTGTGCTGATGTTGTCATACAGGTTGCAATCGCTCTTTTGAAACACCTCTAAAGCCTGTTCCCAATACTCTCGCCTTACCGAGTGACGATTTTTTAGAACTACTTCTGTTGTTTTTTCTTCCGCTTCTTTGGCATTAATGCCAATCATGAGTTCTTTGGCTTCTGGAGTTGGAATAATCTGATCGATATTGATAAGAAGCTGTTCATCGAGGGCATATGGAGTGACTTTAAAGCACTGGATACTAAGACCTTGACCAAGTAACCACAACGCTGTACTGGTCACTTCTTTACGGAAATTGGCGGCCACTAACATCAGGCGCTGGCTGTTACCCAGATTAAGTTTAATTTCATCTAAATCAGGCGCATCTAAGAATTCACAGATGCGCTGCACTGCGTTTTGTGGCTGGTTTAATAAATCACGCTCACCTTGTAACGGCTCATAGCGATCCAAATACTGCTGATAAATATCAACAATCTGCCCTTTAGTAAGGCTGGCACAGTAAGAAGCGTACTTAAGTGCCTGCCAAACCACATCACGACCGGAGTCATCAAGTTTGTTCTCGATAATGACGAGGTTGCCATCTTTATCCAGAGCCAATAAATCAAGGCGCTCCCGGGTATCATCAAAGCCATCAAACTCTTTTTGAATAATCAGGAGTTCTTCCCCTAATGCATCCGGCTGATGAGCCAACCACTCCTGTAGATGTTTGCGCTCAGCAAAGCCCAGCTCACTAAACTTCTTAGTTTTTACCGGACTGATTCGGTTGGTTTGATGATTAACCGTGAACATAACGCCTCCTTTTAGCCTTCTACCATTTCAGGCATTATTTTGGTTTTTCCTGTGACAGCATGATTAATAAGAGAAGTTTTATACTCTCTCAATTTACATATATTTTTAGCTAACTCTGAAATTGTTAACTCTATAAGTGAAACTTGCTCCTCTAAATAGCTAGCTATTTTTCTTTGCTCGTTCATATCAGGATAGATAAAAGGAATATCTTTCATTCTAGTTTTTGATAAATCCCATTGACCGATACGTACGCCATCAGAAGCGCTTGCAAAGTAAGATACATAAAGTTTACTCCGGATCGCCCAATGGAAAAATTCCGGATTAATCTCCTGAACTAAATCAAACACATAATATGCAGGACTAACAATACCTGTATATTTTGACACTCCATATGAACCTTGCCATGCTTTCATTTTATTCATCCCAAATTGACCTTTTTTAATCAGTTTGTAACCGCTTAAATCATCTGGAATAAAATTGTGATTTGATTTTTTGTCATCGGTGTCACGTTCAATTACCCCTAGCTCTCTTGTAATTGACAACAAAGGAAGATCTGGGTGGTTTTTCACTGATACCGCAGACAAGCATCTACCGAGTTTTGATATTTCCCATGTAGCAGGAATTTTACCTACCCATTCAAAACCAGAGTCTTTCATCACTACATTTCGGTCAAGCCCTTGTGTAACTGCTTTCTGAATAGTTATTTGCTTTTGGTCTTTAAAAAGTTCAATTTGTTGTTCTTTTATAAGAATTGCTTCATCAATCTCAGCTGCTTTTTTATCAAGAAATTTAGCTATAATTTTCTGCTGTTGTTTCTCGGGAAAAACAAAGGGAATGTCTTTCATTCGATTTTTAGATAAATCCCATTGCCCAATACGCACTCCATCAGAAGCGCTCCCAAAAAAAGACACATAAATTTTACTCCGGATCGCCCAATGGAAAAATTCCGGATTAATACCCTGAACCAAATCAAATACATAATATGCAGGACTAACAATACCTGTATATTTAGATACTCCGTATGAACCTTGCCATGCTTTCATTTTGTTCATTCCAAATTGACCTTTTTTAAGCAATTTATAACTACTTAAATCGTCTGGAATGAAGTTATGATTTGATTCCTGATCATATATATCACGTTCAATCACACCGAGTTCTCTTGTAATCGATAACAGGGGAAGATTCGGATGATTTTTCTCCGACACGGGGGTCAAACATAATCTAAGCTTATATACTTCCCAATCGATAGGGATTTCACCTATCCATTCATAACCCGAATGCTTGTAGTACTCGTATTTAGACATTTCAGTTATATTTTTCAAACTCACCACCTATCCCTGAACCTGATTAACGCTACTAACATGTTCTTTGGATACACCAAGGATCTGTGCAATCAATCCTTCTGCCTTTTGTTCAAGGCTAATAATATCGGCAGCCACATCACTCAGTTCACGTAGTGGTTTATGAAGATAGAAATATTTGTTAAAACTAATTTCATAACCGATTTTTACTGTATCTAAATTAATCCAAGCTTCATCGATATGCTGTTTAACTTCGTTAAGAAAATATTGGTAAATACTTTGTTTTAGAGGCACAGATTCACTTTCACGTAAGTCTGAATTACTCTCATAAGTGGTAAACTCGTATTTTTTACCGGTTGGGTAATAACCAAAGTCAGGCAAGTCAGATTCTTCACATTCATGGCGTTCAAGCAAATCTTGTAGCTTTTCACCATTAAGTTTTACAACTTTCTTGACCACTTTAGCGGCATTTTCGTCATACCAGCTTACAGCATTTAAAATGGCATTTTTCTCTGGAGCAGAGAGTTTCACTTTGCTCGCTTTAAGCTCTTGATCTACTTTCGATTTAAACACGTTGTAATCATCAAACTCATCACTACCAATGGAATTCATCAACTGTTCTGCAGTTTGAACCAGTGCTTTAAGCGATAGCCAGTATTTGACATCTAACAGTTTAGTCTGTGCTTTTTTATTGAGATTTATGTCGTTATCTTCACACCAAGCAACAATTACTTTGTTTATCGATTTTAAGAAGCTCTGTTTCTGATCAGGTCCATAGCCTTTGGTTTCATAAACTTTATCTTCATATTCAGAATACAAATATTCCATTACGATCGATAACTGCTTATCAAAACGTAACTTAGCAATAGCTTCACGAGTAAATTTTGCTTTGCGACGGTCGGGACGCTCGATAGTCACTTTGTAATAACCGAAGTCCTCATTATTGAAAACCATACTAGCAATACCTATAGGATTGTTGTTTTCATCTAGTTGACGTTCAACCATTGAAAAATCCAAATAAATACGAGTAAGCTCTTCAACCTGTTTTGGAGTTATCTCACAATTTTTTTCGCCCAAGTTTTTACGTAATTTTTGATAAAGTAAACTGGCATCAATAAGCTGTACTCTACCTTTACGACTCTTAGGTTTGTTATTACTCAACAACCAAATGTAAGTGGTAATACCAGTGTTATAGAACAAGTTGTTTGGCAACTGCACTATTGCATCAAGCAAATCGTTTTCGATGATGTAACGACGAATATTGCTTTCACCACCACCCGCATCTCCGGTAAATAAGCTTGAGCCATTGTGAACAGAAGCAATACGAGAGCCGATCTGAGTTGCTGTTGCCGATGGCTCTTTCATCTTATTGACCATCTCCATCAAAAACAGCAATTGACCATCACTAGAACGTGGCGTTGCATCCTGTTCTTCTTCATTGCCCCAAAAGTCTTTCAATTTGACTTTGAAGCGAGGGTCAATCACATCCTTACCATCTTTGATGTACTTTTGCTCAGACGCCCAGCTCTTACCATAAGGAGGGTTAGACAGCATAAAATCAAACTTCATCCCCGAGAATTCATCCGTTGAAAGAGTCGATCCCACTTTAATGTGTTCCGGGTTGTTGTTTTTGATCATCATATCCGACTTACAAATGGCGTAAGTCTCATCGTTGATTTCTTTACCATATAGGTAGATATCACGATTAGTCCCAAGGCTTGGGTACTTCTCTTCAATAAACTTCTGCGACTCAGTCAACATACCGCCGCTACCACAGGCCGGGTCGTAAACCGTCATCACTCCAGGAAGTTTGTCTTTTATTGGATCGAATACCAGGTGAGTCATTAGTTCAATCACTTCACGTGGAGTAAAGTGTTCCCCAGCTTCTTCGTTGTTTTCTTCGTTAAACTTACGGATAAGTTCTTCGAACACATAACCCATTCCCAAGTTACTCAGCGCCGGTAACTTGTAACCGTCAGGATCAGTCGCTTCATTTGGAGTTAGGTTAATGTATGGAGAAACAAATTTCTCAACGACATCCAGCAGTACTTGCTTGGACGCCATATGGCGGATCTGTGCTTTCAAATTAAAGCATTCGATAATCTCTTTAACGTTATCGCTAAAACCCAGTAAGTATTCTTCAAAGTTCGCTAGGAGGATTTGCTGGTTGTTCGTTGCTGCGTTATATAAGCTTCTCAGTGTCCATTTCGACGTGTTGTAAAACACAAAGCCTGACGCATCACGTAATGGGTCGCCATCCAGCTCCACCGCATTCATTTCTTCTTTTTGGAAACGAACTTCTTCTAGTACAGCCTCTTTACTAGGCTCAAGCAGCGTATCTAAACGTCTTAACACCACCATAGGCAAAATGACATCGCGGTACTTACCCCGAACATAAACGTCACGCAGACAATCGTCGGCGATATTCCAGATAAATGAGACAAGTTTATTATGTACGCTGTGGTCCATCTTTTTATCCTAATTCTGTTGAGCGTATGGCTCGAAATTCTTCTTGTTGTGAGTTCGTTATGCCTTTGGGGCAATATCGAGCTCTGCAATATCTTTTAACTGGCTGGCATTACGCAGCCACAATAAATGTTCTCGCCCTGTCAGGCTGTGATCTTCCGTACAATCCACATTCCAGTAACGCAGATAATAGCCAGCAAGTGGAAGTCTTAACTTAATGCTGCGATGCCAATCCGGTGAGGATTCCATAGAGAAATCCAGAGCAATAGCCTGATGGTATGACTGCGATGGATGGGGAACTAACTCAAGTTCAACCGACTGATTCCAACTATCATCACTTTCTCTCAGTTCACTTTCTGGAACGTGTTCTTCTAGATTTTCAACCTGAGTAAACCGAGTGCAGACAAAGTCCCGAAACTGATTATGTTTGCGGTCAAACGCTCTGACATGCCAACGTTGCCCATTATTGACCAATGTATGCGGTACGATAATGCGTTGTGTCTCGCCTGAACTTAAAGACCAATAAGTCACTTGAATTGGTTGCTGATGGACAATACCGCGCATGAGTCCTGCGACAATATCGCTACTCGGGTTAAGTTGGCTAAAAGACTGAATGCAAACGTCAGAAGGCTTAACAGGCATAGATATACCGTCACCAAAACCTTCCACTAAGCGTTGTAGTATGGCACTGCTATCATGTTCAAAAAGTGGCTGAAATTGTTCTGTGCGGTAGTAACGCTTATCTTCATGCTTGAGGACCAGATTATCCGGCATTAACTCACGATAGAGAGTAAAGTCACGAGAACAAGACGCCAGTCCTGTTTTAAAATGCTGGATAAGGTCTGTTCTTGCAACGTCACCAAAGTACTGCAAGCAAAAGTCGATAAAAGCCAAGCGTTCTTTTTGCGCGTAACTCAAATCGGCCAAAGCTTTATTTTTCTGAGATTCCATGCCATACCTTGATATTTGCAACTTGATGGATATATTAAGGCATGCAACCGATAGGTACAATCATTTTGATAGGATGGTTTTGATATTATCTGTGTCAGTTCAAAAACAGGCTGTACTGCTGTTTTCACAATACAAAAAGGCAAGTAATGAGAGTTTACCTCGATGACGAACGACCAACTCCAGAAGGATGGCTCAGAGTTTACTGACCTGAAGAAGCCATTGCATTACTCAAGCAAGGGACGGTAACGGAAATCAGCCTTGATCATGATCTTGGTGATGATGAACACAGCACAGGCTATGATGTAGTTTTGTGGATTGAAGAGGCGGTTGCAACTCAAGGTTTTCAACCACCTAAATCCAGGTTCACAGTGCTAACTCATCTGCAAGGCAGAAAATGGAGTTCGGTATCGTGAATATCAAACGTTTAAGTATGTTAGCTTGAACTAATAGAAAAATGGCAAAACATACTCTATTTATCACACAAGTTGAATTACATATACAGCAGCGGTTGCAGCGAAAATAGCTGCTACCTTTAGCGAAAACAATATCAATTGCCTCTTGTATCCATAAGAAATCGCTTGCTCAAGTTCGTATAGTTCAATCTTTGTTCGCTTTTCTTGATACAAAAATATGCCATCAAGTATTCTTGAGGCCATTCCTAACTTCCACTGCTCATAAAGTTTCAGTCTTTCAGCAGAAGGGAAATCATCAATGTGGTTTCTGCTTCTGATTGAAGCCGCTATCTGGTCTACAGTTCGTCTCTTTTTCAGAAGCACCGGCATTACCCCTGTAAGTTAATTAATAATCCGCTGATTTTAAGGCGCGTATTTTAGAAATCAGTTCACTAGTAACGCCCTTTCCAGACTCTGAACGTAAGTAACGATCCGGATAATGTTGCAATAGCTCTCCAGAGCCGACATCACCACAGACGTACCATAGGGCGTTCAGACTGTGAGCATGGGCTAACATCTGACGGACTGAATTGTTGTCGTCCATATGCGTTCTGAAGGGCAACTCTGTCTCAGGAGCTAATTCATCGCCAGTAAACACGCCATGTTCAATAAGATATGAACGATTGTAAAAAGTCCCCAACGGGTAAAGTAGTAGACCCGCTTCTGACGTCGCATTTCTTAACTTGTCGATAGCTTGAAAATCCGGTTCCACCATTTCTAAAAGTGTCTTTGTTCGAGTATTGAACCAATCTTTATACTTGGCATGTACACTTGCATTATGGTGAAAATAATCATTCGAATAGAACAAACTAAGCATGTCGAAATATAAAATCTTCACTGAAATTCCCTGGTTTACATTAGGCATAGTTAAAGTGGTGCTTCATGAAAAAGTCCAAGTGACATCCTCTTTCTAATGCTCTTTGCTCAATTTGCTTCCATAATACTGGTAAATAGGTTTTAAGCTCTTCCGCATCCGATTGGTGATATTCATCCTCACAATCTCCAGCAGCAGCTTTTAGCCACCCTGAAGGGGTCAAAATAGTGAGCCCCCGATGAAAATACTCAGGAATCGACTCCCGAATGAATTCTTCGCTACCGCTAGCAACATAAATTGTGACACCTTCACCCGTCGCGTAATAATAGCTAACACCGATATAGAACATATCAACTCCTTAAAAGTCTATTGCTTGATGAAACATCGTCTCTGATTATAAAAATGCTGAGACTACACGCTCACGAAATTGTCCTAACCAGATTTCATCATAAATGTCATCAAAGCCCCGGCCTGAATTGGACTGTTTGGAGTGAGTTCCCCACTCTAACTGGCTGTAACTCTTGATAGTTTTTGTTAGTTCAGATTCAACTTCACCGCTTTGATTTGTTGCTTGTAGATGTGTGACATACTCATCTTTAACGATTTTGGCAAAGAGACATGTTTCAGGAATGTCATGCTCTATACGTTCCGCGTATTCAATTAAATTCTGCTCGGCAAACGTATAAAGCCAGGCTTGTTGATTTGGACTTTCGTTGACTCGTAATATCCGGCCAAGTACTTGTCTAAAGTAAAGTTCTGTTTTTACAGCGCTGATATGACAACACACTTGTAATCGGGGAATATCGGTACCTTCGCTTATCATGCCGACACTCACAATCCATTGGGTCGTTCCTGTTTGATAGGCCTTAATTTCAGATTGTGGATCATCATGATGGTAGGTTACTAATGTTGCTGACTGGCCAAATTTTTCGGTCAATATTTTTTGTACTTGTTTTGCATGCTTCACCGATGACGAAACAACGAGACCACCGGCATTAAAAGACTCTTTCCGGATTTCACTAAGTTTCTGACATCCCAAGCCGAGGATATACTCCATTGCTTGAGTATTATGAATAACATCCTGATAAGACGTCTTTGATTGCTTAAGGAGTTCAAGAATAGAAGCAAATGATTTTTTCTCCGAACCTTCTGAAATCGTTAAATGTTCATTATCAACCAAAACTAATTTCGGCTTACGGCAAACTTTGTCAGCTATAGCTTCAGCTAATCCATACTGGTAATCACAAAATAGCTTGCCTTCCGGATCACTATATTCAGCTAAAACAATCGGAAATTTATCTGAGCGCCAAGGAGTTCCTGAAAGAGCCAAAGTATAGGTGGCAACACCTTGTATACGCGCTAATATCTGTTGTCCCCAAATGTTGGCTCTGTCTGGCTCATCGCCAGAACAGTGATGTATTTCATCAAATACGACAAGCAGCCGATATTTTTCAATGGTCCGCCAAAAGTCGTCGCCTAAATACTGAATTGACTGATAAGTAAGCGACTGACCAATTGAGCCTAGACTGCCGTTAAATGGACAATTTATGGTTATCGAGAACGTAGCCCTCATGCCATCAGCTACAGCGACTGAAGGTGAAAAGCAAAGAATGAGATCGATCATGCCTTTATCGAGTAGTATCTTAGCCAGTGTAGCTGACATGATGCTTTTACCGGCTCCAGGTGTTGCCTGACAGAAGAAATGGTTAGAACCGGATTCGTACTTTTCCAACGCCAGAGCAACACATTCTGCTTGCCATTTCCTTAACATACTATGCTCTCTCATGTGACAACGAATTCAACATATTCGTAATTGCATTAATATTGCCCATAAATAAAGCTGCTTTTTCGTTAGCAGCAACGTTCAGACGCTCAAGAAGCTGAAATTGCTCGGGATATTGTTCTTTTAATGCTTTGTACTTATCTATCTCACCCAAAGTAACTTCCAGTTCTCCCTTTAATCTGTTGCGCTCAACCGTTAATTCAGAGTAATAGTTACTATCTTGATTTGTAGCAGATACTCTTGGGCGACTCTTTCTTACACGTGATTTAGGCTTCCGAGGCTCAAAAGAGAGTGAGTTAAACTCGTCCGTTTTGAAGTATCGTTTTTCTCTACCAGAACCTTCACAGCGCAACCATCCGCTTTCAATACACTTTAATAATTGTCGATAAACAATCTTTCGAAGCTCATTGATATCTTTAGGACTTTCGGAGAACAAGCGAGCGGCATCTCGGGCCTCGATAACGGAAAACCCATCCATCTTTTTTTCTATCAATAACTTATAAATATACACGTTTATCTTTTGAGAACGTTTCACATACAACTCCAAAACACCGAAAACTTAGGATTGCTAAGTATACAAAAATAAGTAAAACTTAGACAATCTAAGTTATCGAAGGATTTAAGAGAAATGAATCGTCTGTGGAAGACAACCCGATACCTATGCGGCTTAAACAAGCTCGCAAACATGCCAAAATTACCCAGAAAAACTTGGGGATAATGATCGGTATGGATGAAAGCTCTGCAAGTGGCCGAATGAACCATTACGAAAAAGGGCGACATACGCCGGATATCAGCACATTAAGAAAAATGGCTGATGCTCTTGGCGTGCCGTTAAATTACTTTTTTTGTGAGGATGAGGCGTCTGCTGAGTTAGCGACGGCAATCTCGAGATTATCTGAAGATAAAAGAAATCAAGTGCTTAACTTTGTAAAATCACTCGAAGAAAGTGACGAGTAAAGCAGAGATTCAAGCCCTTTCGTGCATTGACCCCGACAAATACTATAACGCACCTCAAAGTCTAAAATGCAGTACATACAATTTTTCGCATCCAAGGGTTGGGGAAATTATTAGCCGCCAGAGAAAATGGGCTAGTTTGAACCGATACCACTCTGACTAAAGTTAATTTACTTATATTCGTGGTGGTAGGGATTGTGAAACGAATTGGTAGATTAACCCTACCTTGGGGTCTTCCCCTTCTCTTAAACGCATAATCATAAGATCGCGCTCTAGTTCTTCGATATCAAAGCTAATTTTGTCTAAATTATTACCCCGAATATAGTCCAACACCTTCTTTAGATTCGGATTCGGCTGCATAGATTTAATTACTGACAGTGTTGTTGGTGGCATGTGACTGAGCACTGTGTTTTTCACCCCTCCAGAGCTACGTAATTTGGCGATAGCATACTCACTTCGTTTTCGAAGGTAGAAAGAATACAATTCAGGCACGCTTGCAAAATCAGGGGAGCCTATCTTCAAAATCTCTTCAACTGTCTGAGGATTCTGTTCCGCAAGCTTTTTGATTGCAGCAGGAATAGACGTGTCGCGTTTCCCGCTTTTGGTACCATCGCTTTCTATCTTTAGCTGGTTAAGTGCATCTTCAGCAAGAGCATTTGCAACGGCTTCAATACATAGATCCATGTCTTTACATGCAATTGGGTCCATTCCCTCGGACACCCACTCACCATGAACCTTTTGTAGTGAGTTCGGCAATGGTATCCTCATACACAGAGCAGCCACCAGTTTGTACTGTTGTGCTGTGGCAACAATTTGAATACCCGATGACTCCTTTTCATTTGCTTCCAACTTAGCAAAGGAGTTCGGAGAGAACGGACCAGAAACCTTGTCTTGCAAGTAACTATTCAACGCAGAGAAATGTGTGATTGATGCAATCTGGTTGTACTTCAAAATCTTAAGGCTTGGGGGATCGGTGTCGTTTGTACGATGTGTCAGGAACGGAGCTACCCATTCAGAGTTAGCGTGCTTAGTTAGCTGTTCAATACACACATCGAGACATTTTATTAATCTGCGTATTTTATCTGGTTGATGGAACAATATGTTTGAATAGAGCTCTGAGAGGTACCCACAGAACTCTTCACTAAAGGCAAAATCTTTTCGCGGGTAATACACTCGGAGGTCTGTTGACCAGACATCATTCTCGACCACCAGCTGACGAATGTAGCTAGGGCTCGCTTTGTGTAGATAGGCAAGCAAATAAACACATCTCAACATATCGTTGTGATGAGGCTTATCTGTATCAGTCTCTTTTCTGATTTTCAGGTACTTTTTTTTCCATCCTTGGCTATCTTTGGCAATACCAAGGATCGGGTTAAGATATCTATTCAGTGCGGACTCATTGAAGTTCTTCCAAAAACCTCTTTCTGACTCCAGATCATCAAGACATTTTAGTTCATCCAATAAACCAGAAAAGTTTAGCGATACACTAGGAACTGAGGACTTCAAGAAATCATAGTCAGAAAGTTGCTCAAAAAACTCAGGGGGTTGAGTACTTAGATAAGCCTCATACGGAAGAAGGTAACGCTCTCCATTATCAATCGATTTGTAGTTCCCAGCATGTCTCCTACGAAGAGAGTCGTTGTTCGTAATTTCTTGCTTTTCCTTGTTTGATTTTTTCACACGACCCCCTCTTATTAATTTTTTCGGCTTTTTTTAAAGCAACTAGATAGTAATCTTTCCTACGTCGATTTGAGAGCGCATAGAGGCGTTTTCGAATAGGCAATTTACTGAAATCATACAACAAAACAAGGAAACTGTTCTATGGCTAGTGAAAAAAGCAAAGTTAACAACGCTATCGAAAAAGCTGCCGATACTGTAACAGATAGTATCGAAGCGGTTATGCCAGCTACAACTAAAGCTGGTGCCGTTGTTAACCGTGTAGCGACGATGGACAAAGCGGGAGTAGATCATGAAGTGATTGCCCTTCAGATGACAAAAAACTCTGCGCGAGGAAATACGTACAAAAAAGAGGAAATTCCAACGTTGGTGAAACTCTATGAAGACTGCAAAACCCGCGTACCTTTGAGCGCGAAGTCGGCTAGGGCGATCGTTAAAGATCAGAAAAAAAACTGTTCTCAGAAAAAAGAGAAGAACTTAATCGGTAACGCCTCAGTATCATCCACTTTGTGAGATGCTCTTCAAAAAGCGGAACAAGTTGAGTGAAATCAATGCTAACTGCAAGATCAATAAAAGGCGCATAGCGCCTTTTATTATTCATTGTCCAACGCTCGTGTTGAGCCATGAGCACTGCCCGGCCTGAACAAACAGAAACTATCTGCCGAATGCATCAATATTGATATAAATACTCTACTACACCTTTTATATTTTTGGATATATGTATTCTATTTAACATGAGGAAACGACAAATGTTGCAAACCACATTAGAATACAGAAATGGTGCAACATTTGTGTGCGAGAATACAAATGTTGCATAGGTAGCTTTATGTCGAGGTTTGGTTTATCGAATATGGTTCTAACTCATTATTTAACCAGTATTCTTCACTCATTCACTAGCTTAGTCCATCAGGTGCTTAAGCGAACTAATCAGGATCTTCCCACCCCAGTTAAATATTACAACCCAGAAATAGCAAAAGAATATAAGAAGATAGAAGCCGCCGCCGAAAAGAAACTGCTGTCGATGTTACCCGAAGAGTTTCAAGAAGATTTTGCCCCTTACTTGGTCTCTCAAGCCGCCTACCCCGACGACGAAATCATCGTCAAGCAGGCCGACACTATCTGTGCCTACCTGAAATGCCTTGAAGAGCTCAGCGCTGGTAATCACGAATATGCACTGGCGAAGAAGCGCCTTGATGTCACTTTACAGGAAAGACGAACCCCAGAAATGGACTACTTCCTCACGACATTCGCTCCAAGCTTTGAATTATCTCTGGACGAGATTAGCTAGGTAATAAAGAATGGTTGGTAAAGTTATAAGAGCAAAGGTCATATTATGACGTTCAAAATCAGCTCCTTATGGGATGAGCGCCACGATGACGAACATAAGATCCGTCGCGACGATCACCGAAGTCCTTATCAACGCGACCGAGCGAGAATTCTTCATTCGGCAGCGTTTAGACGTTTGCAGGCAAAAACTCAGGTTCATGGCAACAGTTTCGACGATTTTCACCGCACTCGGCTTACTCACTCTCTCGAAGCCGCCCAGTTAGGAACGGGAATCGTTGCGCAGATAAAGAAGAAACAGCCAAAATTTCGCGACCTTTTGCCGAGTGATAGCTTAATTGACTCACTTTGCTTAGCCCACGACATCGGTCACCCACCATATGGGCATGGCGGCGAAGTCGCCCTGAACTATATGATGCGAGAGCACGGCGGCTTTGAAGGCAATGCGCAAACATTCCGCATTGTCACCAAGCTCGAGCCTTATACTGAGAATTTTGGCATGAACCTCGTGCGGCGGACATTACTTGGTTTGATCAAATACCCCGCTCTTATCAGTCAAACTCACGCAGATGTCGCTCCAGACAGCGTCTCTCATCAGCGCCAACTCAAAGCAAAGGAATGGTCACCCGCCAAGGGGTTATATGACTGTGACCAGTCTCTCTTTGACTGGGTACTTGCCCCGCTGAGTGAAACCGATAAGCAACGGTTCAGCCAAATGCGTGATGAAAACGTAATGCCGCATCAACACAAGAAAACTCGCTTTAAATCCATTGATTGCTCCATCATGGAACTGGCTGATGACATTGCCTATGGTGTGCATGATCTTGAAGATGCAGTCGTGCTTGGCATGGTGACAAGACACCAGTGGATAGAAGGCGCGGCGAGTTTGCTTTCGGAGAGTGGTGAGCCTTGGCTTGAAGCCCATATCGACTCCATTACAGAGATGCTATTTTCCGGTACTCACCACCAGCGTAAAGACGCCATTGGTGGTATGGTGAACGCATTACTCACCAGTATTTCCATAAAGCCTGTTGACGCGCCTTTCGAAAGTGAACTGCTGGCATTTAATGCTTATTTAGAACCTGAAATGGCACAAGCACTCGAGATACTTAAGCGCTTTGTCAGTAAGTATGTGATTCAGGTGCCTCATGTTCAAGTTGTCGAGTACAAGGGGCAACAGATCATTATGGATATCTTTGAAGCCCTGAGTGCCGATCCTGAGCGATTACTGCCAACGCCGATTCGCCATCAATGGCAACAAATGAGCTGTGAAAGTGAAGGCTATCGTGTGATTGCGGACTATATTTCATCGATGACTGACGGCCATGCTCAGAGACTGCACCAGCAGCTGTTCTCATCTCATTAACATAAAGCGGAGCTTATGCTCCGCTTGCTTTTAACACCTATCAACAAATTCATCGAGTCGGCTTGTTAACCGTTGCTTTTCACTGTCACTGATAAAGCTCGCTTCAATCGCATTACGACTAAATTGCACCAACTCTTCTTGCGTCAACATATGGCTGTCTGCAACTGCAAGAAAGTTGTCGGTCATATAGCCACCAAAATAGGCCGGGTCATCTGAGCTGATCGTCACACACAGCCCTTGCCTCAATAAATCGACAACATTGTGTTGCTTCATCTCCTCAAATACTTTGAGCTTAATGTTGGACAGTGGGCAAACCGTCAGCGGCATACGCGACTGAGCCAGTGACACCACCAAATTGGGATCATCAGCGCAGCGTACGCCATGGTCAATGCGCGACACTTTCAGTAATTCAAGGCTGTTGTAAATATTGGCAACAGGCCCCTCCTCTCCTGCGTGTGCGACCGTGAGAAAACCAGCCTCGAGTGCTTTGGCAAAAACACGAGCAAACTTCTCTGGTGGGTGACCCACTTCCGATGAATCCAGACCCACACCAATGATTTTATCTTTGTGTGCCAATGCTTGTTCAAAGGTGACAAAGGCACTATCTTCATCCAGATGACGTAAAAAACACATGATGACTCGACTACTGATACCCAATTGCGTCTTCGCATCTTGCAGAGCGCGGTGAATACCGTTGATCACGGTGTCAAACGCAATACCACGCTCAGTATGAGTTTGTGGGTCGAAGAAGATCTCGGTATGAATGACATTGTCAGCCTGACAGCGCAACAAATAAGCCCAAGTTAAATCGTAAAAATCCTGTTCATGAATCAACACGTTGGCACCTTGATAGTAGATATCAAGGAATGACTGCAGGTTAGTAAACTCATACGCGGCTTTGACCTCTTCAGGCGTGGTAAATGGCAGCGCGATTTGATTGCGTAATGCGAGTTCAAACATCATCTCAGGCTCAAGTGAACCTTCAATATGCAGATGCAACTCAACTTTTGGTAACTGACGAATAAATTCTGTTTGGTTCACGCTTGTCTCCCCATTCAATTCGATTGGTATTCAACAAACGCTTTTCTCTTGTGAAGATAATCAGGCATACAAAGAGAAAAGCGCAATGCACTTCACTCTTCGTAATCTGAAATTTGCGGTTTCAGGTAGAGACTCCCACACCCTATCAGTGGGATTATACGAAGCATCGGTTATGACGTAATAGTCATAACTAAACGATTGCGCGTTATCATATTCTGACAAAGATTCACTGTACAACGCTGCGCTTGAAAATAATTTTAGACCTCAAATGGCGAGTTTGCGTTTATTACCGGTAATTTTTTTCAAACACACCGGGCGGCATCTGCTTGATTTGAAAGTCAATCATGTGATTGAACGTATCAAGTAATGGGGTGAAGTCTTGCTCTGGTTGTAGCAAAGTCAGGATATGGTAGCCAGCCTCTACTGTAGATAAACTATTGTCACTTGGCGCTTTGCGAATACGGTAATTCCCCTGTAGGTTCTCCGGTAAATGTACTAAAGGTAATGCCTGTAAATTCTCAGACAATTGCCACATTTTGTACGCTTTTTTCCACGTGCCATCGAGCAAAATAATCCGTACTTTTTCTTCACTGAAGACGGCTTTAGCCACCTCGTCATGACTGACAGACACTTCTCCTGGATAAAGCACAAAATGTTGATAGCTTTCCTCAGCCAACAGCTGATTCAGCTCATTATGCTGAGTAAAATTTTCACCCTCAAACAGGTAACTATTTTCAAGTGAGAGCTTGAGAATACGCGCTGTGCCCGTGGGCCTGTTTGTTTCTGTCGGATGCTGTAAGATGACCAACTCAACATTCGATGTTAGGCTTTGTATCCACTCACAAATACAAGCTTTGAGTGACTTACCACATTGAAAACAATATCGGGACATAGTGTGCGTTTACTTCTTCTGTTAATTGCTATCAGCTTAGTCTGCCTAGGCGTGCAGTTCGAGCCTTTAGCCAGCCTGACATACTGGCATCATCAACTTATTTCTGAAGGCCAGTGGTGGCGAATCCTAACAGGAAATTTCACCCACACCAACTTTGCTCATTTAGGCATGAATCTGGCTGGCTTGTGGGTTATCACTTACCTGTTTAAGCCAAGAGCGACTTCTCTGCTCTGTGTATTGTTCGTGATTAGCTTATCCGTGGGTGTACTCAACCTGACAACAAGCATGACTAGCTATGTTGGTCTTTCTGGTGTGCTGCATGGCATCTTTGCCTATTATGCGCTTCAGGAATCCTTACAAGGTCGTAAAGGTAGCTGGTTACTTGTCATTGGCGTATTAGCTAAAGTGGGCTGGGAAATGACCATGGGCGCCTCGCAATCGACCAGCGAGTTAATCGATGCCCGTGTAGCCGTGGAGTCTCATCTGTTTGGCGCATTGGCAGGTCTTGCGCTTGCTTTTGTCACGACTAAGCTAAACTTTCAGACAAGACTTAACCGCTCTCAGCGATAATTTCTATTGATGTTCCTGACCAAAGGGCTCAGAATGGCGCCCTTTTGCTGGTGGTCGATTGCCGCCAGAGCACTTATCTCACCTTAAACAGAGAACAATTTATGGGTTTTACCGCTTTAGGCCTTTCTGCCCCGCTCCTCAAAGCCATCGATGATCAGGGTTATGACAAACCATCTCCAATTCAGGAGCAAGCCATTCCTGCAGTGTTAGCAGGTAAAGATGTCATGGCAGCGGCTCAGACAGGTACGGGTAAAACCGCAGGCTTCACATTACCGATTCTAGAACGATTAGATAATGGCACCCGAGTCAAAGGCAACCATGTGAGAGCACTGGTGCTGACACCGACCCGTGAATTGGCAGCTCAGGTTCAGGAAAACGTATTTAAGTACAGTCGCTATCAACGTCTGACGTCGAATGTAGTATTCGGCGGCGTCAAAATTAATCCACAAATGATGAAGCTGCGTAAAGGCACAGACGTGCTTGTCGCAACTCCGGGTCGATTGCTCGATTTATACCAACAGAATGCAATTAACTTCTCCCAGCTGGAAGTTTTAGTGCTGGATGAAGCAGATCGCATGTTGGATATGGGCTTTATTCGCGATATCCGTAAAATTCTCGCACTGCTTCCAGAGAAGCGCCAAAACCTACTGTTCTCTGCAACTTTTTCTGCTGAGATTCGCGAACTAGCCAAAGGTCTAGTCAATGATCCGGTCGAAGTCTCTGTTAACCCTGAGAACTCCACTGCGGTTACCATTGAACAATCTATCTACCCAGCGGATAAGCGTAAAAAAGCACCAATGCTGGTGAAGCTCATCAAAGATGGTGATTGGAGACAAGTTCTGGTCTTCAGCCGTACCAAACACGGAGCTAACCGACTTTCTCATTACCTTAATGATCAAGGTATTACGGCGGCACCTATTCACGGTAACAAAAGCCAAGGTGCGCGCACCAAGGCACTGGCTGATTTTAAATCCGGAGAAGTGCGCGTATTAGTTGCTACAGATATTGCCGCACGTGGTATCGACATTCCTCAACTGCCTCAGGTCGTCAACTTCGAACTGCCTCACGTAGCAGAAGACTACGTCCACAGAATTGGCCGTACTGGCCGCGCGGGTGAAGTCGGCAAAGCGATCTCTTTAGTTGAAGCTGCAGAAGCCAGTGAACTATTTGGTATTGAACGACTCATCCAGCAAGTATTACCTCGTTTGGAGCTGGAAGGTTATAAGCCCGTCAATGTGCTGCCGGAATCTAAGTTGGACACTCGCCCAATCAAACCTAAGAAACCGAAAAAGCCTAAGAAGCCAAAAGTCGACCATGCCGATGGTCAGCGCTCAGGTGACAATGCTCGTGGCCATAAGCCTGCGGGGAAAAACAAGCGTCATTTTGGCCATAACAAACCCAATGGTGATGGCTCCAAGAGTAATAATGGTGGTAAACGTCAGGATGGCAGCTCTGGTACTAGCAAAGCCTCTAACAATGCTGGCAATAATGGACAGAAACGTCGTAGACCAGCGAACCGCAAGCCAAACCATTCGCAACCTAAAGCACAGTAACCAAATACACAAAGCCCCTCAGTTGAGGGGCTTTTCATTTAACTAAACAAAAGAAGTCAGCTTACACGATAGGACGCTGACCACGATCAATCAGCTTCATCAGTACGTTATCAGCCGCTTCACCCGCCAGACCTGCCAGCTTAGATGTCAGCTTTTTCTTCTCTACGTAGTGAATCGCTAAGACTGTTTTATCTTTGCACGCTTCCACAACCAGATCATCAGAGGTTTTGATTTCATCAACCAGGCCCAGTGAATGCGCCTGAGTGCCAAACCAGTGTTCACCAGTGGCCACTTTATCAAGTTCAAGTTCAGGACGACGCTCACGAATAAAGTCTTTAAACAGGCCATGTGTTTCTTCGAGCTCTTGTTTGAACTTATCACGCGCTTTATCGGTGTTCTCGCCAAACATGGTCAAGGTACGCTTGTATTCACCCGCTGTGAGCTGTTCATACTCGATATCGTACTTTTTGAGCACTTTATTGAAGTTAGGTAGCTGGGCAATCACACCGATGGAGCCTACGATTGCAAATGGTGCTGAAACAATCTTGTCAGCAATACATGCCATCATGTAACCGCCACTGGCAGCCACTTTATCTACCGCAATCGTCAGTGGCAGCTTAGACGCCTTAATACGATCAAGTTGAGACGATGCCAAACCGTAGCCATGCACCATACCGCCACCAGACTCTAGGCGCAGTAGTACTTCATCCCCTTCACGAGCTACTGCGAGAATTGCAGTCACTTCTTCACGTAGTGACGCGACTTCTTTGGCGTCAATGCTGCCTTTGAAATCCAGAACAAATAGGTGAGGCTCACGCTTGCTGTCCAAATCACCGTCTTTTGAGGCTTGCTTGATTTCTTTCTCACGTGTCTTGGTTTTTTCTTTTTCTTGCTTCTTCTCAGCTTTATCACGCGCTTTAATAAACGCTGAATCATGCAGGTGATGCTCAAGCTGCTCAACAGTGTTTTTATGCTGATCCGTTAAGTTGGTGATCTCCAACTCACCCTTTGCAGCACCACTTTTTCCACCTACGGCTTTGGCAATAATAAGAATCGCACTCACTGCGACTACAACAGTCACAATCTTGGCTAAAAACAGCCCGTAGTCCAACAAAAATTCCAATGTTATATCCCCTAATATGCGAATTAGTGTATTGTAACCACCATCTTACGGATTCATAAAGCAGAACATTACAATAAGGATGCATGTCGTGGATTATTCCGTTTCCTCAGATGCTTTAAAAGACAAAGTCATTCTCGTCACTGGTGCCGGTGACGGCATCGGTAAGCAAGCCGCTCTTTCTTACGCTCAGCACGGTGCTACGGTCATTTTGTTAGGTCGTACAGTGAAGAAGCTTGAGCAAACCTACGATGAAATTGAAGCTGCTGGCTACCCTCAACCGGCGATCATTCCTCTGGATATGAAAGGCGCAAGCAAGCAAAACTATCTTGATATGGCCGATACCATTGGTAGTCAATTTGGTCGGCTTGATGGTGTGTTACACAACGCCAGTCAACTGGGTGTACTGAGCCCATTTGATCAGATTGGCGAAGACACATATGACGATATCATGCAGGTTAATGTTAAAGCACAATTCCTAATGACTCAGGCGATTTTGCCCCTGCTACACAAGTCACAAGATGCGAGTGTCATATTCACTTCATCCACGGTAGGCCATGCTGGGCGCGCTTTTTGGGGCACTTACGCGATATCTAAGTTCGCAACGGAAGGCATGATGCAGATTCTAGCAGATGAGTTGAGCGATACACACATTCGTGTCAATGCGATTAATCCAGGCGGTACACGCACTTCCATGCGCGCGAAGGCTTACCCAGCAGAAGACGCTGAGTTGCTGAAAACGCCACTGGATATCATGCCGCTTTATCTTCACCTGATGTCGAACGAAAGCAAAGACGTGCGTGGTCAGTGTATTGATGCTCAGCCGAAGAAGTAGATAATCATTCTCTAATACAAAAACGCCTTGTGTTTCCACAAGGCGTTTTTTATCCCATCAATTCACTCTGTCTGCAATTTTAGACAGAAAGTATTCGCATGCAGTTAGTCGAACCAACCACATCCATGACATCCCCTTGAGTGATGATCACTAGATCACCATCGTGCAGCAGACCTTTTGCTTTCAAACAGCCGACTGCTGATACGGCCATGGGTAAACCTGAATCGCCTTTGGAGTCAAAGTAAACAGGCGTGACCCCGCGATACAGTGCAGTGTGATTCAAGGTACTTTCATTGCGTGATAGAGCAAAGATTGGCAAGCCTGAACTGAGCCGAGACATCATCAGTGCCGTCCGGCCTGACTCCGTCAGAGTCACAATACCTTTGATGCCTTCCATGTGGTTTGCAGCAAACATGGTCGACATCGCAATAGTTTCTTCACTCCCTTTAAATACGGAGTCCATACGGTAGCTAGAGCGGTTAATTGCCGACATTTTCTCAGCGCCCAAACATACTTCAGCCATTGAACGCACAGTTTCGAGTGGATATTTCCCTGCAGCCGTCTCACCAGACAACATTACTGCATCAGTACCATCCAAAACCGCATTCGCCACATCCATGACTTCTGCACGAGTAGGCATAGGGTTTTCGATCATCGACTCCATCATTTGAGTGGCAGTAATAACGGTACGGTTGAGACTTCTCGCGCGGCGAATCAATTGTTTTTGGACACCGATGAGTTCTGGATCACCAATTTCTACCCCTAAGTCACCACGTGCAACCATGACAGCGTCTGATGCCAATATGATATCGTCGATGTTCTCTTCGCTTTCAACCGTTTCTGCACGTTCTACTTTCGCGACGAGTTTCGCTTCTAGCCCCGCATCTCTTGCCAAGCGGCGAGCGTATTTCATATCTTCACCATTGCGAGGAAATGAAACGGCTAGGTAATCCACTTTAATTTGCGCAGCAATCTTGATGTCATTTTTATCCTTTTCAGTTAGGGCATCCGCTGACAAGCCCCCCCCTTTCTTGTTGATCCCTTTATTGTTGGAAAGTGAACCACCAATAAGGACTTTCGTAATGACTTGATTACCTGATACCTTGGTCACTTGTAGCTGCACACGACCATCGTCCAGAAGTAAGATATCACCTGTTGAGACATCTTGTGGCAGCTCCTTATAATCAAGCCCCACCGCATTTTGATCACCTTGCCCCTGTGCGAGATCGCTATCGAGGATAAAGGTATCACCAACAGTCAAATGAATCTTATTGTCTTTGAATGTTGATACCCGAATTTTGGGCCCTTGAAGATCGCCCAGAATAGCGACATGAGTCCCCAGTTGAGCTGCGATATTACGTACTCGGGTGGCGCGCTGAATATGATCATCTGCAGTACCGTGTGAGAAATTCATTCTGACAACATTGGCGCCAGCCTGAATGATCGCTTCGAGAATCCCTTCTTTGTCCGTCGATGGACCTAACGTAGTGACGATTTTTGTTCTTCTTTGTATAGCTGTCATGATGATTTCCTTGATCAAACCGTGGATCCGTAAGTCATTAATGAAAAAATAGAGACCCTAATTGAGTATATGCAAAATACTGACTTATGAGAGATTTAGGGGTAATTTATCTCGCTAGAAAGACATATTTATTAATGCAAAAAAATGCAGAGTTAAATGTGATATCTGTTTTGCAATTTGATTGAACGCCCAAAGAATCATGTTTATCCGTGATGCTTGTCACGGCAATCTATCAAAGCTCTTCACAATTACTTCGCAAAGTAAAAAAATTGCTCAGTTGTTGATATTCGGAGCACCCTATGTACATGGCTCAACCAGGTCATATTGATCATATCAAGCAGGTCAATGCTGGCCGTGTATATAAACTCATTGATCAGAAAGGCCCTATTTCTCGGATTGACTTGTCAAAAGAGAGTGAGCTTGCCCCTGCAAGTATTACCAAAATTACTCGAGAGCTGATTGATGCTCACCTTATCCATGAAACCACCGTTCAGGAAGCAACCAGCCGTGGACGCCCAGCTGTTGGCTTACAGGTGAATAATGAGGGTTGGCAGTTTCTCTCGATGCGCCTTGGGCGCGGCTATTTGACAATCGCATTGCACGAGTTGGGTGGTGATGTTCTGATTGACACTAAAATCGACATTCATGAAATTGATCAAGATGACGTCTTAGCTCGCTTACTCCATGAAATAGAAGAGTTTTTCCAGACTTATTCTGAGCAACTAGATCGTGTCACCAGTATTGCACTCACCTTACCTGGCTTGGTCAATTCAGAAAAAGGCATTGTCTTACAGATGCCACATTATAATGTTGAGAACCTTTCTCTCGGCCCCGAAATTTACAAAGCAACGGGATTACCTGTTTTCATTGCCAATGACACTCGCGCTTGGGCATTGGCGGAGAAACTGTTTGGTCATTCTCAGGAAAACGAAAACTCGGTACTGATTTCTATCCACCATGGTCTTGGTGCTGGTATTGTCCTTGATGGCCGTGTACTTCAAGGGCGTCACGGTAACATTGGTGAACTTGGTCATATTCAAATCGACCCGAATGGTAAACTTTGTCATTGTGGTAATCGTGGCTGTCTGGAAACGGTCGCAAGTTCTCAGGCTATCCGGAGTGAGGTATCAGAGCGATTAGCCAACGGCGAAGCATCAATTTTAACGGAAATCGAGGAACTGACCGTTGAAGACATTTGTGAAGCCGCCGCCAACGGTGACTCTCTTGCAGTCGATGCAGTTGAAAAACTAGGCCGTTACTTAGGCTCTGCTATCGCCATTGTCATTAACTTGTTTAACCCTGAAAAAATCCTCATTGGTGGAGCCATCAACCAGGCGAAAGCGGTCCTTTACCCAGCCATTCAAAATTGCATCAAGGAACAAAGCTTACCTGTGTATCATCAGGACCTTGAAGTGGTCGAATCTCGTTTCTATAAACAGGCAACCATGCCCGGTGCAGCCTTGATAAAGCAGGCACTTTATGACGGTTTATTATTGATGAAAGTGATAGAAGGCTAAGCTCCTAGCTAAGAAGCTTTATCTTTTATGTAAACCCATATAACCTTCAAGTTGTATGGGTTTATTTTTGTTTAGCCTGGCTTTAGGCTATTTTTGATATATTACAAAGTAGTTGAGAGATCGTATGTCCGGAGTTTTAAATAGCGTTGATCAGCGAACGAATCTTGTTGGTGAAAACCGATTGGAATTGTTGCTGTTCAGTCTTAACAGCCGTCAGCTCTTTGCGATCAACGTATTCAAAGTTCGCGAGGTGATCAAAGTCCCACCTCTCACTAAAATGCCAGGATCACATCACAACATTACTGGTGTCGCTTCTCTACGCGGTGTCTCAGTTCCTGTTATTGATTTACGAAGTGCGATTGGCTTCCCGCCATCTCGACAAGAAGATCAAGAACAGAACCTGATCATTACTGAGTATAACCGTACCGTTCAAGGCTTCTTGGTTGGTCAGGTGCGCAATATCGTCAACACTGCTTGGACGGAAATCCAGCCCCCACCCAAAACAGCAGGACGTGCGAATTATTTAACCGCCATCACTCACACCAAAGATAATGACCAACACCAAATTGTTGAGATCATTGATGTAGAGAAAGTGTTGGCTGAAATTATCGACTACGATGTATCCATCTCTGAAGGCGTATTGGACGAAGAATTGGCCGCTCAGATGGTCGGTCGTAATGTTCTGATTGTTGACGACTCCTCCACCGCTCGAGCTCAAGTCAAAGGAACCTTATCTCAGCTTGGCCTGAATATTCTTGAATGTCGTGACGGCCTTGAAGCTCTTCATTTAATTAAAGGGTGGAGTGAAGAGGGTAAAGATGTTCCTCGTGAATTACTGCTAATGATCACGGATGCCGAAATGCCAGAAATGGATGGGTATAAGCTGACTCACGAGATTCGCAGTGATCCGAAATTGAAAGATCTGTACATCACACTCAATACGTCGCTAAGTGGTAGCTTCAATGAAGCAATGGTGAAAAAAGTAGGCTGTGACCGGTTTATTTCTAAATTCCAGCCTGATTTGCTGGTAGAAGTCGCCCAAGATCGGTTACGTGACATTTTAACCAGATAACGCTCCCTCTATTTAAGTTATAGATTTGGCTCATTAGTTAATACTATGGGCCTGAATATCGCGTTATCACTAGCGTTTCCAAGCCTGACCCGGCCTGTATCCAAGTGCGTATACCACTTCCCCCCTGAAAACAATAAATGTTACCGCTCAGCTCAAATAACATTCCCCCTTACAGCACAATGATGCCTTTTAGTCTTAACCAACGTATCATTGTGGTAGATGACACCTACATTCGGGATGATAAACACCATGAGTCAACAAGAAAGGACTGGCTGCCCTGCGGCTATTGATAATCTAAGCCATTTTGCTCAAGCCTCGGACTACTCTTTACTCGATACGCTTCTTCCCGATCCTGACGCAACAGAAAACGGCGAAGATCATTTTCCAAGGCAGGTCTTTTCAGGTCATTATGTTCCCGTAAAACCAACTCCCATTACTGACCCTGTCTACGTTAGTCATAGCCAAGCGTTTTTTAAACAACTGGGATTAGATGATACTCTTGCCCATAGCGAGGAGTTTAAACGCCTGTTTTCTGGCGATGTCAGCTGTGTCCCAGCTCCTATGCGCAATATCGGCTGGGCGACAGGCTATGCTTTATCGATCTTCGGGAATGAATATACCGACCAGTGCCCATTTCGAACAGGCAATGGCTATGGTGATGGACGGGCGATTTCTGTGTTTGAAGGTGTGCTCAACCACCAACGCTGGGAAATGCAGTTAAAAGGTGGTGGGCCCACTCCATACTGCCGCGGTGCAGATGGCCGTGCCGTGCTGCGATCCAGTGTCCGAGAGTTTCTCGCTCAGGAGCATATGCATGCTCTCGGCATTGCCTCATCTCGCTCTTTAAGCTTATTTGTCTCTCAGTCTGATACCGTTGATCGCCCTTGGTACCGAGAAGGCTCCCGCTCACAAGATCCCGACATCATGGTATCGAACCCTGTAGCGATTACCACACGTGTTGCACCTTCATTCTTACGGGTTGGCCAACTTGAACTCTTTGGACGAAGAGCACGAAGCCAAGCTCATCCGAATGCATTAAAAGAGCTGGAGATGATGGTTTTACATATGATCGAGCGAGAGTATAACGATCAGATCGATGCCACGCTTCCTCTAATGGATAAAGTACTGAAACTGGCAATGGCATTTCGCGACAGGCTGGGTCTGCTAGTCACTCACTGGCTACGTGTGGGATATTGCCAAGGTAACTTCAATAGTGACAATTGCTCTATAGGTGGCTTCACCTTGGACTATGGCCCTTTCGGATTTTGCGAACGCTTTGAGCCCTACTTCCAACCATGGACAGGAGGTGGTCGTCATTTTGCCTTCTTTAACCAGCCATTAGCTGCGGAAAAAAACTTTGAATCTTTCTGTAGCGCAATAGAACCTCTGTTAGAGTCTTCCCCAGAGCTCATCGATCAATTGGATGAGATCCGCCAAGATTTCTCTTCACTGATGCAAGACAACATCACTCAAATGTGGGCAGACAAATTAGGGCTCGACACGTTTGACGCTGAGTTGTTTCATTCCCTAATGACTCTGATGATGAAGACTCATGTCGATTACACTATATTTTTCCGTGAGCTTTCAAAAATTCCACAAGAAGTCTCTGAAATCGCCAAGAGCTTTTACGCAGAGCCTGATGAGACGTTAGAAAACGAGTGGAATGAGTGGTTGACATCATGGAGTGAGTTACTCAATCTTGAAAAAGGTATCGAGGTTATCTCTCGTGACATGAAGCAAGTGAACCCTAAATACACTTGGCGCGAATGGCTTATTGTCCCCGCTTATGAGCAAGCTAGACAGGGAAATTTTGCGCTTATCCATGAGTTACAAGAGATATTAGCGGATCCGTATGGTGAGCAATCCAAAGAGGTCGAAGAGAAATACTACAAGCTAAGACCGTTAGAGTATTTCTCAGCAGGTGGTATCTCTCATTATAGCTGCTCTTCATAATCCGAAGTGGAAGCTTGACTGGATACGTCTATCTGTTAAATGAACAGCGTGAACTAAGTAACGGTGACATACTCATGAGTATGTCACCGTATGATTGAATAATACGTTAAGGCTGAAGGTTGACTTCAAAAGTCCCAGCTTCACTCCAGTCAGACCAGTTCAAATCAGCGCTGCGAACACGTACTTTCCAGTGCCATCTATCACCATCTTGAATGTCGAACTGTGGCGCTTGGTTGCCCTGACCTAAGAATCGATCGTATGCGCTGGTATGAGTCACTTTTTCACGACGAACATCACCCGCTTCAACTAAAGTGTCTTCATCAGAATCGGTTTTGCTCATAATCTCATGTTTTAGAGTGTAAATATGGTCACTCCATTTATAAGCTTCATCACCACCGATATAAAACTTATTAATAAAATTAGTCAGATCTAATTTTGTAAGGTCCACTCCTTCTTGACTATCCACTAGATCCCCTTCACGCCACGTTGGATCCACTTCATCACCCGGGTCTTCCCCCTCTTTCGGCTGAGGCATCACATTGTGCTTACGTGTATGGTTGCCCCATAAGTCATAGACATCGCCTTCAAACTCAGCGTCTTTCGATAGCTGCCACTGCACTTCATAAATCGAATCAGGATCACTATGGCTTATTTCAAGCATGATATCCTTGGTGTCCACTTCTCCATTCGGTGAGACAATTTGTGGAGCAGGAAGCACTGTCTTGCCTGGCGTCACTGTCACTTCATCTGTCATTTCAAATCCATCTTGAAGTGAGCCGTAACCACCGACTTTACTTGCCACCGTTGCAGAGTATCGCTTCATATTGACACTCTCACTACCATTGGCATTAAAGGTCAGGATATTAAAACCAAATTCACTTCTGCTGATCGCAAATGTATTGTAATCCTGTACATCATATAGCATATGAATGTCATGAATCGGCTCTCGATAGCCTTGCGAGGTTGATGCATTAACCCAAAGGTGATTGGTGTCCATCGACTGCCCACGGGAATAAGCATGAGTATGGCCGAAAAAATGCCCAGAGATATGCCCCGTCGCTTTTGAATAGTTTTCTGTTTCCGCAACTAACTCACAGGAACCTAAGCTCTCACCTGTGATCCACAGCTCAGACAAGCACGGATGATGGAACATAGAAAATACATACTTTATATCTTCATTATTTTGCGTTGTATTGAGTTTGTCTTTCAACCATTGACGCTGGGTTCTCATGACGTCTCTTTGAAAATTCGAATGATCATGAGAGATGGGGAAGCTGTCTAAACCTATAATGCGTAAACGCCCTAAATCAATCGAATACCAAGTCTCTTCGTACCCTTCAACACCATTGGTCGGCTTTTCGAAGAAATGCTTGTATATCCCTAAGTTTGAACCGTCATAGTAGTCATGGTTTCCTGGGACCGTAATTAAAGGGACATAAGGAGTAATATTCTTCATTAGTTCAAAGAACTCGTGACGCCAATGCTCCATAACGTTACCTGTAGAGACGACATCCCCCGCAATAGTAATTGCTGATATATTATCTGGGCGTTGTTGATCAATTCAGCCTTGGGAGCGATGAAACCCGCTGAGCTGCTGCCTATTAGCTCAGTCTCTGACGAACAGGCATGCCAAGGCTAGTGAGTTTGTTCAACGCCTTTACGTTAGCCAATATTTCACCTACTTGTCCATTGTANGGCGTTGTTGATCAATTCAGCCTTGGGAGCGATGAAACCCGCTGAGCTGCTGCCTATTAGCTCAGTCTCTGACGAACAGGCATGCCAAGGCTAGTGAGTTTGTTCAACGCCTTTACGTTAGCCAATATTTCACCTACTTGTCCATTGTATTTTCTCAATGTCACTTTCCCACTGAGCAGTTGCTTATAACGATACATCGCAGTCTCAGCCAACGAACGCTGGTAATAACAGCTGTCCGTTTTCCATTGCTCCAGTTTGTCTGATTGCTGGGCGATAACAGCTTCGTTTCTTGGGTGCCCGTCGTCCCAGAGAGCAGCATTCTTTCGTGGAGGAATCACCGCTTTCGCTCCCTTTTTGCCTATCACTTCATAGCAGCCACGAGTGTCATAGGCACCATCTGCCGAAACCTGTTCTATTCTCCTGCGCAAAGGATTTAAGAGAGCAGGCAGTACCTCGCTATCATGGACGCTATCCAGCGAAACTACAGCAGAGACAATATCGTGGCTATCTGCATCYACAGCAAAGTGAACCTTGCGCCATGTGCGTCGGCCTTCGCGGCCATGCTTGCGAACCTTCCATTCCCCTTCGCCAAAGACTTTAACACCAGTTGCGTCAATGACGAGGTGAGCAACTGAGCCTTTAGGAGGCTGACGATAGTTCACCTCTACTGTTCGTGCTCGTTTACTTATGCTGGTGTAATTCGGTGAACGCAGACCTACATCCATTAGACTAAACAGCGAATCAATAAAGCCCTGTAGAGCACGGAGTGGCAGGTTGAAAATCCCTTTCAGCATAAGGGCAGTCTCTATCGCGGAATCGCTGAACTCATTGCTTCTACCTCTGCGTCCAGACGGAGTATCACAGTACCAATTGGCGATTGCGTCGTCATCCATCCAGAAAGTCAACGAACCTCGGTTTACGAGCGCTTGGTTGTATTCTTTCCAGTTGGTGATTTTTCTCTT
>NZ_JAKEUV010000030.1:0-814 GCF_022398095.1 Vibrio sp. Isolate23
GTTAAACTCAAATGAGCTTGTTTGTTGTGTATTCTGATGATGGCGCTTTTTCATTAGGATAAATCCTCTTCCCCATAAGGGCTGTATGTTTTCATCAATGCTTGGCGGGATTCACCTTCTTGAGTTTTTGATAGTTCAGCGACTACACTATGCGTACTGTTACCTATAAAAAACTGAGATCGCTTCCGAGGTCTGGTAATTGTACTGAAGGATAGAATTTCCTAGGCTTATAAGTTATTTCCTCCCAAAATGCCGGCAAAATTGAAAAGGCCTCAAATGAGTTTTTTACAACCTTCCCTTTACTTAAGTCATGATCAAATGATGTAAAAACTGAACCAGAAAATGCTTTCACCGGGATTTCTGAACTATTAGCGATAGTTTGTCCAAGGCCACTCTCCGCCGAACAACAGATTAATAACCTCATATTGGCATAGTATTTTCTTTCCGTTAGAGGATGCACAACATTTTCATAGAATTCGTCAGGAGTGTACTTCACACCATTAATACTTACGGCATGATGTGGCTGGGCGGTCCCATGAGCAACAATATTTAATCTAGGCTGACTCTTATAAGTGTCAGTAAAGTAATGCATTGGTTCGGGGGGTGAGACGTGTCCATAATTAGTACGTGCCCCTCCTTGGGGACGTATTCTAGAATCAGTGGACTTAATTTTACCCACTCCAATTCCTGCCGATGTACTCGCTACGCCTATCGCAGCACCAACAGCCGCCATCTGCAAAGACTTCTCGACACTGTTGCCCATCGCAACATTAATACCAAACTCCGCTCCCGCTGAGACTACCGTGTCTATCGC
>NZ_JAKEUV010000031.1:0-708 GCF_022398095.1 Vibrio sp. Isolate23
CTTTGATTTATTTTCTATGAACGGATCTGTAAAGATGGGTTGCCTACAGATTTCTATGCACAAGTGGTAATCGGGGTGGGAGCTACATCAGCGTTGATCGAGCAGAACCTGAAAATCTTCAGAATGTGTTTTTAGAAATCAATGGGCTGCATGTTCAACATCTCGAAACCAAGCGAAAAGTAGGCTATGTCAATATGAACGATTTTTTGAACAGCGTGCCGCCTTGTTTAAATAGCTGGATGGCTCCTTTACGAGGTTGTATAAACGAAGTGTTCAGCTTCCTATTCACACGCAAGTGCAGCGCAATCTCCCCTCTAGGTCAATGATTCATAATGCCGATGAAGTTYTATGGTGATATCCAATTACTCAATACACGAGTTGTTGTGTGAATACTGGGGAAGATTCGTACCATTTCACGGTGGCTTGTTTATTGACTTTCGAACCATGGAGCGCTTTGATTTTTAGAGGTTTTTGATTGTTAATTATTATTAATCATTATCTCATATTCAAATATCCTGATACATATTTACTCGATATGCATTTAGTTGCTTTTTGGGGTGGGCTGTGTGTCGTTTTATCTTAGCTAACGTTGGGGCGTGCAGGTGGTTCAAAAGAACGTAGGGCACACATTCGACTAAAACTGTTCATGAGTCAACAACATTAAGGTGATCTATTATGACGAACGCAATTGAGTCTAATGCCTTTAAT
>NZ_JAKEUV010000032.1:0-578 GCF_022398095.1 Vibrio sp. Isolate23
TCAAGGCGTTCACTGTCGCTGTTAGCGTCATGGTCAATCGGACCTTTCAGCTCAAAGGTGTAACTGCCATCAGGACGCAACGTCAGTACAAACACATCGCCATCCACGCTGGAAGCYGTGTACGTCGCCACCCCATCGGCATCGATGGACTCAGAGAGCGTCACCGCTTTGCCCTGAGAAGTCAGGCCATCAATCGGGTTGGTGGTCAGGTCAAGCTCGTAGCTCACGACCTTATCCGCCCCTTCAAGCGTGGTGAAGTCTCCGTCTTGGCTCACGCGTGTCGCGTCTGGGCTGGTGCCACTGGCTAAGTCATTCTCATTGAGGATTAAYGCCTCAGCCGATGCAATGTTCGGGCTATCRTCRCCAATSGTCACCGGCAGSGTAATRCGGTCGGTGTCGCCATCGGTGTCGGTCGCCACCACMGTGAAATCAAGGCGTTCACTGTCGCTGTTAGCGTCATGGTCAATCGGACCTTTCAGCTCAAAGGTGTAACTGCCATCAGGACGCAACGTCAGTACAAACACATCGCCATCCACGCTGGAAGCYGTGTASGTCGCCACCCCATCGGCATCGATGGA
>NZ_JAKEUV010000033.1:0-573 GCF_022398095.1 Vibrio sp. Isolate23
ATCACAAGGATGTTTCCAAGAACACTTGAATGTGTGTTGGTACCTAATGAACAAATCATTAGGATTTGAGAACTTTTAAATGAATAACAACGCATCTCATAGAGATGGGGATTGTTGTTATTCGTCAGCTTTCCAAATTGTTAAAGAGCATGTTTCTTTCGAAACCATTTTTAAAAGCACTATCACTAATGCGCTTAAAGATGGTATCCCGTAGGGGAGTCGAACCCCTGTTACCGCCGTGAAAGGGCGGTGTCCTAGGCCTCTAGACGAACGGGACACTAAGAATTTCTTAATAGAAATCATTGGTGGAGCTAATCGGGTTCGAACCGATGACCTCTTCGCTGCCAGCGAAGCGCTCTCCCAGCTGAGCTATAGCCCCTCTTTAATTTATATAAACATATCAATCTGTGTGGACACTCATCGYGAGTAATCATCGTATAAGGAGGTGATCCAGCGCCAGGTTCCCCTAGCGCTACCTTGTTACGACTTCACCCCAGTCATGAACCACAAAGTGGTGAGCGTCCCCCCGAAGGTTAAACTACCCACTTCTTTTGCAGCCCACTCCCATGGTGT
>NZ_JAKEUV010000034.1:0-537 GCF_022398095.1 Vibrio sp. Isolate23
ATGTGTGTTGGTACCTAATGAACAAATCATTAGGATTTGAGAACTTTTAAATGAATAACAACGCATCTCATAGAGATGGGGATTGTTGTTATTCGTCAGCTTTCCAAATTGTTAAAGAGCTAGATTCGCTTTCTATTTAAAGAAAGAAACCATTTTTAAGAACACTTAAGCAAATGCGCTTAAAGATGGTGGAGCTAAGCAGGATCGAACTGCTGACCTCCTGCGTGCAAGGCAGGCGCTCTCCCAGCTGAGCTATAGCCCCATCAAGGTGTCGATACTGTAACCAATCTCCTGGGAGGAAGATTGGTGGGTCTGAGTGGACTTGAACCACCGACCTCTCGCTTATCAGGCGAACGCTCTAACCACCTGAGCTACAGACCCAGTATCGTCTCTTAAACTACATAAACCATCAATCTGTGTGGACACTCATCGTGAGTAATCATCGTATAAGGAGGTGATCCAGCGCCAGGTTCCCCTAGCGCTACCTTGTTACGACTTCACCCCAGTCATGAACCACAAAGTGGTGAGCGTCCCCCC
>NZ_JAKEUV010000035.1:0-513 GCF_022398095.1 Vibrio sp. Isolate23
TCGTCTAGAGGCCTAGGACACCGCCCTTTCACGGCGGTAACAGGGGTTCGACTCCCCTACGGGATACCATTGGGTCGTTAGCTCAGTTGGTAGAGCAGTTGACTTTTAATCAATTGGTCGCAGGTTCGAATCCTGCACGACCCACCATTCTTCTCCACGAAGAATCAAAACTTATGTGGGCGATTAGCTCAGTTGGGAGAGCACCTGCCTTACAAGCAGGGGGTCACTGGTTCGAGCCCGGTATCGCCCACCATTCTCTAAGTATTTTTGGGTTCAGATTTCCAAACCACTTCAGTAATACGTACGTGGTTGGATTTTTGCCGCTGAAAGTCTTTAGAAAATGTAACTTCCTTGTGAAGAAACATAGCTCTTTAACAATTTGGAAAGCTGACGAATAACAACAATCCCCATCTCTATGAGATGCGTTGTTATTCATTTAAAAGTTCTCAAATCCTAATGATTTGTTCATTAGGTACCAACACACATTCAAGTGTTCTTGGAAACATCCTTGTG
>NZ_JAKEUV010000036.1:0-494 GCF_022398095.1 Vibrio sp. Isolate23
GAATCGCTGAACTCATTGCTTCTACCTCTGCGTCCAGACGGAGTATCACAGTACCAATTGGCGATTGCGTCGTCATCCATCCAGAAAGTCAACGAACCTCGGTTTACGAGCGCTTGGTTGTATTCTTTCCAGTTGGTGATTTTTCTCTTYGATTTACCCATCTGATCCCGCCTTTGCCCTACTCTCAAAGGATCAGATCGTTGGTTAACGGAAAGGTTCCATCAATTTGGTCAACAACGCCACTCTAAACGTCAACACGGTCATGCCAATGGAATGTCTCCATTAGCCTATGAACGTAATGAGATTTACAACTAAAAAAGTGTTTAAGGAATCTTGGTCGATTCACTTGGCATATATAACCTCATTTAATCGAACGAAATCATACCTCTAAACAGGTCTCCAATTTAAGTCTACCGTTACACTTACCTGACTCTAAGCTACAAAACGCCCGATGAGGTGCATCGAGCGTTTTAATTAAAAAATGTCAACTCATC
>NZ_JAKEUV010000037.1:0-417 GCF_022398095.1 Vibrio sp. Isolate23
TCCGAATTAAAGAATTTGCTTGGCGACCATAGCGTTGTGGACCCACCTGACTCCATGCCGAACTCAGAAGTGAAACGCAATAGCGCCGATGGTAGTGTGGGGCTTCCCCATGTGAGAGTAGGACATCGCCAGGCTTTACATTTAGACTTTGTCTATTTGATAGACAAGTCACCATAAGATTCTAAAAAAGTTTAGAGTTTTATGTTGACTTCAACAGTCAGTCGCGTAATATACGCGTCCTGCTTAGGTGCTAAGACACTGAAAGCACAGCTCTTTAACAATATAAACCTATCAATCTGTGTGGGCACTCGTTGATGATAATCCAATTAGAAGCTTCGGCTTCAAATTAGGTTTCAATGAWACGAAGTGACCATTGAATCTTCGGATTCAGCACAGTCAATTCAAACATTACGTTAT
>NZ_JAKEUV010000038.1:0-376 GCF_022398095.1 Vibrio sp. Isolate23
CAATTATTTAAACATGATGCAGACTCGATTTTGCCGGACTCAAATATTAAACATCACAAGGATGTTTCCAAGAACACTTGAATGTGTGTTGGTACCTAATGAACAAATCATTAGGATTTGAGAACTTTTAAATGAATAACAACGCATCTYATAGAGATGGKGATTGTTGTTATTCGTCAGCTTTCCAAATTGTTAAAGAGCAATCATAGCTCGAAGCTTRCGCTTCAAAACCATCAATCTGTGTGGACACTCATCGTGAGTAATCATCGTATAAGGAGGTGATCCAGCGCCAGGTTCCCCTAGCGCTACCTTGTTACGACTTCACCCCAGTCATGAACCACAAAGTGGTGAGCGTCCCCCCGAAGGTTAAACTACC
>NZ_JAKEUV010000039.1:0-359 GCF_022398095.1 Vibrio sp. Isolate23
GTCTGATGGTACCGAGAGTGAGTTTTCACCTAGCAATAAGACGTTTTATCGAGGCGTTCACGAATTCGATGAGCAGGGCTTTAGGTCAAGCGACAAATTCGCTACGGGGAGCTGGCCAACCGACCGCCAACTGGCCGGCGCAGAAGGTCGATGGCTGTTTTGGGACAATAACACCTTTCACTACTTTCTAGATACGAACGGACACTATTCGCTCGACCTCACACAAGACCCACTGTCACTCTCCGAGCTAGGGAAAGGCAAGCCTCAGCCTGACTGGTCGAACAAGCGGCTTGTAGGGGTTGCCGAGGCTTGGGAATGGAGGGCTTTTTTCTGGCATGACGGCACCCACTCTCTATACC
>NZ_JAKEUV010000004.1:0-338472 GCF_022398095.1 Vibrio sp. Isolate23
CGAATTGAATGTGTAAACAGAGAACTTAAAACAGCTTTCCGAATTAAAGAATTTGCTTGGCGACCATAGCGTTGTGGACCCACCTGACTCCATGCCGAACTCAGAAGTGAAACGCAATAGCGCCGATGGTAGTGTGGGGCTTCCCCATGYGAGAGTAGGACATCGCCAGGCTTTATATTTTGGGCATCTGCAATAGCGGATGATACCACTGCGGAGTGGTAGTTCAGTTGGTTAGAATACCGGCCTGTCACGCCGGGGGTCGCGGGTTCGAGTCCCGTCCACTCCGCCACTTATTAGAGAGTCGTCTCATTAAACACGAGATAGGGGTGTAGCTCCAATTGGCAGAGCAGCGGATTCCAAATCCGCGTGTTGGGAGTTCGAATCTCTCCACCCCTGCCATATTTAAGGCTCTAGTCGAAAGACTAGAGCCTTTTTCATTTCTCGTTTGTCTTCAGTCTAACCGATAGCCACCTTTATCAATGATGGATTTATATCTGTCACAAAACAATCGCCTGTGAATCTACTACCTAATGATCTTACTTTACTGTGTTAGCATGGTAGCAGGATTGGATGATAGGAGAGGGAATGGATCACTTGCAAAGGGTTAGACAGCTTCAATTCTATTTAGAGGAGAACTGCTCTGAGCGACTTAATTTAGATAAGGCCTCAAAGGTCGCCAATCTCTCACCTTTCCACTTACATCGAGTGTTTAAAGTCGTAACAGGGGAGACCATCTCTGAATATATACGCCGAATAAGGTATGAGAAAGCTGCACAGTTACTCATGTTTCAATCCTCTTCAATAACAGCAGTGGCACTAGAGTGTGGCTTTTCAAGCTCTCAGGCTATGGCCAAAAGCTTTAAAACTTATATTGGTGTCACCCCAACTCAAATTAAGCAATGCCAAACCATGCAGGAATACTCGGCTTTAATGAGAAATAGCAAGATTGGATCCAAGCTCCGCAAGAATGGTAACGAAGTAGGTGCTTCTCTCAGATATTCTGATTTCGAATTAAAGAAGCAAGGGAATATTGATATGAAGACAGTGAATTTAGAAAAGAGAACGGTTGCGTATGTTCGGATTGTTGGGCCTTACGGTGAGAACTATGAAGAAGCGGTAGAAAAGCTCTATTTATGGGCTGGGGCTAAAGGTTTACAAGGAGAATGCCTATTTCTCTATCATGATAACCCTGAAATTACACCTGCTGATAAGTGTCGAACAGATATCGCTTTGCAAGTACCTGAAGGTACGACTGGTGGGAGTGGCGTTGCTATCGAGGTGATCCCTGCGGGGAGCTATGCAGTATTACGTAAAACTGTTGAAGATAAACAGCAATATGAAAAATACTGGAATCAGTTGATTGAGGAAATCATTGCGAAAAAGTTTGAGCTGGATCAGCGCCCATGTTTCGAACTGTATCATTCTTATGATGAGAAAACGGGTAGGGCTGATGTGAGTTTTTGTGAAGCTATCAAAATCTAATTAAACAAAAAGCCCACTCGTTGTAGAGTGGGCTAAGAATTTCAGCTGTGACGGAGCTTTTGGTTATTTTAGGAGTGCTTCATTGCCATTTTCACGGATGTGCTTAAGAATGCCTTTTACACCACGTGCACTTGAAGCAACAAGGTTGCCAGATTTCATATAATCTGTACCACCAGCGAAGTCGGTGACAATAGCGCCAGCTTCGCGAGCAATCAATTCACCTGCAGCGATGTCCCAAGGCTTTAGGCCAAGTTCGAAGAATCCATCAACACGCCCAGCTGCTAAATAACATAAGTCTAGGGCGGCAGAGCCCGTACGACGGAAGTCTGAACAATCAACAAAGAGTGAAGACATGATCTTGAAGTAAGACTCAGAGTGTTGCTTCTGTTTGAATGGGAAACCTGTCGCTAGAACAGTGCCTTGAAGATCTTTTAGTTGCTTAACACGAATGCGAGCATTGTTAAGTTGAGCCCCAGAACCACGTTGAGCCGTGAAGAGCTCGTTGAGCATAGGGTCATAAACACAAGCGACTTCTGTTTTGCCTTTGATGCGTACAGCAATCGATACAGAAAAATGAGGCAAACCTTTTACAAAGTTTGTTGTGCCATCCAGTGGGTCGATGATCCATTGCACTTCGTCATCTTTACCTTGAATAAGGCCTGATTCTTCACCAACAACAGTGTGATCAGGGTAAGACGCTTTGATCGTATCGATGATGATAGCTTCTGCTTCTTTGTCTACGTTAGTAACAAAGTCATTGATGCCTTTTTGAGTCGATTCAATCTTCTCAGCATTTTCTAAAGATTTAGCAATATGATTGCCTGCTTTTCGTGCAGCACGAATAGCAATATTAAGCATTGGATGCATACTAATTTCCCAACAGATGTTAAAGAACAGAAAAACGGGCAGCAGTATACCAGATAAACCTCCAAATGGAAGTGGTTGATTTTTACACTTTTGAGTTAATTCCGTGAAAGGGTCTGACCATTTTACTCAGGTATATGATAATATCGCGCAGTTCAAAATTCTGTCTTGGAAAACACCAATGCTAAACAATGTCAAAGTAGTACTGGTTGGCACATCTCACTCAGGAAATATCGGCTCTGCAGCTCGCGCTATGAAGGTGATGGGATTGTCTAACCTAGTTCTGGTTGAACCTCAATGTGAGATCGATGATCAGGCTATTGCACTCGCGGCTGGGGCTGCTGACATTGTACAGCAGGCTACTATTGCAGAGACTTTGAGTGATGCCGTTGCGGATTGCAGTTTGGTCGTTGGCTCCAGTGCACGTTCGCGCAGCTTAGAATGGCCAATGCTAGAGCCTCGTGAATGTGGTAAGAAATTCGTGGAACAAGGCTCTGTGGCTCCTGTTGCCTTGGTATTTGGTCGTGAACGAACAGGGTTAACGAATGAGGAATTACAGACTTGTCATTATCACGTATGTATTCCAGCCAACCCCGAATACAGTTCGTTGAACTTAGCGATGGCAGTACAAACACTTAGCTACGAAGTTCGTATGGCTTACTTAGATAAAGAACAAAGCCAATATCAACCCGTTACGACTGAGGAATACCCTAGGCACAAAGAACTCGAATTGTTTTTCCTGCACCTTGAAAAAGTGGCTAAGTTAACCCAATTCATTAGTGATGATCATCCAGGAAAGGTTATGAACAAGCTACGTCGTTTGTTCAATCGGGCCCGACCTGAAGCTCAAGAACTGAATATTCTGCGTGGGATTTTGACCTCTGTTGAGAAGAAAATGAGTCGTTGATTTATCCTCCTTTTATGTGGGGTTGAATACTTGAGTAAAATAGTCAATTATATACTTGACCAAATTACTCAAGTATGAAAAACTCTATACCACATAAACGATGTGGATATGGTGTTATATGAGACTTACATCTAAAGGAAGATACGCAGTTACAGCCATGTTAGATGTGGCTCTGCACTCACAGCAAAACCCAGTACCGTTGGCGGACATTTCTGAACGTCAAGGTATCTCGCTTTCTTATCTGGAGCAGTTGTTTTCCAAACTACGTAAAGCGGGGTTAGTATCCAGCGTTCGTGGTCCTGGTGGCGGTTACCGATTGGGAGCTGAAGCGAATACCATTGCTATCGGCACCGTTATCGCCGCTGTTGATGAGTCTGTGGATGCAACTAAGTGTCACGGTAAAGCCGACTGTCAAGGTGGAACGCGCTGCCTGACGCACACTCTTTGGCGTGATTTGAGCTCACGTATTAGTGACTTCTTAAACAACATCACCTTGGGTGAGTTGATGACGGATAATGAAGTCCTTGAAATTTCAGACCGACAAGACCTAGATCTTGCGGTAAATCATGGGTTTTCTAACAAGAATTCTAACACCGCGCCCATCGGTGTAAATGTCCGCTCTTAAGCGGTTTGCCTGTTACATTGGAGTAGAGAATGAAACTGCCTATTTATCTAGATTATTCAGCGACTTGCCCTGTAGACCCTCGTGTGGCTGAAAAAATGGTTCAGTACATGACAATGGACGGTACGTTTGGTAACCCAGCATCTCGTTCACATCGATACGGCTGGCAGGCAGAGGAAGCGGTTGATACTGCTCGTGAGCAAATTGCTGATCTACTGAATGCCGACCCTCGCGAAATTGTTTTCACTTCTGGCGCGACAGAATCAGATAACCTTGCAATCAAAGGTGCAGCTCATTTCTATTCGAAGAAAGGTAAACACGTTATTACGTGCAAAACTGAGCACAAAGCCGTCCTAGATCCTTGTCGTCAATTAGAACGCGAAGGCTTCGAGGTGACATACCTTGAGCCAGAATCGAATGGCTTGATCGATCTTAAAAAGCTTGAATCAGCGATGCGTGAAGACACGGTATTGGTTTCTATCATGCATGTGAATAACGAAATCGGTGTTATCCAAGATATCGCTTCAATTGGCGAATTATGCCGTGAGCGCAAAGTTGTTTTCCATGTGGATGCAGCGCAATCAGCTGGTAAGCTTCCAATTGATGTGCAAGAAATGAAAGTCGATTTGATTTCACTATCTGCGCACAAGGCGTACGGTCCTAAGGGTATTGGCGCATTGTATGTACGTCGTAAGCCTCGTATCCGTCTAGAAGCTCAGATGCACGGTGGTGGTCATGAACGTGGTTTTCGTTCTGGCACATTGGCGACACACCAAATTGTTGGTATGGGTGAAGCTTTCCGCATTGCTAAAGAAGATATGCAGAAAGATTATGACCATGCAATGGCACTGCGTAACCGTCTTTATGATGGAGTTAAGGATCTTGAAGCCGTTACTGTAAACGGTTCATTTGAACAGCGCGTACCGCATAACCTAAACATTAGCTTTGCTTTCGTAGAAGGTGAATCATTGCTGATGTCTCTTAAAGATCTTGCCGTCTCTTCTGGCAGTGCGTGTACATCTGCAAGCCTAGAACCTTCGTATGTTCTTCGCGCTCTAGGTTTAGACGATGAGCTGGCACATAGTTCTGTACGTTTCTCATTCGGTCGCTTTACTACTGAAGAAGAAGTGGATTACGCAATTGAACAAATCCGCGTAGCCGTTACTAAGCTGCGCGACATGTCTCCTCTATGGGATATGTACAAAGAGGGAGTGGATTTAAGTACTGTTGAGTGGGCACACCACTAATCAGTAGCTAAAGCTCCAAGGATAGTAATAGAGGATTCGAGGTAAATAACATGGCATATAGCGAAAAAGTAATTGATCACTACGAGAACCCACGCAACGTTGGTTCATTCGATAAAGAAGACCCAGCGGTAGGCAGCGGCATGGTGGGAGCACCTGCTTGTGGTGACGTAATGAAACTTCAAATCAAGGTAACACCGGAAGGTATTATTGAAGATGCAAAGTTTAAGACGTACGGTTGCGGTAGCGCGATTGCATCAAGCTCACTGGTAACTGAGTGGGTTAAAGGTAAGAGTATTGATGAAGCAGCAGCGATTAAGAATGCTGAAATTGCTGAAGAACTTGAATTACCGCCGGTAAAAGTACACTGCTCAATTCTTGCAGAGGATGCAATCAAAGCAGCTGTTGCTGACTATAAGAAAAAACACCAAGACTAAGTAATCAGTATATAATGGGAGCCTAAAGCTCCCATTCCGTTCGCAAATCAACACACAAGGTGCAGTATGGCCATCACAATGACAGAAACCGCGGCAAGTCGCGTTAGAACATTCTTAGAAAACCGAGGAAAAGGTATCGGTTTACGCTTAGGTGTCAAGACGACTGGCTGTTCTGGTATGGCTTATGTGCTTGAATTTGTAGATGAACTTAACGAAGAAGACTCGGTATTCGAACACGAAGGTGTTAAGGTTATTATCGATCAAAAGAGCCTAGTGTACTTAGATGGTACAGAGCTTGACTATGTTAAAGAAGGGTTGAATGAAGGCTTTGAATTCAATAACCCGAATGCTAAAAGTGAATGTGGTTGTGGTGAAAGCTTCAACGTATAATTGATAGCACCTGCAAGCCTCACTTGCAGGCTGATTACCAAGGACCGAATTCTCCATGAATTACTTTGAATTATTTGGGCTACCAAGCCAGTTTCAGCTGGATGGTAGCCTTCTTTCTTCACAATTCCGTGATCTTCAAAAACGCTTCCATCCAGACAACTTTGCCAATGGATCCGAGCGTGATCGCCTAATGGCGGTACAAAAAGCATCAGAGATTAACGATGCTTATCAAGTCTTAAAAAGCCCTCTCTCTCGTGCAGAGTACATTCTTGCTGAAAATGGTGTGGATATTCGTGGCGAACAGCAAACGATGAGTGATCCCATGTTTCTAATGGAGCAAATGGAGCTGCGTGAAGAGCTTGAAGCGATCTCGACTCAGTCTGACCCAGAAGACGCGCTATTCGACTTTGATAGCAAGGTGAGCAAAATGTACAAGCAGCATCTTCAGTCTGTTGAGCAGGAACTGAATGATGGTCTCTGGCAGCAAGCCGCTGAGCGTGTACGTAAGCTAAAATTTATCGCCAAATTAAAAAATGAAATCGAGCTAGTGGAAGAGAAACTCCTCGGCTAGTTATAGATAAGGAACCACCATGGCATTACTTCAAATCGCAGAACCGGGTCAAAGCTCGGCGCCACATGAGCATAAACTGGCTGCGGGCATCGATCTTGGCACGACAAATTCACTTGTTGCGTCTGTTCGCAGCGGCGATGCTGCAACGCTAAAAGATAAGCAAGGGCGTAGCATCCTGCCATCAATCGTCCACTATGATGGTGAGCAAACTGAAGTAGGTTATGACGCGAAAGCGCAAGCCGAAGTTGACCCACAGAACACTGTGATTTCAGTGAAGCGGTTAATTGGCCGCTCACTTGAAGATATTCAGGCTCGCTATCCAAATCTACCTTATCAATTTAAAGCGAGTGATAACGGTCTTCCTGTTCTTCAGACCGCATCCGGCGATAAAAACCCAATTGAAGTCTCAGCCGATATTTTGAAAGCGTTAGGACAGCGAGCTGAGGAAACGCTCGGGGGAGATTTAGCGGGTGTAGTGATTACTGTACCAGCATATTTTGATGATGCTCAGCGCGCCGGAACTAAGGATGCAGCTAAACTGGCGGGCCTTCATGTGCTTCGTCTTTTGAACGAGCCTACGGCGGCGGCGATTGCATATGGTCTAGACTCTGGTCAGGAAGGCATCATTGCTGTTTATGACCTCGGTGGTGGTACGTTTGATATCTCAATACTTCGTTTATCAAAGGGTGTATTCGAAGTACTGGCTACTGGTGGAGACTCAGCATTAGGCGGCGACGACTTTGATCATCTCCTCGCTGAATTCTTGATTGAAAAGGCTGGAGTTCACACCGCACTGACGGCCAAGCAAAACCGCAAGGTTCTCAATATCGCGACGGAAACAAAAATTGCATTTTCTAAGCAAGATAGTGTCGACGTTGACATCCTTGGTTGGAAAGGTTGTGTGACGCGAGAGGAATTTGAATCTTTAATTCAGCCTCTTGTAAAGAAAACCCTGATGTCTTGTCGCCGAGCACTGAAAGATGCAGACGTTGATGCGGATGATGTACTTGAAGTTGTCATGGTTGGCGGTTCAACTCGTACACTGCTTGTCCGCGAAATGGTTGGCGACTTTTTTGGCAGAACGCCGCTCACTAGCATCAACCCTGATGAAGTGGTTGCCATTGGTGCAGGTATTCAAGCGGATATTTTAGTGGGTAACAAGCCTGACTCAGAAATGCTGCTACTCGATGTTATTCCACTTTCGCTCGGCATTGAAACCATGGGTGGGTTGGTTGAAAAAATTATCCCACGCAACACCACGATTCCAGTCGCACGAGCACAAGAATTTACCACGTTTAAGGATGGTCAGACGGCCATGAGTGTTCATATTGTTCAAGGTGAACGTGAAATGGTGGATGATTGCCGCTCGCTCGCTCGCTTTTCACTCAAAGGTATTCCGCCGATGGCTGCGGGCGCCGCACATATCCGAGTGACATACCAAGTGGATGCGGACGGTTTACTCTCTGTGACTGCGATGGAAAAGAGCACGGGTGTTCAGTCTGAAATTCAAGTGAAGCCTTCTTATGGCTTGAGTGATGACGAAGTCGCAAACATGCTTCGAGAGTCGATGACTTATGCGAAAGAAGATATGAAGGCGCGAGCTTTGGCAGAGCAACGTGTTGAAGCTGACCGAGTGATTGAAGGTTTGCTAGCTGCAATGCAAGCTGATGGTGACGAGTTATTGTCTACAGCTGAAAGAGAAGTGTTGATCAAAGCTATTGAGTCTTTGATTGAACTTCGTAATGGCGAAAATGCAGAGGCTATTGAGCAGGGAATCAAGGATACAGACAAAGCAAGCCAAGAATTTGCTTCACGCCGTATGGATAAATCGATTCGAGCTGCACTGTCAGGTCAATCGGTAGATGATATTTAAGAGATAAGAAGTTATGCCTAAAATTATAGTATTACCACACGAAGATTTATGCCCAGAAGGTGCTGTACTGGAAGCAAATACGGGTGAAACTGTACTGGATGTGGCTCTGAAAAATGGTATTGGTATTGAGCATGCGTGTGAAAAATCGTGTGCCTGTACGACTTGTCATGTTGTTATCCGCGAAGGGTTTGATTCCTTGGAAGAGAGCGATGAGCTTGAAGATGACATGCTAGATAAAGCATGGGGCTTAGAGCCTGAGTCTCGTTTGGGCTGCCAAGCGAGAGTTTCTGACGAAGACCTTGTAGTTGAAATCCCTAAGTACACATTAAACCACGCATCAGAAGATCACTAATCTACGTATCATCATATAGGACGTGTAATCATGAAATGGACAGACTCCCGCGACATTGCGATTGAATTGTGCGATAAATTTCCAGAAGTGGATCCAAAGACAGTACGTTTTACCGATCTACACCAATGGATAATGGAACTGGATGACTTTGATGACGAGCCTAATCGTTCAAATGAGAAGATTCTTGAAGCTGTGATCCTATGCTGGATGGATGAAATGGATTGATACTGCTGAAAAAGTCTTTCCAGTTAACAAATTTTACTAAAAATAACGGGCCTCAGTGCCCGTTTTTTTATCGAATTGACATTTTAACCCTACAAAATGCTAACATCCGAACGTTAAGCAAAATGGCGTAGGCAACGCTAATAAAAGGACAAGGAGAAACCATGTCTACACAGATGTCAGTATTTTTGAGTCAAGAGCCCGCTGCACCGCACTGGGGGGAAAAAGCGATCCTTTCTTTCACTGAGAATGGTGCCACCATTCACCTCGGTGAAGGCCATGATCTTGGCGCTGTCCAACGCGCAGCGCGTAAATTGGATTCACAAGGTATTGCGGCTGTCTCTCTAGAAGGCGCAGGTTGGGACCTAGAAAGTGTATGGGCATTTCACCAAGGCTATCGTGGACCAAAGAAAAACAACACATTAGCTTTACCTGAGTTAGTGGAAGCGGCTCAGAGTGAGTTGGAAGCGCGCATCAAAGCGACGGAATTTACTCGCGATATTATTAACAAGCCTGCTGAAGAAGTGGCACCACGTCAGCTCGCGACCATGGCTGCTGAGTTTATCAAGTCGGTCGCGCCAGAAGGTACGGTTAAAGCTCGAATCGTGAAAGATAAAGACTTGCTAGCGGAAGGCTGGGAAGGCATCTATGCGGTAGGTCGAGGCTCTGAACGTACATCGGCGATGCTCCAATTAGACTTTAACCCAACTGGTGACGAAGACGCACCAGTGTGGGCATGTTTGGTCGGTAAAGGTATTACCTTCGACTCAGGTGGTTACAGCATTAAACCATCTGGCTTTATGACGGCGATGAAAGCGGATATGGGCGGCTCAGGTACTATTACTGGCGGCTTAGGCCTCGCGATTATGCGTGGGTTGAACAAGCGTGTGAAACTGATCCTTTGCTGCGCAGAGAATATGATTTCTGGGCGTGCACTTAAACTGGGTGACATCATTACCTATAAAAATGGCAAAACCGTTGAGATCATGAATACCGATGCGGAAGGTCGCCTTGTTCTTGCCGATGGCCTTATTTATGCGAGTGAACAAAACCCTGAACTGATCATTGATTGCGCGACTCTAACGGGCGCAGCCAAAAATGCATTGGGTAACGATTACCACGCACTGATGAGTTTTGATGAAGAGCTTTCTCAACAAGCGCAATCGGCGGCAAGAGAAGAAAAGGAAGGCCTTTGGCCTCTACCTTTAGCGGATTTCCATCGTGGGATGTTACCGTCAAACTTTGCGGACTTATCCAACATCAGCAGCGGTGATTATTTTCCAGGTGCAAGTACCGCTGCCGCTTTCCTCTCTTACTTTGTAGAAGACTATAAGAAAGGTTGGTTACATTTCGACTGTGCTGCAACGTACCGTAAGTCTGCCACCGACAAGTGGGCAGCTGGTGCGACAGGTGTTGGCGTGCGTACTCTTGCAGGCCTACTCATTCAGCAAGCAAACAAATAAATCCAAGAAACAGCTAGCTGTTTCTTGAAGTAAAACAAAGAAAATAAAAGGATACCCTATGGCTCTAGAAAGAACTTTTTCTATCATCAAGCCCGATGCAGTAGAACGTAACCTGATTGGTGAAATCTATCACCGTATTGAAAAAGCGGGCCTTCAGATTATCGCTGCGAAAATGGTGCAGTTAACTGAAGAGCAGGCGAGTGGTTTCTACGCAGAGCATGAAGGCAAGCCTTTCTTCCCTGCTCTGAAAGAATTCATGACTTCCGGACCTATCATGGTTCAGGTACTTGAAGGTGAAGATGCTATCTCGCGTTACCGTGAGTTAATGGGTAAAACCAACCCGGAAGAAGCGGCATGTGGTACGATTCGCGCTGATTACGCACTCAGCATGCGCCATAACTCTGTTCATGGCTCAGATAGCCCAGAGTCCGCAGCGCGTGAAATTGAGTTCTTCTTCCCTCAAGCTGAAATCTGCCCACGCGGATAAGCCGTGGTTTAAGTAACACAAAGGTGCTGCGAATGATGATATGAGCAGCCCTTTTTCTCTATATAAGCTCGTGTAACGGGCTTAGATTGATCATAAAACTCATCATTTACTGCTAGTATTGGTGAGAAAAGTTTTTTTTATTCACATAGGCACGCAAAGCTATCAGTCTTGACAGATTGTGATATACTCTGCGCGCAATTTATACCTTATAAACAGAGTAAGACAATGGCAGATTTATCAAAGTACAGAAACATTGGTATTTTCGCGCACGTTGATGCGGGTAAAACTACCACCACTGAGCGTATTCTAAAGCTTACTGGTAAAATCCACAAAACTGGTGAAGTACACGACGGTGAGTCTACAACTGACTTCATGGAGCAGGAAGCTGAGCGTGGTATCACAATCCAGTCTGCTGCCGTAACTTGTGAGTGGAATGGCCACCGCCTAAACGTTATCGATACTCCGGGACACGTTGACTTTACAGTAGAAGTATACCGTTCACTTAAAGTTCTTGACGGTGGTATCGGTGTATTCTGTGGTTCTGGTGGTGTTGAGCCTCAGTCAGAAACTAACTGGCGCTACGCGAACGATTCAGAAGTTGCTCGTCTGATCTTCGTAAACAAACTAGACCGTATGGGTGCAGACTTCTACAACGTTGTTGACCAGGTTAAGAACGTTCTTGGTGCAAACCCACTAGTAATGACTCTGCCAATCGGTCGTGAAGACGATTTCGTTGGTGTTGTAGACGTACTAAACCGTAAAGCTTACGTTTGGGACGAAACTGGTCTACCAGAGAACTACGAAGTTCAAGAAATCCCTGCTGACATGGTTGATGATGTAGAACAGTACCGTGAAGAGCTAGTTGAAACTGCTGTAGAGCAAGACGACGACCTAATGGAAGCTTACATGGAAGGCGAAGAGCCATCTATCGAGCAACTAAAAGCTTGTATCCGTAAAGGTACTCGTGACCTAGCGTTTTTCCCAACGTTCTGTGGTTCTGCGTTCAAGAACAAAGGTATGCAACTTATCCTTGACGCTGTTGTAGATTACCTACCAGCTCCAGCAGAAGTTGATCCTCAGCCTCTAACAGATCCAGAAACTGGTGAGCCAACTGGCGAAGTTGCTACTGTATCTGCTGATGAGCCACTAAAAGCACTAGCATTCAAGATCATGGATGACCGTTTTGGTGCTCTAACGTTCGTACGTATCTACTCTGGCCGTCTGAAGAAGGGTGACACTATCCTTAACTCAGCAACTGGTAAGACTGAGCGTATCGGCCGTATGTGTGAGATGCAAGCTGATGAGCGTAACGAACTTACTGAAGCGCAAGCTGGTGACATCATCGCTATCGTTGGTATGAAGAACGTTCAAACTGGTCACACTCTATGTGATCCTAAGCACGAATGTACTCTTGAAGCTATGATCTTCCCAGAACCAGTAATCTCTATTGCTGTAACGCCAAAAGACAAAGGCGGTTCAGAGAAGATGGGTATCGCTATCGGTAAGATGGTTGCAGAAGATCCATCATTCCAGGTTGAGACTGACGAAGAATCTGGCGAAACTATCCTGAAAGGTATGGGTGAACTTCACCTAGACATCAAGGTAGACATCCTTAAGCGTACTTACGGCGTTGAGCTAGAAGTAGGTGCTCCACAGGTAGCTTACCGTGAAACTATCACTCAAGCAGTTGAAGATAGCTACACGCACAAGAAGCAGTCTGGTGGTTCTGGTCAGTTCGGTAAGATCGACTACCGCATCCGCCCTGGTGAGCCAAACTCTGGCTTCACGTTCTCTTCAACAGTTGTTGGTGGTAACGTACCTAAAGAATTCTGGCCTGCAGTTGAGAAAGGTTTCGCATCTATGATGGAAACTGGTGTTCTAGCTGGCTTCCCAACTCTAGACGTAGAAGTTGAACTATTCGACGGTGGTTTCCACGCAGTTGACTCTTCAGCTATCGCTTACGAAATCGCTGCTAAAGGCGCATTCCGTCAGTCTATGCCTAAAGCGGGTGCACAACTTCTTGAGCCAATCATGAACGTTGACGTATTCACTCCAGAAGACAACGTTGGTGACGTAATCGGTGACCTTAACCGTCGTCGTGGTATGATCAAAGACCAACAAGCTGGTACTACAGGCGTTCGTATTAAAGCTGACGTTCCTCTATCAGAAATGTTTGGTTACATCGGTCACCTACGTACTATCACTTCTGGTCGTGGTCAGTTCTCTATGGAGTTCGGTCAATACGCACCATGTCCAGCAAACGTTGCTGAGCAAGTAATCGCAGAAGTTAAAGAGCGTAACGAGAAGAAGTAATTCTTTACGTTAGCTAGATAGCTTTAAAGCCCCTGAAGTGAAAGCTTCAGGGGTTTTCTTTTGGGCCGAAAAAGGGGTTGTTTTGAAGTACGAGTGGGACTGAACATGGCTCACTGTATTTCTGGCTATTATTACGTTCACTTTAGGCTTCGAGTATCAATAATCTCCAAACCACTAGGGTGTTCCTTTCTACATTCTTCAACTTGACCGAAAATCCAATCGCAGAATTGTTGAATTTTTTCACGTCTAAAATAGGCACTCGGAGCACAAAGGAAGTAATTGTAATCTGTTCTTTGTGCTAAATTGCCAATACGCACCAATTTCCCTTCTTCAATGTATCTTTGTGCTAACGTATGTTTTGCTAGGGCAACGCCTTGCACCGCTAGAGCGCCTTCCAAAACAAAATGTGAGCCATTGTATTTTAAACTTGGCTTTGAAGCTTTATGACCGACATTGCTGAGCCAAACTCCCCAATCTATGTCTCGCCAGTAATCTTCAATTAAATCTGCGCCTGTCAGATCGCTCAACTCGTAAATACTATGCTGCTTTTGATAGATAGGATGACAAACCGGATAAAGCAGCTCCTCCATAAGTAACTCTGAGGCAATATTGGGGTAATTCCCGGGACCATAGCGAATACATAAGTCGAGACTGGAGGTCTGAAAATTGGCTAGCTCGCTAGTGGGTTCAATCATGAGTTCAAGATCGGGGTTTTGTTGCCTGAAATGACCAATTCTAGGCACCAGCCAGTGCTGTGCGAAAGAAGGTAAGGTTGAGATGGATAGCTGATTAGGATTCGGGTCTTGGTTGATTTGTCTAATACCACGATGAAGATGTTCAAACCCTCGCTGGGCTTGGTCGAATAGTATCTCGCCTTCCATCGTTAAAGTGACTTTACGATGCTGTCGTAGGAAAAGCTCGGTACCCAAAAAGTCTTCCAATTGCCGAATCTGTTGGCTGATTGCAGCAGCCGTTACGTAGAGCTCTTGAGCCGCAAGTTTGAAACTGCCGAGTTTCGCTGCGGTGTAGAAGTAATAAATACCTTGTAAAGGAGGTAGCCGATCTTTCACTTTAGTTTTCCTTAACTGATGGTCAATCTGTATCGTTTGAGGAAGGTATCAATATAGTTAATTATTTACTCAGTAAATACAATATCGGAGAGTAAATATGGAAACTTCAGAATATGGCTATAAGCAAAGAATATCTGACACTTTGGTTTGGGATAAAAAAATCTTAACTAAAATTGCACGCTGGTGGCGTAATCATACAACACGTAAACAACTTGAACATCTGCCTGATCACCTGCTTGATGATCTAGGTTTAACAAAAGAGCAATCGCATGGAGAAAGCATTCGACGATTCTGGGATGAGTAATCCGTAAAAGGGTTACTCTGCAATTTCACTGTGCAGCCAGTTGGTAAATGCAGCGATGCGTTGTCGGCGAGGGGATTCCTTGTCATAAAAGAGGTTGAACTGAATGCCCGGCGTCATGCCAATATCAAAAGGCTTAATGAGTAAGCCTCGCTCAACATAATCATTGGCCAGTGAATCAGAGGCGAGACAAGCCCCGTGTCCAGACATCACCGCTTTCATGGCATGATCGAATGTGCTGACTTCCATCCAGCGAACAGAGTTCTTGCTCATACGGACACCTGCTTGAGCAAACCATGACTCCCAAGGATAACCGCCGGATTCATAATGGATTAACCAACAAGCTTGAAGCTGAGAAGGTTTTTTTAAATTAATGGATTTTGCTAGGTGAGGAGAGCAAAAAGGGTAAATGGTCTCTTCGAACAGGAACTCTTTGTGGAAAGCTTTATTATTTTCTATATCGAGTTGCTCGCCTTGCCAAATCGCTAGATCGGCATCACCTTGTTTTAAGTTTGGTGCGTCGCAACTGGTTAGGATACGAATAGGGATGTTGGGATGCTGAATTGAGAATTTCCAAAGCCGAGGAAGTAACCACCTAGATGCAAACGAAGGGGTTGAATTGACACAAAGTAAGCCTTCAATCGGTTCGCTCTGAATTTGGTTTAGGCCAGTGATGATGTTTTCAAGCCCCAAAGAGACATGCTTGAAAAGGATTTTCCCTTGTTCCGTCAGGCGCATTTCTCGCCCGTCGCGGATAAAGAGTTTACAGCCTAATCCGTCCTCAAGTTGACGTATCTTTTGACTCACCGCGGCTTGGCTGACAAACAGCTCTTCTGCCGCTCGGCTATAGCTGTTCAGCCTAGCTGCGACTTCAAAATAGCGTAAACCAGGTAGATGATGCAGTCTTGCATCCATAGAGATTCCCTTCAATAAGCTCCATTGTGGCTATGCATCATAATGACAAATGATAAAAAAGCAAAAAGGAGAGCTTTCGCTCTCCTTGGTTTAGTCTTCCCAGACGACAAGCTGTCCTTTCGGCCAGTTGTGGCCGATGTCATGATATTTCTGTTCTAGGACATGACGTTTGATCTTTAACGTCGGAGTAAGAATGCCATTCTCAATACTCCATGGCTCTTTTATCATCAGGACACCTTTGATTTGCTCATGAGATTCCAGCTCCGCGTTCATTCTCTTGATCACTTTGTTTGTTGTTCTTTCATAGCGCTCACGATCAAAGTTAGGGAAGTCATGCGGTACAACTAAAAGGATTGGTGCCGGTAATCCAAGGCCAATCAAGCACATCATTTCTACACGACTGTACTCAAAGAGTTTTTTCTCGATAGGGACTGGCGCAACAAACTTCCCTTTTGCGGTCTTGAAGGTGTCTTTTTTGCGGCCCTGAATGGTTAAGTATCCGTCACTGTCAATGGAGCCAATATCACCAGTGTGCAGCCAACCTTCAGAGTCAAACGACTCCTGTGTCGCAATGTCGTTCTTGTAGTAGCCAGAGAAAAGGCCCTTACCGCGCACCATGATCTCATCATCATCAGCGATTTTTAGCTCGATACCAGGCCCTGCATTACCGACAGAGCCAATCTTGTCGGCTCTAAATGGGTAGTTAAGCGTGCTGTAAGCGAATGATTCCGTCATTCCCCAAGCTTCTGTGATGTTGAGTCCGACGCTGTGATACCAGTTAAGTAGTGCTGGTGAGACTGGAGCAGAACCACAGCCCAGAACACGAGCTTGATCTAGGCCAAGGCCATCAGCCAGTTTCTTCTTAATCAATGAGTTAATGAAAGGTATTTTGAGCAGGATATTGAGTTTCTTCTGAGGTAGCTTGTCTTGAATTCGCTGCTGGAACAGTGTCCATAAACGTGGAACTGAGATGAACAGCGTTGGCCTTTGCATTTTTACATCTTCAATGAAGGTGTCTAGCGATTCTGGGAAAGCGGTTGGAACGCCACCCATGATAGAAGAACCAAAGATATATACTCGCTCAGTAATGTGGGCGAGTGGTAAATAAGAGAATAGGCGGTCATTTTCTTGGATACCAATATGATCGATCAATTGTTGTACTGACCAGCTAAAGGCTCCGTAGGTGAGCATCGCACCTTTTGGTAAACCTGATGTACCTGATGTATAAACCAGCGACATTAACTTATCATCGTAATGCTCAGGTCTTGCCGTACTGGGCTGAGACTGAGCGATTAAATCATTAAAGCTGTGCTGACACTTTGGAGCGGTATCGTAGGGAAGTGCAATACTGATCAGGTTTGGTATTGCATCCAGCACTTGCTGGGTTGCTGCTGCGTCATCGAGCTTGCCTCCTATCAAGGCTTTACTTTCGCTATGAGTGACACAGTACTCAATTGTGTCCGCGCCTGCTGTTGGAAAAATCGGTACACTGACAAAATCACCAAGCATCATCGCTAAATCACAAATAAACCATTCAGCGCAGTTTTTCGAGACTAAAGCAACTTTGTCCCGAGGCTGCAAGCCTAATTCCTGCAACGCAGAAACCAGCTTAAGCGCTTTATCGGCAACTTCTGCGTAGGTAAATTCAACGAATTGACGGTTAATTATTTGTTTTAGATACACTTCATTCGGGCGTTCCTCTGCCCAGCGAAGGATCATTTCATTTGGTGGTGGGAGAGCACAAGTTGTTTTGCTTAACTCGTTAGGCTGAATCATTTTCTAACTCCATGTTATTGGCAAAGTTATGATATTTTTATTGTTAACAGCTTGTTAACTTTAGCACGCAGGGTGAAAGAGAGGGAAGCATAAGAGGATAGTTGAACAGGAACTTGTGACCGTGACGTGAAAACTAGTGAAGTTGCCGATAAATAGCCGGACTGAAGCCCGTTTTCTTTTTAAAAATACGCGCAAAGTAAGACACATCATTGTAGCCACATTGAAAGGCGATGAAGGAAATTTTCTCTTTTCGCTTTTCACTAAGCAGTTGCTTTGCAAGGCTTATTCTTTTTAGTGTTAAATAGTCTCTGAAGCTGACTCCTATCGACTTATGAAAGAACTTAGAAAAATAGGTTACTGAGTAATGACAGTACTCAGCTATATCTTCTTCGCGAATGGTGCGTGATAGGTTTTTATCAATGTATCTAAGAATCTCAACCAGATCTTTACTGATTTTCTTTTGTTCTGCTATAGCGGGAAGTTTATGGATCTCTAAGATCTCTTGGTGCTTGTTAAACTGATAGTGAACTTGCTTACTTAGCTCTTCGACCCAAGGTTTGATTGACTTATCGTTAAGATCGAGTGTTGAAAAGACAACCTCTAATTGTTCGACTTCGGGATCCAAGTGATCGCGATATAACAGAACAAGGTGTTTGTGTAGGTTTTGACAGATCTTTGCTGTAGTCAGAAACAGCGACTCAAAATTTTCTTCGTAGAAAAAAAAACAAAAATCGATGTCTGGCTCACTCAATACTGAAACGTCATAACCATAGTCAAGAAGGTGAAAAAATCTCTCTAACTCTCTCACCGTATCTTTATGAACGTAACTTATTGATTGGCCAAGCCAATATCCCTTATGTAATACATCCACTGAAAGCGCATTCCTAGACTGTTGTTTTGTGTTCTGTTAATAAGATTAGGTGAGGTCTGGATAATCTCAACTAAGACTTTCCTATCATTTTCATCCTTAACACCATGCCCATTGAGTGTTCTTATTGAGTTTGCTGTATTTTATTTTTAGATTTTATGTGATGGGGATCTTCATTTTGTTTTTGTTGGATCTTGTCAAGTATCAAAGTTGATACATGGAAAAAATAAATTTCTGCTCTCGTTTGGGTTTTATCTCTATGGAAAAATTAACTTTATAAAACAATATATTGTGAGGTGTTTTTTTTAAATTTATATTAGGGCAAATAATCTAAATTATGACCTAAGTATTATTTTTATTCGCTTTTATTGCCTTTTATTAAGCAAATTTATAGCAAAAAAGTACCAAAGATGGATAAAAAAATCCTAACTCTTATTCGATCAAATATCTAAATTAAAGGTTAAGCGAGACAGCTTACATGTACTTTTAGAAAGGAGACTGGTCATGAATAAAGTACTAACCAATATCAAAGCATTTCTTAAGGATGAAGAAGGTTTAACGGTCGTTGAATACGTTGTCGGTGCTGGCCTTCTTGTTGCGGGTTTAACGGGGATTTTTACCACCTTTAGTAGCACACTGACAACTCAACTAGGTAGTATCTTTAGTTCAGGTGGCTAATCTAAGCATAGTTGATGATTCCCGACCCATGGCTTAGGCCGTGGGTCATTTGTGCGTTTGTCGAAGGAGAATGGCATCGTGAACAATATAAAACGCTTCTTGGAAGATGAAGAAGGCCTGACTGTGGTGGAATATGTGGTTGGGGCTGGTCTTATTGTGGTGGGATTTGCTGGTTTATTTGTTGCATTTAGAGGAATACTGACCACTGAGTTTGCGTCACTATTTAGTTAGTGGATGAGATCGCAGGAGCGGTTAAATGAATTTACTTATATGGATTGTATTATTTGCTGTAGCCGTTTCCGATGCGAAAGAACATCGTATACCTAATACTTTGTTATTAGCTATTATTGGCTTGGCTTTTATCAACAAAGCTTTTTTCCTTCAAGATATTTCCCTTCTATTTTGGTCATTTATTACTGGTATTACTTGCTTTATTTGTGCGCTACTTCTTTACTTTTTAAAAGTGATGGCGCCTGGGGATGTAAAACTTTTGGGTGTGGTTGGTTTCTGGTTAGGAAGCGAACATATTACTCAGGCGATATTTTGGATTGCAGTGTCAAGCGTAGTGGTGGGTGCTTTCTATGCGTTATTACGAATAGCGGAATCCCCAGAAAAAGCGAAGGCCATATTTAATAAATACTCTCTTCTTGCTATGTATGGTGAATCTGGTTCGAAAGTTGTAGGTGGTTCGTTCAAAAGGAAGATGAGCGACCATTACAGAATGCCATTTGCTCCAGTCGTTGTGTTAGGAATTGCAATTTATTTTTATTTTTTGAATTAATGACAAGGAGTCATTATGGTTCAGGTTACGTCTCCAATACGACATAGAACTGAGCTCACTCCGCAAGCTCCGGAGCCTCCGGTCCCAACCACTTTCGACGACTTGGGAATACCTAAAGCTGTGGTCGAAAACCTTGTTATCAAGCATATCGCTGCCTACCCCAAATCAGACATTCTTCAACTCACGAAACTCCTGTGTATCAACAGTCATTTGATTGAAGACATTATCGCGGCTTTAAGAGCGAAATCTTTGGTTGAAGTGTTTCAGGCAGCCTCTAGCTCTTTTTCGGTTCAGACCAGTGGTCACGTACGATATGGTTTGTCCGAAGCGGGCATGCAAGAAGCAGATACCGCTTTCGTTAAGGACGCATACTTGGGGCCTGTCCCAGTATCGCTGAATGCATACAGTGAGATGGTCACTGCCCAGGATGTAAGAGCGCAGATGGTCAATCGGGATGATGTCGAATACGCGCTATCCGATGTGCTGGGTGCTCACCGAATGGTTGGAGTGTTAGGCCCAGCGATCAATTCTGGTCGTGCACTGCTTCTCTATGGCAGTGCGGGTTCTGGTAAAACGTTTGTCGCGACGAAGATACTTAATTCTTTGAACACCTCTATTTATGTACCTTACTCGGTGTTTGCTGCAGGTAACATCATCAAAGTATTCTCGCCGCAACATCACAAACGCGTTCGCAGTGATGAAATTCATTCCATTACTTTTAAAGAGCATTTTGATCGCCGTTGGGCATTGTGTGAGAGGCCAAGTATCCAAGTCGGTGGTGAACTGACCATGGATATGCTGGAGGTCAATCACAGTGAACACAACAAAGTTTGGATGGCACCATTACAAATGATGGCAAACAACGGCATCTTTATTATCGATGATTTAGGTCGCCAGCCTATGCCTGTTGACACCTTGCTCAACCGTTGGATCGTGCCAATGGAATATTTTTATGACTACCTCAATCTTCCTAATGGTCAGCAGATCAGTATTCCATTTATCCTCACTCTGGCATTTTCTACGAACTTGGATCCGGAAAAGATCAGTGACCCCGCATTTTTACGTCGCTTAGGGTACAAAATCCAATTTGGGCCGTTATTAGAAGAGGAATACAGAGAGCTGTGGGGAATCATTTCTAAATCGAAAGATCTGTCCATTGGGGATGGATGCTTTGACACATTATTTGACTTACATCGTCAGCATAACGTGGGCTTTTATCCTTGTTTGCCCAAGGACATAGTCGGTATCAGCCGAGATATCATCATTTTTGAAGAAGTAGAACCCGTTATCTCCCCTGAAATAGTAAGCCGCGCGTGGGAAGTGTATTTCACTGCTGATGGCAAGGGAGGAGGTGAACGATGAGTCGCAATCAGGTGATTTTACTTTTTTTACTCTCTATTGCATTTGGTTTAGGCGCCGTATTTTTTGCTAAACAGTGGATGGATAGACAAATGCAACCTCAGACAGAAGTCGAGGTGGTTGAAAGGGAGCCGGTGATTGTCAGTACGCAGGAAATTTTAGCGGGGAGTGTGATTGAAGAACAGCACATCACCACCAAACTACTTGAGAAAGCATGGCGTGATGAGTTTCAGTTTTCTAACGCAGAAGATTTAGTTGGCCAAGTGGTGGCCACCAATATCTATCCGGGAGAGATTGTAACTACTCACCGTTTGGCTAGGCCTGGAGAAGGGTCAACCTTGGCGTCGTTAATCCCAGAGAATAAACGAGCCGTGACCATTCGAGTGAATGATGTTATCGGTGTGGCTGGGTTCCTACTGCCAGGGAATAAAGTCGATGTACTGAACACGATCAAATACAGTTCGACATCAGCCTCGACGGTGACGGTTCTGAAAGAGATTAAGGTGTTGGCTGTTGACCAGACAGCAAAAACCAAAGAGAACAAGCCGATTATTGTTCGCGCGGTGACGTTAGAAGTCTCACCAAGAGAAGCAGAGAAACTACTCTCTGCTCAGAGTAAAGGCGAAATTCAGCTTGCTCTACGTAATCCTCACGAAGAAGAAAAAGTCGTCAAACGCTACGTTGCACCCAGTGTCACCATTATCAAAGGCACCGAATCTCGCAACATCAGAGTCAAGGACTGAGGTGAACCATGCGAAATCTAATAATTCTAATCTCCTTATTGTGTTTTAGTGCAGCTGGTACCCATGCGGCAACCCAGTCAAGTAAGGCTGTTCTAGTTCCGCATCATAAATCCACTCACGTGACGTTAGCCGGAAAAGCTAAGCGAGTGTCGTTGGGTGATCCGGAAGTGCTGGATATCGTGATGCTGAAATCTGATGAAGTGTTCTTGATTGGTAAAAAGCTCGGCTCAACCAACTTAATGGCTTGGGATAGCCGAGGACGGTTGATCGAATCAATTAATATTGAGGTGACGCATGATCTCAATAGCTTGAAAGCGAAGCTGTTTGAGTTTTTACCGGATGAAGAGATCAAAGTGCACAGTGCTCAAAACCGTCTGATCTTAAGTGGGCAAATCAGCAATCAAGCGGCAATGAACATTGCATTGAGAGTTGCGGAAACTTACGCTGCGGGTGAAGAAGTCGACAAACAAACGGTCTCATTAAGCAAACAAGTGGATAAAACGGGTGTCATCAACCTAATGACTATTGGTGGTGCTCAGCAAGTCATGCTGGAAGTCACCGTCGCTGAAGTTCAAAGAAGCTTAGTTCGTAAGTTTGATGCGAATTTTCACTTCTTTCAACAAAGCGGTGACTTCGGTTGGGGAGGAACCTCTGCTGGTGGGAGTATTGGTGATACTGGCAGTGGCGTGATTGGTCCCATTCTGAATAACCCCGCAATCGATAGTACGGGTTTATTGGGCACTTTCATTGATGGCAATACCTTATTCACTTTTGCCCTTGATATTGCCAAGCAAAACGGGACGGCGAAAGTGTTAGCTGAACCAAACTTGACTGCATTAAGTGGTGCTAAAGCCGAGTTCCTAGCGGGGGGAGAGTTCCCAATCCCTGTACCAGATGATGATGGTATTACTATTGAATACAAAGAGTATGGGGTTGGGCTGAAGTTTATTCCGACCGTACTCACAGACAAGAAAATTAACCTCAACCTTGCTATCGATGTCAGCGAAATTGCTAATACATCCTCGTTAACACTCAGCCCAGACCTGACTAATACCACCTACGTTATTCCTCCGATTACGAGACGAAGCGCCTCTTCGACACTGGAATTAGCGGATGGTCAAACCATAGGTATTGCAGGCCTTATTAGTGAAAACGTCAGAGATATTGTCGGAGAAATGCCCGGCTTTAGTGATATTCCTATCCTAGGCCAAATGTTTAACAGTCAAGAGTATATTTCGGGTGAAACTGAACTGGTTATTTTAGTCACCCCAAGGCTGGCAAGGCCGGTGGACCGTAATAAAGTGTCGCTACCCACAGACTCCTTTGTGGAGCCGAACGACTTTGAGTATTACTTGTTAGGTCGCGGCGCATATATTTCTCCAGATAGCCCTCACCAGACCCACCAAGTCAATGATGAAAGTTTTATTGACCATTCAAAAGGTGGTACTGAAGGCACATTTGGTCACAGCTTATAGGGACGATTAGCATGAATAATAATCTATTAATCATTAGTGTTTTTTGCTCATCATTATTGCTCTTAGGTTGTGTGAATAATGCTGAAAGGTTAGGGGCTCATGTTGCGAAATTGCAAACGGAGCAAACCTATAATTTGAATGCCACCCGAGACAACTTGGGTGTGATTCCAACGGGCAGTGGTGAACGAATGGAAGGTGCCTATCAGGTTTATACCGGTAAGCAGGATATGGATCTGGAAGGTACCGACAGTCAATTTGTTGAAGAAGGGCAGAGTAAGTAGCCCTTAAGGAAACCACTATGAATTTGGCAAGGCGATGCCGGGGAACGCCAAACCGGCAAAGAGGCTTAGTATTAGTCATGGTGACTGTTGCGATGCTTGCATTGGTGGGTGTCGCAGCCTTGGCTATAGACGTGAGTCATGCTGTCCTCAATAAAGCTCGATTACAAAATAGCGTTGATGCGGCAGCGCTGGCCGCCGCAATTGTGATGGACAGCGAAGGGACTAACGCCGATGCCACATCTGCTGCGAATACTACTCTAAGTAATATGGCTGGAGCGACTGGTAACGATGAGATGGATTTCTCCTCTGCCAGTATTTCGATTGAATATTCCAACGACCCCACCGTTTTTCCTCAGGCAAGCTACAGCGCTAACTTAGATACCTATGTTCGTATCACAGTGGACTCATATCCATTAGATAACTTCTTTGCTGATATTTTTGGTGTAAGTAAACAGCTTAGTGCGAGTGCCGTTGCGGGCCCGAGTACAGGTATTGATGTTGTGAATGTAGTCCCAATGGCAATTTGTGAAGGTGAAGATGGTGGTTCTACTGGATACAACACAGGTCAAATCTACGCATTAAAAATAGCTGATCAAAATCAGAGTGATATGGGCGCGGGTAATTATCAGTTGTTAGACTTCGGTTCCGGTGCTGATACCGTGAGACAAGCGCTTGCCGGTGGGTACGAAGGTAGTGTTGGTGTTGGGGATACTGTGACGACTAAGCCAGGTAATACCATAGGTCCGGTGGGGCAAGGCTTAAATACGCGCTTTGGTAGCTATAGTGGTGGTGGGCTGAGTTCGAGTGATTACCCGTCAGATATCTATGTCAAAGAACCTGACAATAAAGCATCTTTAGATAACAGCGGTGAAGTGCAATATACAGATACGTGGGGTTATGACGACTATCAGGCGGCTTTGCCAGATTGTACGGGGGACTCGGATTGTCGAATCGCATCGGGTGGACAGCATGATAGGCGTATATTGGTGATACCTATTGTGGATTGCACTGGAGCGAGTGGCGGTACTAGCAGTTTTACTGTTGAGGCCTTAGGTTGTTTCTTTATGTTACAGCAAGCACCGACCACGAATAGTGGTAAAGAAGCGGTGTTTGGTGAGTTTATCTCTGATTGTACTGCTTCGGGAGGAAACCCCGGGCAAGATTCAACCAGTGACGGCCCATTTACAATTGTCTTGTATAAAGATCCGAGTGGGGAGGAGTCATGATGTATCTCAACTACTCGACGAAGAAATGGAGACAAGGGGGCTTAGCAGCCGTCGAGATGCTGATTGCCGTCCCTGTCTTGATGATGGTCTTAATGTCGATTACCGAGTTTGGTAACGCATTTATTCAATACACCACTTTAAACAAAATGGCTCAGAGTGGTGTTCGTTATGCGACTTCAGGAATTACTGGAACGGAAAGTTATGATCAAATTGCTGATGTTGATGAGATAAAAAATATGGTCGTGTACGGCCATACAGGGACGGGTTCCACATCGTTGATGTCTGGTGTCAGTACGTCAGATGTTGCCGTTAATCACTCTAGCGGCTATGTCACTATCACGATCAATCACACCTATACTCCGATTATTTCTGGCTTTAGTTCCACCATTAATTTTAATGTGCCGCTGAATGCCTCTGCCATGATGAGGACAGCGCCATGAAACTGCAAAAAGGGGTCACCATCATTGAGTTCACTTTAGTGTCGACGACGCTATTGCTGATCATATTTGCTGTGATAGAAGTCGGGCGCTACGTCTATTCATTACAAGTGGTGAATGATATGACTCGAGTTGCGGCGAGACTGGCAGTGGTATGCCGAGTTCAAGACCAAAATGATATTCCAGCTTTAGCTTTGTCTGACAATGCGCCAGTGGGCTTCACCGCTGCTAACTTAACGGTGGAGTATCTTGATGCTTCAGGGAATGTCGTGACAGGAACTCTGACAGATAACGATGTGTTTCCTACAATTGAATATGTAAGGGCAAGAGTCGTTAACTTTGACTATCAATTTACGGGCTTACTGAGCTTTGTCAGCTTAACAGGGTTGTTAGCTGTTCCTGAATTTGAAACCACTCGCCCAAGAGAGAATTTGGGGCGTCATCGATCGACGCCCCTGAATCCAACCAATGACACGGATTGTTAGGAGATGTGTAAATGGGAGAGGCGGTTAAGCTAACACCGAATGGAGATAGTCCAATCCGATTAAAAACGAGCTTAACAGTTTGGGTATTTTATTCGTCTGATGCTTTTCATCTACACATCAGTCACGAGCTCTCAAAATGCCAAAGCATCAGTTTCGAAATGATTTCATTTCATGGATTAGTGGTGGGCAATTTGGCTCATTTTGCACCGCCGGATCTTATTTTTGTTGAGACTGGGCCTAACTGGGCGCAGAAAATTGTTGAGCTACAGCAGTTTGAAGCACCTGAATCCCATGATACTGGGCATGACGCATCGCTTATCGTTTTTGGTAATGAGAGTGACAATGGGGCCTTGAAGATCGCTTTGCGAATAGGCGCCACAGACTTTATGTCTGACAAAGCCACACTGGAAGAGCTGGTACCGCTTTTAAAAAATGTGGCTGAAGAGAAAGTCGCGAATCGTAACCTTGGTGAGTTGCTGGTATTTATGAATACCAAAGGGGGCGCTGGTGCTTCTATGTTGGCGCTCAATACGGCGATTACGGTAGCGAAAAGGCACCCGGATGAAGTGTTACTACTCGATCTTGATATGCAGTTTGGTGTGATTGAAGATTACCTGAATGTTAATAGCACCTATGGCCTCGCTGATGCCATTGCCAATGTATCTGACTTGGATGAAGTCTCTTTAGGTAGCTTAGTCACCAAGCATGAATCCGGTTTACATGTGATTGGTTTTAAAAGAGAAAGTAGTCACGATAATTTTGAAAAAGCCCATCATATGAATAAGCTCATTCCGCTATTGAGAGAGCGCTATCCTTATGTGATTGTGGATTTATCTCGAGGTTTAGACCGATTGTTTGCTTCGGTGATCTCCCCAGCAACAAAGATATTTTTGATTACCCAGCAAAATTTAGTCGCGATTAAAAATACCACTCAAATTCTGAAATTACTGACATTCGAATTTGGTGTATCCAAGGAACAGATGGAAGTAGTAGTTAACCGATATGAGAAGCGTCAGTCAATCAAACTCAAAGATGTTAAAGATACCGTAGGTAATATAGAAGTTCATACCGTACCTAATGAGTTTAAGGTGGCTATCGAAAGTGCCAATCTTGGTCGCCCATTTATTCAAGCTAAGAAAAGCAGCTCAATCGCTAAGTCTGTCAGAAAATTCGCCAACACCTTATTACCCGACCAAGACGTCAAAAAAGGTTGGTTTAAAAAGCTATTTTCATAGTTGGCATTGTGCATAAAAGGGACGCTTTATGTTTTTTAAAAGAAAAAATATAAACCCAGAACTACAGCAAAAAGTTGCCGAAGCAGAAGAAACGCAGAAACCGCTGCAACAAGAACTTACCCCAACGGTCACTTTAGACGTTCAGGTAAACACGGAAGTGGCTGAAACCTTTCAAGAAAGACGAAAGTTAGAAGCTGAAGCGAAAGAACATGCTGTTGAAGAGGCGAAGAAGCAACTTGAGCAAGAATTAGCGGTTAAGCACTATTATCACCAAAGATTGCTTGAAACTCTCGACTTAGGACTATTGGCAAGCCTTGAAAAAGACAGAGCGAAAAAAGAGCTCCACGACGCTATCGTGCAGTTAATGGCGGACGATCAGACCCATGCTTTAAGTGCTGAAGGCCGTAAACGGGTAATACAGCAAATCGAAGATGAGGTGTTTGGTTTGGGTCCTTTGGAGCCACTGCTCAATGACCCTACTGTTTCTGATATCTTGGTTAATGGGCCAAAGCACGTGTTTGTAGAGCGCAGAGGTAAGCTTGAGTTAACGCCCTATACTTTTCTCGATGAGCGTCATTTGAGAAACATCATTGACCGAGTGGTTAGTCAGGTTGGTCGACGTATCGATGAAGCTTCCCCCATGGTCGATGCTCGCTTAATTGATGGCTCTCGTGTGAATGCCATTATCCCGCCATTAGCGCTTGACGGTTCATCCGTCTCCATACGACGCTTTGCGGTGGAAAAGCTTAATATGGACAACCTGCTGAACTTTAATTCCCTATCACCGGAAATGGCCAAATTTGTCGAAGCCGCTGTCCGAGGGGCGATGAATGTACTCATCTCAGGTGGTACCGGTTCAGGAAAAACCACCACACTGAACATCTTCTCTAATTTCATTCCATCTGATGACCGTATTGTGACTATTGAAGATTCCGCAGAGCTGCAGCTTCAACAGCCACATGTGGTGCGGTTAGAAACGCGACCTGCCAACCTGGAAGGTAAAGGTGAGATTACTCAGCGAGATTTGGTAAAAAACTCCTTACGTATGAGACCAGATAGAATTGTGCTTGGGGAGGTGCGGGGAGCGGAAGCGGTAGACATGCTAGCGGCCATGAATACTGGCCACGATGGCTCTTTGGCAACCATTCACGCTAACACCCCTCGCGATGCCCTTTCTCGGGTTGAAAATATGTTTGCGATGGCAGGCTGGAATATGTCCGCCAAGAACCTCAGATCTCAGATTGCTTCTGCGATTCACCTTGTCGTTCAAATGGAGCGTCAGGAGGATGGTAAACGTCGTATGGTCAGTATTTGTGAAATCAACGGCATGGAAGGCGAGATTATTACCATGTCTGAAATCTTTAAGTTTCAGCGAAAAGGAATGGACGAAGAAGGCAACGTCATTGGTTACTTTACGGCCACTGGCGTTGTTCCTCAATGCCATGACCAATTGGCTAAAAAAGGGATGCACTTGCCGTTTGATATTTTTAATGAGTCTTACTCATAAGGAGGGGAGTCATGACGCAGGATGCCACGTTATTTTTCATACTATTATTCTTTGCGGTTGTTTTCATATCGCAGGCACTGATCCTTCCCGCTGCGGGGAGTAAGGCGAAACATAAGGAACTTTCAGACCGACTGAGGGAATCGCAGTCAAAGCTGGATGAAGAAGCTCGCTCCTTACTTCAGGAGCACTATCTCAAGAGTTTGACCCCACTTGATAGAAAGCTCGTTAAAGTCGAAGTGTTTTCCTCGCTTAAGAAGATGATTGAGCTTTCAGGCTATGACTGGAGTTTAACTCAAACCTTAATGGTGACGTCGATTTTGTCGGTGTGTGCTTTTTTTATCGTCTTGCTAATTGGTCAGCCCATTTACGTTGGCGCCGCGGCAATTGTGGGGGTTTGGGTGTGTCTTTACTTTTGGCTCAACAAGAAGATTTCAGATCGACTCGCTGCGTTTGAGGAGCAACTCCCTGAAGCTCTAGATATTATGAGGCGTATGTTGCAAGCCGGTCAGCCCGTGACGCAGGCATTCAGTGAGGTTGGGAACGAGATGCCAGCCCCGATTGGTATTGAGTTTAAGAATACCTTTAACCTTCTTAATTATGGCTATGACATGCGTATGGCGATCATGCAGATGGCAGAACGGACACCTACGGTTTCCATGTTGGCATTTTCCAGTGCGGTGTTATTACAGAAGGAAACTGGGGGGAACCTGTCGGAAAACCTTGAAAAAGTATCCAAAGTGCTACGTTCTCGGTTTAAATTGCAGCGAAAAATTAAAACTTTGTCAGCAGAAAGCCGACTGTCTGCTTGGATTTTGGTGTTGTCTCCCTTTGTGTTGTTTATCTTTCTTAGCTTTATCAACCCGGGGTATGTCGAGCCTTTATACACTGATCCAAGAGGCATGACTTTAGTAAGCGGTGGCGTTGTCAGTTTGTTTTTTGGTTCTTTATGGATCCGCAACATCATTAATTTTGAGGTGTAGCATGGAGAACATTTTTGAACAATTCACCACTTATAATCTGGATGAACAAACGGTATTTCTTGGCCTTATTCTTCTTGCGACCATATTGATAGTATTCACTTTGTCTCTGCTGCTCGTAGGGTCTAAATCACCACTGAGAGCCAAGTTAGAGCAGCTCAGAGATTCTACTCGTGCCGACAAACTGAAAAAAGGACGCAAGTTTGATAACACGCTTGAGTCGTTAGCCCCGATGATGAAGCCTTCTAACTCGAAAGAGAGTGAAAGTATTCGTCAAAAGCTGATGCATGCGGGGTATCACGATGCCAACGCACTCACCATTTTTTATGCTTTTAAAGGGATGTCCTTGGTGGTTGGCCTTGGGATGGCGGCTGGTTTTTATTTCCTCGCTCCTGATATGTCGATGTTGAATCTAGCAATGGCGATTAGCGCAGGGATGGGGTTGTATGCACCTAACATGGCGCTCAACTACAAAGTGGAAAAGCGGCAGAAAAGAATTCGTGGCGGTATCGCTGATGCGCTGGATTTGCTGGTGGTATGTACAGAGTCAGGGTTAGGTTTTAATTCTGCACTGAGAAGAGTCGCTGACGAACTCACTATCTCTCATCCAGACTTTGCCGATGAATTGGATACCGTATGCGTAAAGATCAATGCGGGGATTGAAATGTCAGATGCGTTTGAAGACCTGATTGAACGCACTGGTCTGACTGAAATTGCAGGCTTGGTCACTATGTTGGCTCACGCTTCACGTATCGGTGGTAGTTTGTCGCAAACATTACGTGAATATACGGAAGACTATCGAGATAAAAGAAATCAGGAAGTCGAAGAAATTGCAGCGAAAATCCCGACAAAAATGATTTTCCCATTATTGCTATTTATCTGGCCATGCTTCTTTATTGTTGCGATTGGTCCATCTATGTTGCTGTTCACGTCGACTTTAGGTAACGGGTAATTAAGGAACCAGTTATGAAAGGACTTCATTTTATAATGCTCACTCTGTCTATGATGTTTTTGACCGCTTGTGCATCCAATGAGCCAGGTATCGATACCTCGTTATACGAAGGTAAACCGATTGATACGTTATCCTCAGATGAGCCACCAAAAACGGAGCAAGAAGCGATTACGCGCGGTGATACGGCGTTAAGTGCGGGGAACAGTGACTTGGCCCTCTACGAGTACATTCGCTCATTATCTTTCGAAAATGGCCAGTATAAGGACAGATCGCTATACAATATCGGCCGAATTCATCAGTCGAGAGGCAATCTGCCTTTAGCGGAAAAAGCATTCTTACTCGCAATCAATGAAAACCCGAATAATATCGAAGTGTTGGAGCAACTTGGCACCATCTACAGCAAGTCAGGTGACTTAGAGTTGGGTAAGAGTTATTTCCTTCGCTCAATTAACGCGGATCAGATCCGCTTCAAGAGCAATAAAACACTGAATGAAAAAGATTTGGTTAAGCCTCAGGAAGTGATTGAGCTTAACGTTGACCAATACTCTCCGGAATACGCTTATATGGGGCTTGGAGTGATTGCGGATTTAGATGCGGAACACAAACTCGCTCAGGCGTTTTATAAACAAGCATTGAGTATAAAGCCGGACTCGATTAAGACGTTGATTAATGTCAGTTACTCTTTTTATATGTCGGGAGATTATCGTAAAGCTCAGCGCTTCGTATTACAGGCATTAAAGCAAGACTCAAGTAACGAGAAAGCATTGAATAACCTCGCACTGATTTATTTGGGGAAAGGGGAGATCACTCGTGCCGTCAATGTATTCTCCAAGCATATGGACAAACCGGAAGCTCTCAACAATGTCGGTTATTTTCTGATCTTACAGGGTAAGCCTGACCAAGCCATTCCCTACTTACAACAAGCGATAGACAGCAAAACCTCCTATTACAAGGTGGCTAATGAAAACCTTGAACGGGCGTTGGCTATGGTCAGGGAAGAAAAGGCGGCAGAAGGGCTTGCTGCGTCAGAATAGTCATAGGGAGAGTTTTTTCTCCCTACTTGGTAAACGAGTGAGCTGGTTTTAAGTGAGGTATCCGCCAGCTACACCCACAATCATGAAGAAGATGACCATCCAAACAATAGGCAGTTTCATCTGCTTGAGTAGATAAAAGCCAACCAGAACCAGTGAAATATCCAGAGGGCTCATAACCGCGCTGGTAAATACGGGCTGATAGAGAGCTGCGATCAGCAAGCCCACAACGGCAGCATTGACACCGCTTACCGCACCAGACACCTTCGGCATTTGCGATAGCGATTGCCAGTTTTTTAGCACGCCAAGTAGCAGCAAGAAACCTGGTAAAAATACCCCCAGAGTGGCAATCAATGCGCCTGCTACTGGTGCTTGTGGTAACAACTCATAACCAATGTAGGTTGCAAAGGTAAACATCGGTCCTGGTACGGCTTGAGCAGCAGCGTAGCCTGTGAGGAAAGCATCTTGAGTGATCTGGTCTCCTACCATATTTTGTAGTAAGGGTAAGACAACATGGCCGCCGCCAAATACCAAACTCCCTGCTTGGAAGAAATCGTTGAAGAGCGCGAGGGCTGGCATAATGTGGGTGATGAAAGGCAAGCCCATAAGCAAAGCCACAAAGAGAGCCAGAGGAAGGACAGATGGTTCAAAGCGCTTTGGGACTGTTTGATCTTGTTTTCTGAGGCACATCATACCAATCAGTGCGGCAACAAGCAGAATCAATACTTGGGTTGCAATACCGGGTAAGAGTAAAAGGGAAATTGCAGTCACTAAACAGAGGGTTACCGAGACTCTTTCTTTACAGAAGTTTTTGTACATTCCCCATGTCGCATCCGCGACGACAACCACTGCTAAAAGTTTCAGGCCATGAACGATATTTTGGAATAAGGTTGTCTCAGTTAACTGGCTGCTGAGTAGCGCTAGAGTCAGCATGATAAGCACCGATGGTAGCGTAAACCCCAGAAACGCCAAACAGGCGCCGCTCAAGCCACCACGTTTGTAACCGAGAGCAAAGCCAACTTGACTGGAGCCCGGGCCCGGAAGAAATTGACTCAATGCGACAATTTGTGCGTATTCTTCATCGTCGAGCCAATTGAGCTTTTCAACAAAGGTATGGCGAAAGTAGCCTATATGAGCAGCTGGACCGCCAAAGCTGATCCAACCTAGCCAGAAAAAGGTTTTAAAAATAGACAACATGGTCTGATTACTCTTAGAACAAATACAGCAGACACTTTAAGAAATGTACTAAAATGACTCAAATTAATAGTTTTAATATTATCTATGAATTAAATGGGATTGAGTGTGAAAGAGTTTAACTGGAAGGGGGTAGACCTCAATCTTTTGGTGGCTTTCCAAGCCTTATATCACAAGCAGAGTGTCAGCCTTGCAGCGCAAGATTGTTATATTAGTCAGTCAGCGATGAGTCATACACTACAGCGAATGCGGGCATTATTTGATGATCCTTTATTTGAACGTGTAGGGACATGCATGGAACCCACACAACGAGCCCATGATATGGCTCCAGTTGTTGATCAACTCTTAGCGTGCATTAAAAACGATTTATTGAGTAAGAAAGGCTTTGAAGCTGAAAATTATCAGGGGGTGTGGAAAATCGGACTGACGGATTACGCTGAGCAGCTCTTTGCACCTCGATTATACGATACGATAAAGAAGGGGTCGCCTCACTCACAGATCAGCTTTTTTAACGTTAACCGGAGCAACTACCAAACCATAGCAGACAGCGAACAACTTGATGCCATCATTGGCAGTATTGAGAATCCTAATCGTCGTTTCGTATCTCACTATCTCTACTCTGAGCAGCATGTATGTCTGTTTGACCCTATGCCGTTTGACGAGCAAGAGTCTCTCACATTGGAGCAATTTGTTTCTGTGGAACATGCGTTAGTTAGCCCAGATGGTCGACTGGACACCCAGATCGATAAAACGCTGGCTAAAATGGGCCATGAACGAAGAGTGGGCGTGGCATCGAGACACTTTTTGACCATAAGAAGGTTACTGATTGGGCGTAAGATGCTCTGTATTGTGCCGAAAAGGTTTGCTGAATTAGACATAGACAACCACAGATTAAAAGCGGTGCCAGCTCCTTTGGAGGTCCCAGACTTCGACATAAAGCTATTGTTTCTTAGTGCCAATCAACATGAGGAGAAAAGTATTTGGCTGCGCAGCATCGTTACACGTGTTGTGAAGTAGTGCTTTGTTGATGTCGGTTTTGTAGCCACCCAATCAGCTTCCAAATTACGATTGTCAAAATAAAGCTCAGGTATCCGTCGATGGCGTAATGCCACGCGAGATGGACTGAGCCAATTTGTATGGCTAACGCATAGCTCCACATGACGACCCCTAGTTTCCTATTGTATCGATAAGCGGCCAGCGCCATGGCGACAGCGATGGCCACATGCATACTCGGCATTGCAGAGATCCCACCACCGATCCCCGGTGTATCGCTTGAGTACATTTGCCAAAGTGTGTCTTGCACATTCAATGCCCATAAGCCGAACCAGCCACTTTGAATCAGTTGTTGATGTTGCATCTCAAGCTTTTGCATCAATGGCTCATATTGCAATGCGCTTGGATCCAGCAAATGAAGATAGCAAGGCCCTGCAGAAGAAAGAAGAATCGCCCCTACTCCCCCAATGAGCAGCCAACTGGTCAGAAACGTAATAAGAAACTGAGTCCGTAATTTCACTAAATCGCGCCGAACGATGAAAAACAGTACGGCTCCCCACATTAGCAGAAACCAAAGGTGGTACAGAAAATTCAGCAGACTTGTTGCAAGTGCGCTACTGAAGATAGTGTGTGTCAGTTCCCAAGGGGAGTAACCGAAGTGAAGCCACTTGTCGATCTGATAGAAAAGCACATCGTATTGAAAGGGGTTAATGTCGGGAATGAGTGGTTTTAGAAAGGTATAACTAGAGAACGTCAAGTTCAGTGCCAACACCAACAACATAAAACTGACGGCTTTAGATAAAGGTTGGAAGAACCCTTTAATGGCTTGGAGAAAGTGAACCAAAGGATGTGGTGCTTTCCGGTAAAGCAGAATGACAAAATAAATGCTTGCCCAAACTAAAAAGGAGACATAGCAGACTTGGAGTAATGTCGCGAGGTAGATGAAAGGATTGAAGTCAAACTTGGCGTCACTACCGAGCAAAAAAGACAGCGCGTATAAAAGTAGGGTTGTGACAAATACATACCCATAAAGCACTCTATCCTGATGAAGAGTCGTTTTGATATGCTGCCATTGTGAATGGGGAGAAGTCTGAGTCAAAGGTTTCATTAAAATGAAGGTCTTATTGCTCCTACACTTAAGTGTAGAGCAACTCTCTCAGAGGTGAATGAGATCTCCGCTGTCTGTTTATCTTTCTATATTACGGCTTATCGTTAGCGGTCTCTTTCCATCACACGCCCCTTTTTCCAATTGGTTGATGGGGTTGGCATCCTTCCATCCCCAGCGATGATCTTCGCGACTGAGCTTACGATACTGGGTCGGTGTGACTTCCATATAACGGCGAAAGGTATCATAAAAGCGGCTGATCGAGTTGAAGCCGACCGTCAGAGAAATATCGAGAATGGTACGTTCGGTGTCGCTGAGTAAGGCGCGAGCATGGTTAATGCGCATGGCCGTGATGTACTGCTTTATCGTCATTTGCATGGTGCGCTGAAAGATGGTCATGGCGTAATTGGCGTGCAAGCCAGCATAATCAGCGACTTTCTGAGCGGTGAGGGGAGTGTTGTGATGTGTTGCGATGTATTCCAGCATTTGGCTGACATAAAACTGTGAGTGTTTAGAAGTGCCGCTTTTCGTCGCTTTGTCTGCTCGGCTCGTTAAAAGTTGTTGCCAGCCATCAAGGCATACTCGTTTTAGCATCAGGCCGATCTCATCCGTCACGAGTTGTTGACGACTCTCTGATGGATGTTGATTTTCATCCACCCAACGAGCTATCTCGAACTCACTAATTAAACAGCAGGAGTCAGACTGTAATCAACGGCTGTGATGGCATGGCTTGCAGTGATCACGGGCATATTTATGATGACCAATCCACTCATCTCAGCCATGATTGCCGATACTGTTGAATACTCTTATTACCACAGTGGTAAACGCACTGCTGCGATCACTTTCTCTGGGCAAACTTTCACAGGTAAACTTTCTGTGGCGGTTGCTGGGGGGCTAACAGGGTTGATTCTTACAGCGATCGGCTATGTACCCAATGCAGAGCAAACTGAAACCGCATTAAGTGGTATGTTCTTCTGTATCGCCCTGCAGCCTGCTCTGGGGGCTTTGGTACGTATCTTTATTATGTCTCGCTATACTTTTACGGAAGACCAACATGCGATTTTGCGTGAGAAACTCCAACGTGGTGAATTTGCAGAAGGAGTTGAGGTTGCACCACTTGAAGCAAACCAAGTCTTGAACTGATCGCTTTTTGATATCATCGCCCTCTCAAGTTGAGAGGGCTGATGTGTTTAGGAAGAAACGATGAGACGAAAGGAGTGGTAAAGAGCATGAAGTTATGATGGCCAAAAACAAGGTCATATCACATTAATCACAGTAGCTTAGGTCATCTTATTTCTGCCGAAAATCGATAACATTGAGTGCCGGTGTGTTTGGGGCTAGCCAAAAATCTTGACTTTGCGGTTTGCCAAAATAATAGCCTTGTTGCATTGGGCAGTGCATTTTGCTCAATAAATCAGCTTGCTCTTGAGTTTCAACGCCTTCGGCGACGGTGGTCATTCCAAGCGTTTCTGCCATAGTGATGATGGCATTGACAAAAACGTTGTCTTGGGAATCAACGGCTAAATCACGAACAAACTCTTTATCAATTTTCACGATATCGATGGGGAAGCGTTTTAAGTAGCTTAGGCTCGAGTAACCTGTGCCAAAGTCATCCACAGCAAGTAAAATACCTTGCTGTTTTAGCTTGTTGAGAACTGATAGGTTTTGTTGCCAGTTTTCCATTAAGACGGACTCCGTAATTTCAAAGATAAAGCTGGAAGCGGCAACGCCTTTTTCTTTTAATAATTGCTTTACTTTGTCGCCAAATTTTTTATCTAACAATTGGGCGGCGCTGATATTAACCGACAGCCTTGCATCATGGTTTGAATAGCTGACTTGTTTTATAAAGTCGCAAGCTTGGCTTAAGGCTTCCATCCTTAACTCGTTGATTAACCCCATCTCTTCTAGTTGCGGAATGAAGTCCGATGGCGGAATATCATCCCCTTCATGACTCCAACGGCACAGCGCTTCCCAATAGAGAATCTGATAATCAATACTGGTCACAATAGGTTGAAAATGAAGGTAGAACTCTTTATTTGTAAGCCCAAGACGCAGTTTCTTCTCGCTTTCAATTCTATTCTCTACATCTCGCTCAATGTCGGAACAATAGAATTGAAAACGGTTTCTGCCATTTTCTTTGGCTCTGTACATTGCAAAATCTGCCCGTTTTAGCAGCGATTCCACATCGCTTCCGTCTTCAGGGCATAGTGCGATACCAATACTGGGTGTGATGTAATAGCTCTGCCCTTCTAATAATATGGGTTGAGCGATTCCCTCAATCAGTTTTGCAGTAAAGGTTGCGATATCCCGTTTTGAAGTAAAAGCGTCGAGCAGGACAACAAACTCATCCCCTCCAACCCGAGAAACCGTGTCAACTTCTCTGGTGTGTGCATGCAGTTTCTTCGCAACAAACTTTAATAGCTCATCTCCCGCATGATGCCCAAGAGAATCGTTAATGGTTTTAAAGTTGTCTAAATCGATGTAAAGAAGAGTAAAACCTATTTTCTTTCGTTGGTAATTCAGGCAAGCAATCGAAATTCTATCGGTCAAAAGAAGTCGATTGGGCAGTTCTGTGAGTGCATCATGCTGAGCAAGATATGAGAGCTTCTGTGATATATTTCTTGATTCCGTAACATCTTGAAATATCATGACTGCGCCATGTAAATCATCTTGATAGTCAGTAATGGGCGTCACTGATCCTTGAATCGAAAAAACGGAGCCATTTGAGCACTGAAGAGCGGTGGTCTCAGGTAAAGCAAAAGTGGTGTTCGTTTTTAGCACTTTATCTAAAGGATTATCTATATATTTACCTGTTTTTTCATCTATTAGGACAACGGTGTTGATAAATTGACGACCTTGAGCGAGCCCGGTACTGATATCCAAAATGGCTGAAGCTGCAGGGTTTAAAAAGGTGATTTTTTGGTTGATATCTGTGGTGATCACGCCATCGCCGATCGAAGTCAGAGTGACTTCCAGTAGCTCTTTTTCTTTTGCCAATGAGCGAGCCAGAGCGTATTCCTTAGTTTTATCTTTCAAAACAGCCATGGATCGACCTGACGTTTCTTTACTACTTGTTTCTAAAAAGCCTGACAACTCGACATCAATAACTTCTCCTGATTTACGTATCATTTGGTAGTGAATGTCCGAAATTTTTCCGGTCTTAAAAAAAATCGGCAGAATGACTTCTCTTGCGAGTTTTGCACTGGCCTCTGTTAAAAAATCCGTTGAGGGCCGCCCAATCACTTCATGTCTTTCGTAGCCTAACAACTTTAGCCATTCGTCACTGACGGACACCAGTTTTCCATCATGCCCGATGGAATGCATAGCGGAAGGCGTTTTTTCATATAAATCGACATAACTTTGTTTGGCTTGCTCTAATAATGTATTGGCTAGTTGAGTTACCTCGATACTGATTGAGAGAAAGCTAGGGGTGATAAATGTCAATAACATCGGTACGTAAAAAAAGAAGGCTTTATGGTCATAGTCATCCGTAATGGGGTGGTAGACACCATTGGAGATAATATAAGTCGTGAGTACGCCAGTGAGAGCTATTGCAACGCTGAGTGTAGCGAAGCGAGAAAAAATAGCAGCGAAAGATAAGAAAGCGCAAAGGTAAGCGTATGGGTATGGTAGGAATATAAAACTACCATAGGTGACAAAGATACTGAGCCCAATAATGGCTAATTCTTTTGGCTCTAAGAATTCACGTAATGAAAAAGTGGTGGCCTTGGAGAGCAGAAGTAAGCAGAAGGGGAAAAAAGTAATGGCACCGACCATACTGCCTAAAGCCCAAACTTCCCAAAATTCCATTACAGATTTCTCATAATGAATACTCAAGGATATCGCACCGATTAATGAAGCAAAAAAAGAAGGGACTAAACAGGTGGAAGTAAGGCATCTTATGAATGCTGGCAAGTTTTTTAGGCTGTGAGCCATATCTTTTGATTGCCTGATCATCCAAGCAATCAAAAAAACCTCACACATATTTGCGGGTACAAATATAAGTGATGAAACTAAGTTGTTGCTAAAGGGGTAATCGGCGGCAACATTAGCGACTAGGGTGATAACAAGGCACGCCAGCCATGTTCTTACTGGCAACTGAGCAATAATAAATCCTGCAACAATGTTTGGATACCAAACCGTTGCCAAAGTGCCTTCTCCACGACTGAGCACAAGAGAAAGCGTGGCGAGCAACAAGTAACTGACAAAAAGGCATAAGTAAGTAGGTAGATGATTGATAGGTGGGGTTTTTGTCATGTTGGTTAGCCTGCACACGATGATGGCACCATTGCCCAGACAAAGTATAGATTATGCTTATGCAATTTGTTTGTATGTTGCGGCTAATGGTTTTATTTAGCCTGTTAGGTGACTTTCTCTACCGAGTTTCTTCGCACTACAGTAGGTGAGAAGATCATTGTGCCACTCTCTAAAGGGTCTTGACTCGCCAAAGACAATGCAAGACGAGCTGCTTTATCGGCCATCATTTGAATCGGGTAACGTACAGTTGTGAGGTGAGGATGTACATAGCGCGCAATTAAGCCATCATCGAAGCCCATCATCGACACCTGCTGCGGTACTTGAATACCATTTGCATCAAGAACCGATAGTGCACCAGCCGCCATGTAATCGTTGTAAGCGATTACCCCACTGATTTCTAGTGACTTAGTCAGCAAATTGGTCATGGCAACTTCACCGCCATCGTTATTCGGCTCTCCGCATTCGATATAGCTGGTTGGCAACTCAATATCATGATCTCTCAATGCAGCAAGGTATCCTTCAATGCGTTGCTGTGAGTCTTCGATGGCATGGTTAGAGGCAACACAGGCAATCTTGGTATGACCGTGACGAATCAAGTATTCCGTTGCTAGGTAAGCCCCTTTATGGTTGTCGAGCGAGATACAACGTTCCGCCAACTGAGGTATATGACGATTGATGATGACCATACCTTTGACTTCTTTGGCGTAGCCGATCAATTCTTCATCGGACAGGCCTTTAGCATGGATGACGAGGGCATCACAGCGATTATTAATCAGAAGCTCGAGCGCTTTTCGCTCTTGCTCCGCGTCGTGATAACCATTGCCAATCAAAATATGCTTACCATGTTCATGAGCAACAGTGTCGACGGCTTTAACTAAAGTGCCAAAAAACGGATCGGAGACATCACTAACCAGCACACCCATGGTATTGGTACTTTGACTGACTAATGCGCGTGCAGCAGCATTGGGACGATAGCCAAGCTTTTTCATTGCTTTAGTTACGGAGTCAATGGACGACTGGCTAGCTTTCGGGGATTTGTTGATTACGCGAGAAACCGTTGCGACAGAAACGCCCGCTTCTTTTGCTACGTCCTTGATCGTTGCCATCTTTTTACCTCATCAATTGAACCTGAACATTAAACACTGTTTGTGAAAGTGAAGCAATTTGAGACATTTCTTACTGTGATAGATACAATTTTTACCACTTTTAATAGTAAGATCTAAGCTTTAGTGTAAACGTTATCTTTTAGTAAAATTTATTTGGCCTTTATCGTGAATGCGTTCGCTTACATTGATTTTTCAAAACTGGAGATGCGAACGGGCAAGATCATTGAAGTTTCCCGTCATCACAACGCCGACAAACTGTACATTGTTCAAATCGATGTTGGGGAAAAGCGACTGCAGGCCGTGACAAGCTTAGTTCCTTATTACACGGAACAAGAGCTGATGAGCAAAGAAGTGGTGATGTTATGTAACCTCGCTAAAGCCAAGATACGTGGAGAAACTTCTGAGTGTATGTTGCTGTGCGCTGAAGCCGATGATGAGTCAGAAAGTGTTTTATTGACTCCTGAACGATCAATGCCGGCGGAGACGCGTATTGTTTAGCCTAGAGATTGTATCGCTAGCCTGACTGTACAATTAGCATTCATATTTTAAATAATAATGAGATATTGATCATTATATTAAATATTAATGGTTTTATTTATTGGTGGGATTCCTATATTCGCACGCGAACTTTTATGAAGTAGTTCAAAATATATAGGAATTATAATGAATAAACAATTATTAGCGGCTCTAATAGCGGCAGTGTCATTTCAGGCAGTTGGTGCGGAAAGCGTAGAGACACAGCAGGCTGGACGTGGTCACCTTGCAAATGGCTGGTATTTAGGCGCAGATATCATTGATACTGATCTGAATACCAAGAATTGGGATGGCGTGAGCTCTACTGGTGAAGTGTCATCTACGAGCGCTGCTTTGGCGATTGGTTATAACTTCCACATTGCTGACACATTTGTTGTTGGTTTCGAAGCTGAGTACGCTTATTACGGCTCTTTTGATGTGGTATTAAATAATAGTAGTACGGTGAGGAATCTGAATTTTGCTGCTTTTAATTTGAACGTAAAACCTCAATTCTATTTTGGTAACTCCGATTTCTACCTAGGAGGAATCTTTGGTATCGGTGGTGTTGGTGCTGAAAACGAGTCCAATGGTTCTACGGCTTCGGGCTCTTCAGTGCTTTACGGTGTAGAAGCTGGATATACATTCAATAACCATTGGAGCATTAACGCTGGATACCGTACAACAACGGCAGAATACGATAATGCTGACTTCGATATGGACACAATGTTCTTAGGTCTTGACTACAAATTCTGATCGTCATTCTAGCGAATAGAGGAAGGGAGCATTACGCTCCCTTTGTTAGTTTATCAATCACCGGATAATGGTGTTCTTCTACCCCGGCGAGGTTGCCATACTTAGGCGCATGCCGGTCGTCTTCTCGTGGGAAGTGCCAGCCGATGGTGTGCTGAATAAATTGTTTGGCAAATGGTTCGGAAATCTCCAGACACCCTGCTAATACGGTATCGACATAGGTTTGCATGATAGGGCTCAGGCTACATGGTGGCTCTGGGTTGTCTTTGATATACACCCATACCTGATCATTGGCATGAAACGGGTTATCGCACTCAAGCTGTGAATGGGGGACTTCCACTCGATGGTAGCCTCGTTCGCGAACATCAAATTCACTTAGCTCATCTTCGCTGATTTCGAGTAATACGCCATTAACTAAACCTTCGCCTTGATTTACGACCAGCGGCGAAAGGATATAACTGTCATCCACTTTACCCCAGTAGCGTTTGAAACCGTGAGCGATGGCAGGTAAAGCTTGGGCGGTTTTTCCCGTCAGTTGTCTCGATGCGGAGTTCATTAAACTGCCGTAGCCAAAGATGTAAATTGCCATGTATTTTCCTTCTGTGTTCAACAAATAACCTAAAGGTTTTTATCACAAAAGAAAAGACCCCGTAAAAACGGGGTCTGAATAGCGCGCAAAATAGGTGGATGGCGCTTAAGGTGCTTAAATGATTAAGCGGTTGCTAGCTGTGCTTTCGCTTTACGCATCTTCTTAAGTGAAATACAGGTCAGGGCGGTCACGACGGTACCTGCCGCCATACAAACTAGTGCCATCAATGGTAGGTTCATAGCGCCAAGTAGTGCGACAACCGGACCACCGTGTGCGACGCTGTTGGTGATGCCAAATGAGAATGCCATTACGGCTGCTACCATAGAGCCAAGCACGTTAGCAGGAATCACAGACATTGGGTCTTGCGCGGCAAAGGGAATTGCCCCCTCTGAAATACCGACTAGGCCCATGGCGCCAGCCGCTTTACCAGCTTCGATTTCTGATTCTTCAAATAGATTGAATTTACGACCAAGGAAAGTGGCTAGACCCATACCAAGAGGTGCTACAGGAATCGCACACGCCATAGCGCCCATAAATTGCGTCTGACCACTGGCGATCATGCCGACAGAGAACAAGAATGCGACTTTGTTGAACGGCCCACCCATATCAAAACCAGCCATACTACCTAAGACAATTCCCAACAGAATGACACTGCCGGTACTCATGCTGACTAACATCGCATTCAGGCTATCCATTAAGCTTGCAATGGGGGCACCAATGACGAAGATGAACAGGCTGGAGATAAACAAAGATCCTAGTATTGGTGCAATCATAATAGGCACCAATGGCTGAATAAATTTATGGTAGTTGATACTCGTCAGCCATTTGACAAAATAGCCGACCAGTAGGCCTGCAACGATGGCTCCGATAAAGCCTGTGCCAGCTTCCGCACCATAGAAAGAACCATTGTTCGCAATCCAGCCACCGATTAATCCTGGTGCGAGACCTGGACGATCTGCAATCGCATAGGCGATATAACCGGCTAAGATAGGGATCATCAAGGTGAATGAAACCACACCGACATCTAGGACCTTTTGCCACATGCTGCCTTCAGGAATTGCCATGCCCGCTGACGTTGGCTCGCCGCCAATGGCCAGCGCGAGTGCGATCAGCAGGCCTCCTGTGACCACAAATGGAATCATGTGCGAAACACCATTCATCAGGTAGCGGTATAAGTCACTACGTGCATTCGAAGAGGCTGTTTCAGTCGTTTGGTTTTCTTCACTCGCTGTATAGAGTGGCGCTTGTAGCGCTCTTTCTATCAATCCCTTGGCATCGCTGATTGGAGCTTTGACGTTGGTTATGATGACTTTTTTCCCAGTGAAACGATTCATATCAACCTGTTTATCGCAGACGACAATGATAGCATCAGCTTGAGCTATCTCTTCTGCACTCGGCGTGTTTTTTACCCCTATAGAACCATTGGTTTCAACTTTGATTTGATAGCCAAGTTCAGCGGCACCTTTCTCTAAGGCTTCGGCAGCTAAGTAAGTGTGCGCGACCCCTGCTGGGCAGCCGGTAACACCGATTAAAAAGCCTTGATGAGTTTCAGGGTTATCTTGCTGACTTCGTGGTTTGGCGAGCAGTAATTCCAATGCCTCTCCAGCAGAGCTAGCCAGCATAAATTGCTCGATAAATCCGTCTTCGATCAGTTTTGAAGAGAGTTCAGCCAGCACCTCGATATGATGATCGGCACCACCATCAGGAGAGGCAATCATAAAGAATAGCTTACTCGGTAGACCGTCTTCCGCGCCGTACTCTATCCCCTGGCGGCTAATACCAATCGCGACAGCGGGCTTGGAAACCGCGGCACTTTTGGCATGTGGTAGTGCGACGCCGTCTTCAAAACCAGTATTACCAACATCTTCTCGAGCCAGAATGTCGTTGAGGAATTGAGTTTTGTCACTGATGCGGTGGTTGCTACTTAGTAGGTCGATCAGTTCTTCGAACACTTCCTGTTTGGTTGTTGCCTGGAGATCTAAGCAAATCAACTCTTTATTGATTAAATCTGTGATCATCTCGTTTACCCCGATTGGTTCCGAACTGTGCGGAACTTGTTGTTTTATCTGAGGGTGATTGTGGAGGAAACGGTCAACAAAATTTAGTGTATTAGAAATGCATTTACTAAATTATTGTAACTATGAATTTGGAATGTGATCTTACTCAATAATTGATCTAACTGTGATTAATTGAATAATTTCCGTTTAATTTATTTAATATCAGTTATTTATGTTTATTATTGTCTTTTTTATCCTTTTGTTTGAAAGTAAAAATATTAGAAACTGGAGTTTGGTAACTCTATTTTTAGGTGATTTCGGTTCATTAAACATGTCAAAAACCTTTAAATTACCAATTATGTCTTTATGACCTCTGTGTTTTCTTTTGTATCTTTAATAAAGAGTCATAAAGACATGATTTTATGTTTAATCTGTTGAGTTATGGTTGATTTAAGACTGGAATGGATATTGCTTTTTAGAGTTAGATTCAATATTTGGAGTGACCATAGTGCTCAATATTACTGACAAAAAAGTCGAACAAGCCATTCCGCCGATTTTACGTTTGGGATTTCGGCCCTTCTTTTTACTCGGGGCCGTTTACGCTGTTATTGCTGTCGCCTTGTGGGTATGGATGTTTCAAAACGGCCAGCCAGCGGCGTTAAGGGTGCCTGCTTTGTGGTGGCATGTGCATGAGATGTTGTTTGGTTTCTCGATGGCGATTGTGGTGGGGTTTGTCTTGACCGCAGTGCAAAACTGGACGGGAATCAATGGCACCAAGCACCATAGATTGGCGCTACTGGTTGGCTTGTGGCTACTTCCGCGTGTGCTGTTTTGGACACCTGCCCCTTTGTGGTTGATTTCATCGATCGAGGCTCTGTTTATCGCTTTTTCAGCGTATGAAGTTGGTAGCCGAGTAATCAAAGTCAAAGGGTGGAAAAATCTGTTCTTTGTGCCTTTGTTTGTTTTAGCGATTGTGGCGAACTTTGCCAGCTACGCGACCATTAAGGGGATGCCGCCGTTTCCTTCTTCGGCGGTCTGGCAGGCAATGTTGTGGTGGTTTACAATTTTACTGTCAGTGATGGGCGGGCGAGTGATCCCATTCTTCACTGCGCGGCGGTTTAATTTTGAGAAACCACAGCCGATGACTTGGCTAGAATGGACGGCAAACCTACCTCTGGTCAGTTTATTTATTCTGAGCTTTTTCCCCGTCACTTTTGCTCAGCTTGGGCCTTCTCTGATGATCATTTCCGGCTTAGCGCATTTAGTACGTGTGATGAGATGGCAGCCGTGGCGCACTGTTAAAGAGCCGTTAGTGTGGGCACTGCACTTAGCTTACTTATGTATTCCAGTCAGCCTATTATTGAGAGGGTTACTCGATAACCCACTTGCAGGCCACAATATGTTGCATCTGTTTGCTATAGGGGCGCTCGGTGGTTTGATACTGGCGATGATAGCTCGTGTCACCATGGGGCATACTGGGCGAGCCATTTATCGGGGGCCAAGCATGGCGTTAGCATTCGCTATGCTGACGACTGCTGCGCTAGTTCGCAGCGTTGGTGTGGTTCTGTGGCCAGCTCAAATGATGTTGATGATCGATATCAGCGGGCTGTTATGGGTACTGGCTTTTACTCTGTATGTGATTAAGTTTGGCCCTATGTTGCTAAAAGCGAGAGTCGATGGTCATCCTGGTTAAGTAGGTAACGGCTGCATTCGCGCGCTATGAGATTCACTTAGAAGAAAAAGGGTTGATGCATACACATCAACCCTTTTTCTGTTCGGCTACCAGCTTAGTTATTGCTGTGTAGCTCAGAGTTCAGCTCTACTGCCGTTTTGTTCGCCAGACATTCAATCTGACCAGTCACTGAGTTGCGACGGAACAGCAAGTCAGACACGCCAGCTAGGTCGCGTGCTTTCACCACTTCTACTTCATTGCCTTCTGAATCTAGCATGCGAACCTTAGCACCCGCAGTGACATACAGACCAGACTCAACAGTACAACGATCGCCCAGTGGGAAACCAAGGCCTGCGTTCGCGCCTAGCAGTGAACTTTCACCGATAGAAACGACAACCGAACCACCACCAGACAGTGTACCCATGATTGAAGCACCGCCACCGATATCAGAGCCGTTACCAACTACAACGCCAGCAGAGATTCGGCCTTCAACCATACTTACACCCGTTGTACCCGCGTTGAAGTTGATGAAACCTTCATGCATAACGGTTGTGCCTTCACCAACATGAGCTCCAAGGCGAACGCGTGAAGTATCAGCGATACGAACACCAGCAGGTACCACGTAATCGACCATTTTAGGGAATTTGTCGACACAATCGACAGATAGGTTGCGGCCTGCTAGGCGTGCTTCGATTTGGCGGTCAGCCAGTTCTGGCAGATCGATAGGGCCTTCGTTAGTCCAAGCAATGTTGTGTAGTAGACCGAAGATACCGTCAAGCACAGTACCATGAGGTTGAACTAGGCGGTTAGAGATCAGTTGTAGCTTAAGGAAGCCTTCAGCTACAGAAGCTGGCTTCTCATCAGTTGCTAGAATAACTAGCACCAGCGGTTGTGAAGACTCTGCTGCTTTAGCTGCGAATGAGGCGTTTGCAGCATCACCGTTTGCTTCGAATACACCAGCAAGTTCTGCACTTTGTGCCGCAGAGATTTCGATCGCTTGGTTGCCTTGCTCGTAACCCGCTACTTTTGAGACAGCGTCTACTAGTGCGTCCGACGGGTTAAGAACTGGGTTCGGGAAAAATGCTTCAATGATTTTTCCATCGCGGTTTTTGGTTGCCGTACCGAAGGCTAGAGAAAAGTAAGCCATGTTGAATCTCCGTGTAGTAATCGTCAGTCAGGAAGAGTTATCTCTTCCTCCAAATCAGTTGAGTTCATCATAAAGAGAGCTTTTTCGACTTTAAAGAGCGGAAACAGATAAAGTCTGTAGGTCGATACGTTTTGTCTCTTTAGCGATATTTTGTCTTTTTATCTATATAGGGAAGTTGTGAGGGCGATAATGGTTATTGAGTGTGAAAGCAAAATAAAAAGAGCCCGAAACTGAGTTTCGGGCTCTTTAAATAAAGACTTTACTTTAAACTGATTGGCGTTTGCTTTTTCGCTTTATATTGTCCAACCAAGACACCCGTTGAGCTTGGGTGCGAAAGCAAAATTACTTGCTTAGGTCTGCTGCGTGCTCAGATAGGAAAGCGGCAACACCTTTTGGAGATGCGTCCATACCTGCTTTACCTTCTTCCCACTGTGCAGGACATACTTCACCATTCTTCTGGTGGAAGTTTAGAGCGTCAACCATGCGTAGCATTTCGTCGATGTTACGGCCTAGTGGTAGGTCGTTAACAACTTGGTGACGTACAACGCCTTCTTCGTCGATTAGGAAAGAACCACGGAAAGCAACGCCTGCTTCTGGGTGCTCAACGTCGTATGCTTTACAGATTTCGTGCTTAACGTCAGCAACTAGTGGGTACTTAACTTGACCGATACCGCCATCTTCGATAGCAGTGTTACGCCATGCGTTGTGAGAGAACTGAGAATCGATAGAAACACCAATTACTTCAACACCTTTAGCTTGGAAATCAGCTAGACGGTTGTCGAATGCGATTAGCTCAGATGGGCAAACGAAAGTGAAATCTAGTGGGTAGAAGAAAACAACCGCTTTCTTACCTTTAGTGAACTCTGCAAAGTTGAAGTTATCAACGATCTCACCGTTACCTAGAACAGCTGCAGCAGTAAAATCTGGGGCTTGACGACCTACTAGTACCATTTTTTTGCTCCTAAAATATATGGTTAGTTCCAAACCAAACTATGAGTTTTAGGTTTGGTCCGTGTTTGTACGCGACAAACTATAGTACAGATAGTAGTATTGAAAAAAGCGAAATAAATAGATTGAGTTAATCGAAAAAAGCGATGATAGATAAATCATTCCTTCGATCACTGGATGAGTAAGAGTTACATATAAAATTATGAATAAGTGGCCTAGTCTCAAGCAATTACATTATTTGATTACCCTTCACGAAACACGCCACTTTAGTGAGGCGGCGGAACGGTGCTTCGTGAGTCAGTCAACGCTCAGTAAAGGTATTCAAAACCTCGAGGAGCTGATTGGTTGCCCGCTTTATGAGAAGAAAGATAAGAAAAGCCCATTAGTGTTTACACTGGCGGGAGAGCAAGTTGTCCAACAAGGGCGTGAACTTCTGGCAAAAGGACAAGATCTAGTGGAACTTGGTCGTCTTTGTCAGGGAGATGAAATGGAAGGACAACTGCGTGTTGGCTGTATTCCAACCATTGCGCCTTTTCTGCTCGGTGACTTGGTGCAGGAAGTGAACCTGCGTTTCCCATTGCTGAATTTACTGTTAAGAGAAGACACTACAACCAATTTACTGGCGGCGCTGCGCCATGGTGAATTAGATGTACTGATCTTAGCTTTGCCAGTTGATATAGATGGCATGGAAAGTAAAATCGTCGGCAATGACCCCTTTCGAATGATCATCAGCCGCAATCAGGCCGACGCGATTCAGACCCCAATTAAGTACGATGACTTACCTGATGAGTTTGTGTTCTTACTGGAAAAAGAACACTGTTTAACAGAACATGCCGTTTCTGCTTGCCAGCTGACTAAGAAAGAGAAGATTAACCCATTTTCAGCAACCAGTTTACATACTTTAGTTCAGATGGTTGCCAATGGGTTAGGAACCACCTTTATCCCTCAGATGGCGATCGATCACGGGCTGCTCGATAACCAGAATTTGGTGGTTGTAGACGCTCCAGGGCAGCAAGCGCATCGTCACATTGGATTAGTTTGGCGCCCCAGCTCTTCAAGAGTGAATACTTTTAATCAACTGGCACAAGTCGTGTCAGAGCTGCTTTAGCGTTAAGTATTAGACCAAATCTCGATGATACCTTCCAAAAGCACACTAGTTTTAGTGTGCTTTTTAGCATTTTATTCTGTTGGTGAACTTTAACTTGTAAAATTTTACAAAGAAATCTTAATGAAGCTTTCATTAAATTGTGAAATTTCACAGTGTCAATTTTACTACTCACTAAAAATACTCTGTTTGACCTACCTACGCAATAGCCATGAAATCCCTTGCTGATAAAGCGGTGCCTAACTCACTCGTAAGTTAAACGTGTGTTTGAAACGGTTTTACAGCTTTAATTTTACTGTAATTAAATTACGTAAATGGTTACATTTTGGTGATCAAAATCAACAACTTATAGGCAGCGGAATAAAACTTTGAATTTAGTTTAAAGGCTGCTTTAGGTCTTTTGCTCTACCGTATGTTGGTGTAGTTTAAATGAAGGCTCTGTAAGACTTATGTCTAGATTGAAAAGGCAAACCAAGTTAGCCAAGGTAGAGTTCATAAGACAAAATAAACGAAGAAGATAGTAATCAATTAGGATGTTTGATTGTTGTTTTATAGTTACAAATGTAACTCTTCGAAAATTCGAGCAACCACTGATACAACCCCAAAACATCGTCGTTGTATCGGGGCGTTAAAGGAAGAGAAGAATATGCTTGCCAACACACCAGATAGAGAAAAAACAACAGCTGAAGCCCAAGAAACTTTACACCAAGAAGGCATGCTTGAAGTGACTGGTACCCTTTCACCAGAACATCAGGCGATTTTCCCTGTTGAAGCCCAAACCTTTTTATCTCTTCTGTGTGCTCAGTTTGCCAGTGAGACCGATACCTTGCTTGCTCAGCGTGAAGAAAAGCAAGCTCGTATCGATGCCGGTGAGCTGCCAGACTTTCTCGAAGATACACAAGATATCAGAGAAGGTAGCTGGAAAATTCTCGGGATCCCTCAAGATCTGCAAGACCGCCGCGTAGAAATCACCGGTCCTACTGACCGTAAAATGGTGATTAATGCGCTGAATGCGAACGTGAAAGTGTTCATGGCGGACTTTGAAGACTCGATGTCCCCCGCATGGGACAAGGTGTTGGATGGTCAAATCAACCTGCGTGACGCGGTAGAGGGCAACATCAGTTACACCAACCCGGTTAATGGTAAGCAATATGAGTTGAAGGATGAACCAGCGGTTTTGATCTGCCGAGTGCGTGGCTTACACCTAAAAGAAAAACACGTGACGTTTAATGGTGAGATCATTCCGGGAGCTTTATTCGACTTTGCGCTTTATTTTTACAATAACTACAAAGCGCTAATGAAAAAGGGCAGCGGCCCTTACTTCTACCTACCAAAACTGCAATCGCATAAAGAAGCACAGTGGTGGAGCAAAGTGTTCCATTTTACTGAGGATTACTTTGGCCTAGACACAGGTACTATCAAAGCCACCGTGCTGATTGAAACACTGCCAGCCGTGTTTGAAATGGATGAGATCCTATTTTCGCTTAAAGAACATATTGTTGGTCTTAACTGCGGCCGCTGGGATTACATCTTTAGCTATATCAAAACACTGAAAAAGCACCCAGATCGTGTCCTTCCGGATCGTCAGGTTGTGACCATGGATAAGCCGTTCTTAAATGCCTATTCGCGTTTACTTATTCGTACCTGTCATCGTCGTGGTGCATTTGCAATGGGGGGAATGGCAGCATTCATTCCAGCAAAAGATCCACAGGAGAATCAAAAGGTTCTCGACAAAATTCAAAACGATAAATCACTGGAAGCAAATAACGGTCATGACGGCACTTGGGTAGCTCACCCTGGATTGGCCAATACAGCAATGGAAGTGTTTGGCAGTGTTCTGGGTGAGAGAACCAATCAACTTGATGTTTCCCGCTCAGACGATGCGCCAATTACTGCCAATGATCTGCTCGCGCCTTGCCAAGGAGAACGAACAGAGCAGGGCATGCGCCACAACATTCGAGTGGCACTTCAGTACATTGAAGCTTGGATCTCTGGCAATGGCTGTGTCCCTATCTACGGTTTGATGGAAGATGCCGCAACGGCAGAGATTTCTCGAGCCTCTATCTGGCAATGGATTCAGCATGGAAAAGCGCTCGACAATGGTCAGGTGGTAACCAAAGCCTTGTTTGAGCAGTACCTTAGTGAAGAAATTGACGTCGTGAAAGAAGAAGTTGGAGATGAGCGTTATCAGTCGGGTCGTTTTGAAGAAGCGGCTGAACTGATGGCCAGATTGACCACCAGCGACGAACTCACGAACTTTTTAACCATTCCAGGTTATGACTATCTGGACTAATGAATCAATAACAACATCAGTAACGTGAACATTTCGAGGCGGAGAAGGATGTACCGCCAGAGAAAAATAAAAACAGCGCCCGTATTGTCAACAAATAGCAGCGCACATCAAAAGAGGGATAGACCGATGACTAATTTAACTCGCCGCCAACAAATCGAAGCTCTTGAAAAAGACTGGGCAACTAACCCACGCTGGAAAAATGTAAAGCGTCCATATACAGCAGAAGAAGTCGTAGAACTGCGCGGTTCGATGGTGCCAGCCAACACAATTGCACAGCGCGGTGCGGACAAACTGTGGTCTTTGGTCAACGGCGATGCTAAGAAAGGCTACGTAAACTGTTTGGGTGCACTGACAGGTGGTCAAGCGGTGCAGCAAGCGAAAGCGGGTATTGAAGCGATTTACCTATCGGGTTGGCAGGTAGCGGCTGACAACAATACTGCATCGACCATGTACCCTGACCAGTCACTTTACCCAGTTGACTCAGTGCCTTCAGTGGTTAAGCGCATTAACAACTCATTCCGTCGTGCGGACCAAATCCAATGGTCTGGCGGTAAATCACCGGCGGATGAAGGCGGTATCGATTACTTCCTACCAATTGTTGCAGACGCCGAAGCCGGTTTTGGTGGTGTGCTCAATGCTTACGAGCTAATGAAGTCGATGATTGACGCAGGAGCGGCAGGTGTTCACTTTGAAGACCAGCTAGCATCCGTGAAGAAATGTGGTCACATGGGCGGTAAGGTTCTGGTTCCGACTCAAGAAGCAGTCCAGAAGTTAGTTGCTGCACGTCTAGCTGCTGACGTAGCAGGTACCACTACACTGGTTATTGCTCGTACGGATGCAAACGCGGCAGACCTACTGACTTCGGACTGCGATCCGTACGATAAAGACTTCATTGTCGGTGAGCGTACTCAAGAAGGGTTTTACCGTGTACGTGCAGGTATTGACCAAGCTATCTCTCGCGGCCTAGCTTACGCACCATACGCTGACCTTATCTGGTGTGAAACGGCAACTCCGTGTCTGGAAGAAGCGCGTAAGTTCGCAGAAGCGATTCACGCTGAATACCCAGACCAACTGCTTGCGTACAACTGTTCTCCTTCTTTCAACTGGGAGAAGAACTTGGATGCAGAAACCATTGCTAAATTCCAGCAAGAGCTATCTGACATGGGCTACAAGTACCAGTTCATCACACTAGCGGGTATTCATAATATGTGGTTCAACATGTTCGAACTTGCGCATGACTACGCACAAGGTGAGGGTATGCGCCACTACGTTGAGAAAGTACAGCGCCCTGAATTCCAGGCAGCAGAGAAAGGCTACACCTTCGTTGCTCACCAGCAAGAGGTGGGGACAGGTTACTTCGATAAGATGACCAACACCATCCAAGGTGGTAGCTCATCAGTCACGGCTCTGACTGGCTCAACAGAAGAGGACCAGTTCTAAAGTATCCCTATCATGATGACCAAGGCTATTACTTACTAGCCTTCGGTCATCGATATTCTGTTTAGGCATAAACTTTGACATGCTTTGAGCGACATTAAGTCGCTCTTTTTTTATTCAGATATTATTATTTGTATCATTATAATTAATATAAATTCCTCGCACGCCTCAAAAGTCTCATTCATCACATAAATTATTTGTTGTTTTTTTATTATTTGATAATAACAATCTGCATTCCTCAATATGTTGTTATATGGCATTTTTTTCCTACTAGTTGATAGCTTTTATTTATTCTTCTTCCTGCTCAGTAGTTTCTCTTGTTTCAGAGTATGTAATATTGTCTAACATTTTATTTAAGGAGGGGGGAGTGAACTGGTTGGTAGCATGGATCCAATCTATGCCATTCAAGAAGTGTAATGAGTATCATACCCTGTTCCATTGCGCATGCGGGTGTTTCTTCATCGAAAGTTGATGCGCCTACTGAAAGTAGTACAGATTCAAACAGAGACAGTAACAAGGAAAGCGTTCAAATACTTCCTCATCTGGTGTATTCGATAACACCTACGTTCAAAATGACGTTAGTGAATTTCTAAGTGAGCCTGAAATTTATGATAAAAAAAACTATACAAAAAATACTGTGCGTAGGTGGAGCATGTTTTTTTGGGTTTGCAATATGGACAGTGTATCAATTTGACACCTATGGATACTGCACCATTATTAAACATTCAGAATTAGTGTCCGAGGTAATCGAAAATGAATTATGCCTTTCGATAAATATGATTTATTGGGCTGTTTTATTTGCTAGCTCAGTGGTTTTTCCAACAGCAGTAATAGTTGCTTGGTTTGATAATTGCTTTTTACCAACTAACTTAGCACAAGCGAAGCGTTACTGTTTGTTTATATGTACCATTATGCTGCTGTCCATTGGAGGGATAGTTGTCGCATGGTCGGAAAGCTTTGTTCCCCTTAGGGAGTTGAATGTGGTTTTTCATTCCCAACATAATGAAAATTCAGACTACTTTGATTTGTTATTTTCATTCTCATCTTTAAACATCGTCTTTGGATTCGGTGTTATAAAAGGGGTAAGAGATGAATATAAAATTAAGAGGAACAAATCTTATTTCTTAGGTAAGGATGATTTTATTTAGCGCCTGTTTATATAGTTAAAAATAATAACAGATGAGCAATGCTAGTCGAGAAAATTTCAGTACAACTTTGCAGAAATGAGTTAGTGTTTGTTAACGTATATAAAATACAATTAGAAATTAACGATGAACATGCGTACAGTTTTGGATTCTGAAACAACCAAACACTCTTTGACTACAAAGAGCCTCATAATAAGTTATGAGGCTCTTTTTTTTTGGCTATCACTCAACTTCTTCAGGTTCGGCTTCTTCTTGCAGTTCTAGCAAATTGATAGCGATGGCAACAAAGTCACTGTCAGTGATAATACCGACTAACTGACCCTTTTCGACCACAGGTAGACAGCCAACCTTGTGCTTCTGCATGTAGATGGCGCTTTCTTTCAACCCAGCTTGAGGAGAAACTGTCATGACACCGGTTTTCATTACTTCATACAGTGGTGTGTTTAAGGTGTATGACTGATTTTCGGGAATTTTTTGTAAACTTGATTCTTGTGCGGCCAACACGTCACGTTGAGAAACCACGCCCAGTAATTGCTGATTAGCATCGACGATGGGGACGTGGCGAATATCTAGTGCTTCCATGGTGTGTTTAGCGTCGGCAAGTTGGTGTGAGCGCAGTAACGTATGAGGGGTGCGCGTCATCATATCTTCGACTTTTATCATGGCTGCCTCCTGAGTTATTGTTTTGTTCTCTCTTAATATAGTAACTTTCTGCTTGGCAGTATGAGAGCTGGATAGATTTTCATTCCGATAACCTTGAAAATAATGTGGCGAATTGTGTACAGAGAATCCAGCCAGATTTACAGCCCTCTTGCTCACTCAAATTAATTCAATACGGATTACAATAATTCACACCTCAATCCTTGCTATTGAGCTGGTGGGGAATATACTAGTCGGCTGCGAAAAACTCGTCGTCTGTTTGTGACAGAATCAGTTCGACTTCCATCACGACATTAAGAAATCACGACAAAAGATTAGTAACATGCAAGTATCCGATTTCCACTTTGATTTACCTGATGAGCTTATTGCTCGTTACCCTCAGCCAGAGCGAACTGCTAGCCGCTTGCTTCAACTCGACGGCAACAGCGGTGAGCTTAACGATGGCACGTTTATCGATGTGCTTGAGCAAATACAGCCAGGCGATCTCGTGGTTTTCAATAATACTCGTGTGATTCCTGCGCGTATGTTCGGCCGTAAAGAGTCAGGTGGTAAGCTGGAAGTATTGGTGGAGCGTGTGCTGGATGAAAAAAGTATTCTGGCTCATGTGCGCTGTTCTAAATCGCCTAAACCGGGCTCAACCATTTTCATTGGTGAGAACGACGAGTACTCAGCACAAATGGTTGCCCGCCATGATGCCTTGTTTGAGCTGAAATTTAATGCAGAACAAAACGTTTTAGCGGTATTGGAAGAGATTGGCCATATGCCGCTCCCTCCTTATATCGATCGCCCTGATGAAGACTCAGATAAAGAGCGTTACCAAACGGTCTACAACGAAAAACCAGGCGCAGTAGCGGCGCCAACAGCAGGTTTGCATTTTGATGAAGCTTTGCTTGAAAAAATGAAAGCGAAAGGTGCTGAGTTTGCTTATGTGACGCTTCACGTAGGCGCAGGTACATTCCAACCGGTTAAGGTCGACAACATCAACGATCACCACATGCACGCAGAGTATGTGGAAGTACCACAAGAAGTGGTGGATGCGATTAACGCTGCCAAAGCGCGCAATGGTCGAGTCATTGCAGTGGGTACAACATCGGTACGTTCCCTAGAAAGTGCTGCTCAGGATGCACTGAAGAAAGGTACTACGCTTGCGCCATTCTTTGGTGATACTGAAATCTTTATCTACCCAGGTTACGAATATCAGTTAGTGGATTGTTTAATCACTAACTTTCACCTGCCAGAGTCGACACTGATCATGTTGGTCAGTGCATTTGCAGGTTACGAAAATACGATGAACGCGTACAAACATGCGGTAGAAAACAAGTATCGTTTCTTCTCGTATGGTGATTCGATGTTCATCAGGAAAACAATGGACTAGCTGCCTCTTACGCTAGTCAGCTTTTTTAAATTGAGTTATTTACGAGTGCTAGCAGTAAGCTAGGACGCAAATCAATAGGTTGATTTGTATCTCGCATGGAAGGCGACCGCTCCCTAATGGGGATAACCCCGAAAATATCGTCAGACTGTTTCTCTGACAATTGGAGGCTTCGTGAAGTTAAAATTTGATCTTAAGAAGAAAGATGGTGTTGCACGTCGTGGTCAACTGACCTTTGAACGTGGCACTGTTCAGACACCTGCGTTTATGCCTGTTGGTACTTACGGTACTGTTAAAGGTATGACGCCTGAAGAAGTTAAAGGCACAGGTGCTGAGATTCTTCTTGGTAACACTTTCCACCTTTGGTTACGTCCGGGGCAGGAAATCATGAAAATGCATGGCGACTTGCACGATTTCATGAACTGGCACGGTCCTATCCTGACAGACTCAGGCGGTTTTCAGGTATTCAGCCTAGGTGACATCCGTAAGATCACTGAAGAGGGCGTACACTTCCGTAACCCTGTAAACGGTGACAAGATTTTCATGGACGCAGAGAAGTCGATGGAAATCCAAAAAGACCTTGGTTCTGACATCGTGATGATCTTCGATGAATGTACGCCATACCCAGCGACGCACGCAGAAGCGAAGAAGTCGATGGAAATGTCGCTGCGTTGGGCTCAGCGCTCACGTGATCATTTCGATAAGCTAGAAAATCAGAACAACCTATTTGGTATCGTTCAGGGCGGCGTTTACGAAGACCTGCGTGATGTCTCGGTGAAAGGCCTGACGGAAATCGGTTTTGACGGCTACGCTGTCGGTGGTTTGGCTGTTGGCGAACCAAAAGAAGACATGCATCGTATTCTTGAGCACACTTGTCCACAGCTTCCGGAAGACAAACCTCGTTACTTAATGGGTGTTGGCAAACCAGAAGATTTAGTAGAAGGTGTACGTCGCGGTATTGATATGTTTGACTGCGTAATGCCAACGCGTAATGCCCGTAATGGTCACCTATTTGTGACTGGTGGTGTGATCAAGATCCGTAATGCGAAACATAAAACGGATACAACACCATTGGATCCAGAGTGTGACTGTTACACTTGTCAGAATTACTCTAAGTCGTACCTACACCACTTAGATCGCTGTAATGAAATTCTAGGTGCTCGCCTGAATACCATTCACAACTTGCGTTACTACCAACGTGTGATGGAAAGTATCCGTAAGGCGATTGATGAAGATCGCTTTGATGAGTTTGTCAAAGAGTTCTATGAGCGTCGTGGTCGCGAAGTGCCACCACTGGCGAAAGAGCAGTAATTGACTAGATAAAAGAATTAAAGCCTTTGGCATTCCGCCAGAGGCTTTTGCTAATAAAGTAGGCAGACGCAGTGAATTTTTGAGAGAGTGATCTCTAATAGTCACTCTTTCTCTTGAAACTCAAAAGCGTAGGCCCAACTTGGAATATTAATAAAAAATAATAGAGGATTGTTTTAATGATTATTTCTCCAGCTTACGCAGCAGAAAGTGCACCAGCAGGCGGCGGTTTCGAAATGCTAATCATGCTTGGTATGTTCGCGGTAATTTTCTACTTCATGATTTACCGTCCACAAGCTAAACGCGTGAAAGAGCACAAGAGCCTGATGTCTTCCATGGGCAAAGGTGATGAAGTTCTGACTAGCGGTGGCCTAGTGGGTAAAATCACTAAGATTGCAGAAGACAACGACTACATCTCAATCGAGCTAAACACGAATAACGAAGTTGTGATCAAGAAAGATTTCGTTACTGCAGTGCTACCAAAAGGTACGCTGAAGTCTCTATAAAACAGCTAAAGGATCCTCGCTGTGCTTAACCGCTATCCGTTATGGAAGTACTTGATGGTGGTGTTTACCATCGCTATCGCAGCATTGTATGCACTTCCAAATATCTACGGTGAAGATCCGGCAATTCAAGTTACAGGGGCGCGTGGCGCCTCTGTAGATATGTCAACGCTGGATTCTGTCACTGAAGCTCTTGATAAAAAGGGCTTATCTCATAAATCCATTGCTCTCGAAAATGGATCCATTCTTGTACGCTTCAACGATACCGACACTCAGATCAGTGCTCGTGATGTCATCAATGAAGCTCTGGGTAAAGACAAAATTGTTGCTCTCAACCTAGCTCCTGCTACCCCTGATTGGTTAGAAGCGGTTGGCGCTGCGCCAATGAAGCTCGGCCTTGACCTGCGCGGTGGTGTTCACTTCCTGATGGAAGTAGATATGGACGCTGCGATGGAGAAACTGGTCGGCCAACAGGAAGAAGCTTTCCGTAGTGAACTACGTGAAGCGGATATTCGCTACCGTACGATTCGCACTTTGGGTAAAGATGCGGTGGAAATTCGCTTACGCAACGAAACTCAGCTTGCGGACGCTAAACGCATAATGCAACAAAATCATCCTGATATGACGTTTGTTGATTCAGATGCAGATGGCCGTTTCACCTTGACTGCTACTTTTACAGAGCAACGCCTTACTGAGATTCGTAACTACGCTGTTGAGCAGAACATTACTATTCTGCGTAACCGTGTAAACGAACTGGGTGTGGCTGAGCCACTTGTTCAGCGTCAGGGTGCAAGCCGTATTGTTGTTGAACTGCCAGGTGTTCAGGATACGGCACGTGCGAAAGAAATTCTGGGTGCGACAGCAACACTTGAATTTCGCGAAGTCGATGATAAAGCGGATCTCGCAGCTGCAGCAAGAGGCCGAGCGCCAGCGGGCAGTGAAATCAAGCAAGACCGCGATGGTCGTCCAGTTGTGCTTAAAAAACGTGTAATCCTAGGTGGTTCTAGCATCACAGATGCGAGCTCAAGCGTTGATGAATATGGCCGCCCTCAAGTTAACATCTCGCTAGATAGCGAAGGTGGTAACAAGATGTCTGCGTTCTCGAAGAAGAACATTGGCAAGTTGATGGCAACGGTATTTGCCGAGTACAAAGACAGTGGTCGTCGTACTCCAGAAGGCAAAGTCATTCTTACTAAGCATGAAGAAGTAATTAACCAAGCGACAATTCAATCTGCCTTGGGGCGTAACTTCCGTATCACAGGTATTGATTCCGCTGCTGAAGCACACAACTTAGCGTTATTGCTTCGCGCAGGTGCTCTGATTGCCCCAATTTCTATCGTTGAAGAAAGAACCATTGGTCCTTCTATGGGGCAACAGAATATCGATATGGGTATTCAGGCGATGATTTGGGGTATGGTAGCGGTCATGCTGTTTACACTAATGTACTACCGTAAGTTTGGTTTGATTGCCAACGTAGCGCTAATGGCTAACCTTGTGTTGATTATCGGTGTGATGTCGATGATTCCGGGCGCGACGATGACCTTGCCTGGTATTGCCGGTATTGTTCTGACGGTCGGTATGGCGGTCGATGCCAATGTGCTGATCTTCGAGCGGATACGCGAAGAGCTGCGTGATGGACGTAGTCCTCAGCAAGCGATTCATCAGGGGTACGCGAACGCATTTAGTACTATCGCCGATGCCAACATTACTACCTTGATAACTGCCATCATTCTGTTTGCAGTAGGTACGGGTGCAATCAAAGGCTTCGCAGTGACGTTGTCTATCGGTATCTTAACGTCTATGTTTACTGCCATCATTGGTACGCGCTGTATCGTGAACCTGATGTACGGTGGTAAACGCATCAACAAACTGTCGATCTAAGGCTAGGAATTATTATGTTTCAGGTTCTAAAAGCAGACAAAATGATCGACTTTATGCGTTGGTCTAAGTTTGCGTTTCTATTGTCGGTGCTGATGATTGGTGCATCGATTTTTACTCTGTCTACCAATTGGTTGAACTGGGGGTTAGACTTTACAGGCGGTACGCTGATTGAAGTTGGCTTTGAGCAACCTGCTGATTTGGAAGAGATCCGTAGTGCCCTCGATGCGAAAGGCTTTGGCGACGCCACGGTACAGAACTTTGGTAGTGCCCGTGATGTGATGGTTCGCTTGCGTCCTCGTGATAATGTGGCAGGTGAAACACTAGGAAACCAGATCTTAAGTGCAATCAAAGACGGTACGGGTGAAAATGTAGAAATGCGTCGTATCGAGTTCGTTGGCCCGAATGTGGGTGACGAGCTAACGGAAGCCGGTGGTTTAGCGATCCTAGTTTCTCTGATCTGTATCTTGATCTACGTTTCGGTGCGATTCGAATGGCGTTTAGCGGCTGGTGCGGTACTTGCTCTGGCACACGACGTTATCATTACGCTAGGTGTGTTTTCATTGATGCAAATCGAGGTTGACCTGACGATTGTGGCAGCCTTGCTGACGGTAGTGGGTTACTCGCTTAACGATACCATTGTTGTATTTGACCGTATCCGTGAAAACTTCCGTAAGATGCGCAAAGGCGAACCTGCTGAAATCATGAACAGCTCAATCACGCAAACGTTGAGCCGTACCTTGATTACATCCGGTACTACCTTGTTTGTGGTGATTGCCCTGTTTACGCAAGGTGGTGCTATGATTCATGGCTTCGCTACCGCACTTCTATTGGGTATCACTGTGGGTACATACTCTTCAATCTATGTGGCTTCGGCACTGGCATTGAAACTGGGTATCACCAAAGAACACCTGATGCCTCCTCAAGTTGAGAAAGAAGGCGCAGAATTTGACGAAATGCCATAAGGCAAAACGTATGCTATGAGAAAGGCCGCTGATTGTTCAGCGGCCTTTTGTTTTATAGAGCAATACTAAGACCCCGTTCGGTACAAGACATTGTCATCGGAGTTGTTATGATAGATAAAAATACAATTAAGGAAGCAAGCTATGCCACATTTACGTTTTCGTGCTGTCGAGCCGCAAACGGTTCAAACCTTATCGAAATCTCTGATTGATGAGCTGCAGCCACACATGGATTGCCCTCGTGAAGATTTCACATTCGAGTACATCTACACTACGTTTTATCATGAAGGTGAGGTGAGTCAGGCGTATCCGTTTGTTGAGGTATTGTGGTTTTATCGTGGACAGCAAACTCAGGACGCTGTCGCAGCGATTATTACTCAGCAAGTGCGTGGGATGATTGGCGAAGATGTGGATGTCGCGGTGATTTTTACCGCTCTGGATGCCAAAGCCTACTACGACAATGGTGAGCATTACTAAACAGAAACGTTAGGAGATAGTACATGGGATTGGCAATCAAAGGATGGTTGAAGCAAGCTGGATTTATTGTACTTCTCCTTTTCACATCTTCACTTCAGGCCAGTCCCTGGGAGAAGATTCAATCTCCTTCGACGCAATCTCCTCAAGCGATTGGTAGCTATGCCAACGGTTGTCTTGCAGGTGCGGCGGCACTGCCTCTTCAAGGAGAGGGCTATCAAGTATTACGCAGCCAGCGACAACGTTACTATGCTCACCCGCAGGCTGTTAGTTTTGTTCAGCGTTTAGCCGCTCTGGCTGCGCATCGCCTTAATACTCGTATTTTGATTGGTGATATCTCATTACCTCAGGGGGGGCGCTTCTCTTCTGGGCATTCAAGCCATCAGACGGGGTTGGATATCGATATTTGGCTCAAGCTGGCTGATGACAAGCTTTCTTCTCAGCAACTGAGTAAGCCTGAACCAATGAGCGTGGTCAATCTCCAGCAGTATCAGTTAGTCAAACGAAACTGGGACCAGCGCCACTTCGAATTGATCAAAATGGCGGCAAGTGATGAGGAAGTTGCACGCATTTTCGTTCACCCTATCATCAAAGAAAAACTGTGCACACAGGAAGTACCAGCAGAGCGGGGCTGGTTGAGAAAAGTACGGCCGTGGTGGGGGCACCATTATCATATGCATGTCAGGCTCAAGTGCCCAGAGGGTAGCAGCGCGTGCAAACCACAGGCTGCGCCGCCGAAAGGCGACGGATGTGGCGCTGAGTTGGCCAGTTGGAAACCACAGCCTAAACCTGCCGCGCCAAAAGTCGTAGTAAGTAAACCGAAGAAGAAAAAAATGAGAGTGATGCCGATGGAATGCCATCTACTGCTGGAAAGTATTTAAGCAGGATTGCTCAATTGAATAAAAATGCCGCTCAGTGGAGCGGCATTTTCTGTTTAGGCTAACCCTTGGATGATGACGAACTTTTCTAACAACTCTTCTTCAGTCTCGACATGATTTGGGTCAGTGATGATGCACTTGGTGATTGGGCACACCGACTGACAGGTCGGCTTCTCATAGTGGCCTTTACATTCAGTGCAAAGATCGGGGTCGATCTCAAAGATAGTGTCACCCATGGTAATCGCGCCGTTTGGGCACTCTGGGTCACACATATCACAGTTAATGCACTTATCCGTGATCAACAACGCCATGGTTATTTACCTGTTGGGTTACGGGTATCCTGACCATTATTAAGATTGCGCATTAAAAGACCGTACTCTAAGTCCATGTCCTGAGGTACAGGAATGAAAACAAAGTGGCCGTTTCCTTTTGCGTCATCAACGGATTGTGATTTACGGTTTTCCATCGCTTCGAGGGTAAAGACAACGTTGCCTTTTGGTGTCATAAGCTCAAGGCTGTCACCAACCACGAATTTGTTCTTTACTTCAACTTCAGCTAGGTCACCACGACGTTTACCTGTGAATTCACCAACAAATTGCTGTGCATCAGATACGGAATAACCGTAGTCGTAATTTTGGTAAGTATCGTGCGTATGACGGCGCAGGAAGCCCTCTGTATAGCCACGGTGAGCTAGGCTCTCAAGTGTGGTCATTAGGCTTTCATCGAATGGCTTGCCAGCGACAGCATCGTCGATCGCTTTACGATAAACCTGAGCGGTACGCGCACAGTAGTAGAATGACTTAGTACGACCTTCAATCTTGAGTGAGTGAACACCCATTTTAGTCAAACGCTCAACGTGCTGAATGGCGCGCAGATCTTTCGAGTTCATGATGTAAGTGCCGTGCTCATCTTCAAACGCCGCCATCTTTTCTTCTGGGCGGTGGCTTTCAGAAAGCAGTACCACTTCGTCGGTTGGTTTACCTAGACCAAGTGTTGCCTCAGGGCGTTCATCTTGCACTTCAACGGCTTGCGCTTCGTTAGGGTCGAAGGCTTCAACGATATCGCCAGAGTCGTTCTCTTTGCCTTTTTCGACGTTGTATTCCCAACGACATGCATTGGTGCACGTACCTTGGTTAGGGTCACGCTTGTTGATGTAGCCAGAAAGTAGACAACGACCAGAGTAAGCCATACATAGAGCACCGTGAACGAACACTTCAAGTTCGGTTTCAGGACAGTGCTCGCGAATTTCTTCAATCTCTTCCAGAGAAAGCTCACGAGAAACAATCACACGTTCAACGGCATTGGCTGCCCAGAATTTAACTGTTGCCCAGTTGACGGCGTTGGCTTGAACGGACAGGTGAATTGGCATCTCTGGGAATGCTTCACGAACCATCATAATCAGACCCGGATCCGACATGATGAGCGCATCAGGGCCCATTTCAACCACAGGCTTAAGATCACGGATGAAGGTCTTCAGCTTGGAGTTGTGTGGCTGGATGTTACATACCACGTAAAGCTTTTTGCCTTGGGCGTGCGCTTCGTCGATACCAATTTTTAGGTTCTCGTGGTTGAACTCGTTGTTACGTACGCGAAGGCTGTAACGAGGCTGGCCTGCGTATACCGCGTCTGCACCATAGGCAAAGGCGTAACGCATATTTTTCAGGCTACCCGCTGGTGACAGTAGCTCAGGTACGAATGCTTTCTCAGTAGTCATGTGTAATTCTCTTAGTCTGATCTCAAGTCAGGTCCATTCCACCTTATGGAATTGGGGCGCAAATTTTACGCCAAAACGTGACCAGTGACTAGAAAAAAGTCCATAATTTAGGTGAGGAGATTACAGATAGGCGCTCGAACACGTCGAGCACCTAGAGAGGAGGTTAAGCGTTAGGGTGAGGTAAGCCGCCTAAGCACTCGTATAAGTTTGGCAGGAACGCGCTTAACTCGCCGCACATGAGTGAGAAGTCAGCGTCAAATCGTGCAGCCTGATCTTCACGAGGAATGTCATCATTCTGATCTTTCAGCTCATCAGAGAATTTAAGGCGCTTGATACTGCCATCTTCTGCCAGAATGAACTCAATACGCTCTTGCCACCAAAGAGCCAGTTTAGTCACTACCTTATCGGCATCGATGTGGCTGCGAATTTCGTCTGCAGTCAGTTCTTGTTTCTTACAGCGGATCACGCCGCCTTCTTCGAGAACCGACTTGAGCTCAGCTTCGTCCAACATCTGTATCCCAACCGGAGTGTCGCCTGTTTTGACCCATTCAGTTAATGTGGTTTCAACGGCTTTTTCTGTAATGGCTGGCACGACAGGTAGGCTACCCATGGTTTTACGTAGAAGGGCGAGCACATCTTCCGCTTTCTTATAGCTGCTGGCATCGACCAGAATAAAGCCTTCTTTAGGCAGAATAACAACAAAGGTATGGTTGCTGCGGCTGAATGCGCGCGGTAGCAAATCCATGACAATGTCATCTTTGAGGTTGTCTTTCTCTTTTTTCTTCAGAGGTCGGCCTTCTTGTGCTTCCATCGCCTCAACTTTTGCATTGAGTGATTCTTTGATCACAGACGCTGGCAGCATTTTCTCTTCTTTCTTCGCGCAGATCAGAATGCGGTTTTCAGACACGTGAGTCATCATGTCGCCATGTTTACCCATTGCTGTCACCCAGCCAAACTTTTGTTTGTCCTGACTGCCACAAGGCGTAAAACGAAACTCTTCAAGCTGCTTTTCCAGCTCGTCTGCTTTGAATTCAATATCTCGGTTAAAACGGTAAACCAGACAGTTTTTAAACCACATACACTTTCTCTATACCTGAAGTTAAGGGGCCAATCATAAAGACTTTTGCCGTGCTTGTCCTATTGCAACAGCGCAATAGTGGGATGAAAGTTATATGAAAATTTGTTTTCAAAGGTCACAAAAGTGTCATAATTGATGGTAATAATGCCTATCGTTGCAAAGGGTAAATGCCCGATTAAATTCAACTAACTCAAAGGTTATTCAATTATGTCTAGAAGGATTCTGGTTGTTGAAGACGAAGCACCAATTCGTGAAATGCTTTGCTTTGTTCTTGAGCAAAAAGGTTACCAAGCGGTCGAAGCTGAAGACTACGATAGTGCGGTGACTAAGCTAGCTGAACCCTTCCCAGATCTAGTCCTACTAGATTGGATGCTACCTGGTGGCAGCGGCATCAACTTCATCAAACACATGAAGCGTGAAGAGCTGACACGCAACATTCCAGTTGTGATGTTAACAGCACGTGGTGAAGAAGAAGACAAGGTTCGTGGTCTGGAAGTCGGCGCAGATGACTACATTACTAAGCCATTCTCGCCAAAAGAGCTGGTGGCGCGTCTTAAAGCGGTAATTCGCCGTGTGACGCCAACTGCACTTGAAGATGTGATTGATGTGCAGGGCTTGAAGCTGGATCCTGTTTCGCATCGCGTAACCGCGAACGATCAGCCACTGGATATGGGTCCAACTGAGTTCAAGATGCTGCACTTCTTTATGACGCACCAAGAGCGCGTTTACAGCCGAGAGCAACTGCTGAACAACGTATGGGGAACCAACGTGTATGTTGAAGACCGTACTGTAGATGTACACATTCGTCGTCTGCGCAAAGCATTAGAAGCGGCAGGCCATGACAAGCTGATTCAGACGGTACGTGGTGCAGGTTACCGTTTCTCAACCAAGGCATAATTTAAATTAACCATCTGGAGAGGTAAGTGGTAGAGCGGTTAACTTGGAAAAAGCTAGCCTGGGAGCTGGCTTTTTTTTACACCCCTTGGGTGATTGTCGGATGGATTTTCGGTCATATGCCGTGGTTGCTTTTAGCGGCCACGGTTTTGCAGCTTGTATGGCATCTGCATAATCAGATGCGCCTTTCGGCGTGGTTGTGGGATGAAAAGCGCTTGACACCGCCATCGGGAAGTGGAAACTGGGAGTCGTTATTTAACGGCATCTATCGCTTGCAGCAGCGCCAGCGCAAAAAGCGCAAAGAGCTGACCAATCTGATTCGCCGATTCCGTAATGGTGCTGAATCCTTACCGGATGCGGTTGTTGTGTTCCGTAGTGAAGGCAACATTGTTTGGTGCAACAAGCTCGCCCAACACTTACTCGGCTTCCGTTGGCCGGACGATTCAGGTCAGCCGATTTCTAATCTTATCCGCACTCCAGATTTCATTAAGTATCTTAATAAACAAGATTTCTCTGAGCCTCTAGAGATGCGCTCTCCACTTAATGTCGAGCGTATGCTTGAGCTGCGTATTGTGCCGTACACTGAAGGTGAGCATCTGATGGTGGTGCGTGATGTGTCTCAGCTTAAGCAATTGGAAGGCATGCGTCGTAATTTCTTTGCCAATGTTTCTCACGAGCTGCGTACGCCAATGACGGTGTTGCAAGGCTATCTTGAAATGACCGAAGACCCGGATATGGTTGTCGGCCCGATGTGGACTAAAGCCCATGGCGTGATGACCGAGCAGCTCAATCGTATGAACAGCTTGGTTAATCAACTGCTCACATTATCTAAGATTGAAGCGGCGCCAATGCATGAACTGGAAGACGTAGTGAATGTCCCAGCAATGCTAGATGTGTTGGAGAAAGAAGCGGCGAGTTTGAGTGGCGATCAGCAGCATAAGCTGAACTTTGATATTGATAACAGCCTGCGTGTACTTGGTGATGAAGACCAACTACGCAGTGCCATTTCAAACTTGGTTTATAACGCAGTGAAATACACACCAGCAGGAGCCGATGTCCGAGTTCGTTGGTATCAGACTGCGCAAGGCGCATGTTTAGAGGTGGAAGATGGTGGTGAAGGCATTGAGCCTCAACATTTACACCGACTCACTGAGCGTTTCTATCGAGTGGATAAAGCGCGTTCAAGAGATACTGGTGGCAGTGGTCTTGGTTTAGCGATCGTCAAACATGCGTTGACGCATCACGACTCGCATCTAGAAATACAGTCTGAAGTCGGTGTCGGCAGTAAATTCTCATTCGTGCTACCACCTCGTTTGGTGGTGAATTAATGAAGTTAGCGCTCACTACTCTTATTCTTTCTGCCAGCTTCTCCTTTGGTGTCCAAGCGGCTTCAACGAGCCTATCTGAATATCAAAAAGTGCCCGGTATTACTGGCAGTTTAACCAGTGTTGGTTCTGACACATTAGCCGGCATGACAACCTTGTGGGTAGAAGAGTTTAAGCAGCTTTACCCGAGCGTGAATGGTCAGGTGCAAGCCTCTGGCTCTTCAACGGCTCCTCCAGCGTTAACTGAAGGTACTGCGCAATTTGGCCCAATGAGTCGACCGATGCGAAATCGGGAAATTGAAGCCTTTGAGCGTGAACATGGCTACAAACCCACTGAGCTACGTATTGCGATTGACGCGATCGGTATCTTTGTCCACCGTGATAACCCACTTAAAGGGCTCAACTTCACCCAACTTGATGCTATTTTTTCTGCCACTCTGCGTTGCGGTAGCACCCAGCCTGTACTGACTTGGGCGGATTTAGGGCTAGATTATCACTGGGCTAAACGCAGTATACAGCTATTTGGTCGTAACTCGGTCTCGGGGACTTACGGATACTTTAAGAATAATGCGCTGTGTGGTGGGGACTTTAAAAGTAATGTCAATGAACAGCCGGGATCGGCGTCCGTCGTTCAGTCTGTAGCGTCGGCAATTAACACCATTGGGTACTCAGGTGTTGGCTATCAGGTCTCTGGTGTGAAACTGCTGCCTATTGCTAAACAAGGCGGAGAGTATGTGGAAGCCAGTCAAGAAAACATTCTTACAGGTAAGTACCCACTATCACGCTACCTTTATGTTTATGTGAATAAGAATCCGCATAAGCCCCTTCCTCCAATCGAGAGAGAATTTATTCGCTTTATCTATTCTCAGCAAGGACAAAAGCTAGTTGAGAAAGATGGTTATGTACCTATGTCCGCCGACATTGCGCGTCAAGACTTAGCCAAGGTCGGTATCGTCGACTGAGTCGATGTTGATAAACTGAGAACGCCCCAATAGTTACTCATTGCTAGCGGGAGTCATGGCTAAAAGCTAAGTTCCCAGCCTGCCGCCAACCAGTACTCTTGCTCAGTGATCAAATCAGCATGAAGTAATTTATTGTTCTCTAACCACTGTGCGTCATCTGAGTTCAATGTCCATTTCTCGCCATCAATGGTCAGTGCTAATTCTGGTAAGGCATCTTCGCTACGTTGTCCATTGAGTAAAATAGCTAGCCGCAGAATACGAATCAGACCTATGATGTGTTTTTTCTTAAATAAGGCGAATTCTGCCATTTCGTGCAGCTTTAGTGCTTTACGTTGAAAGCGAACCAACATGGCGAGTACGGTTTGTTGTTCGCGGTTAAAACCAGGCATGTAGGTGTGGCGCAGAATGTAAGCAGAGTGGCGATGAAAGGCCTGCAAACTGATACTGAGTCCGACTTCATGAAGTAGCGCACTCCAGTCAAGTAGATCAAACAGCTCAGAGCTTTTTTTGATACCAAGTTGTTGGTGAACTTGTTGTAGGAAAGATTGCGCTTGATGTTTAATCTTAGCCGCATGCTCAAGATCAACCAGATGCTTATTCGCCAAGTTTTCTGTGGTTCTCATCCGGATGTCAGAGCGTTTAAAGCCGTCTTCCATCTCAAACAACAGGCCTTCACGCAATGCACCTTCTGAAAAATGCATTTCATCTATTTTAAGATCTTTGAATATGGCAGCCAGAATAGCCACCCCAGCAGCGAAAACCGGTTTTCTCTCTGGAGTTAAGCCACTCAATTCGATTTCATCAATCACGGACCATTCGCAGAGTTTCTCGATCAGCTTGTCGAGACGCTTTGCAGTGATGATGCCATCTTCAAACCCCATACTCAGCAATACTTCGCGAATAGCTTTGATGGTCCCCGAAGAGCCGAATGCGACTTCCCAACCTTGCTTTCGATAGCGGTGTGCGATGGACTCGATTCGCTGTTCGGCGGCGAGTGTGGCATTAGCAAAGTTTTTGCGTGAAAGTTTACCGTTGGCAAAGTAGAGCTTGGTGAAGCTGACGCAGCCCATTTGTTTGCTGTTGATCAGTTCTGCTTCGAAACCTTTGCCTATGATCATCTCAGTACTACCACCACCAATATCGACCACTAACTTTGAGTCTGATTCTGGTTGAGTGTGTGCCACTCCGAGGTAAATTAGGCGTGCTTCTTCGACGCCGGGGATGATTTCAATCGGAAATGGCAACACTTCTCGCGCGCGTTGAAGGAAAATATGTGCATTGTTTGCCTGACGTAGCGTATGCGTTGCCGCAATACGAACGTTGCTTTCTTCAAAACCTTGTAGGCGCTCAGCAAACATGGCTAAGCATTCTAACCCTCGTTCGATTGAGGCGTTATCTAGGTTCTTTTGAGCATCTAAACCAGCAGCAAGACGTACTCGCTGCTTATGGCGGCTGACCAGTTGCAAATCTTGATCTACTACGCGTGCGACCACCATGTGGAAGCTGTTAGAGCCAAGATCAATCGCGGCAACATCACGAATTTCCGGAGACTGAGTCATGAGTTAGGGACAGTTCTTTACGTTTCTTAGTTTGTTTTTCTACATGTTTAAGATAGTCATAAATGGCAACCTGTGAGCGAACTTTCTTGCGGTTACCTCGCGGAACATAAGTATTGCTCATTTCTTTGTCTATCCAACGGGCTTTTACTGTATCGGTAAACTGGATGTTAATGATATCAATAATTCGCTGTTTAAGACGTTGGTCACGGACTGGAGCAGTGACTTCAATACGATAATCGATGTTACGCGTCATCCAGTCGGCTGAAGAAATGTACACTTGAGGATCACCATCATTATGAGTAATGATGACGCGTGGGTGCTCAAGGAAGCGATCAACAATACTGATGATCTGGATATTGTCGCTCACTCCCTCTACACCTGGGACCAATGAACACATACCACGAATGATCATTTTGATCTCAACTCCGGCAGTACTGGCACCGTAAAGCTTGTTAACAAGCCCTTTATCGACCAAATTGTTGACTTTTAGCGTGATGGCGGCTTTTTTGCCCAACTTCGCATTAGCAATTTCACCATCTATTAGGCGATAGAGCTGCTTGCGCGAGTTACGCGGTGAAACCATTAGATGCTCAAATCTCGCTGGTCGGTATGGGTTTTCGATGTACCCAAAGACATTACGCACTTCATTAGTGATTTCGGGATCTGCAGTGAGTAGAGAGAAATCGGTGTAAATACGAGCTGTTTTCTCGTGGAAGTTCCCAGTCCCAATATGGGCGTAACGAACGATTTCCTCTTCTTCTCGGCGGCTAATTAGCAGCAACTTAGAGTGGATCTTTAGCCCCGGAGTGCCAAAGATGACTTGTACCCCCGCTTCAGTGAGCACCTTTGACCATTCGATGTTGGCTTCTTCATCGAATCGAGCTTGTAATTCGACCACTACCGTAACTTGTTTGCCGTTATGAACAGCATCGATCAATGAATTCATTAACCGTGAGTCTTTCGCCACTCGGTAGATATTGATTTTGATACTCAGTACTTTAGGGTCAAAAGATGCCTGACGAACCAGCTCTGTGATGTGCTCAAAAGTATGGTAAGGGTAATAAAGTAGAATGTCTTGGTTCTTGATCGCATCAAATTTGTTGGCGTAGCCATCAAAGTCAGCGCACTTTATGGGGGGGAGAGGTTTGTTCTCCAAGTATTCTCGGCCGACATTTGGAAAACCGATGAAGTCTTTGAAGTTATGGTAGCGCCCACCGGGAATCAGACTGTCATAGTTGGAAATTTGCAGCTTGTCACATAGGAATGCCAGCATCTCTTCTGGCATGTTACGCTCATAAACAAAACGGACAGGCATGGCGGTCAGGCGCTGACTTACCCCCTCGGACATTTGTTCTAGTAGGCTATGCTCCACCTCATGACTGAGGTCATATTCCGCGTCGCGAGTCATTTTCATCGCGTAACCGTTCAGTTCGTCGTAATCGAAGAAACCACTGAATAACTCATCAAGACAATAACGAATGATATTGTCGAGTAGAATAATGGTCTTACGTCGCTTGCCTTTTTGTTCTGGTACCATAACGAAGCGAGGTAAGTGATCAGTTGGTATCTCGATCAGTGCATATTGATTTTGATCCTGCTTCCGTAGCTCAACTGCGATATAGGCGTATTCATCTTTGAGAAACTGCAGAACATCAATGTCGTCTCTCATTAATAAAGGTGTGACGTGTGGTAAAACTTGGTTGTGGAAGTATTTTTTGATCCACTTTTCCTGAGATTCATTGAGCTGGGTTTCATTCACCAGAAAAATTCTCCGGCGTGCCATATCACGGATTAGCTCTGCGTATAGCTCATCAAACCGTTCATTGAGCCTGAGTGCTTTGGTTTGCATTTTGGTCAGTAAGTGCTTGGAGTTATCATTTCCTCCCCGCTCTTGGTTGATGAGAATACGACGCTTCACATCGGAAAATCGTACTTTGTAGAACTCGTCTAAATTGTTGGAAAAAATGCCTAAAAATCGAATCCTTTCAATAAGTGGCACTGTTTTATCTGCGGCCTCTTGGAGCACTCGCTCATTGAAAGACAACCAACTTAATTCTTTTTCAATGTAAAGCTTTTCTGCACTCATACCCTGACCTTTATTGACGAACCTAACTAAATTGCACTGGGAAAAATGGAACTGGTTTAGAAATTAAGGGGTTTGTATGACACTTTTATTGCATGTTCTTATTGCATTATTTTCAGTTGTTTATTGCGATCTGTAATATAATTGTCACCTAATCGACATATTATACATCTGGGTAAATGCAGGTAAGTGAGAGAAATGGCTAAAGCCGAATTTTCATTGCGAGAACGTGATCGAAAGCGACTAATCAAAGATCGTTTAGTTCAGCTAGCGGTATCGATAGGTGGTGTCGGTGTTTTGGCTGCACTGGTATTGATCTTCGTTTATCTAGCAATGATGGTCCTGCCTCTTTTTTCTGATGCTAAGCTAACCCCCAATGTTGCCATCCAACCTATTACAACGGCTACTCCAGTGGCCGCCGGAATCGATGACTATGGTGAGCACGCCTATGTGGTCTCAAAAGCTGGTTATGTCGATTTTTGGTCGCTGACTCACCAGTCATCACAATCCAGTTTGTCGGTAGATCTCGGCTCACAATACACGATTTATACCAATGGCAGTCCAGCTCAAGGCTGGCTGGGAGCTGCGACACCCGCAGGTGAGGTTTTGTTGTATCGACCTGAGATGTCGAGCTCTTTACAAGATGATAAACGTACTTTCTCTCCAGAAGTGAATCAGTGGCCATTGGAGTTTGACCTTCAGACGGACTCGGGTTCACAGCTAACATCGTTTGCATTTTCTAAAGCTGAACAGGTGACCTTGGTCGGCCATTACGATGATGATACTGTCCAAATCCGCTGGCGTGATGGTAAACAAGCTCTACAGCAGTTTGAGTTTGCAACCCCTTTTCCCGACTTAGAACAGATTATTCTCACGCCTGATGGAAAGACTCTTTATTTAAGAACTGGCTCTGAACTGGTGGTTGCTCAAAAAGGCTTAGCGAACTTTGTTGTCCGTGAAGTCGTTGATTTGAGCCAAGGAGAGAGCAAGCATGCGGTCACGGACATAAAGCTGTTGTCCGGAGCCTACTCTTTATTGGTCAGTCACCAAGATGGGCTAGTCTCACAGTGGTTTGATGTGTTGAGTGATGGGCAAAGAAACCTCACTCAAATTCGTGACTTTAAACTGGCTTCACAGCTGCAATTCTTACTGCCTGATACTTACCGTAAAGGCTTTTACAGCTTTTATCTTAATGGCACGGTACAGAGTCACTATACGACAAGTGAAAAGCTGGTAATTTTTAAACGTGCCTACGACAAAGCACCGCAACTGGCGGCAATGTCTAACAATGAAAAATACTTGTTGGCACTCTCTGATTCTCAGCTCAGTGTTGCTTATGTGGATAATCCATTCCCAGAAATATCCTTGTCGTCGCTTTGGCAGAAAGTTTGGTATGAGAGTTACCCAGAACCTGAATTTGTTTGGCAAACCACATCGGCAAATGATCAGTTCGAAGCCAAATTTAGTCTTGTACCGATTGCGTTTGGTACGCTAAAAGCGGCGGCGTTTGCCATGATGTTTGCCGTGCCAATTGCGGTTCTTGGCGCTATTTACACCGCCTATTTCATGACGCCATCAATGCGACGAGTGGTGAAACCTTCAATCGAACTGATGGAAGCATTACCAACTGTGATTATCGGATTTCTCGCTGGGTTATGGTTCGCCCCACTTGTGGAAAGCCATTTGGCAGCAGTGGTTTCTTTGATGTTATTTTTACCCATTTCGACCATCGTCATCGGCGCCATATGGCACAAATTACCACGCAGGTGGAGTGGTCGTTTACCGAACGGCCTGCATGCGGTGATTTTGATGCCTGCAATGGTGGTATTTACAGCGGTGATTCTGAGCCAGAGTGGCAATATTGAACAATGGTTGTTCAATGGCGATGTTCGAGCATATTTGGCTGAGCAGGGAATTGGCTTTGATCAACGCAACGCTCTAGTGGTGGGGTTTGCGATGGGATTTGCTGTTATCCCAACCATTTTCACTATTGCGGAAGATGCGATTTTTTCTGTGCCTAAGCACCTGTCTGATGGATCTTTGGCGTTAGGTGCGACGCCGTGGCAAACCCTGATTCATGTTGTGCTGCTCACCGCAAGTCCAGGTATTTTTTCAGCCATTATGATGGGCCTTGGCCGAGCGGTAGGGGAAACCATGATAGTGCTGATGGCCACGGGAAATACGCCAATCATGGACTGGAATATTCTAGAAGGTATGCGCACCCTATCTGCCACCATTGCAGTTGAAATGCCTGAGTCTGAAGTGGGCAGTTCTCACTATCGAATTCTATTTTTGGCGGCGCTGATTTTGCTGGTGTTTACTTTCGCGGTTAACTCGCTCGCGGAATGGGTTCGTCAAAGGTTAAGGGATAAATATCGTGCGCTGTAATCGAAGTTATCCGAGGGGCATTGAGCGTGTTTAAGTGGCTAAAGTCCGGTTCACCATGGGTCTGGCTAACAGGCGGAGCTGTCAGCATTAGTTTGCTGTCAGTGCTTGGTTTGCTACTGCTTATCGGTTGGAAAGGTTTGTCCTATTTTTGGCCTGCCCCCCTTTACCAGTGGAAAACCGAACAGGGTGATGTCTTGATTGGTCAGCTTTACGCCGAAGAATATGTGCCGATCAGCCACTTACGCGAAATGGACATTGCGCTCACTCCTGAAGTCGAGGAGAAAGGCTTAGTTCAGCGACTGAGTATTAAGATTGCCAATCGTGATATTTACCCTGCTGACTTTGTTTCTATTCTGGAAGTCGACTTGCTTGAACGTTCAAAGCCTGAAGGTTGGGCAGTGGTTGAACGGACCCGAGGTGGGGATTTTTACGGTCAACCGAAAGGATATTTTACCGCTGATGGTAAGGTAAGCGAGCAGGCTAAAACCGATGTTGAACGCGCGCTGGTATTTGCCGATAAGCAACGTACTAAAATTGACCGTTTGGTAGAGAAGCAGATCAAAGTGATCAGTGCTCAGGCTGACAGGTTGCGTTTAGAGAAGAAAAGACGTGAACTGAATGGTCGCTTAGATGCAGAATTCATCAAACGTTACGACGCTCAATCGAGCATGTTTAGCCAGCAGCTTGCGGAAATGGAATCACAGCTGGATGCACTGAGATTAGAATTGGCTCAGCAGGGCCTGATTGTCGAAGATATGAAAGGCAATCAATACCGAATCCCTCTCAGCCAAATTTTGGATGTTTGGTATCCAAACCAAATGACGTTGCTAGAAAAAGTCGCTCAGTGGGCACATCAAGCATGGAAGTTCTTATCCGACGATCCGCGAGAATCAAATTCTGAAGGCGGTGTATTCCCTGCCATGTTTGGTACTGTTTTACTGGTGCTGATCATGTCGATTATCGTCATGCCTCTGGGCGTGATTGCGGCGATTTATCTCCATGAATATGCCAAAAATAATGCCTTTACACGTTTGATTCGAGTCGCGGTTATTAATCTCGCTGGTGTCCCTTCGATCGTTTACGGTGTGTTTGGCTTAGGTTTTTTTGTCTATACCTTAGGCGGGTCAATTGATGCCTTGTTTTATGAGGAGAAGTTGCCAACGCCGACATTTGGTACGCCGGGTTTGCTTTGGTCTGCGCTGACACTGGCGGTACTGACACTGCCCGTTGTAATTGTGGCTACCGAAGAAGGTTTGACCCGCATCCCAAGTTCCGTCCGCCATGGTTCATTAGCGCTTGGAGCGACTCAGTTTGAGACGATGTGGCGAATTGTATTACCAATGGCAAGCCCAGCGATCATTACCGGACTGATTCTGGCTGTTGCCCGTGCAGCAGGCGAAGTAGCGCCTTTAATGCTGGTGGGGGCAGTCAAATTGGCATCTAGCTTGCCGGTTGATAGCCAATTCCCATTTTTGCATCTGGATAGAAAATTCATGCATTTAGGTTTCCACATCTATGATGTTGGTTTCCAAACCACTAATATTGAAAGTGCAAGGCCGTTAGTTTACGCCACGTCGTTCTTGCTGGTGAGTGTCATCGTCGGGCTGAACCTGACGGCGATCAGTATTCGCAATAACCTACGCGAGAAATATCGAACTCTGGGGCAAGATTAAGAGATGTTTTCAGTTAATCAGACATTGGGCTATCAGGCGCCATTAGACGTGAACAACCTGAGTGAAGAACAGACCGCGATTGCTATTGAAGATCTGAATCTGTTCTACCAGAATACTCAGGCACTGAGCGATATTTCCATGCGCATTCCTAAAGGCCAGGTTACGGCGTTTATCGGGCCTTCAGGGTGTGGTAAATCAACGCTTTTACGTTGCATCAACCGAATGAATGATCTGGTGGAAGGGTGCCGTGTCGAGGGCAAAGTCAAACTGCATAGTAAAAATATCTACCACCCACAGGTTGATGTAGCAACACTACGTCGCCGGGTCGGGATGGTGTTTCAGCGTCCGAATCCTTTCCCTAAATCAATTTATGAAAACGTCGTATATGGTCTGCGCTTGCAGGGTATTCGCAACAGCCGAGTTCTTGATGATGCTGTTGAGCACTCCCTGCGTGCCGCGGCGCTATGGGAAGAGGTGAAAGACAGGCTACATGAGAATGCGTTTGGTTTGTCTGGTGGTCAGCAGCAGCGTTTGGTCATTGCTCGTGCGATTGCGATTGAACCTGAAGTATTACTTCTTGATGAACCGACCTCGGCACTAGACCCGATTTCCACTCTGACCATTGAAGAACTGATCAATGATCTTAAAACCAAATATACTGTAGTTATTGTGACACATAACATGCAGCAGGCTGCACGGGTCAGCGATCACACGGCATTTATCCATATGGGTAAGTTGATCGAATACTCAGATACGGATTCGATTTTCACTTCGCCAATGAAAAAACAAACGGAAGACTACATCACAGGTAGATACGGCTAATAAGGGAGATACAGATATTTCATGAACTTTGGACGTCACATATCCGGACAGTTTAATGTCGAATTAGAATCCATCCGAACCCACGTGCTGACGATGGGAGGCTTGGTTGAGCAGCAGTTATCTTTTGCTATGCAGGCACTGCACAAAGAGGACATTGAGCTAGCGCGTAAAGTCGTGCGTGACGATCACAAAGTGAATGCGATGGAAGTCTCTATCGATGAAGCTTGTACGAGAATCATTGCCAAACGTCAGCCAACTGCGAAAGACTTACGTTTGATCATGGCGATCATTAAGACCATCACTGACCTTGAGCGCATTGGAGATGTCGCCACCAAAATGGCTTATGTGGCGATTGAAAGCCCATCATCCAAAGAGCAGATGTTCCAAGTCTCTCTTGAACCACTTTGTCGTCAGGCAATCGGTATGTTGCATCAGGTTTTAGATGCGTTTGCACGTATGGATGTCGATTCAGCGGCGGAAGTATACAAGCTGGATGACAAAATTGATGCAGAATACGAAGCGGTGATCCGCCAGTTGATGACGTATATGATGGAAGACCCGAAGAACATTCCCCATATCCTGCAAGTGATGTGGTCTGCTCGAGCGATCGAGCGAGTAGGGGATCGCTGCCAAAATATCTGTGAATACATCATCTACTTTGTTAAAGGCAAAGATGTTCGCCACTTGGGCGAACAAAGCATAGATGATGCGCTGCGTTAAATCTGTGGTGATGCGTAGATTACTGGGCGGGTTTTAGTATTTGTCAGGGACAAACGTTTGTTCTTCAATTGGAGCTCGGATGTAGCCTTCTTTGCTCAGTTCAGGCAGCGAGATTTCTGGATAAGTAATTTCCTGATAATCAATTTGCTCGAGTAAGTGACTGATACAGTTTAAGCGGGCGCGTTTTTTGTCATCTGAGGGCACGACCCACCATGGGCACTGTTTGGTGTCTGTGTAGGCAAACATTTTATCTTTCGCTTCAGAATATTCCGCCCAGCGATTGCGTGATTCCAAATCCATTGGGCTAAACTTCCAACGTTTAATTGGTGTATTGATTCGCTCTAGGAAGCGCTTTTCTTGCTCTTCATCAGAGACAGAAAACCAATATTTGAGCAAGATAATTCCAGAACGCTGCAACATACGCTCAAATTCAGGGCAAGATCGCAGAAATTCATCATACTCTTCTTGGGTGCAGAAGTTCATGACTTTCTCGACCCCAGCTCGGTTATACCAACTACGGTCGAAAAGCACGATTTCACCAGCGGCAGGTAGGTGTGCAACGTAACGCTGGAAGTACCATTGGGTCTTTTCTTTCTCTGTTGGGGCGGGAAGAGCGGCAATGCGACAGATACGAGGGTTGAGCTTTTCTGTGATGCGTTTAATCACACCACCTTTTCCGGCAGCATCACGGCCTTCAAAGATAACAACGACCTTAAGGCCTTCTTGCTTAACCCACTGTTGTAGCTTGACCAGTTCAATCTGCAGCCGTGCAAGTTCCTTTTCATAAAACTTCTTATTCAGTTTGCCTTTACTCATAGACCCTCCTTTTGCTATCAAAAGGTTAGCATTTCAAAGCCAAGCTTGAGAGAAGTATCACGAAGAAGTGAGAGCTTTTACTACCTTTTCAATCGCTTGTGGATCCGTGACCGGAACAACAAAGTCATCAATATTCTGATTGCCCATTTTGGCTTGCTCCGCGATGAGCTTCATTTTGCTTGGCCGTGTGGATTTACCCGATAAATGCACTTCCTGAACAGCAGATTCAGAAACGATCTTGCAGACATTTTCGGCGTTTAGGCCAGCACCTGCCATAATTGAGAATCGATCGTCAGCCAGTTCTACCATATGACGAAGAATATCGATGCCTTGTTCGACGTTAGTAGCAAGTCCCGATGTAAGAACACGTTCGCAACCAAGTTCGGCAATATCTTCAATAGATCTCTGATAATCGGCGCATTGGTCAATCGCGCGATGGAAAGTGACGCCTAGATTGAGGGATTTGGCTTTGTTGATCAGACGTTTAGCGGCGTTCATATCAATATGACCATCCGCACTCAAAGTGCCAAGAACCACACCATGTAAACCAGCATCGGCAGCCGCTTCGATATCAATCAACATGCTTTCGAGCTCTTCCTCGGTGTAGAGAAAGTCGCCCTGACGAGGACGAATCATGGCATACACAGGTATGGATGAGAGTTTGCCCGCTTGTTTCATCAAACCAAAGCTTGGTGTTAGGCCACCTAGTGCCAGTGATGAACAAAGTTCAATGCGGCCTGCACCACCTTCAATTGCACGGTGAAGGGATTCAATGTTATCGATACATACTTCGACAATATAACTCATCTCAATTTTCTCATGACGACTAGACGGTAGAAATAGTAACTCAGAGATGAGTAGGGAATTAGGGTAAACGTGAGGCGATTAGTTTCCCCTAAAACAAAAAACCTCAGCCATTGCTGAGGTTTTATACATCTGTTTAGCGTGTTGTTATGCTGCGTCTTCTTGAGCTGAATTTTCCTCAGCGTCTTCAACCGCTTCAATTTTCTTTTTCTTTGGCGCAGGTTTACGTTTAGCACCAAGGGCGAAAAGTACTTCTTCTTTGTTTTGTGCCAGGAACATAGCCAAGTCTTCTTGCTTGCCTTCATCTTCCAGCAACTCACTTTTACCTAGTAGCTCAAAAAGCTCATCAGCCATATCAAGCATTTTGTCATAGGCGTCAGCTTCCGCTTTAGAGGTAAAAGTCATTTTCTCTTCTCCGTTGCGTTCTACCACGTACTTGACGATTACAGCCATGGTTGGTCCTCTAACTCAAAATTAATGGAATTCATTACTGTCTGTTTATACAGTTTTTAACCAATTAAGTCCAGATAGCGAGCTCAACTCTGAGAGCTGGGCAATGCGTTTGCTGATAGTATGAGCAATTGGTTGATTATCTAAACAAACTTAGGGCAGAAGAAGCGTGAACTCTTGTGCGATTGGGAGAGTGATCAGTCAGGCTGAATGCAGCATGAAAGCAAATTGTTCATCGCCATGTTAGCCACGGCATGGATCATTTCTTCTGAAATATCATCCACCGAGTGGACGGATAAACCATTAAGCACAGTTGCGAGGTAGTGGCTCATTACTCTCGGGTTGGCGCCTTCGATCAATTGACCTTCTTGTTGGGCTTTTTCAAACCTTTGGTGGAGAGTCTCTCCCATCTCATTGCGGCTAGCCATCAGGGTTTGCTTGATGGTACTGGCTTCTGAACTGCAAGCCAGTGCGCCCTGTATCATTAGGCAGCCTTTGGGTTTTTCATTGCAGCAGTGTGCTTGAGCAGAGCCAGATAGGATGCCAGTAATGACGTCGCAGATACTTTGCTGTTCAAGCGCTTGATAGAAGAACTCGCTTTCGCGTCTCTTATACATATCAACGGCCTGCAGGAAGAGCTGCTCTTTGTTACCGAAAGTCGCATACATGCTGGGTTTATTAATCCCCATAGCCTTCGTTAGGTCTGTGAGTGAAGCACCCTCATACCCTTGATTCCAAAAAACTTTTAATGCCTCTTCTAACGCTGTCTCTTGGTCAAAACAGCGTGGTCGGCCAGAAGTTCCGCCTGTCATAAATCTATCTGTCACTTATTCCTGAACTCCCTTAAATGGTAATGCGGCTGTCATACGTTGTCTATATGCAGTAATCATTCATTTTATAAATTTATCTTGATCTAACTCAAAACTTGAGATTATTATACCGATCGGTACAAAAATAACGGTAAGGATAGCGAGATGGTAGGTAAACACCTTAGAAATCCTCTTCTACTAATCTCAATTGCAGCACCTTTGGTGTTGTCGGGATGTCAGGATTCACACGCGGAATCAGCTGCGACAGCGCCACCACCGCCTGGGGTTGAAGTGGCTCAGGTATTAATTGAAAAAGTCACCGAGTTAGATGAGTACTCAGGTCGTCTGGAGTCACCTCAGACAGTTACTGTGATGCCTCGAGTTTCAGGTTATGTCGATAAAGTTCACTTCCAAGAAGGCAGTGTGGTTGAAGCGGGAGATGTATTGTTCTCCATCGACAATCGTCTGTTCGCGGCTGAAGTGACACGCCTTAAAGCGGAACTCAGCAGTGCTCAAACTAGCCTTAATCAGGCGATTAAAGACTACGAGCGTGCTCAGCGTCTGAGCAAAACCAAAGCAATTTCTCAGGAAACCGTAGATGCCCGATTTGCAGATAAGCAGCGTAGTATTGCCAGTGTTTCCGCATTAAAAGCCGCATTAGCTCAAGCCGAGTTGGATCTGGAGTTCACTCTGGTTCGCGCACCTATCGACGGTAAAGTTTCTAATGCTGAAATCACCAAAGGTAACTATGTGACGACCGGTCAAACGGTGCTGACCTCTTTAGTTTCGACTTCTCATATGTACGCCTATTTTGATGTTGATGAACGTAGCTACCTTAAATATCAACAGCTGAACAACCTTCTTCCTGCGAATGGTGAAGCGGAAAATGTGGTGCAGATGGCGCTAGCGAACGACACCGGTTATCCGCATGTGGGTTACATCGACTTCGTTGATAACGCGATTGACGAAACTACGGGTACGATTCGAGTCCGCGCCGTGTTTGATAACGAAAAGCAAAACTTACTTCCGGGTATGTTTGCCAAGTTACGTATTGCGGGTTCTGCAAGCTATCAGGGCGTTCTGATCGATAACAAAGCGATTGGTACTGATCTGAATAACAAGTATGTATTGGTGCTTGGCGACGGCAACGTTGTTCAGTATCGCGCTATCTCACTTGGTGAAGGTGTTAACGGCTTGCGTATTATCGCTTCTGGTCTGAACGCGGGCGATAAGATTGTCGTCAATGGCCTGCAGCGTGTACGTGCCAATATGCCAGTGACGCCGAATGAAGTCTCTATGGTGGATGAAAATACTCTTGCGAGCATTCGCCAGCAACAGGCGCTACTTGATCAGCAGCGCAATGAGCTTCTGACTTTGCAAGTGAACTAAGAAGGAATCATTGCAATGTTTTCTCAGTTTTTTATACGTCGGCCGATTTTCGCTTCCGTATTGTCGATATTGATTTTTATCGGCGGTGCGATCTCAGTGTGGCAGTTGCCTATCACTGAGTATCCGGAAGTGGTGCCGCCGACCGTTGTCGTGACGGCGACCTACCCGGGAGCAAACCCTAAAGTTATTGCCGATACCGTTGCCTCTCCACTCGAAGAAGAGATTAATGGTGTGGAAGACATGTTGTATATGTCTTCGCAGGCGACATCAGATGGTGTAATGACCTTAACCGTGACGTTTGCCATCGGTACCGATGTGGACAAGGCACAAACACTGGTTCAAAGCCGAGTGGATCGCGCTTTACCTCGCTTGCCAGAAACTGTGCAGCGTTTAGGTGTGGTGACAGAAAAGTCCTCACCGGATCTGACGATGGTCGTTCACCTAATTTCACCTGATGAGCGTTATGACCTGCTATACCTAGCGAACTATGCGGCACTGAATGTCAAAGATGAGTTGGCTCGTATCGAAGGTGTTGGTGCGGTTCGACTGTTTGGTGGCGGTGAATACAGCATGCGTATCTGGCTGGATCCAAACAAGGTCGCCGCTCTGGACATGAATCCAAGCGAAGTGATTGCCGCGATTCAGGAACAGAACCAACAAGCTGCGGCAGGTAGCCTGGGCGCGCAACCAAGTGGTGACTCTGATTTCCAGCTATTGATCAATGTGAAAGGTCGTCTAAGCGAAGTTGAAGAGTTTGAAAACATCATCATTAAAGTAGGTGAAGATGGTCAGGTTAACCGACTCAGAGACGTAGCGCGTATTGAGTTAGGCGCAGAAACATATTCTCTTCGCTCAATGTTGGATAATCAGGATGCGGTTGCTATTCCTATTTTCCAAGCTTCTGGCTCTAACGCGATTCAGATTTCTGATGATGTACGAGCGAAGATGGAGGAGTTGTCGCAAACCTTCCCACAAGGTGTGAGTTACGAGATCGTTTATGACCCAACAGTGTTCGTGCGTGGCTCAATTGAAGCAGTCGTTCAGACATTGCTCGAAGCTGTCTTGCTGGTGGTACTGGTTGTCGTTCTATTCTTGCAGACTTGGCGCGCTTCGATCATTCCATTGGTAGCAGTACCTGTATCACTGGTAGGTACGTTTGCCTTTATGTATCTGATGGGGTTCTCGCTCAATGCCTTGTCCCTGTTTGGTTTGGTATTGGCTATTGGTATTGTCGTCGATGACGCCATTGTTGTCGTCGAAAACGTTGAGCGGAACATTGAAGAAGGTTTAGCACCGATTGCCGCAACTGAAAAAGCGATGCGAGAAGTAACGGGGCCAATCGTTGCAACGACTTTAGTCTTGGCGGCGGTATTTATCCCGACGGCGTTTATGTCTGGCCTAACCGGGCAATTCTATAAACAGTTCGCTTTGACGATTACTATCTCAACCTTTATTTCAGCGATTAACTCGCTGACTTTAAGCCCTGCGTTATCAGCGCTATTGCTACGTGGCCACGATCAGCCGAAAGACTGGTTAACCCGCGCTATGGACAGATTGTTTGGCCGCTTTATCTTTGCGCCGTTCAATAAGCTATTTAATCGTGGTGCTATGGTATACGGCTACGCGGTGACCAAGACCATCCGTTTAGGTGTCTTGATTGGTTTGATGTATGTTGGCTTGCTTGGCTTGACAGCTTATCAGTTTGATCAGACTCCTACGGGCTACGTACCGGGGCAGGATAAGCAATATCTGGTGGCGTTTGCACAATTACCAGATGCAGCATCACTGGATCGAACTGAAGCGGTGATTCGTGAAATGTCGGAAATCGCACTGGCGCAACCGGGTGTTGAACATTCTGTGGCTTTCCCAGGGCTGAGCATCAATGGTTTCACCAATAGCCCGAATAGCGGCATTGTGTTCACACCATTGGCCGACTTCGATGAACGTCAAGATCCAAGCTTGAGTGCCAACGCGATTGCGATGCAGCTCAACCAGAAGTTCGCTTCGATTCCAGATGCCTTTATCGCTATTTTCCCACCGCCGCCTGTACAGGGGCTGGGAACTATTGGTGGTTTCCGTCTCCAAATTCAGGACAGAACAAACCATGGCTATGAAGCTTTGTATGGTGTCACTCAACAAGTGATCATGAAAGCTTGGGCGCATCCAGCACTGACGGGCGTATTCTCAAGCTATCAGGTTAATGTGCCTCAGCTTGATCTGGACGTAGATCGTACCAAAGCACTCAAGCAGGATCTGTCTCTTGACGATGTGTTCTCTACACTTCAATCCTACATGGGTAGTACCTATGTCAACGACATTAACCGTTTTGGCCGAACTTATCAGGTCAATGTTCAGGCTGATGAAGAGTTCCGTCAGACACCAGAGCAAATCCGTCAGCTTAAGGTTCGCAATGCCGATGGCGACATGATTCCTCTGGGGGCCTTTGTTGACGTTAACTACAGCGCAGGTCCAGATCGTGTGATGCATTACAACGCGTATACGACGGCTGAAGTGAACGGTAGCCCAATGCCTGGCTTTAGTTCAGGTGAGGCGCAGGCTGCGATTGAGCAGATACTTGCTGAGACTTTACCTATCGGCATGACGTATGAGTGGACAGAGTTGACCTACCAGCAGAAGTTGGCTGGTGATACTGCTACGCTGGTTTACCCTCTGGTGATCTTGTTGGTGTTCCTAGTGTTGGCGGCTCAATATGAAAGTGTTCGTTTACCGATGGCGATCATATTGATTATCCCGATGACACTGCTGTCGGCGATCAGTGGTGTGATCATGTGGGGTAGCGATAACAACATCTTTACCCAGATTGGTCTGATTGTACTGGTTGGTTTGGCGACGAAGAACGCTATCCTGATTGTTGAATTTGCCAAGGAGCTGCAGGACAAAGGTCGTACTGTCATGGAGGCGGTTCTAGAGGCATCGCGTCTGCGTTTACGCCCGATTCTGATGACATCGATCGCTTTCATTATGGGGGTTGTACCTATGGTGTTCTCTACCGGTGCGGGTGCTGAAATGCGACAAGCCATGGGGATCGCAGTGTTCTCTGGCATGATTGGTGTCACGGTATTTGGCCTGCTACTCACGCCACTGTTCTATTACGTACTGGCAAAACGTAGCCCAGCGAAGCAGAACCAAGAGGAACAAAAATTGGTGCTTGAGCCAGCAAATGAATCCACTGTCTGATCTCTCTAATTTGAGTGATTAGAAGGGCAGCCCTAGTGATTGGGGCTGCCCTTTTTTTATTGCCAGTTATGACAGAAGTCGATGAAGGATTTGAGTAGCGGGCTTTGATACTTTTCTTTGTGTACCAGCAACCAGAAGCGCCTTTTCATATCCAGCGGTAACGTCAGTTCGACCACTCGACCACTACGAATCGCAGATTCCGCCGACAAGCGCGATAGACAGCCAAGACCGAGGCCTGCAGAAACGCTGTTGATCAGTGCTTCAGTGGTGTTGAGCTGAAACGCTTCTTGCCAGTGTTCAAGGCGGGGTGCAATCACGCGTAAGAAAAACTCCCGTGAGCCTGAACCGGGCTCGCGTAGAATCCATTCGCTATTTTCGAGTTGACCAATTGGGTGCTGAGGTGACTTAGCAAATGGTGAATTCGGTGCGCAGATGACACACATTTCATCTTGGCCAAACTGAGTAGAAATTAGCTGAGGGTGTAAGGTTTTCCCCTCAATCATTGCCAGATCGAGTTCATAGTCGACCAGTTTCTCGCAGATCAACGCAGAGTTCGCAATGAATAAACTCTGAGCTTTATGACTGGTTTGCTGGCGAAATGTACTGAGCATGTAAGGTGCGACTTGATTACCGATCGTATCACTAGCACCGATTCTGAGTAGCCCCCTAAGGGGTTGGTCTCCGTCAAACAGTTGGTCGATATCTTGAGCTCTATGCAGTAGTTCATCTGCCAACGGCAGCAGTTTTTGTCCTTCCTGATTGAGAACAAGGCGATTATTGACCCGATCAAATAATGAATGACCGAGCTGTTTCTCAAGTTCTGATAACGCCATACTGACCGCAGCTTTGGATAAAAACAGCGCTTCCGAGGCGGCAGTCAATGTGTCGTGCTGAGTAATGGCAATGAACACTTTTAACTGTTTGAGAGAAATATTGGCAGCCATAATTATAACGTTTAACTATTCTGAACAAGTGTTTTAAATAATTAGATATATCCGAACGTTTAGCAAGCGTAATATTGCCTCTGTAAAAGAAAGAGTGTGAGGCAATCATGATTCAAGCGACAAAAGCAAAAGTGATGGGTGCACCGACACCTATGGCAGGATTAGCGCTGGGGATTGCCAGTTTAGGCTGGTGTTGGGAAAACTTTGCGCCTTTGCATGGTTACGGCCAATGGGGTGGAGCTGCGCTAGCCAGTGTGTTGCTTATCGTTTTGGCAGTAAAGTTTTTATTTCATCGACATCTATTGATTCAAGATCTTGCCCATCCTGTGGTGGGCAGTGTGGTTCCGACATTTGCAATGGGCACCATGGTGGTGTCTCACTCACTCGGCCATTTTTCCCCAGTGATGGGAGATGCGCTTTGGTTAGGGGCGGTCGGGCTGCATATTATTTTTCTTGTTAGCTTTGTTTATCACCGCGCTCAGGAATTTGAACTTCATCATATGGTACCAAGCTGGTTTGTGCCGCCAGTGGGGATTATTGTCGCGGATGTGTCGTTTTCGGGTAATCCGGATCTTGCGATGATAGCACATGGTGCATTAGTTTTTGGCATGCTGGCGTATGCCGTTATGCTACCAATGATGCTTTATCGTTTTATGTTTACCCGCCAGGTGCCTGATGCGGCGAAACCAACCTTGGCGATTATGGCGGCCCCCGCGAGTTTATCCTTAGCTGGTTATCTGACGGTGTCAGCGCAGCCCTCGCCTGTGATTGTTGGCTTGTTGTTTGGCATCGGTGTTTTGATGACTGCGATCATTTATCTCTCGTTTTTCAGACTATTACGGCTACAGTTTAGTCCAGGTTACGCCGCGTTTACTTTCCCAATGGTCATTGGTTCAACAGCATTATTTAAGTTGGCAGGATGGATGCAACAGATCGGTGTTGAGGCTCATTATGTCGATCAAGTGCAAATGTTAGCGAGCTTTGAGCTGATAGTCGCGACCGGGGTTGTGGGATATGTCGCATGGCGTTACTTCAGCTTCTATCAGCCTCACAAAGTCATAGTGCGTAATGCGTAGCCTTTTGATGCATTGATAGGCGTATAATGATCAAGAAAGTGATGCACTTATGCTAATCTCAACCCAATTGTGGCAAGAATAGTGTGAGTGCATTTTGTTTACTGTCTACCATTCCAACCAAGTTGACGTTTTAAAATCTTTACTCGTCGAATTGGTTCGGCTTAACCCACTGGATAACCCGTTCGAAAAAGAGCAAATTCTGGTTCAGAGCCCGGGAATGTCTCAATGGCTGAAAATCGAGTTAGCTAAAGAATTTGGTGTCGCTGCAAACATTGAGTTCCCACTCCCTGCTACTTTCATCTGGAATATGTTCACTCAGGTATTACCAGATGTGCCTCAGCGAAGTGCATTCAACAAAGAAGCCATGACATGGAAGCTGATGTTTATTCTTCCTGAGCTTCTCGAGCAAGTCGAGTTCGAAGCACTTAAGCACTATCTGGTGGATGATGAAGATCAGAGTAAGCTGTATCAACTGGCTGAAAAAATCGCTGATATTTTCGATGGTTATCTGGTTTATCGCCCTGAGTGGATTGCCAGCTGGGAAGCTGGAAAAACTGTGGCGGAACTGGGTGAAGAACATTGCTGGCAGCCTATTTTGTGGCAGGCATTATACGACCATACTGTGGCGCTTGGGCAGTCACCTTATCATCGCGCCAACCTTTACGAGCATTTCATTGATACGCTGGAAAACAGCAGTGGTCACTTTGAATATTTACCGAAGCGATTGTTTGTTTTTGGTATCACTTCGCTACCCCCTCGTTACATGGACGCACTGAAAGCCATCGGTGAGCATATTGATGTCCATCTGATGTTTACTAACCCTTGTCGTTACTATTGGGGAGAGGTGCGCGATCGTAAATACCTTGCCCGTTTGGCGGCTCGGCATCGACAGCATTTGGTATGGAAACAAGACCACTCTGAGCTGGAGGGCGAATCTCAGCAACTGAAAGGTGATATCGAGCAAAACCTTGATGATGAACTGCATACCAATGTGGTCGGTAACAGTTTACTTGCTTCGATGGGCAAGTTAGGTCGAGATAATATGTATTTACTGTCTCAACTAGAGGCTCACGAAATTGAAGCGTTCGTGGATATTGATCGTGATTCTTTGCTGCATCACCTACAGGCAGACATTCTTAATCTTGAAGAGCATCAGGATGATAAAAAACTTGATGATAGCTATCACAAACAGGTGATCGATGCACAGGATCGCTCGGTCACATTGCATGTTTGCCATAGCCCGATGCGTGAAGTGGAAGTACTGCATGATCAATTGCTGGCGATGTTTGATGCAGATCCAAGCCTTAAACCACGCGATATCATTGTTATGGTCGCAGATATTAATGCCTACAGTCCGGCTATTCAGGCTGTGTTTGGCAATGCACCGGGTGAGCGCTTCATCCCTTATTCTATTTCTGACCGAACGGCTGATCAGGAAAGCCCGATTTTGCATGCGTTTATGCAGGTTGTTAACTTGCCGAATACCCGCTGTCTTGCTTCTGAGTTACTCGAATTGCTAGAAACACCTGCTATTTTGGCGCGATTTGGTTTAAATGAAGATGAATTCATTCAAGCGAAGCAATGGGTTGAAGAGTCGGGCATTCGTTGGGGACTTAATCACCACACTGGTGAAGAATTTGATTTACCTGAAATATCGCAAAATACTTGGCAGTTTGGTATTCAGCGTATGTTACTTGGGTATGCGATGCCAGAGTCTGCAGGTTTACTCGAAACCGAAAGTGGTTTGTTGTCACCCTATAATCAGGTTCAAGGCATGGGCGCTGAGTTAGCGGGGAAACTGGCCCACTTTATCGAAACCGTCAGTCATTACCGCAGCCAACTATCCAAAACCCAGCCTATTGAGCAGTGGCGTGAGACATTAACGCTAGCATTGGATGACTTCTTTCGTGTTGATTTGGAGGGCGAAGCCGCGCTCAAGTCGATTCGAGATACGCTCACATCTTTAAAAGATCAGCTTCAAGATGCTGCGTATAAACAAGCGTTGACGCCAAGTATAGTCTCGCAATATTTGCATAACAAACTGTCTGGAACTCGAGTCAGCCAGCGCTTCCTCGCTGGCCAAGTGAACTTTTGTACTTTGATGCCGATGCGCTCAATTCCATTTCGTACCGTCTGCCTACTTGGGATGAACGATGGTATTTACCCTCGAACGGTTCCACCGGAAGGGTTTGATCTAATGAATGGCCGAGCGAAGCCCGGTGATCGCTCTCGTCGGGATGATGACAGATATCTATTTTTGGAAGCCTTATTATCAGCACAGCACACACTTTACATCAGCTATGTAGGTCGCTCGATTCAGGACAATACTGAGCGAGTGCCATCGGTATTAGTGTCTGAATTAATGGAGTATTGCCAACAAAATTATTGCTTGGTAGGAGATGAAAACTTAGCGGTGGATGAATCGGGTCAGCGTTTACTGAGTTGTATCCGAGCCAGTCACCCAATGGTGCCATTTAGTCCAAGTGCGTTTGTTGAAAATAGTGCTAGTTACGCCAAAGAATGGTTACCTGCCGCAAGTCGACAAGGTCAAGTCGGTGGACAGTTCAATCGCCAGTTAAGTGATTATTTGTTGGATGCTGTGTATCCGCTTGAACTGGACTTGGTTGAGTTACAACGTTTCTGGCGTTTACCTGTACAGTATTTCTTTAATCGCCGTCTAAAAGTGGTGTTTGAACCCCCATTACCTGTGATGCAAGATGATGAGCCATTTGTGCTGAATGGTTTAGAAAGCTATCAAATGCGTGATAGCCTGCTGGAGCTGTTGCTTGAGCACCAGCTCAGTGGAGAAGGGGACCAGCAAGCCATTATTAATGATTTCATTGCTCACCAGCGTGCACAAGGTAAGCTACCGGTAGGCGCATTTGGTGATATCGAATTTGAAACTAATCGGGTTCAAGCCGAAGAACTGGTAGAAAAACTTGCTTGGCTATGTGGTTCACCTAACGACGATCTTGAAGTGAAACTGGCCTTTGATGTATTGGGAGAAGGTAAACCTGTTAAGTTAACGGGGTGGCTCACTCAGAGCTATCAATCGGGATTAGTCCGCTTTCGTAGTGGACGTATTCGCGCTCAGGATTACCTTGCTGTCTGGATCGATCATTTAGCCATGAATGCGATGGGGCATTATCAATGCTCGCACATGGTTGGTTATGATCGTAAAGAAGGCGTTGTACACCTAACGTATCCAGCGTTAGAGAATGCAGCGGTTGCTCAATCGACACTGGGAGAGCTGGTTCGTTTGTTCTATCAAGGAATGACAACGCCTTTAGCGTATTTTCCTAATACAGCTTTAGCCTGTGTCGAAGCTGGCTTCAATCGTGGCAATTGGGTTGATGATGAAGAAAAAGCGCTAAAGAAAATGGCAGACACATTTAACGACAGTTACTTGAGTCCAGGGGAAGGTGCGAATTGTTATATTGCCCGTATCTGGCCTCAATGGAGTGAAGAGTTGGCGATGCAAGTTAGGCTTTTGACGACGTTAGTATTACAAGCGCCGAGGCTTACAGTGAAAAACAATCAAGAGATAGATAAATAGGTGGCCGCCAGGAAATCATTATTTGTGTAGGGTGTTTTCTGTACGGCCACAGGTCAGAGGGACCATGATTTGGTTGCTTAGCGTCAGGCATGACCAACGTAAGTCGTGCTGCGCATACTATCGGTAAGTCCACTCGCTTGTCGTGAGAAAGGTCTCATAAAATCCTATCTTGAATAGGATTGTTATTGATAAATATCATTTTAAAATCTAGGTCACACTTGGATCTGGAATTAATGCATCAAGGGCTCGAATTTTATGACATCCACGTCAATGGTACCGTCACTGAATACCATGACTTTTCCACTTCATGGCGCGCGCTTAATTGAGGCGTCGGCTGGAACCGGTAAAACCTTCACTATCGCAGGTTTGTACCTTAGGCTATTGCTGGGCCACGGCTGCTCAGAGAGCAAACATCAACAGCCATTAACGGTCGACCAAATACTGGTGGTCACCTTTACCGAGGCGGCAACTGCCGAGTTGAGAGCCCGAATTCGAGCCCGAATTCATGATGCAAGGTTGGCCTTTTCACGTGGGCAAAGTCATGATCCTGTTATTCAGCCTTTGCTTGAAGACATTGACGATCATTCTCAAGCGGCTGATATTTTACTCCAAGCCGAAAGGCAGATGGATGAAGCGGCGGTATACACGATTCATGGCTTTTGTCAGCGTATGCTGACTCAAAATGCGTTTGAGTCAGGTTGTCGGTTTAATAATGAATTCGTCACGGATGAAAGTCACCTCAAAGCTCAGGTTGTGGCAGATTACTGGCGACGCAATTTTTACCCGTTACCTTTTCAGCTTGCTGGTGAAGTGCGGCGAATATGGGACTCTCCTGCTGCATTACTAACAAAGATCTCTCCATACTTAACAGGAGCGCCATTACAGCTATCAGTGCCCGCGATGCAGGGCAGTATGGCTGAGTTACATGCCAAGAATCTTAAGCAAATTGACGATCTCAAAACGATTTGGCGTCAAGGTCAGCAAGACTACCTTGCTCTGATCAATGAATCAGATGTCAATAAACGAAGCTACACCAAAAAATCATTGCCTGCCTGGCTTGAAGTGGTCGATATGTGGGCAGAGAGTGAAACTACGGGCTATGACTATCCGGATAAACTGGAAAAGTTTGCCCAGAATGTTTTACAAGAGAAAACACCCAAAGGGCAGGCTCCAAGCCACCCCACTTTTTTGGCGATTGAGCAGTTTCTCGCACAGCCTATCAGCTTGGAAGCACCATTGCTGGCACATGCTATAGAGCAGTGCCGTGATATGTTAGCGAAAGCAAAGCAGCAGAAACAGTGGTTGTCGTTTGATGATCTACTCACGCAACTTTCTGCCGCGATTGATGGAGATGACAGTGAACAACTGGCTCAGCGGATTCGCTCTCTCTATCCGGTCGCCATGATTGATGAATTCCAGGATACTGATCCGCTTCAATACAGCATATTCAGCCGTATCTATCTCGATAACCCTCAATGTGGCTTGTTTATGATTGGCGATCCCAAACAGGCCATTTACGGCTTTCGCGGTGCGGACATTTTTACTTACATTAAAGCACGTAATCAGGTTTCCTCACACTTCACCCTAGGGACTAACTGGCGTTCTAGCTCAGAGATGGTTGCTGCGGTGAATCAGATGTTTCAAACGCCAGATAGTCCTTTTATCTACGATGAGGATATTCCGTTTGTTCCGGTTAACTCGAGCCCGAATGCAGATAAACGTCGATGGATGATCGACGGGCAACCTCAACCAGCAATGACTTACTGGTTACAAGAAGCGGAAGAGAAGCCTTTAGCGAAAGGTGACTATCACCAAGCCATGTCACAAGCCTGTGCGAATAAGATCCATCATATTTTGTCGGCCGCGCAGAATGATCAAGCATGTTTTGATGACGGAAAGTCGCAACACGCCATTCAGGCTGGAGACATTGCGGTGTTAGTTCGAACGGGCAGAGAAGGTCGAATGATCAAACAAGCCTTGGCTGAGAAGGGGATTGCCAGCGTCTATCTGTCCAATCGAGATAGTGTGTTTGTCTCACAAGTGGCCGAAGATTTACAGCGCTTGCTCCAAGCTGTGCTCACACCAGAAAACGATCGAGCTTTAAGGGCTAGCCTCGCGTCGGAGTTACTTTCCCTTGATGCAGGAAGCCTCGACAAACTCAATAACGATGAAAACGAATGGGAAAACGCCATTAATGAGTTTAAAGAATATCGTCGTTTGTGGAGCCAGCGTGGCGTACTGCCGATGCTGCGTAGCGTAATGAGTAAAAGGCACATCACTGAGAGACTGCTCGAAGAAGAAAACGGTGAGCGATCTCTGACTGACTTTATGCACATCGGAGAGCTGCTCCAGCAAGCCAGCCAAGAGCTAGACAGCGATCACGGTTTGTTGCGCTGGTTGGCACAATCGATCAGCGATGCCCGTAATGGATTAGGAGGCAGTGACGATCAAATCCAGCGCTTGGAATCGGAACGCAATTTAGTCCAGATAGTAACCATTCACAAATCAAAAGGATTGGAATACGAATTGGTGTTCCTGCCGTTCGTATTCAGTTATCGAGAGGCGAGTGAAGCCAAGTACTACGATAGTGCTTTGGACAAAACCATTCTTGATATCACTAAGCAGGATGCGTCATTACAGCAAGCTGATAAAGAGCGTTTGGCGGAAGATTTGCGCTTGATCTATGTTGCTCTTACCCGAGCTGTTTATGGTTGTTTCATTGGTACGGCTCCGTTGCGTAATGGACGCTCGACCAAAGAACCGACAGGTGTACATCGCAGTGCGATGGGGTACTTATTACAAAACGGCGAACAAGGTGGCATCGCAGATTTAACAGCAGCGCTGCACCAACAGGTTCAGCAACTGAGTTGTGTTCGAGTGGAAGGATTGCCGGAAAGCGTCAATGAAAAGCTGGTGGTTCGAGAAGCAGAACAGCAAGCACTACACGCCAATGAGTTGAACAATGAAATCGACCGTAATTGGCGCATAACCAGCTATTCAGGTTTGGTAAAGCAAGGCACAAGTCACCATTTTGAGGATGCCGTGACGGATATTTTGTTGTTGGATGTCGATTCCTCTGATGAGCTGCAGGACGAAGAGGCGCTGGAACCTGAGAAGAGTATTTTTACTTTCCCCAAAGGCGCTAGACCCGGTACCTTCCTTCATACCCTGTTTGAAGAAGTAGAGTTTACCGAACCTGCCACGTCAGACAATAATAGTGAAATTATTGTGAGTCTAATGGAGAGTGAGCAGTTAGACTCCGCTTGGCTACCAGCTTTGCAGCAGCTTGTCGACACGGTACTGGCTACCCCTCTGGATGGTAAGCAACTGAAACTCAATCAAAAGCAGCCGGCTCAGCGTTTAGTGGAAATGGAGTTCTTGTTGCCGATTGAAATACTGACAGCACCGGCATTGAATCGAGTTATTCAGCGTCATGACCCTCTGTCTGCCAAAGCGGGCGATCTGGGCTTTCATTCCACACAAGGTATGCTGAAAGGGTTTATCGACTTGGTGTTTGAACATCAAGGCAAGTATTACGTGCTTGACTGGAAGTCCAATTACCTTGGAGGTGATGTCGCAGATTACCACGGCGAGGCCCTGAAATCGGCAATGGCGGATCACCGCTATGATCTGCAATATCAAATCTATGTGTTGGCTTTGCACCGCTTCCTGCGATCTCGTGTGCCAAATTACAATTACCAGACCCACTTCGGCGGAGTCTATTACCTGTTTTTACGCGGTATGGATGGGGCAAGTGGCCACGGCATTTTCTCAGCGCGTCCGACGCTTGAATTTCTTGAAGACATGGACAGCCTGATTGATGGGCGTCCTATCGAACCGAAACAGTCCAGCTCTGGTCAGATGGAGTTACTCTAATCATGCAAGTTCTCTTTTCGTGTCTGCAGTCTCTGGCGAGCAAAGGCTCAATCCGACAAATTGATTATCAGTTTGCTCGTTTTGTTCTCGCCCAAAGTAACGATGAATATATTGCGTTTATGGCGGCGGTACTCAGTTGTGAGTTAGGTAAAGGGCATATTTGCTTACCACTGTTTGACCATTATGGGCAGGCTGTGGACTTGGCTGCCAAATTAGGGTTGTTTGGCGAGGCGGCAATTGAGCTGAATCAATGGTTGCAGAAGGTGAATTGGCCATCACGACTTGAGTCTTCCTCCCTAGTTGGCAAGCAAGGGCAGTCAGCTCCGATGACTTTTGACGGCGAGCGACTTTACCTGCATCGGTACTGGCATTATGAAGTCGTATTGGCGAGTCGTTTGAATAGCTTTGGGTCACTAATGATCTTAAAGCCTATAGAGGTTCAAAAGCTAACAGAATTGCTCAATCATCTGTTTGCCAGAAACTATCATTATCTCTTTACTGCTCTGGCCTCCGCGCAATCTGAAGGGAGTTCGACCCCCGTACTCAGACAGCAGTTAGTCTGCGATCATCTTGATGTTGTGGGCAGTGAGCTGCTCGATTGGCCTACCATAGACCAAAAGCTCCTTCATGTGACCAAAATCGAGCAATTGAATGTGTTGGATCAGTTGGTGCCTTTGTCGGTGTGCGTCAACTGGCAGAAGGTCGCTGCTGCGGTAGCGTTGACGCGCCGCTTTGCGGTGATTTCTGGTGGGCCGGGAACTGGAAAAACCACCACAGTGACAAAGTTGCTTGCTGCGTTAATCACTCAGGCGAACCAAGCTGGCGAAGAACCTGTGATTAAGCTCGTTGCGCCAACGGGGAAAGCCGCCGCGCGTTTGACGGAATCTATCGGTAAAGCCGTAGCCGAACTTCCTGTTGAACCTGCGCTTAAAGATCAAATTCCAACCGATGCTAGCACTTTGCATCGTTTACTCGGTGCGGTGCCAAATAGCGTAGAATTTCGTCACAACCAGCACAACCCACTTCATCTCGATATCTTAGTCGTGGATGAAGCTTCCATGGTCGATTTGCCTATGATGTATAAATTGGTGGACGCCTTGCCAAAGCATGCTCGTTTGGTATTACTTGGAGATAAAGACCAACTTGCTTCTGTTGAAGCCGGTGCGGTGTTGGGTGATATTTGCGCTTTTCACCAGCAAGGCTATAGCGCGAGTCAAGCTAACATGATTGCCCAGCTTACGGGATACCAGACATTAGCTCACACAGCGAATACCGCTGTGAGCATTGCTGATAGCTTATGTATGTTGCAAAAGAGCTACCGATTCGATGCGCGATCAGGAATCGGCCAACTAGCGAAAGCGGTTAACTCTGGTTCAACACAAAAAGTTGATTGGGTGTGGCAGCGAGATTTTAAAGATATTGCTAAATTTCCTATCAATGGCGAGAGCTACAGCCAGATGATTCAGACCTTGGTGCAGGAATACAGCCATTACTTGCAGCGTATCGGGCAAACCGTGATAGATCCCGATACCGAACTGGCTGAAACCACTCATCAAAGGGCAAAGGCCGCGCTGCAGCTGTTCTCTAAATGTCGTTTGTTGTGTGCTGTGCGAGAAGGTGACTTTGGCATTACCGGGCTTAACGTCCGAGTAGAACGTGCGCTCAAAGCTCGTAAACTGATCCAAACTCAGGATGAGCTTTGGTATCACGGCCGACCTGTCATGGTGGTGCGTAACGACCATACGTTGGGCTTGTACAATGGTGATATCGGCCTTTGTCTGCGTGATAACTCGGAAGGGGGAGAGCGACTCAAAGTGTTTTTTGAATTACCAGATGGTTCTGTCAAAGCGGTGCTTCCAAGCCGAGTGCCGGAGCATGAAACGGCTTTTGCGATGACGATTCATAAATCTCAGGGCAGTGAATTTGAACACACCCTAATGATATTACCACCAGACTTTACCCCAATTTTGACACGTGAACTCATTTACACTGGAATTACGCGTGCCAAGCAAAGATTGAGTTTGTATACCGATGAAAGGGTAATGTCGCGAGGGGTAAAAATCAGAACAGAAAGGGCAAGTGGTTTGGTAAGTCGTTTGCAACAATGACCATCCATGGCTATTGATAAAATTTATCGAATGGATCGACTAAAAGAGATGCTACGAATACGATATTTCTCTTGGTAATTCAATATGAATGCTTTTAACCCCTTGCTGACAGGGAAGACGCAGTGGACGTCCAACCCTTCCAGAAGTTCGTTATCAGCCATATCCCAGAAGCTCTGGATGGAGTTACAGATGATGGTTTTCATCGGTTATTTGCTCTTAGTGACGTTGTTATCTACCTCAAGCAATCCGTGCGACTTACAGGAGTATTCACCTGTAAGTTGAAGACATGTCCAATAGGGCTCCCTCTTCCGCTAAGGGGAATTAGGGAGCTCGAATTTTAACCAGTTAATGTGACAAAATAAAGTGGAAAAATGGATCACAATGGAAAGAAAGGTGTTTCATCTGTGAGACGAGATTGAGAAACTGACTAACTCCTTGTCTTATTACTATGCATTACAGTTCAATAGCTAAGATCTTCGATTTTCTCTGATAGTTGTAGAGGTTTTGTTTTTGCGAAGGAAGAAAGTCGACGGACATTTCACCAAACCCCTGTTCACGGAACCAATGCAAGCTTCGGGTTGTGAGAACAAAAATATGTTTAATTCCTTGGGATTTTGATTGCAGTTTGATGTGATTGAGCAGCAGAACTCCACGATTGCCATCACGGTATTCAGGGTGAATCGCGACGCATGCCATTTCTGCCATTTTTTCTTGTGTGTAGGGATACAGCGCAGCGCAGCCAATGATCAAACCATCTTTCTCGATTATCGTGAACTGATGGATTTCCTGCTCTAGTTGCTCTCGGGAGCGTCTGACTAAGACTCCCTGTTCTTCAAGTGGGCGAATCAGATCTAAGATGCCCCCAATGTCATCAATGTTTGCCTGGCGAACTTGCTCAGCACTGGCTCTGACGATTTGGGTACCGATGCCATCTAAGGAGAACAACTCCTGAATTAAGGCGCCATCCACTTTATAACTCACCAAATGGCTGCGTGGTACGCCAGCGCGACAAGCGGTCGTAGCAGCGCGAAGAAACCTGAGTGTGCCAGAGGCGTTATCGCCACTAGTGTCACTGTCTTGTTCCAGCTTTTCCAGAAATTGTTCCGCTTCTCTAGGAAAGAGCTCTGCAACAGCATTGCCATTATGATCAATAACCCCTTGCTCAGAACAGAAACCAATCAGCTTATCAGCACGAAGCTTTATTGCGACTTGAGTGGCAACTTCTTCTGATAACAAATTAAAGGATTCGCCTGTGACTGAGCTGGCAATCGGGCCAAGTAGAACGATGGAGCCTTGATCGAGTGTGCGATTAATACCCTCCACATCGATTCGGCGAATGCGACCACTGTGGTAGTAATCAACCCCATCGTCGATGCCTAAAGGTTGTGCGATGACGAAGTTGCCGCTGACGACATTAAGCTGAGTCCCTGCCATTGGTGTATTACCAAGACTCATCGAAAGTTGAGCGGTAATGGCTAATTGGAGTTGTCCAGCTGCTTGCATCACAAAGTCGAGACTGACCTCATCGGTCACCCGTATACCTTTGTGGTAGGGCGTATCATGTTGGCATTGTTGAAGAATTCGATTGATTTGTGGCCGGGCACCATGAACCAGCACGATTTTTACGCCAAGGCTGTGAAGTAGAGCCAGATCGCTAATAATATTAGCAAAATTACCATCTGCTACCGCTTCTCCCCCCAGCATGATCACCATGGTTTTACCGCGGTGAGCGTTCACATAGGGCGCGGATTGTCGGAATCCTTTGACTAAAGCGGTATTACGAATCTTCACTATTTATCCAATTGGTGTGAATTTATATGTAAATATATTGCTTTTTTATTCCGTTGTCGGCAAGTTTTTTTTGGTTATAGGCATTAAATTTCGATTAGATGGAACAATGGGATTATTTTAAGGGCTTATAGATTGGTCTGGTTTGATAAGTATTTCTAGCAAAGTGAAGTAATTAGGTTAACACTTAATGCAATCATTAAACTTGTCAGTTGTTGTGGCGTGAAGTCAAATTAGGCGTATCAAGTTGACGAAAAAGAAACTGTTAGAGCGAGCGGTGCTCATCTTTGCTATTGCGTTGGCGATTGCTTCGATATTTGTGGCGAAGGCATTGTATGAGCACTACCAAGATATTCAGCACCCCAATTCAATGATATATGGAACATGGGTTGAACAGGGAGTTGCACCGTACTCAGCGGATCGTTTTGTACTGAATGAAACCGGAGTGGTTATTGATGGTGGTGTTGTCGATACCCGCTTTCGTTTCAACGGTACCTATGTTGAGTTTCGGGTAGGCGAAATAGAGCGTCGTTATCTGATCCTCAATCAGGATTTCAGTCAAATGAGGCTGATTTCTGAGCCTCGCTACCAGCCTGTCTATTCAATTGTCAGAAAAGCTCAAAAATAACATCCGTTAACGTCTATCCGATTGCGCTAAGCCTTTGAGTTTGTCATCCTTTGTTTCGGGCTTGAAAGGAATAAAACCTGTGTTCAAAAAATATCTTCCAATTTTGGCGGCTAGCATTTTGTTTGGCTGCGCGCAACCGCACGATCGTGCTCAACAATATCTTGATGGTGAATTTAATTCGATTCTGAATAAAACAGCTGTGGTCGAATCAGATAAGCCACGGGATTTTACTGAGTTCACCAAACAGTCACAGCAGGTGATCAATAAGTCGCCCTCAATGGCACGCATTTATCAATCACTGTATGAAAAACTCAATGAATGGGTGTTACAGAGTGGTGATCCAGCACAGTTAGGCGACTTTGGCATTCAAACGGCTCAGCTAGGAGGCGGTGATAAGCAAGGTAACGTCTTGTTCACTGGTTATTTCTCGCCAGTGATGGAATTGCGTCACGAGCCGAATGAAACGTACAAGTATCCGGTTTATGGCAAGCCGGAATGTGATATTGATTGCCCGACACGCGCACAGATTTATGATGGTGCGCTGGAAGGTCAGGGCTTAGAACTTGGCTATGCCGCGAACATGATAGACCCATTTTTGATGGAAGTTCAGGGGAGCGGGTTTGTCCATTTTGAAGATGACGACACGCTGGAATATTTCGCTTATGGAGGCAAGAATAACAAGGCTTATATCAGTATCGGAAAAATACTGATTGAACGTGATCAAGTACCGCGGGAAAAAATGTCTTTAAAAGCCATCAAAGAGTGGGTGTTGGCTAATGATGATGCAACAGTGCGCGAGCTACTTGAACAGAACCCATCGTTCGTCTTTTTTGAGCCAAGAGCTGATGCGCCTGTGACTGGGACGGCAGGGATCCCGCTGCTGCCAATGGCTTCTGTTGCCGGTGACCGATCTATTTTCCCAATGGGGACGCCTATTCTCGCTGAGGTACCTTTACTTAATGCGGACGGTACATGGAGTGGTGCGCATCAATTGCGTTTACTGATTGTTCTTGATACTGGCGGGGCGGTGAAACAGAATCACCTCGATCTCTATCATGGAATGGGACCAAGGGCAGGGACAGAAGCTGGCCATTACAAACATTTTGGCCGAGTTTGGAAATTGGGTTTAGAAAACTCCGCTACTCAAGCACCTTGGGCATTGCCGCCGGAGAAGTTACAATAGCTTGAGCTTAACTCAACCTAGACTTTTTAATAAAGAGTGCGTATAAATCGCACTCTTTATTTTTGTACTATTACTCGGCGGAAGAACAGCACTATGCGCGAACTTGATACTCCGGCTTCAGACAGCTACAACCAACGTTTTGGCGGCACTCGACGTCTCTACGGTAATAGCGAAGTGGAAATCCTTCGTGCGGGACATGTTTGTGTTATTGGTATTGGTGGCGTGGGCTCTTGGGCAGTCGAAGCATTAGCTCGTACAGGTATCGGTGAGTTGACCTTGATTGATATGGATGACGTGTGTGTCACTAACATCAACCGTCAGATCCATGCAATGAGCGGTACAGTGGGACAGAGTAAAATTGAAGTGATGGCTGAGCGTGTAAAGCTTATTAATCCAGAGTGTAAAGTGAACCTGATAGATGACTTTATTACCCCTGACAACCAACACGAGTATCTGTCAAAAGAGTTTGATTACGTGCTTGATGCAATTGACAGTGTGAAAGCGAAAGCATCACTGCTAGCGTATTGTCGTAGCAACAAGATTAAAGTGATCACTACCGGCGGCGCGGGTGGGCAAGTCGATCCAACCCAGATTCAGGTTGCTGACTTGACCAAAACCATCCAAGACCCATTGGCGAAAAAAATCAAAGACACTTTGCGCCGTCACCACAACTTTCCCAAGAATCCGCAGCGTAAGTTTGGGATTGAATGTGTGTTCTCAACGGAACAGCTTAAATACCCTCAGCCAGATGGCAGTGTATGTGGTGTGAAGTCGACAGCGGAAGGGCCTAAGCGTATGGACTGTGCTAGTGGTTTTGGTGCGGCAACTGTCGTGACCGCAACATTTGGCTTTGTGGCGGTATCGCGCATTGTCGAGAAGCTGATTCAGAAATACCGTAAATAGTTCGTTTGGAGATTCTTATGTCCTCATTCCCACCGTCACCTTTTGGCACTGATATTCAAGCAGAAGACATCGTTACGACTATGCAAGGCTTTAAAGGTTGGGAAGATCGTTACCGTCAAGTTATTCAGTGGGGAAAGAAGCTTCCTATGATGCCTGAAGAGCTGAAGTCTGAACAAGTCACGGTTTCAGGTTGTGAAAGCCAAGTTTGGCTGGTGAGTGAAAATATAGATGGTGCGTGGCATTTTTGCGCTGATTCTGACGCACGTATTGTTCGTGGCCTTATTGCACTGGTCATGGCGGCTTATGACGGCAAAACCAGTACAGAAATTCAGACATTTAATATAGATGAGTACTTTGAAAAATTGGGCCTTATTGCCCATCTCAGCCCGTCGAGAGGCAACGGCCTAAAAGCCATTGTTGAGCAAATAAAGCAAGTCACCTGATAACCGCATTCCTCTGGTTTGGCGGGGGGATTATATCTGTATGAAATTTAATCACTGAGATATTAATGCCTTAAAAAATACAGGGTGTTAGACCTCTTGTTGTCGCTGAATAAAGGCTGTACAATTCGCGCCCTTAATTAATGTTACGTCGTTTCGTGAGGCCACATGACCACTGAAAAAATCAATCTACTCGACTTTGATCGCAAAGGGATGCGCCAGTTTTTTGCAGAAGAACTGGGTGAAAAAGCATTTCGTGCTGAGCAAGTAATGAAGTGGATCTATCATTTCGGTGTCGATGACTTCGAAAAGATGACCAACATTAACAAGAAACTACGTGAAAAACTGATGCGTCGTTGTGAAATCAAAGCGCCAGTGGTTGCTGAGGCTCAGCATTCCTCTGATGGCACGATTAAGTGGGCGATGAAGGTTGGCGATCAGGATGTCGAAACGGTGTATATTCCAGAAGATGATCGCGCGACGTTATGTGTGTCCTCTCAGGTTGGTTGTGCATTGGAATGTAAGTTCTGTTCAACGGCTCAGCAAGGCTTTAACCGCAACTTGAAAGTTTCTGAGATTATCGGTCAGGTTTGGCGTGCTGCACGCGAAATTGGTTTGGAAAAAGAGACAGGGCGTCGCCCCATCACTAATGTTGTAATGATGGGGATGGGTGAGCCTTTGCTGAACATGAAAAACCTGATCCCTGCGCTTGAATTAATGCTGGATGATCTTGGCTTTGGTCTTTCAAAGCGTCGTGTTACCGTATCAACATCAGGGGTCGTTTCTGGCTTGGACCAGATGACTGGGCAAATTGATGTCGCGCTGGCAATTTCTCTACACGCACCAAACGACAAACTACGCAGTGAGATTATGCCAATTAATGATCGCTGGGATATCGAAGACTTCCTCGCTTCAGTTCGTCGTTACATCGCGTCATCAAATGCCAACCGCGGAAAAGTGACGGTAGAGTATGTGCTGCTGGATCATGTCAATGACGACATGGACCATGCCCGTGAGTTGGCTGAGTTACTCAAAGATACACCATGTAAGATCAACCTGATTCCATTTAACCCTTACCCAGGTTCACCTTACAAGAAGCCAAGTAATTCACGTATTGACCGGTTCCAGAAAACATTGATGCAATATGAGCATACAGTGACAGTGCGTAAAACGCGTGGTGATGATATTGATGCTGCTTGTGGTCAATTGGTCGGAGATGTTATCGATCGCACTAAACGTACAGCGATGCTTCGTGCAGCGAAGGGCGACACAATTGAAGTCAAAGCCGTTTAATTGAGAGTTTTGATGGAAAAGCCAGAGTTCAACTCTGGCTTTTTTGTAAATTGGTATTGCTAAATTATGTCAAAATCAGGAAAAACCTTGAGCTGCTTGTAATTTATGCGCCTTTTCTATGTTGTTTCATCTCTGATATCTATTAGAATTAAACTTTAGTGCTTTAGAGGTTATTCCTCTGCGATTTTAGTGAAGCACTTTTAAGCAATTTGGTGAGGCGATGTCCTCAAAAATTCTGGATTCTGAACAAAACCAGCACCACTAACGAAAAATAATAAATGTGCGATTGGCTGGAATCCCCTTGAAAAGAGACGTTATAAAAATGAGTGCAGAACAGCAAACTGCGGTACAAGAAGAGAACAAAATCGAAGCGGGTACGATTTTAAAGCAAAAACGAGAAGAACTTGGTCTGACACAGCAGCAAGTGGCTGATAGGCTGCGTCTTCGTCGTTCTATCATTGAAAACATCGAATCTAACCAATTTGAGAGTGAGCAGGTTGCCACCTTCACTCGTGGGTATTTGCGCTCTTATGCTCGTGTCGTGGGGATTAAAGAATCTGTCGTGCTGTGTGCGCTTGATGATTGCGGAGAAGCGCAACATGAAGAGCACAAGATGCAGAGCTTCTCGCAGAAGACCAATAAAGAAAAACACGATAGCCGCATTATGACCCTCACTTGGGGTATTTTTGCCGTTATTGTGGGTATTTCTTCTGTGTGGTGGTGGCAGAACCAGGAAAACAGCGTTGTTGAGTTGACGACGGCAACTGAGCAGGAAATGAAAATTGAGCAAGAACTGGCGGAGAATAACCAACTCGACTTTGCTGCTATTGAACCGAGTTTGATCAATGAGTCGCCAGAAGCTCAGCAATTGGTTGAGCAGCCATTGGAAGAGGTGACGACTTCGGTTGCCGCTCAAGGCAATGAGCTTGAAGTGATTGAACCACTGAAAGCTGCCACTCCTGCGGAAACAGCTGAGCCGCCTGAAGAAACTCTAGCTGTAGAAGCAGAACCGGAACCATTGGTGGCAGAAGAAAGTAAATTGCAAGCGTCTGCCCCAGAACCCGCTACCAATCAGAATTTGCTTGAAATGTCATTCAGCGATGATTGCTGGATTCAAGTAAAAGATGCGACGGGGAAAACGCTGGCTACAGGCATTAAGAAAGCGGGTCATGATTTGCAAGTCAGTGGCGAAACACCTTATAAAGTGATTTTGGGAGCCCCTGAAAACGTTTCAATGACATTATCAAGTGAACCTGTTGACCTTTCTGGGTATACTTCAGGCAAAGTAGCAAGATTCACCTTACCTTAGAATTAAATATGCAACACGAATCTCCTATCAAACGTCGCCCATCGACTCGTATTTACGTGGGCGATGTGCCCATTGGTGACGGCGCTCCGATTGCTGTGCAGTCGATGACGAATACCAGAACAACAGACGTCGAAGCGACTGTTGCACAAATTAAATCACTGGAAAATGTCGGTGCGGACATCGTTCGCGTGTCTGTACCAACCATGGATGCGGCTGAAGCATTCAAACAAATCAAACAGCAGGTGAATATCCCGTTAGTGGCTGATATTCACTTTGATTACCGTATTGCGTTAAAAGTCGCGGAATACGGTGTGGATTGTTTACGTATCAATCCGGGCAACATTGGTAAAGAAGATCGCATTCGTGCGGTGGTTGATTGTGCTCGTGATAAAAACATCCCGATTCGTATTGGGGTGAACGGCGGATCTTTGGAAAAAGATATCCAGATGAAGTACGGCGAACCCACACCTGAAGCGTTAGTCGAATCTGCGATGCGCCACGTTGATATTCTTGATCGTCTTAACTTCGATCAATTTAAGGTCAGCGTTAAAGCATCAGATGTCTTTCTGGCGGTTGACTCCTATCGCTTGCTAGCGAAAAAAATCGATCAGCCGCTTCATTTAGGTATTACAGAGGCAGGTGGGGCGCGTGCTGGCTCAGTGAAGTCTTCTGTCGGTCTGGGAATGCTATTGGCGGAAGGTATCGGAGACACGCTGCGTATTTCATTGGCTGCGAACCCTGTTGAAGAGATCAAAGTCGGTTTTGATATTCTTAAATCTCTACGTATTCGCTCTCGTGGTATCAACTTCATCGCTTGTCCAAGCTGCTCGCGTCAAGAGTTTGATGTGATTGGAACAGTGAATGCGCTTGAAGAACGTCTAGAAGATATTATCACTCCAATGGATGTCTCCATTATCGGCTGTGTTGTCAATGGCCCAGGTGAAGCAGAAGTTTCTCATCTTGGTCTTGCCGGCAGCAATAAGAAAAGCGCTTTCTATGAAGATGGCAAACGCCAGAAAGAGCGCTTTGATAATGATGATCTGGTTAGCCAGCTGGAAGCCAAAATTCGTGCTAAAGCTTCAGTGATGGACAAGCAAAACCGCATTGACGTAAAAGTAAACGATTAATCTCAACGTAATTTAGATTACGGTAACCATTCTTACGGTAAAAAACTGTGGCAAAGAAAATCCAAGCAATTCGAGGCATGAACGACTGCCTTCCAACTCAATCACCACTGTGGCAGAAACTTGAAAACGCAGTGAAGAATGTAATCAGCGCATACGGTTACAGCGAAGTGCGCATGCCAATCGTTGAGATGACCCATCTGTTTAGCCGTGCTATCGGTGAAGTGACTGATGTGGTTGAAAAGGAAATGTACACCTTTGCAGATCGTAACGGTGACAGTTTAACTCTTCGTCCAGAAGGCACTGCTGGCTGTGTTCGTTCATGTATTGAGAACAGCCTGATTGATCGTTCTGAGCAGCGTCTATGGTACATGGGCCCTATGTTCCGTCACGAACGTCCGCAAAAAGGCCGTTACCGTCAATTTCACCAATGTGGTGTGGAAGTATTCGGGCTTAATGGTCCAGACGTAGATGCTGAACTGATCATGATGACGGCACGTTTGTGGCGTGAGTTGGGGATTGATAAACACGTTCGCCTTGAGTTGAATTCTATTGGTTCACAGGCAGATCGTGCTAACTATCGCACCGCGTTGATTACTTTCCTTGAACAGCATATTGATGTACTGGATGACGACTGTAAACGCCGCATGCATACCAATCCACTGCGTGTACTGGACTCTAAAAATCCAGACGTTCAGGCTATTCTAGGTGATGCGCCACGTCTATCAGATTACTTGGGCGAAGAGTCAAAAGAACATTTTGCTGGTCTTTGTGAACTTCTTGACGCCGCAGGTATCGAATACACAGTCAATGAGCGTTTGGTTCGCGGCCTAGATTACTACAATCGCACTGTGTTTGAGTGGATTACCGAAAGCTTAGGTGCTCAGGGCACTGTATGTGGTGGTGGTCGCTACGATGGCCTGGTTGAACAACTTGGTGGCAAATCGACACCTGCTGTGGGCTTTGCGATGGGGCTTGAGCGTCTAGTTCTTATGCTAGAAACGTTAGAGCTGACGGATGTTCGTCGTTCTGTTGATGTCTATATGGTGACAGCTGGTGAAGGTACCATGATGGCGGGCCTGAAGTTGGCTGAACAATTACGTGAACAGGTTCCGGGGATTCGAGTCATGAACCACTTTGGTGGTGGCAACTTTAAGAAACAATTCAAGCGTGCTGATAAGGTAGGATCTGCAGTGGCACTGGTTCTTGGTGAGAACGAGGTGGCTGATAACACTGTAGTACTGAAAGACCTAGTTGGTGGTACTCAAGAAACTTATAGCCAAGCGGATGTTGCCGTTAAGCTAGCTGAGTTGGTTTAAACGCATTCAAATTTGAAGTGGCGAATCTATTCGCCACTTTTTAGATTTAAGAGGACAGGAAGTGGAACTCTACGATACTGAAGAACAACAAGTAGAAGCGATCAAAGATTGGTGGAAAGAAAACGGTAAGGCCGTCATTTTTGGCGCGGTTATCGGTTTAGGCGGTCTATTCGGTTGGCGCTATTATCAAGATTCAGTGACAGCAGCTCAAGAAGCCGCATCTGAAAGCTATACCAAAGCTGTTCAGGAATTGGCAGCGAAAGGTATCGAAGGTGAAGCGGCTCTTCAGAGCTTCATCGATGCTAACAAAGAGACGCAATACGCAGTGCTAGCTGCGCTACAACTGGCTAAAGCTCAGGTTGAAGCAGGCAACTTAGATGAAGCACTGGCACAGTTAGAGTGGGCGAAAACAGCGACGGATGATCCTGCTTTGACTTCTGTGATTGCTTTCCGCCTAGCGCGCTTGAAAGCAGAACAAGGTGAGTTTGATTCAGCCGTGTCTGAGCTAGCAACGATCACAGATGAAGGTTGGGTTGGCCGAGTGGCTGAACTTAAAGGTGATATTCTCCTACGTAAGGGAGATACTGAAGGTGCGTATGCTGCGTATACTGAAGCGCAACAAGCAGATGATGCGAGCCAGACTCTACAAATGAAGCTGGACGATCTAGCTAAATAAGGGTGCGATGCATGAAAAAAATGCTGAAAAAAGCACTGACTGCTGCTGCGATATTGGGTGTTTTAGCTGGCTGTGCCAGTGAAGAAGACACCATTATCATGGCACCAGTACCTCAGGTTGAAAGTGAATTTACTCCGGCTATCGAATGGAGTACCAGTGTTGGAGATGGGGTATCCAACTACTTCTCTAAACTTTCTCCTGAATACGCTTACGACAAAATCTTTGTGGCAAGCCGTGATGGTGTTGTTAAGGCGCTCAATCCTGAAAATGGCCATACATTATGGCAACAAGACCTTGAGCAAAATGTTTCAGCCCGTTTATCTGGCGGTATCACTGCAGGTTACAGCCAAATATTTATTGGTAGTGAAAACGGTCAAGTGATTGCCCTGAATGAAGAGACTGGTGAGGTCAACTGGCGCGTTGATGTGGAAGGTGAAGTGTTAGCGGCGCCTGCAACGGAAAGCAATCTGGTTATTGTCCACATTGCAACAGGTATGTTGGTTGCGCTGGATCAGGCGACGGGCGATAGTAAGTGGACCATTAGTACCGAAGTACCGAGCCTAACTTTGCGAGGTAATAGTGCGCCCATCACCGTATCGGGTGGCGTGTTCTGGGGAACGGCAAATGGCCGCTTGGCTGCTGCGATTGCAGAACGTGGTCAGTTGATCTGGCAACAGCCGATTGCGACACCGCAAGGGGCAACCGAAATTGATCGCTTGGTTGATGTTGATGCATCTCCACTCGTTCTAGGTAGTACTCTATATATTGTTGGCTACAATGGTCAGTTAACAGCAATAGACTTGCGTTCAGGAAAGTCGGTTTGGAAGCGTAAGTATTCTTCGTCAACCGATCTTGCCAGCGATGGTGGTCGTTTGTATATGGTGACAGATAAAGATTATCTGGTTGCGGTAGATGCACGCAGTGGCACAGAGCTGTGGAGTAATGAACAGCTTGAACACCGCTTGCTGACAGCGCCCGTACTGATTGATGGTTATGTGGTTGTTGGTGACGGTGAAGGTTATCTTCACTGGTTAGATCGTGATACTGGCGAATTTGTTGCTCAGCAGCAACTCAGCAGCAGTGGTTTTGCTGTGTCACCTGTGGTTGTCCCAGAGGGCTACATCACTGTTACTCGTGATGGCGATGTAAAGAAACTGACCATTACCAAGTAATCGTGTGATATAATTCACATTCGGCTCCTAGCTGGTAACAGTTGGGAGCCGTTTGTTTGTTTTAGATACTCATAGGTAATGTGGTTATAGGTAAAGCGCTCATTAGTGAACTCTACTGAGTTGTTACCTATAACTACATAAAGAAAGCATATTGTAGAGGTTATTATGGTACCTGTTGTTGCTCTGGTAGGGCGTCCAAACGTTGGTAAATCAACGTTGTTTAATCGACTGACTCGCACGCGTGACGCATTAGTCGCGGACTTCCCTGGCTTAACTCGTGACCGTAAATATGGCCAAGCTAAGCTTGGTGAACACGAATTTATTGTGATTGACACTGGCGGTATCGACGGTACTGAAGAAGGCGTTGAAACCAAAATGGCAGAGCAGTCACTGGCCGCGATTGATGAAGCAGACGTAGTTCTGTTTATGGTGGATGGCCGTGCCGGCCTGACTCCTGCTGATATTGCCATTTCTAACCACCTGCGCAAAATTGAAAAGCCTTCAATGTTGGTTGTGAACAAGGTTGATGGTATTGATGCAGATGCAGCATCGGCTGATTTCTGGCAGCTAGGTGTGGAAAACATGTACCAAATCGCTGCAGCGCATGGCCGTGGTGTTGGTGCTCTGATTGATCGTGCACTCAATCCTTTTGCAGAGAAAATGGCCGAGGAAGCGCAGGGTGAAATTGAAGATCTGACCGACTTCATCGATGAAGAAGAGAAGCTCGATTACACCGAAGAAGAAGCTGAAGCTGAATTCCAGCGCTTACAGGATCAACCTATCAAGCTGGCTATCATCGGTCGTCCAAATGTGGGGAAATCGACGTTAACAAACCGTATTCTTGGTGAAGAGCGCGTAGTCGTGTACGACATGCCGGGCACAACGCGTGATTCTATCTATATTCCAATGGAACGTGATGGCCGTGAATACGTACTGATTGATACCGCAGGTGTTCGTCGCCGTAAGCGTATCAACGAAACAGTAGAGAAGTTTTCGGTTGTTAAAACGCTCAAAGCCGTAGAAGACGCGAATGTTGTACTTCTTGTGATTGATGCGCGTGAAAATATCTCTGATCAAGACTTAAGCTTGCTTGGTTTTGCATTGAACGCTGGTCGCTCGATTGTGATTGCGGTCAATAAGTGGGATGGTCTGGATATGGACGTAAAAGAGCACGTGAAGAAAGAGTTAGACCGTCGTCTTGGCTTTGTTGACTTTGCTCGTATCCACTTTATTTCTGCACTTCATGGTACAGGTGTTGGTCATTTGTTTGAATCAGTACAAGAAGCCTATAAATCGGCGACAACCCGAGTGGGTACATCTGTCCTGACCCGTATAATGAAGATGGCGACTGAAGATCACCAGCCGCCTTTGGTTCGTGGTCGTCGTGTGAAACTTAAGTATGCACACGCTGGTGGTTACAACCCGCCAATCGTAGTCATTCATGGCAACCAAGTTAATGAGCTACCAGACTCTTACAAGCGTTACTTGATGAACTATTACCGTAAGTCATTGGAAATCATGGGGACGCCGATTCGTATTCAGTTCCAGAGTAGTGAGAACCCATTTGAAGGTAAATCGAACAAGATGACCCTTTCTCAGGAGCGCAAACGTAAGCGCTTGATGAGTATGATGAAAAATCGCAAAAAATAATAATGATTGTATGAAAGCGCCTCTAAGAAGGGCGCTTTTTTTATATAGGATACATAAAATGTCAGTGACACCGACGATTACACGTTTTTGCCATCAGAGCTGGCAACTTACATCTTCTATTCAACTTGTTAAGCAGGGAGAAAATGCACTCTATGTCATCACAGAGGTGACACCGTTTCATCCCGTGAGTCATATATGGCCTGATCACCCAGCAGATAAGGGAAGGATAGAGGGATACGAGGTTAAAGATTGTGTAGTGGGAGCGGTTGAGTTGAGCAGCGGTGAGCTCTACGTGGATAAGGACATTCCAGTCAAGCGAGACACACAGGGCTGGGTATTTGTCGTAGTGCATTGTTTGGAAGAGCCTGCAATAAACCTTCGCCTCGGTCAGGAAGTCACATTAGTTGTAGATAAAGCTTATCAGCAAGCATTGAGCAGGGGACATAGCGCAGGACATATCGCATTTTTGGCGCTCAATAAGGTCTTAGTAGCGCATGGATATTGGCGTAAAGATGCCGATCGCAAGGACCCTCACGGTAACTATGACTTTAATAGCTATGCTCAGGAAACCAGTTATGTGAGTGAAGATCAGTGTGTTGATACCTACCGCTTAGGAAAAACTTTGCGCAAACGAGGTTTGAACAGCGCAGATGTGGTAAAAGACCTTGTACAGATACAGGTGTTGGTTAATCAACAAATAGAACAATGGTTATCCTTAGAGGCAAAAATCAGTATAAAGTGCTGCGGAGAGTCTTTAACAGACTCACGCTATTGGCAATGTGATCTTGGGGAAGGGAGCGTAGCTGAAATTCCATGTGGCGGCACGCATGCTAAAAGTCTTAATGAATACAAAGCTATTAGGGTGAGTTTTACTCAACTTGATACACAAAATATCGAAATGCGTACCAATGTAATAGCAGCATGAGTTAGAGTGGATCTTTTTATTAAATTTTTATCTATTGGTTATTTTTAACTTTATTTGGTTTTTTGTGTCGTTTAAAGTTCAAAAACAGCACATGTAACTTATGCTTTCGGTGTGTGGTGATATAAATATTCTTTTAGGGGGTGATCGCTGATCAAAATGGATTTAGCCGATGATCTTGTTAAGATCTTTAGCCCATCATACAGAGCGAAACTTGCCATTGGGCGTGATGTGGATCATTGTGTTCTCGATACCAACAAATATAAGCTGTTGGTCGAGAAAATAAAACGATTACGAGAGTCAAAATGGATCAGTGCCCAATATGTCAACGAGAACTGGAATGGCAAGGTCACTATCGCTGTAGTGATTGTGCAAGTAATTACACCAAAGTTGGTTACTGTCCGGATTGTAATAAGCAACTAGAGAAAATCCAAGCGTGTGGATCAGCGAGCTATTTTTGCCATTCCTGCAATGAATTAAAATCCAAGTCAAAAGTGCGGATTGAATTTATCAAACAGAGTTAGCTTAGATAACGGTTGAGCGTATTTCGCCGTCAGATACACGGGTGACCAAGGTGTCGCCCGATCTTGTTTCTGTGGCGCTGGTTAGAATCTTTCCAGATATATCCTGAGTAATAGAGTATCCACGTTTTAATGTGGCAAGTGGACTGACGGTATCGAGCTTTTCAGCCGCGAGCGCCAGCTGATGGCGTGATTTTAACAGCTTTCTGTCCAAGGCATCCGTAAGCTTTTGTTCAAGCCTTTGTAACGCAAGTTTTTGCTCGCGAAGTTTTGTGACAGGAGAGTGAAGCTGCAGTTTGTACTGTTGGCGTTCTATGTTTTGTCTGCATGAGGATAGGTTGTTTTCCATTGATCGTTGAAGGCGCAGTGACAAATCATCAAGCTGTTGGCTTTGACGTTGTAACTGGTGAGTTGGGTGCTGACGTTCCAGCCTATGCAATAACGTTGCAGTCGTTTGCCTTTGCTGCGTCAAGTAGTATCGAATCGCACTTTGCAATTTGTGCTTACGTGAATTGATGGCCTCTGCTTTGTGGCTATTATCTCGACTGACTATTTCGGCAGCGGCAGATGGAGTAGGCACGCGCATGTCCGCAACAAAATCCGCGATAGTCACATCAATTTCGTGACCAACAGCACTGATAATAGGTATTTGGCTGGCTGCAATTGTACGTGCAACAATTTCGTTGTTGAAGCACCAAAGATCTTCTAAAGAGCCACCACCACGGCCTACAATCAACACGTCACATTCGTTGCGGCTATTTGCACACCCTATCGCCTGTGCGATCTGAATCGCCGCATCTTCTCCTTGCACCAATGTCGGGTAAACCACGACAGGTAATGAAGGATCACGTCTTTTAAGAACATCTATAATATCAAATAGTGCTGCGCCCGTTTTGGATGTGATGACACCGACACACTTAGGATGCTCAGGTAAAGGCTTTTTATTGCTCTGGGCAAATAGTCCTTCTCCGGCAAGTTTCATCTTCAATTCATCAAATTGTTGCTGAAGCCTACCATCACCCTCTGGCTGCATACTCTCAATAATCAACTGATAATCGCCGCGCGGTTCATACAAGGATAAACGAGCTTTAACTAAGACTTGATTACCGCTCTGTGGCTTGAATGTGACTCGTCGATTGTTACCACGGAACATGGCGCACTTAACCTGAGCACGGGAGTCTTTGAGGGTAAAATACCAATGGCCTGAAACGGGCGCAGAGAAGTTTGAGATTTCGCCGACCAACCACACAATACCCATTTCATTTTCTAGTAATAGGCGAACTTCAGAATTAAGACGAGATACAGTGAAGATGTTTTGATTGGTCAGAGATGACACAGCTAATCTCATAGGCGTGAGTATGGAAATTAGCGGCAATATAATACATAGCAAGGGGGTAATTGCAAGAAAAAAATTAAAAAACTTGTGGTCAAGCGATTGCGTTAGCCGTATAATCCGTCCGCAATATCTAATCCAAATGCAGCCTAGCTTCTCCGCTAACTGCCCTCATTATGCGAAACGATGAGACCGGATTGTTCTTTTACTCCTCTAATTGTGAGATATTGCAAATGCTAAGAATTGCCAAAGAAGCGCTGACATTCGACGATGTTCTACTAGTGCCAGCACACTCCACCGTTCTCCCAAACACAGCTGATCTTCGCACTCAGCTGACGAAAAACATCACCCTTAACATTCCGATGATTTCTGCCTCTATGGATACCGTGACGGAAGCTCGTCTGGCTATCGCTCTAGCGCAGGAAGGTGGCATTGGCTTTATCCACAAAAACATGTCGATTGAGCAACAAGCTGAAATGGTTCATCAGGTTAAGATTTACGAAGCTGGCGTGGTTTCCCATCCGGTTACTGTAAACCCTGATGCAACAATTGCAGACGTTGTCGCTCTAACAGAAAAGCATGGTTTTGCAGGTTTCCCTGTCGTAACTGATAACAATGAGTTAGTTGGTATCATCACTGGCCGTGACGTTCGTTTCGTAACTGACCTTTCTAAGAAAGTTGAAGTCGTTATGACACCTAAGGAGCGTCTGGCGGCAGTAAAAGAAGGTGCAACTCGTGAAGAAGTGCAAGAGAAAATGCATGAAGCACGTGTTGAGAAAGTACTGGTCGTGAACGATGAGTTCCAACTAACCGGTATGATTACAGCAAAAGATTTCCATAAAGCAGAACGTAAACCAAACGCATGTAAAGATGCGCAAGGTCGTCTACGCGTCGGTGCAGCAGTTGGTGCTGGTGCAGGTAACGAAGAGCGTGTTGCAGCCCTGGTTGAAGCGGGTGTTGACGTTCTACTTATCGACTCTTCTCATGGCCATTCTGAAGGCGTACTAAACCGTATTCGTGAAACTCGTGCGGCTTACCCAGATCTAGACATCATTGGTGGTAACGTTGCAACGAGTGCAGGCGCTAAAGCGCTGATTGAAGCGGGTGTCAGTGCTGTGAAGGTTGGTATCGGCCCAGGCTCTATCTGTACCACTCGTATCGTAACAGGCGTAGGTGTTCCTCAGGTTACTGCTATTGCAGATGCGGCAGAAGTTGCGAACGAATACGGCATTCCAGTTATTGCGGATGGCGGTATCCGTTTCTCCGGTGATATCTGTAAAGCTATCGTTGCTGGCGCATCATGTGTGATGGTTGGCTCAATGTTCGCTGGTACAGAAGAAGCACCAGGTGAAGTAATTCTATACAACGGCCGTTCTTACAAAGCTTACCGTGGTATGGGCTCTCTAGGCGCGATGTCTCAAGGCTCATCTGACCGTTACTTCCAGTCTGATAATGCTGCCGACAAACTTGTTCCTGAAGGTATCGAAGGCCGTATCGCATACAAAGGCCGTCTAAAAGAGATCGTTCACCAACAAATGGGTGGTCTACGTTCAAGCATGGGTCTTACTGGCAGTGCAACCGTTGAAGATATGCGTACTAAAGCTGAATTTGTACGTATTTCGGGCGCTGGCATGAAAGAGTCTCATGTACACGACGTTCAAATTACCAAGGAAGCACCAAACTACCGTCTAGGTTAATTTTTACTGTTGTAAAAATAAAACCTACATACCCGACGTAAACGTTTGCTTTTTCCTTGAAGCATTAATAAGAGGCGAGTACACTCGCCTCCGTTTTAATAACCTAGCTTATAAGACTGCTCAAAATGACTAAAAATATTCATGACCAACGTATTCTGATCTTGGACTTCGGTTCTCAGTACACTCAGCTAGTGGCACGCCGTGTACGTGAAATCGGTGTGTACTGTGAACTGTGGAGCTGGGACGTTGAAGAAGCGGATATTCGTGAATTCAATCCAGACGGTATCATCCTATCTGGTGGTCCAGAAAGCGTAACGGAAGATAACTCTCCACGCGCGCCTCAATATGTATTTGACTCTGGTGTGCCAGTACTAGGTGTATGTTACGGCATGCAGACTATGGCTGAGCAGCTAGGTGGTAAAGTTGCTGGTTCAACCGAACGTGAATTCGGCTACGCACAAGTCAAAGTTTCTGGTGAATCGGCACTGTTTAAAGATCTTGAAGCAACTCAAGATGTTTGGATGAGCCACGGTGACAAAGTGGTAGAAATTCCAGCGGACTTCGTAAAAGTCGGCGAGACCGACACTTGTCCTTATGCGGCAATGGCCAATGAAGAGAAGAAATACTACGGTGTTCAGTTCCACCCTGAAGTAACGCACACTAAGCAAGGCAAGCAAATGCTTGAGAACTTTGTCCTTGGCGTATGTGGTTGTGAAGGGCTTTGGACTTCTGAATCAATCATTGAAGATGCTGTTGCGCGTATCAAAGAGCAGGTAGGTGACGATGAAGTCATCCTAGGCCTGTCGGGCGGTGTGGATTCATCTGTCGTTGCGATGCTGGTTCACCGTGCAATCGGTGACAAACTAACTTGTGTATTCGTTGATAACGGCCTGCTTCGTCTAAATGAAGGTCAGCAAGTGATGGATATGTTTGGCGACCAATTCGGTCTGAACATCATCAAAGTTGATGCAGAAGAGCGTTTCCTTGCAGCTCTTGAAGGTAAGTCGGATCCAGAAGAGAAGCGTAAGACTATCGGTCACGTATTTGTCGACGTATTCGATGAAGAATCTAAGAAGCTGAAAAATGCGAAGTGGCTTGCTCAGGGTACTATCTACCCAGACGTCATCGAGTCAGCGGCATCTAAGACAGGTAAAGCACACGTAATCAAATCTCACCATAATGTTGGCGGTCTGCCAGACGATATGGAGATGGGGCTTGTTGAGCCACTACGTGAGCTGTTCAAAGATGAAGTTCGTAAGATTGGCCTAGAGCTAGGTTTGCCTTACAACATGCTTTACCGCCATCCATTCCCAGGTCCTGGTCTAGGTGTTCGTGTTCTTGGCGAAATCAAGAAAGAGTACTGTGACTTGCTACGTCGTGCAGATGCTATCTTCATTGAAGAGCTACATGCAGCGGATCTTTACAACAAAGTATCGCAAGCCTTCACGGTATTCCTACCTGTACGCTCTGTTGGCGTTATGGGCGATGGCCGTAAATACGACTGGGTCGTTTCTCTACGTGCAGTTGAAACGATCGACTTCATGACGGCACATTGGGCGCACCTACCATACGATTTCCTTGGTAAAGTATCTAACCGTATTATCAACGAAGTTGACGGTATTTCGCGTGTGGTTTACGACATTTCGGGTAAACCACCAGCGACGATTGAGTGGGAATAATCCTGTTCGTTGATGCAAAACGTTAAGAGCCAGCCTTCGGGCTGGCTTTTTTAATGGTCGAAATTACTCCTTATTGCGTTGTAACTCCAAAGTGGCTCGCAACTTAACAATAGGCTCATTCATTCACCGTGATTCTTGATTTGTCTTTTTCTAACATTCCCTAAGTTTTATAAAACAAGGGAAAGTGTGATGAGAAAAATAACCTATTTGGCCGCTGCTGTATCTTTGGCGGTCGTTTCGTCCAGTTGGGCTATGACTAATATTCAGCCTGACCCGCAGAATCCTAACGGTTATGTGGTTGCCCGCGCTGACATACAGGCGGCAGAGCAAGCACAAACTTCCGACCCTATGTACCAGATATGGTCTCAGGCACTTACCACCGCACCAAATAGCGTTGTTGAAGCGATTGAGCCTAGCCTTGTCACTAATCCGGATAACGTTAAGCGCGCTGAGCGTGTGTTTCCTCAGGTAGAGTGGGATTTTCTGACCAATATGGCTGCGCCTGAGTACACTTATACACGTTTCCTACGGGCGATTGGTAAGTTTCCCGCCTTTTGTGCCGAGTATACTGATGGGCGAGATTCCGATGCGATCTGTAAACGCTCGATCGTGACGGCATTTGCCCACTTCGCGCAGGAAACTGGGGGGCATATTGCCAAAGATAATGTGTCGGATAATCCATTAGGTCTTGAAGAGTGGCAACAGGCGTTAGTGCATGTACGTGAAATGGGTTGGTCTGAAGGTCAGGAGGGCTATACCACTGGTTGTGGTCAGAATGATTGGCAAAACAAAAAATGGCCGTGTGCGGCAGGGCAGGGCTATTTTGGACGCGGTGCTAAGCAGCTTTCTTACCACTTTAATTACGGTGCGTTCTCCGAAGCAATGTTTGATGGTGATGCGTCCGTCTTGCTCAACAACCCAGGCTTAGTTGCTGACTCTTGGCTGAATTTAGCGTCTGCCATTTGGTTCTTCTTAACGCCACAAGCACCGAAACCAGCGATGTTGCATGTGATTGATAAAACGTGGTCGCCTTCTCAACGTGAAATTGAAGCGGGGATTGGTTATGGCTTTGGCACCACGATTAATATCATCAATGGGGGCATTGAGTGTGGAGAGCAGAATAAGAATAAAGGGCAACCCGTTAACCGCATAAGATATTGGGAAGGACTGTCGTCTCATTACCAGATTCCAATCGAAGCCGATGAAAAGAACACCTGCTGGCAACAGACTCCATACGGTAGCCTTAACCTAAATGGTGCGACGGATGTGTTGTACACCAACTGGGATGGCAATTGGAAGTACTATGCTGATCGTCCGGGTGGTTATTCATTTGAGTGTGAATTGGTTGGATTCCAGACCGCTTATTCTGCGCTGGTTCCGGGTGACTACGAAAAATGTGTGACTAATTTGTACGGCTCTCACGCGAGTTGGCCTGAAGTGCGTGTCGTTGATCAGCTAGACCCGGTTGACCCTGATCCAGGCACAGGAAAGACCTGGAGTGCCACTAAGGTCTACAACACAGGTGATGAAGTCACCCATGAAGGGGCGAACTATAAAGCGAAATGGTGGACACAGGGTGATAATCCGAGTGCTGGTGGGCCATGGGAACTGGTTTCCGGGACGCCAACGGAACCAACACCGGAGCCTACACCAGATCCAACCCCGAATCCTGACCCAACACCAGCGCCTGATACCTTTATTCAGTGGCAAGCGGGTGTCACTCAGGTTGCCAACGGCGATAAAGTGACACATGAAGGTAAATGCTTTGTCGCTAAAAATGGCCCGGGCGTTTGGGATACGCCAACCCAGTCGAACTGGTTCTGGGATGAAATCTCTTGCCAGTAATGTAAAAGGTTCATGACTCATTAACTAAGCTCCTGCAATAAGTAGGAGCTTTTTATTTTCGGCCACTGAGAGCAATGAACGGTGGCTTTAAGCCGTTGATTGTTCAATTAATGATGGATCGCTGTTATTGCTTCTGACTTTATGGAACGGTTTTTGTAATCTTAGATTGCACATTCCAGATCTATCTTTTTTATTGAACGGAATTAAACTTCGCGCGTAAATTTTATTATTTTTTTTGAAAGGTGTGCGAAATGTCAACAAAACTGGCTAACCCAGCTCCACTTGGTCTGATGGGTTTCGGTATGACAACCATCCTGCTAAATATTCATAACGCAGGCTTCTTCCCAGTTGATTCAATGATTTTGGCAATGGGTATTTTCTATGGTGGTCTGAGCCAAGTGATTGTCGGCATGATGTGCTTTAAACGTGGTGATACGTTTGGTACTACCGCATTTACTTCTTATGGCTTGTTCTGGCTAACACTGGTTGGCTTGATTGTTATGCCTTACATGGGGTTACCGGCAAGCCCTGCACACTTTATGGGTTGGTACCTAGCTCTGTGGGGCATCTTCACGGGTTTCATGTTTATCGGATCTCTTTGCTACCCAACAGCGAAGCAAGTGGTTTTCGGCTCGCTAACTATTTTGTTTTTCCTACTTGCCGCACGTGATTTCACCGGGAGTGAGCTGATTGGCACAATTGCAGGTTTTGAAGGTATTTTCTGTGGCGCAAGTGCAATCTATTTCGCGATGGCTCAAGTACTGAACAACGAATATGGCCGTACTATTCTGCCTATTGGTGAGAAAAATGCATCGGTTGCAACAGAAGCTGTTGCAGCGTAAAGAATATTGCTTGCATGGCTAATGGCCGTGTTAGAAATATATTTGGGAACATAAGATGAAAGGGGTTAGCCATAGGCTAACCCCTTTTTTTACCACTGCTTTTTATCTTAGATATCCAAATTAGGTTGAAGGTTGCTCAACAGGTTTGGACTCTTCTTCTGCTGTAGGCTCTTTGCCTGTCTTACGACGGTATTTATCTTCCCAGTAATCTGCACCTTTGATGCCTAGTTTTACAGGGTTGAACGTGTACTCTTTCACGCCTTGTTTCTGCTGCTCTTCATAATCATTTAGAGCCTTAAGTGCAGGCTTCGCCATGAAGAAGATAATCAGAATACCGACGATGTTTAGCCATGCCATCAGGCCAACACCCACGTCACCCATTGCCCACGCAAGGTTTGCAGTCTTAACTGTACCGTAGAACACAACGGCAATAAGTGCCAATTTCAGTACGAACATCAAGCCGTTAACTTTGATGTGACGACGGATATAGGCCACATTTGTTTCTGCGATGTAGTAGTAAGCAAGGATGGTTGTGAAAGCAAAGAAGAACAATGCAATCGCAATGAACGGCTTACCAATACCCGGTAATGCACTTTCAATTGCCATCTGAGTGAAGACAGGGCCATTCGCTGCAATGTCCGCTGCTACGTTCTGAACTAAGAAGCCTTCTGCACCGTGTACGTTGTAAGCACCCGTGATGATAATCATAAACGCTGTCGCCGAACATACTAGCAGCGTATCGATGTAGATAGAAAACGACTGTACCAGACCTTGCTGAGCTGGGTGGTCAACACTTGCTGCTGCAGCTGCGTGAGGACCTGTACCTTGACCCGCTTCGTTTGAGTAAACACCACGTTTAACACCCCAGCCGATGGCCGCACCAACACCTGCCATAGGTGTGAACGCATCACCAATGATCATTGAGAATACGCGTGGTACTTCACCGATGTTTAGAAGGATGATGATGAAGGCCGTTACGATGTAAGCCAGCGCCATGAAAGGAACCACGATTTGTGTGAAGTTCGCGATACGCTTAACACCACCGAAGATAATGAAGGCTAGAATGACGGAGATAACAGTACCTGTGAAGATTTTCGCAAAGCTGAATGTGCCGATCGCTGTCTCGATCATAGCGCCTGAGCCAAATGCGGCTTCAACTGCATTACCAATACTGTTTGACTGAACACCCGGCAGTAGGAAACCACATGCAAAAATGGTCGCAATAGCGAAGATCCACGCGTACCACGTCTGGCCCATTGCTTTCTCAATGTAGTAAGCAGGACCACCACGGAACTCACCGTTGTCTTCTTCTTTGTAAATTTGTGCAAGCGTGGATTCCGCATAGGCTGTCGCAGCACCAAAGAATGCTACCACCCACATCCAAAATACCGCGCCCGGGCCACCAAAGCCGATAGCAGCGGCAACACCAGCAATGTTACCTGTACCTACACGTCCTGAAAGTGAAACGGCGAGTGCCTGAAAAGAAGAGATGCCTTTGGACGAGCTTTTACCTGAAAGAAGCAGACGCCACATTTCACCGAAGTGACGAATCTGCACGAATCGCGTCATGATTGAGTAGAACAAGCCAGCGCCAAGACACAAATAAATCAGTGCCGGACTCCAGATGATTCCATTCAGAAAATCAACTAATGACTGCATAAGTATTTTCCCTGTTTAGTTTTATAGTGGTTGTTTTGCGAACAGAATATTAACCTTTTTGTAACGCTGATGTTAACCGATTTGTACTTTAAAATTTATTTGCGTGAGCTTAGGCACAAAATGCTAAATAAATGTTAACGAGTAGTGTTATCGTAGCGAGGAGTTTCAAAATGCTTGAAAAATGAATTGATATGACCCAATCCATAGCGCACTAACAATGTGCGCTATAGTTATGTGGCTCGTTTTTTGTACTGTCAATATCATCGATTGTAGATATTTACACTATTCGTTGTATCGATGCGTGCTGAGCTCCTTATATTGGTGATAATTTGACTGTGTGATCACCTCTGTCAGGATATCTGCTGAGCCACAGGCCATAGTCCAACCTAAGGTGCCGTGCCCAGTATTAGTAAAGAGGTTCTTTATTGATGTGCTTCCGATGATCGGCGTGCCGTCGGGGGTCATTGGACGGAAGCCTGTCCAATAATCTGCGCGAGATAAATCTGTCCCATCCGGAAATAAGTTAGACACAACATGATTCAACGTAGCGAGTCTTTTATCTGGCAGGGCGGTATCAAAACCAGCCAGCTCGGCGGTGCCCGCGACGCGAATTTGATTTTCGAAGCGAGTCACGGCCACTTTGTAGGTCTCATCCATAATGGTTGATTGAGGTGAGAATGCTTCGTCAATGATAGGCAAGGTGAGTGAGTAACCTTTGACGGGGTAGAGTGGGATGTCTATACCAACTTGCTCTAAAAGCGATTTTGAATAGCTGCCCATGGCTACCACAACTTTGTCTGCGGCAATTTCCCCTTGCGATGTGTTGACTGAGAGTACCTGATTACCTTGTGTGTTGAGGCTATGTATCTCGGTATTGAAGATGAACTCAACCCCCGCTTTTTCTGCCATTGCTTGCAGTTGTTGGCAGAACAAATAGCAGTCTCCAGTCTCATCATCTGGTAAATAGAGACCTCCGGTAAGTGTTCCTTGAATGTGGGCGAGCCCAGGCTCTTGCACTAAACACTCTTGAGCATTCAGCAACTGGTATCGAGTGCCACTTTCTTCTAGCAGTGCAATATCTTTTTCTACTGCAAGTAATTGCTTGCGGTTACGGAAAATTTGTAACGTCCCTCGAGTACGCCCTTGATAGTTGAGGTCGTATTGCTGGTTTAACTGCGCTAAACACTCTCGGCTACGATTGGCAATCGCCAACATACGGGCTTTGTTAATCCGATACCTGTCCAGCTGGCAATTTTTTAACATTTGGCTAGCCCAACGGAGGAGTTCTGGGCTAAGGCTAGGCTTAATCTTTAGCGGTGCATGCTCTTCTAATAACCATTTTATGGCTTTCATGGGCACGCCAGGAGCCGCCCATGGTGAAGAGTAGCCATAAGAGATCTGGCCTGCATTGGCAAAACTGGTTTCTTCTGCGGAGCGTGGTTGGCGATCAATCACCGTAACTTGACACCCCGCTTGCTGTAAATACCAAGCGCTGGTTAATCCGACCACTCCGCTGCCTAAAATGACGACTTTCACACTCCAACTCCATAAACGGGGAATTTTTTCAAGAATGTTGGATTTACATCTGGTTAACAATCGATAAGAATTAATATCACTGTTTAGAAAAACTAAAAGCTTTATGAAATCAGCTCTGCTCAATGGAATCAATCTGGTGTGCATTGTCGCCAGACACCACAGCCTGACCAGTGCGGCCAGTGAGCTTAACCTCACTACAGGTGCCGTCAGCCAACAGCTTCAGTCGGCGGAAGAACGTCTAGGTTTTGACGTGTTTGAGCGTCATGCGAGAGGTATTCGCTTGACAGATCAAGGTCAAAAATTAGTTGAGTCAGTTTCACCGCATTTAGCGGCTATTGAAGATACTATCTACCAACTTACGCATGTGACGGATAGTAAGCAGATCCGACTTAAGCTGACCCCTTCACTGGCTTTTAAGTGGTTGGTGCCTCGCTTAGAAGATTTCCAGAAACAACATCCTGAAATACAGATCCACACGTTTGCTGAGGGAGCCTTGGTTGATAGTGACAACCGAGATTACGATATCGCGATTGATTACGGGCCGTTACCCTATAAGTTGCCTGACGCTGAGCTATTGATGGAGGAATCTTTGCTGCCAGTAATGAGCCCAGGATATTTTCGTCACTTTGCTCATCTTAGTGTGTCAGGGAGTGCAGAGAGCTGGCAACAGGTGACCTTGCTCCATGATGCGATGCCATGGAAAGGCTCGACCAAAGATCATGAATGGCAATTTTGGGCCCAAGAGCACTCGCTTGAGTTTGACACCCATCAGGGGCATTTCTTTAATCGTACCGACATGGCTATGTCTGCAGCTGAAGCCGGAGTCGGTGTGGCGTTGGCGCGCATGGCACTATTGGGGGATGAGTTAAAACAGCACAGGTTAGTGGCACCATTTCCAGCTATCCGTGCCAGAGCGGGGTATTTCATTATTACTCACGTCGACAACCCGCATACTCGGCTGTTTAAAAGTTGGCTGAAACAACAAAGTGTTATTAGTTAAATTGTAAATAGCGTTTGCGAGTGTATATGCACCCACTACACTTAATAATGCCAGCAAGTTTCCACTTGCTGGCGTGCTTACGGGGCAGCGCATATGAAATCGACACAAGGCCAATGCAGCTATCAAAATCCTGATGGCTGGTGCTGCGATCAACCGTGTGGTGAGTCAGGACTGTGTTACTGGCATGATCCCAAAGTCGATAAAAGCAAAGATGATATAAAAGACAAGGTTGAACAATGGGCCGCAGCGGGTAAACCTTTAGACGGATTTCAGTTGGCAAGAACAAACTTGGTAGACATCAATTTGGTTAACCGAGGGTGTAAAGAAGGCTATTCATGTCGCAATGTGGATTTTTACCGAGCGGATCTGACCGATGCGCACTTTTTCGGTCTTGATTTACGTGGTTCGTCGTTAATGAAATCAAAGATGTTAGGTGCGAATCTGCATTGTGCCAAGCTTGATGACTGCAATTTACTGGGAGCAGATCTTGGCCGAGCGAAACTGGAAAATGTTGAGTGGGGAACCTACCTCAAGCAAGAACAACAAGCTAAGCAGGCACGCAAGAAGCGTCAGTACAAAGAAGTCGCATCCTTGTATCAGGAAGCCGAGGAAGTGTGTCGAAATATTCGCAAGCAATGTGAGAAGCAGGGTTTGTTCGAAATGGCGGGAGATTTCTTCAAGCGCGAGATGCGTTTTCGTCGATATCAAATGCCGAAGTTGAGTGTCCGTAGAGTGGTGTCTAAGGTGGTCGATCTATTCTGCGGTTATGGCGAAGATCCGATGCGGGTGGTCGGCTTTTCTATCTTTCTGATATTAGTCTGTGCCATGGCGTATTTCTTTTTGGATACTACGGGCGCACACCCGATATATGAAGATCTTAGTGGCTGGCAATTCTATCTATTTGAATTTCTTAACTCGCTTTACTTTAGCGTAGTGACCTTTACTACTCTCGGTTATGGGGATATTTCCCCAGTCGGAATCGCTAGGTTTATTGCTGCCTTCGAAGCCTTTCTCGGCAGCTTTACCATGGCGCTGTTTGTGGTGGTCTTCGTGAAGAAAATGACGCGTTAGAGGCTGAGATAATGTTGTACCAACCAGTTTTCAGCATCGATCTCATCCGCTTTAAACTGGTTGGCGAAATGTTCGATCATTGCAGATAAGTACTCCCCGCTGTCACACATAGTGTCAAACAGTCTGTCTTCTGTTGCCGCTAATGCCCCCGATTGTGGCTGTGCTTTTGCAGCCAATAATACAGGAACCATATACTTGTCTTTGTTGGCTTGGTTGAGGTCTTTAAGCTGGCGAGCTGCCAGATGAACCTGAGCGATAGAGCTTGGCTGGTAATTATCGCCGTCCATGTCCATCTGAATAACAAATATGATCCCACGATAGAGCACTATTGACTCTATATCTTCAAGGTTTGCTCCCATGGGCAGGCGTAGTAGCACTTGTCCAGCCAGATGAGGCAAGGTTTTCAACTGGGTTTGCAGCAGTGAAATTTTCCTTAGCCATGTTTGCTTCGCATCGGCCTTTATTAGATCTAGGTCACTTAGGTTTGCACTATCAAGCTGGTGGCAGAAAGTGTAAAGAGGGGTATTGAGTAAGATTTTATCATTCATCGCTTTTAAGGGGGTAATATGATTGCATCTACATTCTGATGGTGTATCGAGTACAAAGTAGAGCTGTTGATAAAAGACTACTCCACACTTATTCACTAGCTCAAGGAAGGTATATGAAAGATGAAACCTAATCAATTGACTTTAGTTTTAAAACTGAGCAATCACTACATCTTGGACATCTCATATACCAGTAGAAGAATGTGTTCCCTTTCGTGATATTTAATTCAACTCTGGCATCACATTGCCGCTATAGTGATGTAGACATTGAGTTTATATGTCGATACAGAGGCTTATGAGTATTTTGCCTGAGTAACTACAGGCTTAGAAGAGCAATTCTTTCTAGTTTAAGGAAAGTTCACTACTCGGGGCTTATACTAGGAGAGTAACCAATGCTTCATCATAGTGTGAGCCACACAAGAGCTTGCAATGAGATTGATGAATTCTTCTGGCATTTATATTGATAAATGAGATAGTTTTACTTTCGCCTCACGCGTTAACGAAAAATACAAATCCCGAGGCGGCAGATTAGGTAGTTACGTAGATGAGAAACACTCTACGTAAGTGTGAATGATACCGGGAATGAGTAAAATCAACTATGAGCGTTTCAAGCAGTACAATTCTTACAGAAAGTGGCACAAATGAACTTGAAATTATTGAATTTCACTTAGTTAAACAGATGCCCGATGGCTCTAAAAAAACCTGTTATTACGGCATCAACGTCGCCAAAGTACGTGAAGTCATTCAGGTGCCGGAAACTACCGATTATCCCAATGCTCAGCCTCATATGGTGGGCGTTTTTTCATCACGAGACATTTTGACGCCTCTCGTTGACTTAGCTGGCTGGTTGGGCGTACCGACAAACCAAGAGCTTGAGAAAAAGTTTGTTATTGTGACGGACTTTAACCGCATGACCAATGGATTCTTGATTGACAGCATTAGCCGTATTCATCGTATTTCATGGAATGATGTCGAATCTCCAAGCCAATTTCTTGAAGCTGGCGAACAAGACTGTGTAGTAGCGGTCGTGCGCAAAGATGGCAATCTGATAATGATCCTTGATTTTGAGAAGATCATCGCTGACATCAACCCAGAACTGAGTATGGAAAAATACGATGTCAAAGTGGATAAAAGTGTCGATCTCAACCAGAAAATGGTTTCTAAGCGTAATTCGAAGACTGTCATGGTGGTGGATGATTCGGCCTTTATCCGCAGCTTGATCCAGGACACATTAAGCTCGGCGGGTTATAACATCATCGCATGTAAAGATGGTGGTGAGGCACATGAGAAGTTAATGGAAATTGCCGAAGTCGCGAAGAAGGAAAATTTACCTGTGACTGAACTGGTTGATGCGGTAGTGACGGATGTGGAGATGCCACGTATGGACGGTATGCACTTGGTGAAGCGTTTACGTGAATCCGATGCTTACAAAGAGCTACCGATAGTTATGTTCTCTTCGCTGATGAGTGATGATAACCGTGCCAAAGCTCTGGCTTTAGGTGCAAATGACACTATTACTAAGCCAGAGATTGGTCGTATGGTCGCAATGATGGACCAATACATTTTCTAATGACTATGCTGTTGTTCTGAAAGCGCTTTATCCTTTTGTATTTCAAGCTGGGCGACTTCGTTGTCCAGCTCTTTTATTTTTGCCGCCATTAATGTATGGCAATGCTCCGCCAGCTTTCGTGCATCTTCGATTTTATACCCAGAGACATCAATGGGCTCGAGCATTTCAGAAATCACCACACCATTGTTACGACGATTTAAGTCAATCTTGTTATGGGTAGTGCTGACACACATTGGCGTGATGGGGACTCCCGCTTCAATGGCCATACGGAATGCACCAGTTTTAAACGGTAGCAGCCCTCTTCCTTTGCTTCTTGTTCCCTCGGGGTAAATCCAAACAGACAGATCGCGTTGATGAATCGCTTCTGCGACTTGTTTGATCGTATCGCGTGCTTGAGATTTGTTCTCTCTGTTAATCAGTATGTTGCCAGTGATCCAATAAAGTTGACCGAAGAAAGGGAGCCAGAGCAGGTCTCTTTTGCCAAGAGTGACGGTTCTTGGGCGAAGCATCCCCGGCGCTGTGACAAAGTCGTACACACTTTGATGATTAGAGATATAAACGCTATTGGCAGGTGTTGGAGCTCTATCTAAGCCACGTTGTATCAGTTTGAGGCCGACAAGTTTATGTAGCTGATTAAACCAGCGGCAGAAGAAATAAACATGCCTTGGGTTTCTTGGGCTGAATAAGCAATAGATCAAAGCAAATAGTGTGGTAAAGACAATAAAAATTGCAGCCAAGGTCAGACGAATAATACCAAGCAAAATACTTCCCTCTTTAAATGCACATGCGTTATCAAACCGATGTAAATCATTCAGTTTAATCTAGAGTTTTCATTCTATTTAACTCAATTGCAACAAAAAATACGTAAAAGCTTCTATCAAGTGTAAAAGTTACCTTCTCTGAAAGCTCAGTCCATTCCTGTGGACAACGGTTGCCAGATACCAATTTCCGAACTCCTTATAATGATTAAATTATCAAAATTAAAGTTGTCTGTTTTTCTGATGTTTTGTTTTTTAACAAATGTTAAAACTATCACTTCTGCTTGTTGGTAAATAATCAATCATTAAAACCAATTTTAAATGCACTTCCTGTTATTAACTAATTGCTTTTTAAGGTTTTTTATTAACCAAAGTATGTTTACCAATACTGTTGTTTAATTGATTTGTTGCCTGTTTATGAAGGTTTTGTTTTATAAAATGTTGGATGTTTTATAAGCGTGATTTATAGCTAGGGCTCTCTTGAGTAGTTATAAAAGATGACTGTTCATGGAGATAAAGTGAATAAAAATAGCTCAAAAAGGATCAGAGCAAATGCACAACATGATAAATAAAACCAAAGGAATATTCGTCCTATCGTCAATTACCGTGGCTATGGCTGGTGCTACGTCTGCGTTCGCAGCGTTGCCAACTGGCTTTAACGAGGCTGATTTGCCGACTAAATATATAGTCAAGTTTAAAGAAGAGTCACCTGCACCTTTCTCAATGGCGAGCTCAGCAGTGGCACCATCGAAAGCGCGTGAAGCGGTATTAGATGAAGTGAAAGCGCGCAAAGTTGAAAAATTGGGTAACCAAGCACTTTACAGTGTGGAAGTAGACGACAGTGAGTTGTCGGCACTACGTGAAAACAGCCAAGTTGAATATGTCGAGGTGGATCCTCCACGTTACTTATTAAGTGAAACCACCCCTTGGGGCTTCAATGCGGTGAATGCCCAATTATTAAGTGACTCCAATGCGGGCAACCGTACAGTGTGTATTATTGATTCAGGTTACGACATCAGTCATAACGACCTGAGCGGCAACCGTGTACAAGGTACTAACGACAGTGGTACGGGATCATGGAGTTCTCCGGGTAACAATAATGCTCACGGTACTCACGTTGCGGGTACTATTGCAGCGATTGCTAACAACGAAGGCGTCAAAGGCGTGATGCCAAACCAGAACGTGAATTTGCATATTGTTAAAGTGTTCAATGAATCAGGGTGGGGGTATTCATCGAGTTTAGTGAAGGCGATCCAGACCTGTGCGGATAACGGTGCAGATGTAGTCAATATGAGTCTCGGTGGTAGCCAAGCGAGCCGAACTGAGCAAAATGCCCTTCAGTCGATTTATGATGATGGTGTTCTACTTATTGCAGCGGCAGGTAACTCAGGCAATACTGCACACAGCTATCCTGCCTCTTATGACGCTGTGATGTCCGTTGCAGCAGTGGACAACAAAAATCATCATGCAGCTTTCTCTCAAGCAACAGATCAGGTAGATATTGCAGCACCAGGTGTGGCGGTACTGTCAACTGTGACCGTCGGCGAGGGTGTACTGTCCGATATTACGATTAACGGAGTGAGTAACTTCGATCGTGGTGTCGTTCCACACAATCGTAAAATTCTTCAGTCAGGCGATTACATCTCAGATCCGATTGCCGGTACGTTTACCGCCCCTCTTGCTGCTTGTGATATCTCGTCAGGCAGCTATAACTGTGGCGACATGTCGGACAAGATCTGTCTGACTGAGCGTATTGATAATCAGGCAACAGGCGTTCGCCCAGAAATTAACCCAGTTAAGGCATGTTACAACGCAGGTGCCAAAGCTGCGATTGTATACAGTAATCAGGAGCTGTCAGGCTTACAGAACCCATTCGTACTGGATGACAACAACGACTATCGTATGGTTTCCGTTACAGTTGACCGCGAGTTCGGCCTAGAACTGGCGAATCAGCTTGGTCAGACCGTCACAGTCAAAACCACCAAGGGTGAAGATTACGAGTACTACAATGGTACCTCCATGGCGACACCTCATGTCACTGGTGTTGCAGGCTTAGTATGGAGTTACCACCCAACGTGTACGGCACAACAAGTACGTAAGGCACTGACCGCGACAGCAACTGACATCGACTCAGAAGGCCGTGATAACCGTACTGGCTATGGTCTAGTGAATGCGGATGCCGCGAAGGCATACTTGGATGTAGGCTGTAATGGCCCTGTTGACCTTAGTAAAGTCCTGGAGAATGGTGTCGCGAAAACGTCACTGTCTGGCGGAAGTAAATCAAGCACGATTTACACTTTCGATGTTCCTGCCGATGCCAGCCAAGCGACGTTTACTCTAAGTGGTGGCACAGGCGATGCAGACATGTATGTTCGCTTCAATGGTACACCTAGCACCGGTGTTTACGATTGCCGTTCATGGGAGCAGGGTAACGGTGAGAGTTGTTCTCTCAATGTCACTTCTGCTGGTACTTATGAAGTTCTAGTTTATGGTTATTCCGCTTACTCAGGCGCTTCACTCGTTGCTTCTCATAATGGTAATGATTCTAGTAGCCAGGCACCATCTAGCTACACAAACTCTGATGCAGTCGCCATTCCAGATAACAGCAGCGCTGGTGTAACGAGCACACTCGACGTACAGCGTTCTGGTGATGCTGATACCGTTTCTGTTGAACTTGACATCAGCCATACTTACATTGGTGATTTGCGTGTTACTTTGACATCTCCAACGGGCCATGAAGTGGTTTTGCATGACAATGCGGGTGGTTCAGCCAACAACATTGCCAACACTTATCAGGCTAACTTTAGTGGGTATGAGTCGAAAGGTACATGGAAGCTGAGTGCTGTAGACAATGCCAGTCAAGATACGGGCAGCATCAACAGCTGGACTCTATCTTTTCAGTAAGGAATGAGTATGAAGAAGCAGAGATTAAAATCATTTTCCTATGTTGGCGCTCTCAGCCTACTGGCCGCGACTTTCTCCACCAATGCAATGGCAGGAAATCCGGCGTTTCCCCCAGTGGAAAAGAGACCAGCACAGGCTGCTGAGCAACCAAGGTTCTTTGTGAAGTATCATGAAGGCAAAGAGCAGCAGGCCAGAGAGCTTCTTCGTTCTCATGATATTGTAGTGGTTGATGTTTTAGATAATCAGCAGGTGCTGGTGGTATCTGCGACTCAGGAACAAATCGATGAGCTAAACGATAATGAGCTGATTGATTATACAGAGCCAGAGCCTATCCGACGTCTTTACTCACAATAATCAATGCGCCCTACGGGGCGCTTTTTTATGCTTTACTGGCGTTGTTTACACAATAAAGTGGTTACAATTGTGTAGCTGGCTTGGCATTCTTATGAAGCGTTTGTCAGTTCACCGTTTGGTGACTGAGTTGCTGCTCTTCTTTCTCCATCGCATCCTATTACTCATCAAATTTTCATATCCTAAGAGTGATAGTCAGTGACTCTGACTTATTTTACTTTTCAACCTTGGTTTTTATTCTTTTTGTTTATAGTTCAAATTATAAAGCCCGGCTTTAAGCACGTTTTAAATAGGCTTTGTTTTGTTAATTTGTAGTTTTTGGTTATAATAAATGATTAGACCTCTAAGTATTTAGGGGTGTGATTTAGATAAAGAGAGAAAGCTATGTCCCACACGGTAGAGAAAGTGAGTGGTTCATCAATGTCTGCGTTTGATGCAGTTTTGGATAATATCATTCTGAAACCTGAGCCTAGAGCAAGATATAACCGTATTTTTGTTGTGCCTGCCTACCAAGGCATTACAGACGCCCTTCTAGAAAATCATCGTACGTTTGAGCCTGGGGTTTATCAGTATATTTTGTCTGGAGGGGAGGAATGGGAAAGTCAGTTAGATAGTGTTATTCAAAGGTTATTACTAGTGAATGAGAGTGTATTCGCTGATCCCATATTACGCAGAAAAGCGGATGAATTCATTTTGGAACGTGTATCTTGTACTCGTCAGTGGATCCGCCACTATTTATCTACTAGGAAGCCGATAGATGATGCATCTCATCAATACTATTGGCAGCCGATTCGAGAGCGGCTGGCATCAATAGGTGAGGCTCATAGTGCTTACAATACTGCCTTGAAGGCAAAGCGCCATGGTGTTCAAACTCGGTTCATCGACTTAGCTGGCCCTCCTAATGAGCCGCGTGAATCTCTTGATAGCCAAGTTTGGAATCGTTTAGAGGGGGTAGACTTAAACTGCGAACTTCCAGTTGTTACCGCTTATGCATCTTGTGAAAGGAGTGACACTTGTCATGATGATCGCCGTTACGGTGATTTAACCTTGAGTAGAATAGCGGCATTAACTGAAGCTAAACAGGCGGTGATACATCAATGTTCTCATCTGAGTTCGGGCGATCCCGATTTAATTGGTACTGAGCAGGTAAACCCGATTGGGCAATCAAGCTATCAAGTGGCCAATGAACTGTCAGCCTTGTCTCACAATCTTGTTCATCCTGATGCCATTGAAGAGCTTTCCCAAGAGAATATTGACTTGCAGGTGAAATGCACCTTTGAACCTGAACATCCGGGGACTGTTATTAGCCATGACCATTGCTCAACAGAGCAGAAAGTGGACGTTGTGACAGGGAGAGACGATGTTTGTGTGTTAAAAATAATTCTTACCGAGGGTAATTCGGATTTGGCTGATCTAAAACATCAGCTTTTCTCCTTACCCAATGTTAACCTTCTGCACCATGATGAGCGGAGAGAAACACTCTGTTATTACTTTGATTGCTCGGTGTCTAATTTTGGTAAGATATTGACTCAAGCCAAAAAGTGCTTACCTAACGCTGAATTAACCGTTCAACGAGTGGCTTTACTGTCCGTTTTGGGGGCGAAAATATTAGGTGAGCAGACTTTACGCCTAGGCTGCCAAGCACTAGAGATGCAAGGGATATTACCTGATAATATTCATTACTCTGAAGGGGATAATAGCGTAAAGTTTGCGGTGGCCAGTGTTCAGTTCAGAGCGGCTCTATGTGCTTTGCATGATGTATTTTTAAATACTACCGCAGATCGCAATCACTAATTTTTAGCTTAAGCCCCAGTATTAGATATCCTGTATTGTTGAAATCGTATTACGTCCTTGGTCCTTTGAAAGATAAAGAGTCGCGTCTACGGCTTCTAAAAATGTTTGAGGTGATGTGTTTCTTTCAGGGACGATGGCTCCCAGTCCAATACTTAATGTGACATGTGAAGAAATAGGAGAGTCTGGGTGTAATATTTTTCCTTTGGCCATTGCTTCTTGAATTCGGTGTGCCACAGAGAGCGCATCATCGAGAGGGGTGTTAGGCAGTAAGACGACGAACTCTTCTCCCCCATACCGAGCGACCATGTCGCCGTTTCGATGAACGGCTTGATCAATGAGATTCGCGACCTGTTTGAGGCAAGCATCACCAGCACTATGACCTAAGCTATCGTTGTACTTTTTGAAAAAATCGATATCGATCATGATCAAGCCAAGGGAAGTACTGTCTCGATGGCACCTTTTCCACTCTTCTTCGAGTAAATCATCAAACGCTCTTCGATTACTAATACCTGTTAAAGCATCTTTTAGCGACAGTAATTCTAAATCCCTGTTGAGTCGAGCTAGGCTTTCATTGGCTTGGAAGAGTTCTAAGGTTTTTTCACTGACTCTTTGTTCCAGCACTTGATTAGCATCAATGAGTTTGTCTGCCATTTGGTTAAAAGCTTGAGCAAGCATTCCAAGTTCATCTTTCGTAAAGTACTGAATTCTTTGGGATAAATCACCATTGGCAATCATGGATGCCACGTAAGTTAAATCAATGATGGGTTTAGTGATCGTTCGAGAGAGGATGAGCACAACAATGCCCCCTACGAGTGCAGTTGCCAGAGAAGAGATGATCAGAAACTGCCTTTGTTCACTGATTATCCCAAGCGCATCGGCATGATCTATTTTGTACACAAGTCCTAGGTTCAGCTCTTTGAATGCATAAGCGACGGCAAGTACATCATGACCTTTGTGATCTATGTAGGTGGTTATATCATCATCTTTCTGCCTAACTAGGGTGAAAGGGTCAACCCACGAGCTCTGTTCATATCCTAAAGTCAGAGCCTCTGGATAAATAGGGGTAATACTACCCGTATTTGGGTCTTGGTAAACCAGTGTTGTTTCTTCTGAGCTGCCAAGCCCAAACTGGGTATCAGTGACCACAGAAAAATCACTTAAATTCATTTCGAGTATGACATAACCAATAAGGTGCCCATCAAGCTGCAATCTCTGTGAAATAAACAAAGTCGTCACATCGGTTTCTTTGTTCAGATCAAATAAGATGGCGTATCGTTTGTCTTTGGCGGGAAGCAACTGCCGTTTGATTTCTCCGTTGGCGTTAATGTTAGCAGAGGAAGTGACTACTTGAGCATCTGCGTTGGTCACTATGATGTTCTGAATATTTTTGACCGATGCTTTGGCATCCGTGATGATTGTATATATTTTATGGACATGTGCTGTGCTCTCCTCACTCGTTTCAGATTGCTTAAATTTACTTAGTGCGATTCTCAGTTGTGTCCTTGAGCTTACTAATGCAATGCGATCTTGGTATTTTTTGATAATTTGAAAAACCGCATTCCTTTTATTATTCGCAACGGTCTTAAGGTGGTTAACGACAACCATTTCAATCGATTCTTGGCTTTTATAGTGATAAACCGATCCGGTAATGATCAAAGAAAGCATAATAATACTTAGTAAAATAACGGTGATTTTTTGCCTGATGCCAATACCAGTGGGCTTATACGTTTTATTGATAGGCATAGTGTCATTCTCAAGCTTCTACTGCATATCAATTAAGCTTAGAAGTTGTGTTTGCTATTAACAAATTAATCAATACCTGTTAGTTTATGAATTTAATGGAATAAGTAACTTGGTGCGTATTTGAGTGAGTCGTACTCTCAAGAAAGTTTTATGCTTCTTTGGTCGTTCTCCTAATGTCTTCCGTATACCTACCTTTTTGTAAATGAGAAATGATCGATACTTGTGAGGAAAAAATGTGAAATCGAGTTCATAATTGAAGAGGCTAGGTGAAACATTTAAGGGAAGAACGATGAGAATAACGGACAAATCGCTAGTTGAGCAGCAAAAGATATCTGAAACAGAGCTCAGTCAAAGGCTTCAGCTTTTTCGACTTACTTCGGATGATCTCAATGAGATTAGAACAATAAAAAACATGATTGGCAGAGAGTTGGATAAAATTGTGAACCAATTTTATGAGCATCAAACGCACACGCCTGATGTACAAAACTTGATTGGTGATTCTGGTACCTTACAGCGCCTGATGTCAGCGTTGAGACAGTATATTACAGACCTTTTTAACAAAGAGATCGACTTAGACTATGTTGAACATCGTTTGCGCATTGGGCTCGTGCATAAGCGAATTGGTGTCGATCCTAAACTGTATCTATCCGCCGTTAATTATTTGAAAGTCACGCTTGCAGAAACCATTAAAAAGAACATTAATGATCAAAGCTACGCTGATGAGCTGAGTGACATCCTAGAGCGATTGATAGAGTTTGACGTATCTTATGTTTTCGATACTTACATTCGAAGCATGATGAATGAAATCGAAATTGAAAAGAACAAATCCAATATGTACGTCAATGATCTAGAGTCATTGGTTCAAGAAAGAACCAAAAGCCTTAAAAAAATGACTCGCCTAGACCCGCTAACCAACTTGTACAATAAAAGAGCATTTGATGAGTTTTCAAGCAGGTTGTTTTCGGATGCACAACAGAGGGATGAGCCGATTTCGCTGCTCTATATTGATGTTGATGATTTCAAAGAGTTTAATGATGAGCATGGCCATGAAGATGGTGACAGTGTGTTAGTTGCACTATCTGATAGTATGCGAGGGGTATCAAGGAGCGTTGATTTGTGTTTTCGTATGGGGGGAGATGAATTTGTTGTTGTCATGCCTAACTGTACTAAAGATGATGCAAACCTGAATTATATTCCTAGGTTAATGGAAAACTTGCACACCATACGTAACGATATCTCTTTAAGTATTGGGGTCGCACAATCTGGTCCCAAGCATTATATTTCAAACACTGATACACTTATTCGTGCAGATAAGGACATGTATTTAAAGAAAAAAAGGCATACTGAAGAGTCGGATAAACAGCCACTGAAGTGTGTGGTCGCTAAAAAATGAGGCCTGTCTGATTTTTGGTGAAATATAAGTTGGTTTTGACCACTGGCGAGTGAGTATCGCACCCGCCAAGAAAAATTTATGGCTTTCACTTGGTATAACGATAGGCTAAATTGGCCTGTTCATTGTACTCTCCTATATCGTTTTTTTGCTTAATGAGTCGCGACAAAAAAATAGCTGGGACTCATATTTACAATCTTACAGAAAGGAGGAAGTAAGAAAGTAAATCTAGTACCAGCAAATTCGTGTGTCTTACATTTATTTTTTGTTACTTACTTCAACACTAGGTGAGTATTTTTATTAAATCAAGTTCATATCTTATGTGTAAGAGCACTCAGTCATGTCTATTTTTATTGACTAAAAGCAGATCGCAAGGAAGACTTTCCAGTAATGCATCGGTTGTGCTGCCGGACAAAAAGCGAGATGTCGCGCTACGTTGGCAGGCGCCCATAATGAGTATATTGGCCTTCATTTGAGAGATCGCCTTGGGAAGTGCTTCCTCCGGGTTACCATCAGGCATATGTATGGGAAGGGACTGTAAGTACTTCTTCCCAATGAATTCTTCCAACCCTTTCTTTTGATTCGCTAAAATTTGAGCTTTATACCTCATTAAATATGGTGCCACGTAACAACAGTAAATAAGTGATACTCTCGCGCCATAGTGCTCTGACAACCAATTCCCTCTTGCCGTCACCGTCATATCTATTTCGCACTCTTGATCTTCTCGATGGAGAGGGTCAATGGCGCACAAGGTTTTTATGTTGCTTGCCCAGTATTGATGGCCGAGCAAGAGTATATCGCACGAGATTTTTGACATTTCTGGTAAGAGCTTGCGAACATTCATGGTGGCATCGACGATGAGTAAATCAGTACGATGACGAATGAAAGACACTAATAAGTTTATCCAGTTGTTGCCTTCTATAGGCTCAAATTCAATCTCTGGTACCGTAATGTCTTCATCAGCGCAGTATTCGGCAATTTTGTCTTTAGTGGCGGTAATCCAAAGCTGTATTTCCTTGATTCTCTGTTCGATTTGCTCAGGATCACTGCGTAAAAAGTCTGAGAATAAATGATCGTCCCCTCTACGGTGATCTTGAATCAGCACAGTGATTTTTTGATTTTTAGCAAGCACTAGTAATTTCGCTAGCACTTTTTTTGACGGAATTTTGCGTTGATGTGTCAAGAAGTAAGTTGAGCCCATATCACACCCTTTTGATAGCGTCATTTCAAAGACGACTGGACAATTTTCAGAAATTCTATGAAGTTACTACTACAACTAGTATAGGTGTTAAGACAAATGGACAATGTGAAAGAAATGGAAACTCCTGAAAATAGAACAGCAAGGTTGTCTGAGTTTCTTAAAACGATAGAAACAAATGAGGACTTGAGTTACCTAGAGAGCTTACAAGAAGATGAGATTGCCAGTATTTTAGAATCTGTGAGCAATGCTTTGAGGAAAAAAATCATTGCTCATATTCCTGTTGAAAAATACTGGGGAACATTGCACCTCGTACAATATGAGACCGCAAAACACATTCACCAATCCCTTTCACCTGAGCAACTTCAATTTTGTCTTACTCAGGCGAAGGAAGCAGATGTACTCACGTTTGATGAGCTGCTTCCCCGAGAATTTGTTGATGATTTCCTCTTAGAGCAGAGTGAAGACACAGCCAGTTATTTGCAGCAGGCGCTTTCATTTTCGGATAATTTAGTAGGACGCTACACCACACCTCAATTTCTTGTGGCTAATGCGCGAAATAGCGTAAAAGCTCTAAAGGAAGAAATGGTTAAGAAGTTTGAGACCCCGATTCGGCTGATAATTGTAAGAGACTCGAAAGGCATTCTAGGTGCGATTAGCCCCGACAGTTTACTGGTTCAAGAAGGGCATATTTTGTTAGGGGCTCTGGTTTCCCCAACACCATTATTGGATAGCCATCAGGATATTAATGAGGTCAGTCAACAGCTCGCTATTGATGGTACGCTCCAGTGGTTTCCTGTTTTAACGAATGGAAAAGTCACGGGAGTCCTCTCCATGTATAACTTGGTGAGCGCGCTAAGGGAACTGAACTTAAAGGCGGTAGTGGCAGACAATGTGAAAAGTGAAGAAGACTTGTTTACCCCCTTGAAAGTTGCTGCAAGATTAAGGGCGCTTTGGTTGGTCATCAACTTGTTAACGGCCTTTCTTGCTTCTGCCATCATTGGGCTGTTTGATAACGTTATTGAGCAAGTCGTCGCTTTAGCGATATTGATGCCTGTTGTTGCAAGCATGGGGGGGATTGCAGGAAGTCAGACATTAGCGGTTGCCCTAAGGGGTATCGCCCTAAATCACCTACACCAAAGTAACTTGAAGCTACTGCTGAATAAAGAGTGTCGCATCGCCGCTATAAATGGTGTCGCTCTTGGGGTACTGATTGCCGTTGTGGTTTATTTTGTTTTCTCAAGTATCGCTTTAGCTATCATTATTTTTTGTGCCATTGTCGTCAATAGTTTAGCGGCTGCAGGCTCGGCAACACTGATCCCATTTCTACTCAAAAAGCTAAACATAGACCCAGCAGTAGCCGGTTCCGTTATTCTAACAACCGTTACCGATGTTGTAGGTTTTTTAGTTTTCTTAGGCTTAGGCTCACTTTTACTGATTTAAGAAAATGATATTCGCTACTTGTCTGACAGCAGAGCTGCTATCGGTGAGTGTCGTCACTATAGATTGAAAGTAAAGAAGATGGATTCCATCAGTAAACTATACTTAATCGAGTGTGTTTAAGCGGGTTAATTACTGGTAAGGAGTATGGTTTGTTGGATGGGAACAAGGTGGTTGTGGGCTGGAGAGAATGGGTTAGCCTGCCACAGTTAGGTATAGAAAGAATCAAAGCCAAAGTCGATACAGGGGCTCGTACATCTTGCCTCCATACGTTTTCCATTGAGGAATTCAGGAAAAGTCATCAAGCTTGGGTGCGTTTCTGGGTTCATCCCCATCAAGCTGATGAACAGACAGTGGTGCAGTGTGAATCGCCAGTCGTTGACCAGCGCTTAGTCCGAGACTCTGGTGGGCACCAAACGCAGCGTTATGTTATTGAAACATTACTGGTTGCAGGCGAGCTTTCATTCCCTATTGAAATGACACTGACCCCTAGGGATGACATGAAATTTAGGATGCTTCTAGGAAGAACTTCCTTAGCTACCAACATACTTGTGGATCCTGCCAGCTCTTTTTTGCTTTCTAAGGAGTAGTGCATTGTGAAAATAGGAATTTTATCTAGGAATAAGAACCTTTATTCAACGAAGAGGTTAATCGAAGCATGTAGAGAACGAGGCCATGACCCTAAAGTGATTGATGCACTTAGGTGTTACATGAACATAAATTCTCATTCTCCATCTATCCACCTCAAAGGAGAAGAGCTAGCCGGTTTGGATGCGATTATTCCTCGCATTGGTTCATCTGTTACCTTTTATGGCTGTGCGGTTCTACGGCAATTCGAAATGATGGGAGTATTTCCCGTTAATGAGTCCGTCGCGATAACTAGATCAAGGGATAAATTACGTTCGTTGCAATTACTCTCTCGGAAGAATATAGGTATGCCTATTACAGGTTTTGCCAGTAAACCAAGCGATATTAAAGATCTAATAAAAATGGTTGGAGGGGCGCCACTTGTCATCAAGCTCTTAGAGGGGACACAAGGGATTGGTGTTGTGCTCGCGGAAACTCAAAAAGCGGCAGAAAGTGTTATTGAGGCTTTTATGGGGCTTAAAGCCAATATCATGGTACAAGAGTACATAAAAGAGTCCGGAGGAGCAGATATCCGCTGCTTTGTGATTGGTGACAAAGTGATCGCTGCGATGAAACGTCAAGCCCAACCCGGAGAGTTTAGATCGAATTTACATCGGGGAGGCAATGCATCCCTCATTAAAATCACGCCCGCAGAGAGAAAAACGGCTGTTGATGCAGCTAAAGTTATGGGGCTCAATGTTGCTGGTGTCGACCTTTTACGTTCTGAGCGTGGTCCTCTGGTCATGGAAGTGAACTCTTCTCCTGGTTTGGAAGGTATAGAAACCGCTACGGGGAAAGATGTTGCGGGGATGATCATTCAGTACATTGAGAAAAATGCCAGCCCACATAGGACAAAAACTCGTGGCAAAGGTTAGTAAAAATCAGCCATTTCATTGCGGCGATGCTGTAGTTATGCCCGGCGAAACTCAAACTATCGACTTCGAAGTGGCACGTTTATATACACATTCCACTCTCTCTGTTACGGTTGAAATTGTCAATGGTCGCCTTGCAGGCCCTACGCTCTTGGTTAGTGCGGCGATTCATGGTGATGAACTCAATGGTGTTGAAATTGTCAGACAGCTGATTGCTAAGACCGACCCTAAGAAATTGAAAGGTACGCTAGTCGCGGTGCCAGTGGTCAATGTGTTTGGGTTTGTTCAAAAGTCGAGATACTTACCAGACAGAAGAGATCTAAATCGGATGTTTCCCGGCTCTCCGCGAGGCTCAATTGCGGGAAGGATTGCTCACTATTTCTTTAACGATATCGTAAAAAAATCTACTCACATCATCGATTTACATACCGCTGCTATCCATAGAACAAATTTACCTCAGATAAGAGTCAACATGAATCATGCTGTGTCTGCAGAAATGGCGATGGCATTCGGTACGCCGGTTGTCATAGATGCCTCACTTCGTGATGGTTCTTTACGTGCAGAGGCAGAAAAGGCAGGTATTTCTGTCATTACTTATGAAGCGGGTGAGGCGCTGAGGTTTGAACCTTTTGCGATAACAGCGGGGATTCGGGGGGTACAGAGAGTTATGCGGCACCTTTCTATGTTACCCCATGGGAAGTTATCTCACGCGCGCTCCCCGGTCGTTGCAAGAGCTACACGCTGGGTGAGAGCTGAATTTGATGGAATCTTACGTTCTCATGTCGCACTTGGGCAAAAAGTGGACAAAGGGCAGGTGTTAGCCATTATTAGTGATCCGCTTGGAAATGATGAAGTGGCCGTGAAAGCCGCTCAAGGAGGGATAATCATTGGTCAACAAACCTTACCTCTCGTCAATCAAGGAGATGCAATTTATCACCTTGCTTACTTTGAGGAGTCAGATGAGCTTGTTGAGGAAAAAGTGGAAAATTACCTAGGGGATGTGCTTGATGACCTTGGCAATGAAATTAAGTACGGTATTGGAAAAATGTGAATACTAGTGTGCCTTGCACATAGCTAGGTTGACGATGGCTTTTGATTTATATCTTGCACTCTGTTTTTGGGGATCGATTAGGCTTCGCATTGATATCGTCGCGGGATAATAAAAAAGGCGCTAGCTCTCTGAGCTAGCGCCTTTCCAAACGTTTGGTGGGCTGGCGTAAGTTGATCTTGTAGTTTAGTTGTTTGATTATTAATAATAAATTATGGTTTGATTTTTATTTCGGTTCCTACTTTGGTTCCTAAGAAATCTGGTAATAGGAAAAATGATAGGCTTTACTTACAAGCTGAATCAATTAACTTGAATAGCGTTTTCTGAATCTTGACCTTACCCTTAGACCCACCAGCTAGTTTAACTAGTTTATCTAGGCGTTCTTGATCCAGCTCAATCGTACAAACAGCTAGAGAATTTTTCTTTCTGGAAAAACTATCTCTAATATATTTGGTTATTTTTTCGAAGTCTTCTTTTTCATTAGTCACATAGAGGATATCAATGATATTTCGAATGCTTGACTTTTTCTTCTCTAGATCCTCAGTTGGGCTAAGAGGTATGTATTCATATTTTTTGGTCAATATCGCATATAACCAATCGACCATCCTTTCATCTTTCTCTTTCAGTATATCCCAGTTTATTGTAGATAGTTCTCTAACCATTCTGTCATAAACTGTTTCAATAGAATCAACTATCTCAGTAAAACCTCGTTCCCCGATAAAATCACGATGAGTACTATAATTCTCGAGGCACTCCATTAACTCCCCCCTAAAACTGTCACTTTTGTTAGGACAAATTTTGAGTATGCTATTTATGGCTTCAAAGTCCGTATCTATGTTTCTGGTGAGCTGAAAATACTTACTTTTACGAATGTTCCTAATACGGTTTAGAGAACCTGAAGAGCTATCTCTAGAGCCTTCTTTATGCGGCCCATCTTCATCAGTATCTCCTTTGGTATTCTCACAAGTAGATAGGTAGATAGCAGGATAAGAAAAATAGCGTTCGTTATTCTTAACCATCATCTTAAACACAGACAAGAAAAAATAAGCGGCCCTAGTATTTTCGCTTTCTGTAACCCAAGTCAGCTTGCTTTCGACATAAGATGTCTCGGTCTTTAAATCATATAAATCTATTAATATTTGCCCAAGTTCAGCCTCAACGTCATAGTCGAGTCTTCCTTCCTTCAAGTCATCACTCGTGATGTCTAGCCTTTTAGAAACTTCTTCTGTGAAAATATTCTTGAGTTTTTTCTTATCCAGATTATGTAAATTTTCGACTGCCGTAACATCACCTTTATCTGAATTTTTATTCAAATATCTTATGTATGTCCTAAGGTTTCTCTCGGTGTCGTTAGAGTATGTTTTGAAGCTAGAGTAACTCATTTCTATCTAAATACCATTATTAAAATAGTGAAGTTAAGTTATCAAGAAACTATCGGTTTTACGACGGAAATTAGTATGTTTTGTGACTGAAATAAGTAGGGGTAGTGTCGGAATTGTGTCGGTGATATGGCAGCTGTCTTTTGTTCTATGGTGATTCTTCTCAAAAATTAACTTCGAAAGCTGGCGTTCGTGGTGAAGGTGCTAATGGAAGAATTTATCTTTGTTCGAACTTCAATCGTATAGAAAGAACCAGTACTCTTAGCAATGCTCTATGTATCACCCTGTAAAAAATAACGGTAGCCGTTATTTCATATGGGTAGTTATATCAGAAATGAAAAATTATGCAAAGTTCATTTTATGTCAGAGTTGAGTGTTTTGCCATTATCATCAGTTTTTGTGTTTTGTAAGGTACTTTTATGCTTGGTAAGCAGCAGTTCGATTGAAAGTTCTCTGGGACTTGATAGGCTCAGTCGATTCATAAATCTCTGATGTCGGTTTGTCTAGTATGTATAAGCTTTAGTAACACCATTAAAAATTACATTGTCACCAATACCTATGCGAAAACAACAAAAGAGGTATAGACAATGAACAAGAGACATAAACGAAATCGAAACCTAGGAATAACGCATAGAAGAAGCTTTAATGGATTGCGAATAATGCAATGCGACGAAGGCGTTATCGTTAACTATCTATCTAGAATGTACGAAACCATAGACAAGGCACTAGAAGACCACCCTAGGACAACAGCAGTACGAGTTGACTTAAGAATTGGTTCATATTTAGCTGGACCTAACTCACTAGTGATATCTGAGTTTATTGCATCACTGATCTCCCAAATAGAAGCTGATACCAAGCGAAAAAAGCGAAGCGGTAAGCGAGTTCATCAATGCAGGGTTCGTTATGCATGGGTAAAAGAAAAAGATACTGCGTTGAATCAACACTACCATATGGTTTTGTTTTTCAACAAAGATAGCTATGCCTTTCTTGGGAATTATCAAAGCAGCGGTAACCTTTCCCACATGATTAAAAAAGCATGGGCAACAGCCCTTGATGTAGATGTGGAAGAGTCTTCATTTTTAGTTCACTTTCCCGAAAACCCTACTTATTACTTGAAGCGAGGTTCTGAGCAGTTCGATAGGGAGTTAGAAAGGCTGTTTTACAGGATTAGCTATTTTGCGAAAGTAAGAACTAAAGAATATGGCAATAGGAAGAAGAACTTTGGGACCAGCCGAAGGTAAACGGCTTTTCATCAATAACGTATATCTGGTATCGGATTTAGATTGAAAAGAGAAGGTTGACTATCGTGTGAGTAGCTTAGGCCCCCCTGAGAAATGTATTAGAAACAAAGTATGAGTTTATGGTGAAAGTCGTCCTAAAATTGTCCGAACTCTTTGTTAATTAGGGTTTTGCTAACTCTACGGGACGGCCTTTCACTTTTATAGCAACAACCTAAGGCGAGGCGGTGAAGATATGAATAAATCTAAGTAAGTCTATTGTGTTTTAAGTACCACGCATAAAGCAGTGGTGGCGCGAAAACTTACTTTTTTACTGTGACGGCTTTTCTCATGGGTATATACAGATAGGAGATTTCCCATGAGATTTTTAAGACTAAAAGAAGTAATGGAGAAAACAGCCCTTAGCCGTTCAGCTATCTATCGCAAAATGAAGGACGAAGATTTCCCTACAACGATTAGCTTAGGTGATAGAGCTGTTGCATGGGTAGAAAGTGAAATCGAGGAATGGATGGAATTATGTCTCAGTAAGCGAGATAACCAAGAATCTTTTCAGTAATACAAACATCAAATCACACCATCTATAGGGCGCTGGCTAAGTAAAGTCATGCGCCCTTCTTCAATTAGAGAGATAAAAAAATGAGTTATTCAATTTACGTAGACGGCGCAGCACCAAAAACCAACACGGATGTACGCGAGGAGGCATTGGGCTGGTGGTCATAGATTAAGACAATGAGATTGTTCATGAAGAGAGCTTCACCATCAATCGACAAACCGACAAACCGACAAACCGACAATTCTGAGCTTAATCTACTGGCCTTAATCGAAGCCTTGGAATGCGCAGAGGATGAGGATGTTATCTATTCGGACTGTGATTACTGTGTGAAAGGTTTCAGTATCTGGATGGACGATTGGAAAGACCGAGGTTGGTGTCGTGCGGATAAGAAATCCGTCAAAAACCGCCAACTGTGGCAACAAGTGGATGAGTTGAGTTCTAGAAAGTTTTAAGGTCAAAGCGCACTCTGGTATTGAAAGGAATGAAAGAGCGGACTTGTTAGCGGTTGAAGCCGCTACTGAATAGAAAGTTCTGGGTTAAAAAGCGGAGTATTGTCATTATCACTCCGCGCACTCTTATTCTGTTTTTTTATCGATAACATATAACTCAATATCGATGAATTGCGACGAAAGACCTGAGAAGAGAATGAGTACAGTTGGAGCACTGCAAATTTAATGTGAGTCTTATCACGTTAGAAACACACCGCCCAAGAGAGTGGGCTGACGAAAGTAAAGGTGTTTAATGTGTAATCACTAATTCTTTAGTAAATGGTCAGGCTTATTGGTGGGTATTTACCGTTGATTCCCCTGATATCGCAGCAATTCCGTCAGTGGGGCGCATGCCAATGCGATGTTATATTTCCTCTCCAAATGTACTGGGAGCGCTCTATATTGAACACCTTGTCTAACTCTGCTGAACAGACTTCAAAAAAACAAGCCCGTATCGGATGGGTAAAAGAAATCCACCCTGAAAACCATCGTGTGAAAGTGGATTTTTATGGGAATGCCTACGGGCAACCCGTCTGGGCTGCTTTAGGTCGTGGTTTCACTCGTTCAGAGATTTATTTGGCAATAGACAACCAGCTTGATTGCCGTATTGAGTTCGTTGGTGAGGATTTGGATGTGCCTATTCTCACGGACATTTACCTTTCGTTAGCGGAACAACAAGAGCTCGTCATCAAAGCCAAACGTGTGGTTCTGGAAGGCAAAGAAGAAGTCACGATTAGATCTGGCGAGGTCGCAACTAAGTTCAGTGGCAATGATGGTCGCATTACGACGAAGGCTACACACATCTCAAGTCGTGCTGAAAAAGTCCACAAAATCCAAGGTTCAAAAATCACACTGAACTGACCGAGCTTAATAAGGAGTAAATATGTCAGTCACCATCAATGCGAACGGCTTGAGCATCGTTCACAAAGGCTCTGGCGGCGAGGCTAATGCCACTTTACCTGATGTGTGTCTTACAACCGTCGGCAACGCAGTAGTCCCTATCCCTTATGGAAACAACGCCAAGTCAGCGGATCTAGTGGAAGGCACGACGACCGTCACCGCAGATGGCGGCAACAGTATTGCCTTAAAGGGCAGTAAGTTTGCTAAGAGCACAGGCGATGCGGGCGGGGACAAAAAAGGCGTGGCATCGGGCACGATTGAATCCGAGGCTGAATTTATATCCGCGTCACCGAATGTCATTATCGAAGGGAAAGGTGTGGCAAGGCTTTCTGACCAAATGACCATGAATAAGGCCAACACCATGTGCCTCGGCGGGGTTCAAAACCCAGCCGTAACGGTCAATGAAGATGAAGAAGGGACTTACACCGTCTACGTTAAGGCCAGATACCCGGATGGCGTGCTTCTCATGAACGCCGACTTTGATATTACCGATGTCTCTGGTGGAGCTCTGTCTCCCGGTCATTTTGATGACTCTGGCAAAAGCAAAGTATCAGGCTTAAAGCCCGGTCAAATCAAAATTCTGGCTAAAGAAAGTACGGATGAGTTTGTCACGACCCCTGTTCGTATCACCAACCCGCACTACTTGCCGGATTACAATGACTATGACTTTTTTGATAGGTCTGCTCAGGGACAGCAAACCTTCTGGCACCCGAACCGTATTGCCCCGCCAGTAGAAGGCTGGGGAACCATGGGGCCTAGCCTCACCGCTGACCGGTATTTTGCCGATATTGTGAAAGCAGAAACGAAAGCCCACTTTGAATTTAGACACCCTGATTTTCAGTTCAGCGTATTGGCAGAATCGCTAATCGCGGGAATTGATAGTCTCTCTGATACCAGTTTTGACAGTGTACTGGCGAACGGCCTACCTATGGTGATGGAAGAAGGGGAAATACTCTCTGTCTTATTTCGTTTACCTAAGCATGAAACGGCTGACCGTATGCTGGCTTACATGCGCGCTCGTGGCAAAGGTAATCCACAGGTTTTCATCAACAGCTACCCTTGGGATAAGGCGAAGAAGACACTTAACTCTGAGCTTGAAGGTCTGCTTAGTAAGATAAAGGGGCGTGTCGAATCCCTGAAGTCAGAAGCCAGTCGGTTGAATTACGTTTACTTGTCTTCTGATATCTATGAGAAGCATGTCAGTACCATTGATACTTATGCTAAAAAGCTGTCTGATAACCTCAGCCAAGCTTTCAAGCGTATGGAGAAGAAAGCTAGCCAACTTATGAGAGATGTGTCGGATGTCTCGGTCATTCAAGCGCCTGACCATGTTTATTCTGCCGAAGCAGGAACGATTGAAGTGGTGGTGAATGCGATACCGAAGATAGATTTAGAGGAGCAGAAGTGGATTAAGATCCGTGCCGTTCACGATGACCTGTGGGGAACGCCTGTTTACGCCCAAAACCTCAAAGTGATAGCCAATGGCTCCGTTCCCCATAAAGACAAGTTAGAGCTCAACCCATCGCCACAAAGAAGTACAGTATCAGAAACGATGGGTCTGGCGTTGGAGACTCAGAAGACAGAAGGAGGAGTGGTGGTGGTCGACGACCTCAAGCCTAACACTAATTCTGTCACTATCGAGTATGAAGGTGAGCCGGGCATTGAAGATAAGATTGCAAAGCAACAAGAAGCGATAGAGACCTATTTGGATGGCCTTTTAAACACCGTTGCTCAGGATATGTCAGGTTTCCAGAAACAATGGGACGAAGAAGGCGTACTCTGTTTGGGTGATGGTGTGCTTGAAGGGGCGAAAGCTTGGGGAGCTGATGTGGTGGAACTTTTCTCTCCCCAAGTCTGGGGCGAGATGGGCCATACTCTAGCCAATGCCACCACCGATGGTTTTGATAAGCTCTATATTTACGCCAATCAAAAATACAGTGCATTGGAAAAGTACACCGCCGATGCGATGAAAGGAACGGAGGCTCAGTTAGCTCAAAGCGATTTACCAAGCTGGGTAAAACAGGCGGCTTATATTTCCAGTATAGCGCCTAACCTGCTCATTGCAGCCAGTGTGGATGCGTACGAGAGCATTGATGAGGCTATTGATGATGTGCAGCTTTGGTGGAATGAAGGCTCAGATGATATTGCACGCAAGATTAAGTGTATTGCAAGACACAGAGAAGCGATTTGGAATTTGCCTACGCTCTTTACCAACAACGATGTAAAAGGCGTAGAAAAGTTCGTTGACACTGTCGTGATGGAGTTTGACCCTGAGTGGGCAATGGAAATCAAGGAGAGTGAGTTTTTCCCTAAAGCTTTGGCGTTGATTAATGATGACAACAGCATCTTGCCTTTCTTTACTTACCTCAATCTCATTATTGAAGCTATCCCACCTAACTTCTATTTCTACTACGTGGGTAAAGCGGCAGCGTACATTGCCATTGAAGTGGTGTTAACCATAGTGATTGGCTTACTAACGGGGCCAGCAGGGGCAGCCGCCAGAATTGCGACGGTCACAGCGAAATTTACCATGGGTGTTAAAAAGGTTGGGGCAGTCTCTCACGCCGCACAAGCACTAAAAACCTTTACCAGCACCGTCGATGGCTTAGTCGATATCTTACCAGATTACGACAAGTTAGCGGGCCATTTGGCATTGCGCCGTAAATCAGCCATACCAGACAAACGGGTTAATGATACCGCTCAAGTGGAAGAGGAGCATGAGCCTAGAAACGGTAAATGTCGACTGTGTAAGAGTGAAGAACATAACACACCTCGGCTGTACCGGGGTGAAATTGATTACGTATAGGATGAGTTATCTATGGGCACACTGATGAGTCAGGAAGCGGCCGAGTCCGATTTTGTTAACGGCATAATTGAAAAAAAAGGCTATCGTAAGCGCTGGGTAAACAACGTAAAAAAGTTATCTGAGCACCCTTTTAACAATGGTATCCATATGGATACCCATCATCTGATTTCGGCAGAAGCGGTGAAGATAAGCAAATTGGGAAAAAATCTAGTCAATAAGGGCTATGATATCAATCAGCTTTCAAACTTGGTTGGGCTTCCTGCCACACTGCCGGGGGCGTGTCAGCTTCATTGCCAACTGCATCGTGGCGATCATACCTTTAGTCGTCCTAGGGAAGAACCATACCATGATTATGTTTCTGGAGAGCTAAAAGACCCAGAAATAAGAAAAAGTATAAAAAAGTGTTACGGTAAGACTAAAGAAACAGAAACCGAGTCAGAAATACATAAGCTGCTAGACCCGATTAGCCGTAAAGTGCTAAAGAAAATTAATAAAATTGAAAAAGGGCAATTTTTTTCACTGCCGTTGACCAAAATTTCCCATTACTTTATTCCAGGGGGCCCAGGGTGTGCCTGTCAATTCGATATCAACGAAGCGGAGAGCCAACAAGATACTTACTGCGCAAATGATCGACTCCACTATAAAGGGGCCAATAGAGATGGCAAAGACAAGCGCTATCAAACCAGTAGTTCTCCATGGAATACCAAAACGATCACGTACCAAAGCACCAGATGGAAACCAAAGGTAGGACAATGAGCCAATATAACGACCAATACTATATTGTTTTTAAAAGCTATGATGAAAATACTTTGTACCTCACGACACATGATAGGTCCGACCATCGTGACTATGAGTTTACGAAGCTAAGTGGTAATGAACCTATGTTTTTTGAAAATGGTTATCGTGAGGAAGACTTGGCGAGAGGAATATCTAGGCCGATTACAAAAGCACACTTGGATTCTACTTACCCAGTGATTGCGGATGAAGTTAAACAGTCTTTAGGTGATATTAGCAATGATTGTTTTCAGCTGTATCCAGCTATCATTGTTGATGACCACGGTAAGTATCATGACAGTTATTGGGCATTTAACTTATTCCAAAAGATGGATGTTTTGAATTTAGAAAAGTGTCAGATTGATGATTATGACCCGGAAGATACCAGACACACAATTGACCAATATTGCTTGGATGATGACAAGCTGTCAGCGATACCAGAGAAAGAGCGTTTGGTCTTTATGCCAAAATTCAGCGATTACCCTCATATTATTGTTCATGAGAAAGTGGTGAAAGCATTCAAGAAACACGACGTGGATACGCTTAATTTTGTCAAAGTGTCTGATTGGGTTATGGGCCTTCAGTTTGTAGAGTCTTGATTATACAGTTGAGGGTGTTCTCTTGACTCTAAGTATCAAAAAAATAGTGGGGAGCGTAACTGCTCCCCATTGTCTTTTTTGCCGTTGTTAGTGGTATTACTTTTTAGTGATAGCTTCACACCCTTCAGGAATCGTAATGGTCGATGTGTCTTTACCTGCTTGCTGTGCCGCTATGACCTCCATCTTGTATTGAGTGCATTTTCCAACGCTGACGTTGACTGCACCTGTTTCTATGGATGGATTGCCTCCTAATGCTCCTCCTCCCTGAGCGAAAACAAAAGGTGTGATTAGGGTTGCGAGTAGAACGAGAATGTTCGTTGTAGTGTGACTCATAGTGTTTCCTTATTGGGTAAAGTCGGATTTGTTGAGAGTTAGAAGGTGTAAACAAAGGTGCCTGCACTTGAGGTGACTTCGATTTCTTTCAAGCTGTCTACGGTGCAGTTGTTGCTGTATCCGGTGTAGGTTTCACCGAATTTCAATGAAACGTTTCTAGAGAGCTCTGAGGCTGTACCAGCGGGTAGACGGCAATTGCCTCGATTGATAACGACATTGCTTATTACTGTGCTGTCAGTGATAGCTTGAATATCAAAGGTCAGTGTTCCCCAATGTGGATTAGTGGATGTTGACACTTCGATGTCGACGGTGAGGGTTTTCGCTTCTTCCTGTTCGCTACAAGCGGTGACTCCGAGAATCAGCATGCACATCATGATGGTTCGAGTTAAGGTATTCATAGGTATCTCTCCGTAGTGGTGAGTTAAATTTGGGATGCACGGATTTCAGCGTGTTCACGCATGAACTGCTCTAAGTCGAAATCAGTGGGATAGATAAAAGAAAACGTCGATACACTGGCCTCATTAATCAAAGGTAAAGCTAGGGTGCGTATCGTGGGTTGACCGGATAATCGAAAAAGCAGCAAGAGCGCGTCACATTGAACCGAGAGTCCCAGTGGTTCGATGAGCGCTTTCTCTTGCTGCAAAACTTGACTCGATATCTTGAGCATACGGTTGTTGAGTAATGCAGTGTGTACTGCATTCAATACTTGCCGCTGCTCATGACTCCACTCACGAATAGTGGGCAATGCCACATGGACTTTGGCTAACCATGCTTGCTCTTTTGAATGAGCTGAACCCTTGTGTAGTAAGGGTTTGTCTCTCTCCGAGGAGTGGCCTTGCCCATAATTCAGTGCATCAGGAACAAGCGGCAGTAAGTACTTGTTGGTCAGTTGCCAATAGAGCATTTCCTGTTTGTTGAGCTTCCATAATTGCTCAGAGGTTTTCCGATAGACATGGGGCATGCTCATCGAATCACACTCCACGTTAAACACCTCCACAATGACTTCATCAAGGTAGCGTTTAATGCTGCGCGTGGTGCGGTGGATATCGAGTAGGGCTAACTGCTGCTGCAACTCCCTAACGGTAATCCAACGATGTTGAGGAATAAGCATCAGCGTGTGCAGCAAAGCGGATAACCCTTCAATGCTGGTTTTATTGCTCATGACTACACTCTCAATACATCAAAGCTCCAAGACCGGAGGTGGACATTTAATGTCGGGAGAGTAGAGGTGAGTCAGACACATAATGTCCAACGGTGAAAACTGCATCAATCGGTAATACTAAAGCGTGAGCCGATTAACATTAACGAGGCTTATGCTTATCACTGAGCTCTGCAATTACTGCCAATAATCCAATCAACAGCACCACCAGAAACCCTAACGTCGTTAGAGTTCCAATAGCGCCAAAGAAAGGAGAGAAGGTAAACAAAGTAATAAGAGCAGTGACAAGCTTAATGGTATTAAGGAGAAGGGAAGTCATGAGCTATTGCGGGGTGACGGCTATCTCGTTGTAAGAGTCCATGTCGACATAAGCTAGAAAGTTACACTCCCACAATCGATAGAGCGCTTTAGCATCACGGCTACCTTGTATCGGTAGCCAGCCACGATAGGCCACAAAGAACTGCCCAGCCCGAAAATCAAAATCCAAGTTGCGCTCTAGTTCAGGGTAATGGTTCCCCATGTAAGCAAAGTCGGTGATGTACTCAATACCCCATTCCCCTGTTGAGGTTTGGCAAATCGCAATTTCAACCGGATGAAAACCGCCTTCATCCGCGCTGTAACTTTTATCGCGAAAGTTAAATACCAGATAACGGCTGGTGGTTAGTGTTTCATTACTCAGTAAATAAGCGGTGAGTTGCTCACTTAGCAGGGTGTGCAGTTGTTTCGATACTGGCAGTGATGATGCAGTGAAGGTTAATTTGGACATAGTGAGTCCTCCTTGTTTCAGGATTCAAATAAGAAATGAGATTAGGATTTAGTCGAACGTACCGACCATCGTCAGCTGCACGTCATCAAAGACGTTTCTGGAAAGGTGACGAGCAAAGGCTTTCATCCATACCGAGAGCAGCTCTTGGACTTCAGGGTGGGATAAATCCGTGCTCCCTACATCAGGCTGATAGCACCAGTAATTAGCCAGGTGAAAGTACAACTCAGGCTCAACAGATACACTGTTGTCATCGGGATAAGAGAAGCTGGCAAAGAACACCACCAGCCAAGGGCTAAAGGCTGACTCTCGTTTAAGTTGTACCTCTATCGGATGTAAACCTTGTCGATGTCGGTAGTAACTCATTTGGCGGCAGTTCAGTACGAGTCGCTCTGCGTTCTCTGGGAGAATGTACCGATTAAGAAGTGCTACCAGTGACACATGTAAAGCATCATTAATAGAAAGCTCTCCATAATGTTGTTCAATCATAACCACCCCCTTTCAGCAAATGAGGTGCAAGTATTGCCTGTCACGATATGGTCAAGGACACGGACATCCACCAGCGCTAAAGCATCTTTGAGTCTTTCTGTTATGCGTCTATCGGCTTGAGACGGCGTTGAGTCACCGGATGGATGGTTATGCGCAAATATCACCGCTGAGGCATTCACTTCTAACACTGCTTTCACCACTTCTCGTGGATAGACGCTGGCCGCATCTACGGTGCCATGAAACAGCTCTTTAAATTCAATCAGTCGATTTTGGTTATCCAGTAACAATAAGGCAAACACTTCACGCTCATAGCTACCTAGCTTACAGCGCACATACTCTTTGGTGGCTTCAGGTTTGGTTAGGGCATCGCCACGCACGTAGCGGTTAGCTAGTATCTCAGCGGCGTGCTCTAGGATTTCATTTTCTTGATAGCGTTGCTGCTTTTGGTAATCGGATGTTTTTGGATTCATTTCAGGCTCCTGTCAGAATCAATGATGGGGTTTCATTGTGATGACATATACCTGAAGATTTTTGGATTGAGCTCTGGAGGGGGATAAGCTCAATTATGCACATTATTTTTAACGTTAGAGCTTAATACCATGAGAGAAAATTGGTTGTTTACACATGTTGAGGAAAAGATAAATCCTTTACTGAGTCGATGGGAGAGAGAAAATCTAATACTTAAGTTTTAATACTGTGATTTGTGAGCTTGATTTCATACTGCCTTTGAACTCTATTGTTTTTATGTTCTAAAACTAATTAATGATAAGGCTTTAGGGATATGGCTCGAATCACAAAAATTCGCAAGGAAAAGCTATCAATTTATCTCGCGCGAGATAGCCATAAACCGATATCAGAACTCATCAGATTGGATAATGTGAAAAAGCCAATTCAGCTAGATTTGCCTGATACAGAGTTGGCCGAGCTGTACATTAAAATTCAGCCTCCTAAAACTGTGCCACCTTGGACAAAAATCTTTACTGATAGCAAGCAAGTTGAATCTCAAGAATTTGGTACCTCTTCCAACGTCGGAGCCGTACTGGTGGTGAGAGTCGCTGGCTCTACTTTCGTTTTGTCATTTGGTATGGGATTTCACCTAATTAAACAAGAGGCTATTGAACGAGATTTTGGGCTGAAGGTGACCTTGAACTCAGTCGAACCAGACAAACTCAGAAGCCTGGACAAAGCAAGTTATGACCACAACCCTTTGAATTCTAGAACTCAGAGTACTAGAGATGTGGATATATTTAATCTTCATCTCGATTCAGAAAGTGAGATGCTTTACGCCATTACTGGAACTTCTAAAGTCGAGCTATTTGGAAGTCATGTAACTGGCCGTGATGCGTTAACCATTGCTGTCAAAACCGATTTAGCTAATCTTCCTAAGATTTTGTTGGAGTCTATGCAGCGTTATCGAGCAAAACTACCGGCTAAGTTTAGTTGGGTTGAAGACATAAACAGAGTTCGAGATCTCGATGAGGTAGAAGTTCTCGATATGGAACTCGATAGTCACTTTGAGCTAGGGCAATACGATGGGTTTTGGTTAGGTGAACCTGAAGTGGTTGATTGGGAGTCTCAAATTGGTTACTCCTTCCATATGTCCCAAAGAGCAGATCGCCATGTAGTGCTTTCTTTAAACGATTATCTTGCTCACTTGGAAGGAGCTTCACCCAGCGTAGAAGCAATGAAACAACATGTTGTTCATGTTAACAATAGTGAATATAAGTCAGTGAAGAGTTGGCCTGTATATCGTTGCTTATACGCAGAAATTAGCTATGGTTCAGGCCAGTACATTTTGCGAAACGGCATTTGGTACAAGGTTAATCAAGATTTCGTTACTAGGGTAGATGATTACCTTGCGAGTTTGAATGTTCATCCTTACCAGTTCCCTATTTATAATCATGATAGGGAGGAGGATTACAACCAGCATGTGGCTGCCAATGATTCTAGTTTCTGTCTTATGGACAAGAAAAATATCAAGATTGGAGGTATTTACGACAAATTAGAACATTGTGATCTGATTAGAAATGGTAACGAGTTTATTCATGTGAAGCTGTATAGGAGCTCAAGCACATTGAGTCATCTTTTCTCTCAAGGCTTTGTTGCGGCAGAAGCGTTTATCAAAGACGAATGGTATCGAGAAAGGTTGAATCCTAAGTTGCCAGCATCAATCAAGCTTCAAGAGCCAAAAGATAGACCTGATCCTAGCAACTATCATGTGGTCTATGCTATTGCGACAACAAAAAACATTCCTGATGAACTTCCATTTTTTTCCAAAGTAACGTTGAAAAATGCGCTCAAAACACTAGTCGCTCTTGATTACCAGATCTCGTTAGCAAAGATTGATGTAAATCCGCAGTTATTAGTGAAGAAGAAGTGCAAGCCTAAGCTGTAAAGAGCAATCTTCTAATACTAGAACCACGTAATTGCACATTAGACGTTCGAACTAGTGAATGATGCGACGTTTATCATTGTTCATTCCCCAATTTTCCCATATTCTCTCACCATCAATTCTGATGAATAAAACCAACATGAGATAACACTCTGAATGGTAGACCAAATTTTAACCTTGAAAGAGGTGGCTGCTTACCTAAAGTTGGCCGAAAAAACAGCATATAGATTAGCAAGCGAAGGAAAGCTTCCTGGTTTCAAAGTCGGCGGTTCTTGGCGTTTCAAACGTGAAGACCTTGAAGCGTGGATAGAAGAGAATAAGAGCAAGCAATGACATTAATAAATCTCAAAGACTTAGAAGCGCACCTCTGGCATGCGGCCCACATAATCACCGGTCCTATCGACGCTTCAGACTACAAAACCTACATCTTCCCAATCCTATTCTTTAAGCGTATCTGTGATGTTTACGATGAAGAGTTCGAAGAGGCGATGAAGAAATTGGGTGACGAAGAGCTTGCAAAAGGTGATATGTTTCATCCAATCCAAATTCCAGTTACATGCCACTGGAAAGACGTGTTTGCAGAAACCAAGGATATCGGCCAAGCCCTAAAAGATTCATTCCGTGGTATTGAGCTAGAAAACCCACAGCTACATGGTATTTTTGGTGACGCGAGCTGGACCAACAAAGAGCGCCTATCAGACGAGTTGTTATCGACACTACTCAATCACTTCAACAAGGTTAACCTTGGCGTGTCGAGTGTGCGTAATGATGATATGGGCCGTGCTTATGAATACCTCATCAAGCGCTTTGCTGATAAAGCAAACAAGAAAGCAGGTGAGTTCTATACACCGCGTACCATTGTTCGTCTTATGGTCAATATTCTAGACCCACAAGCCAACGAGAGTGTATATGACCCGGCTTGTGGTACAGGCGGTATGCTGCTTGAAACCATCCACCATGTTAAAGAGAACGGTGGTGAACCACGTCTTCTAAAAATCAAAGGTCAAGAGAAAAACCTGACTACTGAAGCGATTGCTCGAATGAACTTGTTCCTACACGGACAAGAAGATTTTGAAATCATTCGTGGTGATACACTTCGTGATCCTAAGTTTTTGAAAAATGACCAACTAGAAAACTTTGACTGCGTAATCGCAAACCCACCATTTAGCTTAAAGGAGTGGGGCCATGACTATTGGACAAGTGATCCTTATGGCCGTGCAAGCTTTGGCCTAGCACCAAAAACTAACGGGGATTTTGCTTGGGTTCAGCATATGTTTGCTTCATTGAATGATGAAGGGCGAATGGCGGTAGTGCTACCACATGGTGTGCTTTTCCGTGGTGGTGCAGAAGGTAAAATTAGAACCAAACTATTGAAAGAAAACCGTATCGTGGCGGTTATCGGCGTAGCTTCGAACCTGTTCTACGGTACAAGCATTCCTGCTTGTGTTCTCGTATTGCGTAAAGCAAGACCAGAAGAGCATAAAGACCATGTTCTGATTGTGAATGCGGAAGAGATCTTTACTAAAGGCCGAGCGCAAAACACCTTGTCAGAGCCTCAAGCTGATGAGATTTACGACATCTATCAGAAGATGCGTACCAAAGGCCCTAAGGCAGACGACATTGAGGGTGTTGCACGTTGGGTGCCACATAGCGAGATTGAAGATAACGATTTCAACTTGAACATCGCTCGTTATGTACAAAAGCCGCTAGAAGAAGAAACCATTACCGTTGAAGAAGCATTGAAAGATTTCCAGCAAAAATTAGCCGCTTTAGAAGTCGCTGAACAAGAGTTAGAAGCCTTATTAATCAAAGAGGGCTTTGAGCTATGAACAAAAACAAACTAGAAGACCTACTGTGGGGCGCTGCCGAGTTCCTGCGTGGCCAAATTGATGCGTCTGATTACAAGCAGTACGTATTCCCACTGCTGTTTTTTAAGCGTCTATCGGATGTATACCTGGAAGAGTATAACGAAGCGCTAGAGTTGCACGAAGGTGATGCTGAATACGCCGCGATGTCGATGTACCACCGTTTCGATATTCCTGAGGAAGCAAGCTGGGAGAAAGTTCGTAATACCAGTAAAGACATTGGTGAAGCGATTCAAAATGCACTGCGTTTGATTGAAGCAAAGAACGAGCGTTTGCACGGTGTATTTGGTGATGCGCAGTGGACCAACAAGGAACGCCTACCGGATCACTTGCTGTCAGACCTTATTCAGCATTTCAGCAAAATCCCACTAGGCATTAAGTCTGTTGCTCAAGATGACTTGGGTGAGGCTTACGAGTACCTGATCAAAAAGTTCGCTGACGATTCAGGGCATACGGCCGCAGAGTTCTACACAAATCGTACCGTTGTGCATTTGATGACCCGTATCATGAAGCTTAAACCGGGTGAGAGTGCGTACGATCCGACCTGTGGTACAGGCGGTATGCTGCTAAATGCGGTGATGGATCTGCGTTCTCAAGGGGAAGAGTGGCGTGGTGTTCATTTGTATGGCCAAGAAGTAAACTTGCTAACATCTGCAATTGCACGCATGAACATGTTCCTGCACGACATTGAAGAGTTCGATGTCATGCGCGGCGATACCTTAGGCGACCCAAAGTTTATCGAGAACGATCAACTAAAACAGTTCGATGTCATCTTTGCTAACCCGCCGTACTCCATCAAAAAGTGGAACCGTGAAAAGTTCGCGGCTGACCCGTATGGGCGCAATATGTACGGGGTGCCACCACAAGGTTGTGCTGATTACGGTTTTTATACCCATATCATCAAAAGCTTAAAACCGGATACTGGCCGTGCGGCGATGCTTTGGCCTCATGGGGTGCTGTTCCGTGACTCAGAGCAAGCGATCCGTAAACAGGTGATTGAATCTGACATCATTGAAGCGGTGATAGGTCTCGGACCAAATCTGTTCTACAACTCGCCTATGGAATCGTGTGTGGTCGTGCTCAACTGTAATAAGCCTGCTGAGCGCAAAAACAAGATTCTGTTTATCAATGGAATAGAACATGTAACCCGAGAACGTGCCCACAGCCGTTTATCTGATGATGATTTAGATGTGCTTTGTGAAGCATATTCCAAGCCGGATAGTCGAAGTGAGATTACAGCGATGGTGGATTTGGCTACGGTTGTTGAAAATCAATTTAACCTTTCTATTCCACTTTACGTGCAGGCTAATAATAGCGAAGGAGTGTATGACATAGAGCATGTCATCGAAGCCTGGAAAGTCAGTCGAGTTCAACTGAAAATGCAAACCAATAAATTGTTCCAAAGCCTTGCTGAAACTGGATACACCATTGACACTGAGGTGGAGAACTAAATGAGCGAACAAGAGTTACCTGAAGGCTGGCAAGTGATTAGGTTTGGTGATATCGCTAAGCAGATCTCCAAGCGTATCGAACCTAGTCAAACTGATCTTAATATCTATGTTGGATTAGAGCATTTAGATCCAGACTGTTTAAAAATAAATCGCCACGGTGTACCAGCTGATGTCAAAGGCCAAAAGCTATTGGTAAAAAAAGGTCAGATAATTTTCGGTAAACGCAGGGCTTATCAGCGTAAAGTAGCAGTAGCTAATTGGGACTGTATTTGTTCAGCTCATGCAATGGTATTAGAAGGAAACTCTGATAAAGTTCTTCCTGATTTTTTACCATTTTTTATGCAATCAAAAGCGTTCATGGACCGAGCTATTCAAATATCTGAAGGCTCCCTGTCTCCAACAATTAAGTGGAAGGTTCTAGCTGAACAAAAATTTTGTATCCCACCGAAACATGAACAGAAAAAGGTCATTGATATAGGGCTGTCTTTACAACGTAGTTCAGGTATTTCAAGTCAGGTATATGACTCTGTATCACAAGTATATGAAACCATTGCTAAAGAGGTTGTGTTGGGTGGTAATAACTACCGAACGTTATTTGGGAAGGAGAAAACGCTTCTTCCTGAAGGCTGGAAGTTGGTTAAATTAGGTGATGTGTTAACTAGAGTTCAATACGGTACTTCTGATGCCGTTCATGAGGAGGGGAGCGTACCAGTTCTTCGTATGATGAACATAGAAAATGGCCGCATTACAAATAATGAGCTGAAATACTCAAAGTTAACGGTTGAGGAATTGGAGCCTATTAAATTGTATCCTGGAGATCTGCTTTTCAATAGAACCAATAGCATGGAGTGGGTAGGAAAAACAGGGCTTTTTAACTTGGATGGGAATTATGTATTTGCATCATACATGTTAAGGCTGAACGTGGACACGGATATTGTAACACCGGATTTTGTGAACAGATTCTTAAACCTTGCCGTTGTGCAGTATCGGTTAAAAGCTTTTGCTACACCAGGTGTTAGCCAGGCCAATATTAATCCCGATAGTTTAAAGTCACTACCATTTATTTTACCGCCTTTAAAGGATGTTAAAAAAGCCGATAGGGTTTTGGCCGAGATTGAAACTACTTTAGAAAAGTTAGAGTTAGAAAGTTCAATCAACAAAGAACTCCTGTTTACGGTAAGAGAAAAGCTATTAAGGAACTAGCAATATGTTTAACGAACAAACCGTTACAGAAAATGGAGTTATTGACCGTTTAAAAGGCTTAAGCGGAGTAAAGTGGAAGTATTGCCATGGTGAGAGCTTACCCAAGCAAACTCACGATATCTTCGTTGATACCTGGCTAAAAGACGCGCTTTGTTCGTTAAACCCTGATATTGGCAACTATCCTGATTATGCTGATGAGGTGATCTACAAACTTCGTGGTTTGATGTTGGAAGCCAAACATACCGGTTTGGTCAAAGCCAACGAAAATTTCCATGAATGGTTGATGGCGGAGAAAAGTCTGCCATTCGGTGAAAATGGTGATCATATCACCATCAAACTCATTGACTTTGATACACCCAAAAACAACCACTTTGTTGTTGCGCAGCAGGTTCACTTCATTGCCGCGACAGAGGTGTTCTTCGATATCGTTCTGTATGTAAACGGCATCCCGCTGGTGGTGGGGGAAGTAAAATCGCTCACTCGCCCGAGTGTAACTTGGCAAGATGGTGCCGCTGATTTTATGGGGGACCAAAAGCACTATTGGAAAAATGTTGAGCCTTTCTTTGTGCCAAACCTTTTGTGTTTTGCTTCTGAAGGCCGCACCTTTGCTTACGGTGCAATTAATGCTCGAGTAAAAGATTGGGGGCCATGGCATAAAACCGATCAGCGAGATGAAATTCCAGCAAGCTTAGCCACAGTACTTGATAGCTGTGAAGGCTTATTGAACCCAGAAACTTTGCTGCAAATGCTAGAGTCTTTTGCGCTGTTCTCAACAGTGAAAACAGGTAAAGACACACCACCTAAACGCATTAAAATCCTGCCTCGTTACCCGCAATTTGAAGCCGCAAAGCAAATTGTTGAGCGTGTAAAAAATGGTTATCCGAAAAAAGGACTTATCTGGCACTTCCAAGGTTCAGGCAAGTCCTTGCTTATGCTCTATGCGGCTCGCATGATTCGTGCTGATAACAAATTGAAAAATCCAACCGTCTTGATTGTGGTAGACCGTCGAGACCTCGATAGCCAAATTAATGAAACCTTCGGTGGGGCCGATGTTAAAAACCTCATCAAAGTACAAAGCGGTAAAAAGCTTGGCGAGCATATAGAAAAAGATAGTCGTGGCATTTTGATCACCACAGTCTTTAAGTTTAAAGATGTCGAAATCGATGAAAAAAATGAAAACGGCCTAAACAGTCGAGACAACATTATCGTGCTGGTGGATGAAGCGCACCGAACTCAAGAGGGCTCCCTCGGCGATAAAATGCGCTGGGCGCTGCCTCATGCTCACTTCTATGGCTTAACAGGTACGCCGATTTCTGGTATCGACCGCAATACTTTCAAACTCTTTGGTGCTGAAGAGGATGAAGGGCGTTATATGAACCGCTACAGCTATAAGCAATCCATACGAGATAAAGCGACCAATGCGGTCAAGTTCGAACCTCGTTTGGCTGAGCTTCGTGTAGATCGTGCAGCGATTGATGAAGCCTTTGAGCAAATGGTCAAAGACAACGACCTGGACGATGATGAGAAAATGGCATTGTCTAAACGTGCTGGCCGCTTAGCGATTATGTTGAAGGCGCCAAAACGCATGGCGGCAGTAAGCGAAGATATTGCCAATCACTTTGTAAGCCATGTAAAGCCGAAGCAGATGAAAGGCATGGTTGTGGTCTATGACCGAGATGCCTGTGTTCAGATGTATTATTTACTCGGTAAGAAACTGGGCTTTGATGCGGTAGAAGTGGTCATGAATGTTGAGCAGGCACCGATCAAAGACGACGATGAGAGTAAAAAGGGTAAGGTCAATAAAGACTGGCGTAAGTGGAAGCAAGAACTTGAGCTGCCTATCATCGAGTCTGACTTTGAACGCTGGCAAGAGATAGACGGCAATGATCAAAAACAGAAGAGCCTAATTGAGGATTACAAAGATCCAAAACAACCACTTCAACTGTTGATTGTTACCGCAAAACTGTTAACAGGATTTGATGCACCTATCTGTTACTGCATGTACTTAGATAAGCCATTACGTGACCATACCTTGTTGCAGGCGATGTGCCGTACTAACCGTTTATACGAGACTGACAATGTTAGCAAGCAAATGGGCCTTATCATTGATTACCTTGGCGTGTTTGAGAACTTGCGTACCGCACTGGCATACGATCCTGAAGAAATCGACGGTGTGGTGGAGGGCATTGAGGCCTTTAAAGAGCTCCTGCCAGCTCAGCTAGATAAGTGTTTAAGCTTCTTCCCTAACGTCGACAGAACTATCGATGGCTTTGAAGGTATTATGGCTGCGCAATCTTGTTTACCTACCAATGAAAAGCGTGATGAATTTGCAGCCTCTTTCGGTGTATTAGCTAAGTTATGGTCTGCGATTAACCCAGATGCGTTTCTTACGCCTTACAGAGCTGATTATAAGTGGTTGGTACAAATCTATGAATCAGTCCGCCCTGTAGGGCAAACAGGTTCTCTCGTGTGGGCTGCGTTAGGTCCAGAAACTATCAAGATGATTCACGAGCATACCGATATTAATCGTATTCGTGATGATATTGATGAGTTGGTTATGGATGAGCACGCTATCTTCACGTTGACTGAGAAAGAGCAAGAGAAGCGCGCAAACCAGATTGAAATTGATCTAATGGGCCGTCTGCGTGGCAGCGGTAATCCGAAGTTCATTGCTCTCGGTGAGCGCTTAGAGAAATTACGCCAAGATTATGAAGCAGGTGTAATTAAAGCTATTGATTGGTTAAAAGGCCTACTCGATACCGCAAAAGATACTGTGCAAGCCGAGCGTGAAACAGGTGACTCACCAGTAACCCAAGAAGATAACAAACAAGCACTAACCAAACTGTTCCTAGAAACTCGCCCTGAAAGCACACCGAAGCTTATCGGTGATGTAGTAGAGCAGATAGACAAGATTGTAAAAGCCAAACGCTTTAAAGGCTGGCAAAGCTCCAACAGTGGTCCAAGAGAGATTCAAAAGGCGCTGTTGTTAACACTGGCTCAGTTTGGCTTGGGTAAAGACAAAGATCTGTTTGCTAAGGCTTATAGTTATATAGAAGAGCATTATTGATGAAATATAACATTTTATACGAACAAGAGACCGTTCCGCTTAGTGGAGTTAGCGCAGTATATTTAACGTCAGTTAACAATGAGAGCTCTTCTTTTAGTACGATGTTTAATTTAAGCCTTCATGATGATAAAGGGTTATATAGAGAGATAGGTCTCGTCAAAATTGGGTTTGTAAATCAGTCAGTCAAAGATAATCTATCAGAGCGCCTTTCGCCTGTTTTTGAACGATTAGGTGGTAGCTACTTTTCATTGGGAGTAGATGTTGATTACTACTCAAAGTTGGCACAATTACCTAGCTCACTTCGTTTTAGTCTATTAAAAAGCTTAAATGATGTTGTGTACTCTTCAGACAAGTTAGCGTTGGTGCAGCAAGAAAAAGTTTTTAAATCTGATTTTTTGGCAAGTGTAAGTTTATCGAGTATTAAAGGGCAGTTTACTCGGGTTCTTAAAGGTGGTGTGCTTCTTACTGATTATAGCTTTCAGTTTTCTCGTTCAATTGATGATCTTTTTTCAGAAATTAGCTTGGACTTTGAGGTTAAAGCTGGCTCTGTACCCAGTACTAATATCCATGCGGTTATTGGAAGAAATGGAGTTGGAAAAACGACGCTGTTAAATGGGATGGTACAAGGAGGACTTGGATTAGAACAAAATTTGGGTTGTTTTATAGATCCAAATACAGGCGAGTTTCTTGCTCAGGACTACTTTTCAAGCATAGTGTCGGTGTCGTTCAGTGCATTTGACACATTTATACCACCAGAAGAGCAACAAGACCCAAGTAAAGGGGTTAGGTATTATTATATTGGCCTAAAAAGCCAGAAACAGGGTGAGCAGAGGCTTAAAACCCGGAATGAAATGGACCTTGATTTTGGCAGGTCATTTGCTTTGTGTTTAGCTGAGAAAGACAAGAAGGCTAGATTATTCAAGGCAATAAAGACATTGGAGTCAGATGAGAATTTTGCTGAAATGAATATTCGTAGGTTTGAATTAGAACCTATTTCATCTGCGAAGAAGGGTATTTGGAAAGAAATGTCATCAATGAGCTCTGGTCATGCTGTTGTTTTGCAAACATTGACGCGTCTAGTGGCATCTGTCGAAGAAAAGACGTTAGTACTCATAGACGAGCCTGAAAGTCACTTACACCCGCCGCTGCTATCTGCATTTATTCGAGCTTTGAGCGAGCTACTTCATGATAGGAACGGAGTCGCCGTCATCGCAACTCATTCTCCTGTAGTCTTGCAAGAAGTTCCTAAGTCTTGTGTATGGAAGGTATTGAAATCTGGAGAAGCTACAAAAGCACTTCGTCCTGAGATCGAAACCTTTGGTGAGAATGTAGGAATTTTGACAAAAGAAGTTTTTGGCTTAGAGGTGACGAAATCAGGTTTTCACAAGCTTTTAGCTGAATCTGTTGATGACGGTTTTACCTATGAAGAGATTCTGAATCAGTACAATAATCAGCTTGGTTTTGAGGCAAGAGCTATTTTGAAGGCGCTTCTCTTGCATAAAGAGAAGGCAGATATTAAATGATTAAACTCTCACCACCGAAACACAACATAAATGATGCGATTCAACTATGTACTGACGGGATGTCAAAGGAGGACCTGAAAGACAGAATTTATCAGGGGAGTGATGAAATACGAGAGTCTGCGGCAGACTACTGCGTTAAAGCTGAGGGTGGGGAACTTTTTACCATTGATCCTATTGAAGGCGATGAAGAGTCAGTTGTTAATTCTGGTGTTTCAAAGAGGGAATTTGTAAATCTATATGAGTATTATTTTAGAAATACCAAAAAGCCTGGAAGGGAGATCTATGACGCTCTAATGCTCTCTGCCGATGAGAGTTGTCCTTTTTGTGGCGGAATCGGACGGCCTAAGAATCTAGACCATTATCTACCTAAAGCTCATTTTCCTCAGTTTTCTATTTTACCATTCAATCTTCTCCCTTCTTGCCGGGACTGTAATATGGACGGTAAGGGAGAGCACTATGCTACTGCTTATCATGAACAGATAATCCACCCTTATTTAGACAAAGAGTGTTTTTTTCAGGAACAGTGGGTTTTCGCACAAGTATTGCCAGGGTCGCCGTGTGCGTTGGATTTTTATGTATCTCCCCCTGAAGAATGGGAAGCCAATGATAAGCTTAGAGCTGAACAGCACTTTATAGACTTTGATTTATCCAAACGGTACAGTATTCAAGCTGCCAATCTGGTTACTTTTATAGTGACAATACGAAGTACAATTATGAAGGATAGTACGGCAGAGGAATTTAAAGCATTTCTCTCATCTTATATAGACTCACCTCTATTCATTAATCATTGGCAAGTTGTTTCATGTCAAGCTCTTGCGAATAGTGATTGGTTCTGTACAGAAGGGCACCTATAGTTTGAGTTAGTAAGAAATTCATACATTTAGCTAATTACTTTCAACTGCTTTGTTCCTGTCACAGAAAGGCTGCCTTTGGCGGCCTCTTCTATATGCCCGCTCCACCAGACCATCATAGGACGGCGACGATCTATATAGTCGGTACGGTTATAAGCACTTCGTACTTGGTTGTCGTCTACATGGGCTAGGGCCGCTTCAATAAGATCTGATTCAAAGCCCTGCTCGTTAAGCGTGGTACTAGCGAGAGAGCGAAGACCATGACTAACTAGTCTTTCTCTAAAGCCCATTCTCTTTAACGCCATATTAGCCGTTTGGCTGTTGCAGGGCTTCTTAGGATCTCTGTCTGAAGGGAAGATAAACTCTCGATACCCACTAATTGGCTTTATAACTTCAAGTAGCGCTAGCATTTGCTCAGTGAGAGGGATGCGGTGCTCTCTTCTTTTTTTCATTCTCTCTGGAGGGATTACCCAAAGGTTGTTCTCCCAATCGATCTCTTCCCATCTAGCTCCGGATGCTTCACTAGGCCTTGTCATAGTGTGTAGCTGCCATTCTAACAAGCATCGAGTGGTTTTCTTGATACTTGCATTTGCAATTGCTCCCATAAGTTCTGGTAACTCTGTAGGGGAAAGTGCGGGCATATTTACTTTTTTCGGTTTTTTAAATGCTGCTTTTATTCCCGTTAATGGATTTGCTTGGATTAAGCCACAATTAGAAGCGTAATTCATAATCTCATTCAGACGTTGAGATAAACGCTTAACGGTTTCTAAACTACCCTTTGCTTCAATTGGCTTTAGAAGATCTATAACCATCGGTGCATTTATTTCGCGAACTGGCACATTGCTCAAAGAGGGGAAAACATATAGCTCTAGAGAGCGCCAGATATCAACAGCATAACCTGGAGTAACAGAATCTTTTTTTATTTCAAACCAGTTTTTGGATACGTTGATGAGAGTGTGCTCATAAACAGCTAGGGATTCTTCTTTTTTTCTTTTTTTTTCTTCCTGAGGGTCGATACCTTGTGCGATCAGCTCTTTTGCTTCCATAGAACTTTTTCTTGCCTGAACTAGAGAAACATCAGGAAATCTTCCTAAACTCAAGTTAGCCCTTTTACCGCTTATTGGCCTGTAATAGTTTAACAGCCAATTCTTAGAACCACTGGGTAGTACCCGTAGCTTTAGGCCTTGACCATCTGCAAGGTAGTACTCTTTCTCTTTAGGCTTAGCATTCTTAACTTCTGTAGCAGTAAGTGGTTTAGTCTGTCTAGGCATGTGTAGGAACCAGTTTTTAGGAACACGAAACAAAGGTTCCTACATTGGTTCCTAAATGTCAAAGATTCATTGGAACCTCTTGGGATGTTTTTAGACGCTAAGTTATTGATTTTACGTTATCTTGGATACAAAAAAAGACGTCCTGAGACGTCTTTAGATGTTGAATTGGTGGAGCTGGCGGGAGTTGAACCCGCGTCCAAAAACCATTCATCTTTGGTACTACATGCTTAGTCGATCTTTAAATTCACCAAGTACCTGCGAACCGACACGCCAGTAAATGACTATCCTGAATTAAAATTCGCCGTTCATCTCTCAGGCGGGAGAATCCGGGCTAGCGCGTTTGGGTTTGATCTCTCGTTGGTCCCCGTCTTACGTGCGGAAGCTAGGGCGAGAGAGCTCTGAGCAGGTTATTAAGCTGCTAGTGCGTAGTTTTCGTCGTTTGCGACTATTTTTTTGCGGCTTTTTACGTGGCCAACCGCCCCACGGCATGCACCTTAGACTGCAAAATTCCTGTCGAATCCTAAATCAGCCCCAAGTGTTCTTTGCATAGTACCAGAAAAGCATAACCTGTCTAGACTTGTGCGTTTAAGTGCTCAATATTAGCGCAGTGAACTCTTCATTACGCGTGCTTTTTCTCGAGCCCAATCTTTTTCTTTAAGATCAGTACGTTTATCGTGCAGTTTCTTACCTTTCGCGACGCCAATTTTCATTTTCACCCAAGAACGAGACCAGTAGAGTGAAAGGGCTGCGAGTGTCATACCTTCGCGATTGATTCGACCTAATAGGTTATCAAGCTCACGGCGGCTCATAAGTAGTTTACGCACACGAGTAGGGTTCGCCACTACGTGTGTCGATGCTTGGTTTAGAGGGGTAATGGTCATGCCACTTACAAAAGCTTCTCCATCTCGCATAAATACGTAGCTTTCTGCGATATTGGCTTTGCCTTGACGTAGGGCTTTAACTTCCCAGCCTTGAAGCTCCATTCCTGCTTCGATTTCATCATCGATGAAATATTCGTGGCGAGCTTTCTTATTGACAGCGATGGTATTGCTACCCGCTTTTTGTTTCGATTTTTTCTTTGCCATAATGGTTGCATTATACGGTTAGGAATCTAGTTATGAAATCCCTTTATTTGCGCTTAATGCAAATAAAAGTAAAAATAGTGCGTGCCTGTCGTTTAGGCGTGTGTTTTGAGGAGTCTATATGAAGCAAGTCAGCCGTTCTGCGTTGGTATCATTCAGTGCAGAACAGATGTTTGATCTGGTAAATGACGTGGCCAGTTATCCTGAGTTTTTGCCAGGTTGTTCCGGATCGAGAGTGATTGAGTCCAGTCATTCTGCAATGGTAGCTTCCGTTGATGTCTCAAAGGCTGGGATCAGTAAAACGTTCACTACATCGAATGAATTGGTGAGTGGTGAAGCGATTCTCATGAATCTAGTGGATGGCCCTTTCAAAACGCTTAAAGGAGGGTGGTTCTTTACCGCATTAGATGAGAAAGCTTGCAAGGTTGAACTCAAACTAGAATTTGAGTTTTCTAGCAAGATGATTGAAATGGCCTTCGGCAAAGTTTTCAATGAGTTGACCAGTAATATGGTGAATGCGTTCACTCAGCGCGCTAAGCAGGTGTATCCGTGTTATGAGTATTGAGTCTGATATGATCCACGTTGAGGTAGTATATGCATTACCTCAGGAGCAACGTGTTTACACGCTAGTCGTGAATAAATCGATGACAGTCGAAGAGATTATTAAACAATCTGGTGTTCTAGAACAGTACCCTGAAATTGACCTAGCAAAGAACAAAGTTGGTGTCTTTAGCCGTAACGTCAAGCTTGAGGCCACAGTTCGAGATAAAGACCGTATCGAAATTTATCGTCCACTTTTAGCTGATCCGAAAGAAATTCGTCGTAAACGTGCTGAGCAAGCAAAAGAATCAGGGGCTGCTGACCCAGTCACTGGCGGTAAAAAGAATCCGTTAAGGAAGGAAGAGTAAACTCAATCGTCTTAGGTTGTGCCTGTCATCTGAAGATAAGCGTAGGGCTGTGACTGCGGACAAACAAAAGGGTTGACGTACAACGCCAACCCTCAAATGCACGCTTTGCTTTAGTTGATACCTTCAAAGAAGTCCGAACTTGGCGGGAAGTCACCATTAATATCAACCAATTGACCTTTATCATTGAAGTTCACGATCAAGTTCTTCTGAATCGAGTCTTGGTGACCCTCTGTGTGGTGATAAATGTAGTACCAAGTATCGGGATAACCATTTTCAATAAGCATGGGTGAGCCCATTACAAAACGTACCTGTTCTTTTGTCATACCAAACTTAAGCTGATCGACGGCTTGCTGCTCAACATAGTTCCCTTGGTTGATGTCGATTCGGTAAACGAGCTTTTCTACCAGAGAGCAGCCTGTCAACAGTGTCATAGAGAGTGGTACAGCGATAAGCCACTTTTTCAATTGCATACGGATAAATTCTTGTAACGGATATGTCTCAAATTGGGCTGATAATAAACAAGCTGAGCGCTAATGTAAAAAACTCATCTTGTTTTGAACTGTTTCAGACCACGATTTTTGAATTTAGTTGCAAACTCATACCAAAATTCCCCTAAGTCGGAACTTTGTTTTTAAGTTGAAAATCAGCCATAGAGTCTATCAAGCCGCAATCAGTAACTCTTTTGCATTCGCCAAGGTCGACTCTGTAATTTCACTTCCACCAAGCAATCGAGCCAACTCGGATACGCGCTGCTCGTTATTCAATAAATGCATCTGAGTTTCTGTTTTGCCGGCTTTGGTTTGCTTAGCAACGAAGAGCTGTTGATGTCCACAACCCGCCACTTGAGGTAAGTGAGTAACACAGAGAACTTGTGTCGACTCGCCAAGCGTGCGAAGCATTTTACCTACAACAGCTGCCGTTGGCCCGCTGATTCCCACATCTACTTCGTCGAAGATTAAGCTAGGAGTATCGACTTTCTGTGCTGTGATCACTTGTATTGCTAACGATATACGAGAAAGCTCACCACCTGAGGCGACTTTTGCAATAGGCTGCATGGGCTGGCCAGGGTTGGTTGATACCATAAAGCAGACATTATCCATGCCGAGTGGTGATGGGTGTGTGCATTGTTTGTCTATTTCAATACTGAATTGGGCCTTTTCCATACTCAGCTCATGCATGCTGGCGGTAATCAATTTATTGAGTTCTTTGGCATAGCGGCTACGAGATTTATGTAGTTTTTCTGAGGACGTTAAGAAAGATTGATATTTTACTTCAACCGCTTGCTCTAATTCTTCCAACTTTTCATCGGAGCAGTCGAGAGCTTCGATCTGTGTGAGAAGATCTTGGTGGTGCTGATATAGCTCATCCGGAAGGACATGATGTTTACGCGCCATCGACATAACTTTTGAAAAGCGTTCCTCGACAAAAGCCATACGCGCAGGATCAACATCGATATTATCAAGATAACTACGCAGTTCATTATTAGCTTCTTCGATCTGAATAATCGCCTCTGATAACATGTTAGGTAACTCAGAGAGAATTTCATCCAGTTCAGCGAGCTGGGTTAAGGTGCTACTGGCTGATTGGAGAATACCAAGCGCATTAACTTCTTCACCTTCGTAAATAAGCTCGATGGCTTGTTGGCAGGTGGCTGCAAGTTCTCCGCTGTTAGACAATCTTTTGTGTTCCTGTTCGAGTTCTTCATATTCATCCTCGCCAAGAGAAAGCTCATTAAGCTCTTTTATTTGATATTCAAGAAGTTGTTTTTGCGCGAGATTTGCAGCGCTATTTTCTTTTAACTGCTTGAGGTTGTTATCGGCTTGACGCCAATTTTGATAGGCATTACGAGTGCTTTTTAAAAGGTTTGTATGGCCAGCATATTGGTCCAGCATAGCCATCTGATAGTCACTTTTCATCAATTGGTGATGTGCATGCTGACCATGGATATTAATCAGAAGTTGTCCAAGTGCTTTCAGTTGCGAAAGGGGGACTGGACTGCCATTGATAAAGGCTCTTGAACGGCCTTCTTTGTTGATTATGCGACGTAATATACAGTCGCTGCCTTCGAGAAGATCATTATCTTCTAGCCAACGCGTTGCGTGAAGATTGTTCTCAAGAGAAAAAGCAGCACTGACTTCTGTCTTTTCTTCTCCTTGTCGTACCATGCTGGCTTCTGCGCGCCCACCGAGGCAAAGGCCTAAGGCATCGATGGCAATAGACTTACCTGCCCCTGTTTCCCCAGTGATTGTTGTCATGCCATGAGATAGCTCCAGCTGTAGAGATTTAACAATAGCGAAATTATTAACACTTAGATGAGCCAGCATTTTGTTGTACCTGTTTTAATGAACAATACTGTATAAGAAAACAGTATATACTGTTTTTTTATACAGTAAAGGAGAGTGTAAAAATTTTTGTGACCGAACGCGAATTTCATTTACGTCAGTCGGGAGGGGGAATTTTGTCTTGGTGAATGGGTTAAGGTTATATTGCTAAAGCTTCGCCTTGATTTGATAAAGAAAAGGGTTGGCATATTACGCCAACCCTTCGATACCCCAGTTGATTTGCTAGAACAGTTTACTCGACCAACCAAGTTTATTGCGCAGTACATGATAGTAGCTGTAGTCCTTGGGGTGGATCAGTTTGAGTACATTAGGGCTTTGATAAATATGGATTTCGTCACTAGGGGAAACGGGCAGAGAGACTTGGCCATCACAGCCGACTTCTTGAGTCCCTCTGTTATCCGGAGATACCACCAGTTTAATACGACGCTTACTGTCTACGACTAACGGACGGCTGGATAAAGTATGTGGGAACATAGGCACAAGCGAAATAGCATTAAGACTTGGCGATAGGATAGGGCCGCCACCGGACAATGAATAGGCTGTAGAGCCCGTGGGCGTAGAGATAATTAGCCCGTCTGCGCGTAGAGAAAAGGCGAAGCTGTCATCAATATACACTTCGAATTCAATCATATGGGCGACTTGCCCAGGGTGAAGTACGGCTTCATTGAGTGCGGCATTATGACTTTTTACTTGTCCATGGCGGTGGACTTCAGCTTCCAGCAAAAAGCGTTCTTCTTCGATGAACTCACCTTCAAGCACTTTTTTAAGTGCCGACTGAAAATCTTCTGGGTTGAGATCGGTCAGAAACCCAAGGTTTCCTCGGTTCACTCCAATCACTGAGGTATTAAAGCGTGAAAGCACTCTGGCGGCCCCCAACATGTTGCCATCACCACCTACGACAATTGCCAAGTCAGCCGTTTTACCAAGCTGAATTAGGCTCGCAAAATGTTCATTCGGGACATCGTCTAAAATTTCCGCTAGTCTATCGTCAATAAAAACCTGATACCCTTCCGTCTGAAGCCAGAGGTAAAGCTCTCTGTGAGTCTGAATAGCTTGCTGATCCCGAGGTTTACCAATGATGGCGATCACTTCAAAAGGCTTTTTCATAGGTTTTCCGCACTAAATAGGCTTGATTCGACAATCTTCATCCCCATAATAATGGCAAGTTAGCTATTTATGCGAGTTTTTGTGTATCTAAACGCAATAAACGTGAAGCGTTAGGTACCAATGGGTATGTATTCTGGAGATATCATGAGCAACGAAGAAAACAAAGTTACAGAAGAAGAGCTAGATCAAATCATCGAAGAAGCAGAGAAAGTGGAAGCCGCAGCGCAAGAGGCTGAAGCTGAGCTAGAAGACATTGGTGATGAGAAAGACGCTAAGATTGCTCAACTAGAAGCTGCGTTACTGACTAGCGAAGCGAAAGTTCAAGAACAGCAAGATAGCGTACTTCGTGCAAAAGCCGAAGTCGAAAACATGCGTCGTCGTACTGAGCAAGAAATCGATAAAGCACGTAAATACGCGTTAAATAAGTTTGCCGAAGAGTTACTGCCGGTTATCGATAACCTAGAGCGAGCGATTCAAGCGGCAGATACTGAAGCGGAAGTAGTTAAACCACTGCTTGAAGGCGTAGAGTTGACGCATAAAACGTTTGTAGACACGGTGGCTAAGTTTGGTCTAAAAGAGATTAACCCTGAAGGCGAAGCGTTTAACCCTGAAATGCATCAAGCGATGTCTATTCAAGAGAGCCCTGACCATGAATCAAATACAGTGATGTTTGTCATGCAGAAAGGTTACGAGCTTAATGGCCGTGTGATTCGCCCCGCTATGGTAATGGTTGCTAAATAATCTTGATACAGAACGTGTTTTAAACGGAAGAGAGGCTTAGGCCTCTCTTTTTTTATCTTATTAGATTGGTTGTGTTTGTTTCTAATAAATGGTTGATTTGGTGAATTATTCTTGGTGTTAAATTTAACCAAAAAATTAATTTCTGATTTGAAACTTGTAACATTATCGTAAACAAAGTCTTTATTTTGTAACCTTTGTGTGTATTATGTGCGAACTCTGTCGGGAAAACTGGCGGAATAAACTATAAAACCATAAATTAAAAACACAACATTCTGGAGATGGATGATGGATAAATCGCTTTCAAGCAAGATTTTTGTAGGCTTGTTTGCTGGTCTACTGATCGGTACTGCGATCCAGTACTTATTTAGCGGGATTGCAATTTTTGATACTTACCTTCTAGGCGCTGCGGAAGGTGCTGGTGGTATGTTCGTATCACTGATCAAGTTACTTGTTGTTCCTTTGGTATACGTTTCAATCGTGTGTGGCATTGTTGATTTGAAAGACATCACTGCGTTTGGTCGTCTTGGTGGTAAAACCTTCGCCCTATACATTATTAATACCATCATCGCGATTACAGCGGCACTGACTGTGGGTATGATTTTCCAGCCAGGTGCTGACGCGAACCTAGCGGGTACGATTTCAGAAACAGTAAAACTAACGACAACGGAAACGCCTGATATCTTCTCCCTAGTGGTAAACATCGTACCAAGTAACCCTGTTCAGGCATTTGCTAATGGCGATATGCTACAAATCATCTTTATGGCAATCCTAACAGGTCTAGCGATTCAGGCACTTGATTCACGCGGTGGGCCGGCTATCCGCACATTCAAGATGGCGAACGAAATCATGATGAAGCTTGTTGGTCTTGTTATGAGCCTTGCTCCATATGGTGTGTTTGCGCTGATGATTCAACTAGGCGCGACACTAGATGCTAACACGCTCATGTCAGTAGCAGGCTATGTAGCGCTTGTTGTGGCTATGCTCGTGTTCTGGATCTTCTTCTTCTACCCAATGGCAGTAGGTATTGCGACAGGTACTTCTCCAAAGACGTTCTTACGTGCTACTCGTGAGCAAATCCTATTCTCTCTATCGACAGCAAGCTCGAATGCGACTATTCCTGTAACTATGCGTACTTTGACGGAGAAACTACAAGTTTCAAAGTCAGTTGCAGGTTTCGGTGTACCACTGGGTGCAACCATGAACATGTCTGGTGTGTCTATCTACATCGCACTGGCAACTATCTTCGTTGCAAACGCATTTGGTCAACCAATCAACACGGCTGACGTGTTCACTCTAGGTCTTACTATCCTGCTTCTATCTATTGGTGCTGGTGGTGTTCCTGGTGGTGGTGTTGTTATGGTTGGTGTTCTTCTTCACCAACTAGGTCTTCCACCAGAAGGTCTGGCAATCATCGCAGCGGTTGACCGTATTAATGATATGTTCTGTACTTCCTCTAACGTAGTGGGTGATACCGCGGTAAACACTATTGTTGCAAAAACTGAAGGTGAAATCGGTAAAGAAGAAGCACAAGTTGAAGGCAAACCTGCTCAAGCAAATGCTTAATCTTTAACGCATTGAAAATTAAAAGCGAGCCATACGGCTCGCTTTCTTGTTAAAGACCTAAATTTTTTTCACTTTTTTTTACTCTTTCCCTTGAAAAGTCATTTGACGCCCTTATTTATTGGGCATAGAGAAGCAAACATCATTATTTTTGTTTGTGAGCAAGGGTTGAAACCCGACTCTCCATCCCCACATAGGGGATATAGCAAAACGAAAATAGAAATTTATTCGGAGATAGCCTGATGGGTAAAATCATTGGTATTGACTTAGGTACTACTAACTCATGTGTTGCGGTACTAGACGGCGACAAACCACGTGTAATTGAAAACGCAGAGGGTGAGCGTACTACTGCATCGGTAATTGCTTACACAGACGGTGAGACACTAGTAGGTCAACCAGCAAAACGTCAAGCAGTTACAAACCCAGAAAACACGCTATTTGCAATTAAGCGTCTTATTGGTCGTCGTTTCGAAGACGAAGAAGTACAGCGCGACATCGAAATCATGCCGTACAAAATCGTTAAAGCTGACAACGGTGATGCTTGGGTTGAAGCGCAAGGCCAGAAAATGGCGGCTCCTCAGGTTTCTGCTGAAGTACTGAAGAAAATGAAGAAAACGGCAGAAGACTTCCTTGGTGAGGAAGTAACTGGTGCAGTTATCACAGTACCGGCTTACTTTAACGATGCTCAGCGTCAAGCAACTAAAGATGCTGGCCGTATCGCTGGTCTAGAAGTTAAGCGTATCATCAACGAGCCTACTGCAGCAGCTCTAGCTTACGGGCTAGACAAGCAAGGTGGTGACCGCACTATCGCTGTATACGACCTTGGTGGTGGTACATTCGACATCTCTATCATCGAGATTGATGAAGTTGAAGGCGAGAAAACATTCGAAGTACTAGCGACTAACGGTGACACTCACTTAGGTGGTGAAGACTTCGATAACCGCATGATCAACTACCTAGTTGAAGAGTTCAAGAAAGAGCAAGGTATCGATCTTAAGAACGATCCTCTAGCAATGCAGCGTGTTAAAGAAGCAGCAGAAAAAGCGAAAATTGAGCTTTCTTCTACTTCTCAAACAGACGTAAACCTACCTTACGTGACTGCAGATGCGACTGGTCCTAAGCACATGAACGTTAAAGTGACTCGTGCGAAACTAGAATCTCTAGTTGAAGATCTAGTTCAACGTTCTCTTGAACCACTAAAAGTTGCTCTAGCTGACGCAGACCTATCTGTGAACGACATTACTGACGTTATCCTTGTTGGTGGTCAGACTCGTATGCCAATGGTTCAAGCGAAAGTGGCTGAGTTCTTCGGTAAAGACGCTCGTAAAGACGTGAACCCTGACGAAGCAGTAGCAATGGGTGCTGCAGTTCAAGGTGGTGTACTTGCGGGTGATGTTAAAGATGTACTTCTACTAGACGTTACTCCTCTGTCTCTAGGTATCGAGACTATGGGCGGCGTAATGACTAAGCTAGTTGAGAAGAACACCACTATCCCAACCAAAGCGAACCAAGTTTTCTCAACAGCAGAAGACAACCAGAATGCGGTAACTATCCACGTTCTTCAAGGTGAGCGTAAGCAGGCGATGTACAACAAGTCTCTAGGTCAATTCAACCTAGAAGGCATTCAGCCAGCTCCACGTGGTATGCCACAAATCGAAGTAACTTTCGACTTAGATGCGGATGGTATCCTTCACGTATCAGCGAAAGATAAGCAGACTGGTAAAGAGCAGAAGATCACTATCCAAGCTTCAGGCGGTCTAAGCGACGATGAAATCGAAAAAATGGTACAAGAAGCAGAAGCTAACAAAGAAGCGGACAAGAAGTTCGAAGAGCTAGCGGCTGCACGTAACCAAGCTGACCAAATGATCCACGGTACTCGTAAGCAAGTTGAAGAAGCGGGTGACGCACTTCCAGCGGAAGAGAAAGAGAAGATTGAATCTGCTATCTCTGAGCTAGAAGAAGCTCGTAAGGGTGAAGACAAAGAAGCGATTGATGCGAAAGTACAAGCTCTTATGACCGCTGCGCAAAAACTTATGGAAATCGCTCAGCAACAAGCTCAGGCACAACAGGCTGGTGCAGAAGCTGGTGAACAGCCTAAGCAAGAAGAAGACGTTGTAGACGCTGAGTTTGAAGAAGTTAAAGACGAGAAAAAATAATTCTCGATTCTGACTTAACTTAACGTAATATGCGGGCGTTTGAGGGAACTCACACGCCCGCCTGTTTGTAAATACGCTGTCTTTCCAGATAAGCACTTTTGCACAAAGCCTTTATCTAGAACGATACAAACACCAAGCGACAATCGGTCGTTTGCAGTACTAAATTGGTGACGAAGAACATGTCAAAACGTGATTTTTACGAAGTATTAGGCGTAAGCCGTGATGCATCAGAACGTGATATTAAAAAGGCGTATAAGCGCCTTGCAATGAAATTCCACCCAGACCGCAACCAGGGTGATGAGTCTGCTGCAGATAAGTTTAAAGAAGTAAAAGAAGCGTACGAAGTCCTACTGGATCCTCAGAAAAAAGCGGCCTACGACCAATATGGGCATGCAGCATTCGAACAAGGTGGCATGGGCGGCGGTGGCTTTGGCGGTGGTTCTGGTGCTGATTTCGGTGATATTTTTGGTGATGTGTTTGGTGATATCTTTGGCGGTGGCCGACGTGGTGGTGGTCAGCAGCGCGCGCAACGCGGTGCAGACCTGCGCTATAACATGGAACTGTCGCTAGAAGAAGCGGTTCGCGGTGTTTCAAAAGAAATTGAAGTGCCAACGCTAGTTAACTGTGACGTTTGTGATGGCAGCGGCGCGAAGAAAGGCTCGTCTCCTGAAACGTGTGGAACCTGTCACGGTCATGGTCAGGTTCAGATGCGTCAGGGCTTCTTTGCGGTTCAGCAAACCTGTCCTACCTGTCATGGTAAGGGTAAGATCATCAAAGACCCTTGTAACTCATGTCATGGTCAAGGCCGCAAGCAGAAGACTAAAACGCTTAACGTTAAGATTCCTGCTGGTGTTGATACTGGTGATCGTATTCGTCTTTCTGGTGAAGGTGAAGCAGGAGAAATGGGCGCTCCAGCGGGTGACCTATACGTACAGGTTCATGTGAAAGAGCACCACATCTTTGAGCGTGATGGCAACAACCTTTATTGTGAAGTGCCTGTCAGCTTTGCAATGGCTGCACTGGGTGGTGAAGTCGAAGTACCAACACTGGATGGTCGTGTGAACCTGAAAGTACCAACCGAAACGCAAACGGGTCGTATGTTCCGTATGCGCGGTAAAGGCGTGAAGGGTGTTCGAGGCGGTGGTGTTGGTGACCTAATTGTTAAGTTAGTAGTTGAAACGCCTGTCAATCTAAGTTCACGTCAGAAAGATTTATTGAAAGAGTTTGAAGAGTCTTGTGGTGGTGAAGCGGCAACTAAGCACAAGCCGAAAGCGGAAGGGTTCTTCAATGGGGTGAAGAAGTTTTTCGATGACCTAACGAGTTAACCTTCGAAAGATTGTTATGAGAGAGCCTGCCAAATGTGCAGGCTTTTTTATTCCCAACAAGACGCAGGAAACTCTATGTTTTTTGCGTCTAAGCTGATGTAATCAATGTTGTTCTCTATTAGGCAGGTATCGAGATGTTGCTGGCTGCTTGTTTGAGCGGTGGCCTTGATCGTATATGCGGTGCTTGCTCCGCTAGTGATAGAAAAAATAAAGCGGTTTTGGTCAGACAGGCATAGAGTGCATTGGCCTTCAGATACGATGTGGCTCCATTGATATTGTCCGCTGTAGTTCGATTCCAACGCCAGTTGGATTCGCGCTAAGTCAGAGATGGCCGTTGTCCGATGAGATTGACGCACGAAGTCCAAATAACTTGGGTAAGCGATAGCAGATAAAATCACTATCACGACTGTTACCACCAACAGTTCGAGCAAAGTCATTCCATTTAGACTTTGTTTACTCTGATTACATCGATTTTCACCGAACACTCCGAATCCCTCTTTTCTTTTGCATCTGGGCATTGTTTCTCAGTGGTAGCATCGAACCAAGTATGGTTTTGAACCTTGTGAGTGTTACATGAGAGTTTGGGAAATGCCTCGTGGTTTTACATTGATAGAAGTGTTGATTGTTTTATCGGTGGTCTGCGTGGTCGCGCTATGGGCACTCCCTAGCTTTGTTTCCGTTTCTAATACCGCCAAAATGGCTAGGCTAGCGACAGAGTTAAATGGACTTGTCGTAATGGCTAAATCTCAAGCTGTTTTGCGCCGCCAACCGTTATGGATTCACTTGTTAACCGTTAGCGGAGAATGGGCGCTGGAATTAACTGATAACAAAAAGGAGTTCCAAGGGGTGGTATTAATGCGTTTGTCTGGGGCTTCATTTTCAGGGATTAAACTAGACACAACGTATAGCTCGAATCAAATCAGCTTTGATGCAACCCATGGCCGTCCTAAAAGTGGCCGATTTACTTTCTATCCTAGCCAGCAACCTGAGCTAGTTCTTGAGCTAAGAACGCACTTTCGCTCTGCTATTGTTCGTGTTTGTTCTCCAAATAAAACTTACTTGGGCTATGAAGTATGCTGATTTATCGGCAGAGAGGGGGGAGTTTGCTCGAGCTCCTTGTTGCTGCCTCTCTTAGCATACTAGTGATAAGTGTGGTGATGAGTATGTTGATCCATCATCAGCGTACAGCGGTTTATCGAGCTAACGAACTTATGCTACTCCAAAGCACCAATAGTGTTCTTCAAATGATGAAGCAGGACTTACATCGGGCTGGCTACAGCGGAGGTATGGGTTCTAGCCTTAAGCTATCCGGCGCGGCACAAACTTATTATATCAGGCATGATAATCAAATGAGTCTAATTGCTTACGCCTATCTTTCGGGGAATGTTGAGGATGAGGAGGCATACACAAATGTTGTTTATCAAAGAGATAGACAATCTGAGCAGATCCTCAGAGTTTGTGAGAAGAAATTGTCACGCGTTATGTCTGTCGTAGAAGCAGAGAGCTTTACGACTTATTTTGGCAATACTTGTAACACTTTGTTTGATAGTCGACGTATCGCTATTGAAGTATTTGAGTTGAATGTTGAGCCCTTGGTAGGCCTGTCTATCTCTTCAGCTCTTGTGAGTGTCGTTCTTTCAACCCAGTTAGTGGATCAACTGCAAGTTACGCAATCACTGGGTTTTTCTGTCAAAACGAGGAACTGGTGAGGTGAAGAAACAAAGTGGAGCGGCGTTGATTGTGATGACCTGCCTGTTACTCTCGGTGACCTTGATGGTCATTATGGGGAGTTATAAAGGCGTACTTTATCAGGTAAAGCGGAGTAATAATGAGGTTGACAGCCGCACAGCTCACTGGCTTGCTGAAGGCGGTTTAGAGTGTGCATTTGCTAGTGTATCAAGTGAAGGTCTGATTCCTGAAAGTTTAAATGGTTGCCAAGATTGGCTTGGTTTGGATGGATTGGAAATAGAAACGGGAACACCACATAAGATCCGCTCATCAAGTGGTTTCTTACTTTGAGTAAGGCATTTTTCCTACCAGAGCTACAAATTAAAAGCGCAATGACAACCACTGCTCATCTATATGTATACGGTTCGTTAAACCTTGCACCGCATCATGGAGATAAGGTCAGTGAGAACGAGTGGGCATGTGTATCACTCCGGTATCAAAACGAGGTTTATGCTCAGAGTTACTCCACTAAACAACCCAAACAAAGAGCTGTACTTCCTCGTTATTTTCCTTTGGGAGAGGTTGAAAATCAGCAGCATTGTGCCGACAAAAATTATACTGGGTTTGCCTGGCAACTTTCTTCCACTCAAGATGATTTCGCCCTGCATGAGAACCTGGACCCCTTTAAAGAAGTCTTTAACGTTTCGCGTAATCACTGGTTTGACGTGATGTCAGACACAGGGTTATTTGGTTACGTTCCATCGTCTTTAGCGAGCTTCTTACCAGCAAACGCCAGCGACTTGCCTGCTCCTCAAATGATAGAAGACTGTGGTGAAAAGATCAGTGAGCTTATTAAGGCTTCCCATGAATTTATCTGGGTCTATGGAAGCTGCGAACTGACATCAGACGATCTACAAACAATCAATGGTGCTATCGATACCTACTTGGCCGGAGGCTTGATTTTAGTTTTGCATAACGGAGCGTTTGCAGTGTCAGGCCATCAAGCGTTGAAGGCTCTGGTTTATCATTTTGTCTCTGATGATTCCGCTCTTGACGACGCTGGTTTGGAAACGATTGAAAATGACGAATTATCTGTAAACTTAACCCAAACCATAGATGCATTGTCTTCCGTTGTCGCTATTGAAAAAGAGCGGGTAAGTTACTTTCAGAGTGGGAGTTTTTATCCGATTGGTGGTTTGATTTTAGATGTACCTGAGCGTTATGCGTTAATCGATACTTCTTTGGATACCGAGTTTAATCAAGATATAACAGCCAGTCCGGCTAGAAAGCACCATCAAACGCTATGGGTGAGAGGAAGTTGGTATGATTTCTAATCAAAAAGGCGTGAGCTTGATTGAAGTATTAATCGGGCTATTTCTTGTAAGTAGTAGCGCTATTGGTTTAGTAAAACTGCATACCTATATAGAGACGAAATCAGATTGGGCTAATCAGGCGACAAAAGCGCTTTATCTAGCGGAGTCACAGATCGAGTATTTTATCAGTCACAGTTCAGTTGTGGAGCCCCAAAATTATTCGTTTGATACGATAAATCAAGATCCCTGCTTTACTCTTGAACGTTGCCAGATGTCATTAGAAGAAGAGTTTCAACTACAGTGTGACTCCAAATCTATTGTGCTGAATGGTATCGAAACTCAACTCATTAGCGTTGCTGTCTGTTGGCAAGATCGTTATGGGAAAAATCAATCTATAGAGTTAACAACATTTGTCTCTGAGTTCAATGAGTTTGCTATGTAGTTTGTTTTATATTCAATGTTGGTTGTTGAGTGTTTACCTGTTAGTGTTCTCTATTTTTTTCAAAATGGTTTCAAACCTGTTTCAATCTATGGGCGATTGTTGTTTTTACTTTGTTGCGTGATAACGCCAGTTTTGCAAAATATGTCTCCAAATATGGAAAAAATTGTGGAATCTTGTGCTTTTTAGAGGCGCTTTTAATAAAATGTGTCGTTGAATAATAGGTCGCTACAACAATCATTACAGACCTAAGGCAACAACATCACATATGGAGTTACCATGAGTAACCAAGCTGTAAATCAAGCGCCATCCAACAAGCCGAGTGGTATGGATCGCTTTTTAAACTTTATTGAACGCGCGGGTAATAAGATCCCAGATCCTGCTATTTTGTTTTTCTGGGCTCTAGTTATTACTTGGGCTGCGTCTGCTCTCCTTTCAAACGTCTCGTTTGATCTGTTAAACCCACGCACTGGCGAAGCACTTGCAATCAACAACCTTTTAACCGGCGAATCTCTAGCAAGCTTCCTCGCGAATATGGTGACAACATTTACTGGTTTTGCGCCTCTAGGTATCGTACTGGTTGCTATGCTTGGTGTAGGGGTAGCGGATTCTTCAGGCTTTATTACCACAGGCCTCAAGAAGATGCTTAACTTCACTCCAGCTAAGCTACTTACTCCAATGCTTATTCTGGTTGCGATTGTTTCGCACACCGCGGCGGATGCAGGTTACGTTCTTGTTATTCCACTCGGTGGTATCATTTTCCATGCGGCTGGTCGTCACCCATTAGCGGGTATCGCTGCAGCATTCGCTGGCGTATCGGGTGGTTTCTCTGCAAACTTTATCCCTTCGGGTATCGACCCACTACTCGCTGGTTTCACACAAACTGCAGCACAGGTTCTTGATCCTGAATACGTTGTAAACCCACTTGCGAATATTTTCTTTACTGGTCTATCTTCAATCATCATTGTAGCGATTGGTTGGTATGTAACAGAAAAAATCATCGAACCTCGCCTAGCGAAAACGCCAATCGACGAAGATGCAGAAAAAGCACCAGATCTAGGTTCTTTCACTGAACTTGAGTCAAAAGCATTCCGCTATGCGGGTTGGGCGATGCTGGCTGGTATTGCTGTATTGATCGCAGCTATTATCCCTGAAAACTCGGCATTGCGTTCTCCTGAAGGTGAAATTACAGCGTTTACCGCGCCGTTAATGAAGTCAATTGTTCCATTGATCTTCATTTTATTCATCATTCCAGGCTACGTGTATGGTAAAGTCTCGGGGACATTTAAGACCAGTAACGACATCATTAAAGCGATGGCGGACACTATGTCGACAATGGGTGCGTACATTGTTATGTCATTCTTCTGTGCTCAGTTCTTGGCTGCATTTGCACAGTCGAATATTGGTACTATGCTAGCGCTATACGGTGCAGAAGGTCTGAAAGCAATGAACCTTCCGGGTGAAGCAACGATCATCGGTATGATTCTGTTGACGGCTTCTGTAAACCTGCTAATTGGTTCTGCTTCAGCCAAATGGGCTTTAATTGGTCCAATTCTAGTACCAATGCTAATGGCTGTAGGTATTTCGCCAGAGCTTTCTCAAGCGGCATACCGCGTTGGTGATTCTGTGTCGAACATTATCTCGCCTCTGATGGTCTTCTTCCCTCTCGTCGTGGTTTACTGTCAGCGCTACGTGAAGTCGACTGGTATTGGTACCCTAGCATCTCTAATGATGCCATTCTCAATTGCAATGTTGATCGGTTGGTCTATTTTCCTAGTGACATATTGGGCACTGGGTATCCCACTGGGCATTCAAGCTCCTTACACATATACAATGTAAGTTGACAGCATGAGGATTGATAAGCGCCGGTTGAGAGACTGGCGCTTTTTATTTTATAGTGGCAATTGAGCGCTCTTTTACTCTCGTGGGGTTATGGGTAGAATCATATTCCCACTGCATCTGTGTTAGATTTTGGAGCCTTAAGTGTCAGATTCTCAGTTTTCCTCTCAAGATGAATTCTTCATGCGACGTGCGCTGGCGCTTGCTGCTCAGGCAGAGTTAGAGGGAGAAGTACCTGTTGGTGCTGTCTTGGTCAAGGACGGAGAAGTGGTTGCTGAAGGTTGGAATCAGTCTATTGGTCATCATGATGCAACGGCACATGCAGAAATGCAGGTACTGCGTAAAGCAGGCCAAGTTTTGGAGAATTATCGCCTCCTTGATACAACCTTATATGTGACGCTGGAGCCGTGTCCAATGTGTGCCGGAGCTTTGCTTCATAGCAGAGTCAAACGTATCGTGTTCGGCGCTCCAGACTTAAAAGCGGGAGCAGCTGGAACAGTACTTAATTTGTTTGAGCACCAGGCTGCGTATCACTACGCGGATATCGAAGCTGGATTATTGGAAGAAGAGTGTCGAGTGCAATTGCAAGCATTCTTTAAGCGTCGTCGTAAAGAGAACAAAGCGCAGAAACAGGCAAAGCGTTTTGAAGGATAAGACTCTAGCAAACACCCGTGTCTAGGTGCTTGCTAGGATTATGCGCAAATTAGCTGCATGAAGGCTCGATGACGAGCAATGACTTTTTTCTTATTGTTACTGAGCATTCTCTTACGGCGGTTTGCTGCCACCGTTTTATTAAGGCGTTTTGACCGCATTTTACGTCTACTTATAAAACAACCTCCTACTATGAGTTATATCTGAATTATGGCTTTCTTATTCGAAGGTACTGATTACCTTGAGTAACTCGTCTTTTACCAGCCAATTGTTACTGTTTTAATAATGTTTGCAAGATCGCTAGCTTACGAGACTATGTGTGGGTAAGTACGCAAGAATTCAAGTGCACAATCACTAAACAGCGATAGTACACTTGAAAGCTGGTTTTTACTCTTGATTTGTTGGTGCTGCCGCTGAGCTGGCTGAAGCTGAAGAGACTGAACTTTCCGGCACTTCGATGACGGCAAGGTCGTCTATACTGATGTCGCTATTATCTGCCGTTTGTTGCTCCACATGACCAATAATACTTTGGTAATAACGGCGAATGTTCTCGACGTAGTTTCTTGCTTCATCACCGCGAGCGTAGCCATATCGAGTCTGGCTGTAGTATTTTTTCTGGCGTAGTAATGGCAAGCGATCTTTTACATCGGCCCATGAATCCGGATTGCCCCCTTGTCTTTTGGTTAGTCTCCTTGCGTCCATCATATGACCGTAGCCAACATTGTAAGAAGCGAGAGCAAACCAGATTTTTTCATGGTCATCGACAGAATCGGGTATACGAGAAACCATACGACGCAAGTAGTTTACGCCTCCTCGTACTGATTGCTTAGGGTCGAGTCGGTTTGTGACCCCGACGCTTTTAGCGGTGGGTAATGTCAGCATCATCATGCCACGAACGCCCGTTGGTGACTTAGCTCGGGGATTCCAGTGTGACTCTTGATAAGCCAACGCGGCCACTAAACGCCAGTCAAACTCTTCAGAATATTTTTTAAATAACGGTGACCATTTAGGCAGTTTGGAGTCAAGGGCACGGATAAATGCGCGTGTGTCAACATAATCAAAGCTGCCGATATGACCAATATATTTTTCTTCAAGTGAGGCGAGATGGCCTGATTGTTTGGTGTAACCAAAGAATTCAATCATCAATGCATATAAGCTTTCATCTTCTGAACGGCGAACAAACCAAGAGATGGGTTGATCTTCTGTGAGTTCAAAGGCTAATGCAATATCAGGGTAGATTCGTTGCGATAGGGATACCTCGACGGAATCGGCGATAGTGAACATCAGATCACCATCAGAGACCTGTTTAAGTAGATCGCTTACCTCCGCTTCAGGATCTATTTCAAATGCAAAGTCAGGATAGGCTTCTTGCTTTATGGCGTTCAGAGTCTGCTTCACATGTGAATCACTAACGATTTTTAGGATAGGTTGATCATCTTCCCCTTCAATTTGATCAGGTTGTTTACTGAGAAGCTGTTCTAAATTACGTGGTCGCCATTGGCCCTTTTTGTAGACCACTTGTTGGCTGACATAATAATAAGCAGGGCCGGGACGGAATCGCTCCATACGCTCAGCAGATTGAGTTAAGCCAGCAGCAATAATATCAATTTCGCCTTTGGTCAGTGCAGGGTAGAGCGATGAGATTCGGTAGGCCGGCTTCATTTCCAGTTGTACGCCTAGCTCATTGGCAAACTCACGAGCCAGTTCATAATCCAAGCCCGCAGGGCCATCGGGACCAATATAGTAAGACAACTGATTGTTCAAGGTGCCGACACGCAATACGCCACGCTCGCGTATTTGGTCTAAATCACTTTTAGGCTCTGATTCAATCTGACAGCCGGATAACACCAATACAGCAAACAGCAAGGCGCTGATTGATGTCCAACAGTTCAAGTATTGCTTCTTCATTCACATCATTCTCATACTTCCAGTAGGGCATTTATATCAAAGTGTCATAACAAGGCAAGACAATCAGAGTGAGTTCGGGTTAAAGATTTTAAATTAGGATTTTTGCGGTAATTCAAATTTGATGAAAAAAATGACGCAAACGGTTGCTTTTGGTGTTACATCACAAAAATAAATCCTTTATAATGCGCCCGCAAAGGAGAGGTGGAATCGGCATAGGTTTTAGAATTCTAGGGAATAGCTTCGAAGTAAAACAGTCTAACCCACTGAATTTATTCCAATATCACCTCAGGTCAGTAGACCTTAACCAATTGCATAAGAGACCTAAGCACATGAGAATTTTTCGTGGCTCCCCTGCTCTATCTGAATTTCGTGTTAACAAGCTTCTAGAGCTTTGTCGTGAATTGAGCTTGCCAGTAACGGGTATTTACGCTGAATTTACCCACTTTGCTGATCTAACGGCGGATCTAGACGCATCTGAAGTTGAGAAGTTAGAAAAGTTACTGACTTACGGTCCAACTATTGAAGAGCATGAGCCAACTGGTCTGCTGCTTCTAGTTACGCCTCGTCCAGGCACTATCTCTCCTTGGTCATCAAAATCGACAGACATCGCAAATAACTGTGGTCTAGACAAGGTGGTTCGTCTTGAGCGTGGTACAGCGTACTACGTTGAAACATCTGCAGAGCTAACTGAGCTTCAATTGGTTGAGCTAAAAGCAATTATCCACGATCGCATGATGGAAGTGGTTTTTGCTGACTTTGACTCAGCGAATGCACTTTTCCAAGTGGCAGAGCCTGCACCTGTAGCTGACGTTGACCTACTTTCTGGTGGTCGTGCTGCGCTTGAAAACGCAAACGTTACCCTAGGTCTTGCACTTGCAGACGATGAAATTGAATACCTTTACGATGCGTTCGTAAATAAGCTAGATCGTAACCCAACAGACATCGAGCTAATGATGTTCGCACAGGCGAACTCAGAGCACTGTCGTCACAAGATCTTCAACGCAGACTGGACTATCGACGGCGTTAAGCAAGAGAAGTCTCTGTTCAAGATGATCAAAAACACATTCGAAACGACACCAGATAACGTGCTGTCTGCTTACAAAGATAACGCAGCAGTAATGGTCGGTTCTGAGGTTGGTCGTTTCTTCCCGAATCCAGAAACTCGCCAGTACGGTTACAACCAAGAGAAAGCCCATATTCTAATGAAGGTGGAAACGCACAACCACCCAACGGCTATTTCTCCATGGCCGGGCGCATCTACAGGTTCTGGTGGTGAAATCCGCGACGAAGGCGCAACAGGTATTGGCGGTAAGCCAAAAGCAGGCCTAGTTGGTTTCACAACGTCTAACTTACGTATTCCGGGTTTTGAACAGCCATGGGAAACAGATTTCGGTAAGCCTGGCCGCATTGTTAATGCACTAGACATCATGCTAGAAGGCCCACTTGGTGGCGCGGCGTTTAACAACGAATTTGGTCGTCCTAACCTACTAGGTTACTTCCGTACTTACGAAGAAAAAGTGAACTCTCACGCTGGTGAAGAGGTTCGTGGTTACCACAAACCAATCATGATTGCTGGTGGTATGGGTAACATCCGTGATGAGCACGTGCAGAAGAAAGAGATCCCAGTCGGTGCAAGCCTAATCGTACTTGGTGGTCCTGCAATGAACATCGGTCTTGGCGGTGGTGCAGCATCTTCAATGGCATCGGGTCAATCGGCAGAAGATCTTGATTTTGCTTCAGTACAGCGTGAAAACCCTGAGATGGAACGCCGCTGTCAGGAAGTGATCGACCGTTGTTGGCAGCTTGGTGAACAGAATCCAATCGCATTCATCCACGATGTAGGCGCGGGCGGTATCTCTAACGCACTTCCAGAGCTTGTCGACGATGGTGAGCGTGGTGGAATCTTCCAACTACGTGACGTACCAAACGACGAACCTGGTATGAGCCCACTTGAGATCTGGTGTAACGAATCTCAAGAACGTTACGTACTGGCGGTTGCTCCAGAAAACATGGACGCATTCGATGTTATCTGTAAGCGTGAGCGCGCACCATACGCAGTCGTAGGTGTGGCAACAGAAGAGCGTGAACTGAAACTTGAAGATTCACACTTCGACAACACGCCAATCGATATGCCAATGGATGTACTTCTAGGTAAGACGCCTAAGATGCACCGTGATGCGAAGACGCTAAAAGCAAACAACCCAGCGGTTAACCGTGACGGCATTGAGCTAAACGAAGCGGCGGACCGTGTGCTACGTCTCCCAACCGTTGCTGAGAAAACATTCCTTATCACTATCGGTGACCGCACGGTGACCGGTCTAGTGGCGCGTGACCAAATGGTTGGCCCATGGCAGGTGCCAGTAGCAAACTGCGCAGTAACCGCAGCTAGCTACGATACTTACCACGGTGAAGCGATGTCTATGGGTGAGCGTACACCAGTTGCTCTTCTAGATTTTGGCGCATCTGCTCGTCTAGCGGTGGGTGAGGCTATCACTAACATTGCTGCGACAAACATCGGTGATATCAAACATATTAAACTGTCTGCTAACTGGATGTCTCCAGCAGGCCACCCAGGTGAAGATGCAGGTCTTTACGAAGCAGTGAAAGCGGTGGGTGAAGAGCTATGTCCAGCACTTGGCCTGACTATCCCAGTGGGTAAAGACTCAATGTCGATGAAGACTAAGTGGGAAGAGAATGGCGAGCAGAAAGAAGTGACGTCTCCGCTATCTCTAATCATCACTGCGTTTGCTCGCGTTGAAGATGTACGTAAGACAATTACTCCTCAGCTACGCACAGACAAAGGCGATACATCACTTGTTCTTATCGACCTAGGTAACGGTCTAAACCGTCTAGGCGCAACGGCATTAGCACAGGTTTACAAGCAGCTTGGTGATAAGCCAGCAGACGTAGACAACGCAGCGCAGCTAAAAGGTTTCTACGAAGGCGTTCAAACTCTAGTTGCGAACGATCAAGTTGTGGCTTACCACGATAAGGGCGATGGCGGTCTATTCGTTACTCTTGCTGAGATGGCATTCGCAGGTCACTGTGGTGTTAAAGCGAATATTGAAGCGCTAGGTGACGACGCTCTAGCAGTTCTATTTAACGAAGAGTTAGGCGCAGTACTTCAGGTTAAGAATGATGACCTAGATGCTGTACTTTCAACGCTAGCTGCAAACGGCCTTGAGGCATGTTCACACGTAATCGGTTCTGTAGAAGCGTCTGACGAGCTAGTGATCACTTCTGGTGAGACAGTGGTTCTAGAGCGTAACCGTACTGAACTACGTACTATCTGGGCTGAGACAACGCATAAGATGCAAGGTCTACGTGATAACCCAGCATGTGCTGACCAAGAGCACGAAGCGAAGAAAGACAATTCTGACCAAGGTCTGAACGTTAAACTAAGCTTTGATGTGAACGAAGACATTGCAGTACCTTACATTGCTAAAGGTGCTAAGCCTAAGATGGCAATCCTACGTGAGCAGGGTGTTAACTCTCACGTTGAAATGGCAGCAGCGTTTGACCGTGCAGGCTTTGAAGCAACTGATATTCACATGAGCGACATCTTAACTGGTCAAGCCGCTCTAGAAGAGTACCAAGGCCTAGTGGCTTGTGGTGGTTTCTCTTACGGTGACGTACTAGGCGCAGGTGAAGGTTGGGCGAAATCTATCTTGTTCAACGAGCAAGCTCGCAACCAGTTCCAAGGCTTCTTCCAGCGTGAAGATACCTTCTCTCTAGGTGTGTGTAACGGCTGTCAGATGCTATCGAACCTGAAAGAGCTAATCCCAGGTGCAGACCTATGGCCACGCTTCGTTCGTAACGAGTCTGAGCGTTTCGAAGCTCGCTTTAGCCTAGTCGAAGTGCAGAAGTCTGACTCGGTATTCTTCGACGGCATGGCAGGTTCTCGTATGCCAATCGCAGTGTCTCACGGTGAAGGACGCGTAGAAGTACGTGATGCTGACCACCTAGCAGCGATTGAAGCATCAGGTACGGTTGCCGTTCGTTACGTGGATAACCACGGAAATGCGACGCAGCAATACCCGAACAACCCGAATGGTTCACCAAACGCAATCACAGGTCTAACGACGCAAGATGGCCGCGTGACTATCATGATGCCTCACCCTGAGCGTGTATTCCGCACTGTGGCGAACTCATGGTCTCCAGAAGGTTGGGGCGAGAACGGTGCTTGGATGCGTATGTTCCAAAATGCACGTAAGAATGTCGGTTAACAGGTATTAGCTGTTATTGGAAAGTAAAAGCGCAGACCGAAAAGTCTGCGCTTTTTATTTGTTGAAAAATCTATAGCCAACGGCTCTTTTTTACGCTCTAATACCGCGCTTGCCAAGGGATGGCTAAATCCCTCAATACTCTATTAGAATCCCTTAGGAAATGAATATGTCGAACAACAAAAAATTTACCATTCGTGTGACTGAAAAGCGTAATGGTTGGTGTGCAGAGATCACTCGTCAAGTGACTTCACGTAAAACATCTGTGTCTAAGCGTGAAGCTGGCTTTGAAACAGAAGCTTTAGCGCAAGAGTGGGCGGAGAAAGAGCTAGCGGGTTTCATCCAAAACCAAGCGGCCCGTAACGAACGTAAAGGTGAAGCACGTAAAGTTCGTGTTGAGCGTGAAGAGCGTCTAGCGCAAGAAGCCGCTGAAAAGAAGGCACGTTACGAAGAAGCGAAGCGCACAGCGGCAGCGCAAGCTGAATTAGATGATGAAGATGACTTTTTCGACGAAGAGTAATCAATTCTAATAAAAAACCGCCTGCTTAGGCGGTTTTTTGTATCCGATAACGCTTTGATTAGCGAAATTGTCCTGCTTCTGGGAGGAAATCAAAACCTGCGGAAGCGAGTTTAGTCTCTAGCGCTGACTTATCGATATCAAAATACGTAGCCAGCTTATCTAAATCACCGCCAAAGTCATCTCGTAGCTTCATGTTGACGATGCTCATCAGCATGATTGGATCCATCGTTTCAAAGTTCGCCAAGTTCATTATTGATCCTCGAAATCTGAAATCAGCAGATTCGCTGCTGCAAATGCCGCTTTGTCTCTTACATGTTGCGGGAGGCTGGTATCCGCTGCAATATCGTTTAACGCGCGTAGTGAACAAGCAATCGCTTTAGGCACATAGGCTTGATCGCCACTGCCAATTTGCGCATAGAGCTCGCGAACCAAGTCGCAGCAATCATATATTTTCATGTTGTTAACCTAATAATTAAATGAGAACTGCTCTCAAATATACACAGGCTGTGATTGAAACTCAAAGCAACTGTTTGTTCTGGCTCAAGCTCAAGGCAGCGATGCTGAATTTTTGTTCGCTTTGGCTTAGTCTTGCAGTTGTTGCTCAAGCTGGAAAGTCACCTCCGGCGCCAGTTGTAACTGTTTGGCTAACTCCTGCAAATAGGCTTTCTCCATGAAATTCTGTTCATCGACAACAATTAGAGATGCGAGATAAATCTCTGAAGCTTGTTGTGGTGACTGAGCGAGTCGAGCAATTTCGCTTGGATCGAGAGGTTTGTTTAGCTCATTGTGGAGCATGGTTTGTAACCCAGCATCCGCACCAGCTTCTTTCAGTGTGGACTCTATGCGCTGCATTTCTTCTGCGTCGACATGACCATCTGCTTTTGCAGCGGCAATCATAGCTTTGATGATGAGCTCGTTATGAATAGTATCGTTGGCATTAAAATCTTCTTGTACTGAGGTTGTTTTTTGCTTGCCTTGCCAATTATTGTAAACGGTATAAGCCAGCGCCCCTAGAGCCGCTGCGCCTCCAATTTTAAGTGCATTTTTACCGACTTTTTTGCCAAGCTTTTTACTTTTTTTAGACCCCATGAGTAGGTTGACTAAGCCACCACCCACTGCACCTGCTCCAAGAGATTTTAGCGCTCCAGAGTTAGATTGCTGTTGCACTTTCTGTTGGCCTTGACGAACAAGATCTGAGTTTAGAGCCTGATTCAATAAACTTTTTAAATCCATTCTGGACCTCCTTAGTTTTGTTCAGACTAACTGAGTCAATATGAATTGAAGATTAATAGAAGCAAAAAGGCGAGCACAGAGCTCGCCTTTGATCGCAGAGTTTGCACGGCTGATACTATTCTTCAGCGTACCCATGAATTCCAAGTAACTTACCATCAAGGTAAGCTTCTTTTTCGTCTTTCATGATCAAGCGTTCCTCAACCAGCCATTGCACTACCAGAGGATAAATCTTATGTTCCTGAGTTTGTACTCGTTCTGTAAGTGTTTCAACCGTGTCTTCATCAAAGATGGGCACTTTAGCCTGTAGGATCACCGGGCCACCATCCAGTTGTTCAGTAACAAAGTGAACACTGGTGCCATGCTCTTCATCACCAGCATGAATAGCTCGCTGGTAGGTGTTCAGACCTGGGTATTTCGGCAGTAGAGAAGGATGGATATTGATCATTCGGCCTCTGTAGTGGCGAACGAATTCACCACTTAAGATGCGCATGTACCCTGCGAGAACAATGACATCTGGCTTGTATTCATCAATTTGCTTCATCAATTCATGATCAAACGCATCGCGGGTATCGAATGATTTTGGATCCAAAAAGTGGGCTGCTGCGCCTGCTTTCTTAGCTCGATCCAAGCCATAAGCTGTTGCTTTGTTTGAAAAAACAGCGGTCACTCGGCCAGTACTGATCTTGGTTTCACAAGCATCAATAATCGCCTGTAAGTTCGAACCATTTCCTGAAACTAAAACAACAATACTCTTCATAATTTATTTGATCTCTACTTGTTCTTCATCAGCACTGGCATCGGCGATTTCACCAATAACCCATGCCTTCTCACCTTCTGCTTCAAGCAACGCCACTGCCGCATTTGCTTGTTCTTTTGGCAACGCAATAACTAGACCAACACCACAGTTGAATGTGCGGTACATTTCGTGAGTGGTCACATTGCCTTTTTCTTGCAGCCAGTTGAAAATCACAGGCCATTCCCAGCTATTGCCATCGATAACAGCTTTGGTGCCTTCAGGCAGTACGCGAGGAATATTTTCCCAGAAACCACCGCCAGTAATGTGAGAAATTGCATGAATGTCGTGCGCTTCAATCATTTTTAGCGCCGATTTGATGTAAATCTTTGTTGGTTCCAGCAGATGTTCGCCGATAGTACGGCCTGCTAGCTCTTCATTCTTATCTGCGCCCGACACTTCGAGAATCTTACGAATGAGTGAATAACCGTTTGAGTGAGGACCACTTGAACCTACCGCGATAAGCGCATCGCCTGCCGCGACTTTGCTGCCGTCGATAACATTTTCTTTTTCTACGACGCCAACACAGAAGCCTGCTACATCGTAGTCTTCCCCTTCGTACATGCCAGGCATTTCAGCAGTTTCACCACCAATAAGCGCACAACCGGCTTGTACACAGCCGTCAGCGATACCGGAAACAACGTCTGCCGCAGTATCAACATCCAGTTTGCCTGTCGCGTAGTAATCGAGGAAAAACAGTGGCTCAGCACCTTGCACAATCAAGTCATTTACGCACATAGCGACAAGGTCGATGCCTATGGTGTCGTGTTTTTTCATATCCAAAGCAAGACGAAGCTTGGTTCCAACCCCGTCAGTACCTGAGACAAGTACCGGCTGCTTATATTTGGTTGGTAGCTCGCACAAGGCACCAAAACCACCAATACCACCCATTACTTCAGGGCGGCGAGTACGTTTAACGGCACCTTTGATGCGATCAACAAGTGCGTTACCTGCATCGATATCTACGCCAGCGTCTTTATAGCTAAGAGAAGTGTTATCAGCACTCACAAGGAAGTCCTCAGTTTGAAAGTTGGATATGAAATCGGCGCTATTCTAACAGCGGATAAACCAATATAGCAAACGTTTGCGCTGGTTTTTTCTTTTGTTCTAGCGCAAGAATTTGAGAACGAAATCGTTTATAATCTGAAGGTTTGTTTAAAAATCACCTATGTATCCGGAGATGGAAATGAAAGTTGTTGAAGTAAAACACCCTCTTGTTAAACACAAACTGGGTCTAATGAGAGAAGGTGAGATCAGCACTAAGCGCTTTCGTGAGCTAGCAACTGAAGTTGGTAGCCTACTGACTTACGAAGCAACTGCAGACTTTGAAACAGAGAAAGTAACCATTGAAGGTTGGAATGGGCCGGTAGAAGTAGACCAGATTAAAGGTAAGAAAGTGACGGTTGTACCTATCTTACGTGCTGGTCTTGGCATGATGGATGGCGTGCTTGAGCATATGCCAAGTGCGCGTATCAGTGTTGTGGGCATCTACCGTGATGAAGAAACACTAGAGCCGGTGCCTTACTTTAATAAGCTAACATCTAATATTGATGAGCGTATTGCGCTGGTTGTAGACCCAATGCTTGCCACGGGCGGTTCAATGATCGCTACGATCGACCTGCTAAAAGAGCAAGGCTGTAAAGCGATTAAGGTCTTAGTTCTAGTTGCAGCGCCAGAAGGTATTGAAGCGCTAGAGAAAGCTCACCCAGATGTTGAACTTTTTACTGCCGCGATCGATGAAAAACTAAATGACAAAGGTTACATCGTTCCTGGTCTTGGTGATGCAGGCGATAAGATCTTCGGTACGGTATAAATTGAAGTATCTCAGCAAATAAAAACGGGAGCCAGCTGGCTCCCGTTTTTATAGGACAAGTTATTTCTTTAAACTTAATGTGCCGCCAGTGCGAGGCTTGTCAGATGGTCGCTGAGCGGGTTTATCTGACTTTGGTTTGTAGACGCTTTTGCCTTTGTTGGTGCTTGGCTTAGATTTGGAATCTGATTTTCCTCCCCGCCCTTTTTTCGAATTAGGGGCATGGCGAAATTCTTCGGCATTTTTGCCTTTGAATGTGCGCTGTTTTTGATTGCGCCTTGCTTTCGATTCCTGATTCTCTTCACGACTGTCAAATAGCTTGGCGTCAGTCGCTTTGCGAATGTTACGACCGCGTGAATCTACTTTTGAAGCGTCTTCCGTTCCACTCGATGACTCACACATTGTGAGAATTTCTCTGATCTCGTCATCGCTGAGGTAGCGCCACTGGCCATTTGGGATTCCATCGAGGGTGATATTCATGATACGAACTCGGCGAAGTTTGAAAACCTCATAACCAAGTGCTTCACACATACGACGGATTTGGCGGTTCAGGCCTTGTGTGAGGACAATACGAAAAGAGAATTTAGTCTCTTTAGTGACCTTACATGGCAACGTCCTGGTATCGAGAATATCGACACCTGAGCTAATTTTTTTGATGAACTGTTCGGTAATCGGTTTATCGACACGAACAACATACTCTTTTTCGTGATTATTGCCGGCACGGAGGATCTTGTTGACGATATCACCGTCATTGGTCAGAAAGATCAAGCCATCAGAAGGTTTGTCTAGGCGGCCGATAGGGAAGATACGCTTCTTGTGGCCGATAAAATCGACAATGTTGCCGGGGATATCACGTTCAGTGGTACAGGTGATGCCAGTCGGCTTATTCAAAGCGATATAAACAGGCTTGTCTGTTGCAGCGTTGATCGGCTTATCATCAACGCAAACATCGTCGCCCGGTAAAACTTTAGTGCCCATTTCAGGGATTTTGCCATTAATTGTGACACGACCTTGTTCAATCAGGCGGTCGGCTTCGCGGCGTGAGCAAAAGCCCGTCTCACTAATGAATTTGTTTAAGCGTTTGGCATCTTGTGACATGTTGTTCTCTCTAACGTTTCACAACGGCATTAATCTAAAAATGAAAAAGCAGCCCGTTAGGCTGCCTGAACATTCTAGCACTGTTATGCCATCTGAGTAAGTTTAATATTACTTAGAAGATATCTTGGTTAACCAAGACGCTTTTGATGACGTTCTCGGTTTTCGAGTTTCTTATCTGAACTTTTGCGCAGCATGACATAAACGGCGCCGCTGCCACCATGAAAGTGCTGTGCACTGTGAACGCATTGTACGTCGCGAATTTGCTCTAACCATTGTGCTACATAGCTTTTCATTAGGGCTGGTGGATTAGATTTCTCACCACGGCCGTGAACGATGATGACCGTTCTGATATCCATTTTTATGCATTGTTTGAGGAACTTAACTACTTCATCCCGAGCTTCTTTCAAGGTGCGGCGGTGCAAATCAAGACGAGCCTGGATGGGGTATTTGCCCAAGCGTAACTTTCGGTAGACGCCTTCCTGAACACCATCTCGCTTAAACTCAATGATATCTTCGGGTTTAAGCATGGGGGCATGGTCTACTGACAAGTATTCTGGGTCATCTTCGGTTAACCAGATAGCGGCTTCGCGTTTGGCAAGCTGTGCTTCAGTGACCTTATGGTGTTTTTTATGTTCGGTTGTATCTTGTTTGATTGGTGTTACGTCACCCATCATTTCTTGGAATAAGGCGAAATCATCATCGTGAGACATAACTGCATCTCAGAGTAGGGAATGAGTAACTGTATTATACCCATGACAACGGATAATAGAGCAGAAATTTCTAATGCTGAAAGTAAAAAACCGAAGTAGACAAAGAATCTACTTCGGTGCATAGCGATACTCTATTCGAAAATAGGGCTAAGCGATCTAGTGAGGAGATTTGTCGTTCATTACTTTGTAAATGAAGTAACCGCCATAAAATAGCATCAGACCCAAAGCCCCAAAGATGACTAACATTGAAGATAGTCCAACTGCATTACCAAACAGGAGATTCAGCCAAAAGTCCATGTTCCCTCCAAATCCAAAGTAGTGATGACATGGATTAAATTAATAGACGGTTACAATACCGGTACTGATCTGGATCAATTGTATGGTTTTGGTTGCGTATTTGTTTCTTGTGCTGTGTTTGTGCTCACATTTTATCACCCGTTGGTGGTGTTTTAGTCAAACAAGCCTAAATGTAAAAAAACTTAGTAAAATGGCTTGCGTTAACGATCAGAATCCGTAATATACGCCTTCGTTGACGGGCAATCAGCTCGAAGAAACGTCTCAGTGATTAGCGTAGCTTGATAACGCATCCTGGGGTTAGGAATAGCGGGAGTAGAGGGCGGCCCTCTGATGCAGCGAAATCCTAGCAAAAATTTTCGGTGAATAGCGCAGCTTGGTAGCGCATCTGGTTTGGGACCAGAGGGTCGGGGGTTCGAATCCCTCTTCACCGACCATATTTAGAAAAAAGCTCTGCAGAAATGCAGAGCTTTTTTCGTTTATAAGATTTGGAACCAGAGAGCCGGGGGCTGGAGAGCCAGTCCGATCGAATCTCTCTTCACTGACCATATTAAGAAAGCCTGCTTTATAAGCAGGCTTTCGTCGTTTTAGAGCAGTAGGGAACAGGATTGAAACCCGAATGGGGTTCGTCTGATATTAGAATCTGGCTTTTCTCGTTTCAACAACATACGATTTGCTGCAACGACTAATATTCAAACTCACAGTTCGCGGCCTTACTCTGCGAAAGTTGTGAGACCTTAAAGCCACTATCTTTGAGCAAATCCAAAACACTCTGCTCACCAACTAGATGTAATGCACCGACAACCATCATGTAAGAGCCTTTGCGTTTAGGTGACCAGCTTGGTTCTGACATTTGTTTCGCCCAGTCGATATTTCTCTGGGTCATAAAACTCTGTTGAAACTCTGGAGACATTTCTGTCAGGCTGGCGAATTCATTTAACTTATCCAAATCACCCGCTTTCCAACTTTCTATCAGGCAGTGAGTGGCATCTTCTGAGTGGTCAAACTCTTCAATAGCGCTAACCAATAGCTCTTTACCCGCTTCTTTTTGTCCTGTGAGTAAATCAATCTGAAACTGAAGCGACTCCAAACTAATAACGGGAATGTCTTGGACAGTAGCTTTGTACATCAAATGAGTATCGATGCCATAAGCTGCCTGGTAGCCGAGGTACTCGATTTGTTTCATCTGTAATGCCAGCGCGGTTGCCCATGGCGGGGACAGCATCAACTGTTGTTGGTCCATGTTAAGTAGATTAGCTATCCCTTTAAGTTCGCTTTGCTGTGCTGGGCTCAGGACATCTTTGGTCTGTAATGTCACAGGTGGGTAGCTGACCCCCTGTGTTTTGCGTATGTCTGTTTCCATGATTAGCCCGTCACTTGACTTAAGCCGTTCAGTGATTGTTTGAGGCAGTGGGTACATGCTTTCATCTCCGACATGTACTGAACCCAGAATTAAATAGTTGAGTTTGCCCTTCTGAGCCTGCCAGTAAAGAGGTTCTGCTACAGAGGAGGTTGAGATGGCCAGGGTCAGAAACAGTAGACAAAATTTATACATAGGGTCTGTCGCCTTACGGAAAATTTGTTGAAATGGTTAGGTTTTGACGTGGTTTAACGAGAGCAAACTGCGTCTAAAATCACACTTTTCTATTTTACATCCTAGATTAGCGTAATCGGATGATTGCTGTCGTGTGATCTAAGTCTTAATTCATTTGTAGTTGTTATGAATAGATGCGATCAAATTCTCAGTAATACCGTCAAATGATTTATGTTGATTTTAACGTTAATTATAAGTTTTTGTTTTTAAATATCATTTTGTTTTTATAAATCTTGAGTTTTGAACACGATCACTTTCACTAGAGTTTAATTTTACGACTAAAAATAAATCGAGATATGTTGTTTCTATGCTTAGTTTTCGAGCTGACGTTTTCGGCTCAATTTACGTGTTGGGGTAAGTAAGATGTTTAAACAAAGTCTGATCGCGGTATCGGTTGTCGCATCACTAGCAGGTTGCTCTGCTTTTCAATCTAATGAGCAAAGTGTCGTTAATTCGCTCGCCAGTAACCTTGATATTCAATATGAAGTACTAACAAACCACGGCGCAAATGAAGGTCTTGCATGTCAAGACATGGGTGCTGAGTGGGCGTCTTGTAACAAAGTAAACATGACGCTAGTTAACCAAGGTGAAGCGGTTGACTCTAAAGATTGGGCTATCTATTTCCACAGCATTCGTCTGATTCTGGATGTAGACAATGAGCAGTTCAAAATTTCTCGTGTAACAGGTGACTTACATAAGTTAGAACCTACAGACAAGTTCGATGGCTTCGCTGTGGGTGAAGAGGTTGTGCTTCCTCTTATTGCTGAATACTGGCAGCTATTTGAAACTGACTTTATGCCGGGTGCTTTCGTTGCTGCGCCAAACGCAGAGCCTAAGATGATCGCTTCCTTAAATACTGAAGATGTGGCGTCTTTTGTGACAGGTCTTGAAGGTAATAACCTAAAACGTACGCCAGATGACAACAACGTATTTGCAAACGCTGTGTCTCGTTTCGAGAAGAACCAAGACTTAGCAAAACAAGATGTATCAACCATGTTATTACCAACGCCAATGTCTGTTGAAGTTGGTAAAGGTACGGTAGATATCGCGGCGGGTATTGCGCTGCCTAAAGACGCATTCGATGTGACTCAATACGAAGCAATTCAAACACGCGGCGAAGTGGTAGGTGTGGATGTTCAAGGCTCCCTTCCAGTAAGCATCACTGTTATTCCTACAGAGTTCACCGATGAATTAGCAAAATCTGGTGCTTACGAAATGAGCATCAAAGGCGACGGTATTGCGATTAAAGCGTTTGACCAAGCAGGTGCTTTCTACGCAGTACAATCTATCTTTGGCCTGGTAGATAGCCAAAATGCTGATTCTCTACCACAACTGTCTATTAAAGATGCGCCGCGTTTTGATTACCGTGGTGTGATGGTGGACGTGGCTCGTAACTTCCACTCTAAAGACGCAATTCTTGCAACGCTAGACCAAATGGCAACGTACAAGATGAACAAACTACATCTTCACCTAACGGATGATGAAGGCTGGCGTTTAGAAATCCCGGGTCTGCCTGAGCTGACTGAAGTGGGTGCTAACCGTTGTTTCGATTTGGAAGAGAAAAGCTGTTTACTGCCTCAGCTTGGCTCAGGTGCAACGACAGACAACTTTGGTTCAGGCTTCTTCAGAAAAGCAGACTACGTGGACATCTTGAAGTACGCGAAAGCGCGTAACATTGAAGTGATTCCTGAAATTGATATGCCAGCACACGCTCGTGCAGCAGTGGTATCAATGGAAGCACGTTACGACCGTCTAATGGAAGAAGGTAAAGAAGCACAAGCGAACGAGTACCGCCTGATGGATCCTCAAGATACATCGAACGTAACGACGGTTCAGTTCTACAACAAGCAAAGCTTCATCAACCCATGTATGGAATCTTCAACTCTCTTTGTTGATAAAGTGATTTCAGAAGTAGCAGCAATGCACCAAGAAGCGGGCACGCCACTAACAACATGGCATTTCGGGGGTGACGAAGCGAAGAACATCAAGCTAGGCGCTGGTTTCCAAGATGTGAACGCTGAAGACAAAGTAAGCTGGAAGGGTACGATTGACCTGTCTAAACAAGACAAGCCATTCGCACAATCTCCACAATGTCAGACGCTAATTGCAGACGGTACGGTAAGTGACTTTGCTCATCTACCAAGCCACTTTGCAGAAGAAGTGTCTAAGATTGTGGCAGAGAAGGGCATTGCAAACTTCCAAGCTTGGCAAGATGGTCTTAAATACAGTGAAGGTGAGAAAGCGTTCGCTACAGAAAACACACGTGTTAACTTCTGGGACGTTCTTTACTGGGGTGGCACATCATCAGTGTACGAATGGTCTAAGAAAGGCTACGACGTGATCGTTTCTAACCCAGACTACGTGTACATGGACATGCCATACGAAATTGACCCGAAAGAGCGTGGTTACTACTGGGCAACGCGTGCAACAGACACGCGTAAGATGTTTGGTTTTGCACCAGAGAACATGCCTCAAAACGCAGAAACTTCTGTAGACCGCGATGGTAACGGCTTTACTGGTAAAGGTGAAATCGAAGCGAAACCTTTCTACGGTCTATCAGCACAGCTTTGGTCTGAGACAGTACGTAACGACGAGCAATACGAGTACATGGTATTCCCTCGCGTACTAGCCGCCGCTGAGCGTGCATGGCACCGTGCTGATTGGGAAAACGACTACAAAGTGGGTGTTGAATACTCGCAAAACTCTAACCTAGTAGACAAAGCTGCGCTAAATCAAGACTATAACCGCTTTGCCAACGTAGTTGGCCAACGTGAACTGGCTAAGCTAGAGAAATCAGGTATCGACTACCGCCTACCTGTACCAGGTGCGAAAGTAGAAGATGGCAAGCTAGCGATGAACGTTCAGTTCCCTGGTGTCAAGCTTCAATACTCTCTAGACGCCAAGAACTGGCTAACTTACGCAGACAGTGCTCGTCCAAGTGTGAAAGGTGAAGTGTTTATCCGCTCGGTATCTGCGACAGGCGAGAGAGTAAGCCGCGTGACTAGCGTGAAGTGATTTTCTCCCTTTCCGATAGAGGGAAAAGCAAACAAAAACGCCCGACCTATGATAGGCCGGGCGTTTTCATATATGAAGCTGCGATTAAGCGATTTGAGTTTGCTGCTCTTCTATTTGCTCAGCATTGCTGATTGGCGATTCTGCGCCGTGCATCCAACGAACCAGTGTGTTTGAGAACAAGAGCAGAATGACACCAGATATGATTGCGGTTACCGCGATGCCACTAAAGATAGCAAATGCGCCAAGTTCGCCAACATGTGAGCCAACATAGCCAGCGACATAGTTAGCAATCGCATTACAGCCGAACCACGCGCCCATCATCAGAGAAGCGAGGCGGAGCGGGGCTAACTTAGTCACTAATGACAAACCGATTGGAGACAGGCAAAGCTCACCGAGGGTATGGAAGAAGAAAGCGCCAACTAGCCATAGCATGGAGGTTTTCACCGTGGTATCACCACCTTGTTCAATTACCGCACCAACCATACATAGGAAACCAAGTGCGAGGAAGAACATAGCGAGAGCAAATTTGACCGGTGAGTTTGGCTCTCGTTTCCCAAGCTTGATCCAAAGTACTGCAAGTAAAGGAGCAAGTGTAATGATGAAGAATGGATTAAGTGATTGGAACCAAGCTGCAGGTACTTCGAAGCCGCCAATCATACGATCTGTGTATTGCTGGGTGTAGATGTTCATCAGGCCACCTGCTTGCTCAAAGCCAGCCCAGAAGACAATAGTGAACAGGCTCATCACCAAAATAACTTTGATGCGGTCAAACTCTTCTTTCGTTAATGGCTCTTTCTTAGAGGACTTTTTGAGGGCCAAATCTCTCTTGGCTGCAGGTTCGCGGCCAATGTCCCCAAGCCATGACTGAGCGAGGCTCATCTGCATGATCAGGCTGATGAGCATACCGATACCCGCGACAACAAAGCCAGACTTCCAGCCAAATTCATTGGTAACAGAGCCCGCGACAACTCCTGCTAGTAGCGCGCCTATGTTGATACCCATGTAAAAAATGGTAAACGCTCCATCGCGTCGGTTATCGCCTTCCTGATACAAGTAACCCACCATGGTTGAGATGTTGGGCTTAAATAGGCCATTACCCGCAATTAAAAGCGCAAGGCCGAGGTAAAAGGTGGGTACAGTACCTAGCCCCAACATATCTGCTGGCATGGCTAAGGTGAATTGGCCGACGGCCATTAAAGCGCCACCAATAAGAATAGAGCGGCGTTGTCCGAGGTAGTTATCGGCTAGCCATCCGCCAATAAGTGGAGTGATGTAAACGAGTCCAGTATAGATGCCGTAGAGATCCAAAGCATCTTTAGTCGACCAGCCTAAACCACCGTCAAGTGTTGCATCGGTAAGGTAAAGAACAAGGATTGCACGCATTGCGTAGTAAGAAAAGCGTTCCCAAAGTTCGGTACCGAACAAAAGGAACAAGCCTCGAGGGTGTCCAAAGAATTGTTGATGTTGGTTTGACATAAATATTACTAATGTTTGTTATTAAAGAATTTTATTTGTTTCCTACATATACTCTGTAGTAGATCTATCTGCAATGGCTCTATTTATTAGTCATGCTTATGGTTTTCTTGTAACCGTTTGAAATAAAAGAAATAATGGCTTTTAATTGCTGAAAATAACGTACCATAAACTTAGTTTGCAAAATCGAGATTATGATTTTTACAATATGCTGTCATATCTGAAAGAAAAGAGAAGTGGGCAGCGCTGAGAAAGGGTGGCTAGTAAGTGAGCAAACTGATTGCTTTGCAGTATTTGAAGAAGTTTGTTGTGAAATAAAAAAGAGGCTCAATGAGCCTCTTTTAAGTTTGGTTAGTATGAGTCGTTGTGAACGCTCTGAACAGCTCGGCCTGATGGGTCAGCCATGTTCTTGAATGATTCGTCCCATTCAATCGCCTTAGCTGAAGAACAAGCGACTGATGGACCGCCAGGGACACATTCTGCCGCCGATGGAAGCGGGAATAGTTCTTCAAAGATTTCACGGTATACATAGCCTTCTTTTGTTGTCGGCGTGTTGTATGGGAAGCGGTAGGCAGCCGTTTCCATTTGCTGATCAGAGACTTTTGCTTCAGCCACTTCTTTAAGTGTATCGATCCAGCTGTATCCGACACCATCAGAGAACTGCTCTTTCTGACGCCATGCGATTGAATCTGGTAGGTAGTGTTCGAAACACTCACGCAGGATGTGTTTCTCCATCTTACCGTTACCACACATCTTATCTTCTGGGTTCAGGCGCATTGCCACGTCGATAAATTCTTTATCTAGGAAAGGCACTCGACCTTCAACGCCCCATGCCGCAAGTGATTTGTTGGCACGTGCACAGTCAAACATGTTGAGAGCAAGCAGCTTACGTACTGTCTCTTCATGGAACTCTTTCGCGTTTGGTGCTTTGTGGAAGTAGAGGTAGCCACCGAAGATTTCATCGGCCCCTTCACCAGAAAGCACCATCTTGATACCCATTGCTTTAATTTTACGACCCATAAGGAACATAGGCGTCGAAGCACGGATGGTTGTTACGTCATAGGTCTCGATATGGTAGATAACGTCACGAATAGCATCGAGACCTTCTTGAATCGTGTAGGTCATCTCGTGGTGAACCGTACCGATTTTGTCTGCCACTTCTCGTGCTGCTTTGAGGTCAGGAGCACCTTCAAGACCTACCGCAAACGAGTGGAGTTGCGGCCACCAAGCTTCTGATTTCTCATCATCTTCAATACGCATCGCCGCAAAACGTTTTGCTACCGCTGAAGTAATAGAAGAGTCCAAGCCGCCAGAGAGAAGTACACCGTAAGGTACGTCTGTCATGAGCTGGCGCTTAACTGCAGCTTCAAGTGCTTCAGTCAGCTCTTCTTTGCTGGTGGAGTTGCCTTGGACTGCAGCGTACTCATTCCAGTCACGGATGTAGTAGCGTTGAGGCTCTGCATCACCACTTCCATAGTAACAACCAGGAGGGAATTCGCTGACGGTTTTACAGACTGGCACCAATGCTTTCATTTCAGAAGCGACATAGTAGTTACCGTGTTCATCGTAACCTTGGTAAAGCGGAATGATACCAATGTGATCACGGCCGACGAGATAGGTGTCTTTCTCTTCATCATACAGAACGAATGCGAAAATACCGTTGAGTTCTTCGAGAAGGTCAGCGCCCATATCTTGGTAAAGCGCTAGGATGACTTCACAGTCAGAGTCGGTTTGAAAATCGTATTTACCTTCATAACGTGCACGGATTTCCTTGTGGTTGTAGATTTCACCGTTTACCGCAAGGATGTGCTTTTTATCAGCGCTATACAGAGGTTGTGCTCCACTATTTAATCCAACAATAGCAAGACGCTCATGAGCGAGAATGGCTTTGTCTGAAGAATAGATACCTGACCAGTCAGGGCCACGATGACGAAGTTTCTTAGACATTTCTAGCGCTACAGGGCGAAGAGCTTGAGCGTCACTTTTGATGTCTAGAATACCGAAGATAGAACACATACAACTTCCTTATAAACCTTATTTAATCTGCTGACTTCAATTTGCCATTTTGATTAAAAAAATCAACAGTCACTGATGAAAAAAGTTTAACTAATAAGGTTGTTGTTAAATTTTATCTAATATTAACCGCTGCCTGGTGAATGAAATCTATGTTTGGTTCGTTTTTTGAACGATTTGAGGTGTCAGTAAAGAAAAGGCAGCTATGTCGCTGCCTTGTTCGTACGTTACTGTGAAGTGCTGAAGGTAGGTTTCAATTGCTCACAGACGTGCCTAGCGAAGCCACTCCCTGCTTCGCTATATATGTTAAACGCAGCGTCTACCCCTCCTTCATTCAGGCTTTCAAGCTGATCTGGGTATGCTGCGATAGCTGCGATCTGGCCTTGAAATTTTTTGCTCTGTAGCTGCTCTAGTGCAGTTTGGTTCCCTTGGTGATGAGGCATGGCGAGTAGAACTAACTTTACGTTGGCCGTATCGAGGATACGTTCCCAGAAGTCAGGGTCAGTGGCATCTCCGGCGATCACATTTCGTCCTTCAGCTTGATGCTGTACAGCAGCGTCCTCTCTCACTTCAATACCTAAGCAAATCTTTCCATAACGCGAGCGTAACTCATCATAGGCACCAGTGCCTATGCGTCCCATACCAAGGATCAGAACTTGAGCATTCCCCGGATTAATGAGCTGATCGCGAGTGTGAAGTTTCTCCGCTGCATGTTCTTTTAACCAACGGCCAGAACGACGGTATAACTCGTGGCCTTTACGGTTGAGTGGTGATGCTAGAACAAAGGAGATGGAGACTGCCAATGCTAAAGCAACCAATATATCTCCGCTCATCCAGCCCATTTTAAAGGCGAGTCCACCAACGATGAGACCGAATTCACTAAAGTTAAATAGGCTCAGTGTGGTGAGTAATGAAGTCCGTACACGGAACTTAAAAGTATTAAGTACGGCAAAATATAGAATCCCTTTCAGTGGCAATAGCAGTAAGAACAAAATAGCTAAGGCAAAACCTGACATGGTAGGTTGCGCTGCCAAACCGATATTGAGGAAAAAACAAACGAGAAAAAGTTCTTTTAGATTAAACAGTGATTTAGAAAGTTCTGATGCCTTGCGGTGCCCAGCAAGGAGCATTCCTAGGATCAAAGCGCCAAGATCTGGCTTCATTCCGACCAGCTCGAATAACCCAGCACCGACGACTAGCGCAAAGAAAATACCGAATAGTACCAGCATTTCGCCATGGCCAACCCAATCAAGTATCTTATAGAAAATAGGACGCAACAGAGGTAAAGCAAATAATATGATGGCATACCACTCAGGCAGTTTACCCGTTGAAGCGGTTAGAAACACCACAGCAAAGATGTCCTGCATAACTAGAATACCAATCGCCATAGTTCCGTAAGTGGCATTCATCTCCCCTTTTTCTTGGAGAGATTTCACGGCGAAAACGGTACTAGAGAAAGAGAGTGCGAAACCAAGCAGGAGCAATTGCTCTGCTGACATGCTCGCTAGTGAGCTGACACCTAAGAATTTGAAGCAGAGTAGGGCGGCACTAAATAAAAGGGTAGATAGCAGATTGTGTATGGTGGCCCCCGCCCAGATTTCTTTGGATAGTAGTGTTTTGATATCCAGTTTTAAACCGATTGTGAACAGCAAGAGGGTCACGCCAAGATTGGCCAGCGTGACTATGGTACCATTCGTTTCAAAACCAAAAGCGTGCAAAGCAAAACCAGCCAGTAAGAAACCGACCAAAGGGGGCAAGTTGCACTTGAGGGTAATGAACCCAGCCAGAAAGGCGGAAGAGATTAAAATGAGTTCCATATGAATCTGATTCTTGTCCTAATAAAAACGGGTTACATAATTGTAACCCGTTATTCTAACTCAACTGATTGCTTACTAGATCAATCTTCGAGCAATTTTTGTAACAAAACGCCGTTAAGCATCGCACGTTTTATCATTGCAAATGCCCCAATCGTTGGCTGGCTATCGATCTCAGAGGCGACAATCGGCAGTCCACTGTGGAAAGTAGTGAGAGACTGGTTTTCCACATTGCGACGAATTGCAGGGAAAATAATCTCTTCGCAACGGGTAATATCCCCGGCGATAACGATTTTTTGTGGGTTAAACAAGTTAATAGTAATTGCAATGGCTTTACCTAACTGGTTACCTACCCGAACCAAACTTTGTTTGGCCAGTTCATCACCCATGTTTGCGTGATCACACACTTCTTTAATCGTAATGGTTTCCAGTTCTGTCAGGCTGGATTCATAACCTTGTTTGATTAATTTTTTTACTCGCTCAACGATCGCGGGGTTAGCTGCTACCGTTTCGAGGCAACCAAAGTTACCGCACTGGCATTGTTCCCCTAGGGGATCGATCTGAATATGACCAATTTCACCGACGTTGCGATTGAAACCCAAGAAAACTTGGCCGTTGACGATAATACCTGCCCCTGTACCACGATGAACACTGACTAAAATCGAATCTTGGCAATCTTTACTCGCGCCAAAGTAATGTTCCGCAAGCGCCATACCTCGAACATCATTACCGACGAAGCATTGAACATGGAAGGTGTTTTCGATCAGCTCGGCGAGGGCAAGGTTATCGATACTGATGTTAGGCATATACTCGACAACGCCAGTTTCAGGGTTTACCAGACCGGGTAGAGAAACACCAATGGCGATCAACTGGTTGATGACCGAGTGGTTAGATTGAATAAAGTTTTTTAGGTGAGAGGTGAGACCGTCAACTAAATCTTCTTGAGTGGTATAGAAGAATTCCTGATATCCAGAAACCAATTCTTTACCACCAAGATTGTAGAGGCTGAATTGAATGTAATCTCTGCCCAAACGTACGGCTACTGAATGGAAAGGCTCGACTTCGGTGGTCAGTGAAATCGCACGACGCCCTCCCGTTGAGGCTTGCTGTGCGACTTCTTTGATAAGACCACGTTCGAGTAATTGGCGGGTGATTTTTGTAACGCTTGCTGGCGCGAGTTGACTAACGTCCGCGACTTGGATTCGAGATATCGGCCCTTGTTGATCGATCAGTCGATAAACTGCTGCGCTATTTAGCTGTTTTACTAAGTCTACGTTACCTATTTGTCCGCCATTCATTCTTAACTTTGCTCGTATTGTCCATTAACAACCGTCGCTTGAACTTTGAAGTCACGATCGAAGACTGTCAGATTTGCAACCATGCCTTGTTTGATACGGCCTAGTTGCTCATCAACCCCTATTGCTTTCGCTGGGTATAGGGTTGCCATGCGAAGTGCTTCGTCCAGCGCGATACCGACGTGCTCAACGGTATTTTGTACAGCTTCTATCATTGTCAGTGCTGAACCGCCTAGTGTGCCATTTTCATCAACACACTTACCATCTCGGTAATATACTTTCTTACCAACAAAAATAAAGTAATCCATGTCAGCGCCTGCAGGAGCTGTGGCATCTGTCACTAATACTAATTTTTCGCCTTTGATTTTGTGAGCGATGCGAATGTTTGCATAATCGACGTGGAACCCATCGGCGATGACGCCCGCGTAAACGTCTGAGGTATCGTAGATTGCTCCAACTACCCCAGGCTCACGCCCTACCATAGGCGTCATTGCATTAAATAGATGAGTAGCGAACGTGATACCAGCGTCAAAGCCCTGACGAGCTTCGGAATACGTCGCATTGGTATGACCGATTGATACGATAATCCCCGCAGCTTTTAAGCGTTTGATGTGCGCAGGGTCATTATGTTCTGGTGCGAGTGTCACTTTTGCAATGACACCTGCGTTTTCACACATGAAATCGATCATGCTGTCTTCTGATGGTCGGATATGATCAACGCTATGAATGCCTTTTTTCATCACATTTAAATACGGCCCCTCAAGGTGCAGACCTAGTGATTGGTTTTGGTAGTGAGCATGGTAATCACGTGCAGCTGATACTGCTTGACGCATATCTTCATCAGAAGAAGTGATAAGAGTAGGAAGGAAGCTAGTACAGCCAGACTTAAGATTTGCTTCATGCATGATTTGCATGGTTTCAGCAGTGATCTCGTCATTCAACATGACACCACCACAACCATTTAGCTGCAGATCGATAAATCCGGGACTAAGATTTGCTCCGTTTAAGTCCTGAACTTCAATATCATGAGGAAGGTCAGCTACCGGGCATAGCGAATCTATCAGTTGGTCTTTAATGACGACTGCGTGGTCGACAAGAACGTCGTTGCCGGTGAAGATCTTACAGTTAGTTAGCGCATACATGGTTAGCTAATCCTTATAAGTTTGATTTTTAATACTTCTATCCGCCTAACTGAAGCATTCATTACGTATCTTTATACTTTATTCGTGAGCTTCAATTAGGTCGCAAAATATCTTGAGCAAGCAAGAGATATTCTATCTGAAATTACATTCTGTCTCATTTAAAAGCTTGCTGAATATGAAGAAGCTTACTGGGTAATACCAGATAGACTTCTTGAACTACGAGCATTGTCATGATGATAATAAGTTCAGAATACCGTGAATATTAGGTGTGTGTTGCTATTTTTTTGTATTGTAAAATAAGTTTTATGATCTCGCTAGCAAAATCCTCGAATTAGGCCATTTTCTGGTGATTATGATCACAATTGATAAGGTTTTAATTTGCGGGGCAAAATTAATGGCATACACTGAGCAGGACTAAATTGAGCGAATAAAAAAAGTCGCTCAGCCAAAAATACAAAAATCCTATAGGGGGAACTATACGGTGAATATTCTCGGATACTTTCAGAAGGTAGGTAAGGCGCTTATGGTGCCTGTAGCTACTCTTCCTGCTGCAGCAATACTCATGGGTATTGGTTACTGGATAGACCCAGCAGGTTGGGGTGGTAACAGTGCAGTTGCCGCTTTCCTAGTCCAAGCTGGTGCAGCAATCATTGATAACATGTCTGTATTGTTTGCAATTGGTGTTGCTTACGGTATGTCAAAAGACAAAGATGGCGCAGCAGCTCTCGCAGGCTTCGTTGCTTACACAGTCATTACCACTTTACTTAGCCCTGGTACGGTTGAGCAAATTGGCCTAGTAGCTCTTGATGATCCAGAAACTAAATTGGCTTTTGCTAAAGTTGGTAACCAGTTTATTGGTATTCTTTCTGGTATTGTTGCTGCTGAGCTCTACAACCGTTATTACCAAGTTGAGCTACCAAAAGCATTGGCGTTCTTCTCAGGCAAACGCCTAGTACCAATCCTAACTTCTTTCGCCGGTATCATCCTCTCTTTTGTGCTTATGTACGTGTGGCCAGTCATCTTTACGGGTCTAGTCTCTTTCGGTGAAGGCATCACTAACCTAGGTGAGGTTGGTTCTGGTTTGTACGGCTTCTTCAACCGTCTACTTATCCCTGTAGGTCTGCACCATGCGCTGAACTCTGTATTTTGGTTTGACATGGCTGGCATTAATGACTTGGGTAACTTCTGGGCGGCAGGTAACGTTGTCGAGCAAGGTGGCCAACTTGTTAAATTAAACTCTGATGGTGAAGTGATTGGTGTTATTGGTGAGTTAGGTCGCTACATGGGAGGTTACTTCCCTGTAATGATGTTTGGTCTGCCAGGTGCTGCACTTGCTATCTACCACACTGCTAAACCTGAGAATAAAGCCAAAGTTGCTTCTATTATGATTGCTGCTGGTTTTGCATCATTCTTTACTGGTGTTACTGAGCCTCTTGAGTTTTCATTTATGTTCCTAGCGCCTGTATTATATGTTATACACGCGGCTCTAACAGGGATTTCTCTATACATTGCTGACCTAATGAACTGGACCGCTGGCTTTGGCTTCTCTGCAGGCTTAGTTGATATGGTTCTATCTTCAGCGAAACCTGAGTCAAACCAATGGTATATGCTAATCCTTCAAGGTTTTGTGTTCTTCGCTCTGTACTACACAATCTTCCGTACTGTTATCGTGAAGTTTGGTCTGAAGACCCCGGGTCGCGAAGACGACGAAAGCGCTGAAACGTCTGGTGTGACAGGCTCTGAAAATTCTTCTGAGCTAGCAAAACAATACCTTAAAGCTCTTGGCGGTCACAGCAACATCGATAATATCGATGCTTGTATCACTCGCCTACGTCTCACTATCAAAGACACTAGCTTAATCAGTGAGAAGACACTGAAAGACTTGGGAGCGATGGGAGTTGTGAAGCTTGGTTCTAACAATGTCCAAGTTATTCTAGGACCCTTAGCTGAAATCGTTGCGGGTGAAATGAAAAACATCCCAGCGGATGCTGATTTATCAGATGTGCAATTACCAGCTTAGTTTGCTAGCTAGCTAAAAACTTTAGTCTTATACAAAAATCCCCAAGTACACGCTTGGGGATTTTTTGTATTCACTTCTTGCTGAATACCAGGTATCAAGCGAGCCCTTCATATGATTTGCTCAATAAATTTGCTGCTTTCATAAGCAAAGCCAGCGTGCCAGTCTACTATCGATGGATTATTTACCAATAAAAGTCTGGTTATAGTTGTGTAATTGCGAAGAATTGTGGATCATTAGCCGTTATATGTTTGGCGTCGCTAATGACGAACACAAACACTATTTTTCTCTGACAATACTAAAATAATTGAGGTGCTATAGATGAGTGAAGCTGAGGCTCGTCCATCGAACTTCATTCGCCAAATCATTGATAAAGATTTAGCGGATGGTAAACACACTAGCGTGCATACTCGTTTCCCGCCGGAACCGAACGGTTACTTGCATATCGGTCATGCTAAGTCAATTTGTTTAAACTTTGGTATTGCTCAGGACTATCAAGGACAGTGTAATCTTCGTTTTGATGACACGAACCCTGAAAAAGAAGACGTTGAATACGTTGAGTCTATTAAGAATGATGTGAGCTGGTTAGGCTTTGAATGGGATGGTGAGATTTGTTACTCATCAAACTACTTCGATAAGCTTTACGAGTACGCGGTTGAATTAATTGAGAAAGGCTTAGCGTATGTTGAAGAGCTAAGTCCTGAGCAGATTCGTGAATACCGTGGAACGTTGACAACACCGGGTAAACCAAGCCCATACCGTGACCGCAGTGTGGAAGAAAACTTAGCGTTATTTGAAAAAATGCGCAAGGGTGGCTTTGAAGAAGGGAAAGCGTGCTTGCGTGCGAAAATTGACCTTGCGTCTTCTTTCATCGTACTGCGTGATCCTGTTCTATACCGTGTTCGCTTTGCTGAGCACCACCAAACGGGTGATAAGTGGTGCATTTATCCAATGTACGACTTCACACATTGTATCTCGGATGCGCTAGAGGGGATTACTCACTCTTTATGTACGCTTGAGTTCCAAGATAATCGTCGCCTATACGATTGGGTACTAGAGAACATCTCTATTGATTGTCAGCCACGCCAGTACGAGTTCAGCCGTCTAAACCTAGAATACACGGTGATGTCTAAGCGTAAGTTGAACCAGCTTGTGACTGAAAACTTAGTTAACGGGTGGGATGACCCTCGTATGCCAACTATTTCTGGCTTGCGTCGTCGTGGCTTCACGCCTGCATCGATTCGTGAATTTTGTAAGCGTATTGGTGTTACTAAGCAAGAAAACATGATTGAGTTTGGTTCACTAGAATCTTGTATTCGTGATGATCTAAACGAAAACGCGCCTCGTGCTATGGCTGTGCTTGATCCAGTTAAGGTTGTTATCGAAAACTATGATGAAGGTAAGGTTGAAATACTCAGCGTTGCTAATCATCCTAACAAGCCTGAGATGGGTGAGCGTGAAGTACCATTCACCCGTGAACTTTGGATTGAACGTGAAGACTTCCGCGAAGAAGCGAACAAGAAGTACAAGCGATTGGTTCTGGGGAAAGAAGTGCGCCTACGTGGTGCTTACGTGATCAAAGCAGAGCGTATCGAAAAAGATGCAGAGGGTAATATTAGCACCATCTACTGTAGCTACGATGTAGACACTTTAGGTAAGAACCCAGCTGATGGCCGTAAAGTGAAAGGTGTTATTCACTGGGTATCGGCAGATAAAGGCCTACCTGCTGAGATTCGCCTATACGATCGCTTGTTCACAGTGCCAAACCCAGCAGCAGCCGATAACTTTGCTGAGACAATCAACCCTGACTCACTTGTTGTGATGAATGGGTTTGTAGAACCAAGCTTAGCTTCCGCCGAAGCTGAAAAGGGTTACCAGTTTGAGCGCATGGGCTATTTCTGCGCAGACTCAAAAGATTCTTCCGCAGATAAGCTAGTCTTCAATCGCACAGTAGGTCTACGTGATACCTGGGCGAAAATTGAAGCAAAATAAGCGTTAAATAAAACAGCCAGTCATGTGACTGGCTGTTTTATTTGATAAAAGAAAAGCGTTCATGATTGGAACGCTTGTCTAATTCGTTATTTTTTCAATTTATGTGCATCTGGGTTGTCGCGGCAGCTGCCATCTGCACATTTACCGTAAAGGTATAAACTGTGGTTTGTCAGAATGACATTATACTGAGCCGCAATCTCTTTCTGACGTTCTTCTATGATGTCATCTGCAAATTCGATCACTTCCCCACAATCCAGACATACTAAATGGTCATGGTGGTGCTGGGTAGATAGTTCAAAAACTGATTTACCGCCTTCAAAATGGTGGCGAGTAACAATACCTGCATCATCAAATTGGTTCAGAACTCGATAGACTGTCGCAAGCCCGATCTCTTCTCCAAGATCAATGAGCTTTTTGTACAGTTCTTCAGCGCTGATATGTTGGCATTCCGGCTGTTGGAGTACTTCTAAAATCTTCAGTCTCGGAAGTGTAACTTTAAGACCAGCGTCCTTAAGAGCTTGGTTATTGTCTGACATAAACTTTCCTGTTGATGATCTGCGGTAATTAACAGAATTCAATATTCCTATCATTATAGGGCAGTACAAGATAACAATAAACCACGAAGTTCAAAGGGTTACTAGTATTTTTTTATAAACACGTGTAGCGTCACTGATAAAACACATCAGACCAGTTACAATTGTTTAACATCTTGTTATGAAGGCTCTATTTCAGGGATGAAAGAATGAATAAATCACTAGCTAAAATTTACAAGCCTGGAATCGTAAAGTTTGCTCTTAATGTCTGGCCTCCATTCTGGGGAGCTGGCATCAGGATCATTTCAATAAGCGAAGATTTTCGTCAGGTCAAAATGAAACTCAAACTGCGCTGGTGGAATAAAAATGCGAACCGCACTCAGTATGGCGGCAGTATTTTTTCTCTGACTGACCCTGTTTATTCACTAATGCTGATGGGAATTTTGGGTGAGCGTTACTATGTGTGGGATAAAGAAGCGAGTATTAACTTTATAAAGCCAGGGCAAAGTGATCTCTACGCAGACTTTATTGTCTCTCAGGAGTTGCTTGATGATATTTTACTGAAAACATCGAATGGAGATAAGTGTTTCCCTGAATTTGTGATTTATGTAAAAGATGAAACCGGTAATGTGGTTTCGGAGGTGCAGCGTAAACTTTATGTGCGCAAAAAGCCTCAATATCGAGAAGAAGAAGCCGAAGAACAAGCTGTATAAGTAAATGCTCACTGACCATGGAGTGTGTTCATGTGGAATACCTTTGAATTGTTGTTTTCTATCCTGACGCACTTCTAAGTACCTACCGCTGTTTTAAGTGTTGCAAAGTAAACCCATTTTCTTACACAGAGTAATGACTGCCATTCCCCCCCTCTCATCATATTATTTACCGAATTGACCGACGTTAAACCATGATTCAACTTTTTTTTATATGTAAAAATACTGATGTTTTTGTTTGTTTTTAAGCCCCAAAATAATGCAATGATCAAGATCTTATAACTGGGAAAGTTCCTTTCTTAATTATTTTTATGCGAGTGACTTCAAAGTTGCCTTATTGGCTATTTATCATAACTAGTTGATTTTTAATTTATTTATTGTTTTTGGTTTAATGTTGTTATTGATAATTAGACCTCGATCACTATGTTTATAAAAATTTGTAGCGGGTCATATTTTTTTATCTTGAAATTAAGTTCTGATTGATGTTTTTTGTCGCGAAGTTAGTCTTAGAGTCATGGATACACTGGGTGTATGCAGAAATTAGAAAGTGAGCGATAGTCATTAATCTTTTACTTTCGACATAGGAAATGATTCTCCCTTCGGCGGCCAACTTAAGGTGAGAACAACAAAAAACAGCTATATCCATTTTTAGGAGTTTTTCCATGGAAAAAATGTTCAAACGCACTCTTCTCGGTGCAGCAGTGGCGATGGTTTCTACAGGTGCATTGGCAGCTGAATCATCTCAGGTTGGTATCATCTCTGACTTCAACGTACAAGCTTATGGTGTGGCAGCGATCTCAGTCGTTAACTACGATTCTGAAGAGACAACTGCGGGTGTGACGACTGATACTGGCACCGGTTACGATTACGAAAATGAATCACGTATTGGTTTCCGTGCCAGTAAAGATATGTTTGAAAATCTCAATGTCTTTATGCAGATCGAATCTGGTTATGTTGGTGAAAATGGAGATGGAGCATCACTGGGTAACCGTGATACTTTCCTAGGCCTACAAGGTGATTGGGGTAAAGTTCGCTTTGGTCGTATGTTAACACCTATGTACGAAGTAATTGACTGGCCTTACGCAAACCCAGGTTTGGGCGCAGTATGGGACTGGGGTGGTGACGTAAAGTATAACCGTGATCGTCATGGTGATATGGCACGCTACGATTCAGTTGATTACAATGGTTTTACTTTCAATCTCGCAACAGGTCGTGGCGACTCAAGTGTAAAAGATAACTACTTCTATGGTGCGGCAGCACATTATCGTCTGAATGACAGCATTACATTCCATGCTGCATTAGAGACGGAAACCGATCGCCAGTTAACAGCAGCAACAGCTGCAGGTACATGTTTAGAAGCAGCAGGTTGTGGAACTGGTATTTCGTTTGGTGATGCTACTGCGGCAACAGATGCAACAATTGCCGATACTTTTGGTTATCTAGTTGGCTTTGAGGCATCACTTCCAGCAGGCTTTGGAATCGCAGGTGCGTATAAGGCTGGTGAATCTGATGTACAGGGCGGAGACAAATCTGAGCAGGCTTCTTACTCAATCATTGGTCAATACTGGACAGGACCATGGGGCTTTAAGCTAGGTTACGCAGCCAATATGGACTCAGAAACTGCTGGTGTTAAAGCAAACAACGAAGACAGTGTTGTATCTGGTCAGTTAATGTATGTTCACAATGGTTTCGTACCCTACGTACGTATTGCGCAGCGTGATATCTTATCTTCCGACGGTTCGACAAACACAGAAACTATGGTTGTACGTGTTGGTCTAGAGTACGGTTTCTAAGACTTTATCTATTTTTATTCTTAATGATACGCGCTGGCCTTAGTTGGCCAGCGTTTGTTGTATTGAGAAGTAGAGCCTGAAGATAAAGGTAATTCTATATTATATAACGGAGTTATTTCCAGGGTGGTTTATATGAAGAAAATTATTTTAGCGTCATTGCCTTTATTGATGGTAGGTTGTACTACATTAGATTCAACAAGTGACTTTACTGATTCAGTAAAACGCATTGAATCTAAACAGAATTATCGAATTATTGTTGGTAAATCATTAACGCCGGATACACTTGAAGTGAACGGTGGGCAGTTGGTTAAGTCATCACTAGAGCTGAATTACGTAGATCCGACACAGAGCAAAAATGTGCCGGATTCTTTTATTAAAATGGAGCTGCAGTACTTTAAAAATTATAACGAATTTAAAACAGTGATGATTGAGGGCAGTAGTCAAGAAGTGGCACTTAAGCCTTATGCAGCCTCAGCGGAAACCTGTAGCGATGTATGTACTCAAACTCAGTATGTCAGATTTCCAGTGCCTAGCCAGCTTCTCGCACAGCAGCCGTATCAAGATCTCAAGTTCGATGTGAGCGCGTCGAATGCTAATAATATTACGTTCTCTATCCCATCAGGTTACATTGAAGCGATTGTGAACAGTGCCAATTCTAATATAACTCCGGCTGTGCTAGCTGCTCCTGTTGCTACTGCCGCAACAGTGACTCCTGTGGCTCAAAGCTCGTCTTCAAAAGCGATAGAGATGACGCAGTATTGGTTTAAGGAAACGCCAGAAGAACAACGTGATGAGCTATTGAGCTGGGCGGTTGAAAATCGCAACTCGACCAAATTGACGCTTGAAACCGCTTCCAAGCAACAAGAAATGTTTGGTTACTGGTATGGAAAAGCAACGAAAGAAGAAAGAAAAACACTCATTAAACAACTACTAGAATTATAAAAAGAGAAGGAGCCGAAAGGCTCCTTTTTTATCTCATTACCGTACCATTGCTATTTTCACATATAACGATCGGCATACGTTCAACTACTCCTGAATTTAATTCACATTTCACTATTGGGCCAGAGGCAGTGCTTCCTACGGGTGATTGTGCAGCTACCGAAAAACTAAAAATAAGACTACAAGCTAACGCAAAGAAATATTTCATAATAAACACCTCATCTAAAATCTCATTAAAGAGATACTTATCAGTATGTCGCTTAATGGTAAAAGATCAAAAAAAGTTTAATTATTAAAAATTTTCTTTAATAAATAACTCTTACTTTTTGTGAGAAATAAATTAATAAGTCGATGATATATTTAGAATGGTATTTCTTTTAGGTAAAAAGGCTGAGCTTGATTAAGACTGTTTTCATATAAAAACAGTCACTTAATTCAAGGTGGGAATGATTTAAGTTATTGATATGTTAAGGTTTTTCTTGATATTGAGTGGTTGCAGAATGAAAAAGGCCCTTTGTTCAGGCAAAGGGCCTAATAATAGAGGTTAATTTTTTGCTTCTATGGTAAGGACAATGCCATTTACTTGGGTGATTTCAACCATGGTTCCTGCTGGAATTGATTGGTTAGTTTGTGCCGACCAAGTTGTATCACCCACCTTGATTCGGTGCTTTCCTGGTGCGAGATCAGATTCTATCAAGATTTTTTGACCGATCATTTGCTTCTGCTTTTGGTTTAAATCCCGTTGTTGATCGTCAGAAGCATCTTGCTCGAATTGCTTTCTCCACCATAACCAAGTAGTCATCAGTGAAAAGATGCTAAAGGCGCTCCACTGTAGCTGCCAACTCATTGGAATAAATGTGAGCAAAATACCCACAATTAAGGCTGACAGCCCAAGCCATAAAAAATAGCCTGCGGTACCCAGCAGTTCGATCGCAAGTAAAGCTAGCCCGAAGGCTAGCCAATGCCAATGATTGATACTGTCTAGTAACTCAAACACATTAGCCTCTACTTAGTTGACTCGTTCGAGTGCTTAAACATTTCGGCGATACCCGCAACAGAGCCCATTAGCCCCGAAGCTTCAAGTGGAAGCATGATGATCTTACCATTCTCAGCTTGGCCGATTGACTTAAGTGCGTCAGTGTAGCCTTGAGCAATAAAGTAATTAACGGCTTGCATGTCACCCTTAGCGATCGCTTCTGACACCATGGCTGTAGCACGCGCTTCGGCTTCCGCAGCACGCTCACGAGCTTCGGCTTGTAATATGGCGGCTTGTTTATCGCCTTCTGCTTTTAATATTTCTGATTGCTTGTGACCCTCGGCCTTTAATATTTCAGCCTGACGAACCCCTTCTGCTTCGAGTACTTCTGCACGCTTGTTTCGCTCCGCCTTCATCTGGGCATTCATTGCTGCGGTAAGATCTGACGGCGGTTGAACATCTTTAATTTCGATACGGGTAACTTTTACCCCCCAAGGATTAGTCGCTTCATCGACAATGGAAAGTAACTTGCTGTTGATCATGTCGCGTTGACTGAGCATTTCATCAAGCTCCATCGAACCAAGTACAGTACGGATGTTGGTGAGGGTTAAATTTCGAATAGCGTGTTCAAGGTCGTTCACTTCATACGCTGCTTGGGCAGCATCGATGACTTGGACGAAACAGACGGCGTCAATCGTTACATTCGCGTTATCTTTAGAAATGACTTCTTGAGCTGGTATATCAAGCACGCGCTCCATCATATTGATCTTTTGACCAATACCATCAATAAAGGGAATGATGATATTTAGGCCTGGTTTCAAAGTGTGTGTATAACGGCCAAAACGTTCGACGGTCCAGTGATTACCTTGGGGAACGGTTTTAACACCTGCGATAATAAATGCGATGACGACAATAAGAAAAATGCCGATGGTAATGAGAGAGTCAATAGCCATATCTGATTCCTTGTATAAGTTATTATGTCGATTGTTGCTTAATTCATGTGGTAGCACAATGACATAATGAGAACCAAAGCTAGATTAAGGAAAAATAAAAGCCGGATAAGCCGACTTTTATTGATGAATTTGAAGTGTCTAGTAGAGGATAGAGTATAGCTGGCGTCGATACTTGCCAGCAATTGGGTTTCCTTGCCCTAAAGCGGCGAGAATATCCATAAAGTGTTTCTTTATATCGCCATCAAGTGCATTGAGATCATATTTTAGCAGCTTCCAAAGTAGCTCTAATGCTTCTTCATCTCGGTTAACTTGATGGTAACTTAGAGCCAGTTCGGCAGCTGTTTGCGCATCATTAGGGTTATCTTGTAGCGCTTGCTCAAGTGATTGGATTTCAGGGCTATTCGCTGCTTGGTCGTGCAATTCTAATTTTGCTATCAATCCTTTGTAATAATTATCTTGATACTCTAGGGGGATGGTATTAAGCAGTGCTTTGGCTGGGTCAAACTTCTGCATCTCTAGCAAACAGTCGGCAAGGGCTAGTTTTACATCACCTTTTTGCTTTAGTTCTTCCGGCAAGTCTTGAAGTAGAGGTAACGCTTTAGCATGTTCACCCGATTGTACAAAATCCATTGCCTGCTTGAGATTTAGTTCGTCTTGACTGGGTAAATGTTTAGCTAACATCGCTTGGATTGCAGCAAGGTCCTGCGGGCCTCCTAAACCATCAACGGGTTGACCATTAACGAACAGTGCAATGGTTGGTAGTGCCTGGACACCAAACTGGCTAGCGATCATCTGTTCTTGTTCACAGTTCAAGAGCGCTAGTGTAAAAGCTCCGTTGTATTGTTGCGCTAGGGTTTGTAGCTCTGGAATAACTTGCGCGCTTTCTTGGCTCATTGGTGCCCAAAAATGAATCAGGACTGGCGTTTGCATTGAGCCTTCCAGCACTTGACGGAAGTTTTGCTCGTTCAATTCCACAATAAAAGGAGATTGCATTTGGTGATTCCTTGCAAAGAGTTTGATACATCAAACATATGGGCAGTTACTATAGATATCAAGGGAGTAGCAGATACAAAAACACCGCTGTTTAAGGCGGTGTTTTTGCTGACTAATGCAAGCGAAGGTGTTTATAAAACGATAAACAAAGTTAGCGCAACACCCACACTTAGCCAGTTTAGCTGGTTCAATGTCATGTTTTTTTACCGAATGTAACGCTTATAGGAGGTCATGAAGTGAGCAACTTCACGGTGTAAGTTAGCGTCTTATTATTACGAAAAAATTACACTCGGTGATTTATTTTTAAGCAGCTCGTCGCAAAATATTATCGAGTAGCCGACTCGGAAGTAGCCGTTTCAGTACAGCAAAGACTTTTGTTGGAGTAGTAACACGGTAGCGAATTTTCGGTTTATCTGATTCTAGAGCATGTAGGAGAGGGGCGATACATGACTCGGCTGGTAGGACAAATGAATTGTTCGATGATTCTTTTGTTAGCCTCTCTAACTGCTCTTGATATTGCTTTTGATGCACGCTTGAGTTGATATCAATCCATTTGGTAAAAGCTCGCAGAGCATTTTTTCTAAACTGGGTTTCTATCGGGCCGGGCTCGATCAAACAAATCTCTATGCCGCTGCCTTTTAGCTCCAAGCGCAACGTATCAGTCCAGCCTTCTAATGCAAACTTAGATGCATTATAGGCTCCACGATATTTCATTGCGGCAAAGCCTAAAACTGAGCTGTTCTGGACAATTCTCCCTTTGCCATTTTGACGCATACTAGGTAGGACTTCTTGAACCAGTTGGTGCCAGCCAAAGAAGTTGGTTTCGAATTGCTCACGTAAAGCCTGTGTTGGCAGATCTTCCAAGGCTCCAGGTTGCCCGTATGCGCCATTATTGAACAAGGCATCCAACTGTCCATTCGTTAGCTCTAACGTTCGTTTCACTCCATTGGAGATGCTGCTACTGTCGGTAAGGTCAAGTTGAATGCAGGTTAACCCTTCATTACGTAAGCGCTCAACGTCATCGACGTGTCGACAGGATGCGATGACTTGATAACCTTTTTGATGCAGTGCATGAGCACAAACATGGCCGATCCCCGTGGAACAGCCTGTGATGAGAATAGATTGAGACATGAATTCCTTTCTTTTAGCTCGTCAGAGACAAGCTAGAGTAAAAGATTACTCGTGATGTTGTAATAGATTTTTTAGCGCAGGCTCTACTCGGGAGTAGCTAAAGCGAAATCCCAGTTCGGTAAGCTTTTTGGGCTTGGCGCGAATACTGTCAAATAGGAGGGAAGAGCTTTCACCCATAACGAAACGAAGAGCCCATTTAGGGGTAAACAGAAAATGAGGTCGATTGAGGGACTTTGCCAATGTTTGGCTAAATTGCTTATTGGTCACTGGGTGAGGCGCGCATAGATTAAACTCGCCGTGGGCATGTTCGGTTTCGAGTAAATAAACGATGCCTCGAACCATATCTAGCATGTGTATCCACGGCATGTATTGTTGACCACTGCCTATCGGCCCCCCTAAACCCAACTTGTAGGGCAATAACATTTTACCTAATGCGCCACCATCTTGCCCAAGTACAATACCAGTTCTTAAAATGCAGACACGGGTTGACTCTGAACGAGCGCGATTGGCTATTTGCTCCCATTTTGCGCAGACATAATGAGGGAAACCTTCATTATGAACATGCAAAGCTTCATCGAATGGATGATCTTGTTGATCACCATAATAACCCACCGCAGAGCCGCTGATGAGCACTGCTGGTGGGGAGGTGCTGGCGTGAATCAAATCAACGAGCTTTTCGGTGATACTCCAACGGCTATGACAGATTTTCTCTTTCTGTTGCTTGCTCCAACGCTTGTCTACGATGGGTTCTCCTGCAAGGTTGACAACAGCATCAAATTCATTGAGATCGCGGTACTGTTCTAGGCTGGAAATATAAGTGACATTGCCCAGATCCGCATGAGTAACTAAAGGCTTTGCTTTAGCAGGAGAGCGAGTCAGTAAAACCACTTCGTAGGTTGTGAAGTGTTTCAGTAATTCCTTGCCAATAAAGCCAGTGCCACCAGTGAGTAGTACTTTCATTCCGATCTCCTTTCAACCTCCATAAATGCCATATAACTCAACAGACAAAAACGGTAATTCTAATAATTATAGCGAGTTAGCTGTAATTCGGATCACTGATTATGCAAAACTAATGATTATCACATAATTAACATTTTGTGACTTTTCTTAGTCATCTCGCTATGCGAGTCACATCAAGTGCGCGATCCATTTGCCATCATGTCCAAGAACTTCACGGATAAGAGGTGTCTATGCAAGCAATTGCCGCGCTGTTAAAAGCGTTTCTTGGCAGTTTACGAGACTTACTGCCCATTGTTGCTGTAATTGCTTTTTTCCAGTTAGTTGTGCTGCAAGAGCCGCTACCCAACATGCTCTCGATATTGTTTGGCCTAATGTTGGTCGTGATGGGATTAACCTTTTTTATCTTTGGGCTCGAGATGGGGTTGTTTCCGATTGGAGAGTCGATGGCTCAAGCGTTTGCTCGAAAGGGTAGCGTCTTTTGGTTGATGATCTTTGCTTTCTGTTTAGGTTTTGGAACGACGGTTGCTGAACCCGCTTTAACCGCGGTGGCGGGCGAGGCTGCAGAAGTTGCTGCAGAAGGTGGAATGATTGCGTCTGAAGCCGTAGCAATGGATGATTACGCAAATGGCCTACGTTATACCGTTGCTTTATCCGTTGGGATTGCCATTATGCTCGGCGTGTTACGCATCCTAAAAGGCTGGTCGATCCAATACATGATTATTGGTGGCTATGTTGGAGTTGTGGTGCTGACTATGTTTGCTCCTGAAAGCATTATTGGCGTTGCTTACGATTCTGGTGGAGTGACAACGTCAACCATAACCGTGCCTCTGGTAACCGCTTTGGGGGTCGGTTTGGCATCCGCGATTAAAGGGCGTAATCCAATGATCGATGGTTTTGGCTTAATTGCCTTTGCTTCATTACTGCCCATGATGTTTGTCATGGTTTATGGAATGGTGGTGGCATGATCGAGTGGTCACATTTCTTTGATACTTTCTTAGGCACGATCAGTGACGTTATTCCGATTGCATCGATCATTTTCGGCTTTCAGTTTGTCGTATTACGCCGTCCGGTGACCAATCTACCTAAAGTTTTGCTTGGCTTTGGTTATGTTATTTTGGGGCTATCTCTATTTCTTATTGGATTGGAGCTTGCACTGTTTCCTCTTGGTGAAACCATGGCTACACAGTTAACTGCTCCGTCATTTTTGCAAGAGTTCAGAACCAGCATATCGGGATCGATTGGTTGGCAGGATTACTATTGGGTATATTTATTTGCTTTCTGCATCGGCTTTAGTACCACTATTGCGGAACCATCTTTGATTGCCGTTGCGATTAAAGCCAACCAAGTATCGGGAGGCTCAATAAGCGTGAATGGTTTACGCATCGCTGTGGCTTTAGGCGTGGCGATAGGTATTTCTTTAGGTAGCTATAGAATCGTAGTGGGGGATCCTATCCATTACTATATTATCGCTGGATACATTATCGTTGTTATTCAAACTTTCTATGCCCCTAAGTTAATTGTCCCGCTTGCTTATGATTCTGGAGGTGTCACGACATCCACTGTCACTGTGCCTTTGGTCGCAGCTCTAGGTTTAGGGCTTGCTTCTACTGTTCCCGGTCGAAACCCCATGATCGACGGCTTTGGTTTGATTGCCTTTGCCAGTTTATTCCCGATGATTTCTGTTATGGGCTATGCCCAAATCACTCGCTGGCTCAATAGAGATTCAGCGCAGGAGGATAGTGAAAATGCGCTTTAAATTGATACTGGCTTTTGTTGAAGACAGTAAAACGGAGAAGGTTCTGGATGCGGCCCGAAATGCCGGTGCAACAGGAGCGACGGTGATCAACAACGCTAGAGGTGAAGGTTTGAATAAAAAACGAACCTTTTTTGGCTTGACGTTGGAAGTTCAAAAAGATGTGTTGCTGTTTGTCGTAGAGGAACACCTGTCGCGTCATATCCTAGAAACGATCAGTGATGTTGGTGAATTTGATTTGGAATCCGGACAAGGTATCGCAGTGCAGATCGATATTGAGGATGCTGTTGGTGTTGCGCACCAAGTAGAGAAGCTAACCAAGGTAGTAGAGGACGAACTATGAGAGCTCAGGAAATAATCCGAGTACGGGATGTTATGGCCAGTACTTATGTCATGATTGATGGTCTAACAACTGTTAGAGAAGGCATTCAGTTAGCGCGTAGTCATGAGGTTAAGGCTCTGGTGGTGAATAAACGTCACGATGATGATGAATATGGCTTAGTACTAATGAATGACATTGCGAAAAAAGTGCTGGCGAAAAATCGTTCACCAGATCGGATCAATATCTACGAAATCATGACTAAACCCGCACTGTCTGTGGATCCCGAAATGAACGTCAAATATTGTGCTCGCTTATTTGAGCGCTTTGGAATAAGTCGAGCGCCAGTGATTGAAAATGGTCAGGTGATAGGAATGGTAAGCTACAACAATATTGTGATTAATGGTATGGCGAGAGATGACTAACTCATATTGAGCCCGTACAATAGCCTCAGTTTTATTGAGGAGATAATGGTGTGAAGTTGTTTTTTGCCTCAGACCTGCACGGAAGTTTGCCGGCAACAGAAAAAGTGCTCACTGAGTTCGAAAAGTCCGGAGCACAACACCTAGTTTTATTGGGTGATCTTCTTAACCATGGACCGAGGAACCCCATTCCAGAGGGTTATAACCCTCCGGCAGTAGCTCAACGACTTAACCATTATTCTGCGCAAATCATCGCTGTTAGAGGCAATTGCGACAGTGAAGTCGATCAGATGCTACTGTCTTTTCCAATGATGATGGATTATGCGTGGGTTTTATTAGAAACGGGTCAGCGTTTGTTTCTGACGCATGGTCATTTGTTTAATGCGGATAAAAGACCCACTCTGCAGCACGGTGATACTATTGTTCATGGCCATACGCATGTTCCAGTCTCTGAATGGCAAGGAGAGCAAATCATCTTTAACCCAGGCTCAGTGACCTTCCCGCGTAACGGCTTTGAGCCTAGTTTTGGTCTTTATGAAGAAGGGGAGTTAAAAGTCATCACCTTCGACGAGCAGTTGCTAGCCTCGGTAAAACTATAAAGTCTGCCCGTGAAAGCGGGCACTTGTTACTTACTGTCAGAGTGTCCTAGGTCTCTTTCAGGATCAATAATATTTCGGACTCTTTGTTTGAGTGTTTTCGCTTCTGGGAAGCCCCCATCTCGCTTTCTTTCCCAGATAAGCTGCTCATTACAGTGAATTTCAAAGCGGCCGCCCGTATCAGGGTGCAGAGAGACAGTTTCGATTTCTTCACTGAAGGTATGCAGCAATTCCTGAGATAACCAAGTGGATCTCAACATCCAGTTACATTGGCGACAGTAATAAATATCAATTTTAGCTTTGTTCATAATCACTCACATTAATAACTTAATGCCAACCGCGAAGGTCAGCAATTCAAAACAAACCTTAATTACTTGATTACTATAACGAGTGGTTAGGTAAGCTCCTAGCCCGCCACCAAGGAAAGAACCGAGTAATAAGATAGGCAACCATGGCCAATAAATGGGGGCTCCAGCTTGGGTCACTGCAGCACCGCCTATTCCATTCCAAAACAAGCCGACGCATATCATGGTTAAAGCGACAGCCTGTTTGTAGCTGTATCCAAACCAACGAACTAAGAATATGGTAACTAACAGCCCCGAACCGGCAGTGAGGGAGCCGTTAATTATCCCAATAAAAATGAGCCCTAACCCGCCCAATATCCATCCTCGAGCATGACGATTGATTGGAAGTTCTTGCTGACCTAGTTGCTTTTTGAAGCGAGAGTAAATGCCTATCGCTAAAATCATCAGGCCCAGCATAGTTTCGGCAAGCGGTTCTGGAATCATTAGCACGATATTCGCACCGATGATAACCCCTACGCTACCGACAATAACCAAAAAGAAAGCGACTTTGATGTCTATGGTTCTTTGCTTGATATGAGTAAACGCTGCGCCGATACCCAGAGCAACACTTGCAACTTTATGAGTGGCTAGGGCGACCGAAAAAGGCAAACCAAAGAAAATGAGCAATGGGAATTGCAGGAGTCCGGCCCCACCGCCAGACAGAGCAGCAAGCGTGTTTGAGATAAATGAGCCAATCAACAGCCCAATTGAGTGAATCCAATCCATATGATTTAGAGGAAATTAGGGGAGCGTCATGCTCCCCTTTGGTCGAAGTTAGTTAGAGAAAAGTACAGTAGAACCATGACTTAAGCTAGTTAGAAGCAACGTTTTCTCATTGACAATATCGATACGACGACTCTGTTGCGCATCCATTTTAAAGATCTGTGTGATGAGCTTGAGTTGATCTGCAGTGAAATCTTTGCTTTGGGCTGAAGAAACATCTTTGAACTCGATGGGCGATACCAGCAAGTAGTTATCACTAATGTCCCACTCTCCAGTTTCAGAAATGTTGATGATGTTTTCACTTTCTGTGTTGTTGGCATATAAGCGAACAGTGGCAACACGCATATAGCTACCATTAGGTAGGTATTTCACATTAGACGTCACATCCACTTTACGAAGTGGGCCTACGGACTCTTCTTGGAGGCTGTCTGTTATCACGGTCACCATTTTCGATTGCCATTCTTTCGCTGTGAGTACTTGCTCAACTTTCAGATCACTTCCCCAGTAAAGCCAGCCACTTAATAGCGCTGATAGAGCAAGTAACCCAGCTGCAATTTTCTGATTCATATCATTATTCCTATTGGCAAACTTTACTGAGATCTTGTTGGTCAGCAAAAATACGAACCGTGATATTTTCACCTGAGCTGTCTAGTGAATGAATGTAATTCAACACTAGTTGATTATTTTGGCCACCCGTTGCAATCACTTCAACCGGAGCAACTGTCGCATGAGCAGAATTGTAGCGTTTTACGCACTGCTTAATGGATGGGTACCATTGACTCAGATCAGGATGACTGATTGGGGTTTTGACTGGAATATTGTCGTAGACCGCAACCTGACGGAATTTAGATTCAGCGGGGTTGGTAAACAAAATCACACAGAGAGGCAATAATATCGCCACAAGCAGCATGATACGTATTGCCCACTTTGGTCTTGCTTTAGTTTGAGTAGCAGTCTGTGGTGTTGGAGCTGTAATCGGGAGGGGATTTATGTCAACTACCTGTGGCTCTGCCGTCAACTCAGTCACCAGTTCTTCAGGCTCTTCTATCCTTTCTTCTACTGAAGATGTATCACTATTCATAAACGGAGTAGTACGCTCAACAGGACAGATAAGTTGATAGCCGCGCTTTGGCACCGTTTTTACATACTGGGGGGATTTGGTTGAGTCCTGAAGCTGTTTACGCAAAGTTGATATGGCTTGAGTTAAGCTTGAGTCATCCACTTCGAAGCCTTGTTCGCGCCAAACAAAGTCATGCAGCTCATTACGGGATACGATTTCATTAGGCTTTTCTGATAGTAAAAGCAGAATTCGGCTTTCATTACTTCCCAGACGAATGATTTCATTGTCGTTTAATTTGTCCACCAAAGAATTCGTATTGGGGTCAAAAGTGAATCTGTTAGCAAGATTGAACTTAGTGCCTATGTTACTCATTAGATATGGCCATTATTGTTGTATAAGTTTCATCAGATGCGCAAATTCCCTGTTGCAGGGAGGTAACGTTTAGTTTTTTTGATTTTTTTGAGGTGCAAGAATAGTCAAGATTATACCTAAAAAACACTGTTTTTATGATTTTTGACCTTGAATTTACAATTGTCACCCTCATGTTAGCTTGCAGGTTATATCAGTATCGGCCTCGTTGACAATGTGGACGGTCGATAAATATAGATGTTATGGAGTTAGCATGAGCGATACAGCAACACAAAACAAAGAAACTCGTGGCTTTCAATCTGAAGTAAAACAGCTACTTCATTTAATGATTCATTCTCTTTATTCCAATAAAGAGATCTTTTTGCGTGAACTGATTTCAAACGCATCAGACGCGTCAGATAAGTTGCGTTTTCAGGCACTATCTAATCCTGATTTATATCAAGGCGATGCTGAATTAGGTGTAAAGCTGTCATTTGATGAAACAGCAAATACGCTGACTATTTCTGATAATGGTATTGGGATGAGTCGTGATGATGTCATCGAACATCTGGGTACGATTGCAAAGTCAGGTACCGCTGAGTTTTTCTCAAAACTGTCTGAAGAGCAGTCTAAAGATTCTCAATTGATTGGCCAGTTTGGTGTCGGTTTCTATTCTGCGTTTATTGTTGCAGACGCAGTAACCGTTCGTACTCGCGCAGCAAATCTACCTGCAGAGGAAGCGGTTCAGTGGCATTCGGCAGGCGAAGGTGAGTACACCATTGAGACGATTTCAAAAGAGTCTCGTGGTACGGATATCATTCTGCACATGCGTGATGAAGGCAAAGAGTTCCTTAACGAGTGGCGTCTACGTGAAGTGATCGGCAAGTACTCGGATCATATTGGTATCCCTGTTGCGATTCAAACTGCAGAGCGCGACGAAGAGGGCAAAGAAACGGGCGAGAAGAAGTGGGAGCAAATCAACAAAGCTCAAGCTCTTTGGACACGTAACAAATCTGATATCTCTGAAGAAGAGTACCAAGAGTTCTACAAACATGTTTCACACGACTTCGCTGACCCACTTGTGTGGAGCCATAACCGTGTTGAAGGTAAGAACGACTACACCAGCTTGCTGTATATCCCATCGAAAGCGCCATGGGATATGATGAACCGCGACCATAAATCAGGCCTCAAACTGTATGTGCAGCGCGTATTCATCATGGATGATGCTGAGCAGTTCATGCCTTCATACTTACGTTTTGTTCGAGGGCTAATAGATTCAAATGATCTGCCACTAAACGTGTCGCGTGAAATACTGCAGGATAATAAAGTAACGCAATCTCTGCGAAACGCATGTACTAAGCGTGTGCTTACTATGCTTGAGCGCATGGCAAAAAATGACGAAGAAAAATACCAGTCGTTCTGGAAAGAGTTTGGCCTTGTGTTGAAAGAAGGCCCAGCAGAAGACATTAGCAATAAAGAAAAAATTGCTGGTCTGCTGCGTTTTGCTTCTACAGAAGTGGATTCTTCAGAACAAACCGTCGGTCTTGCATCATACGTGGATCGCATGAAAGAAGGTCAGGATAAGATTTACTACTTGACCGCAGATAGTTATGCCGCCGCGAAGAACAGCCCACACCTTGAGCAATTCAAAGCAAAAGGTATCGAAGTTATCTTGATGTTTGATCGTATTGACGAGTGGTTGATGAACTACCTAACTGAGTTTGATGGTAAGCAGTTCCAGTCAATCACTAAAGCGGGTCTGGATCTGAGCAAGTTTGAAGACGAAGCTGAAAAAGAAAAGCAGAAAGAAACTGAAGAAGAGTTTAAGTCTGTCGTTGAGCGCACCAAAGAATACCTAGGTGAGCGCGTTAAAGAAGTTCGCACGACCTTTAAACTGGCTAGTACTCCTGCTGTTGTGGTGACGGATGATTTCGAAATGGGCACACAAATGGCTAAGCTGCTTGAAGCCGCTGGTCAGGCCGCACCTGAAGTGAAGTACATCTTCGAAATTAACCCAGACCATGATCTGGTCAAGCGAATGGCAGATGAAGCTGATGAAGAAGCATTTGGCCGTTGGGTGGAGGTGCTTCTTGGGCAAGCGATGCTGGCAGAGCGCGGCTCGATGGAAGATCCATCTCAATTTGTAGGTGCCATCAACTCGCTTTTGACTAAGGGCTAATAGTCAAACGGTAACAAAAAGCTCGCATCATGCGGGCTTTTTGATTTATTTGCGCTAATCGTGAATAAAACAACGTAAGTTTGCAGCTTAATGTGAGTGTTTAAGCATTCTTTAGTCGTAAGCTGAGCGACGCGAACAGATTGTGTGATAGAATGCAATCTTGAAACAAAGTGAGCAGGCGTGTAATGTGCACGCCTGTTTTATTGTCAATTGAAAGAACAGTTATACCGAAACTTACCGTGAGCTAAGGCTGTTGTTTGTTATGAACACCATAGTGAGCTTCGGTATAAATCATCATTATCTTAAGAGGATTCAACATGCGCATCATTCTTCTAGGTGCTCCAGGTGCGGGTAAAGGCACACAGGCTCAATTCATCATGGAGAAATACGGTATTCCACAAATCTCTACTGGTGACATGCTACGTGCTGCTATCAAAGCGGGTACAGAGCTTGGTAAACAAGCGAAAGCTGTAATCGACGCTGGTCAGCTAGTTTCTGATGAAATCATCCTTGGTCTAATTAAAGAGCGTATTGCTCAAGATGACTGCGAAAAAGGTTTCCTACTTGATGGTTTCCCACGCACAATTCCTCAGGCTGATGGCCTTAAAGAGATGGGCGTTGATGTAGACTACGTGATTGAGTTTGACGTAGCTGATGACGTTATTGTCGAGCGCATGGTTGGTCGTCGTGCTCACCTACCTTCTGGTCGTACTTACCACGTTGTTTACAACCCGCCTAAAGTTGAAGGTAAAGACGATGTTACCGGTGAAGATCTGGTTGTACGTGATGACGATAAAGAAGAGACAGTACGTGCGCGTCTAGGCGTGTACCATGAGCAAACGGCACCTCTAATCTCTTACTACGGTAAAGAAGCTGACGCTGGTAACACTAAGTACCTTAAGTTCGATGGTACTAAGCAAGTTGCTGAAGTTAGTGCTGATATTGAGAAAGCACTGGCTTAATTTTGCTAACGGCAGAATTTAAAAGTTTGTTATAGTGAAAGCGACCTATCTGGGTCGCTTTTTTTATCGCTACACATTGATCGATAAAGAAGTTTCAAACGTAAAGCCTCTTTTAAAGTGTCGATAGGGTTCTATGCAAAATAATAAAAAACAAGGTGTATTATTGGTTAACCTGGGTACACCTGATGCACCTACAGCTCCGGCAGTAAAACGTTTTCTCAGTCAGTTCTTGCATGACCAAAGGGTTGTGGATATGACTCGTTGGGTGTGGTGCCCGATTCTCCATGGCGTTATTTTACCAATACGTTCACCGAAAGTTGCCAAACTATACGAGACGGTTTGGATGGAAGAGGGATCTCCTCTTCTTGTTTACTCCAAGCGCCAAGCAGAAAAACTCGCGAGATCTATCGATATTCCTGTTGAATTGGGGATGACTTATGGAAATCCTAGCCTTCAGTCAGGGCTTGAATCACTGATAGAAAAAGGGGTAGAAGAGGTAATAGTCCTCCCTTTGTACCCTCAGTATTCAAGCACAACCACGGCTGCCGTATCGGATGGTCTCACCAAAGCCTTTAAACAGCTCCCCGTGATGCCTAGTTATAAAGTTATTCGCGATTATCATAACCACCCTACCTACATTAAAGCGTTGGCTGATAGTGTGAAACGTTCTTGGGCAGATAAAGGACGCGGTGACTATTTACTGTGCTCATATCATGGTATCCCGCAACGTTACGCTGATAACGGGGATATATATCCAAAGCATTGTGAAACAACCACTGAGTTGCTACGACTAGAGCTAGGTTTGAGTAAAGACCAGATTGGGATGACGTATCAATCTCGATTTGGCCGAGAGGAGTGGTTGCAGCCATATACGGATAAAACGCTAGAAAAATTGCCTGAAAAAGGGATTAAGAAGCTCGATATTATGACGCCTGCTTTTTCCGCCGATTGCTTAGAAACCTTAGAAGAGATCTCAGAGCAGTGTCAGGAGATATTTTTTGAGGAAGGAGGAGAAGTTTTTAACTTCATTCCATGTTTAAACGATAATGAGCTTCATATTCAGATGATGGTTGAGTTAACCACTCAAACCTAAAGAGAAAACCGATCTAGAATCTCGTCAGTCATCATAACGCCCTTGCTTTAAAGCAAGGGCGTTTGCTTTACTGTTTATTCTGGTGTTGGCCACATTTCCCAGAGTTGGGACTCCATCGTTTCCTCAACACTATCGCTAATCAAGGAGAAGAAATCCAAGCCAGTCTGCTGCTCAACATCATCAACAGTTGTGACAAAGTTGACTAATTCGCTGCTGGAAACATCACGATGTGGAACGACAAAAGCAATGGCATCATTAAAGTATGGGTCGAGAATGACTTTATAAAAAGCACTTGGAATAACGACATTATCACCAATACTCGCTTCATTTCCCCGATAAATTGGGCCTGTTATCACATAAAGCTCATTATACTCATTGGCTAAATCTCGTACATGCTCTTCCAGTATTCGCCAGCCAACACGATTAAAACCCGGTCGTTGAGGTGACATGTTACTCATTAAAAAACTTTGCGTCATGGATTCTTGGCTAAAGTCCATGGTGGCCGAGGGAGCAAGATGGCCCCTGTCATAGCCTGAAGCGCTGTAATCGTTGAGAGTTGAGCGTGCATAGTCTGGTAGCTCAGTATCTTCTTTAAAACTGTTACTGCGTTTATAGCTCGCATTCACACTCTCTGCTGTGATGTGATAAGCAACCCAATCGGGGTTTTTTTTCTGATAGTTGTAACCTACAGCGTAGCCGCTGCGACAAAGGACTTGATCTGAATGATAGGAAGGTAAACCCACGTCTAAGTGTTGTCCGCAGGTTTGCGCTGTAACTGGTAGCGAAAAGGCAACAGCAAGACTGAGTAAAATAGTATTTTTCATTATTATGCTCCTCGTTATTGGAGCTATGAAAAATAAAGAAATTTATCAGTAGTGCTGTGATATTGGTTGAAAGGTAATCAATATTGAGTGTGGTATTGAATGTGTGAATATTCACTATGTGAAAGAAAAGCATTTCACAACAGATTTCATTAACATATTCTCTGTAATCAATAAGTTGAGTTTACTCCCTAGGGGGCATGGTTAGTAGGACCTGTGAAGCGAATATCCTGCAGATTGAAACCCAATTCAATATCCGTTTTTAACGCGGCAACTTGTTTACATCGACGTGCTGAGTCGATATGTGTCTCTAGTTTTTTACGATATTTGGTCGCTAGTTGCTCAGAGGTATAAGCTTGTTCTATGTCATCAAATTGATTGAGGATCTCTTTAGCCGCTTTTGGTCCAATACCAGGGACGCCGGGAACTTGGCTAGAGCTGACTCCTGTTAAGCCCCAGAAGTCGGCCAATTGAGAGGGAGACACACCAAACTCTTTTTCAATAAAAGGCTCGTCAAGCCAGCGATGTTGGAAGTAATCACGGATCTGTAAGGTAGGCGATAGTAGCTGGCAGTAGCCTTTATCTGTCGAAATGATGGTCACTTTTTGGTTATGCTTTGCCACTTTCATTGCGAGTGTAGCTACAAGATCATCCGCTTCATCACCTTCTGACAACAATGAATCGATCCCTAGTTCCCACCACGCTTCCTGAATAGCATCCAATCCATTGAGTAAAGGTTCTGGCATAGGTTTTCGGTTTTGTTTGTATTCAGGTAATACCTCTGCGCGCCAACCTCTCTCCTGTAGATGATGATCAAAAACCGCGATGATATGTGTTGGCTGTGATTCGCTGATAATACGGTTCAGCGTACGCGTGGTTGTGGTGATAGTTCTTGTTATATCGTTAGGATCGGGCTGTGCTGAGTGGACGCGCCGAATGAGGTTCAATGCATCGATAATAACAAGATGAATAGACATAAAAATCAAAAAAATAAGGGCTGAGAGCCCTTATTGTAAAGCATGAAAAATAGATTGCCAGCGGCGATCAAGCAGTCTTAATCTGATAGCATGGTTCGTAGGCACTGCCACCTGGGAGCTTCATGCGATCCTGTTCAACAAAGTCACGTAGCAATTTGTCCATCTTCTTCATCAGAGTGGCATCGCCGTCGAGTACGAATGGGCCGTGACATTCAATTTCACGAATACCTTCTGCTTTTACATTACCTGCTACGATGCCAGAGAAGGCCTGTCTAAGAGCTGCAGCCAAGTTTTCGGGTCGTTGATTGAGATGCAGGTCAAGGCTTGCCATGTTGTCGTGTGTTGGGTCGAAAGGCAGTTGAAACTCGGGTTCAATCTTTAGCGACCAGTTGAAGCTGTAAGCGTCCCCAGTGTCTTTTCTGTGTTGGCGAACATCTGACATACCGCGCTTCATTATTTGAGCCACTTTTTCTGGGTCATCAATCACAATCTCATAGTGATGCTGTGCATCTTCACCTAAGGTTTCCCCGATGAAACGATCAATGGATCGGAAATATTCTTCGCTCTCTTTCGGCCCTGTGAGAACGATAGGCAGAGGTTGGTGAGCGTTGTCTGGGTGCATCATGATGCCGAGAATGTACAGCAGCTCTTCAGCAGTTCCTGCCCCACCCGGAAAGATAACAATGCCATGCGCCATACGGACAAAAGCTTCAAGGCGCTTCTCAATATCGGGCATGATCACCAATTCATTGACGATAGGGTTTGGTGGCTCAGCGGCAATGATCGAAGGCTCTGTTAAGCCCAGATAACGTTGCTCGTAATAGCGTTGTTTCGCATGACCGATCGCCGCCCCCTTCATTGGGCCTTCCATTGCACCTGGGCCACAACCTGTGCAGATATTAAGTTCACGTAGGCCGAGTTCATGACCCACTTCTCGGGTGTACTGATACTCAGTGGCATTGATTGAGTGTCCACCCCAGCAAACAACAAGGTTAGGCTCTATACCGGGGGTAAGCGCACCTGCATTACGCAAAATACCGAACACCAAATTCGTAATGTGGCTAGGATTGGTGAGGTTCAAGCGCTGATTGTCTGCCAGGTGCATGTTGACATAAACAATGTCACGCAAGACAGAAAATAGATGTTCTTGAATACTCTTAATAATATGCCCATCAACAAATGCATGTTTTGGGGCATGGCTTAATTCGAGTTTAATGCCTCGCTCTCGGCGGACAACATTGACGTCAAATGACTTGTATTTATCGAGCAGTTCTTTGGAGTTATCTGTGTGGCTACCAGAATTTAGTACCGCAAGCGTACAATTTCGGTAGAGCTGATACAGATCACTGGCGGCCGTTTTCTTAAGACGCTCAACTTCGAGTTGAGAAAGCAGATCCATACTGCCAGCCGGACTGATATGAGTGATCATAGTGACCTCCTTGATGAGAGAAAGCTTCTCTGCAAAACCTTTCTTATAGTTGTTGTGCCTCTGCATATACCTTAGGGGTAATTGGGAATATAAAAGCGAGAGGTACTAACAAGCTTAGCACGCTTTGACAGATATAAAAGGCTAACTGATTGATATATCTACATCAATCACGACATGAATGGCTTCTGGAAGAAGGAAGAGTAGGGTTATTTCCAGACAAGCTGACTTGGGCCAATCGTCTTGGCTTCGTTGAGGACACGGTTTAGGCGTTCTAACACTTCTTCAGGAGTGTCTGATTCTTTAAAGCCTGTGCTCGAAGCGGACATGGTGATGACGAGGTTCTGCTCTCGGAATTTGAACGGCAGCTTGGCAACTTTGTTTTGAATATTCTGGATGGTGCTAAAGCAGTCATTATCAGAGCCGTCTGGCATTAGTACAATAAACTCTTCACCTGAAAAGCGCGCGACAGTATCAGTATCAGACAGCTCTTTCTTTATCGTACGGGCAATAATCTTCAGTGCTTTGTCGCCAGCCGTGTAGCCAAAGCTATCATTGATCGCTTTAAAACCATCAATATCGAGCAAGATAATACGTAAGTTGTTTTGTGACCGTATCCAGCGTCGATATTCCAGTTCTAGGCGATCATTGAAAGCGGTACGGTTGTATACTTTGGTAAGAGGGTCGAGCAGGATTCGTTGAGCTTGATCTTCAAGGCGACGACGGTAGTCTTGTGTGACTTCGAACAAGGCTTCCAGTTGATTTTTTCCATAACTCATACGGTCAATCAGCGCTTGTTCACGTTGTTCGGCGTGATGAAGACGCTCAGAAAGAGAGCTGAGTTTAGCAAGCAAAGGGTTGAGCTGCGTTTGCAGCGAGTCTAGAGAGCTGGCGTCATCCACTTTTGCTTTGGTTTCTGAAACGAGATCATCTAGCTCACTATTCATTTCCTGACGGTGTTCAAAATAGGTTTGGCTTTGATCGACATTCTGAGAGGAGCTTTTCAGTGTTGATGAGAGAGACGCATTCACTTGTTCTAAAAATTGCTCTGAGGTTTTGCGCTCATATTTGGTTCCGTCAATGACCAACTTAAGAACCTGCAAAGTTAATTCAATCAACACATGGGTATTGACTCCAAGCAGTAATTTAGCGCGGATATCCGAGAGCAAGTCGCCAGATTCACCTTCGAAATCTAACTCGGTAATGACGTGTTGCAGTTCGTCAGAAAGGCGCAATAGCAGTTCTTTGTCAGCACTATTCGTAATCTGATTGATGGCTGTATCAGGGTTGGATGTGATGATTTTTAGGGAGCGTTCGTAAATCGCGAGTAACTTCATCGCTGAGTCGGCTTTTGGTCGCTCGACGCCATTTGAATAGCTGAGCAAATCGCGTAGGTCACGCTTCACTTTTGCCGGTAGGCCTGTCACTCGCAGCAGGGTTTCGCCACTGTGTTTGATCTGGGAGTCCAGATGCTCGGTTTGTTTTTCCATCGCCACACTCTGTTGCTTGAGTAAACGCTCAAGCACTGCCAACTTCGGGATAAGGGCACTGACATCTTTTTGTTGCTCTATGGCTTGTCTTAGTTCTGTTAGCCCTGATTTGAGTCTTGGATCTTCACTACGACATGCGTCACTGAGTGATGCAATGATGCGCTTCAATACCTTTTGCTCTCTTTTAAATTTGAACGAGGTATCTCTTTGTGTCAATCGAACTTGCTCTAATTGAGATTTCAGATTGTGCAGCTGTGACTGAATATCTTGCTCGAGGACGCCCATGAAAATCTATGCTTATGAAGATAAGATCAAAAAAATCTTATTAATTAATCAAACGATAATAACAAATAAAATTACCGCGTCACGCTCAATCCGAGCTGTTTGAGTAGCTTTTACTCATCTTTTAATAATTTTTTGATGCTCTCCTCATTCTTGTAAGAAGAGTGCACTTTTATCAATCCCTGACTGATGGAATGCTTACATGCTTTACGTATATTTCCGGTTGCTAGGCTGGCTGCAGGCGCGTTCTCTATCGCCTTCAAATACACCCACTGGCTAGAGTGTTCTTTCATACTTAAAGTGCGGGCGGCACTGGTCGACATCAGTAAAATGTCCAGTAGTTCTTTATCATTGATGGCGGTATAAGCACGCGGCAAAAATGGGTAATCAGCCATACCCATGCGAATAATATTATTGAGGGCATACTTTTGAGCAAATTCATCCACCCAGTTCTGCACCTTTTCAAATACTTGTTCTGGCTGGGCAGTATTGTCACTATTGGGCTCGATGTAAAGTAAGTTTGCATCGGAGAAATGATATATCCTTGCTGGGCGCTGGACCTTTTCTTGGAGGAACTGACCGAGGGCTTTCTCAAGCTTGAGCCCATCGGCATAGCCATGTTGCAAATACATATTGCGCAGAAAAGGGATATCTACCATGACAAAGCGCAGTCGATCATTTAGGGGTTCATGGATCAGTTCTCCGACATGCCATTTCTCAAACTTATGGCTACTGGCCTCCAATGAGGCAGGCAGCTTAGCATTGAGCATGCGAAGGTTTTTCAGCCCTGAACGGGAGTGTGTGTAGAGATCGTCGTTGAGTTCATCTATCTCCTCTTTTTGCACACTCATGATGTGACCGCGGCGCAGTAAAAAGATAAATAACAGCGCGCAAGTGACAAATAGCGTAAAGGAAATTTTTTGGAACTTACGATATTCGTTTTCAGTTTGTTCCAGTTTTTCTTTCTGCTCCACGAGGTGGAGTGTTTGTTCAACCACATCTTTCTGCTGTCTAAAATCATCCTCGTTGATCAACGCCAGTTCCTGTTGTTCAATGTTGGACAACGCGTTGTATTGCTGGAGGTATGTTAATGCCGCTTTGTAGTTGCCAAGTAGTTCGTTACCAATATTAAGCATCTGATAGGCATGCTTCTGAATCGAAAGGTCTTCGATTTCAATCGCAATGTTCAAAGCTTTCGTGGCTTTTGTTACCACTTCTTTCGGGTGCCTTTGGTGGGAAGCCAGTCCCGCTTCTAATAATAGAGCTTGTGCTTTAAGTTTGGGAATGTCGACATAGGTCAGCAGCTCCTCGGCACGCTCAAGGTATTGCTCTGCAAGGGGAAAATTCACTAATTGTAAATAGGTGGCGGCAAGCGCTAAACGGATGTCGATGACGTTCTCTATGTTGTTCTGGATACGTTCATGATCGATAGCGTTGAAGTAGTGTACTAAAGCGAGGTTATATTTGCCTTGATGATAGTAAATGTCACCCATACGTTTGAGAATTGGAGGCAAAATAGGCGAATTTTCATAATTGTCGTAGAAGTCTGCAGCCTGTGAGAAATGATCGGTGGCTTTATCTAATACGCGTCGTTCATAGAACAATTGCCCTAAAAGGCGGTTAACTTCTGCGAGTTGTATGCCTGAGGTATCTTCAATTGCGCTCCAATAACTGGTTAGTAATTCAGAAAGGGCTTTGTTGTACAGTTTGTGGGTAAGGAAGTGTTTACCCAAAGCAATGTGATAAGCGATCACCGTATGCTTGTTATTGGACTGCTCAATATAAGGGATCACACCCTTGTATAACTGATTCGCAAGTTCTATCTCTCCTTCCGCTGATGCAATATCAGCTTTCAGCATAATGAGTTGGTAATTGAGTCCCTTGGCCAGTTGTTCTGGATTTTGGATAGCATCAAATGCTTGTTCAACCTCAGTGATATTTTTTCTCGCCGTTTCCGCATCTCCGTCTATCTTCCAGCGCAAGCGGATTTCGAGTAATTGTAAATCAAGGCTTAAGTAGGGGAGTAGGTAAGTGGTGGTTAGCGCTTGAGCTTCGTTGAGGTATTTCAGTGCAGCATCAGGGTTACCTGAGTTGAATTCTGCACGGGCAAGAATTTTCAGTGCGTCAATAGTACCACCAGGTGTTCTGACCCGACTGTCGGAATCATCCCGAGAAATGGCGGACGGGCTCTGCTCGGTTTGGTTAGTCAGCTTGCGCTGGGCGAGATAATTAGTTGCAAGTTGCTTGGATTGCTTAGGTACGATATCCACCAGAGAGCTGGCTTCATTAAGCATGGCTGATGAATAGACAGTAGAAGCCATCACCTGAGATGACAGTAATAAAACCAATAATCCAAACAAACGTTCCCAGCGCAAAATCTGCATCCTTAAATGTAATCCTTATTGGCGAGCCATACGTTGGTTATGAGTAGGCTGCGCTTGTTCCGTTGAGCGGTAAGGGTTGATATCCAGACCACCACGTCGTGTGTAACGAGCGTAGACGGTTAACTTTTCTGGCTGACAGTATTTCATTATGTCAGTGAAGATACGCTCAACGCACTGTTCATGGAACTCGTTGTGTTCACGGAATGACACTAAGTAGCGTAACAGAGCTTCACGATTGATTTTTTGACCCTGATACTGAATCTCAACGCTTCCCCAATCTGGTTGGTTGGTGATTAAGCAGTTAGATTTTAGTAGATGGCTATGCAGGCTCTCTGATACATATTCTTGTTCTGTGGCACCTTGTAGCAAGCTGGTATCAAACTCGTAGCTCTCAATCTCGATATCCTGATCATCAATGCAGTCGCCTGCCATTGTCACGATCACGCTGTCGGTATAGTCGACAACAGAACGAATAGTGACTAAAACCTCTTCACCTGCAAAGTGGGAGAGATCCTTCGCTAATGTTTGTTCAACTTGATCCCATGAGCTAAAGCGGGTTTGGTTAAAGCTGTTGAGGTACAACTTAAAAGACTTAGATTCAATCAAGTTGGTACTGGTCGCTGGGATCGATACTTCGCCAATTGCGACTTGTGGTAAGCCTTTTTCATTAAGCCAAGACAGCTCATATAGAGTCCAGATATCACAGCCTTGAAATGGTAGAGCATTACCTAGATTAAGATCATCGCGATTTAAGCTACGAGGTACAGGTTGAAGTAATGAAGCGTCGTATTGGTTGGCGTATTCGGTTTTTTGACCGAGCGTTAATCCCGCCAGTTCCTTTGCGTCAGAATATTTGCTCATACTTTGCATAGATTTGGATTAGAATGGCGAGAATTTTACGCAATCCTGTCGTTAAAAGCGAACATTCGAAGACTCAATTGGAGAATCTAATGGCTGAAACTGCCTTGCAAGCGCTGCGCTCGTTCAGTGAAAAGTACCGTCAGAGCTGTCTTGACACCCATGGACATTTGCCAAGAAGCGAAGAGCTGGTGGATCTCGTGTCACCTTGCGTTGAAGCAAAGCAGACTGACTATGTTGAATGGCAGGCAGATGAGCGTGAGCATCCAGCGGATTTCACTAATGTTGAAAACGGTATCGAACTGACACTCCATCAAGACATTAAAACCTTCTATGGTTCGCAGTACAGTGCGGATATGGAGGCGACTTGGAACGGCAATGAACTGACGTTACTTCAGGTATGGAGTGATGAAGATTTTGTTCGTTTGCAGGAAAACATTCTTGGTCACCTAGTCACTCAGCGTCGGCTTAAACTGAAGCCAACGGTTTTTATTGCCGCAACCGATGCAGAATTGGACGTGATTTCCATTTGTAATCTAACAGGTAACGTTATTCTCGAGCGATTGGGTACTGATAAACGCGATGTGCTTACCGAGAATGTAGCGGAATTTTTGGCTAACCTAGAGCCAGCGGTATAACCATGTACCGCGGAAATGTTGATACGATAAAATCCTGAACATCGTCAATTAAGGTTTCTTTCAGTAACAATTTGATTTTAAATGTAAAATCAAATTTCTACTTAACGTTTTTTTATGTAGTAGTACATGTACTTAAGTTTGTTTTTATGTCGAAATGTATTCTTTGTAAGGGGTACATGTACTTAGTCGATCGGAGCATCAGTTCTTCGTTTACGGTGATCACGGTTTGAACAGTACTAATTTAGACTTGAGCTTACAGGTATTAATCATTACTTAATTGCCTAAAACCGGAGGCACCAAGCATCGGTATTTTGTATTCCTTTTATCATCAAGGCGTTCCACTTAAAGATTACTAGCCTTCACAAGCTTCAGCATTTCCGCATTTAAAAGCTCAAACTTGTAGAATCTCGATGTTTTTGTGTCTAATTTCTGTTCATCGGTTCTGCTATCGATGAACCATTCTTTTTCCATAATCCAGAGAAATGCACAACGTACAGATGTGGTTAGATCGTCTTTGCCTTCAAGGATACCAAAATCTGTTCTGATTCGTCTTTTCTGATCTTCGTCCCTATCAGGATGGATTCTCAATTGAAGAGGAAGAACTAAGTTCCATTCCTTGTCAGATTCTAGGCTTTCATGAGGCAATGCCTTGTATTCTTTATCATCAAAATGCTCAATTACTTCTTGGGCTCTAGAAAAATGGAAGTTCTTAAAGAATACGTTGCTTTCATCGCTCCGATGATAGCCTCTAAACATCCAGTTCACACCATCGTGCATCATCGCAAGTGGAATGATCGTACGTCTGTCATGATTATCACTGTTCTCTGAGCGATATTCGCAACTAATCGCGTATTTACCATTAATTGCTCTAGTTATTCTTGCTATAAATTTGGTTGAGAGTTTGTTTGGTACCCGACCTATTTTCTCAAATGGGATAGTCGCTTTAGCTGGCTGAGATAGCTTGTTCTTATTGAAGCCATTAGCAAGCATCCCCAATGCTGTTTCCGCATCTAAATTGATAAGAGGCTCATAGGTATCCCTAACAATAGCGTTAGCTCTAACACTTCTGTTGTACTCAATATTCTTGTCACAAACATTACTGTAATCTGCTAAAACTTTTGAAGCGGCAGCGTCGGATAAGTTAAACATCTCGCCGATGTCAGAACGTTTAACAATACCGGTAAAGCGCAGCATAAAGTCTATATATGCTAGACGATCTGCGTTATTTGTATGTTTATCTTTAAGTTCTTTGTAGGTAAGCATCGTCGGTGTTTCTCTCTATATATGTGATATAAATATTACTCTAGCATTCATTTTGAGTCTACTTTATAGGGCTTATTTTTCGTCTGTTCCATTTGTTAATGTTAATCTTATTTTATTTCACTTATAAAAATCAAACGTCACCATTGACGTGGTTATTTTTTGATCATACCATCGATCAAAGTTGGAGAATGGGTCTTCAACGGATAAAACGATAGGAGGTTGCTTATGGCAACTAACGGAAAAGTCGGTGATAACCGCCGCAATGGTGCTGTTCGTGAACGTTCACAAACTCAAACTGGTTCTGGCTATTGGGTTAAACGTGATGCAAACACTGGACGATTCATGGACGTCAAAAGTGACGGTAAACCATTTAAAGGAGTTAGAAAGGAAAAATAAAAAAGCACTTATCAGTTTGACTGAAAAGTGCTTTTCTTGTGAGGTGATTTATTTTTTCTGCGCCAACAGAACTAATAAGGCACAACACCTAGGTGTTTGTCCATTGAAGAACAGACTATCAACCTTTGAGAACGATGATAGTACCTTTCTTCAATGTTCACCTCAATATTACGAGCCGTTTCTTTAACAAAAATTTGAAGGAGCGACATGTTTTCCCCGGATTCGTCCCTGTATCCGGGGGAATGAATTTTATTGAGGTAACTACGAATGTGTAGAAAAGATCTACTAAACGACATTTCTAGTACTTTTCAGGAGCTCGGCTTTTCTGAAAGTATGTCTAATCAACCAATGACATACCAGCGTAATGTCAAATATCCGAGCATTTTCCCGGAGAAAAGTGACTATGCGCACTTTGTTGTACTTACGCCAATGCGTACAATTCAGGTTGTTGCCAAGTTTCAAGAATCCAGTGGTACTGCAATAGAGAAACTTGGCTATACCGTTATGGACGCTGCGAGATCTTCTTATGATGACTACTTAGTTGTTTGTGGCGGAAGTGAGTTGTTGAAACATGATCGAGCGATTGAGTTTTTGAATTCGTACCGTTCTTCAGCACCGAAACTAACAGCTGTCACAGTAGAAGAGCTAGCTTCTTTTATTGGACCAGATTTAGGCAGTCACGCTGCTTAAGTTAGAGTATAACATGATGTGTGCCACTATGGGCACACGTCCATGGTGATAAAAACAAAGGTATCAATGCTTAAGCTGAGATGGTGTACCTGCCGCCAAAGCCAGCTCTCTCAAATGTTTAAATGGGAATGGGTATACCGTTGCCTGCTTATGACGAATATGGAAAACTCTCATCATCTTAAGTAACTCCTCCGGGGTTTCTGCAGCGTCAGTCAAAATTCGTCTGATTCGGCAGAATCGAGGTAAGCTTTTGACGTTGTCTTTATCACCAACAAAATACAGCTTTTCTTCATCGTTATAGAAAAAACCTAGTGACGCCTCTATAAGCCCAGAGTCTTGCCCTTTCAATGACGCCGCTAGACGAAGTCCTTTTTCTTCGGCAACCCAATCGAAAAAGGTTTGTAGGCTACCCTTGTAGGCAATGGCGTTGTCTTTATCATTAAAAATCGCCTCTTTATACAAGGTCGTTGAGGCTGGATTTCGAAGTAGGAGCGTTTGCAAGCGATCTGCTACCATTTTAGGATTAACCACTTCAATATCACCTGCATTAAGTCGTTCGAGAAATTCTTCAACCCAAGTGCGCTTAATGCCGCTGGCGTAGCCGTCCGCAAGCTCACTCATTACTTTCGCTAACTGTTGATACTCAGGTAGTGCTACATACTTGGTATCTTCAAAAATAAAGGCATCACTCGACGCTAAATCAACAACAGCATGCTCATTGTTTTTAAGCTGCCGTGGTAAATCCAGCAGGAATAGATCTTGAGCTCTGCGTTCATCAACTCGTTCAAAGGAAAGCTTACCGCCATTTACGAGCAGGGTGTCATAGACTTTCGTGTTTCTATCTATTTGATGGCATAACACAAATAGCCAGTTTCCCTTAGGCCTAACCAGTAAGAGTTCACCATTCATCACTTCTAGTTTCACGAAAAGCTCTTTCTTACACGCTTCATACTGGGACTGTGACAGTTTTCCTTTTTTAATGAGGGTTTGAGGGTAAGCAGATTGAATGATCACATCCGTTTCGGCTCGCAATTGCTTATATGGATCAGGCAAGCCTCTCGATTCGTAGTAGTCTGGGTCATGGTGAATCGCTAGGTTCAATGTCTTGGGTTTGACATCCGCGGAATGAGTGACTCGAAATCCATCTTTTTCTAAAGCATGTTCCAGTTCAATACAATCGCAATCGGTTAGATTAACTATGTTAATTGGGTATTCTGTTAGTAGGTCATTGATGGCACGATAAGCCAACTTGATGTCCTGATCTTTGAATCGAGCACGATACTGGGGGGACAAGGTTTCAAATTCGATCTGCATATAATCAGAAAGATGGCGTTTGACGTCTTCCATAAACGTTGCCAACACACCCATTTTTGATCGCCAGTACTTACCCGGGTTCTTCGTATCTAACGAGACCATTTCCCCACTCATCCTTTTGTCACGATGTCTTTTCTTAATGTATTCCCCCTCTTGAGAACGAGTGAGTTCTTGAGTCCATTGGTCGAACTTCAACTTGGGTAAGTAGGTGCAATCACCATATAATTTGCCTTCAGCATTGGTGTGATAACTCACAGGAGTAAATGTGGCAGACACTATGTTCAATACGAGATGCTGTTTTTGCTCATACTCGATTTTTACTTCATAGGTTCGTAGTACATCAACCTTTCGCACAGGTTCAACATCACATAGATAATAAAGCCCAGCCCCTTCGGAGCACTTTTGGTGATCGCTTTGCAGTATCGGTAATGCACCGATGAGCAGTTTAGCCTTAGAACTGATCGCCATATCCGCTGAGGTTTGACGGGTAACCGCATAGTTAGAGTCATTGAGAGTGTGGGCTGCACCTTTTTCAACAAGTACGGCGTACCCATCCTGTGTCTTACAAAGAGACAATGGCTTTACCTCCTCGTAAATTGTCGTCACAGCCTTGCCATAAGCTTGCTTGCCTCTCAGATCACAGTTGATTTTAAAAAAATCAAAGCGCCCATCAATTTGCTCATCGTTAAATTGAACATTAATACGGTTTACCAAAATTTCTTTCGACACGTTAGTTACTCCTTTAGATGTCCAACCAGCGAGACAGAGCTGTAATTGAGTCTATATCGACACTACCATCATGCTTATTGATTAAACTCGGGATAGCGATAATTGATGACCCTACGTGGCTGGGCAATGAGTTAAAATCTGAATCGTAGTACGATACGGGTTCATCTCCTTGCTTAAGCATGTTACAGACCACTAGCTTGTTTAGTTCAAGTGCCGACAGCTTCTTACTCAAGTCAGCCATGGTTTTTTTACGTTCCTCATCTGGCAATGAGCGTACAGAGGCAAGATCCCAATGTTTAAAATCAATGAGAGCTTTGTTTCCTTCGCGAACAATAATTTCGTCAAACACCTCAAAGTGCTCAACCGGCAGAGATTCAAAGCTGAACTCATAATGTTTGAAGATAGCTTTACCGACTTCCTCCCCTAACGCTCCCAAATAAATGTTGATAAACATGGGAGGAGTTAGCACATAACGTGCATCTGGTGCCCATTGAGTTGCAAACCCCTTCGATTCAAAATGGGCCTTCGCAATTTCATTTCGCATAAAGATTGGTAGCAAGGAACGTAGCTCACTCACTCGCTTGATAGGGGCAACAGCCAGTTCAAAGAATCGATAGTCATCCGAATGCCGTTCATTCAAAGCAGGTGTGTAGCAATAACCACAGTCTTCTGGAGACTGGACGTAGTATTCCTCATAAGTAGGTGCTTCTACAGAGGCTGGCACCTTTAGCACGTTGTGTCTCAGCAACTGCCAGCCTTCAATATGATCAGAGTTTTGTTGTTCATTGATTCGATATAACATTCGTTCTATGGCGCCCAGAGAGCGACCCGTATGCAATATCGCTAAGTTTTGGCGATGTTTAGATTCTCGATCAACGGGGGTGTTTAACATGCCAAATTGTTGCTTGGCATAGGCAACAAGCTCTCGGTATTCATGAGAAAAGAGGGATACATCGCGCTCGTCTTTGGATAGCAACTGAACCAGTAATGAATCCGCAACGATATAGACTGACTCTCGTTTCATTTCAGTTCGAGCCGCCCGCCCAACGGCTTGCTCAATCACCCGAAAAATAGCATTGATACTATCGGTTGAATCTTTTTGGTAAAACTGACCCTTTAACTCTCTGCATAAGTTAAAGGGACTGCTGTGTGTCACAACTTTATGTGCCCATATGTTACTGCTTTTAGGGGGGAGTATGCCGGCTTGCTGCAACGCCATACCGTAACTTAAAAGCAATAAGCGATCGCTCGTGCGAGTCTCAGGTTTACCCTCGACTGAAATTAGATTAGTTGGTTCTTCAAGATACATGAAGTCGATATCGGTTCGTTCGCGACTTCGATGTCCCACATGTCTCAATGAATCATTTTCAAATCTGGGGTCAAACTTGTAATCCGGATTCTTCCCTGATGACATGGTTTGATACGCTGTAATGGCTATCACTTTTCCTGGCTGGTTCTCAAGGTGCGAAATAACCTCTTTATCAAATCGCCCTTGCTTAAGAAAATGTGCATTGATGCCAGTGACTACCTTTACGGGTGCTTGTATGTTTTCAGAAAGGTGTTTTCCATACCAGGTTAAAAACTTGCTTAAGTCACCTTTAATGCTGCGATTGAGCATACCAAGCATGTAGCGGTTATTGGGGCATTGTGCGAACCTTTGCATTGCCTCACACAGCTTGCTCAACCAGCTTAAATTGAAATCAATCTGCAGTTCGGTACATTGGAACAATGAACAATAAAGTAACTCTCTATTTTTGGCTTTAGGGTTCCACTGCCCAAGAAGATCTCGAATAAAGACATAATCGTGCTCTACATGACTAAGCACAATCTCAACCCCCCTCCCACTGTAATTGCGCTCACTCTCATAGTAAGTACGAATTGCACTGCGCTCAGACCGGGACAATCGAATAAAATTAGAACCCAAGCTTCGCTCCAGGTACTTTATGTCAAAATTATGGATGACAGAGGGGCATTCCGCGGTCGCACTAACTCCCAGAATACAGCACCCTGACTCTACCCACGCTGCCAACATACCAGTTGGAGACATGCTATAACCATGATGTTTGAACATGACCGAATCTTGAGCTTCCGGGAGTCGGTCCACTTCGATCATGCGTATGCCTCGAGTATGGTAGTTAGCCGCGCTTCTGCGAGGGCTAAATTTCCTACCAACTAGATAGTTTAACTGCTGATTCAATTGCTGACGCAGGCTATGAAGATTGAGCTGATCTAGAATGCTGGCTATCGCCTGTGATGAGGTTAACTGACGAAGCTCATATTCAGACATGTTCTTGGAGCGGTTCTCTCTGTACCGCTCTTCTGCTCGACGAACCAAAGAGTGGAATGTTCGATTGACCAGACGCTCAAGGCCACCAAGAAATTTAGGGAAGTCATTTTCTGCACGGTCTTCAAACTGGCCATAATGTGAGATCTCATGTTGTTGATGAGCATTGTTAAAACTGAATGCCAACCTTCCTTTTACGCTGGTAATGTGTGTCGTCATTGTGTCACTAAATAATAGGATCTCCTTGTTTTCTTTAATGACACTAGGATGCACATCGAAAGAGTACTGAAGCGACCATTTCTCAAAAAACTCTTTGACGTTATCAAGGTACTTTTCAAACATTTCCTCGATGCCATCGTACTGTGGTTTCGTACAGAGTTTCTGCTCTTTTAGATTGGAATGAATGGTACGTAGAGTCGCAAGTAAGTCCGTATCATTGGATGACACTAAATGCGTCAACATTTCCTGATGCTGCCGATCGACTTCATCAATTAATAACATGCTGTTACCAAGATGACTTGCGGGGTGAAACTTGCCTTTGGATTGCTGTAGCCCAAATAGAAACTTTTTGGTAGTCATGAATACAACCCGGGCGACACCAGTTTCTACTTTTACTCCCGGAATAAGTGCACTTAATAGCGCAACATTTCTTTCGGTCAAGGATACTGGTTTATCACCTAATTGTATTTTTTGAATGTGCCGTATGAGTGCTGAATAACATTCATTAGCAGTATCAGTAATGCGCTGAGTGAGGGTCATCTTTTGCGCTGCGGAGAGATTAACATTAAGCACGCTCTGTTCACTTCTCAGTTGATCAATGCTGTTCATTAACGCTGCATTTTTCTCAACCTCAAACAGAGTGAAAATTTTGTCCAGGGCATCATTTTTATGATCCAACATATCGAGTAACGAGCGGGAGTTTGAAGGTGCGTAAAGAAAACGCTCAATAACGGTGGCTTTTTGGATCTCATTGAGAAAGTTACTCTCTTTTACCCTTGTCACCAGATTGTTATAGGCTTCCAACACATTATCGACAGAATTGGTAATGTAGTAGATGGTCCTCGGTTCGTAGTCTTCGCTTAAAGTCAGTTCTTGCTCAATATCATCTAAAGTTGCTTTGATAATTAAAGACAACGTATTGTGCGTTTTACCCACACCGGTAGGAAAAGGCATTGGCATATAGCAACCTTCGGAAGAACCAATCACACGGGCCTCATAAAAAGTCTTTTCAAGTAACTCGTAAATGGGGTTTGTATCATCGAGCGAGGGAACCGTCCCGTGTGGAAACGCATTGATAAGACGCTGTGTACTGGCAGAAACTTGCTCTGTTGTCATCATTTAACCTTGAAAGAACTGTTTCATTCAATATATATGTAACTGATTGTGCAACACAATCACATATTCTTGGCTCTGTGCCCAACGCAGTATTTAGTTTCACACTTACACAAGTGTTCTTACGCTGGTGTCCTATTTGTTCATAGAGCGGCAAGTTATACGGGGTAGTGTTTTCTTCATGTGCTTCAATAAAAAGCAAATTGTTCAAGCACATTACCTTCAGGAGTATTATTTGGCCGCACATAGAATATATAATTTTCTAGAGCCATTCTGTAACCGTTCTCAGTAGCTTCAAAACTCAGTTCAGTCAAAGGCAGCCAGTAGAAATGCTAAGAGAACTTACTCCAACACAGTTTTGAGGCGTCCGGCCAAGCTCCTTTTCGATGTAAATTTTCTAATGTCAAAATTCGTAAATTTCGCACTCAGCTAAACTAATAAATAACTCTATAAATTCATTAGTATATAGTCGAACTGCTTCTCTACATTACCAAGTAATTCGCACCCAAATAAGTAATCAGAAGCACGTTTAGCTAATCACTAAACCTTGACCGAGTTTTGTATTCCCCAAAAAATGAGTTAGTAGGTAGGAGTAATAACCGTAAATTTAACCTCATTTACGGTTGAATCTGAATTTCCCAGAAAACTAGCATGAATGGCGGTAAGATTAACCGAAAATTTAATAAAATTTACGGTTGAATCAGGTGATTGGTGGTTAACGCTGGTATTTTTTCTTCAGCTTTTTTAGCTCTTCTGGATTGTTTTTCTCTAGCTCTTTTTCATATTCATCCATATGTTTCGAGAGCCAAATGTGAACGTTTTCCGAATAGAGAGTAAAAGCACCAATAGCTAAACTCAATGCGAATATTATACTTAGAAACAACATTCTAGTTCTCTCATCTGTTGTGCCGACGCGCTAGCTCGTGCTAGCTAACAACCCTATCAATTCATCAGTTGTAACTGTTATCCATGAACCATTTTCGTTTATAACATATACAGCAATACGATACTTGGATTAGTTCTAGTGGAGCAAAACCAGCTTGCCACTAATTGGAAAGAGTATGTAGGCAACTAGCAAGCCTCGACACATTTCCATGTTAAAATAATCTAATTACGCTTATTGTGTAAGTGTAGTTAGATTCGGAGGTATTTTAATGTTCAGTGCTGCTTATGAAATGCTTGGAGGTGACAAGCGCAAAGCTCAGAGCGTAATCGATAGTCTAAAAATTATTCGTCAAGGGCTTCCTGTTGAAATGCTGGATAGAGGAATGTTAACTCTTGATCTGACTAAGACAGATTACGCGAAAATTATTGGCGTTAATCTGCGTACTCTCCAGCGAAAAATGAAAGAGCCGAACGCAACGCTAAGCCCAACTGCCAGTGAACATGCTCTTATGCTTGCAGATATGGTCAAAGAAGCAGATGAGTATTTTGGTGATCATGATGCGACATTACGCTGGTTAAATAAACCCAGTTTGGTGTTTGAAAACGAAACACTACTTTCACTCTGTGACACAAAAACCGGTATCATTCTGGTGACAGAAGAGATCAATAAGTTGAAGTACGGATATACGGCTTAAATGGAAGTCTACCGATGGTCACAAAGCCACTTTTCTGACATAGCAGGGAAAGTTGGTCTGTTTGGTTCTGCGACATCGGTCCTTAGACGCACTATGATTGGGTACAAGCGTGTTAGTTCCAGTCAATGTAGCCTATCTCTGCCTCGCAAAGTAGGCTTCATCCGGAAAGAGATAGCCAATGACTCAACATATCAACCTGATTTTATGAGATAAAAGCATCTCAAGAAAAATCACCATACTTGATACGATTTAGTGCATCTAAAACGCGTTTTAAATCACCTTTAAGCACAACTTCTAGCGGAGTTAGACCAGATAGCGCTGGAATTGCGGAAGTTAACCATTCTGCTCTCAAACCATAGTCCTCAAACACATCCTCCATTTGCTCTTTTAAAGTAGGATGTTGTGAAAGAATGTACTCTATAGACTTCGACTGGGTATCATCCTCAAGTTCAACTTTGCGTAAAGTCCATGAGCCATCGTTATTGTCGAGCCATTCGATTTGATCGCCTTCTTCCCATTGTAATTCTTCTTGCAGTATTTCTGGAATGTTGAAGAAAGCTTCACCATCACAGGTCTTCTCAATTTTAACTTTCATTGCTGCTTAGAACCTTATTCTATTCACATGGTGATTTTATGACACGCTTACTCTAGTTTAGCAAAAACAGATTGCNCTTCTTGCAGTATTTCTGGAATGTTGAAGAAAGCTTCACCATCACAGGTCTTCTCAATTTTAACTTTCATTGCTGCTTAGAACCTTATTCTATTCACATGGTGATTTTATGACACGCTTACTCTAGTTTAGCAAAAACAGATTGCCACTGATTGGAACGAACATGCAACTAGCAAACTAAACATAAGTTACTTAAATTGCACTTTTAAATAATTTCTTATACAAGCATCACAAAAGTGAGTTATAGTGAACTTATATGTTAAGACGCCCCCAATAGTGACAAAAGTACATTAAAAGGCACTTATGAAAAAAGGTAAGATGGTAAAGGCACAACCTATGCCTGATTTGAATACCGAGTTCAGTATGGAAACGCTGGGGAGCGCCATTCGCTCTAAACGCACCGATAGAGGCTGGCGTATTGATGATCTCGCTTCAACAGCCAATTTATCTCGTAGGACAATCATGAAGATTGAAAAAGGCGATACCAGTGTCACCTTTGCCAATGTACTCGTGCTCATGGATATCTTAGGGCTGTCGTTACGCCTTATCGACATAAACCTATTTGTTCGTCCACATAACCAAATAACCTCCCAAGATGAAAATAGCGTCATAAGCAATGAGGATGGTTGGTATGAGTAAATTGCAACAGTTAGACGTGTTTATCGGCACGAATACCAAAATTGGTCGTTTGATTCTTCCTGTCGGAACAGAAACAGGGTTCACGTTCATCTATGAAGATGAATGGAAACACACTGGTTTTCCGATTTCTCCACACATCACTTTTGATGATCAGGCTTCGCCACGAAGTATCGAGAACTATCTCAGAAATCTACTTCCTGAAGGAGAAGCCTTTGAGGAGATGATAAAAAACNCGAAGTATCGAGAACTATCTCAGAAATCTACTTCCTGAAGGAGAAGCCTTTGAGGAGATGATAAAAAACACCACTATCTCCAAAAGCAATACGTTTGGGCTGATTCGTAAGCTTGGTGCGGAAACATCTGGCGCATTATCTTTTCGAGTCCCAAACTCAGAACCTGAGAAAACCAGCTTTAGAGCTGTCCCTGATAATGAACTAATAGAACGACTAGAGCGAAATTTAGCCCCATTAGTTTATTGGGACGGCAAGGTTCGCCTTTCGGTTGCCGGTGTGCAAAACAAGTTAAACTTACTTAAGCGCCGTGAGGAATGGGGGTTTGGTGAAGGAAAATTAAGTTCGAACTACATTCTGAAGTTTGAAAGCGGTAAAGCACCGTGTATTGCTGTTAATGAGTTCTTTTGCATGACATTAGCTAAGCTAGCAGGTTTGGACGTCGCTAATGTTGAGTTAACCCGTATTGGGAAGACTAGGGCACTGGTCATAGAGCGGTTCGATCGTGCCTATATCGCGACTCGTGATGTCGTTCAACGAAAACATGTGATTGATGGCTGTCAGGCAACTGACTTACCTCCAGGTTACAAATACGAGCGTCAGAATGGGGATGAAGGCGATGGCGTATATATGCGTGATGGCGTTTCTTTCCCACGCCTACTGTGCGTCAAAACCATAGACACGGTCATCACTAGCCTAAAGCTCACCCAATGGATGCTCTTTAATCTAGTAACGCTAAACTACGATGCCCACGGTAAAAATATTAGCTTCTTCGTCACCCCTAAAGGCCTGGAACTGACCCCTTTTTATGATTTAGTAAACATAGAAGCAATCGCTCAAGAGGGAGCAAAACGCAACTCACGAAGCGGTAAATTGTCTCCTGATGAGGGTCGTGCCGCCAGTATCCCTCAATATTTTGCAATGTCGATTGGAGATTGGGAAAGCGAAGACTTTCAAAATCCTCCAAAAGGTAACTTCCAATGCCCTATTACCAGCTATGATCTAGCTGAGTTTGCCGCTTTGCTCGGCTATTCAGGAACCAAAATGGCTTCTATAATTGTAGCAACCGTTGGTGCTATAAAGAATGCCTTGAAGGAAACGATTGGACTTACCGAAGCTCAAGGAATCGATGATGGAGAGCGTGAACATATAGAACTATGTGTATCACTCATTCATACAGAATGTGACAACTTGCTAGCTCAAGCTGACAGTGTGCCAGAAATGAGCGAACTTCTTTAATGGCAATTTCTGTGTGTGGGGGCGCATTTTATAAGCCATATTTGGACAAAAGCTTGTTAGCACATTTGCTAAATCAGTTATTAATGAATTACGACAGCTATGGAAAAAGGAAAAGAGCCACTGTTAGGTTCGATAGCAATAGAGAGAGCGAAGTCGCCCCTACAAGGCCAAGTAAGCAATCCCATAACAAATAGTCTACATACAGCGGGCTTTCTATCGAATAACGAACCAATCCAATTACTTTTTTTCTTTTTGTTTTACATTCCACAAGAAATGACTTGGATTAGCAGTGAGTTTTGATTTGTAGTCGCTATGTGATTTTATTCCACTAAGCCCTGCTATGCCAGTAGCAATCAAACTTGCCCCGCCAGTCACGACACTAAGACCTAAACCCGCTACGGCAATTACTGCTTCAGCAAGATGGGTGTTTTGGATGTGCTTAATTTGAGGTGCGATCTGGCGCATCTGTACTTCGAATAGTTCATGCTGAGTATCTTCGATAATTGCTTTCACACGACTAAGGTTAGCTTCATGCCTTGCTTCACGCAGCCCTTTTTCTAATTCAGCACGGAATGACTGGAATGCTTCACCATCGTTGTTTCGGATAGACATCAAATCAGCAGAGGACACTTGCTCCAAGAATGGCACGTCCATCTGTAGCGCACAATTTAATGTATTGGCTTGAATATCCGCACTACCGACATTCATGTTAAGCAGATTGCTTTCGAATGGATGTTCCGTACCAAACATGCAGCCAAGGTATTCAGATAACGCTATGCGTTTACTTAGTTCAATGAAGTGATTTCGTGCGGTTTGATTTACAGATTGATTTACCCAAGCATCAAAATCAGGTTTACTGGGTGGCACAGAGGACTTCTTTTGAATGATGGTGAATACGTTTTCTTTATCAGTCGGTTCAAATTTTGTTGGGTTTAATACATAACCCATAGCGAAGCCACTTTCCATACCTTGAAAATGAATGCTGATGTTTCTACATGGATACAGATCTCGCATTACGAGCATTCGTCCATTATCGTTTTGAACACTTCGAACATCTGCACTAGCTTTGTACTGTTCTAAGATGTTTGGAGGTAAGCAATCTTCAAATCCAACATCTGAGTAGAGCAGTGGTACTTCAGCACCCTTCTCAAGTTCAAAAGTAACCGGGTACAGTTTGACGTAACCACCTGATACTAACGGACGCAATTCAATCAGTCGAACCGCTGCTTTAGCTAGTTTTTGGCGGTCTACTTTTGGGGTTGACGCCATACCCATAAATGATGTCAGGGCTTCTGTAGCTTGGGTTCTAAAGTCCGTTAGTTCAAATACTGGATCTGCAACTACAGCTTCTTCGAGATACAGTGCAGCCTGTTTTAGATGAGAAGTATGAGACAGGGTATCAGTTGCCAAGCAACTAACCACACCGTTAGATTTCACTGCATCACGTATTTCAGGCAGCACCTTTAAGCAGTACTCACGATACTTGATAAGTTCCTGTTCTAGTACAGCGTCTGACAAACCACTGTAAAACCTAGTTACGAGTGTTCTATCGAGTAGCAATGAATCATTTAAGTAGTCGTATACGTAGCTTCCCATCGTTTCTAAATCCGTGTTAATAAGTCTTCTGTATTCTATCTAGTTTCGAGTGCTACGTAATTGAGTTTAAAAGTCCATGCTCTAACTCGACGAGGTTAGTGTCTGCGACAAAGTGCGAAGCACTGAGGGTTTTAACTAGCATCAATTCTTCCCAAACATTAACCCAATGGAATATATTGCGTTATTCCATTGGCTATAGCTACCCCCAAGACATTACACAGATAAGAAAAAGTCGGACGAATCACCTCACTGTGATTAGTGAGGTTTAGCGTTACTAGAAAGGAAAGGGGCATCTTTGATTCTGACTGATTTGTGCAACAGGCTGTGCACAATTAGAAGATTGGAGTTATTGCAAAAAATGCAACAACTGAGGTTTTCCTCGAAACCTTAGTAATTGATACTAGAAAAGGATGTATCCAAGTGTTAAGCCCACAACCATTATGATGATACTGGTTAATGTCATATTGTTGTCGACCCATTCATCAAGCTTACTCATTCGAAGTTCCCCTTTCTTTGCTAATCATGTCAAAACCATGTTCAACACCATAAATTACTTCACGTAAGAGTGCCTTATTTGGTGAGTTCAAATTAGCAATGACTCGACCAATTTCATTTGCTAAATCGCAAAGCTCAATATCCCCGTCAGGAAGACTATCTAGAGCTGACATGAGTTCTGAAATGAAGGTATGTCGATTCACCAAATTTGAACCAGCCTCATCAAAAGCCTCATTTCGGTCAGCCATGAAATCATCGGTAACCCGTTCGACTTCGTCGGCGAAAGATATCCAATCTGGCTTTGTTTCGGTCAACTTTTTCTTGCTCATCGCATACAACCTGGCAGGAGATTTAGATTAGTTGCAGTATAGCAAAATCAGCTAGACTGCCGTTAGAGCGAATGCGCTGAAACAAATTTCGGGGCAAATATGTCGCTTCGTCGTGTACCTAGCAACACTAGTGCAGATCAATCTGGAACAAAACTGTGAGTACCTTTTGCAAAGAATAAAATGCTTTTAGGTGCCCCTTCGGGCTAAGTTTGTGGTTCCTTTTGTCTGCATTTTCCGCGTGGGCAACTATAATCCCAAGTCTCAACCTTGCGTCACGAAACCACCATCTACTGCAACTCTCAGCTCAAAAGGTCAACAGACTCTAGTGATTACAGCCAAAAAATGAGTTATTTTACATTGTATTAGAGTGATCAATTCGTTCAAATTCTCATATCATATTGCACCATAGAAAGTTCATAGCACTGATTTTCACTTGGAGTCTATCAACATACATCATCGTATGTCGGAGTTTGTGTTGATACCTCTAGATACATATTAGTAGTTCAAATGAATCGATTATTTTTTTGGCTCAATTTGGAAGTAACTTTCAAAAGGCCTTGTTTATACATCTTCTTAGCTATCAATAGTTTGGGACTAAAAATTGAATTATGTTAATTGGGAATGATGCCTATTTGGACCCTAGGAGTAGTGGAACTTTTCTCTGTTGGAGATTTACCACAAAAAATGGGCAAACAAGAAAGGCTGAAGAAAAACTGACAAACGAAACTTTGAATAAATCAAAGCTAGTGTTTCAAGGTAAAAAAGAGCCTGTAATGGCCATTCGAGTCAAAAGCCAAGACGGTTATAAAGCGGTTGACCTACTTCCAGCGTCATTGCCATTGGATCAAACGCTTTGCATCGAGTCAATGGAAGAAAAGGCCGAAAAGATACTTATAACTCTTAAATCGCCTCACAAGCAATGGCAAATTTTAATTCAACCCTCAGACCCTTTTTGCAAATATCTTTGGCTGCTTGAAACCGATATCCCAATTCAAGTACAACTGGTTAAAGGAAAAGATCGATTTCGTCTGAAATTACTGGGGTCAGAAGTTCCAAAGTCACTATCTGGAACTCTTGGTAAATTCACAGCAACAAAGTTTGGCTATGAAGCATGGATGGAGAGCTATCTGGGTGGGAAGAGCATTAGTGTTCCTTGTTCCTTGGCTAAACAAGTGTGCTGGTCCAATTGTATTGATTCCTTCCTCAATCCTGAGAGCACAACACTATCAGCAACCGTATCATGGTCAGAAAAATACAAACAGTATCAGGTCTCACACATTGAGCCACTGTTAAAGCCTGGAATACACCGTTTCGAGTTTATGAGCTACAGTACAAACTCAGGCAGACAGTTTTTAAAGCTAGTTTCTGACTGTCAGGAACTAGCGGGCATCCAATTCAGCGCTTTTTATCCGCAGTTCGCTCCACAAATTGAGTCTTTCCAGCGATCTAGCACACATCCCATTTTCTTAAACGTGGATATCCTCGAAGATGGCGACAATCTTCAGTTGAATCTTATGAACTTTGACGTACCTCCTGAGCTGTCACTAACAGGAAAAATATCCGCTGTATCAAGTGAGGGAGCATTAGAGCAAGCCCAATCGATGTACCAAATAGAAGTGCTCGGTTTAGGTGGTGTCAAATTAACCATGCTCTCAAAGCTGAAGATCCCTGCAGATATCGAACTCACTTCAGCAGCATCTCAGCATGAAGTACCCATCAAATTCTCACCGGATAAGTTAAGCCTACTAATCGGGCTCTCGCGTAATGAAGGTACAGAAATAAAAGGGACTTTTTATTCAATTGGCTTTTCAAAGGACTTACCCGATTACGCCCTCTTCACACAGAAAGTACAGGCAAACACCTTTGCCTTCCGTATTCATATGAGTGAACTTCATCGATTTGGTATTGCACGCATTCAAAAACGAAAACAAATAGAGCTTACACTCATCAGCCATAAACCACCTTCAGGCAAAGGTCTTGAGTGGAAAATCGCTGAGATCCATAACATGGAAAACTTAGTGAGTGGATTAAAACTCGCTGAAACAATCACTTCAAAAAGTACTCATGTAATAAGGAACTGGTCTGCAATGCAGCCCAGTCCATCGGTAGAGCTCTGTGATCTTTCTTCCTTTTACTACCATGGCGGTGCTCTAGCAGCTGTATCGGTTGACTCTGCCGTCTATTTTTTGTTGCCCCTCTCCGCGTCGCTTCTTTCCAAGAAAGGAATTTTCCACCTTAAAGAAGACGAAGAACTTTCTACATCGTTTCAAATCAGCCTAGACCGAAAAGCGAGGAAGTATGTTTTGGCATGCTCTGACTTAGATGAAAATAGAATTTCGAGCAATCAAACTCAGTATTCTGAACTTAAGTACATTGGGCAACACAAAGAGAAAGAAAACACGCTCATGTTCAAAGTAACCAAGTCAGAAAGTAGTGGTCCTGCTGTTAATAGTGAGATCAGCTACACGCTGAGAGAAAAAGAAAAAATACCTTTTAAGTCAATCCTTAATCAAAAGGAAGTGAGATTTACTGTTGTAACAAAACAGTTCCGAGGTAAAAACTATATTGCCCAATTTTCAAGAGTAGACATAGGCCAGTAATCATGAAAAAACACAGATACCTTAATCTGCTTAAAAACCTATGTACGCTTCCCAAGTTTGAAGATTTACAGATATTGAAAGGCACAAGACATAAAGGTGTTCTTGCAAAAGAGATTGAAGTTCACGGTGTATTCAACCTACCAGATGAGCCGAGACTGCTGGAAGAGTTTATAAAAAAAACAACAGCAAAGAACCAATATTCGCCTAAACCACCTATCTATATTGTCTATCAGCTGTTCATGGAAGATCTGAATGAGGCGATTCCTTTTCTAGCAATTCCAACAACCATAGATCGTCTAGATACAGACGCCAGTTTTTGTTCTCTAAAACCAGCACTGACACTACCGATTTTGTTTAACTCCTCTTATCTTCGCCATAAAGAGAAACCAACACCTGATCGAGTGCTTGGTGATGGCGAGCAATACACCCAGTTTCGATTAAAAAATCCACCACCAGAGACAGATAGCTGGTCAAAATGGCATGATCATGGTGAGCGGATCTGCCAAGCGACAACTGGAGTCTCTATTGACGATTTAGCGCCTTATCTTGCCAAGCGTATTGATACGGAATGTCGCCTTGACGTAGCTATAGCATCATTTTCTGCTGGAGATACGAGCTCAATAAAAGCCGTCTTGGAGTTATATGAATCGTTAGATGCGTCTAATCAACAGAGTCCACTTCTTGCCGCGATATCCGCTCATGAGCAAGGGAAACCAACATCCCCCACCCAAGACGATACGCTAGCAGAAGATATATTGACCCACCCTGACTATCTATTGGGACACATGGATGAACAGCTTTCAGAGAGCCTTGCATCAAGAACAGATAGAGAAATGTTCGCTTTGGACAACTCTCAACGCCTCGTTGTCCATAAGTTGTCTCAGTGCCTTGCTGGTGATGCTCTCGCGGTAAATGGCCCTCCCGGGTCAGGGAAAACAGCAATGTTGAAGGCGGTGGTTGCCAACCAATGGGTTCTTGCGGCTTGGCAACGCAAGCCCTGCCCGATAACAATAGCCGTAGGCGCCACTAACCAATCAGTGACAAATGTAATTGGCGCGTTTCCTAAAGTCCTTTATCAAGGGGATGAAAATCCCGACTCATGCCTTTTGCACTTTAAACGTTGGATACCGCACGCTGAAAGTTATGGCACTTACTTTCCTTCATCTTCTGAAAGGGAAAAAATAAATGAAAGTGGGCGTGATAATGATTACGTTCTTGGGGCAATAAGCAAAAACGACGAGCCATCCGTTTTTTGTTGGCAAGGTAAAGATGCTCCGCTCTCTGAATACGAACAGTTAGCAAGCTTGAAGTCAACATACCAAGAGCATGCATGTGCTTTTTTTCAAGAAGACTTTGATGATATGCACGAAAAGATCGTTGATGCATGCCATAAAAAGCTATCTGTAGTTTGTGAAGCAATTGTGTCTTTACTTAAGGCACTCCCTCGTCATAAGAGAGATATCAACTGGTTATATAAAGTGTGTAAAGTATACAATCTTGTACCCGATATTCAGGCTCAAGAGGCCCACAGCAGCAGGGAGCAAGCTCATCAAACGGCGGGTAAACTGCTAACAATATGTGGAAACGATAGAAAAGCACAGGTAGACGTATTATCTGAGGTACTTCGTGAACGAATCTCAGATAACGCGATTATCCTATCCTCTCTGCCAGATAGGGACTTTAACCTCCTATGTGATGACGCTTTCACTTTACTCTTTGATCGATTACTCGATGTCACCTTACGTCCTGAAGCCTTTCACCTAGCGGCTAGATATTGGGAAGGTGTATATCTTTCTGAGAGCTCTTCATCACTCCTGATATCTCGTACAGAAGCCAATGTGGAACAAGGGTTACGACGATTATCGATGTTGACGCCTTGCCTCGTCGCAACACTCAACACAGCCCCGAGGTTATTTGCATTACAAAAAGCAAGCGCTGCTTCAAAGCAGCATTTCCTCCTCGGCCAGGCCGACTTACTAATCATGGATGAAAGTGGACAAGCACAACAGCGCCTCGCAATGCCTTTACTCTCACTGGCAAAAAATGCACTTGTCGTCGGAGATGTCGATCAGCTCCAGCCAGTAATAACAGATGTTTCATTGGGTGATGAAGCATATGCTTATTCCACGCATGGTTACTCCAACAAAGAGTTCATGCATGCTTACGCACACAATATGACAACGGGACGCGGAAGTATGCTAAGTATTATGCGCCGAGCGTCTCGTTTCTCGCATCAAGGACATGGTCTCATGCTAAGGGGACATTACCGTTGCCAAACCAACATCATCCAGTTTTGCAATGAGGTGGTTTATGACAACAAGCTCATGTTCTTACCTCATAACAGTAAAGAGCGGGGGCCCTTACACTCTTTTTCATGGGTCAATTCAGACTTCAAAAATGCTCGAAAAGGTACATCAAGATACAGTGTTGGGGAGGCAAAGCTGATCGCTGAGTTTATATTGAAAAAATGGGAAGAAATATTTCATTTCTATCGAGAGAAAGACCAGAAAAAGAATAAACCTGTGCGAACTGCTTCAGAACTGATTGCTATTGTCACCCCTTTTAAGGCGCAAGCCGAGCAGTTAAAGAAAACACTCATTGAACATGTGACAGCCAAATCTGTTGAAATGGAGGGGCTCGATAAATGTGAGGTAGAAGACATGGTTATTGGGACCGTCGACTCCCTCCAAGGTGCAGAAAAACCCATAGTCATATTCAGTGGCGTTCATGGTGCGAGCGAAAATGGTACTCCTTATTTTGACGAACAGCCTTTTTTACTCAACGTGGCAGTTTCCAGAGCTCAAGACTGTTTTGTGGCTTTTATCTGTGAGAAAACATACGGGGTCGGGTCATCCAAGCAACTTCCTATTCAAAAACGCAGTTCAGCACGTAGTCTAGGATACTACCTTGGACATGCAGAACATGAGCCTGGAGGTTTACGTAGATGTACACGTCTATTTCCAAAGCGACTCGTTATAATCGAAGCAGCAGGCAAAAAGAAGGTGCTATCAGAGTATCTAGGACAAGAATACCTGGTCTTGGACACCCAAGGCTCCATCACTGAATATGAAGAATCATCAAGGTCACTGGAATATTTATTTAAATCAGGGTTTAAACCTCGTTTTAAGCTTCGTGAACATGCTGGTTTGCTCCTTTCTAGTATCACAGAGCAAGCACCTATGGTGGATGAAATTATTCTCGCCACAGATGCGGACTACGTTGGAGAAACTATCGCGTGGCATTTGTACATGCAGTTTCGCGATATGCCGGATGTTCAGAACAAGATGACTAGAGTGCGATTGGGCGCAATGACCAAGGAAACAATATCGGAAGCGTTTGACCTGCAAAGTGTCGCTCAATTGGATAAGAAAGTAGCATTATTAGGAGAAAGAGAGCGGCAAGCCGCGATCTGTGAATACCGCACCACACGCGAAAAGATCAATCATAACGTAGTCAGGGCGGAGTTGTTCCGAGAGTTAGCCGATACAATTATCACCGCACTTTGTCGTGACATAAAAGGCAGTAACGAAGACAAACAACTCAAGCAAAGGCTTTTAGAACATGAACTCATTAGTCCTCAAGAATGCAAAATACGGCCGGAAGCAATGGGACGTGTTCGGCTGGGCATTTTAGATATATTGCTTCGCGATGCGATGCAAAAGCATCAAATCACCGACAAAGGCGAGCCAAAAGTTGTATTAACAGCCGCAGGGCGCGAAATAAATGGAAAGCTTACTGGCACCTGCAAAGATAGTATCACGACATTACTAGGCAAGCTTGCGTCAGCAAGAGAGAAAACTGGAACGATGTCCATCGCGGGAGACCCGGGGAAATGGCGATTTGTACATCCATCCGAAAGTTCAGACATAATCTTACCAGCTCCCGGCGTATCAACCATGGAAGTCATACGTTATGCGCATAAAAATCATAAGCTGGAGCCTGCGACAACAATGCGTATTCTTCAAGCCCTCTACATGGGAGATTTCTAGTGAAAAATAGTGCACACGACGATATTCGTTTAACAATTTCCAGTGACGATATTCCTAAATTTGCTACATTGCTTGCGACAACCCGTTTTGGGCAACAAAATGATGCCATCAACCTTGTGTCGTTGATTGATTCACTCGGTAAAGCAAACGGCATCGGAGAGGCTACGATACAAAACATCACCATCGAGCTGGTCAATGTCAAAGCCGAAATCAAGCTGTCCTTTAATATGTATGCACTGCAAGACCCTGGATGGTTGCAGTTATTTGAAAGTGAAGAACGTGAATTCAATACACAAGATGAAATTTCTGCACTTTGCTCTGCGTTGGCATCGCGACAGTTCTCGCTGAGCTTCTCTCCACAAGAGTTCTCCGGGATGTCATTTTCATCCCTTTTAGAGAATCTGGACCTTTTCACTATTGGACGTCCTTCATCTTTGCCTTCCGTGTTATCAGACCTAGTTAAGCTTAGAATGATCGAGCTAGACAGCCATTCAGATGAAGTGAAATTGACCTCTTGCGGTCTAGACACACTTACGGCAATTAAATCTTCACATCCAAAAATTGCCTCAGGTGATTTATCCGTTTTAATGACCTGTCTCCAGCAACAAATTGAAAGCGGGAAAGTAGATATTGAAAACGCCCTAGCTAAACTGCTGTCAACTATTACCGTTATCGAACAGCCTCATATGTATACTCAAGGTATGTGGCATGATATAGATGAACTCTACAACCATGACGAAGATGACAAGGTCGTACAACAAAAAGAAGGCATTATAAAATACAGTATGGAGGCGCAGTGGTGACAAGTATCATCACCTATCCTCGCACTGATGGGGAGCAAAGAGCAGAGAGAGATATTTATCAGTTGGAACGCTGGATAAATACTATGTTAGGCACTCTTTCCGCTGAAAGCATCAGCTCATTATTAGCGTTGGTAGAAAGAATTGGCTGGAATAGTTTACCTCCTCGTTTGAAAGCGCGGTTATTGCCTCTACTTCGACAAACTATGTACAGAGTCAACGATGAGAGTAGCTATGTGGACGCTGAATCATTTGAGTCTGCTCAGGATGATATCTGTGTCCTAGGTGACAAAGTAGATAGACGGGAAGCTGAGTTTTATACCCTCACGCAAAAGCAAGGTCTTGAACCATTTTCATTGCGCGGTGTCTGTTACCGTCTATATGCCATGAAAAAGGCGATCAATGAAGAAGGTTATACGCCTAAATACAATGACTTGGAACTTAAGAGCATGGCAGAGTCCGGCTCTGTTTCGAACGAACGTTATCAACTGAGGTTTATGGAGAGTAGGTTTCTTCGAAACGATGATACTGGGGGGGCGGGAATGCTAGGGCGTGAAATGTCAGGACAGACAGGAGAAGGAGCGCAGTACTGGACCACGACATTCGATCAAATCGAAGACTCTGACACTGACCCCAAGCTCATCGCAGGTAAGCTTGGACTCGAGTTAAATCAAAACGCAGAGTATGCGTTAATCGCAGTTGATGTAAACAAAGCCGCAACAATCACTAATATTGAAAGTGTATCAGCCACTTTCTCAAATGTAGGCAACTTTGCTGTTCGAGAATTTCCTCAATTGTTTAACAAAGACTTTGTGACGAATACTATGAATGATGAATTTCAAGCTCGTTATGCTTCATCGGTGGGAGAGGCTATACAACAAGGTATATTAAGGTGGTCTTCAGATGAGGAATCATTTAGACATTTCTTGGCGATTAAAAATACTGACCAAGAAACGACGTCCTTAATGTTAAATAGAATGAGAATGCATGCAGCCATAGGTAACAACGAGCACTTTACAGGTGATGGGTTGACGAAAAACTTAATTGAAGGCACTGATAACAAATCTGGCGCAGTAGAGTTGCTCAACTTCGAGAGACGAACAGTCAACCTGAATGAATACAAGGCATGTGGTGCACTGAAAATCATCAAAGAGAAGTTGTAATGAAGTCATACCCTTTGTCTCCATCACTACCTAAAATTTTGGACCCAGCAGCACTTCCTTCTGGTGTTTCAGAACTTGGACAAATTGTTGATACCTCTAACTTTAATCAGCGATTTGTTTTTTACAAAAATAATGGTTTTTTATCGATTGTTGAGATTGATCAGCGAACCCTCCCCAATGGTACAGAGATGCTAGCGCTGTATCAGAGTGACTTTCCCAGTGACTTGTTAACTTGGCTTCCAAACACACTAGCTTTGTTTCGCCAACCCCCAGGCACTAGCCCACACTCGAAGATGATGACATCTGAGGAATGCATTGATGGCGAAATGCTAGCTATATCCCGGGATGTGGCAGCAGGCGGTTCAGGTCGCCCAGGGTATAGTGTTTACAACTTTTCACGCGCTCATCACGATAGTTACGGCCTAATGAAAATAACGTGGATGGAGAATTTTCTCTATCAAGGTGGATTGCTGGATTTCATCGAAGGGATTGACTTTACATAAGTCGTCATAACATTAAGCATCTGATCGTTGGGTAGCAGTAGAGAAAAGCCATATTGCCTATCTACCCCAGCTACTTTTATATTGACCAAAGTCGTTTGTTATATGCTTATTCTTCAGTATCACCAAATCGGATTTCATCTGATACATTAATGCAATCTATAGAATTTTGAATTCTCATAAAACATTTCAAAAGTTCTTTGGTTTCATACTCAATCGTATCCTGTCTACTTTTATGATAGAAATCTAGAAACTCGCTACTATTCATTACATTTTCTGTACAGTAGGTTTCCATCATTTGCTTTAGCTTTGATACTTCAGGAGCTTTACCTTTTACAAAAACTCGACCCTTTACAGGAATATCGTAAACTCGACGAGCTTTACCTTCGTGCTCAATAGCCAGCGAAACTATTGAGCCTGATTTTTCAACTGTAAATTTCATTTATTACACATCATTTCAGCTTGTTAAGGCTATATTTCAACACAATCACATAACGCCCAATTAAAGTATAAGTCACGCTAACACCACACATAACTGGGCCACCGTAGACACTGAACTTGACTCAAAACCAATATCACAAGTGTGAGGATCTGTCTGTTAGCATTAAACTTACACGACTTTATTAAATCAAGAACCCGACAATAACCATCATTTTTATAGCTTGAGCTAAGCAAGATAGAAACTGTGGACTTATACAAAGACTAACTTTAACTTCAAAACGCATATTTTTCTCCTAACACTCGTTACGTTGCTAAGATACTTAATTGCTTATCCTATCTGACATGACACAAAATCCAGATTTTGGCGATATTGTGTCAGGGAGCAATACGAATGATCTGCCTTTCTGTCAAAGATGGCGTATCAAATACTGTCGCCGTAGTGACTGTAACAATGTCACGCAAAGGTTGCCCTGTAAAATCTCGAAGTTCTTGAGTTAAATTTCTTATGAAATAACTACGTTTGGCATTGGGATGACTCGGCTTATCTAATCTGACAGATTTCCGACGCTGTGAACCAACAATATTAATTTCATCTTCAGACTCCAATGACGCTAACTCAGACAGTATTTCGCTTAAAGGTTGTGGCAAAAAGTCAGGCCATGATTCATAAGCAGGTCTTGTTTTTTCGTGCTCCTCAACATTGACCTCAGGTTTGAGTATTTGTAGAGAGTGCTCAACTATATTTGCCATTACAAATTTTTGGCGTTTCTTGAGGTACTTCTCTTCAAGGATTCGGTCGTAAGGACTAAATTGAATTAAAGACTTCAATTTTAGAGCTGTGTCTTTTACATCTTGGAGCCATATTGCATGCTCTTTGGGAGTTAGGTTGTACGGCTTTATATCGATAAAAGACTGAGAGCACTGAACCATGGAGACAAAGAGAGTTGGCTTAATTTTATATTTTGGTAGTCGTTCCCAAACCGACTTCATATCTTCATAGGTTAACAATCGCGCCAACATATCGGCTTCATCAGTGTCAGGCTTTAAACTTGGAAACTTTTTTTGCCAATACGCGACCTCTGCCGCTTGCTCTTCCCATTCAACGATAACAGATTTAGGAGCCCACAGAGGGAAGTCCGGTCTCTCAATTTTAAAACTTGTCATACTTTTTCGTTATTCTTTCTAACCCTGATTTCAGTAATGTAGCCAATCCGAGTTTCTACCGATTCGTTTTCAGTTACAAATAGCGTGGGGAAACTTTTTAACTCTTCAATCGCATTTTGATCGAAGAACTTATACCGCTCACTAATTTCATCAGCAGTGTACTCGACAATCGCTCTACTACGGTCACAATGATAAGGAGTGAGATCCCACGTTTTAGGTTCATGGGAAATAATTAAGTTAAACAATATACAATCTCCTTTTTCATAGGATCAAATGAAATCGAACGCCCAATTAAGTAGTAAGCAACGCTACAATTGACCTAAACCATTATGACGTAGACACTAAATCCGGATCAAACCAAAATGCTAAACGTTGCTAATCTGCTTGAAGTGATTGTTAAGCTTGCTACTTTGACACTGTTTTTATATACACATTAGATGTGTCAAATGATTAAGATAGTAATGATTACAATCACCATAGTAGTACTATTAATCTATGCCACATACATTGCGTTTGTCGGTTCAGGATATGATGCTTTAGTCTTGATATTTACAGCAAGATTGATAGTTTGAACTGTTTTACTCGGTATCGAATCGTTATAAGAGAGTAGTTTTTCTCATTGTTTGAAGATAGCAATTCTAACTTGTTCTCTTGCAAATTCTTATAGCACAAACAATCTAAGCAAATCAGGTTATGTAAAAAAGAACCTCGAATTTTTTTATGAATCTAAAAATATGGAGTATTGCTCAAGCCAAGAGCAACCGGACGAAGAAATGCGAACTTTATTCAATAAGAATAAAGGTAATTTACGTAGTAAATGTGTTTTGCAATCCCACATAGATTTACAAGATCTAAGCATGGATTTGGCCAAAGCCCGCTATTTTGATTCAGCTACTGGAGCAATTGATACTATTTATCGTAGCTTTAATGAGCCAGATTCATTAAGTTGTCAAAAATTTGCCGAAGTAAGTTACGTTTGTAAGTCACAGGTAAAATGGCAATAGAGATACAAATAGATGTAAAAATTAGGTGAGGCATTTGTGTGAGCTTCTGCCACAAACATCCCAATGTGCTAGTTTTCACTATCGTTTTTGTTCTGTAAAGCCAATAACATTCTATTTTTTGATGAGATGGTAGACAAGATGTCGACATACAGAATTGTTCGAACCTCCGAACTGATGACTCATGAGTTTGCTCAGGTTGAGACAGACTTATCCAAACTCACACCTGCAAAGCTTCCAGATTCGGCAAGGAAGGGCACTTCTTTTGATCGAACTATTGAGCAACTCGAACAAGGCCACATTGCTCTGTTGGTCGACACTCCAGCCACTCCTGCTTTCTCTATGGAAGGCACTTCCAATTCGAGACAATGGGTAGTATCCAGTCACGTATCCCTAAACTTAAGCCCTCAAGCTGCATCATCCTTAAATGCTCGCGCAAAAATGGCTAACTCTCGGTCAAGTGGAGTTGGATACAGTAGTGTATCGGCGGGGTATAGTCCTGTCATAGAACCCGTTTATACCCCCGAGCCAATTGTCAGAGACTCACCTGAGAAGGCACCAGATCTTAAATATGAGTATTGCATTGAGATTGCGTGCAAGCTCGAAACATACAGAGAGAGGATTGGATACAGCTTCTCATTAGCTAAGACAAAACAAGAAATAAGTCTTGGAAATTGGATAGAAGAGCCCACTAACGAAGGTGTACGGCTGAAAGTACTTAGTGCATTTGATGAGCCTAAATCCTTATTAGCCAAAGTTGCTGATACCCAAATGGGGATTACTCCAAAAGATAAGGTTTCACTGAAACCGATAGGTACCAATAGGGCAAATGAGTCATTCATTCCGCTGATTCCATCCATTGAGTTTGGTGCGAGACTGGGACTTCCTACAGAAGGATATTTCTACCACTTCCACAATAACGCTATTATCCAAGAATTTAAGATAATGGGTGATAGTAAGTGGGCCTTCTTTGCCACTAGAACGAGAGCCGGCTTAATTGATGAATCACAAGCGGCCAATAAACTTCAATCTGCAATACTGGTTTACTGGAAGTTGAACGGCGCAATCGTCACAGAACAATATATAGTGCATAGAGAATCCCAGTTAACCAAAGAACAATTGGAATCAGTTGATCACAATTGGCTTCAGAGCAACGGAATTCAAGTTGACCCCGTTAAGCTAATTGACGCTATTAAAAGCGCACCAGAAACAAGATCCGACGATATCAGGCTTGAGACAGACAACATTGAGAGTGGAAATGAAACTCACACAGTGGAAGCTGTTGGCAATAGCAGAGAGTCATGGGTCGAGATAGCAAACCAACACAATCTAACACCCAAGAGACTCTTGGAGTTAAACCCCGTTTACGATAACGACCCAATGTCACTAAAGGTGGGCGACAGCCTCGTTGTTAAGGAGTCTATTCAGAACAAGTCGGAAGCAATTAGGTTTTCTGAGTATCCTCCAGTTGGACCTAAAGACGTAAATCATCCATTGGATGTGTTTTATCAGTTCACGGAGACACTACTGCCGAGTAGCAAGCTCAGAGCTATCAATCATGAAAACATCGTTAAAGGCAACCTTCCTGTTTTAAGAGTTTCAACGGATAATGAAACTGGGTTCGAAATGGGTTTTTGTCAAGTGACATATTCCCAACCGAAAGAAGAGGTCTTTACTTCGTTATTCACAAGCGAAACACCAGCAATCGCTAAAGAAGCAATTCGTAAGTACAACGCGCATCTGAATAACCCTGTTAGACAAGGCGAGATAGTAATCATTGTTTCCGAGGAACCTACAGAGGAAGAAGACAAGATTAAACTTTCCTACTTGATTGAGGATGCCCAAGCAGCAAGTGAGGCCCTTATAAAGCTCACTGAAGAAGAAGTAGCTACGGCATATCGTTACTTTGAACTCCTAGATCATAAGGTATCTCAAGCGGGTGATTACCTAATCGATGAGGTATTCCCTCCAACTAGCAAATACATAATCGATAACGCGAAACTGTCTGACAATTATGCCATTGCTAGTTTAGGGGTCGGTGCAGCTGCCGCTTCAGTTGAATCAAGGCTCACTTACATCAACTCTATTCTGGCCGAAATGAACGATCTCTATATTAGAGAAGTCGCAGTGGCAAATAGAATGGGTAACATGAATAACGGAGTGTTTCTCGCGGAAAGAGCTAAATTATTAAGTAAGCTTGACGACGGCTTAACGTCCTTGACCAAAAGAAGTGTTCAAATCCCGGCATTTAGGCAGATTAAGAAAAACCTAGGCCTGTCTACTCGTTCTACTATCCATAATGCAGACGAGATCATTGCCAAAGGAGTAGTTCCGCATCTTGGGAGACGAATAGCTCGAGTTTCCCTTGCAATAATGGGGTCTAAAGCCGCTGGGTGGCTTGGTGTTGGGCTTGGTGCTGCTAGTGCGGTAAACAACATTCATGATGCCTGTATGCTTCAAGAGAACGGTGAATGTGGAAAAACATCAGTTAAAGAGGTAGCAGGCCTTTACGGCGGGTATGTAGGTGGAATTAAAGGCGGTGCCGCTGGTGTTACTATTGCGCTTGCCATTGTTGGTGCAGCCGCTTCAGCTCCTGTCATTGCCATCGCTGTTATTGTTGGTGGCGGCATTGGTGCTGCAGTTGGAGGTATAACATACTCAACTGCTGCTAAGATAGCTGCTGAAGGTGTATACGAATTCGGCGAGTTTATTTACGAGACCGCAGTAGAGTTAGTTGAGGAGTTTTAGTGGATAAATGGATCATCGTTTTGGCTGGGGTACCATTCTTTTTGCTAGTGGCGTTGTGGCTACTTTGGGTATTCCCGTACATGTTCTTAATGCTTCGCTCGGGGCTTGGTGATGCAAAGCATATAGCCAAGCTAGACAGGGCCTTTGGCTTTGAAGAGTCAAAAATGGCCGACTCTCTATCCTTTGGTCGAGGCTCTCGTTTTATTTCCTATTCAATGAGGTATCCGCGTCTTAAGAGAGAGCATAAGCTAACTTCTCGTAAAGAGCACCTGACTATGCTAATAAGCTCTGCCTTTGCCTATTCATCTGCGATTCTTTTTATTCTCGGGATAGGATTTAATCTCTTAAATTTGGGTGGCTGAGTACACTTTAGTACGTCCCAAAATGTAAAGTTAAGACATTTTTCGGCGTGCTAAAAGGGTACTATTTAGACTGTGTCTCAATCGCTAGTCTGGTTTGTAACCTAAACCACCCTTGCCACAATGTCATTTGAGAAATCCGACCTGTTCGTTGGGTATTCTTCCATCCACCTAATCAATACTTCTGTAAGGTTATGATATATTGGGAGTTTATTTCTGCGGCATTTTCTATCTAGTTTTAGCTATGCATCAATGCTTCACCTGTATATCTCACTTAGATAGCTCATATAATTCATTCATAAATCTCAACTGAAGTAGCTGAGTTGTAATAAACGCCAACATGACGCTAAGTCTTGTTAGGTAATCTTTATTCTTCTGATCATAGAGACAGTAAACGGTGATTTTGAAGCAATATAGAATTTCCTTAGCACGCATTAAAAATTATAAAATACGCCAGTCCAGTTGCTTCCTTGAATCAGATATGTTCATTGCTCTTATTTAACTCTCTAATCAAATATGGTGACATAGACCTTTCAATATCCTTTGCAAAACCATTAAATTTGATATGTTTTGCCATTGCTATAAGTGACTTTGTATTATCTGCTAGCTGTTTTTCCGCTTTTTTAATATCTTCGCGAAGTTTGGCATTTGTTTTTATGAGTTCGTTACGGCTCTTGGTTGAACCAGAGCGTAAACTTTCACCAAATACACCACCTACGTTAGCCTGTTGTATTGTTTTGTATTCTTCAATTAACTGTTTTCTATTTGTAAGAGTACTAATAGCACCAGTAATAATCTTCTTGTTTATCAATCTATCATAAAGATATTTATTACTGATGGGGGATTGTTCGAATCCTTCTTCAAGCATTTTTTTTAGTTCTGCTTCGATCGCTTTATCGAGATCTTTCCCCTTTAATTTAGACATTTTTATTTTCCCCTTTTGATTTTTGTTTTTCCAGTTTTCGGTGTTCGTAGGCAAAAATTGTAGCTAGGGTCTTTGGTTGCTTATGGTCGTCAAAGGCGATTAAATTAATCGGTTGTTTAGGGAATTCAAGACTAGCCGAAAGCTTGGATAAACGATCAAGATTTAGAGTGACCAAATTCAAGTCTTCAGTCAATTCGGTTAACTCCAAAGGAGTGATCACTCTCTGGAGAGCTAATTCCTGCAGTTCTTTGATGGTGCGCATATTTGTCTGAATCTTTGCTTCTAACTTTTCCGGCTCATCAGCCCGGCCGGTAAGAGTGAAATACGGACATGGCCTGCCATCCTGGCATTTGTGATTATATGGACATGACCATAGTTCTATTTTTCTCATACAACTACCAAAATCGAGAGCATGTAGAGTGGTATGGCAGTGTAATAATGCTTTTTTTTGGGATTTTGAAGGCTCTAATCTGTAGGCTTTGGTTAGACCGGCAGTAATGTCGTCAATATCTGAATTAATCATATCTTCGAAGAAATTAATTGTATCTTTGTGAGTGGTGAATGTGTGAAAGTTTTGGTTTAGCCCATTATGAGCTTTTAACTTTGGGTTAATGTGAATAACACCAGTCGCTTCTATTTTATCAATTGGGCTAAGATTTTGGGTTTTATTATTTATTTCGTTTCGAATATCTATTCTTTGCTCATAAGGAATAATATCATTAGCTTTTGCTCTTTCTTCTATTGCAAGATGTTGATATTTATCATTTTGATTTATATCTACGCGTCCCATCATTGCTGCTTGCAAGTGATCATTAATACCTGCGATAGCAAGGAAAGTATTTATATTGTGTCGAGGTATATGAGTTGTCATTCGTGAGAATTCACCATTTTCTTCTATCAATCCGTAGGTTCTAAACAGTGTGTTTTTCCCAGCCAAAAAATTGTTTATAGCTTGAAAGCTTATAGGGGTCGCTATCGTTGGATAGTAAAGCTTTGTCCCTGTTGTTAGTGAACCTAGCGGTGCAATAAATAGGAGCTCTTCATAAGGAATGTTTATTATTTCTCCTGTTGATGTGTCATTAAAGTTGAAGGAAAAGTCCTTGGCGTTAATGTGCGGTGATTTTGACGCGACCGTTTGCAAATATGCATTGACATCAGGTGTGTGATAAAGGACTTTAGCGTAACCCCTATGAAAGGGGTGTAGTCCAAATGATCTGAAATTTCGCTGTATATTTTCTCGCTGTCTACAATATGGTGAAGCTCCGATGGTAACGTGTTTGATAAGATCACCAAGCTCAATGTTTTCTTTATCTTTAAGTGACAGAGGTAAAAGGTTTTTAACTCCAGTGCGTCTGAAATCAGAATAAATTCGTCTTAAGTTTTGGGTTAATTTTAGAGTGTCGTTAAAAATTGTCTCGACTAGAGGAATAGCTAGGGGCTCAATCCAGTGCACGCGTTGTCCCGCTTTTTTTTCTCCAATGTACTCAATTCCCAGATAGTAAGTTCTTAGCCCTTTATCTTGAAGGATTTCAACAACCTTATCATCGTCAACCTCAAGACGTTTTAAGGAATCTTTGCGTATAGCTCTTGCCTCACCGAAGCGAAAGCCTGTTACCAGCAATAACATTGTGAGGTTTAACAGGATTTTCTCACCATCAGTTTTAACTAATTTTCTAGCTGCTACTAAATTCAAAAAAGTCTGAATAGTAAGAAGTTTTCTATCTTCATCTTCATCTAGCTCATTAGCGAACTCACAGTCGTGAAAGTTTGAGTTGTTGTGTATTTGAGAAAGTTTTGTGTATTCATTTGTGTGCTTTTTTTTAACCGTAGGAGTATAAAATAGAGGGGTTAATGTTACGCCAAGGCGGTTGATATGATTAATTAAAGAGCACATAGAGGATTGGACAGTATCAGCCCCTTTTCCGCCTAATTCTTTAGCATCCATTGCCTGCTGAATTATTTCACTACTAATATTCATCACCTTAGGATTGCTATCTCCGTTAATAAACATTCGTATATAGATGAGCTTGATTAGCCCTAGTGTGCTTTCTTTTAGAGTTTTGATTGATGTTCTTTGGGTATAGTTTATCTTCAACAATAATGCTTTGGAAAAATCAATAAACTCTTGATTCATATTTATTTTTTTAGGTAAGACTTTGCTTTCACCCGGAAGGTAAACTCCTTTTCTTGCTTTGGTTGAGATAGTGGTGAAGTTTAGGGATACTCTATTATCACAAGAAAAAAGCCCTGAGGAATACTGACTTTCAGCTACCCATTTCTGGTTTAATCTTTTGTCTTTATAACCTTGCCCATCCCAGTTGAATTCAACAATTGGTTGTATAGTGAGCTTAAAATAAGATTTTTGATCATATATGAATATTTTCAGATTATTAATAGCCTCTTGCATTACAGTTTTCTCCCATTTATGCGATTAATTATAATCTGAATTTGTATTCTTGTTTTTAGCATGCTTTCAGATATAGGGTTTCTGCTATTTCCAGATTTTTCTGAAATCTCGATAGTGTTCAATATCTCGCTTTCAAGTGATTTAATAACATTGATATGTTTTTCTGAATCAGAAGAAGGATGAAAATAAAAACATCCATAGCATGAGCGAACTTTTGCCAGGTGACAGTTTGATTTTTTCCGGCATCCTCCAATATGTAAGTGCAGTTTTCCATTTACTATACCGCTAACTTTTTTACCATCCCAGTTATTTATATCAATTATGTAGTCTGTCATAAGGAGATTGATCATATTTTCCCATGCATTATTTGTTCCGAGAGCATTATTCTTTATAATTGCCAATTGAGGAGTAGCAAGTATGTAATAAGATGCCGCATTAGTTTTTGCATGTCCGAGTATGTAGGCTATTTCGTCGGCGCTCGCTCCACTCATAGCCATTGAATGACCGATGTTATGACGAAAATCTATAGGGGTAAGGTAGGGCTGTAAAAATTCGCCATTTGTGATTTTTTTTTGAATTTTTTTGGGTTGAATACGAAATAGGGTACGCTTAATGATGAGTTTGATTAATCTATGTATTGATGATTTTATTGGTAATAATGGTGACTCAGTACATAGTTTGTAGCGCTTAATGTAAGATTCAAAAAAAATACCAAATTCAGTAGGAAGCGCAATACAAGCACGTTTTTTTGTGACTTTTTGCTTTTTTGCATATGGCATCGATAAACTATAACGCACTAGTCCTGTGTTACTATCTATGGTGTCTTGATGAATATCGTCTACCGATATTTTTGACAATTGTACGGGGCGTAGTCCTGTAAAATACAAAATGCTAAAAATACACCAATCCTGTAATTCTTCATCTGAAATAATTAATGGGTTGTATAATTGTTCTGGTTTGAGGGAGCTAATAAATGAGCTAGCATCCATTATACCGTTAACTATTAAAGTTTTGGTTGATTGGGGAAATGCATTTTCTATATTTTGATAGACCAGATATCTACCGCTAGAATTTGGCGGAGGAATATCAAGTAGTGATTCTCTATCTTCATCTTTAAAGCCTGGCAGTTCTATACGGCAAAGAAACTGTGTAAACCCCCTTACTTGGTTCCATTGCATTGGGTGGACGATATCAACGTTAGCTTTAAGCCAATTTTTATATGATGAAAAAGACAATTTAAGAGAATTGATTATTTTTAGGCGATAAAGATTTTCGGAAAAGAAAATAGAACCATTTTGTGCGCTTTCAAAAACGTAATACTTTAGTAGGTTAGTTATTTCAGAAGGGAATTTAGTAAAATTCAAATTAACTTTTTTACCACTGTAACGATATATCCATGAATTTTCAGATGTAACAACATTAATTTCATCAAATGGATTATCTGTCGTGACTTGAAGTCTTCTAGGAATTTTTAGTGTAGAATTAAAATCTTTCTGTTTCTTTGTGATTTTGAATAAAGAAATTTCTTCAATCGTGAGTTTATCTACCATTAATTTATTCCTTTTATCTTTGAACAGAAATTGCTAGGCTTATAACTAAATTTTTCTAATGGAGTGATGGAAGGTTTACTACCTCGTCTCTATATTGATCATTAAGTGCCAAGTTAGCGGTATTTGCTTTTTCTGCGATAAAACGTCTCGCATAATGATTAGGCATCTCGGATTTTGCCGACCAGCCACCTAACGCTCTGAGTTTATCCTTAGCTGATTCCATGACGCCTTTGGTGTCAACTGCTCCTGCCTTAGTAAAAAAGGCAACTTCGGAATTAAAACAAATTCCTAGTGTTCGGTATGCCCATGTGTGCCGAAATATATGTGGAGAAAGCTGAGTGATTACGTCCGCATTCTTCGGATCAAAATACTCTGGGTACTGCTTTTTAAATATATCCGCTTTTTTTTTAAAAATTTTATTCACAGCATCGTAAGAGAGCGGTTTTCCATTTTTTTGTGATGACGTAAATAGAAAGCCGTAGTTACTATGTTCCTTTACGCGTTCATAAAAATGCTTAATTAGATAAAAAACTTGTTCACTTATTTCCAATGTTCGAATACTGTAATTGTTTTTTATGCTCGGCCTGCGTATTCGTGGGTCTTCCTGATTATCAAGATTTGAGATATACATGTAAAATTTATTTTTATGTATATTGGATTTAAATGAGGTTTCTTCTAACAATAAGGCTTCACCGATCCGTAATCCGTACAGATTTATAAGAATAAATAAAATATAATTTCGATACTCAATGTAATTCTGCTTGGTAAATATTTCATCGTTTACTAATGGCGTAGGTTTGAAAAGTGCTGAGAAACTTACAAGTTGTTCGTTAGTTAAACTTCTCAAGTCATTACTGTCACTTGTAGTCTCCGTATAATGAGAATATTTTTTTGATTCTGTTTCCAGCTTTCCAAGTAAAAACCTTTCAATTTTTTCAAGTTCACTGGTCGTCTTACCTGTGTAGTGATAGGTAATATAAGTATGAATGAGAAATTTGATAAAGCGACAAGCTGTTTTATATTGCTGCGCGCAGGTTTGCATCTTAGTGATAGTTTCATAATGAGTGATTTCTGATGGCAACTTATAAAGGTTTACTGCCAAAATACGATTATTAGTTAGATATATCCAATATTCGGGTAGCTGCGATGTTAGCTCAGAGATAGCGCTCGAAGAGTAGTCAAGTCTATGAAAAGAATAATCTAAAGTACATCCCCACTTTTCTAGCCAAAACTCATAAAAATACTTTAAATTTGCCAGCTGAGATTTTTGGTAGTTAAGTGATTTATTGTGTAAGTGGTCAAGGCAAAAACGAAATGATAGCAGAGGCGGTTGAACGATGTCTGTATCGAAGAGGAGGCACTTCGTTTTTTCAATTAATAAGACGTTATACATGTACTAAATAACCTATCTACTTTACACTATATGTATATAACTAGTAGTAAATGTTACAGGTGTCAAATATGGAATTTATGGAAAGGCGAGTAAGAATTTCTTCTATAATACGTTTATTTCTAATTGGTCATGTAGTGAATTAGACTTATGGCTTACGTTGTTGAATTACAGTTTGAGTGTTTTGATAACACCACTATTTCTGCTGTCGATAAAGCGATTAATGGCCTGATGGATGCGTTGCGTTATAACGGTCAGGTACTTGGGCGTGAGTTCCCTATCGTGATGGGGGAAGGGGAATTTTTTGTTCGGGTAGTATGTCCTGAGCAGGAAAGCTTGCACCCTAAACACCATTCGGATTTTGTTAACGTCTGCATCGAACGTTTGGCAGAGGCGTGCTTACTGGCACCTAAGGCTCGTTTACTTGGACGAGATTTGAATTCAGAGCAAGCGGCAGAAGAAACAACTCCTGAATGGCAGGTGCTCTATACCACTTATGTGCATACCTGTTCCCCTTTGCGCAGTGGGGAAAGTTTGCTGCCAATCCCTCTTTATCGTAATGGCCCGACACTCAATGGCGACCATAAAGCGGTCATCAAATGGCAGACTGAGTGGCAGGCGTGCGATGAAATCCAGATGGCTGGTGCTTGCCGAGCTGAGCATGCGGCACTTCATGAGATTTGTGATGCCGACAGTGTCCTTTTCAAGCGTGGCTGGGATTTACGTGGTCGGATCGAATATGTGACGGATATTCCGACCTATTACTATCAGTACCGAGTCGGTGGCAAAAGTCTGAAAGATGAAAAACAGCGTAAATGCCCTAAGTGCGGCGGAGAGTGGTTATTGGATGAGCCACTGCATGACATTTTCCACTTTAAGTGCGATGAATGCCGAATTGTCTCCAATATTTCTTGGGATCACATCAAATAGCGCATCTTAAATAAACAAGACCCGTATTATTGCGGGTCTTTTTTTTCTTCTTGCTCAGTGGACTCTTCGTCCTGCGAGCGAGTTTTTTTGTCCGTTTGTCCAAACTTCATTTTGGCTGTGTACTTCAGCGCGGCAATATTACCTATGATGACACTCAAGACGATAAAGATGATCACCCAAGGGTTGGTGAGTAGTTCCATTAATCCACCTCATTGGAGATATTGGTGATAAATTGATTGTAGATCGTTTCGAGATTCGACAACACCACTTCCTCACCCAGTATTCCGCTGTTTATCAGCTCTTTTTGAAGTGTCTCCAGACTAAGCTGAGATAAACAAGACGATGCGGTTGCGCCATGACTAATGTGCCATGGCTCTACTGCGACACCGCCCTGATATCTTGCATATGGAAAGAAGAATCCAAATTCAGTCAGCGACTCTTTGAGCCAACGGTAAAACTCTGCCTGATGGCCTGTTAGGTATTCCCATGGCTCAAGCTGTAACTGGATGTCTTGAGGTAGACTGCTGCGATCAAATACATCGAAGTCACATCCCCAATGATGGCGACTGGCCCCCGGTAGTGCAGACCAACGTAAGATAGCCATAACCTTTTCTGAGTCAGAAAGCTGCTGGCTATCTAGAGGTTGGCCGTTTTGATCAAGAATGGCTGTTTGGCCAGCCATCTTTCTGTTCCAGATGGCTTTCTGGCGCTCAAAATCGCGGAAACCGCTGGCAATATTGAGATTGAAACCTGCCTGAACCGCTGCCTGTCGCAAAGCCTGTAAATCGCTTTCGACATTAGGGTGAACGGCGAAAACCTTATGACCAAACATAGTGTCAGTCAGGTGAGTCGAAACTTTGCCAGTCAGCTGCTCAGGGGTTATGTTCACGCCAGAAGATTCTCCAGTGTTTTCTGATACATCTTGGTCAGCTTTTCAAGGTCGTCCACTTTCACGCACTCGTTCACTTTATGGATGGTTGCGTTAACCGGGCCTAACTCCACTACCTGACCACCCATACGGGCGATAAAGCGGCCATCGGAGGTACCTCCAGTGGTGAGTAGAGCAGGTTTGGTTTGATTGACGCTATCAACGGCGTCAACCACAGCGTCGAGAAGTGCGCCTGTATCTGTCAGGAATGGGTCGCCGTTGAAGGTCCATTTAAGCTCGTAGTCTAAGTCGTGCTTATCGAGAGTGTCAGTGACGCGCTTAACGATCATGTCGTTGTTAAGTTCGGTGCTGAAACGCAGGTTAAACTGAACATTGAACTCACCCGGGATCACGTTAGATGCACCGGTTCCTGCATGCACATTCGGGATCTGGAAACTGGTTGGTGGGAAGTAGTCATTGCCCTTATCCCATTCTGCGGAAGTCAGTTCATGAATGGCGAGGAGCGATTCATGCACTGGGTTTTTCGCCAAGTGCGGGTAAGCGACGTGTCCTTGGATGCCTTTAACGGTTAAGTCTCCGGTGATGGAACCACGACGACCATTTTTGACCACATCACCCACTATTTCCGTACTGGAGGGCTCACCGACGATACACATGTCGATGTTTTCGCCGCGCGCCATTAGGGTTTCGACAACACGGACTGTGCCATTGATGAACGGGCCTTCTTCGTCTGAAGTAATCAGAAAGCCAATTGAACCTTTGTGGTCAGGGTTTTCGGCGATGAACTGCTCAACAGCTACGATCATGCTAGCGAGAGAGCCTTTCATATCAGCTGCTCCGCGACCGTGTAGGTAGCCGTCAACCATAGTCGGTTCGAATGGAGGCGTATCCCATAGCTCGACATTACCCGCTGGCACGACATCAGTGTGGCCGGCAAACGCAAACAGCGGTGCTTCTGTGCCACGACGTGCCCAGAAGTTTGTGGTGTCTTCAAACACCATCACTGCAATTTCAAATCCTAAAGCTTTCAGGCGTTCAATCATCACATCCTGACAACCTGCATCCACAGGTGTTACCGATTGGCGGCTAATTAAGTCTTTTGCAAGCGCCAAAGTAGGGCTGTCTGTCATCCTTGAATTCCTTTTGCTTAAGAGAAAATGGCTGAGTATTGAGCGGCTTTAAAGCCAAGATGGTAGTCATCACCAGAGACTAAAATTGGGCGTTTGATCATTGCCGGTTGCTCTACCAGCAGATCAATGGCGTTGGTTTCGTTCAGACTGTCTTTCTGTTCCTGAGTTAGCTGACGAAAAGTCGTGCCGCGTTTGTTAAGCACATTTTCCCAGCCTAGTTGCTGGCAAAATGTTTCAACCATTTGCTTATCAACGCCTTGTTTACGGTAATCATGGAATTGGAACTCCACGCCTTCTGCTTCCAGCCATTTTTTAGCCTTTTTGATGGTATCGCAGTTCGGAATTCCGTACATGGTGATTGTCATAGTTAAACCTTTGAGAGTGACTTATATAAAGTTATTAGAAGCTTTTTGGCATCCTAGCAGGAACTGTAATCAGAGACAAAAGTGTCTCAGATATATTTCATCTAACAAAAAAATGTGTTTCAAAAGTTGAGGATCGATGAGTTATTGATCAAACGCAACACACCGCATAGCAAAACAGAAATAATGACTCTAGAAATTTATAGGAGGTATCAATGGAATTGAGTCCTGTTTTTGCAAGACGCTTATATTTGGCATTACTGGTTCAAAACCTCGAACGACCAAATGTGCCCAAACTGATCGAGAAAACGGGCTGGCCTCGCCGGACGATTCAAGATGTCATCAAAGCATTGCCTGGTATTGGTATCGAACTGATGTTCATCCAAGATGGTCGTCGGCACAACGATGGTTATTATCAATTATCGGACTGGGGGCCTTTTGACAGCCAATGGGTATTAGACAGAGAGGCTGATATTGCTGCCAGCCTAGGATTCAGTGCTTAATCTTCGCCAGCGCAGTCATACGCGCTGCTCAGTAAAGTAAATGATGTCGTGAAGTCCTGTGGTGACACGACATAAACGGTATTCGCGCCCAACTGTCTGGCGCGATTTTTTATCTGATTAACCGCTCCCTGAACCATGACATCATTAGGGTAGAACAGGTAGGTGTACCAGTGTCCTTCACTGCCAGTCAGATCGCCCTGCCACTGACAGTTCGCTGGATCGAAACTGCTGTCCATTCTAATCTGGACGTTGCTGGCATCCTTATTGAGTTGAGAGATTGGGGTTGTGCAGCCTGCGAGTAAAGTAATCGGCAGAGCGATGAAGCACAGCTGGCTAAACTTGAGTGACATAAATAATAAAACCAATCCAACTGAGGGCTAATAATGCCCATGGTAGCATATTGGTTTTTGGTTGCGCTTCTACTGTTGTCACTGTTTCGGCTTCTGGCTGGACGATTTCAGAGTGTTGAGCTTGCTTGGCTTTTTGTGCTTTTTTCTTGGCTTTATCCGCTTGGCGAGCTTTATCTTTGTGTTGCTTTTTGTACAGAGCGATGCCTTTTTCGATTCCCTGAGCAATCAATTTAGTCTGTTCTTTAGTTTGGCCTGGCTTTTGTGTCGCTTTGGCGATTTTCATCGCTTCTTGTTGTGTTTCCAGAGAAGGAACGACTTTGTTTTTCATGAAGGTTATTACCGCGAGATCAAAGATAGTCTTATCTTAACACGATATAATTCTGTCTATCATCGAAGATATTCCTTTGTAGGGGAGCGGATAAATGAAACGTATCTTGGTGAGCAGCTTAGCTCTATCACTCCCAGTATTTTTATGGCTACGGGGTGAAGCGCCAATAGCTCAACAACCTGTGCTTTCAACTCAAACTCATGATGCGTGGATGCAAGATATCCAGAATCAGCTTAAGCAGGATCCCAATCAGGCTGAGTTATGGTTTCAACTAGGACACGGTTATCTGAATGAACAGGACTTTTCCTCGGCACTCACTTGTTTCGATTATGCGATTCGCCTAAGCCCGGAAGGTAGTGCTAATCAATTTGCCGCAAAGGCGACCGCGCTTTACTTCGAACGCTCCCAGCGTATGACTGAAGAGGTGAAGCATTTACTGGCAAAGGCGCTGGAGTTGGATGCCCGTAATGTGACGGCTTTGACCTTGATCGCCAATGATCATTTTATTAGCTTTCGCTACCAAGAGGCAATTGACACATGGACACAATTACTCGATTCACAGCGTCAAGATTTAGAACGAGTGGCGATTATTTATTCGTTGAACCAAGCAAAATCGATGTTGTAGCTGCTTCGGCAGGCTTTCAATTAAAAAAACCTCCCAATTCGGGAGGTTTTTTTGTTCGTTTTTTCTATCTTAGTAGGTCGCCTCTTCACGTTTTTTTGCGGATTCTTCCCATTCAGGGACGACTGTTTTTAGGAAGTGCTGTTTGTCGCTGTTCATTTTTTCCATGTCCATACCAAGTGCTTGCTGAGCTTTGGCTTTGGTGGAAATGTCGGGTAACTCGACAGGCTCAGTGATGCCTTTGGTGGCGAGTAAACGAGCCAGTTTAGTTCGTGCATCAGCTGCGCGATCAACGGCTGTACCTAGTACTTCCAGTGCAACTTCAGGTGCATGCATGTGAACACCATGGGAGGCAATCGCGTAGTCCCAGCGCCATTGCGCATGGCGAATATCTTGCAGTATGTCCTTCATCTCTTCTTCGGTTGCACCTGTCTTCCATGCTTCACCAGCTTCAAAATGGGCGGCAACGATTTGCTTCTCTGCTGTCAGCTTCATGTTGAGTACCTGAGCTTTGCGAGATGAAACGATGTTCTTCAATTGATCTTTGCTTTGCGTGTGACAGTTGGCACAGGTGTCTTCAAAGCGGTCAAATGGGTTACCCACTTTATGATCGGTATAGACAGTACCATCTTCCTTGGTGACTTTGGGCATGTGGCAGTCGACACAAGCGACTTTGTTCTTACCATGAATACCTGCTCGCCAAGTTTCGTAGCCAGGGTGCTGCGCTTTCAGCATCGGAGCTTTCGACACTTTATGTGTCCAGTCCTTAAAGCCTAATGCATCATAGTATTCTTCCATCGCGGTGACGCTAGTGCCTTTATCCCACGGGAATTTGACCGACTTTTTCGGCCCAGTGAAGTAATACTCGACGTGACATTGTGCGCAGACCGACGCTTGCTGGTCGAGGCGAGATTGCTCTTCAAAGGGCTTGTCGATAGCTTGGAAAGCGCGCTCAACATAGGGCTTAGTTAATTTCAAAGCAGGTTGACCATTTTTGAATGATTCACTGCGGGTATCATGGCAGTCAGCACAGCCAATTGGGTTAACGATCTGATCGCCAAGTCGTGCCCACTTGCCTTCAAAATAGCCGTCTTCCCCCCGCTCGTCGATGACCCGCCCGACATCTGGGCTCTTACAACTCCAACAAGCCATAGGCATTGGGCCAGATTTTTCATCACTGGGCGCACCCGTTCTTAGAGTTTGGCGGACGTCATCCACGGCATAAAAGTGACCACGAGCTTTATTGTAGTCTTTAGCGAAGCCGTAGCCTGCCCACATGATGACCATATTAGGATCTTCTGCGAGAGCATCTTCAATATGATCGCTTTCAGAGGTTTCTTTCCAAGATTGGTACTGCTCAGGGTGATGTTGCTCATAGGCCTGGTTTCGTGGATCGATCAGTTCTTTTTCATCAGATGCAGCAAAACCATGAGTACTGGCTAAGGTTCCTGCCAATATCATTATTGCTGCAGCAGATTTTGGTATCCAGTGCAATTTCTTCACAGTGTTATCTCCATAATTCTGTTTATTAGCAGCGTTGTGAACAGGCTAATTCCAAATTAAGAATCGGAGAACTGAAATAAATTGTAATAAAAGGAAATATTTCTAAAACGCACGAATCGCTTTTTATTGCCTTAGATCAATTTAGAGCAGTGATCTGAGTCAAAGTTGATTTTTAATAACCTAAAGGGGTAGCTTGGTGCTGAGTTTTAGGTAATGAAATTCATTTTCATCAATGGGTTATGCTACTTAACCGCACTTAGAGCAGGGTGATAAAGATCGAGTTTTAGTGTAAAAAAGCTACTACTAAAGAGTAGGGAGAGTAGACTATTACTGATAGCGTTGTGGCTTATCCAAAATAAGAATTGATCTCATTTAGTGGTTTTTAAAAATACCACTGAAGGGCATTAGTTTTGACCAGACTGTGTATTTTAAGTGTGGCTTAAAATCTGTTCTGGAATAAGGAAAGGATAAAATGGGCAATATAAAGTTGGCCATAGTCATAATGCTGAAAACTCTTCTTGCATTCTACCTCTATGGTTATTCTCTTCATGCTATTGCTGCTGATTCTTCTGCCCCCGGTGCTGAAGAAGCTTCAACTCGTCATGAAGTTACGCTTATCCGTGATAAAGATTACAAATGTATTCAATGTCATAAGGATTCCAAGGAATCACTTCTGCAATCCCATGGTGAAAATGCCCATGAGATTCTCGGTCGAGAAGTGAATTGTACGAACTGTCACAGTAACATCGGTCCTGATCACCGCGAAGGTGCACCGCAAGTGATTAAATTCTCATCAGCCCAATCTCAACCGGGTACAGAGAAGGTGTATCTCGATCCTGATGCTATTTTGAAGGCAAGCAGTCAGTGTACTGACTGTCATAAGCCGAAGTACCTACGAGAGGATAGCTGGACGCATGATGTGCATGCAAAAAATCTGACTTGTTCTAACTGTCATGATGTTCATGCCAACAAGGCGAAAGTGCTTAGCTTGGATCGCAAGCAGATAATCAAGTTGTGCGTTGATTGTCACTCAGACTTTAACCAGTTGAAAGAGGAGCAAGAATAATGAGTTGTTCTAGACGAAGCTTTTTAACTGGTGTTAGTGCTCTGATTATGACCACTGGCGTCGCTGGGACTGCAATGATTGGCAGTCGAAAAACACTGGCAAATGTCGAGCAGGTAGATAACAAACTCTATGGCATGGTGCACGACGAGACTGCATGTATAGGTTGTACCGCGTGTACAGAAGCTTGCCGGGAAGTTAACAAGGTTCCAGAAGGGGTCTCTAGACTGGAAATCATTCGTAGTGAACCGCAGGGAGAGTTTCCTGATGTAGATTATCGCTTCACTCGTAAGTCCTGCCAGCATTGTGAAAACCCACCTTGTGTGTACGTTTGCCCTACGGGGGCCGCATATAAAGATGAGCAAACTGGCATTGTTGATGTGCATAAAGAAAAGTGTGTTGGTTGTGGTTACTGCCTTGCGGCTTGTCCATACCAAGTGCGCTTCTTTAACCCCGAAGATCATTCGGCTGACAAGTGCAATTTCTGTCGAGATACCAATCTTGCCGAGGGCAAGTTACCTGCCTGTGTTGAATCCTGTCCGACCAAAGCATTAGTGTTTGGCGACCTCAACGATCCAGAAAGTAAAATCAATCAAGTATTAAGTAACCATGTGGTCTATCGAGATAAATCACACTTAGGCACCAAACCTAAGTTGTACAAAATACCACACAACAAAGGGGAGGTTTCATGATGAACGGTATTGAAACAGCTTTCCATTTTGATTCATTGGTCTGGGACTGGATTATCGCCATTTACTTGTTTCTTGCGGGTATGTCTGCTGGGGCTGTGATGATTGGCCTGTATCTTAGACGCCGCGTAATAGAAGGCGACCCCGCCAATAATGGCATTCTTAAAGCCGTCGCTTGGTTGGCTCCCTTTGGCATTATTGTTGGCTTGACCATATTGATTTTCCATCTCACCAAACCTCTGGCGTTCTGGAAGATTATGATCTACTTCAATCCATCTTCAGTCATGTCGATGGGGGTGATTCTCTTCCAAGTTTATATGGCGGTCTTATTCGTTTGGATTGGTGTGATTTTCCGCCACCAGATCATACAGTTCTGTGAAGGCAAGCTTCCGGGTGGGCTATTGGACTGGGTTGATGGCGTGTTGATCAAAATCGGTAAGATGAATAACCCTGTTGAGTTGTTCCTCGGTGTGCTTGCTTTATTACTCGCGGCCTATACCGGTTTTTTACTCTCAGCCCTTAAAACATACCCGATGCTAAACAATCCGGTTTTGCCAATCCTCTTTCTCTTCTCTAGCCTTTCTTCAGGTGCTGCGGCTTGCTTACTGTTTGGCATTCTAGTATTTAAAGAATCGCCGCACAGTCCGAGTGTCAGTTGGGTGCATGGATTTGAACGTCCGGTTGTGTTATTCGAACTGTTTGTTTTGGTGACCTTTTTCACGGGGCTGATATTCAGCGGTGGTCAGAATGAAGTGGCGGCTTGGAATGCGATAGGAGGAGGCTTTTGGTCCAACTGGTTCTGGTTTGGTGTGGTGTTGATAGGAATGCTATTACCGCTGACTCTGAATGCGGTTACCCCAACAGAAGTGCGCCATAATGGTGGCTACATCTTTATTGTGACCACTCTGAGCTTGGTTGGGGTACTGATGCTGCGGACTTTCATTCTCTATGCCGGCCAGATGACGGTTGTATAGTTATGCTGGGTGAGGTTGGACATTTTGCTCTGGTCTGGATTGCGGTTTCCAGCTCCATTTGTGCGTCAAGCTGGGCTTGGCGTCGCTATTCAGGGCAAGAGCGGCCATTCTCTCTCATCGGAATGGTCAGGCTTAACGGGGTATTGGCCTCGTTAAGCCTCGTGATCCTCGCGATATTATTTGTCTCGGATCGATTCGAGTTCGAGTATGTTGCCACTCACTCCAACACGGCTTTACCCACCTTTTTCAAGTTGGCCGCTGTTTGGGGAGGGCATCAAGGCTCAATGCTATTTTGGGTGTTTACACTTAATCTATGGGCCAGCTTAATTTCATTAATTCGACATTCTAATGTTAAATATTTCGAGCATGTGCTGTGGGTGATGACTCTATTCGTTGCCGCTTTTTCTTGGTTTACATTACTGACTTCTAACCCTTTTACTTATGCGCATACCTTATTGGAGCAGGGCAGGGATCTTAATCCAATGCTTCAAGATGTCGGATTAATTTTTCATCCACCATTGTTGTACCTCGGTTACATTGGTTACTCCACTGTACTGGCGTTTGCGCTGGCAGCGTTGATGAAAAAACCGTATGACAACCAATGGGTCATACTATGTAAACCTTGGGCGATTTCTGCTTGGATCTTTCTTACCTTAGGGATATTGCTTGGCTCATGGTGGGCTTACAATGAGTTAGGATGGGGAGGATGGTGGTTCTGGGACCCGGTTGAAAATGCGTCATTGCTTCCATGGTTAACGGGCACGGCTTTGCTGCACAGTATGCTTGCGTCTAGACGTCATCAACAGTTAGTTATTTGGACACTGTCGCTGGCTTTAGTGACCTTTAGCCTTAGCATTTTAGGGACCTTTGTGGTGCGTTCAGGAGTATTGACGTCTGTCCATGCTTTTGCTGTCGACCCGAGAAAAGGAATCGCGCTTTTGGCGATGTTGGCAGTGACATTGCTTGCCTCTTTGTCTCTGCTGATTGAGCGTAGCGATGCCATTCAGAGCGAAAAGTTGACAGCTATTCTCAGTCGATCTTATCTGGTATTGATAGCCATTGGCCTGCTGGTGATTGCAACTTTTACCGTTTTCCTAGGTACTTTCTACCCGATGATTTATGAATTCATACAACGAGGTTCAATATCGGTTGGAGCTCCCTATTTTAATACTCTGTTCTTGCCGCTCACAGTATTAGCGCTAGCAGCGATGGGTTGGGGGCCATTTTTAAAATGGCAGTGTGGATTAGCCAGTTCACGGCGGCGTATTATTACATTCGCGGTTGCTTCTCTGTTGTTTGGCGCTTGTCTGTATTTCATCCAAGTAGATCGGCTGTCTGTGCCAGCCTTGCTGGTGTGGGGGTTGGCGCTCTGGGTTATTTCTGGTCATATCTGGTTATTGGTTCGTTCGCGCAAGCAGGCTTTCATGGTGCTTGCCCATATCGGGTTAGCCATCAGTGCGATAGGGTGTGTGATGAATGCCGAGCATTCTTCTCAACTGACTCACAAGCTAGGGCCAGGAACGCTTGCTGAGTTTCATGGCGGGAAGATAGAGTATATAGAAACGAACTGGCGCGTAGACAAAAACTATACCGCAGAACAAGCCGTGTTACGTTTTACTGACTCGCAGGGAGAGGTGTATGAGTTCAAGCCTGAACGTCGCTACTATCCTGTCCGGGTGATGAATATGAGTGAGCCTTCGGTTAAATCGACCTTGCTAGGGGACTATTATGTAACATTGGCCGCTAAAGTGGATAAGGAAAACTACGCAGTCAAAGTTCAGTATAACGCTTATATCTGGTGGATATGGGGTGGTGGCATACTCGCGATATTTGCGGCACTGCTCCCTTTTTTCTCGATATGTGTTAATCAGATGGTGAGTAAAAATCGGTACGATGTTATCCAAAAAACATAAATACTTACTTCTGTTCACCTTGCTGGTGGGCTTTATGGCGTTATTGGGTTCGGCATTAAGCGAAGATTCCAACCGAGAAAGCTACGCTGTGGTTCGAGGGTTCCCTGAGCAAAAGGTGGAGAGGTTGATGGGTGGTGAACCAGCAGAAACAAAAGCCTTGTTTCAGTCCGAGTATCAGCTGGTTAATGTTTGGGCTTCGTGGTGTAGCATTTGTCGCTCAGAACATGCATTTCTAAATCAACTGAGCCAACAGGGTATTACCATTATTGGGCTTAACTATCGGGATCAGAAAAACGCAGCAGAGCAGTACTTACATCAGTTAGGTAACCCCTATCGAAGTGTGATTTATGATCCTAAAGGGGTGCTCTCTATTGATTTGGGCGTTGTCGGTACCCCGGAAACATATCTGGTCAATCGAGCCGGTGAGATCGTGTATAAGCACTCTGGGCTGTTGAGTACGAGTAGCTGGCAGAGAAAGTTTGCGCATTTTTTTGAATCGGAGACACAGCAATGAGAATGTTGTTTGGGCTGCTTTTGATTCTGATTTCTTTGAACGTACCAGCCTCGGGCCAAGACATCTTTATTGGGGTGCCAGACGAGCAAGTGTCTCAGGTGGAACTGTTTGAGTTTCATTCACCGGAGCTTCAGGATAAGGCATTACGTTTGGCCAAGTCTCTGCGCTGCCCTCAGTGTCAAAACCAAAACTTAGTTGAATCTAACTCTCCTATTGCCAAGGATTTACGCCTGATCGTATTCAAAAAGATTAACCAAGGTGAGAGTGAGCAAGCTGTCAAAGCGTTCATGACAGAACGATACGGTAAATTCGTTTTGTACAAACCTGAGTTTAATGTTGCTAATGCACTGCTTTGGTTGGCTCCTGTATTACTGCTTTTACTGTTTGTGGTCAGTTCAATAAGGCGGATACAAAAGAACGCTTAAAGGGTGTGTACTTTTTGCCATTACATCACAAAGTTAATCTCTAATAGAAAAATGCGTTAATTGGTATAAAGTGGAGAGTAATTTTTCTAACCATAGTGGTTCGTTTGTGCGATACGCTTTAGAGCAATATGATAAACATGGTTTTCTCAACGCACCTAAATGGCTCTGGCTGGGCTGGATGTTTTTGGCTAAAGCTTGGATAGTATTTATCGTTGCGGGTGCGAGCCGAGAAAGCGGCGCCAAAATACTCAATATTGTTTACCCCGATCATTCGATGCTGTACTTAGGCTTAGTGATGGGGCTGCCCAGCATTTTATTAATGTGGATGATCAGTTTGCGTAGCCCTGAGCGGCAATGGGTCAGCCATTTGGTGGGATGGGGAAAGGGGATCACCTTATTGGCGATTGGCGGCCAATTTGTCCAGACCCTGTATCATGTTTATCTTGAACATGGTGCTTTTCATTGGGCTAATGCTGCTACCTTATTACTCTTATTGTGGTTTGCGATGTATGTCTATAAAAGCCGTAGCGTACGTGACTGCTTTTCCCTCCCACCATCGAATTGATCTGACGATGAATGTTATCAATGCACCTAAAAGAAAACACTATACACAGCGCAACTACGTCAATGTGAGGACATCAAAATGACCACCCCTCAAACTGCTATTCTTCCTGAGTCGGGACCTTTCGCTCAATATACTTTGTTTAAAGTTATCCAAAACCATGCGGCTGTTTTAGAACAGATCCAAGCACTACCACTGCTGGCTGACGAGCTTAACCAACAACAGCCGGGGGTGGGGTTAACATTGTCTATCGCTTTCACTCAATCTTTTTGGTCACGGTGTGATGCAGCAATGCCAAGTGAGCTGATCGAGTTTCCTCAACTTGGAACAGGTAAGACGGTTGCCCCAAGCTCAGAGGTGGATGTGTTGATTCACTGCCATTCGAATCGCCATGATTTGCATTTTTATTTGTTGCGCCAGTTTTTGGCTCAAGCATCGGACAATGTCGCTATCGTTGATGAAACCTATGGCTACCGCTACCTAGATTCCCGCGATCTGACAGATTTTGTCGATGGCACAGAAAACCCGAAAGAGGCCCAGCGTGAGCAAGTGGCAATCATCCCTGATGGTGCGCTAGCAGGTGGCAGTTATGTGATGGTGCAGCGCTTTGTTCATGATTTACCTTCTTGGAGCCGACTCAATGTATCTGCACAAGAGAAGGTCATTGGGCGAACTAAGCCAGACTCGATTGAACTTGACGATGTACCAGCCGCTTCCCATGTTGGACGTGTAGATATTAAAGAAGAAGGTAAAGGCTTGAAGATTGTGCGCCATAGTTTACCTTACGGCAGCGTGTCGGGCGAGCATGGTCTGCTCTTCATTGCTTATTGCAATAAGCTTCACAACTTTAAAGTCATGCTAGACAGTATGTATGGCGAGACCGATGGCAAAACTGATCAGCTGCTGCGTTTTACAAAAGCAGTGACTGGGGCGTACTTTTTTGCACCATCAATGGAGTTGTTGCAGGCCCTCAAGCTTAAGTAGCTAGATAAAGGTAATAAAGCCCGTTTAAAGCTGCTTATCAAACGATTGTTAGGTTTTCAGCCCAGTGTCTTTTGGGCGGTAATAGGCTAGCTTATAGCGGGCGCTTTTTTTACTGGTTATACTGTTTTCTGTCTTTTCTATCTCACGGCGCCTTGCTATGCAGCTTTTCAAACGGTCTCTGTTCGTTCTTATCTCTTTGTTCTCATTGCCCTCTTTCGCGTATACACCTGTAGCCCAGTTACCTGAGGGCAGCAGAGCGGCTCTGCTTGTCGAATCACTTGTTGAACAAAACACGTTAATTGATACGCATAATCGCGAGCTTTTTTTCCCCCCTGCGAGTACATTGAAGCTTGTTACTGCCTTAGCGGCAAAGTTGGAGTTAGGGGATCAATTTCGCTTTGAAACACAGCTCAAGCGGGTGGGTAAAGACATCGTCATCCACTTTTCAGGAGACCCCACTCTGACGACTGAGGATTTAAAGCAATTGTTTGTCGTCGCGAAAAGAAATGGGCTTCGCCATATTGAAGGTGATATATGGTTGGATAACAGTGCCTTTACCGGATACGATCGCGCTGTAGGCTGGCCATGGGATATTTTAGGTGTTTGCTACAGTGCACCTGCAACTGCAATTTCTCTTGATGGTAACTGTGTTCAAGCCTCCATATATACTCAAGATGATGGCGATACTCGCGTTTATGTGCCTGAACATTTCCCCATCTACGTAACCACTCAGGCGTTGAGTGTGAGTAAAGACCAACAAGAAAGTACTCAGTGTGACCTAGAACTTATTTCCTCCCCTGATAACCACTATCAGTTACAAGGTTGTTTAACTAAACGGAGCAAACCTCTACCGTTAAAATTCGCAGTACAAAACCCAGAGCTTTACACTCAACGCATGTTAAATAATGTGTTAAACCAGCTCGATCTCTCTTTTAATGGCTCCGTTCGTGTTGGCATGCCAAAACATACTGAAAGTGATGTTCTACTTGCTACCCACAGTTCGTTACCGCTCTCCAAGCTACTTGAAACAATGCTGAAAAAATCAGACAACTTGATTGCTGATAATCTGACAAAAACACTCGGGGCGAGATTTTATATTCAGCCGGGCAGCTTCAGTAATGGGACTCAAGCCATTAAGCAAATTATCTTCTCCAATACAGGGGTAGATCTTGAGTCTACTCCTTTGGCTGATGGGTCTGGCTTGTCACGCAACAATCGCTTCACCAGTCATGCCATGGCGAAAATTTTGCGCTATATCTGGCTCAACAACGATAAGCTAAAGCTGATCGAATTAATGCCAAAATCTGGTGAATCTGGCACGCTCAAATATCGTCGAAGTATGCGCAAAGCTCCAGTGAAAGGGGCGTTTATTGCAAAAAGTGGCTCACTTTACGGAAGTTATAACATGGCGGGATTCGGTTTAGACCATTCAGGAAAACCATCGACGTTATTTGTACAATATGTAGCAGACTACCTGCCACCAAAGAAAAAGAGCGATAGCAAACCTACCATCGCTGCTATCACTCAATTTGAAACTCTGTTTTATAAAGACATCGTTAAGTTCAGTCAGGCAATACCTAAGAAGTGATTCACAACCGTAAAGTAAACCCACATTCCTGATATATCGACAATCGATGCTAACACTGGGCTCACCAACACAGCAGGGTCCAGCTTAAATGCCCTCGCTAGGATGGGTAACAAGCCGCCTAAAGTTGTCGACATTGTGACCTGAATAAACAGCGCGATAGCAATCGCTAATGCGATACTCGTAAGTGCAAAACCTCCCGTTGATGCCCCATCACTAAAGAGCATCACTCTGCCGACAATGACCAAAGCGATTGCTAAAGCCAAACAGAGCGCCACGCGGCTTTCTTTCCAGAATACTGCTAACCATTGGCGCTTTTTCAACTCTCCTGTTGCTAAAGCCCGTATCACCAAAGTCGCTGCTTGAGTCCCAGTATTGCCTCCTGCCGCTGCAATAACAGGCATGTAAACTGCTAATAGTACCAGTTGACTTAATGTATCTTCATATTGAGCAATGATTAGCCCAGAAACTATGCCCAGTAGCGCTAAAGCAATAATCCAGCCGATACGCTGTTTTACGTGCCCCAAAACAGAAGTCCGTAAATAGCTGTTGGATGTTTCCACTTCAGAGTGAATTAAGCCTAACCGATGCGCATAATGCCGTGCCAGCTTGTCATGGCCCTCGTTTTCCAGCACTGACATTAATTGTTGGACATAACCAATTGAACAGTGGTGCAAGATAGCCACCGCCTCTTCAATCGACATTACCGTCAACAAGTGAACTTGCTGGCTTTGTTCGTATTGCAGAAATGCATTACGAGCTGCCCCGATTTCTTCTGATGAAAAGTGCGGGGTGTTTTCAATGTATGTATTGCTCATTACCGTCATGGCGAATCTCCCGATTGGCAGTAGGTAACGACCATCAAGTTACAGAACGTACAACACGCCAAACGCATACTGAGTATGAGCCTGTAACTGAGCTCTAGAAAGGAAGGAGAAAAATTAGAGATTGCTTTAGAAAAGAGTCACTCTGCCACTTAGGCAGAGACGAAGAACGCCAATACCGAAGTGGGGTTATTTTTCTCCCTTCATACTAGGAGGATGGTCGGTATTGTTCATAAAAATCTCCGAATAAACTGCCAGTTTGGCAGCGCGGGCATGATAACAAACCCCAAAGTTTTTTACAGTCAATTTAATGAAAAAAACACGGGTGTTCAGTCAAACTTATCGTATAAAAAAAGCGCCAATGTGGCGCTTTTTATCGTTTTAATCAGAGCTTATTGCACGGTAATACGAGCAAATTTACGCTTACCAACTTGGAATACATAAGTCCCGGCTTCTGGGGAAAACTTAGAATCGGCAACTTTCTCACCGTCAATCTTTGCAGCCCCTTGTTTAACCATGCGCATCGCCTCTGAAGTGGAAGCGCACAGTCCTGCTTCTTTTAGAATATTACTCACAGGAAGACCGGCATCAAAAGCAAATTCTGGCATTTCATCAGGAATTTGGTTCTTAGCAAAACGATTGACGAACTCTTGTTCTGCCGCATCTGCATCAGCTTCGCTGTGGAAGCGAGCAATAATCTCTTTCGCTAGAGCAACTTTAACATCACGTGGATTCTTACCTGATTCTACCCCCGCCTTGAGCGCTTGAATCTCTTCAAGAGGACGGAAAGATAGAAGCTCGTAGTAACTCCACATCAAATCATCGGAGATTGACATGATCTTACCGAACATTTCACTTGGCGCTTCGCTGATACCAATGTAGTTGTTGGCAGACTTAGACATTTTCTTTTCACCGTCTAGGCCAACAAGTAATGGCATCATAAGAACTGTTTGCGGTTTCTGCCCATTAGCTTTTTGCAGTTCGCGACCCATTAACAGGTTAAATTTCTGGTCGGTACCGCCTAGTTCAACGTCGGTTTCCATTGCTACGGAGTCCCAGCCTTGGAGTAATGGGTACATAAACTCATGAATAGCAATCGGCTGACCACCTGCGTAACGCTTTTTGAAATCATCACGTTCCAGCATACGTGCAACGGTCTGGTTAGCAGCAAGGCGAATCATGCCTTCGGCACCTAATTCAGACAACCATTCAGAGTTAAATTGAATTTTGGTTTTCGCAGGGTCTAGAATTTTAAATACCTGCTCTTTGTATGTTTCAGCATTACGCAGTACATCTTCACGGCTTAGTGGTGGGCGAGTGGTGTTCTTACCCGTTGGATCACCAACCATTGCTGTAAAGTCACCAATAAGGAAGGTAACTTCATGACCTAGCTCTTGGAACAAGCGTAGCTTATTGAAAATAACCGTGTGGCCTAGGTGAATGTCCGGAGCAGTTGGATCGGCACCCAATTTGATACGTAGAGGACGATTTTCTTTTAGCTTTTCAATCAGCTCTTCTTCTGGAATTAGCTCTTCAACGCCGCGTTTAATCTCGGCCAGTGCAGCTTCAATGCTCGCCATTCTTGTTCACTCCCACAGATTTGGCAAAAATTTGGTAATTTCCCATCTTACTTGAATAGCGATGCTTTTTGAAACCAGTTAGACTAAACAGCTGACTATTTTTACTGAATTTTGTAGAACGAACATAAATGTTGTCTATTTTCGCTCGACTTCCATGGATGCACCGAGCCTGTATCGCCTTATTTAGTGCATTGATTGTCATCGCGCTGTTTCTACCATCACCTCAAGATCTCAGACCGGACGAAAAACGATATAAGGTCGGAGAGCACTATCCTATTTCTATCAATGCGGATACATTGGTTTCTTCGCGTTCTGAAAATACGACAGCAGCGTTACGCTGGGAGAAACATACCATAGGTTCTGGTGACAGTATGGCATTGCTCTTCCAACGTGCGGGTTTGTCATCTCGGCTTCTCTATGATCTCACGACTACCAGTGATGAAATTAAACGACAGCTGACTCGTGTCCGGCCTGGTGATTCATTTCAATTTGGCTTTGATACCAATAATCAGTTGGTTCAGATTCAACGTCAGCTCAGTGCCTACGAAACCTTTTTGATTACCCGTTCAGATAAAGGCTTTACTTCATCGCTAGACAAGAAGGAAGTGCATTATCAATACAACTATGCAGAGGCCGACATTACGTCTAACTTCTGGAATGCAGGTGTGGGTGCTGGTTTGACGGCCAACCAGATCATGGAACTGGCAGGTATTTTTGGTTGGGACATTGATTTCGCTCTTGATATCCGCAAAGGAGATCATTTTGAAATTCTTTATCAAGAGCGTGTGGTCGAAGGGGAAGTTGTTGGACGTGGCAAGATTATTGCGGCGATTTTTACTAACCAAGGTGATACTTTCAAAGCAATTCTCAACGATAAAAATGGCAATTACTACGACGAGAATGGCCGTGCAATGAAGAAAGCATTTTTGCGCTCGCCTCTCGATTTCCGCCGTGTGTCGTCAAACTTTAATCCGCGTCGTCGTCATCCTGTCACTGGTAAGGTGCGCGCGCATAGAGGCACGGACTACGCAGCTCCAGTTGGAACCCCTATTTGGGCGGCAGGCGATGGTATCGTACAAAAATCCAGTTACAACCAATTCAACGGTAACTATGTGTTTATCAAACACAGCAATACCTATATCACCAAGTATTTGCACTTAACTAAGCGTAAGGTGAAAACAGGCCAAAGAGTGAAACAAGGTCAAACAATTGGTACTTTAGGTGGTACAGGGCGAGTGACAGGCCCACACCTGCATTACGAGTTTTTGGTCAACGGCGTGCACAAAAATCCAAGAACCGTTAAATTACCGCAATCTAAGTCTCTGACTGGAAAGGATAAAACGACCTTTATCGCCAATGCTAATTTGAGGCTGAGTAAACTTGAGCGTTATGGCGATCTACTAGCGACCCGATAATTTACTCACTAAATGAACCTTATTTGAATGCTGTGACAGCAACAGCATCCGTTTAATTAAGAGAAAATGCTCGTTTTTTTTGGCTGTGAAAGGCTAAAGAAAATGGGCTTAGGCCGATATAACAAGTAATCCTATTAAAGAGTGACTATCTACTGTTATGGCCATCACTGTTAATACCAACGTATCAGCAATGACCGCTCAGCGTTATTTAACCAATGCGACGGACATGTTGAATCAATCTCTGGAGAGGCTATCTTCAGGGAATCGAATTAATAGTGCTAAAGACGATGCAGCAGGGTTGCAGATCTCCAATCGACTTGAGTCTCAGATGCGTGGTTTGGATGTGGCGATGCGTAATGCCAACGACGGCATCTCGATTATGCAGACCGCTGAAGGCGCCATGAATGAGACGACCAACCTTCTTCAACGTATGCGTGATCTTTCACTACAATCAGCGAATGGTTCAAATAGCCGAGCAGAAAGAGACGCATTACAGGAAGAAATGGCCGCTTTGAATGATGAATTGAATAGAATTGCCGAAACGACCTCTTTTGGTGGCCGAAAGTTGCTCAATGGCTCATTTACTAGTTCATCTTTCCAGATTGGTGCTAGCTCCGGTGAAGCGGTTCAAGTCTCACTGAAAAACATGCGGTCGGATAGCTTGGATATGGGAGGTTTTAGTTATATAGCCGCGGAAAAAGCAGGCAGTAATTGGCAGGTTTCTCAAGGCAGTCAGACGTTGGTAATGGAGTACACTAACGCCCAAGGTCAGCAGGATTTAATTCAAGTTGAAGCCAAAGTGGGCGATGACATTGAAGAACTGGCTACCTATATCAACGGCCAAACCGATAAAGTCTCGGCGTCAGTAAATGAAGAGGGGCAGTTGCAGCTCTTTATGGCAGGCAAAGAAACTTCAGGCACTCTTTCTTTCTCTGGCAGCCTTGCTACTGAGCTTCAAATTGGTCTCGTTGGGTATGAAGCGGTTGATAACTTAGATATTTCCAAAGTGGGTGGTGCCCAGCGGGCTGTCTCTGTGATAGATACTGCACTTAAGTATGTCGATGGTCACCGCGCTGAATTGGGAGCAATACAAAATCGCTTTAATCATGCAATTAATAACCTTGGGAATATCAATGAAAACTTGGCTGCATCGAATAGCCGTATAAAGGACACCGATTATGCCAAGGAAACCACCCAAATGATTAAGCAACAGATTTTACAGCAAGTTAGCACATCAATTTTGGCACAGGCTAAACAGCAGCCCAACCTTGCCCTTACCTTATTGGGTTAATTATCAAAAAAGAAAATACTATCGACTGAGTCAGATAAAGCTTTAGCAAAAATAAACGGTTTTCTTTGTGTTTCTTTGATTTGGTCAATTTTTCCTCTCTTAACACACTTTTTTCAAAAAAAATGAAAGAAAGAGCTCAAGGTTTTCGAGATTGAGCCGTTAATAAAAGTAACTTTGAGAGAACTACTTTGGTTTTCCGAGACGTCGGAAACCGGTTACATCGGAAAATCAAACGGAGAAATCACCATGGCAGTGAATGTAAACACTAACGTCGCAGCAATGACAGCACAGCGTTACCTAAATAGCGCGAACAATGCACAACAAACGTCAATGGAACGTCTATCTTCTGGCTTTAAAATTAATAGCGCTAAAGATGACGCCGCAGGTCTACAGATCTCTAATCGTTTGAATGCGCAAAGCCGCGGTCTAGATGTTGCAGTACGTAACGCGAATGACGGTATTTCTATCGCGCAAACTGCTGAAGGTGCGATGAATGAAACCACAAACATCCTGCAACGTATGCGTGATCTTTCGCTACAATCTGCGAACGGATCTAACTCTAAATCAGAGCGTGTTGCGATTCAGGAAGAAGTGACAGCATTAAATGACGAACTTAATCGTATCGCAGAGACAACCTCTTTTGGTGGTAATAAACTACTAAACGGTACTTATGCGACGAGATCTTTCCAAATTGGTGCCGATAACGGTGAAGCGGTTATGTTGACGTTGAACAACATGCGTTCAGACAACGTTGGCATGGGTGGTACAAGCTACCAAGCTGCAAATGGTAAAGATAAAGATTGGACCGTACAGGCTGGTGCAAACGACCTCGCTATCACATTGACGGATATAGATGGTCAACAGCAAACTATTAATATCAATGCGAAAGAAGGTGATGATATTGAGGAGCTAGCGACATACATCAATGGTCAAACTGATATGGTTAAAGCATCAGTGGACGAAGAAGGGCAATTGCAAGTCTTCGCTGGCACAGACAAAGTCGAAGGTGAAGTTAGTTTTGGAGGCGGTCTGGCTGGTGAGCTAAGCATGGGCCAAGGTCAAGCAGTGACTGTGGATAGCATTGACGTAACATCAGTGGGTGGCGCTCAAGAGTCTGTGGCAATTATTGATTCTGCACTGAAATATGTAGATAGTCACCGTGCTCAACTGGGTGCATTCCAAAACCGATTTAGCCATGCAATCAGCAACTTAGATAACATTAACGAGAATGTGAATGCATCTAAGAGTCGAATCAAAGACACAGACTTTGCGAAAGAAACAACAGCATTGACTAAGTCTCAAATTCTTTCTCAGGCATCAAGTTCGATTCTTGCTCAGGCGAAACAAACGCCAAATGCAGCCTTAAACCTTCTTGGCTAAGTCTGAAAACCTTGAAAAAAAATCCAGCTTCGGCTGGATTTTTTTGTGTGTATAATCCATTGATTTTAAACATTTTTGTTGTTTTAATATGCCTGTCACAGACATTTTTTTAAAAATATCTCTAAAGGATATATTTTCTCCGCCGTTAAAAGACTGAGAGAAATGAGATGCACCAAAGTGAGGTGAGAGTCGCTGAAGTGCATCACCCTTAATGCCTAAGGAGATCAATATGGCAATTAACGTAAACACCAATGTGTCTGCGATGACTGCTCAGCGATACCTTAATGGTGCTGCTGACGGCATGCAGAGATCGATGGAGCGTCTATCATCGGGTTACAAAATAAACAGTGCTCGTGATGACGCTGCAGGCCTGCAAATTTCCAACCGTTTAACATCGCAAAGTCGTGGTCTAGACATGGCGGTGAAAAACGCAAACGACGGTATCTCCATTGCACAAACTGCTGAAGGTGCAATGAATGAGACAACCAACATCCTTCAACGTATGCGTGACCTGTCGCTGCAATCGTCAAATGGTTCGAACTCACGTTCGGAACGAATTGCGATTCAGGAAGAGGTGACAGCGCTTAACGACGAATTAAACCGTATCGCAGAAACTACCTCGTTTGGTGGTAACAAATTGCTTAATGGTACATTTGGTAGTCAGTCATTCCAGATCGGTGCGAGTTCAGGTGAAGCAGTGATGCTCACTATGGGCAATATGCGTTCAGATACTTCAGGAATGGGTGGTAAAGCTTATATTGCGCAACAGGGTAAAGATAATGACTGGACCGTCTCTCAGGGTTCAACCGATCTGACTCTGGACTATACTGATGTACATGGGGAAGCGAAACAGTTAACCATAAATGCTAAGGTTGGTGACGACATCGAGCAGCTTGCGACTTATATTAATGGTCAGAGTGAAGATGTGAAAGCGTCAGTCGGTGAAGAAGGTAAGCTACAGTTGTTCGCAGCGAATAACAAAGTAGCAACTGACGTTACCATTGGTGGTGCATTAGGCGGTGACATTGGGTTTGGTGCCGCTGAGAATAAAACGGTAGCCGATGTTGATGTATCTACGGTGGCGGGCTCACAGATGGCGGTTTCCGTTATCGATGGTGCTTTGAAAACAGTAGACAGTCAGCGTGCGGAATTGGGTGCGTTCCAGAACCGTTTTAGCCATGCGATCAGCAACTTGGATAACATCAACGAGAACGTTAATGCGTCTCGTAGCCGTATCCGGGATACCGACTATGCAAAAGAAACGACTCAGATGACTAAGTCGCAGATTTTGCAACAAGCAAGTACCTCGGTACTGGCGCAGGCAAAACAATCACCATCAGCAGCTCTTAGCTTGTTAGGTTAATCGATAGGTTCGAGCGAGCTTATTGGTCGGTAACAGGATTACCAACCTATAAGGTGGAAGGGAGATTGTTATGGAAATACCATCCTACACATCGAACGTCCAGCCTTACGGCTCAGAAAGTGGCACTAAATTTGCTTCAAAATATGATGGTGCACAGCAAGTTTCCTCACGAAAAGAACAGGTATCTACGTCCGAAGTCAGGGAGCAAGCCGCAGAAGCTGTTAATCAAGCGATAGAAGCGTCTCAACAACGTGAAAAGCTTAATAGGGAAGAGCGGCAGCGGATGGTTCAGCAAATGAATGAGTTCATTTCATCCATTAATACTGGCCTATCTTTTCGAGTCGATGAAGAGTCGGGAAGGGATGTAGTGACTATTTATGAAGCGGATACTGGCGATATCATTCGTCAGATACCCGATGAGGAAATGTTAGAAATACTGCGACGCCTGAGGGATCAGACAGCCCGTTATTCATCGGGGCTTTTGAACCAGACGGTTTGATCGTATTTTGAGGTGATTGAATGAGCTTTGGCCCAGTAGGGATGAATTCTGGCATGGATATCAATGCCATGGTCAGCAAAATTGTCGATTCGGAGCGTGTGCCTAAGCAGCAACGTATCGACAATGAGCGTGACAAAATTGATTCCAGTATCAGTGCCTACGGGCGGCTCAGAGAGTCGTTGGATACGATGAAAAACTTGATGGCGAGCTTTCGTCAGGAGAAAGCTTTCGCCGCAAGAAAGGTAGAGTCTACGGATGATACCGTTGTTTCTGCGACGGCAACCACTGAAGCTATCGCTGGTAGATATGCTATCGATGTGTTGCAGCTTGCCCAAAGCCATAAGATTGCGTCTGATGTATTACCGGAAGATGCAAAGTTTGGCCCGGGTAAGCTGCAGATTTCTCTTGGTGATAAAAAATTCACTATAGAGGTGCAGGAAAACTCAAAACTGATTGATATTGTTCGCGGTATCAATGGTAGCAAAACCAATCCCGGCGTTCGGGCATCTGTTATCAACGATGTCGAAGGCCCTCGACTTATCGTTGCGTCAAGCAATTCTGGTGAGCAAAACGCTCTCAAACTGAGTGTTGAATCAGCGCCAGACAACCTTCTGAAAAGGCTTGAATACAAAACTCTAGAGCAACGAGTTAAAGATCTTGAGCAAGCCCGTGCTGCTGCGCAGGATTTGCTCAAACCTCTTACACCAGAAGAGCAAGAGATTGCCGACCGTATTGCTGAGAACAATGTCAAAGCGGCAAAGGTTGTCGATCAAGAGATTGCCGACAGCTCTAAACAAGCGGCAATTGCCGCCGATCCGAATGCGGCTAAAGATGCCAGTGCTGGTAACGAACTTTCAGATGCAGCAGCTGCAGCGGCGGCTGCCGCTGGTGCTGAAGCCAATAAATACCTCAAACCCGAAGAACGCATTCCTGGGTGGACTGCAACTGCTTCAGGTACTCTGCTCGATTCTTACTGGGAGCCAGAACCTCAACTTGATGCCAAAGCACTGGAAAAAGCACCAGATATCCCTGGTTGGAGTATCACGGCTTCAGGTACATTGACTGACTCTTATGTCACGCCAAAAGAAGCGCAGGCGGCATTGGATGCTCGACAAGCAGAGATTGAAAATAAGCTGGCCCAAGAAAAAGCAGCCCTCGAAGCGAAAGTACTAGCGGGCGAACTGACTCCAGAACAAGCGAAAGAGCTTGAACGTGCCAAACTGCCTAAAGAAGAAAGGGAGTATTTAGAGCGTATTGATCAAGCACAAGCGGATCTTAAATCTGCTCAAGAGTCTTTTGATGCTTACCGTGGTATGACTCAAGTTCAAGCAGCGCAGGATTCTAAGGTGTTGTTGGATGGTGTGGCACAATTATCGAGTGATAACAACATCATAGAAGATGCGATTGAAGGCGTTGATCTGACCCTTAAAGGCCGCTCAGAGCGAGGAAAAACACCTTCGGAAATTGATATTGAATATGATCGTCAAGGCGTTCGTGATGATATTGAGCAATTCGTTGCCGCGTATAACCAATTTTATCAGGTCTCCCAAGAGTTATCTGGAGTCGACCCTAGAACTGGAGCTGCTGGTCCATTAGCGGGTGACAGCGTCGTGCGCAGTGCGGATTCTCGCTTAAAATCTGTTTTTTCATCCGATGTGGAGCCAGCTCCTGATGATTTAAAAACCTTGACTGAGTTCGGTATTACCACGACGCGTCAGGGAACGCTGGAGATTAACTATGAGATGTTGGATCGTCAGTTAAATAATAACTTTAATAAGTTGGAAGACTTTTTTGGTGGGAACCAAGGTTTTGCGAAAAAAGTCGAAGATGCGATTCAAGGGATAACGGGGGTGACTGGCTCAATTCGCACTCGTGAGCGTAGTATGGTGGAACAAAATTACCGCCTTGAAGATGATCAGGCGTCTTTGGATCGCCGTATGGAAAGTCTAGAGAAACGTACACACGCCAAATTTACGGCGATGCAGGATGCAACGAGTAAAATGCAGTCCCAATTAGCAGGTATGATGAATGCACTGGGTGGATGATTTTTTGGCACAAGTCGCATTCTTAGGTGATATTGATCACGATATTGTAAGTGGTCTTTCATCAACAGACATTAATACTGAAGAAATCGTTGAACTGGTCGATAAAAGGGAACAGATATTGCTAACCTTGATCAGTACTATTAGTGAGCACCAAGAGTTAGCTCAGTTGCCAGAATGGCAGAGTGCTATTAAGCGCACTCAGTTGACTGTCGAGATGATGCAAAAGAAAACGACTCAACTTGGCAGTAATTTGAAGAAGTACCGCTACGGCAATAAATCGGTGCAGCAGTACAAGAAATTTATATAAAAGAGGATTGTTATGCGTGGTTCATTACAGGCTTACAAGAAGGTATCGGTAGATAGCCAGCTCAGTGCTGCCTCCCCGCATAAAATTGTTCAGATGCTGATGGCAGGGGCTATCGAGCGATTAATTCAGGGCAAAGCGGCAATGGAGCAGGGTAATATACCTGTCAAAGGTGAGAGGCTGGGTAAAGCCCTAGACATCATCATTAGTCTACGTAGCTGCCTATCTATGGATGATGGAGGTGATATTGCTCAGAACCTTGATCAGTTATACGAGTTCATGATCACCCAAATAACTGAGGCGAATCACAAGAACGACCCTCAACCTCTAGATGATGTGATTGAGATCATTCGCGAGATTAAATCAGCTTGGGAACAGATTCCGCCTGAATACCATAACCTGACCGCAACCGATGTTGGAATTTAAGCGATAAGTTAAACTTATAAGGTTGTATTGAAATATCTTGCATAAAAAGCTTTTGGGCAAACGTCACATCACCTAATTGCTTGGTTGCCTTTATTTTTTTATCAAATAGAATAGAAGCCACTTAGTAGCCTAGTGGCTTATTTTGTTGCTGAATTTTATGAATTGTTTATCACTAATCCTGTTCTATAGTTAAATTAGTGTTAGAGACAGAAATAACAGCCACAACGTTTCAAGATAAAGGCAATAATTCTCACCTATGCAAGGTTTAGCAAAGCTGCTCGTAATTGAAGATGATGCTCAAGCGCGCATCAATCTGAGTAATATATTAGAATTTGTCGGAGAGCAATGTGAGGCGATAAGTTCCGCGCAGCTGAACGACGTTAACTGGTCAGATGTGTGGGCAGGATGTATTGTCGGTTCGCTGCAAAATAATCACTTTTCAACTCAATTGAGTTCTCAGCTCTCTCAGGCAAATCATATTCCTTTACTTATCGCGGGAACGCATTCTTATCCAGTTGAAGAAATGACGAATTATGTTGGCGAACTGGAATATCCTCTTAATTATCCCCAGCTAAGTGAAGCGCTGCGTCATTGCAAGGACTTTCTAGGCCGTAAAGGCGTCAATGTATCTTCTTCGCGCAAGAACACTCTGTTTCGCAGTCTAGTGGGACAAAGTATTGGCATTAAAGAAGTTCGTCACCTGATTGAACAGGTCTCCGCCACTGAAGCAAATGTGCTCATTTTAGGCGATTCCGGTACCGGCAAAGAAGTCGTTGCTCGTAATATTCATTATCACTCTGCTCGTCGCAATGGGCCATTTGTACCAATTAACTGTGGAGCTATCCCACCGGATCTTCTTGAAAGTGAGTTGTTTGGCCATGAGAAAGGTGCTTTTACTGGGGCGATAACGTCTCGTAAAGGGCGCTTCGAACTTGCGGAAGGTGGGACACTATTTCTTGATGAAATCGGCGACATGCCAATGCCGATGCAGGTTAAGTTGCTCCGTGTGCTTCAAGAAAGGTGTTTTGAGCGAGTTGGTGGTAATACTACGATTAAAGTCAATGTGCGTGTCATCGCGGCCACTCATCGCAACTTAGAAACCATGATTGATGATGAGTCGTTCCGTGAGGATCTCTATTATCGCTTAAATGTGTTCCCAATCGAGATGCCTGCGCTACGCGATCGTATTGAAGATACTCCATTGTTGTTGCAAGAGCTGATGACGCGTATGGAAGCCGAGGGCGCTCAGCCAATTTGCTTTACACCGCGAGCGATCAATTCATTAATGGAACATGACTGGCCGGGAAATGTACGAGAGTTAGCCAACCTTGTTGAGAGAATGATTATTCTCTATCCAAATAGCTTGGTTGATGTTAACCATTTGCCAACCAAGTATCGCTATAGTGATATTCCTGAGTTTCAGCCTGAATATAACGTGTTTGCTTCAGTTGAGGAGCAAGAACGTGATGTATTGCAGGACATTTTCTCTGAAGATTTCAGCCTTGATGAAGCTGATGGTTTACACGAAAACTCCAATACTCCGCAGGAATTGCCTCCTGAAGGGGTCAACCTTAAAGAGATGTTGGCAGAGTTAGAGATCAATATGATCAACCAAGCTTTGGAAGCTCAAGGTGGTGTTGTTGCTCGTGCTGCTGACATGCTTGGTATGCGTCGAACCACGCTAGTGGAGAAGATGAGAAAGTATAATGTGCAGCGGTAAGTTGCATAATATCGGCGCTGTCAAAATATCGACTGTACATTAAGTGTCTGAAAATTATATAAAATAGCCTGGCGTGCTTCTTGCATTTCAGGCTATTGTAGTTTTTAAGGCAGAAATACGACATGGACTCAGCCCAAGCGATCATGAATCAGCAACCGCTCGGAACTCTTGAAGAACAAGTTGAACGTTATAAGCAGGTATTAGATGTGATGCCGGCTGGTGTGATTTTGCTTGATACTCAAGGTGTTGTTCACGAGGCAAACCCAGAAGCGCAGCGTTTATTGGAAATGCCGCTAATTGGACAGAAATGGTTTGAAGTTATCCAACAAGCTTTTGCACCACGTGAAGATGATGGCCATGAGATCTCGCTTCGCAACGGTCGTAAAGTGAGGCTGGCGATCTCAGCTTCCACGACCGGGCAATTGATCCTGATTACAGATTTGACGGAAACTCGCCTATTACAATCTCGAATCAGTGATTTGCAGCGTTTGTCTTCCTTAGGTCGTATGGTGGCTTCATTAGCGCACCAGGTCAGAACACCTCTTTCCAGTGCGATGTTGTACGCCTCAAATTTGGGGGCGCCAAATCTACCTCTCGCAACCAAAGATCGTTTTCAAAGTAAGCTGATGGATCGTCTGCATGATCTTGAAAAACAGGTCAACGATATGTTGTTGTTTGCTAAAGGAGGCGACAACAAAGTGGTCAAGCCTTTTACCATTTCAGAGTTGGTTTCAGAGTTCTCTCCTATGGTGGAAACGGCACTGAAAAATAGCCAGATTGATTATCATCTTGAAGTGGAAAAAGAAGAGACACAATTGTTTGGCAATGCGAATGCGGTGGCATCGGCACTGAGTAACTTGGTGATGAACGCAATTCAAATTGCGGGTAAACAATCACAAGTCGATGTCTTTTTCCGTCCGGTAAACAACGAATTGAAGATCTCGGTACAGGACAGTGGCCCAGGTGTACCGAAGGAACTACATAATCAAATAATGGAGCCTTTCTTTACCACACGATCCCAAGGCACAGGATTGGGTTTGGCAGTTGTGCAAATGGTATGTCGTGCTCACGATGGAAGGTTAGAACTGATTTCTGAGGAAGGTGATGGTGCATGTTTTACCATCTGTATTCCTTTAGAGCGTACTCCGCAAGCTGATCACGATATAATGACAGGAGAAGGATAATGGCACAAAGCAAAGTACTAATCGTAGAAGATGATGAAGGTCTACGCGAAGCCTTGGTCGATACCCTAGCACTGGCTGGATATGAGTGGTTGGAAGCGGATAGCGCTGAAGATGCCTTAGTCAAGCTTAAGGCGCATGAGGTAGATATTGTCGTCTCTGATGTGCAAATGGCGGGCATGGGTGGTCTGGCACTGCTGCGCAACATCAAGCAGCATTGGCCAAACTTACCTGTATTACTGATGACGGCGTACGCCAACATTGAAGATGCGGTCTCAGCTATGAAAGATGGCGCGATAGACTATATGGCTAAGCCATTTGCGCCGGAAGTGTTACTGAACATGGTAAGTCGTTATGCGCCGATCAAATCTGATGATAATGGCGATGCCGTTGTTGCCGATGAAAAAAGTTTAAAGCTGTTAGCAATGGCAGACAAAGTGGCGAAAACAGACGCTAGTGTAATGGTCTTGGGGCCGAGTGGCTCTGGTAAAGAAGTGATGTCGCGCTACATTCATAACGCATCAAACCGTAAAGATGGCCCATTTGTGGCGATTAACTGCGCTGCCATTCCAGACAATATGCTGGAAGCGACTCTTTTCGGTTATGAAAAAGGCGCTTTTACAGGCGCTGTTCAGGCGTGCCCAGGTAAGTTTGAACAAGCACAGGGGGGCACTATTTTGCTGGATGAAATCAGCGAGATGGATTTAAACCTTCAAGCTAAGTTATTGCGTGTTTTGCAAGAACGTGAAGTTGAGCGTTTAGGAAGCCGAAAGAGTATCAAGCTTGATGTTCGAGTTTTGGCCACCAGTAACCGAGACCTAAAGTTGTATGTTCAGGAAGGGAACTTCCGAGAAGATTTATACTATCGCCTGAATGTATTCCCGTTAGCGTGGCCAGCGCTTTGTGAACGCAAAGGTGATATCGAGCCTCTAGCTAATCACCTTATAGAGCGTCATTGCAAGAAGCTTGGTCTACCTGTCCCAACCCTTTCAGCGAGTGCAATGAATAAGTTACTGGCTTACTCTTGGCCAGGAAATGTCCGTGAGCTTGATAATGTCGTTCAGCGTGCATTGATTCTTAGTGAAAATGGTAACGTAGGGAGTGACCATATTTTACTTGAAGGCTTAGATTGGCAAGATGCGGGTAGCTTACAGCATGTTGTTGAAACAGGTGAAATCACAGCGCCCAATATTAAGCCAATCGCTGAGCCTGACAATGCGTTTGCCTCTAGTGCAGGCCTTGGTGGTGAACTGCGAGAACAAGAATATGCCATTATTCTCGAGACTTTGGCTGAGTGTAACGGTCGTCGAAAAGAAATGGCTGAAAAGCTAGGTATTAGCCCACGTACATTGCGCTACAAGTTAGCCAAAATGCGTGATGCGGGGATTGATATTCCAAATTAACGTGTTATTTTCGGCGCTCACATTGATATGGCATGTAGATTGCAGCGTCATAGTTATAGCAATAATTGTAGTCAAAGAGTTGACGTCCGAGGTGTTCAATGAGAGTTGATGGTTTTCAAGGCGAAATGCAAGCAATGATGTTCGAAGCAGCGAACACTAAACCTGCCGCAACTGGTCATACAGTGGGAGCGGATTTTGGTGACTTGCTCAACAATGCCATCAATAACGTGAATGGATTGTCAAAAACGTCAGGCAATTTACAAATGCGATTTGATCGTGGTGATCAGGATGTGTCTCTTTCTGATGTGATGATTGCCCGCAATAAATCCAGTGTGGCCTTTGAGGCAACGATTCAGGTACGTAACAAGCTTGTTGAAGCGTACAAAGAATTGATGAACATGCCAGTTTAAGTGATAGGTATAGTCTGTGGCAGAGCAAAATCAATCAACGGATCTTGCAGTATCGGATGGTGGTCCTGATACCGCGATGGTTGCAACATCAGAGATGGATACTGATGTTCAGAACCCAGATTTGGACGAGCAAAGTACATCCAAATTTGATATGGCAGTTGGGGATCTCGATCTCCTTCGACAGGTTGTCCTAGTTCTTTCTATTTCAATCTGTGTTGCCTTGATTGTGATGTTGTTTTTCTGGGTAAGAGAGCCGGAAATGCGTCCGCTTGGTGCTTATGAGACGGAAGAGCTGATTCCCGTTCTCGATTATCTGGACCAGCAGAAGGTCAACTATAAACTGGACGGTAATACCATCTCTGTTCCATCCAGTGAATACAATTCCCTCAAGTTAAATATGGTTCGTGCCGGCTTAAACAATGAAAAGCAAGCTGGCGACGAAATACTGATGCAAGATATGGGATTTGGTGTTTCCCAACGTCTAGAGCAAGAACGGCTCAAGTTAAGCCGTGAGCGCCAGTTAGCCAAAGCCATTGAAGAGATGACACAAGTACGCAAAGCACGAGTGTTACTGGCATTACCAAAACAAAGTGTCTTTGTTCGTCACAACCAAGAAGCTTCAGCGTCGGTATTTTTAACCTTGCGTACTGGAACCTCGCTTAAACAGGAAGAGGTCGACTCTGTGGTTGATATGGTGGCTAGTGCTGTTCCTGGGATGAAACCCACTCGAATTACCGTCACTGACCAACATGGTCGATTGCTCAGCTCTGGTTCGCAAGACCCAGCTTCGGCTGCACGCCGTAAAGAGCATGAGCTCGAGCGTAAGCAAGAACAAGCACTGCGCGATAAAATTGATTCTGTCCTTATCCCGATTCTTGGGTTTGGAAACTACACCGCACAAGTAGATATTCAGCTGGATTTCAGTGCGATAGAGCAAACGCGTAAGAGCTTCGACCCGAACACCCCTTCGACTCGAAGTGAATACACACTGGAAGACTATAATAATGGTAACGTGGTGGCGGGTGTGCCGGGTGCGCTGAGTAACCAACCTCCAGCGGATGCGTCCATTCCGCAAGACGTAGCTCAAATGAAAGATGGCTCTTTAATGGGCCAAGGTTCTGTGCATAAAGAAGCCACACGTAACTTTGAACTGGATACAACAATCAGTCACGAACGTCGTCAGTCGGGGATTGTTAATCGCCAAACGGTCGCTGTCGCGATAAAAAACCGTGCATCTGTTAATCCAGATAGTGGTGAGACGACTTATCAACCTCTGTCGGATGCTGAGTTACAGTCAATTCGCCAAGTGCTGATTGGTGCGGTTGGTTTTGATGAAAGTCGTGGTGATTTACTTAATGTGTTGAGTATGCAGTTTGCTGAGCCTGAAATTGAAGTGCTAACGGATGTCCCTCTCTGGGAGCACCCTAACTTCAACGATTGGGTGCGTTGGTTTGCAAGTGCGTTGGTTATCATAGTCGTTGTGTTGGTTCTAGTTCGCCCAGCCATGAAGAAATTGCTCAACCCTGCTTCGGATGACGATGATGACCAACTATACGGACCAGATGGGTTGCCAATTGGTGCTGATGGAGAAACCAGCCTGATTGGTGGAGATATGGATGGTGGCGAGCTGTTTGAGTTCGGCTCTAGCATTGACTTGCCTAACCTCCATAAAGATGAAGATGTGTTGAAAGCAGTTCGTGCGCTGGTTGCTAACGAGCCAGAACTGGCGGCACAAGTAGTGAAGAACTGGATGGAAGATGCCTAACGAAGTCGTACCACAGGGAGAAGGCGGTGGCGAAGTTGTAGACAACACCGTGGATATAGAAAGTATACCGGGCGAAGAGCGCGCGGCGATCCTCTTATTGAGTTTAAATGAGGAAGACGCTGCCGGTATCATTCGTCACTTGGAACCGAAACAAGTACAACGCGTTGGTAGTGCCATGGCTCGCGCTGCTGACCTAAGCCAAGACAAGGTCGGTGCGGTACACCGTGCTTTCTTGGAAGACATTCAAAAATACACCAATATTGGTATGGGCAGTGAAGACTTTATGCGTAATGCCTTGGTTGCTGCCCTTGGTGAAGATAAAGCCAATAATCTTGTTGACCAAATACTGCTTGGAACAGGCTCGAAGGGCTTGGATTCACTTAAGTGGATGGACCCGCGTCAGGTTGCCAGCATCATTATCAACGAACACCCTCAGATTCAAACTATCGTACTGTCTTATCTAGAACCGGATCAGTCTGCGGAAATTTTGTCTCAGTTTGCTGAGCGTGACCGTCTTGATCTGATGATGAGAATTGCCAATCTAGAAGAAGTTCAACCATCGGCTTTGGCGGAATTGAATGAAATCATGGAGAAACAGTTTGCGGGTCAAGCAGGTGCTCAAGCTGCCAAGATTGGTGGACTGAAGGCTGCTGCGGAAATCATGAACTACATGGACAATAATGTAGAAGGCATCCTGATGGAGCAAATTCGCGATCAAGATGAAGACATGGCCACGCAGATCCAAGACCTTATGTTCGTATTCGAGAACCTCATCGAAGTCGACGATCAAGGTATTCAGAAACTACTGCGTGATGTTCCACAAGATGCGTTGCAGCGCGCACTCAAAGGTGCCGATGATGCTCTGCGTGAGAAGATCTTTAAGAACATGTCTAAACGTGCCGCTGAGATGATGCGTGATGATCTTGAAGCGATGCCACCAATTAAAGTCTCTGATGTGGAAGCGGCACAGAAAGAAGTGTTGGCTGTGGCCCGTCGTATGGCAGACTCTGGTGAGATTATGTTGGGCGGCGGCGCAGACGAATTCTTGTAATTTAAAGTAGGTAATAGGTCTATGTCTGGGGAAAGAAAGCGCGGCTTTTTGCGCTTAGATAATGACGATCAAGTCCAAAAGCCTGAGAAATGGGGAATGCCGGATTATACGCCGGAAACTCATAAACAGGCGAAAGAAACGGCAATGAACTATGACCCTAGCTGGATGCCTACCTTTTCTGAACCTGAGGATGAAGCCCCTAAAGAGCTGACCGAAGAAGATATTGAACAGATCAAACAGCAGGCTTATCAGGACGGTTTACATCAAGGTCAAGAAGCCGGCTTCAAACAAGGTTATGACAAAGGAAAAGAGCAAGGTCACGAAGAAGGTCATCAGCAAGGCTTGGAAGCAGGAAAAGCGGAAGGCATTGAAGCGGGTCAGGAGCTGATTCAGCAACAGGTACAAACTTTCGTTGACCTAGCTAATCAGTTTGCTCAGCCTTTGGAACTGATGAATGCGCAGGTTGAGAAACAGCTGGTCGACATGGTACTGACTCTGGTTAAAGAAGTTGTACATGTTGAAGTACAGACCAATCCTCAAGTCGTATTGGATACCATCAAGCAGTCGGTTGAATCCCTACCCATCTCAGGGCATTCGATCACTTTGAAGCTTCATCCTGAAGATGTAGAGATTATTCGCTCTTCATATGGTGAAGCTGAGCTGGAATTTCGTAATTGGACACTCATGGCTGAACCTGCGCTCAATCGGGGTGATGTGCAGATTGAAGCAGGTGAGTCGAGCGTCAATTATCGACTTGAAGACAGAATTCGCAGTGTGCTACAGAGCTTTTGTGGCGTGAATCGTCATCAAGGTGGTGAGTAATGTTGGTGCTGGCAGAACGCCTTTCTCAATATCAAACTCAAGGGCTAACTTGTCGGCCTGTTGCCTCTGGAAAACTGGTTCGAGTCGTTGGGCTAACATTGGAAGCTACTGGATGCCGAGCGCCTATCGGTAGCCTGTGCAAAGTGGAAACGATGCATGGTGAGATGGAGGCTGAGGTGGTGGGTTTTTCGGGAGATAACCTCTACCTAATGCCCAGTGAACAGATCACAGGTGTCCTACCAGGCGCGAAAGTCACCCCTTTAACTAGCGAAGTGGGATTACCTGTGGGGATGGAACTGCTTGGTCGTGTGATTGACGGGGTGGGGAATCCACTTGATGGTCTCGGGCCTATTTATACGGAGAAACGGGCGGCATTTAACGCGGAGCCCATTAACCCTCTAGCGAGAAAGCCGATTTCAGAACCACTTGATGTGGGTATCAAGGCAATTAATGGTTTGCTGACGGTTGGTAAAGGTCAGCGTATCGGTTTATTTGCCGGCTCAGGTGTGGGTAAGTCGGTTACTTTGGGGATGATGACTCGAGGCACCACCGCTCAAGTGGTCGTGGTAGGCTTAATTGGTGAGCGTGGTCGTGAGGTAAAAGAGTTTATCGAAGAAATCCTTGGAGTAGATGGTCGTCAGCGTTCGGTCGTCGTGGCGGCACCAGCGGATTCGTCGCCACTTATGCGATTAAAAGGCTGTCAGACAGCCCTGACGATTGCAGAGTATTTTCGCGATCAAGGCTTAGATGTGCTTCTCCTCATGGACTCATTGACTCGATTTGCTCAAGCTCAGCGTGAAATTGCTCTCTCTGTAGGTGAGCCGCCTGCGACTAAAGGTTATCCACCGTCTGTGTTTGCAAAATTGCCTGCTTTGGTTGAGCGTGCGGGTAATGGTGGTCAAGAGCAAGGTTCCATCACGGCATTCTTTACCGTTCTGACGGAGGGTGATGATCTTCAAGACCCAATCGCCGATGCATCACGAGCCATTCTAGATGGTCATATCGTGCTATCGCGTGAAATGGCTGATGCCGGTCATTATCCTGCTATTGATGTTGAGAAGTCAGTCAGTCGTGTCATGCCACAAATTACCTCAGAAGAGCAGATACTGATGTCCAAAGCGGTGCGTCAAGTTCTGTCAGTTTGTCGAAAAAATCAAGATTTGGTATCGATTGGTGCTTATAAGCCGGGATCTGACCCTGCCATTGATAGTGCATTCACATTAAAACCTCGACTGGATGGTTACTTACAGCAAGCGATGAAAGAGACGGTACCGTACGATATGTGTGTCAACATGCTGCGTAACCTGCTACAAGGAGACTCGTAATCCATGGACAATGCGCTGGATTTTTTATTGAGTCAGGCTCAGGAACGAGAAAACCAAGCGGTACTCGCGCTTGGTCAGGCGCGGGTTGAACTGGATGGCTATTATCAGCAGTTAGAGCAGATAGAAAAATACCGATTGGACTACTGCAATCAATTGGTAGAACGAGGCAAACAAGGGTTAACGGCTAGTCAATACTCTCATCTTAATCGTTTTTTGACTACCTTAGATGAAACTCTGGCCAAGCAGAAACAAGCAGAAGAGCACTTTAAGTCACAAGTGGGAAGTTGTGAGCAAAACTGGTTGGAATGTCGTAAACAAAGGCGTTCTTATGAGTGGCTGATAGATAAAAAACAGGCAGAAAAAGAGCGTTTACAAAATGTTCGTGAGCAAAAACAAATGGACGAGTTTTCTACTCTGCAATACTCCCGCCGGACTTCGAACTAACTTCACATAATTATTCTTATTATCTATTTGATTGGCGCACTTCTTGCAGTTCTGTTTCGTTAAATGATGAGTTGCCGCTTCAAACCATTCTAAGTAACAGGCCGCGACTGCTCCCTCAATTACGCGCGAGTATCTATTTATGAATATAAACCTAACTCCGGCTTCTGACACCCCGAAAACGTCGACCGCATCCTCTCAGTCCGTTGGTTCGGGTGAAGAGGCGAAACCGTCTGAAGGTTTTTTTTCTAAGTTGGCCGCTTTTATTAAAGGTGAATCCAGTGGAGAAAAGGTTTCAGACGCAGAATCAATGACAGTTGAGTCTGCAGTCGGAGAGGAAGAGGCGGCTTCAATTGAGCCTGAACAAGAGGCGGGTGATGGTAAGAGCGTCAGTGCCGATGAAAACGAGGTGTTAGAGTCTGGGGAAGTGATCACTAAGGGGACCAAGGGCTCTTCAACTGATGAATTGTTAGCGATAGATCAAGAGCAGAATAAACCAGCCTCTAAAGTTAAAGTAGAAACTGAGGCATCAACGAAAAGCCAGTCTAATGACTCAACAGAAGGTGATGCTGAGAAGATTGTGTCTGAAAATGGGGAATTGCTTGGTCGTTTAAATAAAGCCAGTAAGGCCCTTCAACCTAAGGACGGCAATGAGTTGCCACAACAACCTGAGTTGGCGACACAAGAAGTAAGCTCTTCACAGCAACAGAAGGCTCACAACATTAGCGAAGAAGAGCAGGTGGAAACGTTAAACACAGCCGCTTCTGCTGTGCAAAGGCAGACTCAAGGTGAAACACAGACGGATGTGGATGTTACTGACACTGAGAATAAGAAAAGCATCAAAGCACAAGAACACTTGATGGCTGAGCAACCTGTGGAGCAGCAAGTGATGGTTCCTGAAAGTGCGAAGCGCTTTATTGAATCTGAAGATGGTCAGGAAGCTGTGACAGCTTCCGATAATCCAGGTGATGATGAGCTGGCCGTGGCTGCAGCAGGCGCGGTGGCTCTTATGGCTGGAGTGACTGAGAGGAATAGAGATAAAGCTCAGTTAACCAGTCCTGAAATTGAACAGCTAAAACATGAACTGAAAACCCAAGGCTTGTCTGATAAAGAGATCGAGCAGATTGTTGAAGCGGCAAGAGCCGAAGCACAGGCACAAATTACCGTGGTTCAAGGTAATGAAACCAATCAGACAGAGCCAGTAAAGCCTAATGCTGAAAAAACACTACAGTCGGATGCTTCGCCATCACAATTGGCTGGCAGTGAAGTTGTAACAGAAAGTGCTATTGAACCAACGGTTGCAGCCACTGCCGTTGCTGGTTCTTCGGCAATCCCATGGGCGGTCTCAGCGGCGGATGTGGGTGTTGATGAGTTACAGATTCAACCGGATGCAAAACCTAAAGCACAGCAAGCTGCAGTGGCACAATCGGTTCAGCAAGCATTACATACATCAAGTGCTCAAGTCATGGCGGCTCAGCACCATCTTCAAGCTACGCAACAGGCTGCCGTAGCGCCTTTGCCCAATGAGCTGGCTGCGAGTCAACTTCAGCAAGTCGCTTCTACACCAATAGTCAGTGAACAAGCTATGCTAAAAGCGGTAATGGGAGCGAAAGCGGCGGGTGCTGTAGGCAAATTAGCCGCAACAGACGGGAAGCAGGGGGCGAGTCAAAGCAGTGATACAGGGTTTGCTCAGCAACTATCACAGGCCGCAAGTCAACAAGGTTTGACGGCACAGAACCCAATTCGTACTGAGCAAGCTGCTGCTCAAGCTCCATTGCAGCTTAATCGAGAAATGGCCGGTGATCAGGTAGCGGAAAGAGTCCAAATGATGATGTCGAAGAATCTAAAAAACATCGATATTCGCTTGGATCCGCCGGAGTTAGGTCGATTACAGATCCGCATGAATATGACAGGAGAGGGAGCGACAGTTCACTTTACGGTGGCGAATCAGCAGGCTCGGGATGTCATTGAACAATCTATGCCCCGTTTACGTGAAATGTTAGCTCAACAAGGCGTTCAATTGGGTGACTCGTCAGTTCAGCAGCAATCCGCTGGTCAACAACAAAATCGTTATGCGGCTGGAAGTGGAGCTGGAAATGGTCAAGGTAGCAGCAATCAAGCCTTTATCGGTGAAGAAAACCTTGAACCAGACGTCAATCTTGATTTGAATGTCGCAACAAAGCGTGATGGAATTAGTTATTACGCTTAAACTGTAGAAAAGTAAGAAAAATAGAGAAACATCGGATATGGCAGACGAAGGAATAGAAGCAGAAGCACCTAAGGGAAAAAGCAAGCTGTTAATTATCATCATCGCTGTTGTTGTTTTACTGGTTGGTGGCGGAGGTGCGGCTTTCTTTCTCATGGGCTCGAGTGAACCTGAAGAAGTAGAACAAACGACCCAGCAAGCCGTAGCGGTCGCTGCTGAACCTGTCTCTTACGTTAATATTGCGCAACCATTCCTGTTTAATGTCACTGGCGATAAAAAGGATCGTCTTGTGCAAATCAAAGTACAGTTAATGGTTCGCGGTATTGATAATGAGAACTTGGCACGTTACCACTCACCTCTGATTGAAAGTTCGTTACTCGGAACTTTTGCCTCAGCGACCGTCGATCAACTTCGCAGCGCTAACGGACGTGTGGAGCTGCGAGACAGAGCTACAGAAGACATCAAAGCGAGTTTAAATCGTGCAGTAGGGCAACCTGTGATTGAACGTGTGTTATTTACTGACTTTGTAATACAGTAGGTGAAGAGTGACCGATCTATTAAGCCAAGACGAGATTGATGCGCTACTCCATGGTGTTGACGATGTTGATGAGGCAGAAGATGAAGGCGGTGGCACCGAGAGCGATGCTAGTGCTGTAGAATTCGACTTCTCCTCTCAAGACCGCATCGTCCGTGGTCGAATGCCAACGCTGGAGTTGATCAATGAGCGTTTTGCGCGTCATTTGCGGATCAGCTTATTTAACATGCTGCGAAAAACCGCCGAAGTGTCGATAAATGGCGTACAAATGATGAAGTTTGGTGAATACCAAAATACCTTGTACGTCCCGACCAGTTTGAATATGGTGCGTTTCAGACCGTTAAAAGGGACCGCACTGATCACTATGGAAGCGCGCTTAGTTTTCATTTTGGTTGAGAACTTCTTTGGTGGGGATGGGCGCTTCCATGCGCGTATCGAAGGTCGTGAATTTACGCCAACGGAACGTCGCATCGTTCAGTTGCTACTTAAAATTGTCTTCGAAGACTACAAGGAAGCTTGGTCTCCGGTGATGGGGGTCGAGTTTGAATATCTCGATTCTGAAGTAAACCCAAGTATGGCGAACATTGTTAGCCCAACGGAAGTGATTGTTGTCAGCTCTTTCCATATTGAAGTTGACGGCGGTGGCGGTGATTTCCATGTGGTCATGCCATACTCAATGGTGGAACCGATTCGCGAACTTCTCGATGCTGGTGTTCAGTCCGATAAAATGGAAACGGACGTTCGTTGGAGTACCGCACTTCGTGAAGAAATTATGGATGTTCCAGTCAACTTTCGCGTGAATTTACTAGAACAAGATATTTCACTAAGAGATTTGATGGAGCTTCAACCCGGAGACATCATCCCTATTTCTATGCCCGAGCATGCCACAATGTTTGTTGAAGAGCTGCCTACGTTCCGAGTGAAGATGGGCCGTTCGGGTGAACAACTTGCAGTTCAGGTATCAGAGAAAATTAAACGCCCAGATGTAGTGAAAACCGATATTGCATTTCTAGGCAAAGACGTCATTTCTGAATTAGAAGAAGATGACGGTGAAATTGAAGATTAATAGAGTAAATAGGTAACAGGTATGGAACCGAGCGACGATCAAAAACTGGCGGACGAATGGGCTGCGGCATTAGGTGAAGACCCTGATGCGCCAGAGGTAGATGTAGATGAGGTTATGGCCGCTCAACTCGACGAGTTGCAAGACACTGGCTCGCCTATTTCTGAAGATGAACGCCGTAAACTCGATACTATTCTCGATATTCCGGTGACCATTTCCATGGAGGTGGGACGTTCACAAATCAGCATTCGTAACTTACTCCAGCTTAACCAAGGCTCGGTAGTTGAACTGGAACGCCTTGCTGGTGAATCATTGGATGTCTTGGTTAATGGCACCTTGATTGCTCATGGTGAGGTGGTGGTGGTCAACGATAAGTTTGGTATTCGTCTGACCGACGTTATTAGCCAAACTGAGCGAATTAAGAAGCTAAGGTAGGTTATGAGAGAACAGTTAAAAGGCGTTTTTCTGTGTATCCTTACTCTACTCTCTCCTTCTGCTTGGGCTGAAACCGTAACCAGTAATCAGTTAGATTGGGCGACCACGTTTGGGTCGCTCTTGTTCGTTGTTGCGTTTATTCTGTTTCTGGCTTGGTTGCTGAAACGCATGCGTGTACCTGCAATGATTAACCAAAGTGGCTTGAGTGTTGTTCGTCAAATCCCAGTCGGTACTCGTGAGCGAATCATGATTGTGCAGGCTGGCGAAGAACAGTTTCTGGTTGGAGTGACCACCCAGTCAATACAACTGATTTCAAAACTGGATACCCCCTTGACCCAGGAGGAGCTGAATAAGTCTGCTTTAGCGGCAAGCCCTTTTGCCACTCAACTGACTCAGCTGTTGAAAAAGAATGATAAATACTAGCCGAATTGCCCCGCTGATACTGACACTATGCTTAACTCTCTTCTCGGCGTTTTCTTCTGCTGAAGAGCAGCTCGCCACGTCAGTGCCTGCCAATGTTGCTCCCTCAGAATCAGTCACTGTATCTGCAATGGAAAAAGAGCAGGGTGCGGCGAGGACAATTTCAACGGGTAGTTTTACTGGCGGCGGTGGAGGTATCCCCGCTTTTACTATGACGACCAACTCAGATGGCAGTGAAGATTACTCAATAAATCTGCAAATCCTTGCTCTGATGACGATGTTGGGCTTCCTTCCTGCCATGGTCATTTTGATGACGTCATTCACGCGTATTGTTGTGGTGATGTCGATCCTCCGTCAGGCGATGGGACTGCAACAGACACCATCGAATCAAGTCATCATAGGTATCGCGATTTTCTTGACATTTTTTATTATGTCTCCGGTACTGAGTAAAATTAATGACGAAGCAATTCAGCCATACATCAATGAGCAGATAACGGCACGCGAAGCCTTTGATTTAGCACAAGTCCCTATGAAGGACTTCATGCTCAAGCAAACACGAGTAAAGGATCTTGAAACCTTCGTCAATATTTCTGGTTCGAGTGCCACGGCGCCTGAAGATGTCTCTATGGCTGTGTTGATCCCTGCATTCATTACATCCGAACTCAAGACGGCCTTCCAGATAGGCTTTATGCTCTTCTTACCATTCCTAATTATTGACTTAGTGGTTGCTTCTGTTCTGATGGCAATGGGTATGATGATGCTATCGCCGATGATTGTATCCTTGCCTTTTAAACTGATGCTCTTTGTTCTAGTCGATGGTTGGAACTTAATCCTGTCAACCCTGGCTGGCAGCTTTGCTTTATAGCGGGAGGAAAGCATGACGCCTGAAGTCTTTGTCGAGCTATTTAGAGGCGCATTGTGGATGGTATTGCTGATGGTATGTGCCATTATCATTCCCAGCCTACTTATTGGTTTGATTGTCGCGATTTTTCAGGCCGCCACGTCGATTAACGAACAGACGTTAAGTTTCTTACCTCGTCTGGTGGTGACTTTACTGGCGTTGATGTTGTTTGCTCACTGGATGACGCAAATGATGATGGAATACTTCTTCTCGATCGTTGAACGTCTGCCTCAGGTTCTCTATTAAGGGGGGGATGTGGAGTTCCCAACGAGCGTTATACTCGACTGGATAGCCAACTACTTCTGGCCTTACACCCGTATTGCTGCGATGCTGATGGTGATGTCGGTGACGGGGGCTCGCTTTGTTTCTACCCGTGTAAGGCTCTACCTTGGCTTGGCAATTACGTTTGCTGTAATGCCAGTTATTCCTGCTGTTCCTGACACCATAGAATTGCTCTCTTTCCAAGGCTTCATGACCCTCTTAGAGCAGATCATCATAGGTGTTGCGATGGGAACCATCACTCAGTTCATGATCCAGACCTTCGTTATTCTTGGTCAGATTCTGGGTATGCAAGCGAGTTTGGGTTTTGCTTCTATGGTCGACCCTGCCAATGGTCAGAATACGCCACTACTTGGTCAGCTGTTTATGTTTCTCGCAACGATGTTTTTTCTCGCGACCGATGGTCACTTGAAAATGATCATGCTGGTTGTGATGAGTTTTAAGTCATTGCCGATTGGTAGTGGCTCGCTGAATACCGTTGATTTTAGGGAACTCGCACTTTGGTTAGGGATCATGTTTAAAGTCGCGTTGAGTATGTCTTTATCTGGCATCATTGCGTTGTTAACGATTAACTTGTCGTTTGGTGTGATGACTCGTGCCGCCCCTCAGCTGAACATCTTCTCGTTGGGTTTTGCCTTTGCTCTGATTGTTGGTTTGCTTATTTGTTGGTATATCATTGCCGGCCTGTTTAGCCACTATGAACTATTCTGGTTGCAAGGGGAGCAACAAATTTGCAGCTTTATTCGTTTGAATTGTTAGGGGGCTGAATTGGCAGAATCAGATGGTCAAGAACGCACCGAAGACGCCACGCCCAGGCGCTTGCAGCAGGCTCGAGAGAAGGGGCAGGTTGCAAGGTCAAAAGAATTAGCGTCAGTTTCTGTTCTTATAATCGGAGCCATTGCCCTGATGTGGTTTGGCGAATCGCTTGCGCGCGCCTTATACACTCTCATGGGGCGTCTATTTGACCTCTCTCGTGATGAAATTTTTGATCTCCCTAAGCTGTTTGATATTGCGCTGGGGTCGATGGGGAATTTGCTTGGACCGCTATTGCTTATTCTTGTGGTGCTGTTTATTGCTGCGTTTGCAGGGGCTGCAGGTATTGGTGGGGTCAGTTTCTCAGTGGAAGCCGCTATGCCGAAATGGTCGAAGATGAACCCACTCAGTGGCTTGAAGCGAATGCTTGGCTTGCAAAGTTGGGTTGAGTTGATCAAGTCGATTCTGAAAGTTGCACTTGTCTCTGGAGTCGCTTTTTATCTGATCGATGCGGCTCAGGAAGATCTGTTTCAACTGAGTATGGATGTTTATCCGCAGAATATTTTCCACGCGTTAGATATCTTACTGAACTTCGTGTTGTTGATCAGTTGTTCACTGCTGATAGTTGTTGCTATTGATATTCCTTTCCAGATCTGGCAGCACGCTGATCAATTAAAGATGACTAAGCAGGAAGTGAAGGATGAGTACAAAGAGACAGAAGGTAAGCCGGAAGTTAAAGGGCGGATCCGTATGTTGCAGCGGGAGGCCGCTCAGCGCCGTATGATGTCAGAAGTGCCACAGGCTGATGTAATTGTCACCAACCCGGAGCATTTCTCTGTGGCTCTGCGCTATAAACAAGATACCGATAAAGCGCCGATTGTGGTTGCCAAAGGGATTGACCATATGGCGCTCAAAATACGAGAAATCGCGCGTGAGCACGACATTTATGTTATTCCAGCGCCGCCGCTTGCACGTGCATTGTATCACTCCACCGAGCTTGAACAAGAAATCCCAGATGGTCTGTTTACCGCAGTAGCCCAGGTTCTGGCATATGTTTTCCAGTTAAAGCAGTTCCGCAAGCGTGGAGGGCAGAGGCCAAATTTTAAAGCCTCAGATCTTCCCATTCCCCCTGACTTGAGGCAGTAAAGCACCGATTTTCTATTTCTCTGGTATCGATAACAGAACCAGCAAAGCGCCGTCACCACCAAATTCTAATGGCGCTTGATGAAATGCCATCACATCAGGATGTTGCGCCAACCAAAGCGGTGTTTTTTGCTTGAGGATATGCTTACCAATGCCGTGTTGGACACACGCACATGAAATCTCATTTTTGATGCAGTATGCGATCATCGAGCCGAGTTCGCGCTTGGCTTCATTTTGTGTCATGCCGTGCATATCTAAAAACACATCTGGGACGTATACCCCACGGCGAAGGCGTTTCACCTCGTAGTGAGAGACGTCATCACGCGCGTAACGAGTAGGACCATCCTCATTGAGAAGAGGAACAAACTCGTCAGAAAAATAGAACTCTGTATCGCTGGCTTCACGCGCGCTACGCTTGATTTCTTTTTGCTTAGTGTTTTTTTTTGGTTGCTGGACTATGGTATCCTGTCGCAACTTTTTTACGCCTTGTACTGCATCCCTAAAAAGGGCGAAATCATCATCAATTTCGGTGTCTTTTTTGCTCATTGGGTCATAGATACATAAATAAAATGCTATTGGCAGTATTGTAGCGCTTTTCGGAGGCAATTTTGGATAAGATTTTTGTAGAAGAAGCCGTGTCAGAGTTACACACGCTTCAGGATATGATTCGTTGGACTGTGAGCCGTTTCAATGCCGCAAACCTGTTCTATGGCCACGGTACGGATAACGCATGGGATGAAGCTGTTCAGCTTATCCTGCCAACATTGTACTTACCCATTGATGTGCCTCCACATGTATTAAATTCTCGTTTGACTAGCAGTGAGCGTCTGCGCATTGTCGAACGTGTTGTGAAACGAATCAATGAGCGTACTCCAACCGCATACCTGACCAACCGTGCTTGGTTCTGTGGCTTAGAGTTTTTTGTCGATGAACGTGTTCTGGTGCCTCGTTCTCCAATTGGTGAGCTGATTCAGGCTGAGTTCCAACCTTGGTTAGTCGAAGAGCCAACACGCATCATGGACTTGTGTACCGGGAGTGGCTGTATCGCGATCGCCTGTGCACATGCTTTCCCAGATGCAGAAGTTGATGCAATTGATATTTCTACCGATGCACTTCAAGTGGCAGAGCAGAATATTCAAGACCATGGTATGGAACAGCAGGTATTCCCGATTCGCTCGGATCTGTTCCGTGATCTGCCAAAAGAGAAGTACAACCTGATTGTGTCTAACCCACCGTATGTGGATCAAGAAGACATGAACAGTCTGCCTGACGAGTTTACCCATGAACCTGAACTTGGCCTCGCTGCGGGTACGGATGGTCTAAAACTGGTGCGTCGTATTCTGGCTAATGCTCCTGATTATCTAACGGATAACGGTATTCTTATCTGTGAGGTGGGTAACTCTATGGTTCATATGATGGAGCAATATCCGCATATCCCGTTCACTTGGCTTGAGTTCGAAAATGGCGGCCATGGTGTCTTCATGTTAACGCGTGAACAGATGCTACAACATGCAGAAGAGTTCTCAATCTATAAAGACTGAGTATTATTCAGTTCGCTTGATGTGATAAAACGCCGGACAGTCATGTCCGGCGTTTTTTATTGGCAAAGAAAGCAAAATAGTTCGGCTTTAGGGCTTTACATCAAATCGCAATAACGCCACTATGAATTTACCAATAATTGTAATGTACAGCTTTGTTTACAGAGCTGAAGAAATTTGAGGAAGTAATGGCAGGAAACAGTATCGGACAGCATTTCCGAGTGACGACATTCGGAGAAAGTCACGGTATCGCACTAGGATGTATCGTCGACGGGTGCCCTCCAGGGCTAGAAGTAACTGAAGCGGATATTCAGACGGATCTCGATCGTCGCCGTCCGGGGACTTCTCGTTATACCACTCAACGTCGCGAACCAGATGAAGTGAAGATTCTGTCTGGCGTATTCGAAGGTAAAACCACGGGTACTTCGATTGGTTTGTTGATTGAAAACACGGACCAACGCTCAAAAGATTATTCGGAAATCAAAGATAAGTTCCGTCCAGGTCACGCTGACTATACCTACCACCAGAAATACGGTGTACGTGATTACCGAGGCGGAGGTCGTTCCTCAGCACGTGAAACCGCTATGCGTGTGGCTGCGGGTGCTATCGCTAAGAAATACCTGAAGCAAGAGTTTGGTATCGAAATCCGTGCCTACCTGTCTCAAATGGGTGATGTATCGATTGAGAAAGTGGATTGGGATGAGATTGAAAATAACGCGTTTTTCTGCCCAGATGTCGACAAAGTCGATGCCTTAGATCAGCTGATTCGCGATCTTAAAAAGCAAGGCGACTCGATTGGTGCCAAGCTACAGGTTGTCGCAACCAATGTTCCAGTTGGTTTAGGTGAACCTGTATTTGACCGCTTGGATGCTGATATTGCCCACGCGCTGATGAGCATCAACGCGGTGAAAGGTGTTGAAATTGGCGATGGATTTGATGTGGTTAGCCAAAAGGGCAGCGAGCACCGTGATACTTTGTCTCCAGACGGTTTCGGTAGTAACCATGCTGGTGGCATTTTAGGTGGTATCTCGACGGGGCAGGATATTGTTGCGAACATTGCACTGAAGCCGACGTCTAGTATCACCGTTCCGGGTGAAACCATCACCAGAGAAGGCGAACCTACTCAGCTGATCACCAAAGGTCGTCATGACCCATGTGTTGGTATTCGCGCAGTGCCTATTGCAGAAGCCATGCTGGCAATTGTCGTGATGGATCACTTACTTCGCCACCGAGGTCAGAATCAAGGTGTGACGACAGAAACGCCGAAGATTTAGTGAATAGAAACGGCTTCCACTAGGAAGCCGTTTTTATTTAGGCTTGTTGTTTCGTTGAAATCCAGTTGTTGATGTTGCTTTTCATCACTTCCATCGGTTGCTGCCCGTAGCGTAGCAGTTGGTCGTGGAATTCAGCGTATTCAAACTGTGCTCCTAGCTCTTGTTGAGCCTTTTCAAGCAATTCTCGGATAACCAGATAACCGGACTTATAAGAAACCGCCTGACCGACATAGGCGGCGTAGCGGAAGCTTTCTGACTCTATGTCACCTTCGCCGAGCGCGGAATTGGCGTGTATATAATCGCGTGCTTGCTGAATACTCCAGCCGTTAGCGTGAATGCCGGTATCGACTGCCAATCGCATATTCCTCAGCTGTGCTTCGTTTAGACTGCCAAAGTACTGCAGGGCATTACATTCCTGCTCATCCGTATAGATACCGCCTTGGAACTGGCTATAGTCAGTGTTGGGAGTACACATGCCTTTGCCGTTAACAAAGGTCGGTTGGTTTTGCGCATTTAGCTCGCCATAAATGCCCATTTCGATACCAAGCCACTCGGTATAGAGCGCCCAACCTTCGCCATAAGCGGTGTACCAGATATCCTGCATATAATCGGGCAGATTTGCAGGTGGGTATTCCTGCGCGTACGCGTTTTGGAAATGATGACCCGGTGCGGCTTCGTGCAGTAACAAGGTTGAGACATTCCATTTTTGCAGGCTGTAATCTGGGTTGGTGTTGAGAGTAAACACATTGTCATCGTAGGAGGCCACACCATCATACATCTCGCTTTCAGCAGGGGTTGGCTCTATGGTGTAGTCGGTTTTGATAGGTTTAAAATAGCTGGCAACGACATCGTTGGCATTGTTTTTAAACACATAGTAGTCCGTCAGCGCGTTTTCGCAGGCAGAAGGAGAGGACGCGCTGCTGCAGACCGCTGCATATTGCTTGGTTGTTGTTTGCTGACCATCTCGACCATAAAAGAACTGCTCGCTGTTGAGGTATTTAAAAAACTCTCCGAGATTGATCTGACCTGAGTCCGTCGCGAGTTCAAACGTCCGAGTTGAAACGTCCCCTGTTGCTGGATCACGATATGCAGCTTCCACGATGGAACCGCGCTTGGCAACCACTACTTTTGCCACGCGAATCATCTCCGCTTTAGCTTCTGCGACCAGTTGTTCACCCATATTATGTAACTCGGCGGCTGACTTTCCGGTAGTACTGTTTCGGTCTAGGTGCCACTGATACCAGCTCTGCCCATTGGGTAAATCACCCCAGCCAATATTCTTGTCAGTGAGCTGTCCTTCACCGCGAGCGCTCTTAACGTACTGATTGTGCAGATACGCTAACAGCTCTTGGGTTGCCCGCTGTGCTTTCTCTACTTCCTGCGTGTATTGATTGATAAAAGTTGGCGTATACTCTGACTGAGTTTTTAAGTCGTTCAATCCTACTTTGAGCATGGCAAAATTATTGTAGCTAATCGTGTCCACGCTGTTTTGATATAGGCGCTCAGCAAGAATGGCGGGTAGTTGAATACCTTGCTGTGTAGCTAGCAGATATTGGCTGTGTAAGCCCTTGACCCAAGAAGTGTACTCTTTGAGTATGGTTAGTTGATCTTGGTACGTTTGTTCACTGTCGGAATCGATATCAATAGCAGCACCCGCTTCTTCGGCATTCCACTGGATGTAGTTGTAAAAATGCGTGACTGGGACATCGAAGTTGCCAAAACGAGCGTTAGCGAAGCTTGCGCCGCGAATCGCAATGGTGCGGTCAAAGCGGAACGTGTCGTAATAGACCTTTTCTTCATCGGTTAAAGCGCTTCTTTCTATTTCAAGAAGCTTGTCGAGATAGATACGATCCAAAGACTGACGTGCGGCAGCCATCTGATCATTGACGATACCAAAGTGAGTGCTATCCAGAGATTGTGATTCATGTTGGTAGCTGTCGAGTAGTGCCGTCAGCTGGGTGGAAGCATCATTTGTTTTTGGCGTGGAACTACAGCCAGCCAAGATGACGGCTAGCGTTATTGCCGATAGGGTAATACGTTGTTTGTTTCTCATCTTCAGACCTTTCAGCTTATTTTAAGTGACGGCAAGGAAAAGAATGGAGAGAGTTTAACGATAGTGAAGTCGGACTCTTCCTTGCGGGCGACCAGAGTAAAATAAGTCGTCTGCTGTGTTTGTGCAAAAGGTCACAGGACAAATTAACGGATAATTAACCCGTTACGCACTCATAATTGAAAGTTGCATCAATATGTTAGCGATTGGTGAGCAAGTGCGTCGTCCTGAAGAGGCGTTATTAAACCAATGAAGAGATTTGCAGATTACTTGAATGTACTTTCATCACACAATCGCGCTTCGACGGCAGGTTTTGGTGGTAAATCCATGCTGGCTCACAAATGATTCTTAGCGGTAAATATTCGAACGAATATTATTCATAGCTAGGCGACAAGCTAGAGAATAAAACGCCCCGAGAACGGGGCGTTGTGAATTAGTGCAGAGAACCTTCAGTCTCAAGGTGGAAAGAAGGCAGACGCCATTTAAAGCGAACCGCAGCCATGCGCAGTATGTAGCCAACGACTAGAGTTAAGATGGTCGCGGTGACATCATTAATACCAAACTCCAGTAACGCTAGGTAAAGGCCTGAAGCAATCAGGGCGACAGACGCGTATAACTCTTCGTGCAATACAAGCGGTGTTTGACGACAGATTAAGTCACGTAATAGCCCACCAAAAACGCCTGTTACCAGTGCCGCTACCATACAGATCATTGCATGATGGCCCATTGCTAACGCCACTTTAGTACCGATTATGCTAAACACAATCAGACCCAGCGCATCGAGGCGAATGAACAACCCTTTAAACTTGATGATCCATTTGGCTAATCCCGTGGTTAGCACGCCCGCAATACAGGTGATCGCGAGAAATTGTGGATTCTCTACCCAGCCGAGCGGGTAGTGTCCGAGTAGGATATCGCGCACTGTTCCACCGCCAATCGCTGTTGCACTCGCAACGAGCATAACCCCAAACCAATCCATTTTTCTTCGACCTGCACTGAGTGCGCCGGTCATGGCTTCAGCCGTGATGCCAATGATATATAAAATGCTCAATAACATTGTTTTGCCCTACGTGACTAGCGGATTGGAAATTTGCCATTCTGTAACCAATAAAAGGCAGTTTAGTGGGAAATGTGATCTGTGACGAATGAGATTTTATGAATGTGAAGGGGGCTTTCGCATAATTATTTCTAATGTCAGTAGTTGGTGTAGGGATTTGCAATTGGGATCAAAAATGCGAGAATGCCGAGCGCTGTTATTTAAACCACGACTTTATCTCATGAGCCACCACTATCAGGACTTGATCGACATTTTTAACGCCACTTTTCTTGACGAGTACAATACACGTTTGGAGCTAGGAGGGGATGAGCCTATTTACCTTCCAGCAGGCGATAATCAGCCTAACCACCGGATTATTTTTGCTCGTGGTTTTTACGCGTCGGCGCTGCATGAGGTTGCGCATTGGTGTGTCGCAGGGCCAAAGCGCCGTCTATTAGAAGACTTTGGTTATTGGTACGAACCAGACGGTCGAACGGAAGCGGTTCAGGCTGAGTTTGAGAAAGTAGAAATTCGACCTCAAGCGTATGAATGGATTCTCTCTCTTAGCGCAGGCTTCCCGTTTACGGTGAGTTGTGACAATTTAAATGGTGAGTTTGAACCCGATCGATTAGCCTTTATGCATAAGGTCCATAAGGAAGTTGGTAGGATATTTGAGCAAGGTTTGCCACTGCGCGTTTGCATGTTGTCAGAGGCATTGCGGTCTTTTTACCAGCAACCTGAGCTTGATTATTCTATGTTTAAAGTAGAATAAAGCCAGCCGCAATATGCGGCTGGCTTTATATTCACTGAATCAGCCAAGTCGTTTCGGCTTGATTGTTGTGATTGAGTGTATACACCAATGGCGCAGTGTCGGGTTCCATGACAGAAACTATCGCGATTAGCGATTCGCAATGATTCGGTACCCGTAGCTGGTAACTGCCTGTTCCGGCTTGTAATGCAGCTTTTAAGAGGCATTTGTCGTAGTCAACCACGTCGATACTCCCCCCAGTGTTATCGCAGACAGAGATGTAAACCTGAGAGGCTGAAAGGTGAGGTAGGCTGACATCTATGTCGACCTGATACACCGAAGCAAGATTATTGTCATAATCGATACGCACATCGGCCAAAGTGTTGGAATCTTCATCGGTTGATGCTGCAGCGGCTGAAGAGCTCGTAGATGAACCTGAAGAGCCTCCTTCACCACCTCCGCCGCCACCACAGCCGGAGAGAGAAACAAGTATTACCATTGCAAATAAGTGCGTCAGTTTGATATTCCACATAATTGTTTCTCCTTTAGTCGATATAAATTTTGCCGTCTACAGAAGTCTCGTACCAGTTAGGTTCAGTCTGGCCAGTGGCGTCTTGGGCATAATCATCAAATTTGGTGTAGGCCTCTAAAATATTGACTTGTTCATAGGGATGTTGCCAAGTAGTAGGGATCTCTATACCCCAAGGTAGACCTTTGTCATCGTGATAGTGAGTATTACCACTTGACGCATCGACACCATAAGACTTGTAACGTAAGTCAAACTTACTGGTAGGGGACTGGTTTTTAAGATGAATCTCTAAGCCTCTTCCTGGGAATCCACCTGTTAGCTGATAACCAATATCCCCGTAATAGTGGCCGGGAGCTGCAAAGATAAAGGGGTCGTACGGGAATGGTGGCATGGTTGAGGTATCGACTGCATTTTCTAACGAAAAGGTCAGCCTCCAGCTAGGGCGATAAGCGGTACCGCAATTTTCTTGAGTGCGAAATAGAGTGCACGCTTCGGCTTCACCCGGTTCTGTCATTTCCCACAAGTCTTCGTGGATAATGAAGACTGCGTCAATGGTGTCGGTTTCAAGTACAGTTGCGGTTTGCAGCTCGTTATTCACGTAAAGTTGAACAGAGTCAGATTTGATGTCCTCTTTCACCACACCTGGTAATCGAATAGCAAAGCCTGAATGGTAGTCACCGCCAAGTGCGGCAACTTTACCCTCGATCTTCATACGAATGACTTGGTCGTTGAGCTGATACTCAGTGTATTTAACGTTCATCAATACATCGTTCATGTCATAGTCGCCGCTTTTCGGATACTGATCTTCATAGGCGAAAGATGTGTAGCCACCGCCGCTGGGGTATAGTTCGGTCACGACACCGCTTTCTGTAATGTCGACCAAATAGTCTTCTACTTCACCAGCAGGAACGCCGCCGCTTGGACCTATGCCTGGTGTGTTGGAAATTCTGAATCGAGCCCAAGTCTCCCCGGTCACTGCCCAAGTTGGAACAGTGAAGAAGATGTCGCCATTGCTATCGTTCATCGATTGGTCGCTGATGATGATTTCGTTAGACTCAAACTCACCATCTCGGTCGAAATCAATCCAAGCATTGAGCACTGAACTGTCAGATGTGCCTGCAGCCGTTGCGATGATTTTGCTGGTTTGTCCCACCTGAATTGGAACGGGGAACTGGATACCGTCATCATCGTCCGAACCATCTGAAGTATCATCACTGAGCGGATACGGGCTACCGTCGGTCTCTCCATCAATGACAGAACCTAGCTTGAGTTCCGATAAGCCATGACGGGCACCAGAGGATGCAAATGTGGTTTTATAACTATCTGGGGCGTCTCCGAAATCGGTGTATTCACTGGGTTCGACAGGTGCCAGAGCACAGCGAGCACCATCATTGGAGTTGCTTGAAGGGCCATAAGCAAAAAATTCTGCGCTCGAGCTGGTTCCGTTAATGGTTACTTTGAAGACATACCCATTACTGTTGTTGCTGGTGTAAAAGTTGCCATCGACATCAAAGTAGACTGCACCAAAGGTCAAGCGATACCCGAGAGCATTTTTATCTAGCAGTTGGTTTAGTCGGTTCGCTGTGCCCGCGTAGACATCTATCTCCCACAGGTAACCGTTGGAGTCGATGGAATAAGCCAGGCTGTTATCAGGGTGAAAAGCCAAATCGTATATTGCAGGATTGCCGAATTGGCTAGGAGGAGATGAAAGTTCCATCACCAGTGTATCAAGGTCAATGCGGTAGAGTCCGTAGTTGGGTCTGTAGCCATACCAGGCATTTTCATCAAGAGAGACATCACCAACGTAGATAGACGCGGGTGCGCCAGATGGTTTGCTGATATTAAGCAAGGTTTTTGTAAAGGTGGAATCAATACGGGAGAGCGATGCGGTGCCGTAATCCCAACCGTAGATGAAGTCATCATGCTTGCTGTAGCCGACACCATTTAGCTTCGCGGTATCTAAATTGGAATCCAGTGTGACATAGCTACCTACGTCGATGCTGACGCCATAGACGACGGGCGTACCTGAGGGATTCTGAATTAAAAATGCTTGAGTTGGACACGAAGTGAATGGTGTCTCGGCAAAGGCGAGTGATGCTTGAAATAAAACACCCGCCACGACTGACTTTTTCAAAGCCTTGTGTTGTGTTTTCATGGGTTCTTCCTCGCTGAACGTTGTGAATAGTTGAGGAAGTGCACAGCGCGTGCCATGCTGTCAGGCCTTGATATAACTAGGGTTTGCGTTAATTTTCTCAATGTGAGAAGCTCTGCACTCTTTTTGAGAATCAAACTGACCCAGGCAATAGAGCATTATGATTATTGAATTTGAAGAGAAGCTGCTAGAAATGATTGATGCGCGTATTGAAACCGCATCTGATGATGAGTTATTTGCTGGTGGTTACTTACGTGGACATATTTCTCTATCTGCTGCTTCGTGTGAAGAAGAAGGCGTCAATGATATAGAAGAGCTGAAAGTACGTATTCAGAGTAGTTTGGATGAGGCACGTGCAGAGCTGAGTCCTGCCGATCGCACTATTGTTAACGATCTATGGTTAGAGTTAGTCAACCAAGCTTAACCTCACAGATAGCATACTACTTAAGGGCTTGATCGAGTTTTTCGAGCAAGCCCTTATGCATTTTATAATACCGTGATGGCTTTGCCTTTTCTCAATTTTCTCACCCACATGCGGCTTGGATGGAGTTCCTCCAGCACATCCACTGGTAGCGGTAAAGGGTCACCACATATTTGTGACGCTAAAATCTCAGCCAAGAGTGGTGCTGAACTTAAACCACGAGAGCCTAACCCAAGCATACAAAATAGGTTAGGGAAGTGCGGTGCTTTTTCTGCGTCTTCTAATTGGGTGGTTTGCAGGTTACGGTAAACCCGTTTCGTTGTTTCGAGATCGCCCACGTTGCCAACAAATGGCAGATGATCGCGACTCACACAGCGAATCCCCTGACGCGATTGATTACCCGAGGTGTCGACTTCAAGAGGCCAATTTTGATTTGGCACGCACTGACGCAGTTTGTCACCATTGCTCTGTTGTGCGTGCGGATCAAACTCTTGGTCCAAATTATCTCTATCGTAACTGGCTCCGATACAGTGATGCCTATTGTTAGGGTTTACGGGGGTCATATAGCCATCGTAACAAAGGACGGTTTTAAGCTGGCTCAGTTTACTCGTGGTTGGAATGTGGCTGACTTGACCTTTAACCTGTCCCAAAGGGATGTCTTGGGTCGGTGGCAAATCGGCAAACTGATGACCATTCGCGACCACAACGGTGTCATGGCTGAATTGAGCTTGGCCACTATTTAACGTCCAGCTTTTCTGCTCTTCATTCCAGCGCATATCATCAATCTTAGTATCGAAACATACTCTGAAAAGCGGGCTTTCTGATAAGTGGTCGATGAGTCCTTGGGTCAGCTGAGCGGGGCATAACCATCCACCAAGTGGATAATGGACGCTCTCCATATCGATAGGGAGACCTATGGTTTGGCTTGTTTGCTCAGCATCAAGGTGGTGGATCAATGCTTTATCAAAGTGGCCGCCCAACATACGCTTAAGTTTGGCTTGTGATTTCTTATCCCACATGAGTTGAGTCACGCCGCACCAGTCATGGTCGAATTTGATCTGCTCTGCTGCTTGCTCGACAAATTGTCTGGCAAAAAGGAAAGCTGGAGCAAATACGCGAGACACGCCTGTATGGGAGCCATTAAGTAGAGGGTAAACAGCACCTTGACGATTACCAGATGCACCTTGTGCGGCTTCTGAGTCTTGACAGTATAGTGTGACCTGTTTCCCACGGCGAATGAGTGTTTTTGCTAATGTTGCACTGGCAATGCCACCGCCAATAATCGCGATGGACTGAGCTTGTTCTGCATTTTTACGGGCAAACCAAGGTTTATGGTTTGTGTGTGTTTGGCGATTGGCCATATGACCTGCGATCATGTCCCGTTTGGTGCCGAAGCCTTTGACTTTCTTCATATCGAAACCGGCTTCAATTAGGCCGCGGCGAACGAAACCGGCTGCCGTAAACGTCGCACAGGTACAGTCCTGTTTGGCAAGTCTCGCCATGCCATTGAACAGCTCTTGGTTCCACATCTCGGGATTTTTGTTAGGAGCGAAGCCATCCAAAAACCAAGCATCGATAAGGCCTAGCTCATCAACGGGAACCTTTGGCATGCAGTCTTTAATGTCGCCAAACCACAAATCGAGAGTAATAGCCCCATTTTCCAGAATAATTCTATGACATTCAGGAACGGCTATTGGATAGTGTTGTTGTAATTTGCTTGCGTATTCAGCAAGTTCTGGCCATGCTTGGTGCGCTTTAATCAGGTCATCTTTACTTAGTGGATACTTTTCAAAACTCACAAAATGCAGTTCTTTGAGTGGCGCATCTGGGTTTTGACGCCTAAATTCTTCAAACCATTGCCAAACAGCAAGGAAGTTCAGACCTGTGCCAAAGCCGGTTTCTCCAATGACGAAGCGACGCTGGTCATAATCCTGCCATCTTTGTGGCAGATGATTTTGATGGAGGAAGACGTAGCGGGTTTCTTCAAGTCCGTTTACGTTAGAAAAGTAAACATCGTCGAACTGGTCTGATACAGGTGTTCCAACATCGTTCCAGCCCAGCTGAGCATTGGTAATTGAGGTCATAATGTCTGAATTATTGTGATGAAGACGATAAAGTTGTGGCGATTGTACGGTTTTCTGGGAAAGCTGACCACTTTTCACGGGTAACTTAGTTATCATCTAGCAGATTTTTGAATTATAGGAATGTCATAATGAAACGAGTCGTAATCACCGGTATGGGTATTGTTTCAAGTATCGGTAACAACGTCGAAGAAGTTTTAGTGTCTCTTAAAGCAGGTAAATCTGGCATTACTGCCTCTGAGCAGTTTAAAGAACAAGGTCTACGTTCACAGGTTTGGGGTGATCTTAAAATCAATCCATCAGAGCATATTGACCGTAAACAGATGCGCTTTATGGGTGATGCGGCTGCGTATGCATACCTATCAATGCAGCAGGCAATCGAAGATGCTGGCCTGACTGAAGAACAGGTTTCTAATGACCGAACAGGTATCGTAGCGGGTTCTGGTGGTGCTTCTGCACTGAACCAAGCATTAGCGGTAGATACTATGCGTGCGAAAGGCGTGAAACGTGTAGGCCCTTATATGGTTCCTCGTACAATGTCTTCTACGGTTTCTGCATGTCTTGCGACGCCATTTAAAATTCGTGGCGTTAACTACTCAATGAGTTCAGCATGTGCAACTTCTGCACATTGTGTTGGCCACGCAATGGAGCTTATCCAGCTTGGCAAGCAAGACATCGTGTTCGCTGGTGGTGGTGAAGAGCTGGATTGGTCTCAAACTATGATGTTTGACGCTATGGGTGCACTCTCTACTAAGTACAACGAAACGCCAGATAAAGCTTCTCGTACTTACGATGCTGATCGTGATGGTTTTGTTATTTCTGGTGGTGGCGGCATGCTGGTTATCGAAGAGCTTGAACACGCTCTGGCTCGTGGCGCGAAAATCTACGGCGAGATCGTTGGCTATGGCGCGACGTCTGATGGCTACGACATGGTTGCGCCATCAGGTGAAGGCGCGGTGCGCTGTATGAAGATGGCGATGCAAGACGTAGATACAATCGACTACGTGAACACACACGGAACATCAACACCAGTGGGTGACGTAAAAGAGTTAGGTGCTATTCAAGAATTGTTTGGTGACAACAGTCCAGCAATTTCTGCGACAAAAGCGATGACAGGTCATGCTCTTGGTGCGGCTGGCGTACATGAAGCGATTTACTCAACACTGATGCTAAACAACGACTTTATCGCGCCGAGTGTGAATGTTGAAAACCTTGACGAAGCGGCTCAGGGTTTAGATATCGTAACAGAAACGCGCGATGCGAAACTGACGACAGTCATGTCAAACAGCTTTGGTTTTGGTGGTACAAACGCAACATTGGTTATCAAGAAATACCAAGGCTAACGAAAGCGCTGGGGTTTCCCCAGCATACCAATTTCCAGAGCTTGGCTACCTTTTGAAAAAAGGGTAGTCGAACAGACGCAGACTCTGACCCATGGAGAGCGGGTCGGGATCCTTTTGTTCTGGAACTTTGCCCGGCTAATGCCGGGCATTTTTCTTTCTATCGCTAGTGCTCGACAGCGACTGCGCTTTTCTGCACAATCTCTGCTATTCCCAAATCAGATCTCTTAAGCCATGAAAATCCTACTTGATGAAAATATGCCTTATGCTGAGCAGCTTTTTAGCCAGCTGGGCGAGGTTGTTTTAAAATCTGGGCGCACGTTGACCGCCGAAGACTTAATTGATGTAGATGCGCTGATGATTCGTTCAGTGACAAAAGTGAATACTGATCTTATCGCCAAAGCGAACAAGCTTAAGTTTGTTGGAACGGCCACGGCAGGTATGGATCATGTTGATCAAGCGTTACTCAAAGAGAAAGGCATCTTTTTCACTGCGGCACCCGGATGCAACAAAGTCGGTGTAGCAGAGTACGCGTTTAGCGTCATGATGGTACTTGCGCAGCAACAAGGTTTTTCAGTATTTGATAAAACCGTTGGAATCATTGGCGCAGGTCAGGTGGGGAGCTACCTTCAGCAGTGCTTGGAAGGCATTGGTATTAAGGTGCTCATCAATGATCCACCTAAGCAAGCGGCGGGAGATGAGCGTAATTTCACCCCGTTAGATGCATTGCTTGAGCAAGCGGATATCATTACGATTCATACTCCAATCACCCGTGACGGTGATTTTCCGACTCATCATCTAATCAATGAAACTGTGTTGAATAGGTTACGTGGCGACCAAATTTTGATTAATGCCGCACGCGGCCCAGTTGTTGATAATACTGCGTTGAAAGCTCGCCTGAGAAAACAAGATGGCTTTATTGCTGCATTGGATGTGTTCGAATTCGAGCCAGAGGTTGATATGGAGCTTCTGCCTCTGCTAGCATTCGCAACCCCTCATGTCGCCGGTTATGGTTTAGAGGGGAAAGCTCGTGGAACCACGATGATTTTTAATAGTTTCTGCGAGTTTCTGAATAACGATTTACGTGCACATGCCAGTGAACTTCTGCCTACAGCACCAGTGCCGGAGTTAGTGTTGGACAGAGCTTGGGATGAAGCTACGTTGCACAACTTGACGCAACTTGTCTATGATGTGCGTAAAGACGATGCATTGTTCCGTCGTGAAATCAGTCAACCTGGTGCGTTTGATTTGATGCGTAAACACTACTGGGATCGCCGTGAATACAGTGCAGTCACGCTGAGAGGAAGTGCAGAGGCTAACCTGCAACCACTAGCGAAATTAGGTTTTCAAATTGAGGTAAGTCAATGAGCCAGCAATATAACATTGCCATTTTAGGTGCGACCGGCGCAGTCGGTGAAACAATTCTCGAAGTACTTCAGGAGCGTAAGTTTCCTGTTGGTGACCTTTTTCTACTAGCGAGTGAACGCAGTGAAGGCAAGACTTACCGTTTTAACGGCAAAAGCATCAAAGTCGAAAACGTAGAGAACTTTGATTGGTCTCAGGTACACATTGGCCTGTTTTCCGCTGGGGGAGAACTATCGGCTAAGTGGGCACCAATCGCCGCCGATGAAGGGGTGATTGTCATCGATAATACCTCTAACTTCCGTTATGAGTATGACATTCCTTTGGTTGTGCCTGAGGTTAACCCTGAAGCGATTGCCGAGTTTCGTAACCGCAATATCATCGCTAACCCGAACTGCTCGACGATTCAAATGTTGGTAGCACTTAAGCCGATTCATGATGCCGTGGGCATCGATCGTATTAATGTTTCGACTTACCAATCCGTTTCTGGTGCTGGTAAATCTGGTATCGATGAGTTGGCGGGTCAAACTGCAAAGCTGCTTAATGGTATGCCAGCTGAAAATGAGCAGTTCTCACAGCAGATTGCATTTAACTGTCTGCCGCAAATTGACCAGTTTATGGAGAATGGCTACACCAAAGAAGAGATGAAAATGGTGTGGGAAACACAAAAAATCTTTAATGACTCGTCAATCATGGTCAACCCGACTTGTGTGAGAGTGCCTGTATTCTATGGTCATGCGGAAGCACTTCATATCGAAACTCGTGCACCCATTGATGCTCAGGAAGTGGCTAATTTGTTAGAACAGACCGAAGGTGTTGAAGTGTTCCATGGTGAAGATTTCCCGACGCAGGTTCGTGATGCAGGTGGTAAAGACCATGTGATGGTTGGTCGTATTCGCAACGATATCAGCCACCATAGTGGTATCAACTTGTGGGTTGTAGCAGATAACGTTCGCAAAGGCGCAGCAACCAATGCGGTTCAGATTGCAGAAGTTCTGATTCGCGACTACTACTGAGTGTATTATTATCACCTATAGCAAAGCCTCACCATCGTGTGAGGCTTTTTTAATCAGATTGCGAAATTTAGTGTGAGATTAGTGCGAATATGGCGGCAGCCACACATTTTTTAGCTATACGCCTATAGTTTTAGCGTGTTTATCCGATATATTTAACAGATCATTACATTAAAACTTATTGAGTACATAGCTGAGCCTTCTATGCTTCGAATTTTTAAGCGTCTGCTGCTGCCAGTTGCATTAGTAGCCGTGACTCAAACATCGATTGTTAGTGCAGAAAGTATTCGCCTTAAGGGACCCGATGGCGAAATTCAATCATCGCCGCGGTATTCTGATTTTGTTCCCCAAGATCTGCGTAACAATAACGAACCCTCTCGCTTTTATGGGCCAACCACTTCTCAGGAAACACTTTGGGCTATTGCAAGCCGTTTACGCCCGTCAACCAATGTGAGTGTTCAGCAAACATTACTTGCTGTATACCAGCTCAACCCTCAAGCATTTGACAATCAAAATATCCATGAGCTCATTCCTGGGAGTACGTTGCGTATTCCATCACTAGCTCAAGTACAAAGTGTATCAACCCAAGAAGCGGTTAATGTAATGGCCGCGCATCAGGCTCGGTTAACAAATATCCCTGCCACGCCACAACCTAAGCCGCCTGTTAATGAAACGCCCGCGACGACTGATACGGAGAAGCCGGTAGCGGATGATACTAAGCCAGCAGTTGAGGCCACTTCTGATCTCGCGAAAATTGCTAAGCAAGAACAAAAAGCTCAGGTATCGACACTTGAACGTCAACTCGAAAGCTCAGAAAGCGAGCTAATGGCTCTTGAAGAAAAGAACCATAAATTGCGCTTGATGCTGGCTGATGTTCAGTCTGAAGTCGATGTACTTAAAGATGAATTGGGTGATGAATCTCGAATTCGTAACGAGGTCGAAAAGCTCCTAGAAGCTGAGCGTTTACGTTTAGCTGAAGAGCAAAAGATGAAACCGTCACCCTTGGATGAACTGCTGTCCAACACGTGGTTAGTTGCTGCCGCCGCGATTATTCCAGGTCTATTCATAGGTCTACTGATCATGATGCTTCTGGGGCGCCGTAAGAGAGAAGAAACCCCCACTCAAGAAGTGAATGAACAGCAAGTCGCGCCCGTTGCCCCTATTGCCCCAGACTCTCTCAATGAAGAAGTGGATGATGATCTTCTGCTTGATGATGATTTGTTTGGCGACTCTACTGACGAAGAAGAGTTATTCTCCGATGAGAGCTTAGCTGAGGAAGGCAAAGACGAAGACGATATCTTTGCTGACTTGGAAGACAACGACCTCGATTTCAATCTTGAGGGAGAAGATGGAGAAGACCCATTCGCAGGTATCGGTGACGATGGTGAGTTAGATGAAGCACTTGCCGATATGGATATGAGTGCTAACGGCATCAGTGCTAACAGTGAAGATAAAGCACTCGGTCTAGAAGAGATGGAGCGCGCTCTAGATGAAGTCGTTATTGAGGAGGATGATTCACCTGAAGGAGAGTTTGATCTATCAGACGATGATGAGGATATTTCTCAAGGGGATTTGGACTCGCTTCTGGCCTCAGATGGTGAATCTGAAGACTTAGAAATGGACGAGTTGGATCAATCTTTGTTAGATGATTTGTTTAATGAGACTGATTCTGACGAGGCTGGTGATGAATTGGACTTCGATTCGCTATTGGATGAAGCCGGTGATGGCTTCGATCTTAGTGATGACGATAGCGGTGCAAATACAGCTGAGTCAAATGAGCCTAATCTTGCCTCAGACAGTGAAATTGATGATCTGTTTGCCCAAGTTGAAGCGCAGGCAGATCTTGAAAAGCTAGAAGCAGAAGCGCTTGATGAAACTGCGTTGTTGGATGAAATGGTGGAAGAGCCTACAACAGCGGTCAGCGAAGATAGCACAGAGCTACTCGATGAATTGATGGACGAGGCTGATGAACTTGGCACAGATGAAACGCTAGATGACTTTTTAAGTGATGATCTCGACTTAAGTGCTGACAATGAAAATGCTTTTGATGAGCTCATTACTGAAGATAACAGTGACTTGGATGATGACTCTACAGAAACTCTGGATGAGTTCCTGTCAGATGATCACATTGACGATGCTCCCTCGTTGGAAGAGAGTACAGATCTGCTTGACGAGTTGGTTGAGCCTCAATCTGATATAGAGGAGCAGGCCTCCGAAGAGCTTGGAGATGAAGGTACTGACTTATTCGAAGAGTTGCTGGAAATTGAAAAGCAAAGTGAAGCACTTGAAGAAGCTTCAACAGTAGAGGCGAACCAAGATCTTATTACTGAGGAAGAGATAGAACCAGAAGCGCTAGCAAGTGACAGTAAATTTTCTAGTGAAGAATTTATTGACGACATGTTGAGTGTTGCTCCCGAAGGAGACCCATTGCTGGATGAGTTTGATCTTGATGAACCAGTAACAGAAGAAAATAAACTAGAGAGTGTTGAACAAACCCCAGAAACCGACAAAACTCTTGCAGAGCCAGAGCCAGAGCCAGAGCCAGAGCCAGAGCCAGGAGCCAGAGCCAGAGCCAGAGCCAGAGCCAGAGCCAGAGCCAGAGCCAGAGCCAGAGCCAGAGCCAGAGCCAGAGCCAGAGCCAGAGCCAGAGCCAGAAGAAGACGATTGGCTAACCTCAGCGATCGATGAAGTTGAAAATCTTCAGTCCGGAGAGTCGTTGGATGTTGCTCCAGAATCTGATGTTGAAGAGAAGCAGGAGCAGCCGCCTCATCGAGAGGAAGCAGATCTTGCAGGTAATCAAGATGAAGAAGATGACTGGTTAACGTCTGCAATTGATGAGGTAGAAAACCCAAATATTGTACCGAGTGATCAGGACGATGTTCCAGTCACTTCTTCCTCAGACTTGACAGAAAACGCAAACACGACGACTGAAGAGAATGAAATTGTAGAAGAAGATTTGCTTGCTCAGCAGGAGCAAGTAAATACACCATCTGAAAAGACTCCAGAGACTCCAGAGACTCCAGAGACTCCAGAGACTCCAGAGACTCCAGAGATCTCTGAACAGTCAGAATCTGAACCTATCTCTTCAATGCCAGAAGCGATTCCAAATGAGTTTGGTATCCCGGAAGATGATGATTGGTTAGTCGGTGATGATGCAGATCTTCCTGAGTACAGCGAAGAGGACGCACTGGCGGATGTGGCGGAAGAATCCGAGCCTGAAGCGCCAGTGGAAGCCGAAGCGTCGCTAGAGCTGGATGATTTAGACCTTCCTGAGTACAGTGAAGAGGACGCACTGGCGGATGTGGCGGAAGAGCCCGAACCTGAAGCGCCAGTGGAAGCCGAAGCGTCACTAGAGCTGGATGATTTAGACCTACCTGAGTACAGTGAAGAGGACGCACTGGCGGATGTGGCGGAAGAGCCTGAGCCTGAAGCGCCAGTGGAATCCGAAGCGTCGCTAGAGCTGGATGATTTAGACCTTCCTGAGTACAGCGAAGAAGATGCACTGGCGGATGTAGCGGAAGAGCCCGAGCCTGAAGCGCCAGTGGAAGCCGAAGCGCCGCTAGAGCTGGATGATTTAGACCTTCCTGAGTACAGTGAAGAAGATGCACTGGTGGATGTGGCGGAAGAGCCCGAACCTGAAGCGCCAGTGGAAGCCGAAGCGTCGTTAGAGCTGGGTGACTTAGACTTACCTGAGTACAGTGAAGAGGACGCACTGGCGGATGTGGCGGAAGAGCCTGAGCCTGAAGTGCCAGTGGAAGCCGAAGCGTCGCTAGAGCTGGATGATTTAGACCTTCCTGAGTACAGTGAAGAAGATGCACTGGCGGATGTGGCGGAAGAGCCTGAGCCTGAAGTGCCAGTGGAAGCCGAAGCGTCGCTAGAGCTGGATGACTTAGACCTTCCTGAGTACAGCGAAGAGGACGCACTGGCGGATGTAGCGGAAGAGCCCGAACCTGAAGCGCCAGTGGAAGCTGAAGCGTCGCTAGAGCTGGATGATTTAGACCTTCCTGAGTACAGTGAAGAAGATGCACTGGCGGATGTGGCGGAAGAGTCCGAGCCTGAAGCGCCAGTSGAAGCCGAAGCGTCGCTAGAGCTGGATGATTTAGACCTTCCTGAGTACAGCGAAGAGGACGCACTGGCGGATGTGGCGGAAGAGCCTGATCCTGAAGTGCCAGTGGAAGCCGAAGCGTCGCTAGAGCTGGATGACTTAGACCTTCCTGAGTACAGCGAAGAGGACGCACTGGCGGATGTAGCGGAAGAGCCCGAACCTGAAGCG